>NZ_LJYL01000034.1:0-1521902 GCF_001440135.1 Mycobacteroides sp. H003
TTCGCCACAACCTTGGTCTCGACGCGAGGGGGGTCGACGCGAAGGGGTCGACGCGAGGGGGCGACGCGAAGGGGGCGGCGGGGCGGCGCGAAGGGGGTCGGGGCGCAGGAGCGCTCTAGCGCGCGTCTGCTAACACTTCCAGCGCGGCGTTGTATCCGGGAATGAAGGAAATCGCCGGTCCTCCATGACATCCCGCACTCCCGAGATACAGGCCTTCGACGGGTAAGGGATCGCCCCGGTATCCGCGTGGCCCCGGTCTGTTGACGCCGATCTGGTCCGCGTGCACCAGCCCGAAGCAGTAGTCGCCGCCCGGCGCCCCGAACATGGTGCCCATGTGGCGGGGCGTGAATGTGGTGTGCCGCAGCACCGTGTCCTTGAAATCCGGTGCCAGCCGGGAGATCTTGTCCATCACCCGCTCCCCCATCTCTACCTTCATCTCGCCATACCGGGCATGCCCCGTCTCCACGGGGAACCACAAGGCGAACGCCGAGGCCGCGTGCTTACCCTCGGGCGCCAGCTGCGGGTCATGCAGGGACGGAATCTGGAACACCACCGCGGGATCGGCGGGCACCACACCCCGGCGACAGTCTTCCCACTGCGCCTGCAACTCCTCGGGCGTGCTGTACATCCCGACCGTCGATTGCATCTCCGGATCGTTCAGGTCCTGGTACGGCGCCGCGAACTCCGGCAGCGCGTCGAGAGCGAAGTGCATCTGCAGGTAGCTGCCGCGGTGATCGACCCGCGCGAATCGGTCCCGCTGATCGGGTGGAACAACCGATGAGTCCAACATCTCGACCATGGTGATATCCGGTGCGACGCACGAAATAACGACGGGTGCGGTGATTGTCGAGCCATCTTCCAAACCGACGCCGCTCACCCGGCCGTCGGATGTCAGGATTTGAGTCACCTTGCTGCGCAGCCGCACTTCACCGCCATGCCGAATCAAGAGCTCATGCAGATGCGACGTCAGCGCACCGATACCGCCTCGGAGCTTCTTCATCTGCAAGGCGGTCGCATCCGGCATCGCCAACCCGAAGGCCAGCGCGGCAGCGCTACCGGGGGTTTCCGGACCGCGGTAGGTCATGTTGAGCGCCAAAAACGCCAGCATTCCGCGCAGCACGCCATGTTTTTCTTTATCAGGAAAGTAGCGGTCCAGCACATCGGTGACCGATCCGAAAAGCATGTCGTTGATGCTTGCCCTCTCGAATTCGTTTGTCGCACAGGCGTACATCTCATCGAATGTTTTCGGCGGCTGCCCCACCTCAAATCGCCCCAACGCCCTCGTGGGCGCCTGGCTCCACGCCATGATCCCCGCCATGCCGTTGACCGCCTCGGCTCCGTGTACCTCGTTGAGATGGGTCAACAGCTTCATCGGATCGCTGTAGTAGACAAGCGGCTCGTCGCCAATCCCCCTGAGCGCCACGGACACAACATCGAGGTCGACGGTCGGCAGCGTGTCCAGCCCGAGATCGCGACTCAAGACGGCAGATGTCGGAAACTGGACGGATCCGGCGATCTCGAATCGGTAGCCGTCGAACAGCTCCACCGTCGACGCCATACCGCCGGCGTACAACTTCGCGTCGAGGCACAGGGTGTGCAGTCCCGACTGTTGCAGCTTCGCCGCTGCGGTGAGTCCGTTGTGCCCCGCGCCGATCACGATCGCCTCGAAGTCCGCCATGCCTCACGCTGACATGGCGCCAAAGTTTTGTCAATAGTGACAAAACTTAGTTTCAGGAAGCGTCGCCGATTCCCGCCTTCAGGAAGTCCAGCGCGGTACGACTGAGCCGCGCAAGCTCCTCGGGCGAGCGATTCTCGCCCAGCATCCACGCGTCCATGGCGCCGAAGACTGCCGCCGCAATGCTGCGCGCCGTCACGGTATTACGCAGGCGCACATCAGGATTGGTGTCGCCGTCACCGTCGCGAACGAGATGCTCCTCGATCGCCTCGGCGAACTCGGCCTCAACCTGCCGGATATGCCGCACGATGCGCGCGCGGTCGAGCTCCTGGTTACGCAGCGTCGCGATCTTGATCACCGCGTCGACGTCATAGGGCGCACTGAAGATCGCCGACTCCACCGATTCGAGGATGGGCTCGCCGGGAATCCTGGCGTCCAGCGCGCTGCGAAACCATTCCAAACCGAGGTCATAATCCGGGAAGAGCAGGTCATGCTTGGACTCGAAGTGACGATAGAAGGTACGTAACGAGACTCCGGCATCCGCGGCGATCTGCTCGACCGAGGTGTCCTCCACGCCCTGACCGAGAAAGCGCACGATCGCCGCCTGCCGAAGGGCAGCACGGGTCCGCTCACTGCGGACGGTCTGGGCCGGTCTGACCATGCTCGAAAGGTACCGCAAGGATCAATCAAGGCAAGTTATGTCACTATTGACAAAACTTCAGAGCGCTGTCAGGCTCCGGACATGGTGTCGCTCATCGTGCACGCGATCCTCGGAATCGCCGTCATCGCGCTCATCGTCGCCTCGAATCGACCGATATTCGCCCGAACCGCAACGGGTCCCGCGTTATCGCTGCTCGAAATCGTGTACTACGCCGTCGGCATTGCCTCGATCGCACTGGGCTGGTACTTCAACATCCGGTACGTCGCCGAGTACCACGTGTCCAACCCCATCACCGGGTGGATCGACTACATCAAGCTGATGTTCGTCAATCCCGCGGCGGGCTCGGCCAGCCAGGACTACACGATCGGCAATGTCATTCTGCTACCGCTGATGACGATCATCGACGGGTACCGCCGCGGCATCCGGCGCCCATGGCTTTACTTCGTCTCGAGCCTCTTCACAAGTTTTGCGTTCGCATGGGCCTTTTACCTGGTAACCGTCGAGCGCCAGCGCAGACACGAGAAGGCCTTGGCGGTGGCCGCGTAACCCGTTCGGGTTACATGCCTTTGGCGCGCCGCCCCAATTCGCGTGTGATCTCGCGGGTGGCGTCCCGCTTGGCCAGATCCTGACGCTTGTCGTGCGCCTGCTTACCGCGCGCCAACGCCAGCTCCACCTTGACCTTGCCGTCCAGGAAGTACAGCGACAACGGCACCAGTGTCAGGTTGCCATCGCGAACCTTGCCGACCAGCTGATCAATCTGCGCTCTGTGCAGCAACAGCTTCCGGTTCCGCAGCGGTGCGTGGTTGGTCCAGGTTCCGTGGTCGTACTGCGGGATATGCAACGCGCGCAGCCAGACCTCGCCGTCATCGATGGTGGCGAAGGCGTCTACCAGAGAGGCCTTGCCCTCGCGAAGGGTCTTGACCTCGGTGCCCACCAGCTGCACCCCGGCCTCGTAGACGTCGAGGATCGAATAGTTGTGCCGCGCCTTGCGATTGGACGCGATGATCTGGCGCCCGTCGGTCGGTTTCTTACTCATCGCCAGGACCTATCTACGCACGTACAGACGCAAGGTCACATAGGCGGTCACTCCGGCCAGCAGAATGCCCAGCGCCGCCATCTGAATCGACGCGAGGAACACATCTCCATAGGTGATCGGGGCAATCAGGTTGGCCTGAATGAACTGTTCCAACGCGCCGTTGAGGATGGTCACCCGCGCCACGATCAGACCGATCACCGCCAGCGCGACACCGGCAAGCGCCGCGATCACCGCCTCCAACAGGAACGGCAGTTGCGTGTACCAACGGGTGGCACCCACCAGACGCATGATGCCCACCTCGGTGCGCCGGGTGTATGCGGCGACCTGAACCATGTTGGCGATCAACAGAACCGCACCGACAGCCTGGACCAACGCGATCATGAACGCCGCGTCACGCAGGCTGTTCAGCACCGCGAACAAGCGGTCGATCAGATCTTTCTGGTTGAGCACACCCTTCACACCGGGCTTGCCGACGAAAGACTCGTCGAAATCTGCGTGCGTCTCCGGGTTCTTGAGCTTGACGATGAACGAGGCCGGGAACGCATCCTTGCTCACGTCCTTCATCAGGTCCCGGAACTGCGGCAGCCGCTTCTCCGCGTCCGCGTACGCGTCCTCGCGATTCACGAAGCGCACCGACTTGATATCGGAACGCTTCTCGATCTCATCGCGCAGACCCTTGCAGATATCGCTGCTGCAGTCGGGGTCGCTGGCCGACAGGTCCTCGGTGAGGAAGATCTGCGTCTCCACGCGGTCCAGGTAGATGGCCTTAGAGTTCTTGGCCAGCGATATCACCAGCAGACCACCACCGAACAATCCGATCGCGATCGCGGTGGTGATGATCATCGCCACCGTCATGGTCACATTGCGACGCAGGCCGGTGAGGACCTCGTTGAACAGGAATCCAAATCGCATGTTCTATTCCACTTACCTATCTACCCCGTAGACACCGCGCTGCTCGTCGCGGATCAGCTTGCCGAGCTCCAACTCGATGACGCGCTGGCGCATCGAGTCGACGATGTGATGGTCATGTGTCGCCATCAACACGGTGGTGCCGGTGCGGTTGATCCGCTCCAACAGCGCCATGATGTCCTCACTGGTCTCGGGGTCCAGGTTTCCGGTCGGCTCATCAGCCAGCAGCACCAGCGGACGGTTGACGAACGCGCGCGCGATACCGACACGCTGCTGTTCGCCACCGGACAACTCCGAGGGCAGCCGGCTGGCCTTACCGGTCAGGTTCACCATCTCCAGTACCTCGGGCACGATGCGGTTGATGATGTCGGTCTGCTTGCCGATCACCTCAAGCGCGAAGGCCACGTTCTCGTAGACCGTCTTCTGCTGTAACAGCCGGAAGTCCTGGAAAACACAGCCAATCGTCTGCCGAAGGTGCGGGATTTCGCGGCCGCGCAGCTTGTTGACGTGGAACTTGGAAACCTGGATGTCGCCCTTGGTGGGCAGCTCCTCGCCCAGCAGCAGCCGCATGAATGTCGACTTGCCCGAACCCGAAGGTCCGATGAGGAACACAAACTCACCCTTGTCGATCTCGAGGCTCACGTTGTCCAATGCGGGCCGAGCTGACGATTTGTAGAGCTTGGTTACCTTTTCGAGGCTGATCACGGCACGCCAGTCTAGCCGGGAAACCCGTGATGACCGTGAGGGCGCACTACGGCGCGGGGCTTGGAGGCGTCGCGGGAGGTGCACCCGGCGGCGGCGGAAGCTGCGGCGGGACCAGCCAGGGGGGCAACCATCCGGGTGGCGGAGGTGGGGTTGTCGTCGGGGGTGTCGGCGGCGTTCCGCTGGGTGTCAGCGTCGGAAATGTCGTGACGATGGTGTTCGTGGGCTCCGTCGTCGTGGTCGT
Organism: Mycobacteroides sp. H003; assembly: GCF_001440135.1. Classification (NCBI taxonomy): domain Bacteria; kingdom Bacillati; phylum Actinomycetota; class Actinomycetes; order Mycobacteriales; family Mycobacteriaceae; genus Mycobacteroides; species Mycobacteroides sp. H003. Next base: position 5,228 of record NZ_LJYL01000034.1, read on the forward strand.
GGTGGGCGCCGTAGTGGTCGTCGGACGCCTCGTGGTGCTAGGTACCGGTCGCGGCGTGGTCGTCGTGACGCTGGGCTTGGGCACCCAGGTGTATCCCGGCGGCGGCTGCGGAGGCGCCGGCTCGGGCTTGTTGATCTCGTAGAGCCAGCTCGCCGCGACGAACGCAAGAATGAGCATGGCGGTCGAGGTGCGGATCCTGACCTTTGCCCGAATCTTGGCCGCCGAGGACAGAAGCTTCTCCCAGAGCGGTTCCTGGCGAGGTTCACTCATTTGAGATCCTCGTCCTTCACGATCGGTTGGGGTTTGGTGTCAACGCCCTCGTCGCGGCCCTCCTCGCGCTTGGTGTCACGTTTGAGCTCTCCGGAGCTCGAGGACGACATGGTGCGCACCACCGGGCGGCTGTCTCCCACCAACGCCACTCCGGCCTTGGCCAGCGCCGCGATGACCTTGGCGCGCAGCCGCCGGCCCACCTCGAACTGCTTACCGGGCAGCGACCGCGCCACCATGCGCACGTTGACCCGGTCCACCTCGATGCTCTCCACACCCATCAGCGACGGGGCGTCGAGCAGCAGCTGCGACAGATCACGGTCCACCAGCGCCTGCTGGCAGACGTCGTACAACACATCGTTGACCCGGGCCAGGTCCACACTCGTGGGCACCGGGATATCGACGACCGCGCGGGCCCAGTCCTTCGACAAGTTGACCGCCTTGACGATCAACCCATTCGGAATGGTGATGACCTCGCCCTCACTGGAACGCAACTTGGTCACCCGCAGGGTGACCTCCTCGACGGTCCCCCGGGATTCGGTGGTCTGTCCCTGCACGTAGAGCTCCACCAGATCACCGAAGCCGTACTGCTTTTCGGTGATGAGAAAGAAACCACTCAACAGGTCCTGGACGACGCGCTGGGCGCCGAAACCGAGCGCGCCACCGAGCACCGCGGCGGGACCTGCGAGCCCGCCTATCGAAATGCCCAACACCCCAACGACGTGCACGGTGGTGACGACAACGACCAGCACCACGACGATCCAGGAGACGACGGAGGCGAGTGCCTGGCGATGCTTACTGGCCTCGGAGCGCACCAGCGCATCGCTCTGCGTAAACGAACGGTCCAGCCGGCGAGTGATCTTGTGCGCGCCCCAGTTGATGAAGCGCACGAGGATCATCGCACCCAGGACGGCGATGACGATCTGCAGACCGCTGTCGAGTAGCCAGCGACCAACCTCGCTGGACCACAGGGTGTTCCAGCGCTCGTGAAGGCGAAGGCTCGCCGCGTTGAACTCGGTGGCGCTAGTCATCGCGCCTATTGCGCCACCGAATTCCCGCCTCGATGAATCCGTCGATGTCCCCGTCCAGTACCGCCGCGGGATTACCTACCTCGTACTCGGTACGGAGGTCCTTGACCATCTGATACGGCTGCAGCACGTAGGAGCGCATCTGGGTGCCCCATGAACTGCCGCCATCACCCTTGAGCGCATCCATCTCGGCGCGCTCCTCCTGCCGCTTACGCTCCAGCAGCCTGGCCTGCAGCACGCGCATCGCCGCGACCTTGTTCTGCAGCTGCGACTTCTCGTTCTGGCAGGTGACGACGATCCCCGTCGGGATGTGAGTCAAACGCACCGCCGAGTCGGTGGTGTTCACCGACTGACCACCCGGGCCGCTCGATCGGTACACGTCGACGCGCAGATCGCCTTCGGGAATGTCGATGTGATCGGTCGTCTCCACCACCGGCAGCACCTCGACATCAGCGAACGAAGTCTGCCGCCGGCTCTGGTTGTCGAACGGGCTGATTCGCACCAACCGGTGCGTGCCCTGCTCGACCGACAGCGTGCCGTAGGCGAAGGGTGCGTGCACTGCGAAGGTCGCGCTCTTGATACCCGCCTCTTCGGCGTAGGAGGTGTCGAAAACCTCGACGGGATATTTGTGCGCCTCGGCCCAGCGGATGTACATGCGCATCAGCATTTCGGCCCAGTCCGCGGCGTCCACACCGCCGGCACCGGACCGGATGGTGACCACGGCTTCGCGTTCGTCGTACTCGCCCGACAACAGCGTCCGGACCTCCATGGCCTCGATGTCCTCGCGCAATTTGGCACGGTCGGCGTCGGCCTCTGCCACCACCGAGGGGTCATCGCCTTCCTCGGCGAGCTCGTAGAGCACCGGCAGATCGTCGAGACGCTGCCGCAGTGCTTCCACACGACGCAGCTCACCTTGTGCGTGCGAGAGCTGGCTGGTCACCTGCTGGGCGCGCGCCTGGTCATCCCACAGGTTGGGGTCGGCGGCGGCTTCTTCGAGTGTCTTGATCCGGGCACGCAGACCGTCGACGTCGAGCACCCGCTCCACCGTGGTGAGGGTCGTGTCGAGGTCAGCGATGTCGGCTTGGCAGTCCAGATCCACAACTGTTCAGGCTACCGGGCTGACGGAGCGCAATATTCCGACCCGATGTCTAGGTGCTGGCGCCCTGCCTGCCGTGGGTGACCGACGTGATGTGGTCGGCGCTGTAGCGCAGACGATTGCCCGCGTCGATGACCTCGGCTTCGGTGAGGCTGTCGGGTGTTCCCAGCACGCTGAGCATCACGGCAACCTCTCCCTCGGCGTTGAACACAGGCGCCCCCAGGAACCCGATCCGGCGTGGCTCACTGAAGTCGATCGGCTCGCCCATGCGGGCCAACAGAGCAGCGAGCACCGACTGAATGATGTCGCGCTTCTCGCCAACGGTGCCGTGGCGAGCTGCCTCGCCGAACTGCATGTAGAACTTGTCGACACGATCGCTGTGCACGGACGCGAAATATCCCTGCGCACGAATGCCGGCCAGCATGGCCTGCATCCCGTCCCAGAGTTCATCGGTAATCACCGGAGTAGCGCGAAGCAGCCATTGCCGCACGTCCGCATCGCACGCCCACGCCATGAACACCAGGCCCGCCGGCGCGCTGAGCCGAATGCGTTGCCCCACCTGGTAGCTGCCACCGCTGGGTGAGCGACCGTACGACGCGATCACCGCGACGTCCTCCCCCGCGATCATCGACCCCGTACATGCCGTGCCGAAAGCGGTGGCGAGTTGTTTCACCTCGGCGTCCACGACGTCGGCGATCTCAAATCGCATCCGGGCGGCATGACCGGTAATCAGTAGGGAGGGACCGATCGAATACGTCTTGTGGCGGGGATGGCGAACGATGTATCCGGCCTCGGTGAGCGCCTGAAGTATCGCGAGCGTCGATGCCGGGTTGACGCCTATTGCCTCGGCGATCTCGGTCATCGACAGCGGCTGAACGGGCCGCGCTGCCAGGTAATCGAGAACCTGGGTTGCGCGCACGACCGCGGGTGCGGACTTCGTCATTTCCACCCCGATCCGACTATCCGGCTGTTACTATTCCGTCGAATTTGATATATCGAATTTCAACAAGAAATGCAATACTCAACTACTTAGCTACCCGGGGGACTCGAACGACATGTACTCCTTCGGGCGGCAGCTGGCCGCGCTACCAAGATCACGGTACGGGCCATGGGCCGTTATCGCGGCCGGAGAGACCGAAACGGCGACCGCATTCGCGCGCCATATCGCCGCGAACGGCATCAACGTGGTGCTCGCGGCGCACAGCGGACGGGCCGACGCCTACACACTGGCCGTGACCTCGGGCGTGAGCGTGCGAACCGCATCGCCCGACGTCTTCACCGGCGAGCTCGCCGCGGCGACCGACGATATCGACGTAGGCCTGCTGGTATGCATCACCGACGAAGACAGCGGCAGCAGCCGCTTCGGCGAACCGGTACTGAACCGAATGCGCACGCTCTACCTCACCCATCGATTTGGCCACCGCATCGCCGATCGCAGCCGGGGCGGTATCATCATGGTGAGATCGCTGGCAACACAAAGGGTTTCACACCACACTCAACCCCGCAGCGCCGATTCGATGTTCACGGCGGGCATTCGCGATGACCTGGACAAGCAGGGCGTCGAGGTGGCCCTACTTGATGATTACGTGCCACACCGGCCCGCGATGGATGCCGACGACCTGGCGCTGATGGCATTGGCCCGCCTAGGACGGCGGCGCCACCGGCACTGCACCCACCAACGTGACCAGACCGACCGGCGCACGGCACGCGACGCCAACTGACCCACCGACGGTTGTGCACGTGCTGTTCAAATCCCCGTCCCTCCCTATCCAAACTGACGCACTGGTAAGTTCCTGACCGTGAGTCAGGATACGAACATCGCCCCCAAGACCGAGCTGCTTCACCCCACCCAGGACGACTTCGCCGAATTCGACGGTGAAACACGCCGGCTCCTGAAGGCCACCGTCGACTGGTTCGAGAATCGCGGCAAGACGCGCCTGCTCAAGGACTATGTCGACAAGGTCTTCTACCAGGACTTCCTGGACTTCGCGGCGAGCGAGAAGCTGTTCGCAACCTTCCTCACCCCGGCCGCCGACGGCGCCGGGAACGCCGACAAGCGCTGGGACACCGCCCGGGTGGCCAAGCTGTCGGAGATCCTCGGCTTCTACGGCCTGAACTACTGGTACCCGTGGCAGGTGACCGTGCTCGGGCTCGGGCCGGTGTGGCAGAGCACCAACACCGACCCGCGCAAGCGCGCTGCCGACCTGCTCGACGGTGGGGCCGTCGCGGCCTTCGGCCTGTCCGAGCAGGCCCACGGCGCCGATATCTACTCCACCGACCTGGTGCTCACTCCGGTCGAAGGTGGCGGATACAAGGCATCGGGCCGCAAGTACTACATCGGCAATGGCAACTGCGCCCGCATCGTGTCAGTGTTCGGCCGGGTCGAAGGCCGCGACGGACTGGACCAGTACGTCTTCTTCCTCGCCGACAGCGAGCACCCCAACTACACGGTGATCAAGAACGTCGTGCCGTCGCAGATGTACGTCGCAGAGTTCGAACTCGACGAGTACCCGGTCAGCGAGGACGACATCCTGCACGTCGGCGCCGACGCCTTCAGCGCCGCGCTCAACACCGTCAACATCGGCAAGTTCAACTTGTGCTTCGGCGGCATCGGCCTGTCGACTCACGCCCTGTACGAGTCGGTCACCCACGCACACAACCGCATTCTGTACGGCAGCCCGGTCACCAAGTTCGACCACGTGCGCCGCGAGTTCGTCGACGCCTACGCCCGGTTGATGGGTATGAAGCTGTTCAGCGAGCGCGCCGTGGATTACTTCCGCACCGCCAGCCCCGAGGACCGGCGCTACCTGCTGTTCAACCCGGTCACCAAGATGAAGGCCACCACCGAGGCCGAGAAGGTGCTGGCGTTGCTGGGGGATGTCATGTCGGCCAAGGCATTCGAGGCAGAGACCTACACCACCGCGGCACGTATCGACGTGGCCGGCCTGCCCAAGCTCGAGGGCACGGTGGCCGTCAACCTGGCTCTGATCCTCAAGTTCATGCCCGCCTACCTGCACCATTCCCAGGATCTCGCGGTTCCCGGAGTGCAGCTGGAAGCCCGCGACGACGAGTTCCTGTTCAACCAGGGCCCGGCCAGTGGCCTGGGCAAGGTCCAGTTCCACGATTGGCGCAAGCCGTTCGCGGAGAACGCCGGCATCCCGAATGTCGCGGCCTTCACCGAGCGCGCCGAGGCGCTGGCCACCTTGGTGGCCGCGGAGAAGGACGCCATCAAGAGCGCCGGACTGGATCTGCAGCTCAGCATCGGCGAGCTGTTCACCCTGGTGGTCTACGGCGGTCTGATCCTGGAACAGGCCAAGCTGCGAGGTGCCGACGAGCAGCTCATCGACCAGATCTTCGAGATCCTCAACCGGGATTTCTCGCAGTACGCGGTCGATCTGATCGGCAAGCGCGAGGCCACCGCGTCCCAACGGCAGTGGGCCAAGGACGTGATTTCAGAACCGGTATTCAATTCCGAACGCTTCGACGCGATCTGGAATCGGGTCGAGGCGCTGTCCGGCGTGTACGAAATGCGGGCCTAGTCCGCAGGTCTACCCGCGCACCCTCGTAACCGTCGCTAGCATCGGTGGGGTAACCCGTCCGCACAGGACCGCGGCCAGCCCCCCTGTCGGCCAGCCCATAGCCGACGACAGCCGCTGCCCCCTGGCGGGCAGATAAGGATGGACGAGGGTGCGCGCCGTTCACGTCGCCATCGTCGGTGCGGGGCCCTCGGGCTTCTTTGCCGCCGGATCGCTGCTCAAACACCCCGATTTCGACGTGCATGTTGACATGCTCGAAATGCTGCCCACCCCTTGGGGTTTGGTCCGGTCTGGGGTTGCACCGGATCACCCCAAGATCAAATCGGTCAGTGCGGTATTCGAGAAGACGGCAACGCACCCGCGCTTCCGGTTCTTCGGCAATATCGAAGTGGGAGAACAGATCACCGCCGAGGAGCTGGCGTCGCGCTATGACGCGGTGATCTACGCGGTGGGAGCCCAGTCCGACAAGCCCCTGGGCATCCCGGGCGATCAACTGCCGGGCTGCATCGCGGCCGTCGACGTGGTGGGTTGGTACAACGCCAACCCCACGTACCAGAAGGTGTCGGTCGACCTGTCGGGCGCACGCGCAGTGGTCGTCGGCAATGGCAACGTGGCGCTCGACGTCGCACGCATTCTGGGCATGGATCCGGAGTCGCTGCACACCACGGACATCGCCGATCGCGCCCTGGATTCGTTGGACCACAACGCGATCCGTGAGGTTGTGATCATCGGCCGGCGCGGGCCGCTGCAGGCCACCTTCACCCCACTGGAGCTGCGCGAGATGGGCGATCTGCCCGGTGTCGACGTCGTGGTGGACCCTGACGACCTGGCCGACATCACCGACGAGCAGTTGGCAGCCGCACCCAAGCCCACCCGCACCAACATCGACACCTTGCGCAAGTTCTCGGAACGACCGCACACCGAAGGCCATCGCAGAGTGGTGTTCCGGTTTCGCACCTCCCCCATCGAGCTGCACGGCGATACCGAGGTCGAATCAATCACTGTGGGCCACAACGAATTAGTAGATGAAGACGGGTACGTCGCGGCCCGCGACACGGGCGAACGCGAGACGCTGCCCACCCACCTGGTGGTGCGTGCCATCGGGTATCGCGGAGTTCCGGTGCCGGGATTGCCCTTCGATTCCCGGCGTGGGGTCATCCTCAACAACGCGGGACGCATCGAGGGCCGCGAGAACGAGTATGTGGTCGGCTGGATCAAACGCGGCCCGGTCGGCGTCATCGGAACCAACAAGAGCGACTCACAGGAGACGGTCGACACGCTGCTCGCGGATCTGACGACCGCCGACCTGGGCGCCGCACCCGATACCAAAGCCCTGGAGGAATGGCTTTTGGGGCACGAACCACACATCGTGTCCCAGTCTGATTGGCTGACCATCGATTCGCATGAGCGCGCAACCGGCGAGCCACAGGGCCGCCCCCGGGTGAAGCTCGAGACGGTGCCCGATCTGCTCGCCGCAACCGGACGACACGGCGAGCCATGACAGTGGTCTTCGCCCAAGAGGCTCATCCGTGACCGTCCACATCGTGGTGTCACAGGTCATGCCCGCCAGCTGCGAGCGGACGTTCGACCTGCTCCACGATTACGGCCGGCGACTGGAATGGGACACCCTGCTACGCCGCGCGTCGGTGGAGGGCGGCAAGGCCGATGTCGGCAAGGTGGCTGTCTGTACCGCGCGCTGGATCCTGGGCGGCTACTCGTTTCGCACCCGATACGTCACGTTCAAACCACCGCATCTGGCGGCCATCAAGCTCGAATCCACGCCGCCCTTCTTCAGCAAGTGGGCCGCCTCGCTCCGTCATGAACCAATCGAGAGCGACGATACCGATCTCGCCGCCGAGCACCGCGAGGATATGTCGCTGGCGACATACACCATGACCTTCACCTGCAGACCGGCGATCATCGAGCCCATCGCGGAGCGAATGTTCAAGCGTGAGACCGAGAATCGCCTCGCCGCGTTGGCGAACTTCTTGCAGCAGACCGCGTAGCTACAGCGGCGGAGGCTCGTAGTAGCGCGGCGGCGGTTCATGCTTCTTGGCCGGATCCTCCGTTGACGACGGACCCCCGAAAGCTGCCGGAGGTGGCGGCGGCGTTGCAGGCGGCGGTGGAGGGGGTACCTGATCGATGTTTTCGATCGATGGCGGGCCGCTCGGGTATTGCTGCGCAGTGGTGGCCCCCGGCGGCGGCGCTAACAACACATCCCAACGCTCGGGATTCTTCGGTGAGTACAGCACCGGAATCAGATCGCCGATGCGCGGCCAATCGTTGACGTCACGCACGATCTGCCGATAGGTGATGTATTCGGCGACCGTCGGACCATTGAGCGCACCGGTGATCGTAACCAGCTGCTCACCCGTCACTCCCTCGGGACGAGGGCTCACACCCGTCACCAACAGCGTCCCTTGCGCCGCGTTCGTACCGGATTGCGCCTGCCTGCCGCGCCGCATCTGCATGATGACGAAAGCCAGCGAGCCGCCGATGAGCAGTAGCACCACGAATTCCCACACACGTCCATGGTAGGACTGCAGGCATGACGCCCACCGTCTCCTTGCGCGAAGATCGTCGGCTGGCACTCGAATTGGCCGATGCTGCCGATGAAATCACCACGTCGCGGTTCGGTGCGCTCGATCTTCGGGTGGACACCAAGCCCGACCTGACGCCGGTAACCGACGCAGACACCTCGGTGGAGTCCGTCCTGCGCTCTCTGCTGCATCGATCACGTCCAGCGGACTCGGTGCTGGGCGAGGAATACGGCGGAGAGGCCGCCTTCAGCGGTCGGCAGTGGGTCATCGATCCCATCGACGGCACCAAGAACTTCGCACGTGGCGTCCCCATCTGGGCCACGCTCATCGCGTTGCTTGAAGACGGCGTCCCCGTCGTCGGAGTGATCAGTGCCCCGGCGCTGTCCCGCCGGTGGTGGGCGGCCGCCGGGCTCGGCGCGCACCGCCGGGTCGGCTCCGGCGAGGACGAGCTGATCCATGTTTCCGGGGTCGACCAGCTGGCGTCTGCCAGTCTGTCGTTCTCCAGCCTGTCGGGCTGGGCCGACCGCGGTACGCGCGATCGATTCATCGACTTCACCGACGCGGTGTGGCGGGTCCGGGGATACGGCGACTTCTTCTCGTACTGCCTGGTGGCCGAGGGAGCGGTCGACATCGCGGCCGAACCCGAGGTCTCGTTGTGGGACCTGGCCGCGCTGGACATCCTGGTGCGCGAGGCCGGCGGCACCTTCACGAATCTGGCCGGCGAGCCTGGCCCACATGGCGGTAGTGCCGTCGCAAGCAACGCATTGCTGCACGAGGAAGTACTGCGCGCCCTGTCCTAAGGGCCCAGCTTCTCGCACTCCCAGCGCCGCTTGAGAGCGGCAGAGCCCGCGTGCCGCGGGGTCCATCGGTGTGACATGCACCTCGTTTTGTGCGGACCTTACCGCTTAGTAAGATACGGTTCTTACTTCGGAGTAAGGTAACGATCAGTTACTCCGGCAGAACCCCACTTTGACCCCAGAAACGGCTGGTGACATGACCAACACGTTGACCCCGCGCGACGAGAAGAAGGCCGCCAAGAGCAAGAGCCTGGCGAAACACGAGACCGGCGTCGGCCTCCAGAAGCACAAGCGCGGCGCGATCGACATCCTCATCGCGGTGCTGACCCCGATCGCGGGTTCGGAGCTGCTGGACAAGTACAACCTGCGCGGAGCCTTCAACAAGGGCATCTTCGAGACCACGAAGGGCTTGTTCACCACGCTCGGCGTTGCCAACCGCACCTTCAAGAAGGTGACCGGCAGCAAGGGCGCCCCCAAGCGCCTCGACAAGGCGAACGCCGACTACTTCGACCTCACTCCCGAGGACGAGCAGAAGATGATCGCCGACACGGTGAAGGAATTCGCCGTCGAGGTCATCCGCCCGGCCGCCTACGAGTCGGACAAGAACAAGACCTACCCCGCCGATCTGCTGAGCAAGGTCGCCGAGCTGGGCGTCACCGCCATCAACATCCCCGAGGATTTCGACGGCATCGCCTCGCAGCGCTCGACCGTCACCAACTCCCTTGTCGCCGAAGCTCTCTCATACGGTGACCTGGGCCTGGCACTGCCGATCCTGGCGCCGTCAGGTGTGGCTTCCGCACTGACCAACTGGGGCAGCGCCGACCAGCAGGCCACCTACCTCAAGGAGTTCGCGGGCGAGAACGTGCCGCAGGCCTCTGTCGTCATCGCCGAGCCGCAGGCACTGTTCGATCCGTTCAGCCTGAAGACCACGGCCACCCGCACCCCCAGCGGTTTCCGCCTCAACGGCGTCAAGTCGCTGGTTCCCGCTGCCGCACAGGCCGAGCTGTTCATCGTGGCCGCCAACTACAACGGCCGCCCGTCGCTGTTCATCGTCGAGTCCGGCACCGAGGGCATCACGGTCGAGGAAGACCCGAGCATGGGTATCCGCGGCGCGGCCCTGGGCCGGCTGAACCTGAACAACGTCGCGGTTCCCGCCGCCGGCCTGCTGGGCGAGGACGGAGCCGGAGAGTCCGACTACTCGGAGGCCGTCGCACTGGCCCGTCTCGGCTGGGCATCCCTGGCGGTCGGCACCGGCCAGGCCGTGCTCGACTACGTGATCCCCTACGTCAAGCAGCGCGAGGCATTCGGCGAGCCCATCGCCCGCCGCCAGGCCGTTGCCTTCATGTGCGCCAACATCGCCATCGAGCTCGACGGTCTTCGTCTGGTAACGCTGCGCGGTGCCTCGCGCGCCGAGCAGGGCCTGCCGTTCATCCGCGAGGCCGCCCTGGCCCGCAAGCTGGCCACCGACAAGGGCATGCAGATCGGCCTCGACGGCGTGCAGCTGCTCGGCGGCCACGGCTTCACCAAGGAGCACCCGGTGGAGCGCTGGTACCGCAACCTGCGTGCCATCGGTGTCGCCGAAGGCGTCGTAGTCCTCTAAGCCCCGAACCTCTACTAAACGAAAGTCTTTCCATGGCAATCAATTTGGAACTCCCCAAGAAGTTGCAGGCGGTTCAGGAGAAGGGGCACCAGGGCGCTGCCGAGCTGGTACGGCCGATCTCCCGCAAGTACGACCTGGCCGAGCACACCTACCCCGTCGAGCTGGACACCCTGGAGACGCTGTTCGCCGGCGTCACCGCTGCGGGCACGTTCGCCTTCGCCGGTGCCGAGGCCTTCCGCGCCGAGGAGAACACCGAGAAGCAGAACGTCAACGGCGCCAACATGTCCGCGCTGCTGAATGCCCTCGAGATGAGCTGGGGCGACTGCGGTCTGCTGCTGACCATCCCCTTCCAGGGGCTGGGCAACGCCGCGGTGTCGAGCGTGACGACCAAGGAAGACGCCGACAAGTTCGGCAAGGTGTGGGCCGCCATGGCCATCACCGAGCCCGGCTTCGGTTCGGACTCTGCCGCGGTCACCACCACCGCCAAGCTCGATGGTGACGAGTACGTCATCAACGGCGAGAAGATCTTCGTCACCGCCGGTTCGCGTGCCACCCACATCGTGGTGTGGGCCACCCTGGACAAGACCAAGGGCCGTCCGGCCATCAAGTCTTTCCTGGTTCCGCGTGAGCACCCGGGCGTGACGATCGAGCGTCTCGAGGAGAAGCTCGGTATCAAGGCATCCGACACCGCGGTCATCCGCTTCGACAATGCACGGATCCCCAAGGACTACATCCTGTCCGATCCGGAGATCAACACCGAAAAGGGTTTCGGCGGTGTGATGAGCACCTTCGACAACACCCGCCCGATCGTCGCGGCCATGGCCGTCGGAGTCTCGCGGGCCTCGCTCGAGGAACTGCGCAAGATTCTTGAAGACGCCGGCATCGAGATCTCCTACGACCGGCCTGCTCACGCTCAGCACGCGGCCGCGGCCGAGTTCCTGCGCATGGAAGCCGACTGGGAGTCGTCGTACCTGCTGACCCTGCGTAGCGCATGGCAGGCCGACAACAACATCCCCAACTCGATGGAAGCGTCGATGGCCAAGGCCAAGGCCGGTCGGGTCGGTAGCGATGTGACCCTCAAGGCTGTCGAAATGGCTGGCACCACTGGCTATTCCGAGCGCACCCTGTTGGAGAAGTGGGGCCGCGACTCGAAGATCCTGGACATCTTCGAGGGCACCCAGCAGATCCAGCAGCTGGTGGTGGCCCGCCGCCTGCTGGGGCTGAGCTCCGCAGAACTCAAGTGATGCACTGATCAAGATCCATTGCGGCCCTTTCGGGAATCCCCCGGAGGGGCCGCAGTGGTTCCCGACGAGCGTTCTGTGAGCCAGCTGAGCGAAGTCTGGCAAAGACAGCTAAGCTCCCGTTTTTATCGGCGCGATACATCATCTTGTGGAGGACATATGTGGGTTCGGTCAGGTCTGCTTGCCCTGGTGAGCTGTTCCATCATTCCGTTCGGCGCGGGCCTCCCGGTGGCCAGCGCGGACGAATCGACCTGCGCCGCGATCAACCAGATGTCCAAGGCCGTCGATGACCCGGCCAACAACGGCCCGATCGTCACCGAGGCCCTGATGTACCTGCGCGGCGACAACCCCGCCTACTCCGGCCTGGACCGTCAGGTCGATGCCATTGGGCAGGCCCGCGACATGTGGGGACGGGTCAACGACGGCGTGCGCGCCAACCTGGACGGCATCACCGAACCCGGGCCCCGCCAGCAGCTCACCGCCTACGCCGACGGCCTGAGCGGCGCCTACGACCTCTCCGGAACGTGGCTGGTGGCCGCCCCCGAGGTGCGCTCCTCCCCCGAGATCATCGACCGTGGCGCTGCGGTGGGGGGCCTACTGTTCGACGGCGTCAACAACTTCCACGTGCTGTCCAACATCTGCAACGGGGGCGCGCACTAGGCGTGCGACTCGACCCAGCCGACGCACGGAGCCGTTTCCGGACGGCGACGGTGGCGAGGCTGGCGACGGTGCACGCATCGACTGTGCCGCACCTGGTTCCGGTGACCTTCGCGGTCGCCGATGATGTCATCTGCTGGGCGGTTGATCACAAGCCGAAGTCACGCAACGATTTACAGCGACTGCGCAACATCGCCGCGAATCCAGCCGCCAGCTTCCTGGTGGACCACTACGACGAGGATTGGTCGGCGTTGTGGTGGGCGCGCGCCGATGGCATAGCCCGGACACTCGACAAGCCCGATCCGGCCTGGATCAGCCTGCTGGCGAACAAGTATCGGCAGTATCGAGAAACTCCGCCAGCCGGCCCCATGGTGCTGACCGAAGTTTCCCGGTGGAGCGGGTGGACCGCCTCCCCCGTTCAGGCGTGACTACTCCGGCCTGATCCCATCGCGCGCGCAGTCCGCGAGCAACAGTCTCTTGATGACCTTGCCGGTGGACGTACGCGGCAGTGCGTTGACGAAGTACACGTCGCGGGGCACATGGAACTTGCTGAGCCGATTCTTGATGAAGGCGCGCACCATGTCCCCGTCGAGACCGGCGTCCTTGTGTAGCACGACGAACGCCGACAGCCGCTGACCGAAGCTGTCATCGGAGGTCCCGACAACGGCAACATCGGCAACCTGCGGCAAGAAGGCCAACGCGTCTTCCACCGGCCGGGGAAACACGTTTTCACCGCCGGAGATGATCATCTCGTCGTCGCGCCCATCGATGTACAGACGACCATCGGCATCCAGGTGACCCAGATCGCCGGTGTCCAGCAGACCGTTGACCGAGGCCGGAGACGGATCGGCGACGTACCCGTCGAACAACATCTCATTGCCGACGAAGATTCGTCCCGTCACGCCGCGCGGCACCGGGCGCCGGTCGGCATCGAGAATCGCGATGGTGGTGCCCAACGGCGGCCGCCCCACGGTGGTGGGAGCGATCGCAAGATCCGCGGGGTCGGCAATGGTGGCCCAGGACACTTCGGTGGACCCATAGAAGTTGTAGAGCACTTCACCAAACGCCTCGGTAAACCGTTGCACCAGTGAGGCATTCAGAGGCGACCCGCTGCAGGCAACCAATCGCAGGCTCGAAGTGTCGTACTTCTGGCGCACCGTGGCGGGCAGATCGACGATGCGCTGCAACATCACGGGGACGGCAATCAGCGTGGTCACCTTACGGGTGGCGATGGCCCGCAGGCATTCTTCCGGATCGAACTTCTCCTGCAGGATCACCGTCGCCCGCAGCGGGGTGCTGATCTGCAGGCAGCCCAGTCCCCAGGCATGGAAGACAGGCGCCGAGATGAGCATGGTCTCGTTCATCTTCATCGGCATCCGCGAAAGCATCGCGGCAATGACGGCGAACCCACGCGGCGTCGGCCGCAACGCTCCCTTGGGGGTTCCCGACGTTCCGGAGGTTTGCACCACCTGGTGGCCGGGACGGGTGGGCGGCAACACTCCCGGCTTGTCGGCGACAACGAAGTCATCGAGCCCGCGGCGGCCATTGATGGCACTGCGCCGGCCCGTGCTGACGAGCTCGACCTCCCAGGGCACGTACCTGACGAGTTCATCCAGATCGTCGTCGACGAACACCTTGGTGAGATTGTTCCGCGCCACAGCAATCTGGATCTGGGTTGCTGCCAATGCGTTGTTGAGAAGCATCACGTCCACACCGAGCATGCCGAAGGCAATGAGGCACTCGACCATGGCAATGTTGTTGCGAGCCAGCAGGCCAATCTTGGACGTTTCATTGATACCGTCGCGCATCAGACCGGTGGCCATCGCCTCGGCGCGCCGGTCGAGTTGCTCAAAGGTCAGCTGTCCGGCGTCATCGGCGATCGCGAGCTGCTTGGGGGCACGGGCCGCCGCGGCCGCGTATCCGCCCTGAAGAGTGAATCCCCACCGCGCCAGTGAACCCAACTGGCGAAGTCCGCGGTCGGGGCGCGGGATACGCACCACGCCGACCCCCACCATCAGCCGGGCGATGCTGAGTTGAATATTTCCGTTATCACCCATGTTGGACACGGTGGAAGTCGACGCGCCGGACAGATAGTCGTCGATTTTGTCCAGCCCATCCATCAACCACTGGTTTACCGCCACGCTCGGCTTCTTGATGCCGGGTGGTAAGACGGAGGCCGCCCGCAACACCGTGATGCGTACCCGGGTCTGCGCCGAACGTTCCTCGAACAACCGGACCGAGATCAGTCCGTCGTTATCGACTCCCTCGATAGCCAGGCTTTCCTTGGTGTTGCTGAGAATCAGCCGAACGCGCGCCGTGGTCTTGGCCGACAGCACCAGGTATTCGGGATCGGGCCCTGTTTCGGTGTTCTCGATCAAGGTCTCGCAGGAACCGACGCCGGTAAAGAACATCGGGTACATGTCGGGTGAGCTGATCAGTTCCCACACCAGCCCGCGCGGGTGACTGAGCAACTTGTCGCAACTAATTACATCAGCGACCATAATAGTAGTCCTACCTGGGGTTTTCGGTCATGCACCGCGCGAGCGTACCCGATGACGCGGATCACTGCCCAGGAACAGATGTGGTTCCTGTCACTGCCGTGACCAGATTGCCCAGTGCAGCGCGGGGCGATTGCCCGCAACCCCAGCCGGACATATCCGCGGCCAGGCAAACACTGCGTGAAGGCCCTACCTAGATGTGGGGAGCCTCGCGGATCTTGCTGCTGTCGTTCCCCAGCGTCTTGCAGTACATCGTGACCGAGGTACGTGTCGCGGAGATCTCCAGATTCGAGGCATCACGCCCACGCTGATCCTTGAGCATCTTGCTCACCGCGTCGTTCTGCTTCTGCTCCTCGGCGGCGATGAAGTCCTTGCATGGGGTATCCCCACCCTGATTGATGACACCCGAGCATCCCGCGAGCAGCGCGACTGCCACGAAACCGGTTCCAGCCAAGACCTTCACAGCGCTCATGCCGTGACAGTAACTCATCACCGAACCCAGCTCCGGCAAGATGTACCTTGAGCCGGAGATAGGGAGGGTCATGTTCCATCTGTTCAACGAGCGCTCGCGACAGGTCATCGTGATCGCACAGGAGGAAGCACGCGAACGCCAGCACAACTATCTCGGAGCAGAACACCTCCTGCTGGGTCTACTCGGCGAAGGCACCGGCCTGGGCGCCCGGCTGCTCGCTACCGCCGGAGTCCGTTTTGAGAACGGGTCACGGGTCATTCAGCAGCTCGTGCCGTTGGGCCAGGAGCCGCCAACCGAGAAGATGGCGTTTACTCCGGGCGCCCAGCAGACACTTGAGCTGGCGATGACCGCGTCCACAAGCAGGCGGCACACGGAAATCTGCACGGGGCACCTACTTTTGGGGCTCGTGGACGCGGCCGACCCCCTCATCATCCAAATCTGGGAGAAGCTCAACGTGGACGTTCTGGACCTCTGGGATAACGTCCGGGCCCATCTGGACGAGAACCTCGGCGACTAGGACGCGGTTAGGCGTACGCAGGTCGTGACTGCGCGGCGATGCTCTTCTCCCCCGCGCTCGCGGCCCGCCGCAGAGCCCCGTACTCGCCGAAATATCCGGCCACACTGCCCACCGCCGGCAGCATTCCCAGATAACGGAAAATCGGCTTGGGCTGCGGCCGTTTTTCCAGCTCATCGCCGATGGCCCGCAGGATGCCCGCGAGGTGCCACAGGGTGCGGGCCAGGGCGAACGGCGACCAGCTCCGCGGCGTCTCCGGGTCCTGATCGTCGGCGCCGGCCAGCGCCGCATCGCTGAGGGTGCGATTGCACAGCACCTTCGCCAGCAGCCGGACTTGCTCCTGGTGATCACCGATACCAAGCTCGCGGGCGATGGCCACCAGGACAATGGCCTGGTTGGAGAATCCCAGCAGGTCCTGTACGGGCAGCCGTGCCGCGAGTGCACCGAAAATCCCTGGGAACGCGACAAATACGGTATTGACGGCGCCCACGCGCTGCACCCACCAGTGCACCTTTCCGCGCGTGTCCAGCTGCTCCCAGGCGCGGGTGCCCGGGGTTGTGGCCGTGTTCAGAGCGCAGGCCAGGGCATCAAGCGCCTTGTCGACGACTCCGTCGCCTTCGCCCAGCTCGTAGGTGCGTTCCTTGAGTCCAAAGGGATCGGACTGCGCCAGCACGGTCAGGACGGGGTTGATCACCCGGACAGCGCGGCTCAATGCGTCGGCGATATCGGCATCGGAGAGCACGGCATTTGGTAACGCGATGAGACCCATATGCCCATCATCTCGCGGCCGGAGTCCAGGCGCGCGACGGGGATCGATTCCTCTGAATTCAGACCGTCAAATCGCCACGGCGTGAACGTGATCGGGCGTACTGTGCCCTCAGCACAACAAGATAAGGACGGGCAATGAAGCTCATGGTCTCGACCCCAGAGAGCGACGAGGGCTGATCCGTGGCACTCGCAGCAACTCTGATCACCGTCTGCACCACTGCGGTCGGTGCGACAGCATTCGGCGCTTCGCTCGCCATCACTCCGCAGCCCCCGGACACTGTTCTCTACGTCATCAGTTCAGATCGCCCGTTAACGGCGATTACCTGGCGAGACAGCCTCGGGCATATGCGTGAGCAGCCCGTCGACGGCTCTCAGCGCACCTGGACCTGGACCTTTACCAGCGATATCACCGATCCCCCGTACTTCGTCAGCGCCCAGTCCGCAGGGGCCGAAGCGACATGCCGCTTGATCGTCAACGGCAAGGTCAAGGTCGAAAACACCGCCGCGGCGCAGGACTCAACCGCCACCTGCCACGGATAGCGCTCGCCACGGGGTCAGCGATGCTTCGCGACCGTCAGCAACACCGCCGAGTCCACGGCGTTCCATGTCTCGGCGGGTCGGCCCGTCAACCCTCCCTCAACCCTTCTTCAGCTCCTCGGCGAACATCACGAGGATGCCGCTGGGACCGCGAAGGTACGTGAGCTTGTAGACGTCCTCGTAGGTGGCGACACCGCGTAACGGATGGCAGCCGTGCCTGGCGGCTATCTCGATGGCCTCATCGATGTCGTCGACCGAGAACGCGACGCGATGCATGCCAATGTCATTGGGACGAGTGGGGTTCGACGCTATTGCTTCGGGGTGGATGTACTCGAAGAGTTCGATCCGACCATGGCCGTCTGGCGTCTGAAGCATCGCGATGTTCGCGTGATTGCCGTCCAGACCGACGGCCGTGTCAGTCCACTCGCCGCTGACGGTGGCGCGACCGAGGACTGTGAGACCGAGGTCGGTGAAAAACGCGATAGCGGCTTCGAGATCCTCAACGGCGATGCCGACGTTTTCGAGCTTGATGGCCATCGCAGGGATGCTACCGAGCCGGGCAGCGAGAGTGGCCGAACATCTCGGAGTAAAAATGACGCAGGCCAGAGACTGAGTCTCTGGCCTGCGTACCTAGTAGCGGGGACAGGATTTGAACCTGCGACCTCTGGGTTATGAGCCCAGCGAGCTACCGAGCTGCTCCACCCCGCGGTGGTGAACACAAGGTTACCGGGCGCAGTGCGTGGCACCAAATCGTTTACCTGGCCTGCAGTTACGCACCCACGAACGCCTCGGCCGAGTGTCGACTTTCCGGACTTCTATCTCGGACTTTGGCCCGAAAAGTCGACATTCGACGGAAATTACTTGGCCTGTGTGAACTTCGTCATCGCATCGTCAAGGCTCTTCAGCGCCTGCCCATACCGGGCGAAGTCGCCACTCTTCTGGGCATCCTTCACCTCGCCGATGGCCCGCTGAACCTCCTGCAGCGCGGCGGTCTTCGCCGAGGACAGTTCCGAGGACCCCGCCGGCGGCACGGCAGCCGGGGGAACGATCGGAACGTTCTGACCGCTGGGCGGCGGCGGGTTCACATTTCCGGGTTCGGCCGCCGGGGCGGTTGCCGTCGCACCGGCACCGGGCCCGAACACCATGTCCAGAGCATCCCTGACCGTGGTCGCGTAGCCGACCTTGCCGTTGTAGAACATGCCCACACGGATCAGGCGCGGATACGAGGACTGATCACCCTGGCCCGGCGAGGCATACAGCGGCTCGACGAACAACAATCCGCCGTTGGCCACCGGCAGTGTCAGCAGGTTGCCCCACCGCAGGATGTTCTGGTTCTTGATGATGCCGACATGCGAAGACACCTGGTTGTCGGTGGTGATCGCATTGTTCACCAGCTTGGGGCCCTGCACCGTTCCGGGAACCGTCAGAACGGTGATCTTCCCGTAGGTTTCGGGATCGGAGCTGGCACTGACATAGGCGGCCAGGAAGTCACGCTGGAAACGATTCAGCGCACTGGTCAATTGGAATGACGCCGAATTGTCGTTCTTCGTAATATCTTTCGCGACGATGTAATACGGCGGCTGCGAACCGGTGGACGCGTTCGGGTCATCGGGCACCTGCCAGAAATCACTGGTGGAGAAGAAGGTCACCGGATCGTTGACGTGGTAACGCGCCAACAGCGTCCGCTGCACCTTGAAAAGATCCTCCGGGTAGCGCAGGTGGCGCGCGAGGTCCGGCGAGATGTCGCTCTTCGGCTTAACCGTTCCGGGGAAGATCTTCATCCATGCCTTGAGCACGGGATCCTTCTCGTCCTGCTGATACAGGGTGACGGTGCCGTCGTACGCATCCACCGTCGCCTTGACCGAGTTCCGGATGTACGACACCTGCTGGTTGGGCAGCGCTCCCCCGGTCTTGCCGACCTGGCTGTCAAAGGTGGCCTCCGACAACGACGTCTGCTGCGAGTACGGGTAGTTGTCCAGCGTGGTGTAGCCGTCGACGATCCAGACCATGCGCTTGTCGACGATCGCCGGGTAGGTCCCGCTGTCGACCGTCAGCCACGGCGCCACCGCTTCCACCCGCCGGCTTGGGTCCCGATTGAACAGGATCTTGCTGTTGTCCCCGATCACGTTGGAGAACAGGAAGTTCCGTTCGGCGTACTTCAGGCCAAAGACCGTCCGCGCCAGCGCACCGCCAACCGGCACGCCGCCGGTACCGGTGTAGGTGCTGTTCTTGGTTCCGGAGTTGTTCTCGTAGTCGTACTCACGATCGTCACCGTTCTTGCCGACGATCGCATAGTCGTTGGTGTCGCTGGCGATAATCGGGCCGTAGTAGACGCGCGGCTGAGCCAGCGCCGCCGGGCCGTCGGAAAGGACCTTGCCGTTGTCATCGACGGCATTCACCAGGAATTCCGGGTACCCGCCGTTCTCGTCCGGCTTATCGGCCACTCCGCGCACGGTGTTGGCCGGTGCGGCGATGAATCCGTTGCCGTGGGTGTAGACGGTGTGCCGGTTGATCCAGTCGCGCTGGTTATCACGAAGCTTGGCCGGATCGAGCTCACGTGCGGCAACGACATAGTCGCGCAGCGAGCCGCTCCTGTCCTGATACCGATCGATCGACAACGAATCGGGGAAGGCGTAGAAGTTCTTGCCCTGCTGCAATTGAGTGAAGGCCGGGCTCACGATGTTGGGATCCAAAACGCGGATATTGGCGATCGTGGAACGATCGGCCGCAACCTGTTTGGCCAGTTGCTCACTGCCGGTGGGCGCCGATGCGGTACCGCTGTAGTCCCGGTAGGTCACGACGTCGTCGGTCAGTCCGTAGGCGTCGCGCGTCGCCTTGATACTGCGCGCGATGTACTCGCTTTCCTTCTGCGCGGCATTGGGTTTGACGCTGAACTGCTCCACGATGAGCGGCCAGCCGGCGCCGACCACCAACGAGGACAGCAGCAGCAGCGCCAGGCCGATCGCGGGAATCCGCAGATCCTTGAGCACCAGCGCCGAGAACACCGCGACCGCGCAGATCACCGCGATGGCCAGCAGGATGAGCTTGGCCGGCAGCACCGCGTTGATATCGGTGTAACCGGCGCCGGTGAACGGCTTACCGGCCCGCGTGTGCGAAAGCAGTTCGTACCGATCGAGCCAGTAGGCGGCAACCTTGAGCAGCACCAGAATTCCGGCAAGAGTCACCAGCTGGATGCGTGCCGGGCGCGACAGCGTGCCCGAACGACCGGACAGCCGAATGCCACCAAAGATGTAGTGCACCAAGGCGTTGACGATGAGCGCGACGAAGACCGCGATGAACAGGTACGTCAGCACGAATCGATAGAACGGCAGCTCGAAGGCAAAAAACCCGAGATCCAGGCCGAACTGTGGATCCTTGATACCGAAGTCCCCGCCCTCCAGGAACAGCTGCACGGGCATCCAATAGCTTTGGGCCACAATGCCGGCCAGCACGCCGATAAGCACCGGAACACCGATGACGAAAAGCCGCACCCGCGACAGGATCAGAGCACGGTACTGCGCCAGCGCGTCACCCGGCCCCTTGGTGGGCACGAACACGGGCCGCGCCCGGTATGCCAATCCGAAGCCCGCGAAAACCACAGCACCGACCAAGATTCCGACGATCAGGAACAAGGCCAGCCGGGTCAGCAGCACGGTCGTGAATACGCCACGGAATCCGAGCTCACCGAACCACAGCCAATTGATGTAGGTGTCGACCAGGCGTGGGCCGATCAACAACAACACCACGATCACCAACGCCGCGGCGACCAGTCGCCGGCTCCGTCGGGTCAATCGTGGCAGAGCCCCATTCGGCCGCATTCCCACGTCGCTACGCTCCTCGTCGAGTGTTCAAGCACGGCTCAATTTTCGCGCTTCGATTCTCAGCCCCACTGTAGCCGCAGAACAGCGGGCATCGGCCAGCATCGAGGGTGGTGAGGCTCGCTAACAACTAGGCGCTTGACCACCGCGATCAAGGGCGTTGAGCCCGTCAACCGCTTCGGCCAAGGTGCCGACCTTGACCATGGTGAGCCCCTGGCCACCGTCCGTCTTGGCCTCGGCGCAGTTGGCCGCCGGCACCAAGAACACCGTTGCTCCAGCGTCTTTGGCTGCCTGCATCTTGTGCGTGATTCCACCGATGGGCCCCACCTTGCCCTCGGCGTCGATGGTTCCCGTTCCGGCAACGAACTTTCCACCGTCGAGTTCACCGGGCGTCAGCTTGTCGATCACCGCGAGGCTGAACATCAGCCCGGCCGACGGCCCACCGATATTGGCCAGGTTGAAATCAATGGTGAACGGCGCCCACGGTGCCTGCACAACTCCGACCCCCAGGAACCCGTAGTCACGATCCGCGTTCTTGCCGAGCGTGATCTTCACCGATTCGGTCTTACTGCTGCCCTCGGGGTTCTTGCGCTTGTAGTCCAGCGTCACCACCTCACCGGGCTTGGTCGCCTTGAGCGCTCCGGTGAACTCCTCCAGGTTGGCGACCGGTCGCCCGTTCACCGCGGTGATCGCGTCGTTCTCCTGCAGCTTGCCCTTGGACGGTCCGTCATCGCTGATGGTCAGGACGGTGACCGCCGTCGGGTACTTGAGATATCCGAGCGCCGCGAATTCAGCACTTTCTTCGGACTTCTTGAACTCGAGGTCGTTTTCCTTGTCCACCTGGTCCTTGGACCGATTAGGCGGGTACACCGCGTCCCGCGGAACTAGCTGCTCGCGCCCGCTCGCCCACAACCGCAGCGCGTCGGCCAATGTCAGTCCGTCGCGCTGGGAGACCGTCGTCATGTTGAGGTGGCCCGACACCGGGTCGACCTTGGTGCCCTTGATGTCGACGACCTCCTTGCCCTCGACCTGACCGAGGGTGTTGAAGGTCGGGCCCGGTCCCAGGGAGACGAACGGCACGGTGATCACCGACATCAACAACGCGAAGGCGATGATCGGGACCAGCGCGACCAGCAGCGTCGCTACGCGGCGATTCATGCCTGCACCCTATGGCAAGCCCTGCTCGGGACCCCGTCGGTAGTCTCACGGTGGAGGTCCGATGAACGATCATGCCCCCGTCCTGCTGTATGACGGCGTATGCGCACTGTGCAACGGGGCGGTGAAGAAGATCCTGCGGGACGACAAGGTCGGAACGATGCGCTTCGCGGCGCTCGACAGTGAATACGGCAAGCAGGTGGTCGCGCGGCACCCCGAACTCGTCGGTGTCGACTCCTTCGTGATCGTCGACAACCCGGGCGATCCTGCCGAACGAATTCATATCCGGTCCGACGGAGTGGTGCGCATCATCGACTATCTCGGCGGCACCCGACGAGCCTCCCTCATCGCACTGGTTCCGCGCCCCATCCGCGATGCGCTCTACCGGCTGGTCGCCCGAACCCGATACCGGGTGTTCGGGAGGTACGACACCTGCCCGGTGCCGCCTCCGGAGGTCCGGGCGCGCTTCCTGGCCTGATCCCATGCCAAAACGGGTGCGTTCACTGACAGCGTGATCCGGCCATGTCTACCAGCGGTACCGTGGAGATATGGCCGACCTCCCCTTTGGATTCGCTGCTGGCGACGACCCCGACCGTGAGCCGGGCGACGGCGCGCGGCCGGGCCCTGGCTCGGGACCGTCGGGCGCGGACCCGTTCGGCTTCGGATCTGGTGGATTCAATCCCGCCGACCTCGGGCAGATCTTCACCCAGCTGGGCCAGATGTTCAGCGGGGCTGCCGCCGGTGCGGCCAGTGGTCAGTCCGCGGGCGCGGTCAACTACGACATCGCCCGGCAACTCGCTTCAAGCTCAATCGGTTTCGTCGCGCCTATCACCGAGGGCACCCAATCGGCGATCACCGATGCGGTGCATCTGGCCGACACCTGGCTCGACGGAGCCACCGCCCTACCCGCCGGGGCCACCCGAACCGCAGCCTGGACCGCGACCGACTGGGTGGACAACACCCTGGAAAACTGGAAGCGGCTCGTCGACCCTGTCGCCGAACAGATTTCAGGCATGTGGGCGGCGAACCTGCCCGAAGAGGCCCAGGGCATGGCCGGGCCGCTGCTGGGCATGATGACCCAGATGGGCGGCATGGCCTTCGGATCGCAGCTGGGCCAGGCGCTCGGACAGCTGTCCCGAGAGGTGCTGACCTCCACCGATATCGGATTGCCGTTGGGCCCCAAGGGCACCGCGGCTCTGCTTCCGGTCGCCATCGAGGCGTTCTCCGAGGGCCTTGAACAGTCCAAGAGCGAGATCATGACCTTCCTGGCCGCCCGGGAAGCCGCGCACCACCGGTTGTTCAGCGGCGTGGGCTGGCTGACCATCCGGCTGATGGACACCCTCGAGCAGTACGCCAAGGGCATCTCGATCGACATGAGCGCCATCGAAGAAGCCGCACGCGGCTTCAACCCCGCTTCGCTGGGCGATCCGTCCGATATGGAACAGATTCTGTCCCAAGGCATTTTCGAGCCGAAGACCACGCCGCAACAGGAGCAGGCCCTGGAACGCCTGGAAACCCTGCTGGCGCTGATCGAGGGATGGGTGCAGACCGTGGTGACCGACGCGCTCGGCGAGCGCATCCCCGCGACCGCGGCCCTCAGCGAGACCTTGCGGCGCCGCCGCGCCACGGGCGGCCCGGCCGAGCAGACCTTCGGCACCCTGGTGGGCCTGGAGCTGCGGCCGCGCAAGCTGCGCGAAGCCGCAGATCTGTGGCGCAGGCTCACCGACGCCGTGGGCGTGGACAAGCGCGACGCGATCTGGGCACACCCCGATCTGATTCCCGATGCCAGCGATCTGGACAACCCAGCCGCCTTTATCGATCGCATCGTCGGCGGAGACACCGACGCCATCGACGACCCGATCGCGCAGATCGAGAAGCTCGATCCGGGCACATCCGAATAAAACCGGAGAAATCTGCGGCTCACACATTCGGCGCTGGTCAGGGGTCGAATAAGGCTGTGGATAAACGGCTTTCAGCCGCCCGGCGCGCACCCCGGATATGCCACAGTGGGCCATGTCCAGCGAGCCGACCTTCACCCTCGATCCGGCACGCCCGGTGCTGCCGAGGCCGGATGACGGAGTTCAGATCGGGTGGATGCCGCGTCATGCGGTGATCGTGCGCCCCTCATCCACCGCGCCGGCCGCGGCGGTACGCCAGCTGCTGCACTCCCTGAACGACGAACTCACCTGGAGTCAGATCCTTGGCCTTCAGTGCGTCAAGGACTTTCATGACGCTGAGGACATTCGGGCGCTGCTCGAGGAATTGGTCGACACCGGCGCCGTCATCCGGCGCACCCGATCCGTCACGGCCGCTTCGCCGGTGATCCGGCTCGTGGGCCGCGGCCCGCTGTCCGACACCCTCGCCGAGGCGCTCCGGCACACCTCGGCGCGTATCCAGCGCGCAACCCAGTCGGCACACGGAAAGTCTTGGCAACACGTAGATTTGGCGATACTCGCCGATGACCTGATTGCCGACACCCGGCTACTTCGGGCACTGGCCGATGCCGAGGTGCCGCATCTGTCCGTCCGGGCGCGCGACGGCACCGGTCTGATTGGGCCCATGGTTTTACCTGGTATCACCAGTTGCCTGCAATGCGCCGACCGCCATCGGCGTGATCGCGACGAACAGTGGCCCGCGGTGGCCGCTCAACTCACCGGAACCGTGGGTGTCGCCGCGCCGGCCACGGTGCTGGGCACCGCGGCGGTGGCGCTGGCGCAGATAGACAGAGTGCTGTCGGCGATTCGCGGACAGGCGCCGGGACCACTGGTGACGCTCAACGCGACACTCGAGCTCGACCTGGCCACTCACGCGTTGACGGCCCGGCATTGGACCGCACATCCGTTGTGCCCGTGCGGCGCCTATTTCGCTGGAAATTGACGAAGACCCACTTTTTGTTAACTTCATCACGACCGGGCATGATGTGCACATGGCAGAGATCCGTCGTGGCCGCGCCGCACGCGCCGCAAAACTCGCATCGCTTCCGGCCGGAATCGCGGGCCGTGCCGCGCTCGGTGTGGGTAAACGGATCGCCGGGAAATCCAAAGACGAAGTGAATGCCGAACTCGTCGAGAAGGCTGCCGAGCAGCTGTTCCAGGTTCTCGGCGAGCTCAAGGGCGCGGCCATGAAGATCGGCCAGATGCTCTCGGTGATGGAGGCCGCGATTCCCCCCGAATTCGGGGAGCCGTACCGCGAGGCGCTGACCAAGCTGCAAAGCGATGCGCCGCCGCTGCCCGCCGATAAGGTCCACCGCGTCCTGGACGCACAGCTGGGCACCAAGTGGCGCGAACGTTTCCAATCCTTCGACGACAAGCCCGTCGCCTCGGCCAGCATCGGCCAGGTACACAAGGCCGTCTGGAAGGACGGCCGGACCGTCGCGGTCAAAGTGCAGTACCCGGGCGCCGACGAGGCTGTCCGCTCGGACCTGAAAACCATTCAGCGTCTGTCTTCGTTGTTCAAGCAGGTGGCTCCGGGCGCCGATATCAAGGCCATCGTCGACGAACTCATCGAGCGCACCGAGGAAGAACTCGACTACCGCATCGAGGCCACCAACCAGCGCACCTTCGTCAAGGCTTTCAAGGACGACCCCGAGTTCTACGTCCCCTCGGTCGTGGCCTCGTCCCCCAAGGTGATCATCACCGAGTGGATGCAGGGCCGGAAGCTCTCCGAAATCATCGCCAAGGGCACCGAAGAGGAACGCAGCAAGTGCGCGCATTTCCTCCTCGAATTCAGCATCAGCTCGCCGTATCGGTGTGGCCTGCTGCACGCAGACACCCACCCCGGGAACTTCATGCTGCTCGAAGACGGCCGGTTCGGAATCATGGACTTCGGCGCCTGCGCCGCGCACGAGGGTGGTCTGCCCGCGGGCTTCGGTCCAATCCTGCGCCTGGCCCGAGACGAGAAGTGGGAAGAGCTCACCGAGGTACTCCGTTCGGAGGGGTTCATTCCGCCGAGCGCAACCTCCGTGTCTCACGAAGAGGTCAACTCCTACCTTGAGCCGTACATCGAACCGCTCAACCACGAGACCTTCCACTTCAGCCGCAAGTGGCTGCAGCGGCTCACCGCCAAGGCCACCGATTTCCGCAGCCAGGAGTTCCTCGAGTCGTTCAAGACCAGCCGGCAGATGAACTTGCCGCCGAATTACCTGATGTTCTTCCGGGTTCTCGGCGGTCTGATCGGTATCGCCGCACAGCTCGATGCCCCGGTCGACTACGCCGCCATCATCGACAAGTGGGTTCCAGGGTTCCACGAGGACAGCAAGGCTCCGGCCGCCACGTAAGTGACACGGAAAACCTGCGTTGTCAGACTCTCGCCGCCCCCGGCATGATGTAACGCATGGCTGAGATCCGTCGTGGCCGCGCCGCGCGCGCTGCAAAACTGGCATCCCTACCGGCAGGCATCGCCGGTCGAGCCGCGCTGGGCGTCGGAAAACGTTTGACCGGCAAGTCCAAGGACGAAGTCAACGCCGAGATGATGGAGAAGGCGGCCGAACAGCTGTTCCAGGTTCTCGGCGAGCTCAAGGGCGCGGCCATGAAACTCGGGCAGGCCCTTTCCGTTTTCGAGGCCGCCATCCCGCCGGCCTTTGCCGAACCCTTCCGCGAGGCGCTGACCAAGCTGCAAAGCGATGCCCCGCCGCTGCCCGCCGACAAGGTCCACCGGGTCCTAGACGCACAGCTGGGCACCAAGTGGCGTGAACGTTTCCAGTCCTTCGACGACAAGCCCGTCGCCTCGGCCAGCATCGGCCAGGTACACAAGGCTGTCTGGAGCGACGGGCGCGTTGTCGCGGTGAAGGTGCAGTACCCCGGTGCCGACGAGGCCGTGCGCTCAGATCTGAAAACCATGCAACGGTTGTCCTCGCTGTTCAAACAGATCGTGCCCGGAGCAGACGTCAAAAGCATCATCGACGAACTGATCGAGCGCACCGAGGAAGAACTCGACTACCGCATCGAGGCCACCAATCAGCGGGCCTTCGCGAAGGCCTTCAAAGGCGACCCCGAGTTCTATGTGTCACCGGTCGTGGCCTCGGCACCCAAGGTCGTTATCAGCGAATGGATGCAGGGCCGCAAGCTCTCCGAAATCATCAGCAGCGGAACCGAAGACGAACGCAACGAGTGCGGCCGCCTGCTGCTGAAATTCACAGTCAGCTCCCCGTACCGATGTGGACTGCTGCACGCTGACACCCATCCCGGAAACTTCATGCTGCTGCCCGACGGGCGCCTCGGCGTCATGGACTTCGGCGCCGTCGCCACCCATGAGGGCGGGTTCCCTCCGAACCTGGGCCCCATCTGGCGTCTGGAGCGCGACGGGATCTGGGATGAGCTCATCCCTCTCATGCGCGCGGAGGGATTCATTCCGCCGCGCACCGAGGTCTCGCCGGAGGAGATCGACGAGTATCTCAAGCCGTTCATCGATCCGCTCAAGTCCGACGAGTTCCACTTCAGCCGCAAGTGGATGCAGCGGGTCGCCGCCAAATCCAGTGACCTGCGTGGGGCACAGTTCCAGACCGGCCGGCATCTGGATCTGCCGCCCGTCTATCTCATGATGTTCCGCGTTCTCGGCAGTCTGTCGGGCATTTTGGCCCAGCTCGACGCGACGGTCCCGTACGCGCAGATCATCGGCGACTGGGTTCCCGGATTCCGCGAGGATGAGCCCGTTGCTGCCAGCTAGGCAGCAGCGGCGGCGCGTGCTAACGCCGCATCCTGCTCGGGTGATCCACCCGAAGCCCCGAGCCCGCCGATCAACACGCCGTTCTCATCGAACAGGGGCAACCCGCCACCGACAAGGAGCAACCCACCAGTGTGGATGTGATCGAAGTGCAGTGTTGGCTGGCCGAGTTGCAGTGGTGCAGCCAGACCCTCGGTAGGCGCTTGGAACATCACAGACGTGCGGGCCTTGGCGATGGCCAGCTCGTTAGAAGCTAACCAGGCACCATCCATGCGAACGAAGGCGACCAGATTCGCACCCCTATCCAGCACCGCGAAAACCGCTTTCATACCGGCATTCTCGGCTGCATCAAGGCCCCGGGATATCAGCCGGTTTGCGTGCTCCAGAGTGATGTCAGGCATTCTGCGTCCACTCCGTGTTCTGCCACCCCTTGGCGACTTCGACCGTGGCCAAAGGGCGCATCGTGCGGTAGAGGTGCTCATCGGCCGGGATGATCTCGACCATCGCATCGATCATTTCCTGCGGATCAAACTGATCATCGAGGGTTGAACCGAAGTCGGGCATGGGGACCACGGCGCGATCAGCGTCATACCACTGCACGTGGCTCTCGGCGCCAGTGTCATTGAAACCCGTACCGAACAATCCGGGGTTCACGGTGGCGACCTTGACGCCATGCGGCTCCAGCTCTGCCTTCATGGAACCGGCAATCGCCTCAATGGCGTGCTTAGTGGCGCAGTACACCCCCACGAACGGGATGACCAAGATTCCGCCCATCGATGACGTCCACACCACCTTGCCTGACTTACGCGCGACCATCTTCGGCACGATCCCCTGCGCCAGCTGCAGATGCCCGAAGACGTTGATATCGAACGATTCACGAACTCGCGCCAACGGGATATCGATGACCGAGCCGCTCTCCATCACCCCGGCATTGAGTACCAAGACATCGGGGTCATAGCTGGCGGCGTGCTCGATATCGATCTCGTCGAGGAGGTTGAGCTTGATGACCTCCACATCGACGCCTGCCTCGACGGCATCGGCGCGCAGACTGCGTACCTGCGGCCAGGTCTCCGCCGTAGCCACCACGTCGTGTCCAAGACGTGCGAGTTCGATAGCGGCCCCTCGACCGAAGCCGGAACTCGCACCGGTAATCAGGATCTTCTTCGGCATGCATTTCCCTTCAGAGGTATCGGAAGTGCCACATGGGCAACGCCGAGCCTGCCCGCCCATTTCCCGTTTGTCAATAACCGGTTAGTTACATACGAGCCAAGTATTCTCCCCGCGTGCCTCCCGACTCAACCGAGACGAAGCGCCGAATCCTCGCCGCAGCACGTCAGGAGTTTGCCGAGTTCGGCCTCGCGGGAGCGCGCATAGACCGGGTCGCCGAGCATGCCGCGGCTAACAAACGCTCGATCTACGCGCATTTCGGCCCCAAGGAACACCTCTTCGATCTCGTGGTGGCCGACGCCCTTACGACCATGGCCGGCGACGTGCAATTCAATCCCGACGACCTGGCGGACTACGCCGGGCGACTCTTCGACTACCTGCTTGCTCATCCGGCAACCCTTCGCCTGACCGTCTGGGCCAACCTGGAACGACCGACAACCACCACCCAAGAGGCCCAGACATACCGCACCAAGACCGATGCCCTGCGCGGACAGTACGGCGATCACGCGGTGGATGTCCTGGTGCTGGTTCTGGGCCTGGTCACCGCATGGTTCAGCGCCTCGCCCGCGTTGACTTCGGATTCGTCCATAACGGCAACCAATAGCCAGACGATGACGAGCCGACGAACCCTGATGGTCCAGAGCGTCGCCGCCATGACGGCGCCACTACGCCGGCAGTCCTGATCGGCGGCGGCCGCACAACGCAGGAGCCACACGGCTACTCTTCCGTGAGGACGTCACGGCAACGATGCCGGACCGGAAGGGTATGGGGCTGACATGGCAGATATTCGTCGCGGCGGGCTCAGCCGAATGACCAAACTGGCAAGCCTGCCCGCGGGGATGGCCGGTCGCGCGGTCATCGGAGTGGGCAAACGGCTGACCGGGACCTCGGCCGATGAGGTCAACGCCGAACTCCTGGAGAAGGCCGCCGACGAACTGTTCAACGTGCTCGGTGAGCTCAAGGGCGGCGCCATGAAGGTCGGCCAGGCCCTGTCGGTGATGGAGGCGGCGATACCGCCGCAGTTCGCCGATCCGTTCCGTGAGGCTCTGGTCAAACTGCAGAGCGAGGCACCGCCCCTGCCCGCGGCCAAGGTGCATCGGGTGCTCGACGCACAGCTCGGCACCAAGTGGCGCGACCGATTCCAGTCCTTCGACGACACGCCCGTCGCCTCGGCCAGCATCGGCCAGGTGCACAAGGGGATTTGGAAGGACGGCCGCGAGGTGGCCGTCAAGATCCAGTACCCGGGCGCCGACGATGCGCTGCGCGCCGATCTCAAGCTGATCCAGCGGATGACGCCGCTGGCCAAACAGATTGCGCCCAAAGCAGATATCGACAGGCTGGTGGCCGAGATCAGCGACCGCATCGAGGCCGAACTGGACTACCGCCAGGAGGCGTCCAACCAGCGTGCATTCGCGAAGGCCTTCACCGAAGATCCGGAGTTCTTCGTCCCGGCGGTGGTCGCGAGCGCACCCAAGGTGATCATCGCCGAGTGGATGGAGGGGCGGCGGCTCTCGAAGATCATCTCCGAGGGCACCCGCGAGGAACGGGACTCCGCCGGCGCCTTGATGCTCGAATTCACGGTCAAGTCACCGGAAAAGGTGGGCTTGGTGCACGCCGACCCGCATCCGGGCAACTTCATGCTGTTACCCGATGGGCGTTTCGGCATCATCGATTTCGGCGCGGTCTCCGAGCACCCCGGCGGCATTCCGCCCGAATTCGGCGAGGTGCTGTGCTGGGCCCGAGATGAGCAGTGGGAGCAGGTGATCCGGCTCATCAAGCAGCTCGGATTCATGCCACCGGAGGTCCAGCTGTCCGGGGATCAGGTGATGGACTACATCCGGCCGCTGTGGCCCTATGTCGATCCGCTGCGCTCCGGTGAATTCCATTTCACGCGTGAATGGTTCCAGCAAGCCGCGGTGGCATCGACGGACCTCCTGGACGAGGGATTCACCGAACGATTCAAGCTGGCACGTCAGATGACGGTGCCGCCGGGTTACGTCATGCTGCTGCGCACGCTCGGCGGAATGATCGGGGTTCTGGTGCAGCTCGGCGCGCACGTGAACTACGCGGCGATCGCCGAGGAATGGATGCCGGGGTTCTTCGAACCGAACGCGAAAACGCCCTGATGACAATGCTCCCCACCGCCACATGGCGATGGGGAGCATTGGTTGTCGAGGCCCACAACATGCCGGGTCATGCCGCGGCGGGATCTGCGGCCGGCAGCGAGTTCTTGCGCGGGCGTCCACGCGGACGCTTACGCGCCACGATGGCACCCTGCTCCAGGATCTCGCCACCCCACACGCCCCAGGGCTCCGCGCGATCCAGCGCCGCAGCCAGGCACTGCGTCCGGATCGGGCAGTCCGCGCACAGCGTCTTAGCCCGTTCCAGGTCCGCCGGGCTTTCCGCGAACCACAGGTCCGCATCCGCGACGTGGCACGGTAGCGCGAGTCTTCGGGCCTCCACTTCGACGGTCATCATGTGTCCGTTCACCTGCTTCCTCTTCGGTTCCTCGTAAAACTGCTGGTCTCGTATCGGTGTCTTATCGATCGAGATCCGGAACCACGTCTGAGGTTTTGGGGCTCAAACAAAAGTGGCCACGGATCCCGGTGGTGTCGGGTCCGTGGCCTGGGAGGCGGTTGAGGGGCTACCTAGATGTATCCCCTATTCACGGACGCGACATTCGCGGCGGCGACGGCGGCGCGGTGCTTAATGCCGACGGCCGACATGCTCTGAGCCGCCGGCTTGGCAGCGGCGGCATGCGTCAGGAGCGACGGCGGAGCGAGCGGCGATACGACAAAGGCACCATGGGCATCACGCCACAAGGTGTCGCCGTAATTGGTGGGTGTGTTCATCGCTCCTCCTTCCGTCTACTCACTCGTGAACAGGTCTGGTCTGGAATCCTCGCGAATTCCTGAAGCCCAGAGTAAAAGGTCATCTATTGGTTGACAAGTTATTTTTGACCTGCGGCGATACTTCAAAACCAGTTTTTCCGAACTGGCATCTTTTCCGGATCTCCGGTTACACAGATGTCAGTAGTCGGGAACGGAACAGATCCAATACCTGATCCAGGGCCGCGCGCGTGGGCTGTCCCGGCTCGTCGATGAGATGTTCGGTGACCACCGAATGCGCCGGCATCGGCGAATGGGGGTTGGCCACGTCGCCGGGCAATTCGATGGCGACAAACGCATCCCCCAGCTCATCTCTGAGGAACTGGAATCGCTCGGCAGGCACCAGCTTGTCGGAGGTGAAGCGCATACCGAGCACCGTGAGCCCGTCGTGCTGACAGCGATGCTTGACCTTCTGCAGGTCCTCCGGAGAAATATCGATGTTGTAGCGATGCGACTTGGTGAGCCCGAACGGCAGCGATGGCTGCGACAGCACGGGCGCCAACAGCCTGTCATCGGCCGCCATGGCCAGCGCGTATCCCCCGGTGAAACACATACCGATGGCACCCACCCCGGGACCGCCGTTGCGCTCGTGCTCGTTCTGAGCGAGTGCCCGCAACCACGCCACCACCGGGGAGCTCTTTCCGGTGGCCAGGACCGTGAATTCGCGGCTCACGCAGCCGCGGAACATCGAGGACGCCATATAGGTCGCGGTACGCAACCACCCCTCTTCCCGGGGGTCCGTGTTCTGTCCGGGATTCCCAAACAGGTGCGGCATGACGGCGGTGCAGCCGATGTCGGCCACCTTGCGTGCGAAGTTGGCGACCTTCGGGGTGATTCCCGGCATCTCGGCGATGACGATCACCGCCGGTCCACTGCCCTTTCTCAACACGATCTTGGTTTCACCCTCGTGCGTGAAGGTGCCTGCTTCGAAATCGCGGAGGTCATCGTCGGCCATGGGGCGAGCCTAGGACGAGATTGCGCTGCGCGCTAGACACGTGTTGAACAAGGAACTACGAGGCTCTGGCACGGACCAAACGCAGTACATCGGGTCCGTACTGCTCCAGCTTGCGCGCGCCTATTCCGGGAATGGCCACTAGGGCGGCGTCATCCCCCGGAAGAAGCTCGGCGATGGCGATCAAGGTGTTGTCGGTGAACACCACGAACGCGGGCACCTTCATCTCCTTGGCCGTCTTGAGCCGCCAATCCTTGAGCGCGACAAGGAGTTCCTCATCGATATCGGATGGGCAGCTCTCGCAACGCCGAAGCATTACCGCCGCCGGAGTGCTGAGCGCGGCATTGCAGATTCGGCAGCGCGCACCGCTGCCCCGACGTCTTGGCGTAGCAGCGGCCGGGAGTTGCGCGGTGGGGGCGATTCCGTTGAGAAACCGCGAATGCTTGCGGGACTTGCGGCCACCGGCCGCGCGCGCGAGCGCCCAACTCAGGTTCAGATGCACACGCGCACGGGTGATCCCGACGTACAGCAGCCGCCGCTCCTCTTCGACCGGTTCGATATCGCCGGCACGCGACAGGGCATGCGAGATGGGCAGGGTGCCGTCGGCCAGCCCCACCAGGAACACCGCATCCCATTCCAGGCCCTTGGCCGCATGCAACGAGGCAAGCGTCACGCCTTGCACGGTCGGTGGGTGACGCGCCTCGGCCCGCACCCGCAGTTCGCGCACGAGCCCCGACAGATCCAGCTCCGGCAGACGGACACATTCTTCCTCGGCGAGTTCCACGAGCGCGCGCAGTGATTCCCACCGCTCACGCGCCTGGGCGCCGTGCGGCTCCTCGGTCGACAAACCCAGCGGCTCCAGAATCTCCCGAACCTGTTGCGGCACAGGAGTATCTGCATGATCTCGCTCTGCGGCACGCTGCAGCGCCACCAGCGCCTGCCGCACCTCCTGGCGTGTGAAGAACCCTTCACCACCACGCACCTGGAACGGTATGCCCGCCTCGGTGAGCGCCTCCTCGTATACCTCTGACTGCGCGTTGATCCGGTACAGCACCGCGATTTCCGATGCCGGGGTTCCGGATTCCAACAGTGTCGCAATCGATTTCGCCACGGACTTCGCCTCGGCGGCCTCGTCGTCGTGTTCGGAGAATCTGGGGGTAGGCCCTTCGGCCCGTTGACCGATAAGTTGCAGCTTGCTGCCCGCCACCCGTCCTTGCGCCGCGGCGATCAGCCGGTTGGCCAGCGAAACCACTTGCGGGGTCGAGCGATAGTCACGCTCAAGACGGACCACTGTCGCTTCGGGAAATCTGCGGGAAAAGCCCAGCAGATACTGCGGGGTGGCGCCGGTGAACGAATAGATGGTCTGGTTGGCGTCACCCACAACGGTCAGGTCGTCGCGGGGGCCCAGCCACGCGTCGAGCACCCGCTGCTGCAGTGGGGTGACGTCCTGGTATTCATCGACTACGAAACAGCGATAGCGATCCCGGAACTCGTCGGCCACCGATGCGGAGTTCTCGATGGCTGCCGCGGTGTGCAGCAGCAGGTCATCGAAATCAAGCAGGGTTGATCCGTCCGGCCGGGCCTTGAGCTTCTCGTAACCGGCGTAGACCTTCGCGACCTGCTCGGCGGGCACCGGCGTATCCCGCGCGAACTTGGCCGCGGCCGCCGGATAGGCCTCGGGGCTGATCAAAGAGGCCTTGGCCCACTCGATTTCACCGGCTAGGTCGCGCACGGTGTCGGTGCTGGTGCTCAGCTTGGCGCGGTTGGCGGCCTGGGCCACGATGGTGAACTTGCTGTCGATGAGCTCCCAGCGTGTATCGCCGACCAGCTGCGGCCAGAAGTAGCGAAGCTGCCGCAGACCGGCGGCGTGGAACGTGACGGCCTGAGCCGATCCCACGCCCAAGTCGCGTAACCGCCCGCGCATCTCCCCTGCCGCCCGTTGGGTGAAGGTGACCGCGAGGATCTGACCGGGAGCGACATGCCCGGATTCGACCAGGTGAGCGATGCGATGGGTGATGGTGCGGGTCTTACCGGTGCCCGCTCCGGCGAGCACGCAGACGGGACCGCGCGGCGCGGTGACGGCGGCACGCTGCTCATCGTCGAGACCATCGAGGAGAGAACGCGCCACCCCGCCATCTTCGCAGCAACCGCCGACAACACCGGTCGCTGACCCCGTTCTCGGCGTTGAGACATCTCACATACCCCCGGAGGAACACCCACCAGGGGTATGACGTTGAATGCCGGTGTGACTACAGCGAGCGACTCCAGCCTCATCATGTACAGCACCACCTGGTGCGGATATTGCCGTCGGCTCGAGACGCAGCTGAAGGCCGCGGGCATCGACTACACCAAGATCGATATCGAGCAGGACCCGGCCGCGGCCGACTATGTCGCCAACGTCAACGGCGGAAACCAGACCGTGCCGACCGTGAAGTTCCCTGATGGCAGCGCGTTGACCAATCCGTCGCTGTCCCAGGTGAAGGCCAAGCTCGGCGTCTAAACCCAGGGCCCGGTTGATTTAGGCGTAAGCCCAGGATTCGACGATCTCCCGGGCGATGGAAATCGACCCGGGCAACATCAGGCGCGAGTCGGACGCGGTGGTCCAATCCCCTGCTTCCAGTGCAGCGCGCACCTCATCGCGTGTAAACCACTCTGCTTCGGCGATTTCACCGTCGTTGAACGAGAACGGCTGCGATGGATCGCCCACGGCATGGAAGCCCAGCATGATCGATCGTGGAAAGGGCCACGGCTGGCTGCCCAGGTACTGCACATCCGTGACGGTCAGACCCACTTCCTCGGCGATCTCGCGGGCCACACACGCCTCCAGCGATTCGCCCGCCTCGACGAAACCCGCCAGCAGCGAGAACATCCGCTCCGGCCAGAACTTTTGACGACCAAGTACCGCGCGGTCACCGCCGTCGTGCACCAGGCAGATGACAGCAGGGTCGGTGCGCGGAAATTCTTCCTGGCCGGTCGACGAATTCACCCGGACCCAACCGCCCTTGGCCGGAGTGGTCGGCGATCCATCAACGGGGCTGTAACCGGCACTGTCGTGCCAGGCCAGCATCGCCATCGCGGTGGCCAGCAGGGCCGCACTGGTGTCGTCGAACAATTGTCCGGAGCGGCGCAAATCCAGCAGGGGCGCACTGTCGTCGAGTTCGGCGCGCACCGCCCACACATGGCGGCCGCCCGGGATGCGCCCGAGGAACACCGCATGCTCCGGCGGCACATCGCCGATGCGTGCGGCGTCTTCGAGAACCACCCGCCCGTCGACAATGTTCACCCGGCCCCGCACGTCCAGCGTGATCAGTCCCGCCTCGGCCCAACCCTTCGCCAATTCCTCAGGGTTGGAACGCAGTTCGTCGGCCCGATCGAGCCCGACGCGTGACAGCAGCGGAATGTTGCGAAGACGGAAAGTCATGTCATGCTCCGGCGTTGCGGACGTAGAGCAGGCGGTCGGAGGCCTCGATGGAATCGACCTCTGGCGCATCCACCCGGTGCAGGGTGCCGTCGCGCACCACACCCAAGACGATGTCCGAGAGATGACGCGGCGAACCGCCTACCTCGCTGCGCTCCACCTCGCGTTCGGCGATCGCGAACCCTGCCTCCGGGGTCAGCAGGTCCTCGATCATCTCGACGACGCGCGGTGTCGAGGTGGCGATGCCGAGCAGCCGTCCCGCCGTTTCCGAGGAGACCACCACCGAGTCGGCACCCGACTGGCGCAGCAGGTGTACGTTCTCTGCCTCGCGGATCGCGGCGACGATCTTGGCGTTGGGCGCCAACTCACGTGCGGTGAGCGTGACCAGCACCGAGGTATCGTCCCGGTTGGCGGCCACGATGATCGACTTGGCGTTTTGCACACCGGCGAGCCGCAACACGTCCGATTTGGTAGCGCTGCCACGCACCGTCACCAGGTCTGCGGCAGCCGCCGAATCCAGGGCCATCTGGTCTTCGTCAACGACCACGATCTCGGCCGGGGTAGCGCCATCGGAGAGCATCGCCTGGACGGCGGTCTTTCCCTTGGTGCCGTATCCGACGACAACGGTGTGGTTGCGCACGCGGGACCTCCATCGCTGGATCTTGAGTGCTTGACGCGAACGTTCGGTGAGCGCTTCCACCGTGGTGCCGACCAGAACGATCAGGAACAGCAGCCGCAGCGGCGTGATCACGAGAATGTTCACCAGCCGCGCGCCCTCGGTGTACGGGGTGATGTCGCCGTAGCCGGTGGTGGAGAGCGAGACGGTCGCGTAATAGAAGCAATCGAGGAAGCTGAGCGGATCGCTTTCCTCCGGGGTGGATGCAACATCGCGGTAGCCGCTGCGATCGGCGTACACCACGAGCACCGCGGCGAAGAGCGTGCCGACCGCGATGAGGATTCGTTTTCCGATGGCGAGCCATGGGCTGGCGGCGTTCTGCGGGATACGCAGGACGCCGACAAGAGCATGGTCTGGCTGTGCGGTCAGCGCCTGGTCGATGCCACGGAACCGCTGGCGAAACTTACCGGCCATATGCCGATCGCGTCCGAGTCACCGGTTGCACGGGTGTCAATCTACTCACATGGCGCCCGTCATTCGCGTTGGCTAGCGACTTGGCGCCGAAGTTGCCTCCGAAGTCAGCTTCGCGAGTTCGGTTGCCTGGGGCAGCTCGGGCAGTTCGGCAGGCGCCACCGTGCGCCCCGTCCGCACGTAGTGGAACACCGCGCGCACCCGCGCCGGATCGATGTTCTGCAACGCCGCCCAGGCGTGCCGGTACGCGGCCAGCTGCAGGGCTGCGGCTTCCATCTCGGTACCTGACGGCTCATGCCCGGTCTTCCAGTCCACCACTGTCCAGATTCCCTCTGTGCTGTTGTCGGGTCCGAACACCGCGTCGATCCGGCCGCGGACGGCGGTCCCGGCGACAGAGATCTCGAACGGCACCTCGATATCGACGGGCGTGCGATCCGCCCATTCCGAGGCGAGGAAGGCCGACTGCAGGGCCGCGAGATCCTCGGCGTCTTCGAACTCCCCGTAGCCGTCGCCCGGCAGATCTTCGAAATCGATGAGACGCACCGCTCCGTAGTGGCGCTGCACCCAGGAGTGGAAGGCGGTGCCGCGCCGGGCTTCGAGGTCCGGACGTGTGGGGCGCGGGCGGGCAAGCCTGCGCGCGAGCGCCTGCGGATCCTGACGCAGCTCGACCAGGCTGGTCACCGAAAGATGCTGAGGAAGAGTCCGTTCCGGACGACGATGGGC
This sequence comes from Mycobacteroides sp. H003, assembly GCF_001440135.1. NCBI lineage: Bacteria > Bacillati > Actinomycetota > Actinomycetes > Mycobacteriales > Mycobacteriaceae > Mycobacteroides > Mycobacteroides sp. H003. The sequence goes on from NZ_LJYL01000034.1 coordinate 43,648, forward strand.
CTGCTCTCGTTCGCGCAATAGAGCGTCGACATCGGCGGCCCAGCCGTCGGGATCCTCATCCTCGGCCGGCGCGGCGGTATCGGCGAGCGCCTCGCGCACCAGCTGCGCCCCTGCTTCGATATCGCCGCGCCTGCCCGCCAGCGGGTCGGCGGGCCATTGCGCCTCAACGGTCTGATCGAGCATGGGGTTGCGCTCGCCGGCCGCAGGCGCGGGGGCCCATTCCTCGACAATTCCGCACGGGATGCCCTGGGTGATCGCGTCTTCGATGACATCGCGCAGCTCGACCAGAAAATCGGACGGCCCCTTGGGTTTGAGTCCGGTCTGGCCCCAGTGGTGTCCGGAGACGAAGAGATGCTCGGCCGACCTGGTGACCGCCACGTACAGCAGTCGGCGTTCCTCGTCGATCCGGCGAGTGGCCAGGCTGTCCTTGTGTCGCGCGATGGCGTCGGAGAGTTGTTTGCGGTTCGTGATGCCCTCGGTGTCCAGCTGCGGAACCCCGAAACGATCTCCGAGGGTGGCGCGGTCACCGCGCACCAATGGCGGCAGCTCGGTGGCACTTGTCAGCCAGGTCGGCGCGGCCACACCCGAGGGAAACACCCCGGCACTCAGATGCGGAACCGCCACCACATCCCATTCCAAACCCTTGGCCGAATGCACGGTCAGAATCTGTACCCTGCCCGGGCTACTCGCGACTTCCACCGGCGCGAAGCCTTTTTCGACCTCCCATGCCGCATCCAGGTATTGCAGGAACGCGGCGATCACGCTCACCGGGTCGCTCTGGTCGGCAGCCTCGGCGAATCCGGCGGCCACATCGGTGAATGCGCGCAGCTGGTCCAGGCCGCTGCTGCGTTGCCCCGCGATGAGTTCGACATCCAGCGCCAACACTCGCTGCACCTCGCAGATCAGGTCGGTGAGCGGCATACCGAGCCGGGTGCGCAATGCGGTCAGTTCCCGCCGCAAGGCCGTCAGGCGCGTCCAGCCCTCCACCGAATACTGTTCGGGTGCACCGGGATCGCTGATGGCATCGGCCAGACACGGTATGTCGGCATTCTCCCCTGCCATGTCGGAGCCGGCGCGACCAAACCCCATCGCCCGCCGCCACAACACGGCCAGGTCGTGAGCGCCAAGGCGCCATCGCGGGCCGGTCAACACCCGCAGGGCAGCCGGACCCGCGGTCGGGTCCGCGACAAGACGAAGCATCGCCACGGTGTCGGCGACCTCAGGAAGACCGAGCAGACCCGTCAAGCCGACCACTTCGACCGGAACACCGTGCGCAGCAAGGACCTCAGCCATGGGGGCGGCATCACTGTTGCGGCGGACCAGCACCGCCGACGACGGCGGACGGTTCCCGCCGCGACGTGCCCCCTCGTACACAGAGGCCAGTTTCGTTGCGACCCATTCGCGTTCGGCGACGATATCGCCGAAGAGCGCGCAGGCGATGTTGCCGGAGGTAGCGTCCGGGCGGGGGCGCAGCGGCCGCACCGCCACCGAGCGCCGTCGCGCTTCCTCGGACACGGCGTTGGCCAAGTGCAGAGCCTCCGGCGGGTTACGCCAACTGGTGCGCAACTCCCGTGTGGGCGCCGGTGAACCGTCCGGCAGCGGGAAATCGGTGGTGAATCGGGGCAGGTTCGTCGCCGAGGCGCCCCGCCAGCCATAGATGGACTGGATGGGATCACCCACCGCCGTCAACGCCAGCTCGGGATCGACGCCGCGCCCGAACAACGACGACAACAGGATGCGCTGAGCATGCCCGGTGTCCTGGTACTCGTCGAGAAGCACTACCCGATAACGATCTCGCTGGGTCTGTCCGACGATGGGGTGTTCGGCGGCCAGACGGGCCGACAGCGACATCTGTGCTCCGAAATCGAGGACACCGCGGGCACGCATCTGCTCCATCAGCTGGGCGACGATCGCGACGAGCTGCGTTCGTTCATGCTGTGTCTCGATCAGACGCAGCAGCCAGGCGCTTGGGCGGCCCTCCCGCTGGTACGGGCCCGGGGGCAGAGTGTGAATCAGCTGTTCCAGCTCATCGTGCGAGGAGAGCAGATCGGTGGTGTCCACCAGATGTTCGGACAGCTGACCGGCCAGCGCGAGCACCTGAGCGGTGACCGCGCCGGGCGTCTTCTCCGTGTCCAAATCCCCATCGAAGTCACAGACCATCCGGAACGCCAGCTGCCACAACTGCGTTTCCGTCAGCAGCCGCGCGTTGGGCTCCATGGGCAACAGCAATCCATGCTCGCGCAGCAGGTTTCCCGCATAGGCGTGGTACGTGGCGATCACCGGATCGGGCTCGTCGGCCCTGACGGGAGCCATGATCCCGCTTCCCGCCAGCCGGGCCAGTCGCGATCTGACCCGGCGCAACAACTGGCCCGCCGCCTTGCGTGTGAAGGTCAACCCGAGCACTTGGCCAGGGGTGGCATAGCCGTTGGCCACCAACCACACCACCCGCGCGGCCATCGTCTCGGTCTTACCCGCCCCAGCACCCGCGATGACCACCATCGGGCCAGGTGGCGCGCCGATGACGGCGGCCTGCTCGTCGGTGGGCTCGAAAAGCCCTAAAGCCCTGGATAGTTCGGAAGGAGAGTAGGTGCTCACGACTGGCACACCGCCTGCCCTTCTGCCTGTGCGGGGCAGCATACGCGTAGCGGGCAGTGCCCGCATCCATCATTGACCCGGGCGATGAACAGCGGCCCCTTCGTGTTGGCCGCCGCAGTGTGGATGGTGTCACGCCAGGCCTGCTGAGCGGCAGGCGTCAACGGATCCTGATGGCGTTGAGTGGCCCCGTCATCGAGGTTCGGTTTCGCGACGTACACCAATCGGCCACCACCGGGCTCACCCGCGGGTTGTCCGGCGATGAGACCTTCGGCAGCGGCGACCTGGTAGGTGGCGAGCTGAGCGTGTTGTTGCGCGTCGTCCTTGGTGGCGGGGCTCTTGCCGGTCTTGATATCGATGACGACGGCGCGTCCCTCGGCGTCACGTTCCAACCGGTCGATGCGACCGACCAGCCGCACCTGCGGGTGATCGGCGTGCGTGAGCACTCCGTCGACGCCGATCTCTCGACCAACTTCGGTGAGTTCACCGCGCGTCGCCATACGCCACGCGGAAAAGGCCTCCAGCAGTTCATGATGCCTGCGTAGCTCGTTACGCGCATACCACTGTGACTCGAATGACATTGATTCCCAAGCCTTGTCGAGCTCGCGGTACATGGCCTCGTTATCCGCGGGATGCTCACCGACGAGCGCATGCACCAATGTTCCGAGCGCACGGCGCGGATCGGTCAGATCCGTGCCGCCATGCCGTTCCAGCAGCCAGCGCAGCGGGCAGGCCATCAGCGTCTCGACATTGGACGGCGACAAGCGGACCGGGCCGTCCTCAGCGTGCCATAGGGGATCCTCGCTACTGACATCGGCGAGCCCGTACCAAGACCCGGGGTCTGCGCCGGAAACACCGGCCTCCGCGAGGCGAGCCAGCTGACGCGCCGCCGCGCGACGACGGGCATCGCTCACGGTACCCGCGGATGCGGTCACGACGGCCCGCAGTTCGCCGACGAGACTGGCGGTGGTCAAGGTCCGGGACTCCGGCACTCCCGCGCGATATTCCGGCATCACCCATTGCGGATGCGCGACCATGAGCTCGGTGAGAAAACGGGAGGCCATCGCGGAGCCGCCGCCCACATCGGCATTCTCGTTGTCGACGGCCGAGACAAGAACGAGGCGAGCCGCCCTGCCCACTGCCAGCAGCAGCAGCCGACGCTCCTCAGCGAGTGCCACCGCCGCCCCGTCGACATACGCGGCGTGGTCAATGCCCGCCAGCACATCCATCAGCTCCTGGGTGCGCAGCACCCCGCCCCGTGGCGCCGTGTTCGGCCACAGCCCTTCTTGCACACCGGGGATCGCGACCACATCCCACTGCCGGCCCACGGCAGCGTGCGCACTGACGATGGAGACCGCGTCGGGCTCACCCGCCGCGCGCTGACCCGCGAGCGCCAACGACCGGATGTGGTCGATCAATCCCGTCACTCCGATGCCTGGTGTGCGCGCCACATGTTCGGATGCCAGGTCGAACAGTGCGGACACCGCATCGAGGTCCCGGTCTGCTTGCGCGCCCAGTGGACCCCCACGTTGCGACAGCCCGTCCCAACGGCGTTGCAGACCCGATCGGATCCAGGCTGCCCACAGCACATCGAGGACGCCTGCATCAGACGTGATGGCCTCGCGCGCAGCGGCGATCACCGCACGCACGCGCCGCAGTGGTGCGGCCTGGATATCGGTGAGCGCCCTGAGGCGCGTGTCTTCGGCGTCCACCAGAACCGAACGCAACAGCGCAGCGCTGTTCGCATCCCCTCCCGCAGCTTCCTCGGCCCGCAACAGTTGGCGACGTAACCGCCTGAGCGCTACCGGATCCACGCGCCCGATCGGGCCGGTCACCAATGTCACCGCATCCTCGTCGTTCAGACTGCCTTGCGCACAGGACACCGCCAGCAGCAGCGCATGTACGGCTGGAACAGCGGCCACCGGACCGTCGTAGGACTCCGCGTGCACCGGGACACCGGCCGACTGCAGAGCGCGGCGCAGAGCCGCGCCACTGCGCGGCACCGACCTGACGACGACTGCCATCTGAGACCACGGCACCCCATCGATCAAGTGGGAGCGTCGCAGCAGGTCGACAACCAGAGATGCCTCCGCGGTTTCGGTGGGCACGGCGGCAAGACGCACGGCAGCCCCCGGAGCACTCTCCGCCCCCTCGATCACGCGGGCGGGCGAGCTTCCCGGCAGCCGTCTCGCCACCGTGTTCGCAAGTTCGGCGACCGGTGCCGCGCAGCGATATGAACTGTGAAGTTCGATGGTCGTGGCCCCGTCGTCGGCGCCGGTCTGCAACAGCCGGGCGTCGGCCCCGCGGAATCCGAACACGGTTTGATTGGGGTCACCGGTGCACACCGACAGCGAGGCGCCCCCCGCCAGCAGTCGCACCAACAGCGCCCCCTGCGGATCAAGATGCTGGGAATCGTCAACGAGAAGAAGGCCGATCCGATCGCGTTCGGCGGCAAGGATTCCCGGATCGACAGCGAAGATTTCCAGTGCCGATCCCACCAACTCGGCTGCGCCGAGTGCGGGCACCGTGGCCTGTGGAGCCGCCATCCCCACCGAGGACCGCAGCAGCATGACCTCCTCATACTGTCGCGCAAGGTCGGCAACCGCGACCCACTCCGGTCGGTTGTGCCGCCGCCCGATAGCGCGAAGGTCTCTGGCGTCCACACCGCGCTCGGTGCACCGCGCCATGAAATCTCGAACACCGGTCGCAAACCCGGCCGTCGTCAGCGCGGGCCGCAGCGAGGCGGGCCAGGAGCCGCCATTGTCTTCAGCGTTGCCGCACAATAAGTCCCGCACAATGCTGTCCTGTTCGGCAGCGGTGATCAAACGCGGCGGCGGATTGCCCTGACGGGCCGCGTGGGCGGCAAGCATGGCGAAGGCATACGAGTGCACGGTGCGGACCATGGGTTCACGGATGGCGATGGTTCCGCGGCGCTCGAACACCGCCGCAGAGATCCGGCTGCGCAGCTCGATGCTGGCCCGGGTGGAACCGGTGAGCACGAGAATGGATTCCGGGCTCACACCCGCGGCGGTCCGCGCCGCCACGATGTCTACCAGCAGGCTCGTCTTGCCGGTTCCGCTACCGCCGACCACGACGAACCGGCCTTGCCGGGCCGGGTCCAGCAGATCTGCCGCCGCGCCATCCCACGATCGGGGGGAGGTGGTCGGCGCCGGCATGTGCAGATCACAGCACGAGGGTCTGACAACCGGACCTGACCTGGGTGTCCCGCGCGGAGATCACCCGCGGATCGTGGCAGGATTCCGCGGGTGACACCGACGTTGAAGACCCATCGGTACGGCCCCGACGAACCCGCGCGTCTGGTGGCGTTGCACGGGCTCACCGGGCACGGCAAGCGCTGGGCGCCGCTTCTCGACGAGCACCTCCCCGATGTGCCCACCCTGACACTGGATCTACTGGGCCACGGGCGCTCCCCCGCACCCGCGCCATGGTCGCTGGAAGCGCATGCCGATGCGGTTGCCGCGGTGCTCGACGAAACGCAATCAGGGCCCATTGTGGTGGTGGCGCACTCATTCGGCGGCGCCACCGCGTTGCATCTGGCCGCACGCAGACCCGACCTCGTGAACTCGCTCGTGCTGCTGGACCCGGCGATCGGACTGGACGGTGACTGGATGCGTCAGATCGCCGAGCAGATGGTGGCCTATCCGGATTACACCGACCGCGCCGAAGCAAAGTCGGACAAGGTCGCCGGAGCATGGTCGGACGTACCGGACCACGTCATCGAGGCAGAACTGGATGAACACCTGATCCAACTGCCGAACGACCGGTGGGGCTGGCGCATGCACCTGCCTGCCGTGGTCACCGCGTGGAGCGAGCTGGCACGCGATATCGCCCTGCCGAACAACATCATTCGCGTTACCCTGTTGCGCGCCACCCGCACCTCGCCGCCCTATGTCACCACCGGACTGCTGGATGCTCTTGCCGCCAAGCTTGGCGACCGGTTCGAGCTGGTAGACGTCGACTGCGACCATATGGTGTCCCAATCACGACCCACCGAAACCGCCGCCGCGATACGGTCACACCTGGAGTAAGCATGGCGGCCGTCACCGAAGAACAAGTAGAGCTGGTGCGCTCGCTGGTCGCGTCGATACCGGCCGGTCGGGTGGCCACGTACGGCGATATCGCCGACGCGGCAGGCCTTTCCAGTGCACGAATCGTCGGATGGATCATGCGAACCGACTCGGCCGACCTGCCCTGGCATCGTGTCATCGGGGCAAGCGGTCGCCCCGCACCTCATATCCGCACCCGACAGCTCGAACTGTTGAGGGCCGAGGGCGTGCTGGCGGTGGACGGACGAATCGCGTTACGCGACGTCCGCCACGGCTTCTAGCGCACCCGGCACCGCCGCCGAAGTAAATCGGCGCACCAGGAGATTCACAATCTCGGGATGCACACCCAACGGCTGTGCGACACCATCGGCGCCGCACGCGGCCAGGCGCTCCTGAAACAGACCTTGCGCCAATAGATACGACGCGATGAAGACGCGCCGACCGGTCGCACGCGCTGCTGCGACCATGTCGGGCACCCGCGGTTCGCCCGTGGCGACATAGCCCACTCTGACGGGGCCGGTGTGATGCGCCAGCATGTTCGCCGCGGTGTGCACCTCATGACGAGCCCGGGGATCGGAAGACCCTGCCGCCGCGAGCACCACCGCATCACCATGACGCCACCCGGCCTCGCGCAGCCGCTCGGCCATCACACTGGCCAGCACCGGATCGGGCCCCAATGTTTGGGTCACCACGACGTTGGGATGTCCACTCAGCTCGACATGCTGCGGAATATCCTGGTGCACATGGTATCCCGATGCGAGAAAGGCCGGAACCAAGACCGCGGGACCTTCGATCGTCGACAGCACCTCTGACGGGGTAGGACCCAGCACGTCGACGAATGCGGTGCGCACCGCACCTATGCGCAGCGACACCGCCTCGGCGAGCGCCGCAATGTTCTCCACGCCGGCAGCCGAACGCGTTCCATGCGCGACCAAGACGTATTCGACAGCGGACGAGCCGCATGTGCGAAGACCGTCATCCATGGCATTCCCCAATCATGGTCGGATCGATCGCCAGCCGGTAACCGCGCTTGACCACTGTTTGAATCACTTTCGGCGCACCGAGCGCAGACCGCAGGCGCGTCATCGCCGTCTCCACCGCATGGGTGTCGTCTCCGCCACCGGGCAGGACACCCAACAGATCTTCGCGCGACACCACCTGACCGGGACGCACCATCAGCCGTTTCATCAACGCCATTCCCGCCGGAGAGATCTGACGCGTCTCGCCGTCAACCGCAATCCCGCAGCTGCGCACACTCACAACATGCCCACCGGCATGGAAACGTGGTGCACGCCTAGGCAATTCATCAGCAACGTGCCGGGCCAACGCCCCCAGCCGCGCTCGTTCGGGTTGCGTTGTCTGCACACCCAGTACTTCCAGCGGCGCCGCGGTCACCGGGCCGACACACAGCGGCGCCACTCTGCCCCGCAGCGCGGACAGTAGCTCATCCAATCGCCCGGTTGCCTTGGCGCGACCGAGCATTGATGCCACGGCGGGGGCGCTTGTGAAACTGATCCCGTCCAGCTCGGCATTGATGGCCATGGAGATCATGCGGTCCATCGGCCGCTGATCCTCCGGAGGTTCCCAGCGGTACACCGGCACCCGAATAACTTGCGCACCAGCGATTGTCAGCGCTTCACAGAGATCGGCGATGGGCTCCCATTCGGTGGCGGCACCATGAAGCTGCACGGCGATACGCCGACCCTCGACACCCTCTTCCAGCAGCCGGTCCAGCACCTCCGCTGACGACTCGGACGCGGGTGACCACTCTTCGCGCAGCCCCGCTTGGCGAATCGCCCCAGTGGCTTTGGGGCCGCGAGCGACCAAACGCCCGGACTCCAACGCCGACTTGAGACCTTCAGCCACACCCCATTCGTCAGCGGCTTCGATCCAGCCACGGAACCCGATTCCGGTGGTGGCCACCGTGACGTCGGGCGGGTCGGCGATGACGAGCTCGGTGGCCTCACGCAACTCGGCGTCATCCGCGAGCGGGATGATCCGGATGGCTGCGGCGTACACCACTGCAGCACCCCGGCGTTCCAGGAGCGCGATCAGTTCCTCCGACCGGCGCGCAGCAGTGACACCGATAGTGAATCCGTCGAGCCGACGCTCTTGTTCGTTACGCGGCAACCGCGTTCCGGTGTCGGCTCCTGAGCATTCCGATTTCGACATTTCCATTGCTCACCCGCACCTCGAAGACTGGCAACCGGCGCGACGCATCATCGAGACAACGCCCGTCTATTAGCGAGAAGACCTGCTTGAGCAGCGGTGATGCCACCGTAGGCTCACCGCCACGGTCACCGGTCAAACCGCGCGACATGACCGCGGCCTGGCCGTATGGATCGATGTTACCGACCGCGTACAGCTCTCCATTGGACAGCAGAAAAAGTGCGGCCTGTACATCGTCCGGAAGGAGTACCGCAGCACCACGGCCCGGGGTGAGTGAATCCACCGCACAAACCGTCGACCACACGTACTGGTATCGCTTCAGACGGGGGCGCGCGTCCAGAATTGTCATCTCCGGCCCTCCTTCTCGTTGTGTATGTCATGTCTACCCGAGTTGTGTTACCCGAGTATTACCCCCACCGGCCCGCTACGTTGCGGACTCGGCGGCAGACCTGAATCCCGGAGTACCCAACAGCACCGGTACCTTCCGCGGACCGCTGTCGTCGAATGCGATGGTGGAATCGAGTTCCTCGGGCGCGTTCACGAACGACACGAATCGGCGCAGCTTGCTCTCGTCGGCCAGGACGGCCGCCCATTCATCGGAATAGCCCTCAACGTGGCGGGCCATGGCGGCCTCCAGGTCATCGGCGATACCAAGCGAGTCCTCGCACACCACGGCCCGGATGTGATCGAGGCCACCCTCGATTGCCTCCTGCCACGGCGCCGTGCGCTGCAGCCGGTCCGCGGTGCGGATGTAGAACATCAGGTAGCGGTCGATGTATTTGATCAGCGTCTCCGAATCCAGATCTCCGGCGAGCAGTTTGGCATGCGCCGGGGTGGCGCCACCGTTACCTCCGACATAGAGGTTCCAACCGTTCTCGGTGGCAATGACGCCAACGTCCTTGCCCCGGGCCTCGGCGCATTCGCGGGCACATCCAGACACGCCCATCTTGAGCTTGTGCGGGGAACGCAGTCCGCGATAGCGCAATTCGAGTTCGACGGCCATGCCCACCGAATCCTGAACCCCGTACCGGCACCACGTCGAACCCACGCAACTCTTCACGGTGCGCAGGGACTTGCCGTAAGCCTGCCCGGATTCCATACCGGCGTCGATGAGCCGCTTCCAGATCAGCGGGAGCTGTTCGACGCGAGCACCAAAGAGATCGATGCGCTGACCACCGGTGATCTTGGTGTACAACCCGAATTCCTTTGCTACTTCGCCGATGACGATGAGCTTCTCCGGAGTCACTTCGCCGCCCGGCAGACGCGGCACCACTGAATAGGTGCCGTTCTTCTGCATATTGGCCAGGAAGTGGTCGTTGGTGTCTTGCAGCGCGGCCTGCTCCCCTTCCAGAATGTGATCGCTGGACGTGGAGGCCAAGATGGACGCGACCGTGGGCTTGCAGATGTCGCAGCCGGTTCCCGTGCCGTGCTTGGCAATCAGCTCCGAGAAGGTCCGGATCCCCGTCACCTGCACCACCTGGAACAGCTCGGCGCGCGACTGTGCGAAATGCTCGCACAGCGCCTTGGACTGCTCGACACCCTGAGCGGCCAGGATCTGCTTGAGCATCGGAATGCAGCTACCGCAGGATGTTCCGGCGCAGGTGGCCGCCTTGAGAGCCGGCACATCGGTGGCGCCCTCACAGATAGCACTGCAGATCGCACCCTTGGTCACCGCGTTGCACGAGCAGATCTGCGCGTCATCGGGCAGTGCGCCGACGCCGATCTCCGCACCCGAGGGCGCGATCAGTGCGGCCGGGTCTGCCGGCAATTCCCGGCCCAGCATGGGCCGCAGGGTGCCGTAGGCGCTGGCATCACCGACGAGGATGCCGCCCAACAGGGTTCGCGCATCATCGGAGACCACAAGCTTGGCATAGGTGCCCTTGGTTGCGTCATTGAAGACGACCTCCAGGGCACCGTCGGAGGTACCGTGGGCATCGCCGAAACTGGCAACATCCACCCCGAGCAACTTGAGCTTGGTGGACAGATCGGCGCCCGGAAACTCGGAAGTGCCGCCGAGTAGCCGGTCCGCGACAATCTCGGCGGTGGTGTACCCGGGCGCGACGAGCCCATAGCAACGACCTTCGATGGCGGCTACTTCACCGATCGCATAGATGTGCAGATCGCTTGTCTGGCAACCGGCATCGGTGAAGATGCCTCCGCGTTCGGCCAACTCAAGCCCGCATTCCCTGGCCAGCTCATCACGCGGCCGGATGCCCGCCGAAAACACCAGCACCGAGGCGTCGATCGTGGACCCGTCCGACAGCTGTACGGACAGCGTTCCGTCTTCTGCCTTCTCGATGGCCGCCGTGGACACACTGGTGTGCACCGTCAGTCCGAGGTCGGTGACCAGCCGGGTGAGCAGGGCACCGCCACCCTCGTCGACCTGCAGGTGCATGAGGCGAGGATTGAGCTCCACGACATGCGGGGCCAACCCCATGAGGCGCAACGCATTCGCAGCCTCCAAGCCGAGCAGGCCACCGCCGATGACGACACCCGCAGCACCCGGCGACTTGTCGGCGACGGCCTTGATGGCATCCAGATCATCCATGGTGCGGTAGACGAAGCAACCGTCGGCGTCGCCACCGGGCACCGGGGGCACAAACGGGTATGAACCGGTGGCCATCACCAGTGCGTCATAGTCCAGGACGGTGCCGGCTTCGGTGGTGACCGTCTGCCCAGCCCGGTCGATGCCGACCACCCGGTCGCCGAGATGAAGAGTCACCATGGGGTCATCGGTATAGCTGTTTCCGGTGAGCGCCAGCGAGTCCCGGTCCCAGCTCTCGATGTACGAGGACAGCGCCACGCGGTCGTACGCGGCGTCGGATTCCTCGCCGAGGACGGTGACCTGCCACTGATCGGTGGCGTCACGCTCGCGAAGCACCTGGACAAATCGGTGGCCGACCATTCCGTGGCCGATGACGACGACTTTCTTGTTCATGACTTTCACACCGCCACTTCGTCTTTGGAATCGAGAACTACCGGCACCGGAACTCCCACCGGGCGCCGCACGTAGGCGTACCAGGTGACCGCCGCGCAGACCACATAGAAGGCGAGGAACACCCAGAACGCCATGGTGGCCGACTTTGCGGCGCTGAGGTAGGAGGCACGCAGCACCAGGTTGATGGCCACACCACCGAGGGCGCCGATGGCTCCGGCCACACCGATCAAGGCACCGGACATGGTTCGCGACCAGGTTTCATCGAGCCCGGCGCTATGCGCCTTGGCGGCGAAGATCGACGGAATCATCTTGTACACCGAGCCATTACCGATTCCGGAGACGACGAACAGGACGATAAAGCCCACGACGTAGGCGGTCATGATGGCTCCGGAGGGCGCGCCGGCCGTGCGGTCGTCGATGGTTCCGGCGGACACCAGGATGCCCGCGCCGAAGATCATCGCGACAAAGGCGTACAGCGAGATCTTGCCGCCACCCGTGCGGTCCGAAAGCCAGCCGCCGAACGGTCGGGCCAGCGAGCCGAGCAGCGGCCCGATGAACGCGATCTGCGCGGCGTGCAGCGATGCCTGCGCCGCCGCCTGCGCCGGCGTCAGGCCGCTGTGAGCGAGCCCGGCAAGGAAGTTCAGCTGCAGCACCTGCCCGAACGCGAAGCTGAACCCGATGAAGGACCCGAAGGTGCCGATGTACAGGAAGGCGATGATCCACGAATCCCGGTACTTCATCACGTTGATGAGCGAGCGGCCGTCGGTCTTCTGGTTCGCCAGGTTGTCCATGAACAGCGCCGCACCCACGGCGGCGAAGGCGATCAGCACGAGGTAGATACCCGCCACCCAGTGCGGTGAACGGTTCCCGGCGGTGGCGATGACGAGCAGGCCGAGCACCTGAATCACCGGGACGCCGATGTTCCCGCCACCCGCGTTGAGGCCCAGCGCCCAGCCCTTGAACCGTTGCGGGTAAAAGGCATTGATGTTGGTCATCGAGGAGGCGAAGTTTCCACCACCGAATCCCGCGACCGCCGCCACGATCATGAAGGTGGTGTACGACGTTTCCGGGTGCGCCATGAAGTACAAGGTGAGTGAGGTCGGCACCGCCAGCACCAGGGCACTGAAGATGGTCCAGTTACGCCCGCCGAACCATGCGGTGGCGAAGGTGTACGGCAGCCGCAGCACGGCACCAACCAGGGTGGGCATGGCCACCAGGAAGAACTTTCCGGCCGCGTCGATGTGATAGACGTTCTGCGGCATGAACAGAACCATCACCGACCAGATGGACCAAACTGAGAATCCGACGTGTTCGGCGACCACCGACCAGATCAGGTTGCGCCGCGCCACTTTCGCACCGCCGTTTTCCCAGGCGGCGACATCCTCCGGATCCCAGTTCTCAATCCAGCGTCCGCGCCGTGCAATTGGGGCTGCTGCCGTGTTGTTCGCCATGCAAGCAAGGTAGAAAAATCTTGTTGCAGCGGCGCTGCTGGCGATGACCGAGCCATCACATCTCGCTCACATGAGTCTGTCATGTCACGGTGAGGGTCCCCGAACGCGTCACATCCAGGCTCGAAAGTGATGCGCGTTACAGCGTGAGCCGCACCAGAGCCGCGGTGCGCGCCAGCCCCGGGAAGGACTGTGCCGACGAACGGGGGTGCAGTGCGTGCACGGCCAGCCGGAAGATCAAGGCCCGCAACAGCATCTGCGGCCACTCCGGCAAGGTCGCCCAGCGTTCGATAAGACCGTCGTCCGCGTCGCCCCAGGACAGTGCGTCCACCACCGCGACACCTGCCGCCCAGGACGCGGGACGCCAGTAGGGGGTGATGTCGGTGATACCGGGCGCGGCCGCGCCCGCGAAAAGCACGGTGCCATACAAGTCGCCGTGGACCAGCTGCGGTGGACTCTTGGTGGGCCGCCGCAGACTCGCCAATTGGTTGATCAGATCGATGGATCTCTGGCCATCGGGCGAGCCGGGCGACACCCGGGCAGCAGAGGGCCAGGATTGCAGCGGCCGGTCTTCCCAGGCCGCACGATCGGCCGCGATGAACACATCGACATCGGCCCAGGGCGCCACGGGAGGCTGGGTCAAGAATCGGGGACGTTCCAGCTTGGAAGTGGCCTCATGGAGGCGCACCGACAGCGACACGACCTCGTCGTGCCGGGGCTCGGGCGCACCCGCAACGAATGTGTCCGCACGCCAACCCGATACGACATAGCGTCCGTCGGTGGAGCGAACCGGCCGGGCCAACCGCACCCCGTCGATGAACAGGGTGTCGCGCACCTTGGCGGACCATGCGGCACGCGCATGATCCGCTACCAGTGACAACACCACTTCACCGCAGCGCCAGCCACCCTCCCATGTCGGGCCTAGCTGGACTGGTTTGACGCCGCTGAGCCCGTAAGTCGCGAGCACGTGCTCGGGTGGGCGGTCCACAGTCACGCGGGATACGTTACCGCCTGCGATGAACTGGATTGTGTTCGCTCGGAGTTCGTGTCGGCAGTCACAGATGGGAAGTCCCGCAATACGTGGCTGTTGCTGGTTTCCATCGATCAGTACATGACCATGTCGGGGTCCACCTGTTTGGCCCAGGCCGCAATGCCGCCCTGGAGGTGTACCGCGTCCGCGAAACCCGCCTTCTTGACGGCCACAAGCGCCTCTGCCGACCGAATCCCCGTCTTGCAGTACAGCACCGCCTGACGGTCCTGCGGCAGCTTGGCAAGGCCGGCACCGGACTCCAGGGTCGACTTGGGCACCAGTTCGGCACCGTCGATGTGGACGATGTCCCACTCGACCGGCTCGCGCACGTCGATCAGCGCCACCTTCTTGTCAGCGTCGAGCAATTCGCGCAGTTCACGGGGGGTAATTGTGGAATCTGCCACCGCAGCCGAGGCCTCGTCGCTGATCACGCCGCAGAACGCGTCATAGTCGATGAGCTCGGTGATCTTCGGCGTGGCCGGATCCTTACGGATCTTGATGGTGCGGTAAGTCATGTCGAGCGCGTCGTACACCATGAGCCGGCCGAGCAAGGAGTCACCGATCCCGGTGATCAGCTTGATGGCCTCGGTACCCATCACCGAGGCGATGGATGCGCACAGGATGCCCAGCACGCCGCCCTCCGCGCAGGACGGCACCATGCCCGGAGGCGGCGGCTCGGGGTACAAGTCGCGATAGTTCAAGCCGAGCCCGTCGGGCGCGTCCTCCCAGAAGACCGATACCTGCCCCTCGAAACGGTAGATCGAGCCCCACACGTAGGGCTTGTGTGCGAGCACCGCGGCGTCGTTCACCAGGTAGCGCGTCGCGAAGTTGTCGGTGCCATCCAGGATCAGGTCGTACTGCGAGAACAGGTTCACCGCGTTATCGGGTTCCAGACGCAGCTCATGCAACCGCACCTCGACCAGCGGATTGATCTCCAGCACCGAGTCACGCGCACTCTGCGCCTTGGACCGGCCGATATCGGACTGGCCGTGGATGATTTGGCGCTGCAGGTTGGACTCGTCGACAACGTCGAACTCGACGATGCCGATGGTGCCGACACCCGCGGCGGCCAGGTACAAGAGTGTCGGAGATCCGAGGCCGCCCGCACCGATGACGAGCACCTTGGCATTCTTGAGTCGCTTCTGCCCATCGACGCCCAGGTCAGGGATGATCAGATGCCGGCTGTACCGCGCGACTTCCTCGCGGGTCAGATCGGCGGCGGGACTTACCAACGGCGGCAATGTGGGCACCGTGACTCCTGTAACTCGAATTCCTCAGGGCTGTCTGAAAGGGCTACAGCTGCATCAACAGTATCGGGATGCCAACCCTTCCCGAGCCGGGACTGCCGCTACGGAATCGGATACGGCCAGGGATTCGTGCGGCAGCTCTTACCGTCGGGCTTGATCGAATCCGCGTCGAACTTCGCCGCGTCATTGTTGTTGGTGCTGAATGTCTGCTGCATCATCACCGGCGCCAGCTGCTGGTCCTGCTCGCACGGTTCGTGAACCCGATAACCGATGGCATGTCCGACTTCGTGGTTGATGACGTACTGGCGGTACGAGGTGATGTCGCCCTGGAACGGCACCGCACCGCGTACCCACCGCGCTTCGTTGATGAACACGCGCCGGTCACCGTTTTCGCCGTATCGCGGGTTGTAGCACGACGCCTCGAGCTGGATCTCATAGCCGCAGCCCTCGCGCACCGTCGCCGGCGAGGTCAGTGAGATCCGGAAATCAGGTGTGCCGGAGTCGATCCGGACGAACCCGAACTGCGGGTTATGCGTCCAGCTCTTCTGGCTGGCCAGTGTCTCGGTCACCATCCGCGCGAAGAGATCGTCACCACCGAATCCCATGGTGTCGATGCCGTCTTCGACCTCGATGGTGTACGCGAACACCTTCGCCGCACCCGTCCCGATCTGGGGTGTCGTACCCGGTACGACGTGCCAGGACTTGGCGCCGGCCTCGGTGAACGACTCCCCCTCCGGCAGCACGCCGGTGGGCAGGGTCGCGTCGAACTGGGTGAGGCCCTTGGGCGGAGCGCCAATGATCGCGTCACCCAGCGCGCCAATGGATGGCGGATCGGCGACGGGCTCGTTGGGGCCGGTACCCGCATGTGAGGGTTCACGCTGCGTGACGGTTTGGTAGCCGACGAAGACGGTCAACCCGACCAGCAACGGGATGGCGTACGCGCGCCACCCATAGGTGGAGATGAAACGACCGAGCCAGGTCTGCTTGCGCCAGCGGTCGCGATCGCGCCGATCGGAACGGATGCGTCCGCTTCCCTCGGCGAGCGGATCGCGCTGGGCGCGCAGTGGCTCGTAGCGTTCGGAGGACTCCTGCACGGGGAGTCGACTCATGGTTTCTGGCATGGACCTACGATTATGCGCCCATTGGTGCCGGTCGTAGGTCACCGGGCAAGGATGGCATAGCGACAGGCCATCCCGCCTCGGGCACGCCGCCGGATGCCAGGAGTACTGTCTGTAGTTCGGGTTCAGGCGGATTGAATAGCCGGCTGAGTGAGGTGGCGTGCGCGACCATCAAGTCGTGTGTGCGCAGAGGATAAGGACATGCGTGATCTTGCGAATCTGGCCGGGCGTCGAGGCACGGTGAACTCGACGGTGGCGACGCAAGATTCGACTCAGGGAAATGCGCGGCGTGGTGGACGGCTGCCACGCGACGAGCGCCGCGGCCAACTGGTGGGCTCTGCCAGCGAGATATTCGTCGACCGCGGTTACCACGCGGCCGGAATGGATGAGATCGCAGAACGCGCGGGCGTAAGCAAACCTGTTCTGTACCAACACTTTCCGAGCAAGCTGGAGCTGTACCTCGAGGTGCTGCACAAGCATGCCGACAATCTGGTTTCCAGTGTGCGACAGGCGTTGCGCACCACCACCGACAACCGCCAGCGGCTGCGCGCCGCCGTGATGGCGTTCTTTGACTTCGTCGAGCACGACAGCCAGGGGTACCGGCTGATCTTCGAAAACGATCTGGTGGGCGTCCCACAGGTCACCGAGCGCGTCGAGGGCGCCATCAGCGCCTGCACCGACGCGGTCTTCGACCTGGTCAGCCACGATTCCGGACTGGACCCCCACCATGCCCGCATGGTGGCCGTGGGCCTGGTCGGGATCAGTCAGGTGAGCGCCCGCTACTGGCTGGACAACGAGAAGCCCATCTCCAAGGACGACGCGGTCAACGCCACCGTCGGGTTTGCCTGGGGCGGGCTCTCACACGTTCCGCTGCAGCCGCTGGACTAGCCGCTGAAGCCGACGCGTCGCGCGTCGGCAACGCCGATTTCCACGTAGGCGATCCGGGCCGCCGAGATCAGGTACTTGCGACCCTTCTGGTCGGTGAGGTTCAGCACATCCGATTCCTTGGCCAGCGCCGCGGATACGACCTTTTCGACGTCAGCCGGGGTCTGATCGCTCGAAATGACCAGCTCGCGCGGGCTATCTGTGACACCGATCTTGATCTCCACGGGGACACCTTTCCAAGTTGTTGAGCCGCCATTGAGCTCGTATCGACGAGGTTAGCCGACGCGCTTCACGCCGACACACCTCGCATGATCGTGCCAGTCCTTAAGTCACAGCAGTAACATCAGCATCAGATTTCACATTTGATATGGGGCTGAGAGGAAGCGCTGATCATGGTCGGTTATCGCGGAGATTCTCGGTACTCGAGCGACTACGAGCCCTACGACGACCCGTACGACTCCCAGACGACCCCGCAGTACCGCGAGTACTCGGGTCTCGATGAGGACTTCGAGTACCGGCCCCCGGGTTCCAACGAGAACTGGAAATGGGTCGCGTCCATCGCCGGAGCCGTGCTGGCAATCGCCGTCATCGCGACGGCGGTCGTGCTCAGTGGCGGCGAGGACAAGCCGCCGGCCGCCGCCATCACCACACCCGTGCCCTCGCTGACTCCGGTGACCACCACCGCGCCCCCACCGCCGCCCTCGGCGACATCGACGCCACCGTCGACGACAACCGTGACGAGCACGCCTGTGCAGGAGACGCCGTCCACCGCGCCGTCCACCGAGGCGCCGCCGCCCGAGCCTCCCCCGTCGAACCCGATGCTTCCGCCGGAAGGCCAGCGGCCGATCACCCCCGCGGCATTCGCGTACTACGTGACGGGTAACCAGACGCCGGGCGATCTGCTCACCATCACCTACACCGACGGCAATGGCACAACACGCACCGTGCTGGGCGCCTCGCTGCCCTGGACGATGATCGTGACCCCGAGCCCCGGTATCACCGGCGGCTCGATCACCGCGACGAGCTTCGCGAGCCAGGTCAACTGCTCGATTACCAATAGCGAGAGTCAGATACTGGCGGTGCAGAGCAGCAACAGCATCATCGCGCGCTGCGCCAAGTAGCTCTCGTCGCTACGCCAGCCCGAGGACGGCCATCCGCTCGGTGTGCGCCTTCTGCAGCCGCTCGAAGAACTCGTTGAGGTTGCCCAAACCGGCATCACCGGACATCACCAGCTCGGCCAGCTCATCGTGCCCAGCCAGCACGTGCTGCGCCTGCGTCACCGCCTCACCCAGCAGCCGCCGCCCCCACAGGGTGAGCCGGTTGCGCTGCTGCGGGTTGTCCTTGACGGCCTCACGCACCTGAGCGATAACGAATTCCGAGTGCCCCGTGGTACCCAGCACCGACTTGAGAACCGCCGCCGATTCACCCGGTAACGAGGCCACGACCTCGCCATAGAAGTCGGCTGCCAGCGAGTCGCCGATGTACGCCTTCACCATGGCCTCCAGCCAGGTCCGCGGCAGCGTCAGCGAGTGGTAGTTCTCCAGGGTCTTGACGTACGGCTCCATGGCCGCCAGCACGTCAACTCCGTTGGCCTCCATCGCATCCCGCAGTACCTCGTAGTGACGCATCTGCGAGGCCGCCATGCTGGCGATGGCGATCTTGCTGGCCAGATCGGGCGCCATCTTGGACTCGTCGGTCAACCGGTAGAACGCCGCGATCTCGCCGTACGCGATCACCGCGAACAGCTGATTGACGCCGGGAGGATCGAGGTCCGTACTCATGCCTGGAACTCTAGTCGGGGGCCCGCGGCAGAACACCGATCTGCGCGGCAAAGCACGGCGAATCGGAAAAACGCAGCTCACCCGCTACCATGGTCGCAGGACGAACGCCCTGACCACGAAGCACCCAGGGATTTCTCCCACAGGAAATGTGCGTGCACGTGCTGCCCTCGCCGATAGACGCGAGCCCGGCCCCTTGGAATCCTAGGAATCCGACCTACCGATCGTGCGCGCTGAGCGAAAACACGAAAGGTACGTACACCCCCATGAGTCACATCGAACACACCTTTGCCCAGCTCGGGGTCCGCGACGAGATTGTTCGCGCCCTACGTGAGGTCGGAATCGAGCATCCGTTCGCCATCCAGGAGCTCACCCTTCCCCTCGCCCTCGGCGGCTCCGACCTCATCGGCCAGGCCCGCACCGGTATGGGCAAGACCTACGCATTCGGCGTCCCGCTGCTGCACCGCATCGCCACCGGCGTCGAGGACCGGCCGCTCAACGGCACCCCGCGCGCCCTGGTCGTGGTGCCGACCCGCGAGCTGTGCATCCAGGTCTACGAAGACCTCATCAAGGCATCCAAGTACCTGTCGGCCGGCGACCGCGACTTCAGCGTCGTTTCCATCTATGGCGGACGCCCGTACGAGGCGCAGATCGAGTCGCTGCGCGCCGGCGCCGATGTCGTTGTCGGGACGCCCGGACGCCTGCTCGACCTGGCACAGCAGGGTCACCTGCAGCTGGGTGGCCTGGCGATGCTGGTGCTCGACGAGGCCGACGAGATGCTGGATCTGGGCTTCCTGCCCGATATCGAGCGCATTCTGGCGCTGGCGCCGTCCGCCGAGTCGGGGCGGCAGTCGATGCTGTTCTCGGCCACCATGCCCGATGCCATCATCACCCTGGCCCGCACGTTCATGAATCGTCCGACCCATATCCGGGCCGAGGCGCCCCACTCGTCGTCGGTGCACGACTCGACCGAGCAGTTCGTGTACCGCGCACACGCGCTGGACAAGATCGAGTTGGTCAGCCGCATCCTGCAGGCCGAGGGCCGCGGCGCCACCATGATCTTCACCCGCACCAAGCGCACCGCCCAGAAGGTCTCCGACGAGCTGGCCGAGCGCGGTTTCGTCGTCGGCGCGGTACATGGTGACCTCGGTCAGATCGCGCGCGAAAAGGCGCTGTCCGCGTTCCGCTCCGGTGAGATCACCGTGCTGGTCGCAACCGACGTGGCCGCCCGCGGCATCGACATCGACGATGTCACCCACGTCATCAACTACCAGTGCCCCGAGGACGACAAGACCTATGTGCACCGCATCGGACGCACCGGTCGTGCCGGGCGCACCGGCATCGCGGTCACCCTCGTCGACTGGGATGACATCGCACGCTGGCAGCTGATCGACAAGGCACTCGGCCTCGGCGTGCCCGACCCCGACGAAACCTATTCCACCTCACCGCATTTGTTCACCGAGCTGAACATCCCCGCCGATGTGACCGGTTCGGTCGGTCCCAAGTTCGCCGGCGGACCGAAGCGCCGTGAGCCCCGGGCCGAGCGCACCGAAGGCGACAAGCCCAAGCGGACCCGCACCCGTCGGCGTACCCGCGCGGGCGAGCCCGCCGACGGTGTGGTGGCCGAAGCGCCCGCGGCAGTGGCTACCGCCGAAGGCGACCAGCCTGCTGCTGCGCGCCGTCGCCGCCGCCGTCGGCGTCCGAACGCGGCCGCTGCCACCACCGCCACGGCGTGATCGCACCGGAGCGGCGCACACGGGCCGACATCATTGCTGCGGCGGTGATCGCCGTGGTGGTCGCCGTTACCGGTGTCACGATCTGGTGGACCAGCGACGCCCGCGCCACCGTCAGCCATCCCGCAGCCGGGGACATCAAACGCCCGATGAGTGCTACCCGGGTTCCCGACTCAGTGCGCGAACTATGGTCCGCCTCCAGTGGAGCCACGAAGGGGCCGGTCATCGCCAGCGGTGCGGTCGTCAGCGCCGACGGACACGAAGTAGTGGCCCATGACCCGGTAACCGGGGCCCAACTGTGGTCTTACGCGCGCCGCAATCTCGATCTGTGCGGCGCGATCGGCTTCATCGACGACGCGGTAGCCGTCTACCGAGACGCACGCGGATGCGGCCAGGTCACGATGATCGACGGACAGACCGGCCGCCGGGGCCCGCTGCGCAGCAGCCCCAATGACCCGAAGGTGTCGTTGTCGACCGACGGCACCTACGTGCTGGCGCTCGGCAGTTCCCGGCTGGAACTGTGGCGTTCGGACATGGTGCGCACCCTGGAGTACGGGCGAGTCGTCGCTCCCCTGAACCCCAATAGCCAGCCCCGCGTGGACTGCACCCTGAAATCGGGTGCCGTCGGGTCCAGCGTGCTCGCGGTGCTGGAAACCTGCCCACAGGACTCCACCCTGCGGCTGACGCTGCAAAAGCCCACACCAAAAGACAACGACAAGCCCGAGGAGCTCTACTCGGCGGCGCTGCCCGGAGTCGAGCGCGGCTCCGCGGCGAAGGTGCTCGCGGTCGCGGACACCCGGTCGGCCGTGTATCTGCCCGGCACGCACAATGAGCTGGTGGTCTTCGACGACCACGGCATGCGCGTCGGCGCGACAGCCCTGCCAGGCGAGGTGGTCCAGTCCAACACCGCCGCCCAGGCCGGCGACGTCGTCACCTGGTGGACGGGCAATCAGGTGCTGGTGCTGGGCGGCTTCGATCTCTCCTACCGGTTCGTCCTGCCCACCACCAAGAAGCCACTGGGGCCAGGTACGGCCATGGCCGGTGAGTTACTGATCCCCGTCGAGGGCGGGATCGACGTCTTCAACATGGCGACCGGAGAATTCCGGAAATCCATTGCCGTACACCGTGATCCGGCCGACGAAAAGGGTCCTGTCATCAGCGCCGTGGTCGGCAACACATTGGTGGAGCAGCGCGGGTCACGCGTCTTCGCGCTGGGATAACCCACCGCGCGGAGTGCCCGACTCAGTCCACCGGCGGGGTGAAGGTCGGCATGGCCTTGCCGCTCTTCCAGTGCTTCACCAGGCTCTGCGCCAGCTCGCGATAGGCCAGCGCGCCCTTGTTCTTGCGGCCCGCGAGCACTGAGGCACCCGAAGCACTCGCCTCGGCGAAGCGCACCGTTCGGGGAATCGGCGGCGCGAGCACCGGCAGCTCGTAACGGTCCGCCACGTCCAACAGCACATCGCGACTGTGCGTGGTCCGCGAGTCGTACAAGGTGGGCAGCGCACCCAACAGCGTCAGCCCCGGGTTGGTGATCTGCTGTACGTCGGTCACCGTCCGCAGGAACTGTCCGACACCTCGATGCGCCAGGGTCTCGCACTGCAGCGGCACCATCACCGAATCGGCCGCCGTCAAACCATTCAGTGTCAGCACCCCCAGGGAGGGCGGGCAGTCGATGATCACCACATCGAAGTCGTCCCCCAGCGATTCGAGCGCCCGCTTCAGCGCGTACTCGCGTCCCGCCCGCATCAGCAGCATCGCCTCGGCGCCGGCCAGGTCAATGTTCGCAGGTAGCAGCGTCAGATCCTCGGCGGTGGTGAGCAGCGCCTCCTTGATATCGGCCTGCCCCAGCAGCACCTCGTGCACCGAGACCCCCAGGCGGTCCGGATCCTGCCCCAACGAGAACGTCAGACAGCCCTGTGGGTCGAGGTCAACCAGCAGCACCTTCTTGCCAGCCTGGGCCAATGCCGCGCCGAGGGACGCGACCGTCGTGGTTTTGGCCACCCCACCCTTTTGATTGGCTACCGCCAGCACCCGAGTCACGTCCACATACTGGCATGCCGAACACGATCACGACGGAAGTCGGTACGGCACAATCAAGTGCGTGTCTGCCCCTCAGAACCGAATGTTGTTGCTACGTCATGGCGAAACGGAGTGGTCAAAGATCGGCAGGCATACCGGTCGCACCGATCTGGATCTCACGGAAATCGGTCGCGCCCAGGCTGTGGCGGCGCGCGAGGTGCTGGCCAATCTCGATCTGAATGATCCGGTTGTGGTCAGCAGTCCGCGCCGACGGGCAATCCAGACCGCCGAACTGGCGGGACTGACGATCGACGCAACCGACGAGGAGCTCGCCGAATGGGACTACGGCGACTACGAGGGCCTGACCACACCGCAGATCCGCGAGAACGACCCGGGTTGGCTGGTATGGACGCACGGCTGCCCCGGCGGCGAGTCTGTGGCACAGGTGCAGGCCCGGGCCGACCGGGTGATCGCCAAGATCGCCGCCGAGCTCACCCGACGCGATGTGCTGTTGGTCGGTCATGGCCACTTCTCGCGCGCTCTCATGACCAGGTGGATCGACCTGCCGCTGGAAGAGGGCACCCGGCTGGGCATGGCCACGGCCTCGATCGCGGTGGGCGGGCATGAGCACGGCCAGCGTCAGGTGGCCGCACTTGGGCTGACCGGGTACAGGCACCCGGTACCGTCTAGCTGACCATGACGGCCACCGACTCGCCCGCGTACCCGCATTTCGTGATGTCGCGGGCGGCCGACGCGTTGTACGCGTATGGCCGCGAGAGGGCCTACGACGATGTCGCGAGTGCCGCCGAAGCCCTGCGCGCAGGGCGGCACCGCATGCTGGTGGGTGCGCTACCTTTTGACACCTCCAGGCCCGCAGCACTGACGGTTCCGGCGACAGTTGAGCGCGGGCAGCCCCACGAGTTCTACGGCACCATGCCGAATATTCATGTGACACAACAAGTACCGGAGCCCTCTGAGCATCTGCGGCGTGTCACCGAGGCCGTCGAGGTGCTGCGTGACACCGCCGGGGGCCTGTCCAAGGTGGTCCTTGCGCGGGTGCTGCAGTTACAGGCCGATGCCCCGGTGGACGCCTTGGTGCTGACCCATCGGCTGATCCGAAACGACCCCGACGCCAACAGTTTCTGCGTGGACCTCTCCCCCGCAGGTGAGCGGTTCCGTGGACACACCATGGTGGGCTGCAGCCCGGAGCTATTGGTAGAGCGCCACGGAGACATGGTGATCTGTCACCCGTTCGCCGGTTCGGCCCCTCGGTCCAGTGATCCATCGCAAGACCGGCGCACGGGCGAAGACCTCGCGGGCTCGCACAAGAACCGCCACGAACACTCCGTGGTGATCGATCAGCTGCGCGAGGATCTGTCCTCGTTGTGCGTGGATGTCCAGGTTCCGCCGGAGCCGACGCTGAGTCGTACCGCAGCACTCTGGCATCTGAGCACCTCCATCAGCGCTCGGTTACGCCAAAGTTCTACCACTGCACTTGATTTGGCAATGGCATTGCACCCCACTCCGGCGGTGTGCGGAACCCCCACCGAGGCGGCGGCCGATCTGATCGCACGCATCGAGGGTGATCGCGGGTTCTATGCGGGCGCGGTCGGCTGGTGCGACAGCAGCGGCGACGGCCGTTGGGCCGTCTCGATTCGCTGCGCCGAGCTGTCGGCGGACGGCACGGCGATCCGCGCCTACGCGGGCGGCGGCCTGGTCGCCGAGTCGGATCCCCAGGACGAACTGTCGGAGACCACCGTCAAATTCCGGACCATATTGGCAGGGTTAGGAGCCCACAGTGAGTAACACCCAGATTCGCCGCGCGACCGAAGCGGATGTCCCGGCCATCGTCGGCCTGATCGAGGATCTGGCGGAGTACGAGAAGGCGCGCGATGAATGCCACATCAGCCCGGAGCAACTTCATAAGGCGCTATTCGGTTCGGCTCCGGCGCTTTTCGCACATGTCGCAGAAGCGGGCGGGGTGGTCTGCGGCACCGCCGTGTGGTTCCTGAACTTCTCCACCTGGACCGGTCAACACGGCATCTATCTGGAGGACCTGTATGTCAAGCCCGAACAGCGCGGCACCGGCCTGGGGAAGGCCCTGCTGTCGGCGCTGGCCGCCGAATGTGTGGCCAACGGCTATACCCGGCTGGATTGGGCTGTGCTGGACTGGAATACACCGTCCATCAAGTTCTACGACTCGATAGGCGCAAATCCGCAATCGGATTGGATCACTTACCGGCTGCAAGGCCCGGCTTTGGCGCAGCTGGCCTCGGACCGCTAGTCGGATTCGTCGGGGCCGGATTCGTCGCCGGTGGCCCATATCTGAGCGGTGGGACTGAACAGCAGCGCCAGCGCCACCACGGCGACGATGGCGATCGGTACGCCCAGCGCAAGCTGATGCGATCCCACAGCCGCGTACCACGCGACGGGCAGGAGCAGCAGCTGCATCATCACCGCGATCCCTCTGCCCCAACGTTTCCCCGTGGCGAGGGCCAGACCCGCCGCAAGGACAGCGGTGCCGAATACCGCGAACCACGCGGCGGTGCCGTACCCGTTCACCAGATGCTGGTCGGCGCCACCGGCCGCCCGCACCACCAGGACCACCGCGATGACCAGCCCCACGGCACCTTCACCGGCAACGATCGTCCCGGCGCGGCGAACGGTATTCGGAACGGCTGTGGTCACCCGACAAGCCTAGGTGGACGCGTCGCC
Organism: Mycobacteroides sp. H003; assembly: GCF_001440135.1. Classification (NCBI taxonomy): domain Bacteria; kingdom Bacillati; phylum Actinomycetota; class Actinomycetes; order Mycobacteriales; family Mycobacteriaceae; genus Mycobacteroides; species Mycobacteroides sp. H003. The sequence continues at coordinate 69,387 of NZ_LJYL01000034.1, forward strand.
GCGGCGATGGGCAGCTTGCGTGAAGAAGGCCCCGCTAGGCTCATGCCCCGTGCGTGCGGTCCTCATCGTGAATCCCAATGCCACCTCGACAACGGCGGCCGGGCGTGACCTGCTGGCTCACGCGCTCGAGAGTCGAGTGCATCTTCAGGTTCTGCACACAGACCACCGGGGCCACGCCAGCGAGCTGGCCCGGCGCGCAGCCGACGAGGGGGCGGCGGTCATCGTCGTACACGGCGGCGATGGCACGGTCAGCGAGGTGGTGAACGGCCTGCTCGGCCAGCCGGGACATCCCGCGCCCGGGCCGCTGCCCGCCATCGCGGTGGTACCCGGCGGCTCGGCCAATGTGTTCGCCCGAACGCTGGGGATATCGGCCGACCCTGTGCAAGCCACCAATCAGGTGGTCGATCTGCTCGATGCACACCGCCGTGACCAGCGACGGTGGCGCCGGATCGGCCTCGGGCACTGCGGAGAGCGCTGGTTCATCTTCAACGCCGGAATGGGCCTGGACGGCGAGGTGGTCGCCGCCATGGAGGCTCACCGCAACAAGGGCAAGCAGGTCACGGCCGGACGGTATGTGACACGCGCGGTGCTGAGCTTCTTCCGCGCCGCGCGCCACCAACCAACCCTCACCGTCGAGCTGCCCGGCCAGGAGCCGCAGCAGGGCATCCACTTCGCGTTCATCTGCAATTCCAACCCGTGGACGTACGCCAACGAGCGCGCCATCTGGACAAACCCGAGCACCGGTTTCGAGAGCGGTTTGGGCGTATTCGCATCGAAGAGCATGAACGTGATGGCCAACCTTCGCCTGGTCCGTCAGATGGTGGGCGCACCCCGCCCGGACCGTCCCGCGGCCAGCCACCTGCTGCGCGAAGATGACGTCGCATGGGTACGGATACGCGCGTCAGCACCTATCGCCACCCAGGTCGACGGCGATTTCCTCGGCTTCCGCAGCGAGCTGACCTTCACCGCCGAACCCGACGTTCTCGACGTAGTGGCCCCGGCAAAACCCGCAGACGCCCTCTCCTGAGACCGGCCGGGAAGGCAATAGTGTTGGGCGACAGCCCGTTCCGGACACAGCCGACTCACAGCAGCGACGCGGTCTACGTCACACCTGGGGCAGATCGGATGTACTACTTGACGTAGTCGGGCCCCGGCGGGCCGTGATGTTACTCACCGGTAGCACTAAGCCACCTGGGAAAATGGGCGAATCTCGCCAGATTCAAGGCGCAGATCGGATCAGTGTAGTACAAACGAATGTGGAGTCCGCAGACACCACCCCCGAGTGAGATTGACCACGTGTTAACTCACGCTATTGACTTCTGCTGAGCTTGTGAAACGATCGGAAGCAACAGTGCAGAAACATTTGGTACGCACGCGTTAACAGCCGAAAAACATTGATCTCGTGCGCTTGTGGCGCGCGCGATGAAAAAGGAGTGCACAACTATGGATTGGCGCCATAAGGCGGTCTGTCGCGACGAGGATCCGGAACTGTTCTTCCCCGTAGGGAACAGCGGACCGGCCCTTGCCCAGATCGCTGACGCAAAGCTCGTCTGTAACCGCTGTCCGGTGACGACCGAGTGCCTTACCTGGGCGCTGGAGTCGGGCCAGGACGCCGGTGTGTGGGGTGGCCTCAGCGAGGATGAGCGCCGCGCCCTCAAGCGTCGCAACGCCCGCGCTCGCGCCCGCAGCGCCGTCTAACGCCGCAGCATCGCAGAACCCGGCACAATTTGGTGCCGGGTTCTTTGCTGCTCTGGGCCGGATTGATTGCCGCGCAGAAGCTTTCAGGCCATCAGGCGGGCACGTCGGCCCAGTGGCACCCGAAGCACCGCATTTGTCCCACCCTCGGCGTCGCTGCGCATGTCCAGTGAGCCGTCGATCTCGGCCGACACCAACGTCCTGACGATCTGCAATCCCAGCCGGTCGGACGTCTCCACACTGAATCCCTCGGGTAATCCCCGCCCGTCGTCATGCACGACGACATCGAGCCAGCGGGCCGAGCGCTCCGCCCTGATAACCACCTGACCCTGCGCACCCTCCTCGAAGGCGTGCTCAATGGCGTTCTGCACCAGCTCGGTGATCACCATGATCAGTGGTGTCGCGCGGTCGGAGTCAAGCACCCCGAGGGCACCTTCGCGCGAGACTCGCACCTTGGTGTCGACGGTGGCCACATCGGTCATGATCGGCATGATCCGGTCGATCACCTCATCGAGGTTGACTTCCTCGTCCACGGACATCGACAGGGCGTCGTGGACCAGGGCGATGGACGACACCCGGCGTACCGACTCGAAAAGCGCCTCGCGAGCTTCCTCGTTCTGTGTGCGCCGGGCCTGCAGCCGCAGCAGCGCGGCCACGGTCTGCAGATTGTTCTTCACCCGATGGTGGATCTCGCGGATGGTGGCGTCTTTGGACAGCAGTGCCCGGTCGCGGCGCTTGACCTCGGTCACGTCACGGGTCAGCAGCAGCGCCCCCACCGACGCGCCGCGCACGATGAGCGGCAAGGTGCGGATGAGCACCGCGGCACCACGTGCGTCGACCTCCATGCGCATACTCGGCCCCCCGGCCAGCACATCACGGACGTGCGCCGCGAGCTCTTGACCTTCAAAGGGATCCGAGATGAGCGGCTTGGTGACCTCCATGAGGTCATGTCCCTGCAGATCGCTGGCCAAGCCCATGCGGTGATACGCCGACAAGGCATTGGGGCTGGCGTATCGGACCTCACCGGATACGTCGAGCCGGATGAATCCGTCACCCACCCGGGGGCTGGAGCGCGACATCGCCTGGTCGGCCACGTTGGGGAAGGTGCCCTCGGTGAGCATCAGCAGCAGATCGCCCGCGCACTCCAGATACGCGCGCTCCAGCACGCCCTTCTTGAGTCGGGAGGCCAGTGCGGTCTGGTGGGTCAGTACGGCCACGGTCCGGTCCCCACAGCGCACAGGGACCGCCTCCACGTTCAGCTCGGAGGCGTGCTCGGTCAGATCCGAATCACTTTCCCGCTCGATGGTCCCCGAAGCGAACGCCGCCTCCACCAACGGAACATCCGCGATCTTCGCGACGGTGCCGACGGCGTCGCTGTCGATGATCGTCGGGGCGGTGTTGGGCCGGCACTGAGCGACGCAGACAAAGGAGTCGTCGTCGCGATGCACCCACATCAGATAGTCGGCGAAAGAGAGGTCAGCCAGCAGCTGCCATTCGGCCACCACGGCATGCAGATGATCAACCGCTTCACCGGGAAGCATGGTGTGCTCGGCAAGCAGATCACCGAGAGTTGACATGCGGTGGCGATCTAGTCGTCGATGACGGCGATCAAGTCGCCGGCCTGGATGACGTCGCCCACCGAAACGCTCACGTCGCCGATGGTTCCCGCCACCTCAGCCAGCACCGGGATCTCCATCTTCATGGATTCCAGGAGGACGATCGTGTCGCCTTCGGCGATCGCGTCACCCTTCTTGACGAGCACTTCCAGCACGCTGGCCACGATCTCGGCGTGTACTTCCTCGGCCACCTGCGCGCCACCTCGCTCTCGTCGACATCCGGTTACCGGTCCTCAGTATCGAACCACACCTACGGGATCCACGCTTTCAACCACCCGCCCCGGCATGAGAGACTGGATACACACACCGGCGCGCACCACGCGCAGCTGGCATGTCAGCCGGGCTCGCACCCGGAACCCATTTGATCGGTAAGGAGATTCCCATGGCCAAGCGTGGTCGCAAGAAGCGCAGCCGTAAGCACAACGCCGCCAACCACGGCAAGCGTCCCAACAGCTAGCGCTAGGAGTTCTCGGCCCGCTGCTCGATGAGCGTGGTCTGAGTGATCTTCAACTTAAGACGCTCACGTAGCCCGTCAGGTGCCTTTTCTCCACCGCACTTGCGGGCTACGAGTGTTTTGATCTGCTCTTCGATGCCGTAGTGCTGCAGGCAGCCCGGGCACTCTTCGAGATGATGCCGCAGTCGCGCACTGTTCTCTGCGCTGCATTCACCGTCGAGGAGCGTCCAGACCTCCGCGATCACCTCGGCGCAACCCGATACCTCGCAGTTGCCACCCTTATCGACACTGTTCTTCAGTTCACCGTCGGTCATGCCCGGCCCTCCGCCAACTCATTGTTGCGCAGGAACCCACGGTCCTTGGCCACTTCGGCCAGCAATTCGCGAAGCTGGCGACGGCCACGGTGCAACCGCGACATCACCGTGCCGATCGGCGTATCCATGATCTCGGCGATCTCCTTGTACGGGAAGCCTTCGACGTCCGCGTAGTACACGGCCATCCGAAATTCTTCCGGCAGCTTATTCAACGCTTCCTTGATTTCGTCATCAGGCAGTCCGTCAAGTGCCTCGATCTCCGCCGACCGCAGCCCCGTAGACGTGTGCTCGGCGTTCGCCGCAAGCTGCCAGTCAGTGATCTCCTCGGTCGGATACTCCGCCGGCTGGCGCTGCTTCTTGCGATAAATATTGATGTAGGTATTCGTGAGAATCCGGTACAGCCAGGCCTTGAGGTTGGTGCCCTCTTTGAAGGTCCCGAACCCGGCGTACGCCTTGACCATCGTCTCCTGCACCAGGTCCTCCGCATCGGCGGGGTTCCGTGTCATCCGCAGCGCAGCACCGTAGAGCTGATCCAGCAGCGGGAGCGCGTCACGCTGAAAGCGTGCGGCCCGCTCGGCCTCAGTTTCCGCCTTGGTATCCACCTGAATCGGCTGATCAACGGGATCTGCAGTGTCTGTCACGGCGGTCCTTTCGGTAGCGACACCGACCATACGGATCGGCACCGACATCGGACGTTCGAGGCACGCCATTGTCACCTGCAATACCCCTTCCGTGTTGAGGACCATAGTCCGCTCTCTGCGGACACACTGCTCAACACCGACGCATGCCGGGGTATTTCCCAAAGTATCTCGACTGTCAACTCCAAATTCACTGGCCCCGGAGCGCTACTGTCCAGATCGTGGGTTCCAAGGCCGCCAAAGCTGCCACTCCGGCCGTCGCCACGTTGATCGCGGCCGGAGTCGACTATGAACTATTGCCGTATGAACACCGGTCCGGAGAAAACGCGTTCGGCGATGAGGCGGTGCGCGCGTTGGCTGGTTCCGGATTGGTTCCCGAACAGATCTTCAAGACACTGCTGATCTCGCTGGATCGCGGGGCGGATCTGGCGGTCGCGGTCATCCCGGTACCCGCGACGCTCTCACTCAAGGCTGCCGCCGCCGCACTCGGCCGGGCCAAGGCCACCATGGCTGATCCGGCGGCGGCCGAACGCAGTTCCGGTTACGTGGTGGGCGGAATCTCTCCGCTCGGGCAGCGCAAACCATTACCCACCGTCATCGATTCGTCCGCCCTGACCTGGGAACGCATTCTGTGTAGCGCGGGCAAGCGCGGGCTGCAGATGGCACTGGCACCCGATGATCTGGTCCGGCTTACCAACGCGGTGACCGCATCCGTCACAGCAGGGTGATCTGCTCCCCCACCCGCTGGGATCCGTCGTCGGGCGCGAGTAATTCCGGACCGTTGTTCGCGACACTGTTGACCAATGGGGAGACCTGCCGGACGTCGATTCCAGTTGCGTCCCCTGTCCCCTGCAGAAGGCTCTGGTCCAGATCGCGGTCGGGGTCCAGCCAGCGATCCCACGATTGAGCACCCAGCATCAACGGCATCCGGTCATGAATTTCCTGGAGCGGACCGACCGCATCGGTGGTGACGATCGTGCAGCTCAGCAGCGGCGCCGCGTCCTGTCCCTGCAGACCGGCGGGCTTCCACACCGACCACAAGCCCGCGGCGAACAACCGCTTTCCGTCGCCGGCATTCATATAGAACGCCGTCTTGGTGCCCTCCTGCTTACGCCACTCGTACCAGCCGTCCATCGGAACGAGACACCGCTTGGATTGCGCGGCCACGCGGAAGGTGGCGGCCGTGGTGAGGGTCTCCGCCCGGGCGTTGATCAGGGGCGCACCCTTGGCCTGCGGCCGACCGTCTTCGCGCGCCTTGGCCCATGTCGGCACCAACCCCCAGCGCATGGCGCGAATACGACGAGTGGGAACGTCGCCGGGTTCGCGATGCCGCGCCACCACCGTGAGCACCGGATCGGTAGGGGCGACGTTGTAGTTCGGGATGACGGGAAGCTGCTGCGCAGATTCCGACGCCTGACTCGCTGTGCTTATCTCGTCGATTGCGTCGATCTCCGCGGCAAGCAGCGCCGGGTCGATCGTTACCGCATACCGTCCGCACATATCGCCATCGTGCCACCCGGGGCAGACACCACAGGTATGCGTCCGGGACAATAGGGCGGTGACAAGCGGACTCTGGCAGGCACCGACGATCGACGGTTCCGTCAACGCGACCATCACCATGCCCGGCTCGAAATCTCAGACCAATCGAGCGTTCGTGCTCGCGGCCCTGGCGGCGCGTGAGGGCGGCACCTCCACCGTGTCCGGCGCGTTGCGCAGCCGCGACACCGATCTGATGATCGGAGCGCTACAAGCCCTCGGGTTTGCCGTCACCGGCGACGGTACCGATCTGACGATCTCCCCCGGGATCGGCGACGGAGACACCTCGAGGGTCGACTGCGGGCTTGCCGGAACAGTCCTTCGGTTCCTGCCACCGCTGGCAGCACTTCGTCACGCCCCCACCATTTTTGACGGCGACGATCAGGCACGCGCCCGTCCCATTGCTCCGCTGCTGGACGCGCTGCGCGCCATCGGAGTCGGCATCGACGGGCAGCACCTGCCGTTCACAGTGGCCGGCGCGGGACAGGTCCGCGGCGGCCAGGTCGGTGTCGATGCCTCCGGATCGTCCCAATTCGTTTCCGGTCTCCTGCTTTCCGGCGCCGCGTTCGCCGAAGGTTTGACAGCGGTGAATACCGCGGACGTGCTGCCGTCGGGTCCACACGTGGTCATGACGGTGACGATGCTGCGTGAGGCGGGTATCGCGGTCGACGATTCCACCCCCGGGCGCTGGCATATCGATCCGCAGCCAATTCCCGCACACCACTGGGTGATCGAGCCTGACCTGTCGAACGCGCTGGCGTTCATCGCGCCGGCGTTGGCCACCGGCGGAAGTGTGCGCATCAGTGGCTGGCCGCGAGAATCCACTCAGCCCGCCCGCCAGATCGAGAATGTGGTGTGCCAGTTCGCCCAGACAGTGTCACTGACGGATTCCCATCTGGAGGTCATCGGCCAGACCGGTTATGGCGGTGTCGATCTGGACCTTGGCGAGGTTGGCGAGCTGACCCCGACGGTGGCGGCACTGGCTGCCCTCGCCGCACCCGGGAGCGTCTCCACACTGCGTGGGATCGCGCATCTGCGCGGGCACGAAACCGACCGGCTCAAGGCGCTTGCCCATGAGATCAACGCTCTGGGTGGGCAATGCGAGGAGACCGAAGACGGGCTGCGGATCGTCGCCACCGATCTGCACGGCGGCATCTGGGGCTCGTACGCCGATCACCGAATGGCTACTGCCGGGGCCCTCGTCGGCCTGAAGGTGCCCAGCGTTTCCGTCGACGACATCGCCACCACCGGCAAGACACTGCCCGACTTCCCCGGAATGTGGGCCGACATGCTGGCCCAATCTGGCGGTCGCGCCTCTTGAGCCCACGCGAGTACGACGAGTCTGACGCCCGCATCCGGCCGGGCCGGCGCTCGCGGCCTCGCACCAAGAATCGTCCCGATCACGCCGACGCGGTGCCCGCGATGGTGGTCACCGTGGACCGCGGCCGCTGGGGGTGCGTGCTCAACAACGACCCCACCGAACAGGTGACCGCGATGCGTGCCCGTGAGCTCGGCCGCACTCCGATCGTGGTGGGCGATACCGTCAGCCTGGTGGGCGACCTGTCCGGCCGACGCGACTCGCTGGCACGCATCGTACGGCTGGAGGAACGGCGAACGGTGTTGCGCCGCACAGCCGATGACACTGATCCGTTTGAACGGGTCTTTGTGGCCAACGCCGATCAGTTGCTCATCGTGGTGGCGGTAGCCGATCCCCCGCCGCGCACCGGACTGGTGGAGCGTGCGCTCATCGCGGCGTACGCGGGGGGCCTCATTCCCATCCTTGCTCTCACCAAAACCGATCTCACAGATCCAGATTCGTTCGCAGCACAGTTCGCAGATCTCGATATTCAGGTCATCGTCGCGGGACGCGACGCGCCCCTGGAGCCCATCATGGATGTGCTGACCGGCCGTCTCACCGCGCTACTCGGCCACTCCGGGGTGGGTAAGTCAACTTTAGTCAATCGGCTTGTGCCCGAAGCCGACCGCGCGACGGGTGAGGTGACCGGCGTCGGCAAGGGCCGGCACACATCCACCCAATCGGTGGCCTTGCCGCTGCATCCGTCGGGCTGGGTCATCGATACCCCGGGCATCAGGTCGTTCGGTTTGGCCCACATCAAGCCCGCAGACGTGTTCGCCGCATTCAGCGACCTGTCCGAGGCCATCGAAGACTGCCCGCGCGGCTGCCAGCATCTTGGCCCACCCGCAGACCCCGAGTGCGTCCTCGACGAGCTCACCGGCGCGTCCGCGAAACGAGTGATCGCGGTGCGACAGCTGCTTTCTGTGTTAACAACGGCCTAACTCTTGGTTGCGGGGGCCTTCTCGGATCGCGCGAACAGCACATGGCGATTAGCGTTTCCATCAGTGGCTGCGACGGAAACAGCCAACTAGGGTCAGGGGTTAAGAGATGACGAGCTACGTTCGTAGAATCGCCAATGTGGCAGCTATTTTCGCCTGCGGCGTCGCCGCCTGGGCCACCATGTGGCTGTCCGTATCCGGCCTGGGGTAGTTCCCTGCCACCACCAACCTAAAAGCCCCCGACGCATTGCGCGTTCGGGGGCTTTTAGGTTTTATCGTCAGGTGTTGGCGCCGCGACGCGCCCTTCTGCGTTCACGTACCGCCGCGAACGCCGACTTCAGACCGCGCCGCTCGCGCGGCTCCAGCTCGTCGAACATCTTGACGCTGCGTGTTTCCGGCGCATTGTCCGCGGTGTACTTCAGGTACTTGTCCGGCAGTGACAGCTTGGCGATGGTGCGCCAGGCCTTGCCGTACTGCAGCAGGAACGGCCCGGAGGTGTACGGCAGGTCGTACTTGTCGCACAGCTCGCGCACTCGTACCGCCACCGCGGAGAGCCGGTTGCTCGGCAGATCCGGGAACAGATGGTGCTCGATCTGGTGGCACAGGTTGCCACTCATGAAGGCCATCGCCGGACCGGCGTCAAAGTTGGCGCTGCCCAACATCTGTCGCAGATACCACTGGCCCTGTGTCTCGTTCTCCAGGTCTTGTTTGGTGAACTTCTCGGCACCGTCCGGGAAGTGGCCGCAGAAGATGACCGCGTTGGACCAGATGTTGCGGATCACGTTGGCCAGCAGGTTGGCGGTCACCGTCTTGCGATAGCTTCCCGCGGGCGAGAGCGCGCTCAGCGCCGGGAAGGCCACGTAGTCCTTGGCGACCTGCTTGCCCATCTTGGCCAGCGCCTCATCACGCTTGGCACGGAACTCCGCCTTGTCGGCGCGCCCCTGGGCTACCTTGCCGAGCTCCAAATGCTGTGTGCCAACACCCCATTCGAAGAGGAGCATCAACAGCGTGTTGTAGACGAGGTTGCCCAGGTTGAACGGTGTCCACTTCTTGTCGCGGGTGATGCGCAGCAGACCGTAGCCCACATCGTCATCCATGCCCAGCACATTGGTGTACTTGTGGTGGATGTAGTTGTGGGTCTGCTTCCAGTGCGAGGCCGGGTCCACCATGTCCCACTCCCAGCTGGAGGAGTGGATCTCGGGATCGTTCATCCAATCCCACTGGCCGTGCATGACGTTGTGGCCGATCTCCATGTTCTCGACGATCTTGGCCACCCCGAGCGTCACCGCTCCAGCCCACCAGGCAGACCGCTTCTTGCTCGCGGCCAGCAGCACACGCCCACTCAGTTCCAGGGCACGCTGGGCGGCGATGGTGCGACGGATATACCGTGCATCGGCGGCTCCGAGCGATTCCTCGACATCCCGACGGATCGCGTCCAGCTCATTGCCGAGGGCCTCGACATCAGCCTCGGTGAGGTGCGCGAATTCCTGGATATCCGAAATCGCCATCCGTGAGCTCCCTTCGCCGGTTCGTGCCTACGATAGCGTAACCTACGGCACCGTAGGTTACTAGACCGTTAACCTCATACGTCGAGCACGCAATCCCCCGAGGCTGCGGAAACGCAGGTCTGAATGCGCGATCCCGGCTCGTGTTCGGCACCATTTCGCAGGTCGCGCGCGTGCCCTTCCAACAGGGACACCACACAGGTCTGACAGATCCCCATGCGGCACCCGAAGGGCATCTGCACCCCGGCTTCCTCCCCGGCCTCCATCAGCGAGGTCGCCGCGTCGGCCGCGCGCTGCTTACCGCTGCGCGCGAAGGTGACCAGACCACCCTGCCCGTGGGGCGCGGCCCGCGACACCGCGAATCGCTCCAGGTGCAGCAGATCGGCAAGATCGGCGTCGGCCCATACCCGCTGCGCGTCGTCGAGCATGCCTTCCGGACCGCACGCCCACGTCTGGCGCTGCGCCCAGTCCGGCACCTCCGAGGCCAGTGTTGAAAGGTCCAGACGTCCCTGTGTTCTCGTCGTCCGCAGGCGGTAGTGGTACGACGGATGCGCCTCGGAGAACGCGGCGAGCTCACCGGCGAACATCACGTCGGCCTCGGTGGGCGCCGAGTGCAGGTGCACTACATCCGGCAGGGGTAACTCAGCCGCCGCCGACCGGCGTACCAACGTACGCAGCATCGACATGATCGGGGTAATGCCGCTGCCCGCGGTGAGGAACAAGATCGCCGGTGGCGCGGGGTCGTCCAGCACGAAGTTCCCCTGAGGGGCCGCCAGACGCACGATCGTGCCGGGCTCGAGGCCGTTGACCAGGTGTGTCGAGAGAAATCCCTCGGGCATCGCCTTGACGGTGATGGTGATGGTGCGCCCCGAACCACCGGCGTGCACGGGCGCCGATGTCAGCGAATACGACCGCCAACGCCACCGTCCGTCGATCAGCACGCCGATCCCGACGTATTGACCCGGGTGATAGTCGAAGTGGAAGCCCCAGCCCGGCTTGATCTCCAGGGTCGCCGAATCGCTCGTCTCCTTGTGCACGCTGACCACGCGGCCGCGCAGTTCCCGGGCTGACCACAGCGGATTGGCCAGACTCAGATAGTCGTCCGGCAGCAGCGGGGTGGTGATGCGAGAAGCCAAGCCACGCAAGACGTTTACCGCGGCATGGCGCGACTTGGGCGCACCCGAGGCGGACGCGTCGAGCCAGGAAGACAATTTCACAGCCAATGACCTTCCGGTGATGAAGGAGATGCCCAGCCAGGCGTAACCTACGCTACCGTAGGTTACTGGCCAGAAACAGGCCAATCGGCCACGTCATGCCGCCTACAGCAGGTCGAGCAGGAACGGTAGTTCTTGAGTCGCGTACCAGGCTAGATCGTGGTCTTGAGCGTCCCCGACCACCAGCTCGGCATCCTCATCGCCCAGATCTGCGGCATCGATCACCTCGGCCGCGCGCACCACATCGGACTCGGCCTGCGCCAGGTCTACGTGCGCGGCCACCACCGCGGACATCGGTACCGCGCCCGCCAGCCGCACCACCGCGTCGTCCAGGTCGGGACGCAGCTTGGCATCGTCGGCGTCGGCCACCAGCACCGCCCGCCGGGCCGGCAATTGATCCTCGCCATCATGGTTGGCCAGCAGCCGCAGCGAGGCCATCGCCGCCTCACGCATCGCCACCTCGGACAGCTCCTCCTCATCACCTGCGGAGTAGGCCTCCCGCAGCGCCGGTGTCACCGCGAAAGCGGTGCCGTTCACCGGCCAGAGCTCGCCATCGGCCACCAGTTCACGCAGCATCGCGAGTGTCACCGGGATATAAACCTGCATTACTGCGCCGCCTCCAGCAGTTCATCGAGCGCCTCGGTGATCAACACCGGGAGCATGTCGGCATCGGGCATCGCGTCGCGATCAGCATTGATCCCGTAGTACACAACGCCGTTGTAAGAAGTCAGCCCGATCGACAACACCTGATTGCGCAACAACGGAGGTACCGGGTAGATCTCCGCCAAGCGCGCACCGCCGAGGTACATCGGCGCTTGCGGCCCAGGAACATTCGTGACCAACAGATTGAACAACCGATTGGGCAGGGTGGTCGCGACGCGGGCCGCCAGTGCATGCAGGGTCGGCGGCACGAATCCCGAGAGCGCGGCCATGTTCGGCACGTCCACCAAACTGAATGCGGCAGAGTGCGATTCGGTGGCATGCGCGATCTGAGACAGCCGCACCACGGCGTTGCCCTCCCCGACCGGGAGATCCACGAGAAATGGCGACACCTCGGTGGTGGCGGCCCCCTCGGCGAGGACATCCAGATCCCCGTCCCGGTACACCGACATCGGCACTATCGCGCGAATCGTGGAGGCGGTGGTGACCGGCTCCCCCCTGCTCATCAGCCAATTACGCAGCGCCCCCGCGATTACCGCCAAGACCACATCGTTGACATCGCAATCGTATTTGGCGCGCACCCGCCGATAGTCGGCCAGTTTGGTAGTCACCACGCTGAACCGTCTGCTGCGCGACACGCGCTGGTTGAGCGGGCCGCGCGGTGCGGTACCGCGAGCCGCGGTGCGCACCACCTTGACCATCCGCTCCCCCAGCTCACCGATCTCGCCCGTCAGTGATGCGGCATCGGCGACCGCGGTGCGCACCGCCTCCAGACGGGCACCGGGACGCGCCAACCATTCCGAAACAGCGCCGGCGATCAGCTCGTTCGTACTCGGTTCATGCCCGGGAACCCAGATGTCCTCCCCGAAGTCCGGCGTGCGGGCCGTCCGGTCGAACATGACCTGTCCGAGTTCCAGTGCGGATTGTCCATCCACCAGGGCCTGATGTGTCTTGGTGTAGATGGCCAGGCGGTTTTTGGACAACCCCTCCACCAGGTACATCTCCCACAATGGCCGCGATCGATCCAGTGGGCGAGATGTCAAGCGCGCCACCAGGTCTTGCAACTGACCATCACTTCCCGGCGACGGTAGTGCCGAGCGCCGGATGTGGTAGGTGACGTCGAAATCGACATCGTCGAGCCAGACCGGCCGAGCCAGCCCGAACCCGATCTCCTTGACCTTCTGCCGATAGCGCGGAACTTGCGGCAATCGGCTCTCCACCAGCGCGAGAAGCTCCTCATACGTGAAGCCGCCGCGGGGCTTGCGGATGATCGCCAACGAGCCAACATGCATCGGGGTAGAGCTGTCCTCGCGGGAGTAGAACGATGCGTCGAGCGCGGACAACCGGGTCACCACAATCCGCGCCGCCTTCCCCTCAAACTCACCACTTGTACCCAACGGCGCCGCTGTGCCGAACGTCTTGCTCACCGTACCCTGGCGCCCTGACCACCGGCTGTGCGATCATGATCGCAACAATCTGCATCTCTCCAGCAGAGCAAATGAGGGGGCTCATTTCACTGGAGGGGGAAAATGTCTCATCGCTATGTCACTCGGGTGGCCGACTACGAACCGGCGCCGGTGCTGGCCAGCCTGCCGCCGGCCTGTCAGACACCACGTCCGGCGAGGTTGCACCAATCACGGACTCGGCCAGCGGGTATCGAGCGTCAAACACATCTGCGCGAACAGTCTCCGCCGCCCCAGGCGATTGCGTTCGCCGATGCCGCAATGCGCCGCGTGCTGGAAGTCATGGACCGGCGCCGTCCGGTCACTCAGCTGCGCCCGCTGCTGGGTGACGGGCCACTGTCCGCGGTGATGGCACGTTCATCGCGGACCCCGGTCACCGCCACTGCCCGGTTGTCGAAGATTCGGGTGCGCCGCTGCGCGGACGACGCCGCAGAGATATTCGGGACATTCGAGCGCGGCGGACGCATCAGGGCGTTCGCCGGCCGCATCCAGTCCGTACGGGGCAGCTGGCTGGTGGTCGCGTTGCAGCTCGGCTGACGCTGACGGCCGCTACCGCTTGCGGCGCGACTTCGCCGGCTTAGAGGTGCGTCCCGCGTTGCGCGCCGCTTCCCTGCGCTCGCGCCGCGTGCCGCCGCCCGAGGCCGAGGCGCCGCCGCCTTCGTGCCGGGACTGCGCCGAGCCGTCTTCTGCCGGACCCGAGTACGTCAGCTCTGGCGTCGACTCATCAAGCCCCTTGGCACGCAACTCCCCTTGCGCTGCTTGCGCTGCGGCGGAAGCGAACTCGGCTAGCCCTTCCGGCGCCGGCTGCGGAGCGACCGTTCCGTCGGCCGGCTGCTGGACCTCGACGTTGATGTTGAACAGGAAGCCAACCGACTCCTCCTTGAGGCCGTCGAGCATGGCGGTGAACATGTCGTAGCCCTCACGCTGGTACTCCACCAGCGGATCACGCTGCGCCATCGCCCGCAGGCCGATGCCCTCCTTGAGGTAATCCATCTCGTAGAGATGCTCACGCCACTTGCGGTCGATCACGCTGAGCAAGATGTTGCGCTCCAGCTGACGCATCGATCCCTCGCCGGCCAGCCCGTCGATCTCGGCTTCCCTTGCCTTGTAAGCCTTTTTGGCGTCATCGAGCAATGCCGCTTTGAGGTCCGCGGGACTCAACTCGTCGGCTTCCCCATACGTATCGGACGCGATGAGTTCTTCGGGCTTGATGCTTACCGGGTACAGCGTCTTGAGCGCGGTCCACAGCGCTTCGAAGTCCCAGTCCTCGTGATAGCCGTCGGCCGTGGCGCCGTCGACGTAGGCGGCGATGGTGTCGGTGATCATCTCCTCGATCTGCGGCTGCAGGTCCTCACCCTCCAGGATGCGGCGACGCTCGGCATAGATGACCTTGCGCTGCTGGTTCATCACCTCGTCGTACTTGAGGACGTTCTTGCGGACCTCGAAGTTCTGTTGCTCGACCTGGGTCTGCGCACTCTTGATGGCGCTGGTCACCATCTTGGCTTCGATCGGCACATCATCGGGAACGTTCATGCGCGTCAGAATCGTTTCCAGCGCAGCACCATTGAAGCGCCGCATCAATTCATCACCCAGCGAGAGGTAGAAGCGGGACTCGCCCGGATCGCCCTGACGTCCGGAACGTCCGCGCAGCTGGTTGTCGATACGCCGTGACTCGTGGCGCTCGGTACCCAGCACGTACAGGCCGCCGGCCTCCTGCACCTCCTTGGCCTCGGTCTCGGCGGCGTCCTTGAACTTCTGCAACGTCGCGTCCCAGGCGTCCTGGTACTCGTCCGGGGTCTCCACCGGGTCCAGGCCCTGTTCGCGAAGATGCGTATCCGCCAAGAAGTCCGGGTTACCACCCAGCACGATGTCGGTGCCGCGACCGGCCATGTTGGTGGCCACCGTGATGGCTCCACGGCGCCCAGCCTCGGCGATAATGCGGGCTTCCTGCTCGTGGTACTTGGCGTTGAGGACGTTGTGCGGAATCCGACGCTTGGTGAACTGCCGTGAAAGGTACTCGGAGCGCTCAACACTCGTGGTACCGATCAGGACGGGCTGGCCGGCCTCGTACCGCTCCACCACGTCGTCGACGACAGCGATGTACTTGGCTTCCTCGGTCTTGTAGATGAGGTCGGACTGGTCCTTGCGGACCATCGGCCGGTTCGTGGGGATCGACACCACACCGAGCTTGTAGATCTCGTGCAGCTCGGCCGCCTCGGTCTGCGCGGTTCCGGTCATGCCGGCGAGCTTGTCGTAGAGGCGGAAGTAGTTCTGCAGGGTGATCGTGGCCAGCGTCTGGTTCTCGGCCTTGATCTCTACCCGCTCCTTGGCCTCGATGGCCTGGTGCATGCCCTCGTTGTAACGCCGGCCCAGCAGCACGCGACCGGTGAACTCGTCGACGATCAGCACCTCGCCGTCGCGGACGATGTAGTCCTTGTCCCGGTTGAACAGTTCCTTGGCCTTGATGGCGTTGTTGAGGTAGCTCACCAACGGCGAGTTGGCGGCCTCATACAGGTTGTCGATGCCCAGCTGGTCCTCGACGAATTCCACACCCAGCTCGTGCACACCGATGGTGCGCTTGCGGATGTCCACTTCGTAGTGGGTGTCCTTGTCCATCAGCGGCACGATCCGCGCGAACTCGGTGTACCAGTTGGAGGCGCCGTCTGCCGGACCCGAGATGATCAGCGGGGTGCGGGCTTCGTCGATGAGGATCGAGTCGACCTCGTCGACGATGGCGAAGGCGTGTCCGCGCTGCACCAGCTCGTCGAGCGAGTGGGTCATATTGTCGCGCAGGTAGTCGAAGCCGAACTCGTTGTTGGTGCCGTAGGTGATGTCGGCGTTGTAGGCCTCGCGGCGTTCCGGCGGCGTCATCTGAGACAGGATCACGCCCACCTCCAGCCCCAGGAAGCGGTGCACGCGGCCCATCCACTCCGAGTCACGTTTGGCCAGGTAGTCGTTGACGGTCACGACGTGCGTGCCCTTACCGGCCAGCGCGTTCAGGTACGCGGGCAGCACACAGGTGAGGGTCTTGCCTTCACCGGTCTTCATCTCGGCGATGTTTCCGGCGTGCAGCGCGGCACCACCCATGACCTGCACATCAAAGTGCCGCTGGCTCAGCACGCGCCAGGACGCCTCGCGCGCGACCGCGAATGCCTCGGGCATCAGGTCGTCGAGGGTCTCGCCCTTTTCCAGGCGAGCCTTGAACTCGCCGGTCTTGGCCTGCAGTTCGGCATCGGAGAGCTTCTCGACGTCGTCGGACAGGGTGTTGACGTAATCGGCCACGCCCTTGAGACGCTTGACCATGCGACCTTCACCAAGGCGCAGCAACTTCGACAGCACGTCAATAACCCCTGTACTCGTTAGGACTAGTCAGACTTCAGCGAGTCCCATCGTAGGCGTCGCCCGCACCAGCTTCCCCGAGCAGTCACTGTTGGGTGCCGGTCGCGCCATCCGCCAGCGCCGCCAGGCGCCGCTCGCGGGCGATGAGGAACAACGGGAACGCGACACTGATCGCGATAAGGAAGCAGAGCGCGATATACACCCAGATGTGTTTGATACCCAACCGTCGGGTCTCGACAACCATAAGGACGAGGGCGGCGATCGTG
Organism: Mycobacteroides sp. H003; assembly: GCF_001440135.1. Lineage (NCBI taxonomy): Bacteria > Bacillati > Actinomycetota > Actinomycetes > Mycobacteriales > Mycobacteriaceae > Mycobacteroides > Mycobacteroides sp. H003. The sequence continues at coordinate 86,382 of NZ_LJYL01000034.1, forward strand.
AGCAGCATCAAGTCGTTGGTCAGTGAGCCAGTGACGTGATTTGCATACGCACTGGTCACGACGTCGACCAGCTTCCCCCCGGATGAGATGTACGCAACGTTGTGCCACCAGGTGGCAACCAAGGCGATCAGTGCTATCAGGCCGTACAAAGCACAGAGATTTCGGCGAGCGGTACTCACCACCGAAGTATGCGACGTAACAGGGCCCCCACACCAGATCTGGGTGCGGAGGCCCTGTGCGCGGGTGCACCGCGCGCCCTACTACTCCCCGAGGCGTATCAGGCCGTAGTCGTACGCGTGCCTGCGGTACACCACCGACGGGCGGCCCGAGGACTCATCGTGGAACAGGAAGAAGTCATGGCCGACCAATTCCATCTCGTAGAGCGCGTCGTCGACCGTCATCGGTTTGGCCGGGTGATCTTTGGTCCGCACAATCTGTCCCGGACCGTGACCGTCATCGACCTCGGCTCCGTTGTGACTGTGTGCGCCATTGAGCTCGGCGGGTGGCGTGAAGGCATCGGCGGGCAGAACCTTGGTGGCCTCGGCAAGCGATACCGGCGTCTTGTCTCCGTAGTGAACCTTGCGGCGGTCACGGCCTCGCCGCAGCCGGCTTTCCAGCTTGGCGGCGGCCGCTTCAAGGGCACTGTGGAACGTGTCGGCACATGCCTCGCCCCGGACGACCGGCCCCCGGCCCCGCGCGGTGATCTCCACGCGCTGACAGCTCTTTTTCTGGCGCCGGTTGCGTTCGTGTTCGAGTTCTACATCAAAGAGGTAAACGGTTTTGTCGTAACGTTCCAGACGGGACAGTTTGTCGTTCACAAAGATTCGAAAGTGATCGGGGATTTCCACGTTTCGGCCCTTGACCACGATATCGGCTTGGGCTGTCCGCTCCCCGTCCTCGAGTGCAACGGATGCCTTTGATGTGCTTGACAACTCATACCTCCGGTACTGAGAGTGCGCTTGCGCTCAACCCTTCCGCTAGGGACTAAAGATGTTGGCGACGCGCATGTTTGATGTTTGAAGTACGCCGGAGTCGCCTGAAACGCTGAGACGGCAGCCCGCCGGCGTTGGGGTTGGTGACCACCTCCTCCGCCAAACCGGACGCAGGCGCCCGTGTCGGTAGGCGGTTCGACCGCCCAAGCGCGGAACGTTCATAGCTTGTTGGCCCCGACGGTAGTCCGTGTTCACTCGCCTTGCCACCGATTCGTCAGAGTCGTTTCGAGATCGTCATACGATCTTTAGGAGTACGTCAGCGTGAGCACGGCGGCGACTCGAAATCCCGCCGATTTCAACACTCTGACCGATTCGGTAGCGGTGGCGCCGGTGGTTACGACATCGTCCACCAGCACCAATTCCGTATCCGGTGTCCGGGCCCGGCGCAGCGCGACGCGTCCGGACACATTGCGCTGCCGGGCCGAAATGGACAGTCCGACCGAATCACGCGCCCCCACCCTCATGCGCAGCAGGGACGCAAGACGCACACCCGGAATCCGGGTAGCGACCGCGGCCACGGCGGTCACCGGATCACCGCCTCGCCCGCGTGCCGACGTCCATCGCGTGGGAGCGGGAACCAATGTCACCGGCTGCTCGACGAGGTGCCAGCACAGCAGCTGCGCCACCCCGCGTGCCAATGCCGCACCCAGCGGAGCGGTGAGATCGCGGCGACCGCGCTCCTTCATCGTCACAATCGCCTGCCGACGAGCGCCCGCGTACCGCCCGAGCGAAAGAACGGGCACACCCGGATCGACCCGCGGCGTGACCACCACGGGCTCGGCGGTGAACGCACACGCACACGCCGAACACCACCGGGTGGCGGGTGCCCCACATCCGCCACAGGTCAGTGGCAGCACCAGATCAAGCATGGGGTCACTGTGCCCGCGGGGTCCGACAGACTGACCGGATAGCATTCACCCCGGCCTAGAGTGCCGCGACCAGCCTCTCGATCTGACGGCGGTCCAGCACGTCGACCGTCCCGTCGGGTAGCCCGAGAATGCGGTCGGTGGCGATGCCGTAGAGCCGCTGACGCTGGACCGCCGCATCGATAGCCTCCGCGCGCGCCTGGGCATCCGGCGCGGCCACGATCCTCTGCACGGTAGAGCCCATGTTGGCCGCGAAGCCCTGAATCATGTCGCCGACGCCCTCGGGATCGAATGTCTGGAACACCCCCTCGGCGACTCCGTGAGTGATCAGCTCGGTAAGCACGGGACGGAACTTGTCCTCCCAGATCGCCGAGATCCGGCGCAGCAGCGGCTGATTCTCTGGGCGGAATATCGACACCATCGCCGCGATGCTCTCCGGTGCACCAAGCGCCATTTTGACCTCGTAGCTAGCGCGCAGTCCGGCGTTCAGCCGCTCCAACGCCCCCATGCCCGGCTCGGTGAACACCGGACTCAGCACCTCGAAGGCCTGGCCGGCGCTACGCTCCGCCAGCGTGGCCACCAGGGCCTCTTTCGAAGAAAAGTAATGGTAGAAAGCACCTTTCGACATGCCAGAGGTGGCGATGAGATCGTTGAGGCTCACCTTCTCGTAGCCGCGTTCCAGGAACAGAGCCATCGCCAGATCGAGCAACTCGGCCCGACGCACCTCCGGATGCTTCACCACACGCGGCATACGTCAGCGCTTCCTGATCCAGCCGACGTAGGTCAGGTACACACCGACGACCGTCAGAAACAGGAAGAAGAAACGGACCGGGCCGACTGCGGGCACCGAGGCGTCGACTCCCTTCTGCATAAGCTGAGGAAACGCCAGCAGAACGAATCCGCGCAGAGCCAGGAACCATCCGAACAGCGAGATGATCACCGGCGCAAGTCCTCGCCAAAACTGATGGAAGGCGATGATCATCAGCCCACAAAACAGCAGCAGGGCACCGAACAGCCACGACCACATCGGCTCTGTGAAGAAGCTGTCGCCCAGGAAGCGCAGATCTGCCGCGCGCACGGCGATGATCGCGGTGACCGTCGCGACAAAGGGGCCGATGACCCGCGCAAATGCGCGGGTACGCAGGGCCGGATCGACCGTGGTGGACGCAGTACTCATGTCCCGATCTCCTTTCACACAGCCTGGATAGACCACTGGTCGGTATGTTAGACCACTGGTCGGTATAAGCAAATGGTTTGCCCTAGAACGCCAAGCCGACGGATCGACCTGACTAGGCTCGGGCATATGGAGACCCGGACAGCACCTGCCGATCCCGAAGTCCTCACCTCGAATCTGCGCGTTGCGCTCGACGGCCGATTCGGCCCGATACGTGATGCCGCTCGTGAGTACCTGAACCGCGCCGATCTGCTACCCGACCCCTCACTGACACTCGAGGAGGCGCGGACGCGATCGCTGCGCATCATGCGCGAGCTAGTTCCACATGGCTTGCCACACGCGGGATTCCGCAAGGAACACGGCGGCACCGGCGACGTCGGAGCCGCGATCGTCGGCATCGAGATGCTCGGCTATGCCGATCTGTCCCTCATGGTCAAGGCCGGCGTGCAATGGGGCCTGTTCGGCGGTGCCATCGAAAACCTCGGCACCGCAACCCATCACAAGCAATACGTGGTCCCGCTGATCAATCTGGACGTACTCGGATGTTTCGGCATGACCGAGACCGGCCATGGTTCCAATGTTCAGGCCCTGCAGACCGTCGCCACCTACGACAGCCAGACCGGCGACTTCGTTCTGAGCTCGGAGGGCTCACTGGCACGTAAGGACTACATTGGCGGCGCTGCGGAGCACGCCACTGTGGCAGCGGTTTTCGCTCAGCTCGTCACCGGCGGGCCCGGCGAGGAGGCATCCGGCCGGGGAGTGCATTGCTTCGTGGTACCCATCCGGGATGAGGCGGGCAATGATCTACCCGGCATCACCACCAGCGACTGCGGATACAAGGGCGGCCTCGCCGGGGTCGACAACGGGCGCATTGTGTTCGACAACGTGCGGGTGCCTCGCGCCAACCTGCTCAACAAATATGCGGACGTCGGCGCCGACGGCTCCTACACCTCGCCCATCGAGAATGAGAACAAGCGATTCTTCACCATGCTGGGCACACTCATCCGCGGACGAGTCAGCGTCGCCGCGACCTCCGGTGCGGCGGCGCGCAAGGCGCTGACCATCGCCTCGCGATATGCCCTGGTACGCAAGCAGTTTGACACGCCGGACAGCGACGACGAGGTGATCATCGCCGACTATCTGGTGCATCAGCGCAAGCTATTGCCCCTGATCGCCCGGTCGTACGCACTGGCGTTCGCGCAGAACGAGCTCACCGAGGAACTGCACGAGGTGCAGACCGCCGACGAGGTGGACGCGGATCGGCAGCGCCAGCTGGAAAGTGCCGCAGCGGGTTTGAAGGCGATGACCAGCTGGCACGCCCAGAACACCATCACCGTGTGCCGCGAGGCGTGCGGTGGGGCCGGCTATCTCGATGCCAACCAGCTCACCATTCTGCGCCGCGATATCGACGTGTTCACCACCTTCGAAGGCGATAACACCGTGCTCACCCAGCTGGTGGCCAAGGAACTCCTATCGGCCTACGCCGAGGATGTGCGTGGTCTCAATGCTGTGGGCTGGACCCGGTTCATCGCAGGAATGGCCCGCGACGTGATCCTGGAACGCTCCGCGGCCCGGCAGGTTATCCAGACCATCCTGGACTCTTCCGACGAGGACGTCGAGGAATCCGATTTGAGCAATAGGGGCACCCAGCTGCGGCTGCTGCGCAATCGCGAAGATCACCTGCTGCGCACCGCGGCCACCCGGATGCAGCGCGCCCAGTCCGATGATGAGGACCCCTTCGAGGTCTTCAACTCCGCACAGGACCACATCCTCAAGGTGGGCTCGGCCCACACCGAACGGGTGGTGCTGGAAGCCTTCATCGAGGCGATCGACAGCTGCGACAGCAAGTCAGCGCAGGAACTGCTGGAGAAGCTGTGCGATCTGTTTGTCTACAGCACACTCGAGGCGGACCTGTCATGGTTCCTGATGCACCGGCATGTCTCGACCGAACGGGCGAAGGCCATCAGGCGCGGTGTCAATCAACTGTGCGAGGAGCTGCGCCCGCATCTGAGCACCCTGGTGGATGCTTTCGGAATTCCCGAGGCGCTGCTCGCCACGGAGATGATCCCCGACAACTAGCCCGTCAGCACCGGAATCGCTTGCGGCAGCATGAGCGGACGTACCTCGATCCATCGCACTTCGGGGGTGCCCAGTCCCGTCAGCTGCAGCACGCCCCGCGCATCGGCGAGGTAGATCGCCGCCGGCGAGGCGGCGATCGTCGAGACCGGTGTCAGGAGATTCTGGTCGTTCAGATCCGAGTTCACTCCGTCGAGGTTCACATTCGCCACCGGATGTGAACCGTCGTTGCGCGCCACCGCAATGTCGTCGCCGGTGCGCCAGGCCAGCGACACCGCGGAGTTCCCGAGTCCGTAGCCCAACCGGCGCGGATGGGCCAGGGCGTAGTCGCCGCTGTCGGTCTGTATCACCGTCGCCAGGATCACCTGGCCATCGATGATCATCGCGGCGCGCGTGCCATCGCGGGATAGGGCCAACTCGCTGATGGGGCCCTTGTACTTCTCCGCCACCGCGGATGATTCGACGGGCAGCACCGCCACCATCGACGTGGTGGCTTCCTGGATTATCCGGACCACTCGGCCGCCGTCGATCACCGTCCACACCGCGTCGTCGAGCGCCCAGGTCGGGCGGGTCAGCGTCTTACCGCCGACCGCCTCGCTGCCGTTGGCGCCATTGGCACCCACCCAGAGCGACATCTGCGGATCATCTCCGCCCTGCACCCGGATAACCGAGGCAATCTGACGCCCACTGCGTGAGAGCGCAGCCGAAACCTGGTTTCCCACTTGGCCAAACGATCCGCGCACGGGCACCGCGGCATCACGGTCGACCGTCACCATGGACCCGTTCAACAATCCGTAGAGACCCACCCCCGCACCCTCCGATGCGCCGGGGTCGGTCGAGGCGACGTTCTGGGTGCTCCAGCCTTCCGCGAACTGCTCGTCGAGGGGAGCACCGTTGACCTGCAAGACGTACGGCCCGGCGATACCGGCCCGCGAGAGCGTCCAAATCACCTGCGCGGCAAGGAACTGGCGGGTCCGCTGATCGGGCGTGAGGTTGCCCTCCAGCTCCACGCGCACGCCGCCGTATCCGCGCCCCACGTCCACCCTGCTGCCGTCGACGCGGGTCAGCGGGCCGCGCAACCGCAGACCGCTCAGGTGGTTGCGCACCGCCCCAACCAGTTCCGGGCGCGGGCCGGACAGCAGCTTGTACACGAGCTCGGTGGCCAGTAGATCGGGATCGTTGACCGCCACATAGCGCGGATCGGGCACGACCGTGCGACCCGCCGGGTCGGCGAAGTACACCGTGTACCGGCGATAGGTGGACTGAAACTGCCCCCAGTCAAGGAACACCCCATTGGGCAACGAATCGATCCGCCATTCGCCATTGGCCTTCACCAGCGTGAACTGGGGATCCTGAACATCACCCTGGTGCATCTCGAAGACCCCGATGTCGGACAGCGTGCCCAACTTGTTGGCGCGCACATTGATCGTCCATCGATCGACGCCGCGCTGGTCGGCGAATGACGGCGACTCGATCAGCACCGCATCGCCGGCGTCATCCCACGTCCGCGAACTGGATTCGGTGAGGAACTGGCGCGCCGCACGGTGCCTGTTCGAGGGGTCCGCGGTCGCCTTCAAGAATTCGCGCAGCACCGTCTCGGGTTCCATCCCCGGGGTGGGTGCCGGCATCCCTGGCGGTAATGGCCGTTGCACCGTGCCGATGGCCTGTGGCGAGGACGAGGTCGGCACTCCGGCACAGCCGGTGATACCGAGTGCCACCGCGGTCAGTACCGCGGCCACCCGGCGGCGCATCAGGACGACTCCCGCACGTGGTCGGCCTTGGCACCCGAGGTACGCATTGGTGTGGTCTCCTGCTCCCCCGGCTGGATTCCCCGTTCCCCTGGCTGAGTTCCCCGCGAAACCGGCCGGCGCGCACCAGCGCTCGGACGGCTGGTCGGATTCAACGGAAGCGGGCTCGTGGTCACTTTATGCCCACGAACCAACGGCACCGTCAATCGGAAAAGCGCCCCGTTGCCCGGTTCTCCCCACGCCTCCAGGCGACCCTGATGCAACCGGGCGTCCTCGACGCTGATCGCCAACCCCAGCCCGGTGCCGCCCGAGTGACGCTTGCGCGATGGGTCGGCACGCCAGAACCGGTTGAACACCAGCTTTTCCTCACCGGGACGCAGTCCAACTCCGCGATCGCGCACGGTGACGGCGACGCTGTCGATATCGGCGGCCATCCGGATGGTGACGGGCTTGTGCTCGCTGTGGTCGATCGCGTTGGCGACAAGGTTGCGCAAAATCCGCTCCACCCGGCGGGGATCCACCTCGGCGATGATCTCGCTGTCGGGCATGTCGAGCTCTACTTCGGTGTCCAGCTCGTCCGCCAGGTGCTTGACCGAAGCCACCACGGTCTTGACGGTGTCGCGCAGATCCACCTGCTCCACGGCGAGCTCGGCCACGCCGGCGTCGTGCCGCGAGATTTCCAGCAGGTCACTCAGCAGCGTCTCGAACCGGTCGAGCTCGTTGACCATCAGTTCGGCGGAACGCTGCAGCGCCGGGTCGAGTTCCTCACGGTTGTCGTAGATGAGATCGGCCGCCATGCGCACTGTGGTCAACGGTGTACGCAGTTCGTGGCTGACGTCAGAGGTGAAGCGGCGCTGCAGGTTTCCGAACTCTTCCAGCTGGGTGATCTCCCGCGAGAGGCTTTCGGCCATGTCGTTGAAAGACACCGCGAGCCGTGCCATGTCGTCGACACCGCGCACCGGCATGCGTTCGGACAGATGTCCTTCGGCGAATCGCTCGGCAATGCGCGAGGCCGACCGCACCGGCAACACCACCTGGCGCGCGACCAGCAGTGCGGCGGCCGCCAGCAGCACCAGCAGCACCACACCGCCGGTGACGATGGTGCCGCGCACCAGCGAAATCGTGCTTTCCTCGTTCGACAGCGGGAAGACCAGGTACAGCTCGAGCGCGGTGACTTTCGACGTGGTCGGCGAGCCGATGACCAGAGCTTTCCCGGAGAAGCTCTCGGTGTGGACTGTCGAATACTGGTAACTGACCTGACCGGCCTTGACGAATTCGCGCAGCGGGCCGGGGATCTGGGTGGCGGGGCCAGCCGACGTCGCCTCGCGGGGACCGTCCCCGGGCACCAGCAGGACAGCGTCAAACGCTCCGGCGCCACCGCCTTCGGATCCCTTGCTGCCGTTCAGCAGCTGGTTACGGGCCAGCTCCAGGCTGCTCTGCAGCGACCTCGTCTCCTCGCCACCGACGTCATCGCTGACGATGACGCGAGCGCGTTCCATCTCTTCGGTCGCGACACGAATCTTCGACTCCAGAATGCGGTCGGTCACCTGGCTGGTGAGCACGAATCCCAGAATCAGGATGACCAGGGAGGACAGCGCCAAATTCGACACCACCACCCGCACCTGCAGGGAACGGCGCCAGGTGAACCCGACCGCTCGACTCAGTGCCTTCAGTCCGCGTACCAGTGGTGCCGATCGCCGCTGAATGCGCCGCTTCGAGCTGAAGATCACGGGGGTCCGGCCTTATATCCCACTCCTCGAACGGTCAACACCACGGTCGGATTCTCGGGATCCTTCTCGACCTTCGCCCGCAGCCGCTGCACGTGGACATTCACCAGCCGGGTATCGGCCGGGTGACGGTAGCCCCACACCTGTTCGAGCAGCACATCACGAGTAAACACCTGGCGCGGTTTGCGTGCCAGCGCCACCAGCAGGTCGAACTCCAGCGGGGTCAGGGAGATCTGCTCGCCCTCGCGCGTCACCTTGTGCGCGGGAACATCGATGTCGATGCCCGCGATGTTCAGCAGCTCGGCGGGTTCGTCGTCGTTGCGCCGCAACCGGGCACGAATACGTGCGACGAGCTCCTTGGGCTTGAACGGCTTCATGATGTAGTCGTCGGCACCCGACTCCAGGCCGAGCACCACATCGACGGTGTCGGTCTTGGCGGTCAGCATGACGATCGGCACACCGGAATCGGAACGCAGCACCCGGCATACGTCGATGCCATTCATCCCGGGCAGCATGAGATCCAACAGAACCAGATCGGGACGCAGCTCGCGGACTGCGGTGAGCGCCTGGGTACCGTCGCTCACCACGGCCGTCTCGAAGCCCTCCCCGCGCAACACGATGGTGAGCATCTCTGCCAATGACGCGTCATCGTCGACAACAAGGATCCTTTGCCTCATAGAGCCCATCGTGTCACTAGATCGTGACAAAACCGGGGTACCAAAGGGGCGAGTTGCGAACTAGTCTCACGCGAGCTGCTGGCGGATCCTGAACTTCTGAATCTTCCCGGTCGCGGTTCTGGGTAAGGAATCGACGAACTCGACGCGTTTGGGGCACTTGTATCCGGCCAGATGCTCCCGGCAGTGCGCGATGAGATCCGGCCCGGTCGGCGGATCCGTCCCCGGATCTGTCACCGAGATCACCACGACAGCGGTAACCACTTCGCCCCACTTGTCATCGGGCACTCCGACGACAGCCGCCTCACGGACCCCGGGATGAGATATCAGCGCGTCTTCCACTTCGATGGACGACACGTTCTCGCCGCCGGTAATGATGATGTCTTTCTTGCGGTCCGAGATGCTCAGGTACCCGTCGGACATCGATCCGCGATCACCGGTATGAAACCAATTGCCCGCCAACGCTTCCGTGGTCGCTTCCGGCTGATCCCAGTAGCCGTCAAGATTCGTGTTCGACTGGGTGAGTACCTCACCGTCCTCGGCGATCGATACCCGCACACCTATCGCCGGGGCTCCCGCGCGGCCCAGCATGCGAGCCTGCTGGTGGTCGTCGAGATCGGCCCACTCGGACCGAAAGCGATTCATCGTGATCAGCGGTGCAGTCTCGGTGAGCCCGTATATCTGGATGAACTCCCAGCCGAGTTCGGCACGCACGCGCTCGATGGTTCGCGTCGGGGGCGGCGCACCCGCGACGATGATCCGGACCCGGTCCCGGCCGGGGATGGGCCCCTGCCAACGGGCCGCCGCGTCCAGCACAGAATCGACGACCGTTGGCGCCGCGCACATCACGGTGACTCCATGCACTGCGATACGCCGCAAGATCTCGTCACCGTCGACCTTGCGCAGCACGATGTGCCGGCCACCCATTCCGGTCGCCGCATACGGCCACCCCCACCCGTTGCAGTGGAACATCGGCAACGTGTGCAGCAGCACATCGTCGTCACGCAGCGTGGCATGCAACCCGAAAACGACTGCGTTGATCCAGATGTTGCGGTGAGTGAGTTGCACACCTTTGGGCCGGCTCGTGGTTCCTGAGGTGTAATTCAAAGTGGCGGTGTCTGATTCGGTGCACGACCAGGGTCTCGGATCGGCGCGCTGCGGTGTACCGATTTCACCGAATATCGCGGCGTCATCCTCTCCCAGCACGAAATTATGAGTGGCGCGCACGGTGTCGAGCAGCCCACGCACCTCCGGGTCCACTATCAGTACCGAAGCCCGTGAGTGCTCGACGATGTACTCGATCTCAGCGGGAGCCAACCGAAAGTTGACGGGCACCAGGATGCGTCCCCACCCGGAAACCCCGAAGAACGAGGTGAGCAGTCGCGCACTGTTCTGCGAGACAATCGCGACCCGCTCCCCCGGTCCGACGCCCAGACCGTCGAGTGCCGCGGCCTGCCCGCGCGCCCGCTCGGCAAGCTGCCGGTAGGTCACCGCTCCCCAGGAGGGCGCCGGTTGCACCGGCTCGTCGACAACCCCCACGCGGTCGGGATACACCAGCTCCGCGCGGTCCAGGAAATCTCGCACACTCAGATCGAAGAACACGCACCAATCCTGCCGTCCCGCCCCCAATGTGGCGTGGATATCCACGAAGCACGCGGACGCCTTGCCGGTCACCGGCAGACGGGTGTTTAATGATGGCGCTTTGTTCAGCAGTGGTTCATGCGCGCTTTGCGCACACGCTTAGGAGGTGACGCGACTATGTCCGATAGTCAACCTCCGAGTATCCACAGCGCCTTCTAACGCACATCAGGGTCGCGCTCGAAGGCGCTCTTGTTGCACCACACCGTTGTGTGCACCTGGAAGCCACTGCAAGAGAACAGGACCCATCATGAGTCATTGGGATGTCATCATCCGCGTAGCCCTGGGATTTGGCCTGGGTTGCGTCATCGGGATCGAACGGCAGTGGCGCGCCAAAAATGCCGGCCTGCGCACCAACGCGCTGGTGTGCCTGGGTGCGACACTCTTCGTCATCATGGGCGGCTACAGCTTCCACGGCCCCGGCGCCGACCCGACTCGCGTTGCAGCACAGATTGTTTCGGGCATCGGTTTCCTCGGCGCCGGCGTGATCATGAAGCAGGGCGCAACCATCACCGGACTGAACACCGCCGCCACCATGTGGGCCACCGCCGCCGTGGGGGCACTGGCCGGCGGCGGGATGTACGACGTCGCGATAGTCGGCACCGCCGCCATCGTGCTGGCCAACGTGCTGTTGCGGCCGCTCGGACATCTGCTGGATCGCCAGCCTGCCATCGGCCGCGAAGCCCGGCCGGCCGCGTACCTGTTCGAGGTCACCACCACCGACGAAACCGAGGCGCACATCCGCGCACTCACCGTGCAGGCCGTCAGCAGGCCCGAATTCGCGCTGCAGTCGGTGCGGTCCTATGACGTCGAAGACGGCAAGCACGTGCGCGTGGTGGCGAAGCTGAGCGCCGAAGAGCGCAACGACTCACTGCTGGAGTCCGCGGTGAGCCGCCTGTCCATGGAACCAGCCGTCTCCTCGGTGCGCTGGCATGTCGACCGCGAGGAAGAGGCCGAAGCCAGTGAATGGTGAGCCTCTACGGTCACACCCGTCGAGTGTGAAGCCACGGCGGTAATTCGGCGAAATACCCGCCGAATCTTCACACTCGGCGCAGGAGCCTCTCGGCCAATGCATCCGGGTCGGCGCCGTCGGTGATCACCCATGGGCCACCCCAATTCCGTTGCGCCAAATCGGCATAGGCCGCGGAGACCCGCGACTGCAGATCCGCATCACGCTCATAGGTATCGCGGGTGCGCGCGCTCTCCTGCTCCTCGCGGTGCCGCGCCCGCTGCTGGGCAAGCTCCGGGGAAACGTTCAAGAACACCTGCCGGTCGGGATGCGGCAGGCCAAAGCGTTGGTACTCAAGCTCATAGACCCAGCGCGCCATGTCGCCGCCGCCGTCCTGATGCAGCCGCGCCGCGCCATAGGCAGCGTTGGACGCAACCCAGCGATCCAGTATCACCAGATCGTTCGCGGCGATCAGCTCGGCTATCTCACCGAGCGCACTGCGGCGGTCGAGGGCGAACAGCAGTCCCATCGCGTACGCGGAGGACACCACATCGCCGTGCCCGCCCTTGAGCGACTCGGCCGCGAGATCGGCGTGCACCGAGCGTCCGTAGCGCGGAAAATCCAGCGTCGCAACGGATAACCCCTGCAATCCGCAGCGCTTCGTCAGCGCGGCGGTAAGCGTGCGCTTGCCCGCGCCGTCGACACCCTCGATCGCAATCAGCTGGCCCACGGCTGGTCAGCCTACGCAAAGGCCCCCGGCACCGGAGTGCCGAGGGCCTTGTACGAGTTTCTAGACAATCAGTAGCGGTAGTGCTCCGGCTTGTACGGGCCTTCCACGTCGACGCCGATGTACTCGGCCTGATCCTTGGTGAGCTTGGTCAGCGTGCCGCCGAGAGCCTCGACGTGAATGCGCGCCACCTTCTCGTCCAGGTGCTTGGCCAGTCGGTAGACCTCGTTGTCGTACTCGTCGTTCTTGGTCCACAGCTCGATCTGCGCGATCACCTGGTTGGAGAAGCTGTTGCTCATCACGAACGACGGGTGTCCGGTGGCGTTACCCAGGTTGAGCAGACGCCCCTCGGACAGCACGATGATCGACTTGCCCGAGTCCCCGAAGGTCCACAGGTCGACCTGAGGCTTGATGTTGAGCCGCGTGGCGCCGGACTTCTCGAGGGCCGCCATGTCGATCTCGTTGTCGAAGTGGCCGATGTTGCCCAGGATCGCCTGGTCCTTCATGGCCTTCATGTGGTCCAGCAGGATGATGTCGTAGTTACCGGTCGCGGTCACCACGATGTCGGCATTGCCGATGGCCTGCTCGACGGTGACGACATCGAACCCGTCCATGAGCGCCTGCAGCGCGTTGATCGGGTCGATCTCGGTGACCTGCACACGAGCGCCCTGCCCCGCGAGGGACTCGGCGCAGCCCTTGCCGACGTCGCCGTAGCCACAGATCAGCACCTTCTTGCCACCGATGAGCACGTCGGTGCCGCGGTTGATGCCGTCGACCAGCGAGTGCCGGGTGCCGTACTTGTTGTCGAACTTGCTCTTGGTCACCGAGTCGTTGACGTTGATGGCCGGGAACGCCAGCTCGCCGGCAGCGGCGAACTGGTACAGGCGCAGCACGCCGGTGGTGGTCTCCTCGGTGACACCCTGGACCGACTCGGCAATCTTGGTCCACTTGTCCTTGTCGGTCTCGAACCGCTCACGCAGCAGGTTCAGGAAGACCTTGTACTCGGCCGAGTCGTTGTCGTCCGCCGGGGGCACCACGCCGGCCTGCTCGAACTGCGCGCCGCGCAGCACCAGCATGGTGGCGTCGCCGCCGTCGTCGAGGATCATGTTGGCCGGCTCGTTCGGCCAGGTGAGCATCTGCTCGGCGGCCCACCAGTACTCCTCCAGCGTCTCGCCCTTCCAGGCGAAGACCGGGGTGCCCTGAGGCTCATCCGGGGTGCCGTGCGGGCCGACGACGATCGCCGCCGCCGCATGGTCCTGGGTGGAGAAGATGTTGCAAGAAGCCCAGCGCACCTCGGCACCCAGGGCCGTCAACGTCTCGATCAGCACCGCAGTCTGGATCGTCATGTGCAGCGAGCCCGAAATGCGAGCGCCCTTGAGCGGCAATACATCCGCGTACTCGCGACGCAGCGCCATGAGGCCGGGCATCTCATGCTCGGCGAGACGGATCTCCTTGCGGCCGAACTCGGCCTCGGAAAGATCGGCCACCTTGTAATCAATGCCGTTGCGTACGTCGGCCACCAGCTCGGTCATCGCCACCTCAATCGCGTCGCTTGAATAATTCCTGCATGTCAATTCAACTGACACACACGGGTCCGTCACCAGGTTAGCGCGTGTAAGCAACGGATAGTTAGATCAGGTAGCGAGATTTATGGATGCGCAGGTCACTGGGGGCCCGTCCCGCTTGCGGGGGCCTTGCCGGTGAGCGCGTTGGCCTCCACGAACGGGGACAGCAGGCGCGCCATGTCGAGCGCCACATCATGATCCGATTCCGGCGGCATCGACACGTAACTCATCGCCAGCCGCACAATCGACCTCGCGAGGATGGCCGCGTCTTCCTCACTGGCGGCCACCCAGCTGTTCGCAAACGACTCGGTGAGCCGCGCCGACGCCGGCAGCACGATCAACGCGCTGTCGACCGTCACGAGGCGCATGAGTTCGGGCTTGGCCTCGCCTGTCAACAACGAGATGACCATGGGATCTGCGGCACTCTCGGCGAAGAAGGCCGCGAATCCCTGGTGCAACGCGCCATGGATATCACCGACGTTGGCGTAGATCGCGTCGTTGACGGAGTCGGCCAGACGCAAGGCCAGCCGCAGGGCGTATCCCTGAGCCAGCCCCTGCCGCGAACCGAATTCGTTGTACAGCGTCTGACGGCTGACTCCTGCCCGGCGGGCGACCGCCGACATGGTCACTGCCGACCAATCCTGATGACGCAGAAGGTCTCCGAGCGCATCAAGCACCGATTCGCGAAGCAGCGCCCGCGCGGCCTCTGCATACGGCACTCGTGACGTCACACCGTGGAGCCTGGCAGGCGCGGTGTACTCGGTCAATGTCATGGCCGCGCGATCTCCACCATCACGAAGTCGGCCTTGGCGGCCCCGCAGTCCGGGCAGCTCCAATCCTCGGGGATGTCATCCCAGCGAGTGCCCGGCTCGATACCGTCCTCCGGCCAGCCCAGCGCCTCGTCGTACTGAAATCCGCACTGCATGCATTCGAACAACTTGTAGTCGTCGTCGCTCATGATTCCGCTCCTTGCAGGGCTTCAAAATCCACCTTCTCGCGCACTCCGCAGTCGGGGCAGCACCAGTCGTCGGGAACCTCCGACCACGCCGTCCCGGCCGGGAACCCCTCGCGAGGGGCGCCCGTGCTCTCGTCGTACACGTACTGACATATGGGGCAACGGTACTGGGACATGTCAGGCCGCCTGTTCGGTTACGCCGTACTTGGCCAGAATCTTGGCGCGCTTACTGGGCTGGATGTTGACCTTGGTGATGTCACCGTCGTAGTGATCCAGCACCCGCTGATCCATCACCTTGCGCCACAGCGGCGGGAAGTAGGCCAGCGTCAGCATCGTGGCGTAGCCACTGGGCAGGTTCGGAGCACCGTCCATGCTGCGCAGAGTCTGGTAGCGCCGGGTGGGGTTGGCGTGGTGATCGCTGTGCCGCTGCAGGTGGTACAGGAAGATGTTGGTCACCAGGTGATCGGAGTTCCAGCTGTGCTTGGGGGTGCAGCGCTCGTACCGCCCGCCGGCGACCTTCTGCCGCAGCAGCCCGTAGTGCTCCAGGTAGTTCACCGTCTCCAGGAAGGTGAAGCCGTAGATGGCCTGAATGATCAGGTACGGGATGACCGCGGTGCCGAAGATGGCGATGGTGACCCCGAACAACACCACCGTCATCAGCCAGGCGTTCACCACATCGTTGCTGGGGTGCAGCACGAAGCGGTTCAGCCGCTTCATGCGGGTGGCCTCAAGATTCCACGAAGACTTCAGGCTGCCCCAGACGCTGCGCGGCCAGAAGCCCCAGAACGTCTCGCCGAATCGCGAGCTGGCCGGATCCTCAGGTGTCGCGACGCGCACATGGTGTCCGCGGTTGTGCTCGATATAGAAGTGGCCGTAGAACGTCTGCGCCAGGGTGATCTTCGAGAGCCAGCGCTCCAGCTCGTCTTTCTTGTGCCCCATCTCGTGGGCCGTGTTGATACCGACTCCGCCGAGCACGCCGATGGATAGCGCGATGCCCAGCTTGGAGATCCAGCTGATGCCGTTATCGAACCCGATCCAACTCAGGTCGGTGGCGGTGAAGTAGTAGGCCCCCAGGAAGAAGCTCGCGTACTGGAACGGAATGAAGATGTAGGTGCAGTACCGGTAGTACTTGTCGTTCTCCAGCGCCTCCATCACCTCATCGGGTGCGTTCTCGCCGTCGGCGCCAAAGCGCAGATCCAGCAGCGGCAGGATCACGTACACCAGCAGTGGGCCGATCCAGAAAAAGAATGGCGAGAACTGCTGCCATCCGAGCTGGTTCATCGCATAGACCAGCGCCGTCGCGATGAAGATCGCGGTGGGCGGGATCATGCCGTACAGCCACATGTGGCGCTTGCGGTCGCGCCACTGGACGGGCAGGTCGTGGGCTGCATCAAGGTTTGACGTCATCGTCACTTCTCCTCGGTCTATATCTGCGTGAGGTACGTCACCGAACAGATTTGACGATAGGACATGATTCGTCGCTTGTCTAGACAAACAACTATGTTTTGTAAAGCGCCTGGTGGTGTGCGTCACCCACAGCGGACCTACGGAGAGATAGGGAGCGCGCTACTTCTCGACGGCTACCCGCAACCCCAGCACCGAGTGCCTGCGGCTATAAGCGAAGTAGACGACCACGCCGATGACCATCCAGGCCAACGCGAACATCCAGGTACGCACGGCGAGATTGAGCATCAACCACCCGCACGCCAGGATCGCGACCACGGGCAGCCACGGCACACCCGGTGTGCGGAAGCTCCGGGGCAAGTCGGGCCGAGAGCGCCGCAGCACGATGACGCCGGCCGACACCAGCACAAAGGCGAACAATGTCCCGACGTTGACGATCTCTTCCAGCCCCTCTATCGGGGTGAGGGACGCCGCTATCGCGACAAGAAAGCCCACGATGAGGGTGATGCGTATGGGTGTGCCATGCGATCCCGTCCGGGCGAGCTCGCGGGGCAGCAGTCCATCACGGCACATCGCGAAGATGACGCGGATCTGCCCGAGCATCAGCACCATCACCACCGTGGTCAGGCCGGCCAGCGCGCCGATGGCGATGACTTTGGCCGCCCAGTCGACACCGTTGAGGTGAAATGCCGTGGACAGATTCGGGTGCGAATCGGCCGCCCGCAGGTCGCTGTACTTGACCATGCCCGAGAGCACCACCGTGACCGCGACGTACAGAACGGTGACGATGACGAGCGAGGCGATGATGCCGCGCGGCACATCCTTTTGCGGGTTCCGCGTTTCCTCCGCGGTGGTGGCGACGACATCGAACCCGATGAACGCGAAGAACACGATCGAGGCGCCCGCCAGCACCCCGAACCAGCCGTACTGGCTTCCGGAGCCGCCGGCGATGAACGAGAACAGGGACTGATCCAAACCGGTCCTGCTGGAACTTCCCGCCTCCGCCGGTGGAACGAACGGTGTGTAGTTGGCCGCCTTGATGAAGAACGCGCCGACGATGATCACCAGCAGCACCACCAGGACCTTGACGGTCGTGATGACGAGGGACACCCGTGAAGACAGCTTGGTGCCGACCGCCAGCAGCACCGTCAACACCGAGACAATGAGCAGCGCGCCCCAGTCGATCTTGAGCGACCCGAGATGCACTGTGCCACTCGATAACCCAAATACCGTGCTCAGATAGCTCGACCAGCCCTTCGCGACGGTGGCCGCACCAACCGAGAACTCCAAGATGAGATCCCATCCCAGGATCCAGGCCGCGAACTCACCGAATGTCGCATAGGAGAACGTATAGGCGCTGCCTGCAACCGGAATGGTCGATGCGAACTCGGCGTAGCACATCGCGGCCAGGCCACACCCGATCGCAGCCATGATGAAGGACAGCGATATCGCCGGACCGGTGACATTGGCGGCCGTCGATGCCGTGACGGTGAAGATACCGGCTCCGATGACCACAGAGACCCCGAAAACGGTGAGATCCCACCACGTTAGGTCCCTACGGAGCTTCGTTTCCGGCTCGTCGGTATCCGCGATCGACTGTTCGACAGACTTGGTTCGCCACAATCCGCTACCTGGCATTACGGCAGTCTTGCACAACCCCCGTGCTCACCACTGTTGATCACACCGGCCGGCTAAGAATTGACGGCCGAACGATCCAGATCGGGCTCGAGATAGATCACCTGCGCGATCGGCACCGCCTCGCGCACCCGCCGCTCTGCGGCATCGATCGTGGCGGCTACCAACGGCAGATCCGCATCGGGCGCGATCGCGATCTTGGCCGCGACCAGAAGCTCCTCGGGACCCAGATACTGGGTACGGCAATGGATTACCCGCTCGACGTGATCGGTGCCGGTCAGCGCATCCAGGATCGCGCGCTCCTGCGTTGCGGTCGCACCTTCACCGATCAGCAGGCTCTTCATCTCGACCATCAAAACGATCGCGATGACGCCCAGCAGCACACCGATCGCCATGGTGCCGATCCCATCCCACACGGGGTCGCCCGTGAGAATCGTCATGCCGACGCCGAACAGCGCGAAGGCCAGCCCCAGCAGAGCACCGGTGTCTTCGAGCAGCACGACGGGAAGCTCCGGGTTACGGGAGTTTCGGATGAACTGCCACCAGCTGGCTTTGCCCTTCAGCGGTTTGGATTCCACGAAGGCGGTGCGGAAGCTGTAGCCCTCCAAACCTATGGCCAACACCAGGATCACAATCGCGACAATGGGCGACTGCAGATGCTCGGGAGCGTGGATCTTGTGATAGCCCTCATAGAGGGCGAAGACCGAGCCGAGCGTGAACAGCACCAGCGCGACCACAAAAGAGTAGAAGAATCGGCTACGTCCATATCCGAACGGGTGCAGTCGATCTGCTTCCTTACTCGCGGCGCGCTGCCCGTAGAGCAGCAACCCCTGATTAGAGGTGTCCGCCACCGAGTGCACGGACTCGGCGAGCATCGACGAACTCCCGGTGATCAGGAATCCGACGAACTTGGCCGCCGCGATACCCGCGTTCGCCGCCAGCGCCGCGATGATCGCCCTCTTACTGCCGCCTGCCGACATCGACTCTCCTTCTGTTCCCGCTCGCACTGTCCTGCCGGACGGTCACGCGTCCGCGTCAACTGTTGCCATGAATACACGGGCATCGGACTGCCCGGTCAGCGTCACATCTCCGCCGTCGGCCGGTATCCACACCGACTGTCCCGCATGAACGTCAAGGTCCGGCCCCCTACCGTCCAACCGCACGCTGCCCCGCGTGCACAGCACTATCCGCGGTCCTTTTACCTCCACCGGAACGCGTTCGCCATCCACCAGATCGAATCGCGATAACGCGAACTCCCTGGCGGGCGTGAGGTACCGAGTCTGTGCACCGTCGGTGACGGTCTCAACATGCAGATGTTTTTCGGCGGCGGGTGAAAAATCCAGCACCCGAAGCAATTCGGGTACATCGACGTGTTTGGGAGTGAGCCCGCCGCGCAGCACGTTGTCGGAATTGGCCATGATCTCGACGGCCAGGCCACGCAGGTACGCATGCAGATTTCCGGCGGGCAGGTAGATCCCCTCCCCCGGTTCCAGCGTGAGCCGATTCAACAACAAGGAGGCAAGTACTCCGGCGTCCGCCGGATACCGCTCACCCAACTCCAGAAGCGTGCGCGCCTCACCAGCGAAACGCTCGTGGCCGGACGACAGATAACGCACGGCACCCTCGAGCACGGCAGGCACCAACAGATCCAGGCTGGGCTGCGGAAGAGTTATCCAGGTGGTGAACAGGGCGCGCAGCCCATCGGCATCGGATTGTCCGGCCAACAGATTCACATAGGGTGTCAGCTCGCCGACATCGAGCGCGCGAAAGAGTTCGACGGTGTCACCGGGGTCGCGAAAACCCGCCAGCGCCTCAAAACGATCCAGCGCCACAACCAGTTCGGGCTTGTGATTGCGATCCCGATAATTGCGCACCGGAGAGTTGAGCGGGACACCCGCCGCCTCTTCCCGCGCGTATCCGTCTGCCGCCTGCTGCGCACTGGGGTGGGCTTGCAGGGACAGCGGCTCGTCCGCCGCCAGCACCTTGAGCAGGAAGGGCAATTGATCGCCGAACTCAGCCACCGACGCCGGACCCAACTGCCCTGCCGGATCTGCGGCCACCACATCGAGTAATGACTCTGCGCCACCACCGGTTTCCAGGTAGGCCGGGTCGGCAGGGTGCGCACCCAGCCACAGTTCGGCTTCCGGATGCGGTGTCGGTGTGGGGCGTCCGGTGAACTCGGCGATCGCCGTCCGCGAGCCCCAGGCGTACGTCCTTATCGCCCCCCTGAGCAGATTCACAGCCCGGATCTCCCCCCGCCGAGCCGGGCGTACACCGAGGCCATTTCGAGTCGTGTCGCGAGCATCATCAGCTGCGCGAGCTCCGACGGTCGGGCCGCCACGTCACCAAGATCGGTGGTGCTGACCAGCTGCGCTTCATCGACACCATCGATCCGCGCCGCAACCGATTGGAAGTCGCTATCGGTGGCAAGGGCAAGTATCCGCGGTGGGCCATCGCCGCGGGGGCCGTCGATGAACTCGTCATGGAACAGTGAGCTCTCACCAGAGCTCCTGCTCGACAACGCATCCCGCATCGCGGCCAACGCTTGCGGAAGGCCGCACGCGGTAGCGGTACGCTGCGTCAGCCGCAGCAGCGTTGTCGCCGCATGTTGCGCGAGCGCCACGGTGACCGATCGATCCCCGCAGAACACCGCGGGTCCACCGGTCAATCGCGTCGCGATCACCTTGGCGGCGTTAGTGAAGATTTCCCGGCCCACGGTGTTCCGGGACACCTCGCCATCCACTTCATCGGCGATCGCCATAACGTCGGGCACGATGGCCCTGTCGAGCACCCCCAGCACTGCCGCCCCAACAGCGAGGTTGTGAGCAAGACTGAATGTGTCGGGCACCCGCAACCGGGGCGCCAGTGAAATCGCCCGGCCAGCACCGGAATCCGCCAAGGGACCCTCATCGGGTGCGGCGATGACCACCCGGGCACCCCGACGGGTACCCATCGACACCGCAGCAGTGAGGGCAGGATCACCGGCATCGTCACCGGCCACCACCATGACATCGAGTGGGCCCACCCACACCGGAGCCCGGGTGGCGGTAACGAACGGAAGACTCGCGGTATCCGACAGCGCCCCAGCCAGAACCGCTCCCGCCGTTGCGGCGGTGCCGCGGCCCGCGACCCACACGAGCGCGCGCGACCGGTCCTCCACGTGAAGCGGGTCCAGGGCACCCTCGGCGATGGCTGTACCAACCGCCCGAACCTGCGAGCCGGCCATCGAAGCGGCCTGCAGCGAACCATCGCGGTCGGCCGCCAACAGCGCCTCGGCGTCGTCCAGATCGATGGTGGCCTTCATCAGGTCGCGGCCTCGGTGCGGTCGACCAACTCGGTGACACGCGCGACCACACCCGCCACATCTTCGTCGGTGCGGGCCTCGACGTTGAGGCGCAGCAGTGGCTCGGTGTTGGACGTGCGCAGGTTGAACCACGTTCCGGTGCCGATGTCGACGGTGACGCCGTCGAGATGGTCGATCGAAACTATCTGTGTGCCAAACGACTTCAACACCTCGTCGATACATGCCTTGGCATTCGAGACGCGGAAGTTGATCTCGCCGGAGGATGCGTACCGCTCGTAATCAGACATGAGATCTGAGAGCGGCCGGTCTTGCTCGCCCAGGGCTGCCAGCACGTGCAGTGCCGCCAGCATTCCGGAGTCGGCACCCCAGAAGTCCCGGAAGTAGTAGTGCGCGGAATGCTCACCGCCGAAGATCGCGCCCGTCTCGGCCATCAATGCCTTGATGAACGAGTGGCCGACGCGAGAGCGCACCGGTGTTCCGCCGTGCTCGACGACAAGCTCGGGGACGGCACGCGAGGTGATCAGATTGTGGATGATGGTGCCGCCGATTTCCCGCTCCAGCTCTCGACGCGCTACCAAAGCGGTTACCGCGGAAGGAGATACGGCCCGTCCGCGCTCATCGACGACGAAGCACCGGTCGGCGTCGCCATCGAAGGCGAGGCCGATGTCAGCACCCTCGGCCACCACGAAGGCCTGCAGATCGCGCAGGTTCTCGGGGTCGAGCGGGTTGGCTTCGTGGTTGGGGAAGTTGCCGTCCAACTCGAAGTACAACGGCGCGAGCGCAATCGATGGAATCGCACCCAGCACCGCCGGTGTCGTGTGTCCGGCCATACCGTTACCCGCATCCACAGCCACCCGAAGGGGACGTGCCCCGCTCAACTGAACCAGTGACCGCAGGAACTCGCCGTACTCGGCGAGAACATCACGTTCGGTGATCGTGCCCGCCGCACCGTCGTGCGCGGGCACCCCGTTGATCAGCTCCTCGCTGATGATGGCCAGGCCGGTGTCCCTACCCACCGGCTTGGCACCGGCGCGGCACAGCTTGATTCCGTTGTACGCGGCCGGGTTGTGGCTGGCGGTGAACATGGCTCCCGGGCAATCCAACAGCCCCGAAGCGAAGTACAGCTGATCAGTGGATGCCAGTCCGATCTGCACGACATCGACGCCCTGAGCCGTGACACCCTCGGTGAACGCCTGAGCCAGCGGAGGCGACGAGTCGCGCATGTCGCGGCCCACCACGATCCGCAATGGCGCGCCGGCGTCGGCCTGCTCTGCCTTGACCAGTCGCGCGAACGAAGAACCCACGTCGAACACGAAGGACTCGTCGATCTGCTCGCCCAGGAGGCCACGAACGTCGTACGCCTTGATGACTGCGTGGACAGCGTCGGCGGACCGGGCCATGACGAGAGCACTCCTATTGATCTGTCGAGCGAGGGACGTTAGGTGTCGCTGGCCAGCCTAGTGGTCGGCGAGTGCCCAACGTGAACGTCCGGCGAGAGGGTACAGAATGTCACCGGGCCAAGCCGAAAGCACCTGATCAGAACTACTCTGCCGGATCCGGCAGAACCCGCAGATGTCCGCGGCGCCGCCCGACGGGAGCCGGATGCACGGGCCGGGGAGCAGCCGAGGTGGCAGGCCCTCCCATATCGAGTGCGGGCTCGCTGAATCCCGCCGCGGCCATCCGCACTCCGGTGGGTTCCCGAACCGCATCGGCCAGGGCAACCAAGTCGTCATCCTCGGGATTCGACGGCAGGGGGCCGTTGTACCGGACCAGCTCCCAGCCACGGGGCGCGGTGATCCGGCTCGCGTGCTGCGCGCACAGATCCCACGAATGCGGCTCGCTGGACGTGGCCAGCGGCCCAACCACGGCCGTCGAGTCCGCATAGACGAACGTCAACGTCGCCACGGCGGAACTCGGGCACCCGGGTCGACAGCAGCGACGGGGGGCTCTCACAAACGTTGAGGCTAGCGTGCGCAAACACGTTCCGACCCGCAGACACGCGCTGTGAACCCACTGAGACCCTCCGGTGATCAGGCAGAGACCCCGGGGTGATCGGCTCGTTGTGATTCGTCAGCCACAGCAGTCACACCGTTACCATTTCCCGTATGGCACGTGACGGACGGCGCGGCGGCTCGGCGAGCGGATCGAGCTCGCAGGGCTCCAGAAGGGGGCGCGATTTTCGTGGCCCGCTCTTGCCGCCGACCGTTCCCGGCTGGCGCTCACGCGCCGAGCGCTTCGATATGGCGGTGCTGGAGGCCTATGAACCCATCGAGCGGGCGTGGCAGTCGCGGCTGGAGGGTCTCGATGTCGCGGTGGACGAGATTCCGCGCATCCAACCCAAGGATCCCGAGTCGGTGCAATGGCCGCCGGAGGTGATCGCCGACGGACCGATCCCGCTGGCAAGGCTTATTCCCGCCGGCGTGGACACCCGGGGTAACACCACCCGGGCGCGAATTGTCCTATTCCGCAAGCCGATCGAATTACGCGCGAAGAAATCTGGGGATTTGTCGGATCTCCTGCACGATCTGCTGGTGGCGCAGGTTGCCACCCACCTGGGGGTGGAACCATCGGTGATCGACCCGACCATCACCGATGAGGGCGACTAACCGCCCGATCGAACGCGGAGTTAGATGATGCCCCGCTTCAGGCGGCGGCGCTCACGCTCGGACAACCCGCCCCAGATACCGAACCGCTCGTCGTTGGCCAGTGCGTATTCAAGGCACTCGTCCTTGACTTCGCAGCCCTGGCAGATGCGCTTGGCCTCGCGAGTCGACCCGCCCTTCTCAGGGAAGAACGCCTCTGGATCGGTCTGTGCGCACAGCGCCTTCTCTTGCCACTGATCATCAGCGACACCAATCAGCGCATCAAAATCGTTCTGCACCAACGTCAGATGCGGACGTGCGGGCGGCAAGCCCGTCGCACCCGTGCCGACGCCGGAACTCAGCTCGTCGTGTGCGCCAAATTCATTGTGCCCGAACAGCATCGTCCCGCCTCCTCACCATTCCCACTTGCAGTCGTCGTGCCCGGTTTCGTGCCACATTGTCGTTTCCCGGCCATTCCATTCGAACATCTGATCGAATCCCGGTCTGCGCCTGCAACTTCCAAACCCAGCCCGAGGAATGACACTGGTGTGATTACACACGTGTTCGCTGCCGGGGTCAAGCGAAGGACGAAAATTCATACCATCTACGACCGACAAAATCGGCGTGGCGCCCTCGTGGCGTGTCGCATCATTGCCGGCGCACTAGTGTCGGTCAGCGTGAAACTCACCGTCCTCGTCGGCGGCGTCGGCGGAGCGCGCTTCCTGCTCGGCGTCCAACGCTTGCTCGGATCGGACTCCAGCAAGCATCAGATAAACGCCATCGTGAACATTGGCGACGACGCCTGGATGCATGGCGTCAGGATCTGCCCTGACCTGGACACCTGCATGTACACCCTGGGCGGAGGGGTGGATCCGGAACGCGGCTGGGGACACCGGGGCGAGACGTGGAACGCCATGGAGGAACTGGCGGCCTACGGCGCCCAGCCCGACTGGTTCTCGCTCGGCGACAGGGACCTGGCCACTCACCTGATACGCAGTCAAATGCTGCGAGCCGGTTACCCGCTATCAGCGGTCACCGAAGCGTTATGCAATCGATGGCGGCCCGGAGTCCGCCTGTTACCCGCCAGCGACGACCGCTGCGAGACCCACGTGGTGATCACCGACCCCGCCGATGGGGAGCAGCGTGCCATCCACTTCCAACAGTGGTGGGTGCAACACCGAGCACAGGTACCGACCCACAGTTTCGCGTTCGTCGGCGCGGACGAAGCAAAGGCCGGCCCAGGCGTTGCCGAAGCCATCGCCGAGGCAGATGCCGTCTTGCTGGCTCCCTCCAATCCGGTGGTGAGCATCGGGGCCGTCCTGGCGGTCGGCGGAGTTCGCGGGGCGCTCCGCACAACCACCGCTCCGGTCATCGGGTACTCGCCAATCGTGTCCGGTAAGCCACTCCGCGGAATGGCCGACGAATGTTTGCGCGTGATCGGTGTCGAGGTGAGCTCGCAAGGTGTCGGGGAACACTTCGGCGCCCGCTCACAGACCGGCATCCTGGACGGCTGGCTGGTCGACGAGGGTGACGCCGCTCACATTGCGGGAGTTCAGGTACGGTCGATTCCGCTGCTCATGACCGACCCGGACGCGACGGCGGCGATGGTGCGTGCGGGACTCGACCTGGCCGGAGTTACCCTATGACCTCATCTGCGGATTCCCCTGCACCGGAACATGGTTCGGCAGCCCCGGTGGAGATTCTACCCATTGCGGACTTGCCGGAATTCCGCCCCGGCGACGATGTCGCCAAGACCATCGCCGAGGCGGCGCCATGGATCCGGGACGGCGATGTGATCGTGATCACCAGCAAGATCATCTCCAAGGCCGAGGGCCGCATCGTCGCGGCGCCTACCGATCCCGAAGCGCGGGACACCTTGCGGCGCAAACTGATCGACTCCGAGTCGGTCCGCGTGCTGGCCCGCAAGGGAAAGACACTGATCACCGAGAACACCATCGGCATCGTGCAGGCCGCCGCCGGAATCGACGCGTCCAATGTCGATACCGCCGAACTCGTACTGCTCCCCACCGACCCCGATGGCAGCGCCGCGGCGGTGCGGGCAGCACTGTCGCGACAGCTGGGCGTGAACGTAGCGGTGGTGATCACCGACACCATGGGACGGGCCTGGCGCAATGGCCAGACCGATGCCGCCATCGGTTCCTCCGGCATCCCTGTCCTGTATGGCTACGCCGGCGCAAAGGACAAGCACGGCAACGAACTTCAGGTGACAGAGGTGGCCATCGTCGACGAGATCGCCGCCGCCGCCGACCTTGTCAAGGGCAAGCTCACCGATGTACCAGTTGCGGTGGTGCGGGGTCTGTCGGTGCCCGACGACGGCAGCGTGGCCCGCGACCTCCAGCGCTCGGGCCCCGACGACTTGTTCTGGCTCGGCACCGCGGAAGCGCTGGAGCAGGGGCGCCGCGATGCGGTGCTGGTGCGCCGCTCTATCCGCCAATTCGCTGATATCGCAGTAGATTCCGATCTATTACGGGAAGCCATCGGCGAGGCGTTGACGGCGCCCGCTCCGCATCACACCCATCCGGTGAGATTCGTATGGGTACGGGATCTGGAGACACGGCGCGCACTGCTGGATGCCATGAAACAGGCATGGGCCGTGGATCTCAGCGGAGACGGACGCACCCCGGAATCCGTCGAGAAACGGGTGGCCCGCGGACAGATCCTCTACGACGCACCCGAAATCGTGATTCCGTTCCTGGTTCCCGACGGTGCCCACGACTACCCGGACGAGCGCCGCAACGCGGCCGAACACACCATGTTCACCGTCGCGGTGGGCGCGGCGGTGCAGGCACTGTTGGTGGCGCTGGCGGCGCGGGGCGTGGGGAGCTGCTGGATCGGGTCCACCATCTTCGCCGCCGATGTCGTCCGCAGGCAGCTCGAGCTGGATGCCTCATGGGAACCGATGGGGGCCATCGCCATCGGATATCCGCACGGATACCCCGAGGAGACACTGGAACCCCGCACTCCCCTTCCTGCCGGCCAGATGCTGGTTGAGCTCTGATGAGCCGCATCTCGGGTCTGCAAGCTTCCGCCGTCGATCTGCTCTCCGCGTGGGAAACGCCCGATACCGAGCAGGACAGCCTGCGGCACTCCGTTCTGGCCTTTCTCGACGCCAATCCGGACGCCTGCCGTCGCCGCAGCGCCGCAGGCCATATCACCGCCTCGGCGCTGGTGGTCAACCACGACGGGTCGCAGGCGCTGCTGACCCTGCACCCGCGCGTGGGTAAATGGCTTCAGCTGGGCGGCCACTGCGAAGAGGAGGACGCCACCATCCGGGCCGCCGCGCTGCGTGAAGCCACCGAGGAATCCGGGATAGCAGACCTCACTCTTGAGCCGAATCTGCTTGGCATACATGTACATCCGATCACATGCTCGCTGGGTGTGCCGACTCGCCATCTCGATCTGCAGTTCCTGGCGCGCGCGCCCGAGGGCGCCCAGATCACCGTCAGCGACGAATCACTGGACCTGCGCTGGTGGCCCATCGACCAGATTCCGGCCGAAGATCCCTCGGTGGTCGTGTTGGCCGAGCGGGCCCGCGCCAGACTGCGCTGAAAGTCGGGTAGTGCATTACCCGTGTCCGGCCTAACGAGCCGTCGTATCGTCCCCTCATCAGCGGCGATTCTGTGAGGGGACGCACATGGACATCAAGATTGAGACCCCCTTCGGTGGCAGCGCGAGAATCACCAAGCCCGACCGCGAGCCGTCCCCCGGTGGTGACGAGCCCCAGCACACGTTCACCGTCGGGGACTTACGACCGCGAGTCCGGGCGCTCTTGGTGTTGTGCATCGCCATCGACGGCACGATCGTGTTGTGGCTGGCCGCCAAGAACGCCACGCTGACCCAGAACGCGTGGGATCTGCTGGGCACCGCGCTGCTCCTTGCCATCGGCATCACCTGCGCGCTGGCGATCGGGGGGATTGTGAAGTACCGGCACAGTTCTGTGCTCACCCCCCTGGCCAGCCAGGTATTCGTCATCTGTCTTGCCGCCTATGTCTGGCTGCTCGACCTGCGTAGTCCCGCAAGCCAGCTAGGGGGCATCACAGGAGTCGCGCTGGCATTGGGCGCCGTCGCCCTGTGCTGGGTGCTGTATCTGAGCCGGTACGCGGCGGGCGCCCTGACCAGAACCGGCATCGCCGTCGTCGCACTGTTTCCCCTCATTGGGTTGGTGCAGTTCTGGATTCAGAACGAGTACATGACGCACAGTTCGCTTCCGCTGATAGACGTGCAGACCGAGTTGACGCCGGTGGGCTCGACCGGCCCCATCATCCACGTCCTGGCCAAGACCACGTACCACAACCGTGGATCGTTTCGCGTCGACGTCCCGGCCACCCTGACCCGCGTCGTCGTCTATCCCAAGGGCACACCCGCAGAACCCCCTACACCCGAGAACGTGGCCGGGCACCTGAACGCACTCGGGAGTCAGTTCGGGGACTATCGCGAAACTCCGGCGATGTCCGCCCAGGCACGACTGATCTATGCCGGCTCGTCCGGCGGTGCCGGCGGGGCGTTCCTGGCTCCCGGATCGACGAACCAGGGCAGCACCATCATCGATATCGATTCCCGGACCGTCCGGTTGGCGGTCATCAAGGTCACCCTGATCGCCGTCACCCACCGATCGGTGAAGGAAACACGCACCTGCTATCCCCCACAGGTCGCGCTCGGCGAGGACGTGATCGGTTTCCTCAGGGAATCAACCCTGGTCCACGATTTCCTGGGGGGTAAGGCGTTGTGTACCGAAACCCAGTTCGCGTCCCGCGGTGTCATCGAGGAACTGGTTTCCGATCACCCCGTGTTGCGGATCTTCACCATGGTGTACGCCTCTGGGGCAACCACGCCGATATTGCTGCCGTTCTTCGGCACCCAGGAATCGCTGGACAATCCGCTCTCGAGCACGAAGGCGTCGACGATCATCGAGAACGCCAACCCCTCAGGCATGTTCGGCTCGTCCGCCGAGTACGCGCCGTCCGACGCCGATGTGCGGCCGAGTCCCTAGACGTCCGAGGAGTACCGGATGCCACCGTCGGGAATGGTGATTCCGGGCCATACCCGGGCGCCGCGCAGCAGCTCGCAGCGCGCACCGATATCGGCGCCGTCCCCGATCACGCCGTCACGCACCAAGGCGCGCGGCCCGATGCGGGCGCCGAACCCGATGATGGAGCGTTCCACCACCGCACCCGCCTCGATGCGGGCACCGTCGAAGATGACCGCGCCGTCAAGCCGTGCGCCCGGCCCGATTTCGGCGCCCCGGCCCACCACGGTGCCACCGATCACCAGCGCGCCCGGTGCCACCGAGGCACCGTCGTGCACCAGCGCCTCGCCCGGATGTTCGGGGATCGCTGGTGAGGGCGCGATACCGCGCACCAGGTCCGCCGAGCCGCGCACGAAGTCCTCGGGAGTGCCCATATCGCGCCAGTAGCTCGTGTCGACGTATCCGCATACCTTGGCGCCACTGCTGAGCAATCCTGGAAAGACTTCTCGCTCAACCGAGACCGGCCGCCCGGAGGGGATCTGTTCGATCAGCTCGCGCCGGAACACGTAACACCCGGCGTTGATCTGGTCGGTGGGCGGATCTTCGGTCTTCTCCAGGAATGCGGTCACGCGGCCCGTGGAATCGGTAGGCACACAACCGAACGCGCGCGGGTCGCCGACCCGTACCAGGTGCAATGTCAGGTCGGCCTGGGTCTGCTCATGCTGCGCGAGAAGGTCTTTCAAGTCCAAGCCGGACAACACATCGCCGTTGAACACCAGGGCGGTGTCGTGGCGCAGATGGTCCAGCACATTCCGGATGGCTCCACCGGTACCCAGCGGTTCCGTTTCGGTGACATAGGTAATCGACAGGCCCAGCTTGGACCCGTCGCCGAACTCCGACTCGAAGACCTCGGCCTTGTACGACGTTCCGAGCACCACATGATCGATCCCGGCCGCGGCGACCCGCGACAACACATGCGTCAGGAAGGGGAAGCCGGCGATCGGCAGCATCGGCTTGGGCGCCGAGAGCGTCAGTGGACGCAGCCGGGTGCCCTGCCCTCCCACCAAGATGACGGCATCGGCTTTCACGTGGTCAGACATATCACCCTCCTTGCTTGTCCCGGCGCCGATTGGCACGGATGGCCGAGCGCACCACGATCGCAGATCGAGCCGCCAGTGCGCCCCGAATGCTCCAACGCAGCGGTGCCTGCCACCAATGTGGATGCCGGTCTGATTGGTAGATGTAGACGCTGTCGTGGTGCGCAGTAAGGCTGCGTGCCGGATCACGCCCGGCGGCATGACCTTTCGCATGCACGACCTCCGAGCTCGGCGCGTACACGTTCTGCCAGCCCGCACGTGCCAGCCGGTCTCCGAGATCAACGTCCTCCATGTACATGAAGTAGCGCGTGTCGAATCCGCCGATGGCATCGAAGGCCTTGCGCCGCAGCAGCAGGCACGATCCCGAGAGCCATCCGACGATGCGCTCGGACGGCTCCATCCGGTCCTGGCGATACGCCGCGGTCCACGGATTGGTGGGCCACACCGATCCCAGCAGCGCGTGAAGCGCACCCCCCGCGAGCGACGGCACCACTCGCGCCGAGGGATACACCGAACCATCGGGCTCACGAATAAGCGGACCCAGCGCGCCCGCGGCGGGCCAGCGCTGCGCGACCTCAAGCAGCGCATCGATGCTTCCCGGCCCCCACTGCACATCGGGGTTCGCGATCACGATCCATTCGGCTTCGGGATCAACCTGCGCCACCCCAAGGTTGGCGGCCCTCCCGTAGCCGACATTGCCCCCGGTGCGCAGCAGCTCGACATCGGGCTCCTCGGCGGCCACTTCGGGCGCTCCGTCGGTGGAACCGTTATCGGCCAGGATCAACCGCAGCGGGCGATCGGTGGCGTGGCGCAGCGTTCTGAGGAAGCGATGGAGATGCTCGCCAGGCGAGTACGTCACCGTCACCACGGCGATCTGCTCGAGCGGCACCGACGAGCCACTCGGGCGATGAGGATCAGGCACGGTGCTTGAGGGTACCTACCCCTGATGTGTGGCCAGCGCCTCAGCCAACGCGTCCCGCCACGGACGCAACGGTGCCAGACCCGCCTCGGCCCACAGATCGCCGTCAAGTGCCGTGTACACCGGCCGGGGCGCTGCGCTCGGAAAATCGACGGACAGGCAGGGCTGCAGACGCGAGGTATCCGCCCCGACCAGCTCGAACACGGCCTTCGCCCAGTCGAACCGGTTCACCGCTCCACCCCCCGCCGCATGCAGCAACGGTTCGCGGACATCGGAGGCCGCGAGGTTCAACAATGCCTCGGCAAGGTCTGCGGCGTAGGTCGGAGAGCCGGTCTGATCGGTGACCACCCGCACCGGGCCGTCCCCGGCGGCCAATCGCCGCATGACGCCGACAAAATCCCCGTTGACGCCGGTGTAGACCCACGCCGTGCGCACCACCTGTGCTGTCGGTAGGGCATCGTGCACGGCCCGTTCTCCGGCGACCTTGGTGCGCGCGTACACACCGGCCGGAGCCGTGGCATCGCCCGGTCGGTACGGGCGTGGGTCGGCATCACCGAACTCACCGCTGAACACGTAATCGGTGGAGATATGGATCAATCTGGCGCCAACCTCGCGACACGCCTGGGCCACCCGGGCAGGACCTTCGGCATTGACCGCGTACGCCCTGGCCTCGTCGCTTTCCGCGGCATCCACGGCGGTGTACGCGGCGCAGTTGATCACGGTGTCCCCTGTAGCAACCGCACCATCGGGCACACCGTCGCGGGTAATATCCCAATCAGCCGAGTTCAGGGCGCGGATAGGGAGGGCGCGAAGCGCGGCACGGGCAATCAGATGGGTGCCGAGCTGACCGCCCGCTCCGGTGATAACAAGCACACCGAGAGTCTGGCACGCCGACCTCGCTTCCGAGGGATGAGAGCCACCCCGACGTAGCCTTGACGAGGCTTGAGACTCGTTGCCCGGCGAACGCCCGGCCCGGAAAAGAAACGGATCACCGTGACCGACCCTCACGCTCCTCGCGCGAGCGGCTCGTCGCAGACGGAGACGCCGCGCCCTCTGTGGCGGGGTATTGCGACGCTCGCCGCCGTCGCCGTCATGGTGGTCACCGGCGCCGCCTGGGGAAAGATCGGCAACATCGATCCGAACATCGCCCGGTTCGATCTGCCTGGTCTGTTCGGCAATGCCGGAAGGCCCGATGACGGCGCGATCGACATTCTGATGGTGGGCGTCGACAGTCGCAGCGACGCACACGGCAATCCGCTCTCGCAGGACGAGCTGTCCATGCTGAGGGCCGGGGACGAGACCGCCACCAATACCGACACCATCATCCTCATCCGCATCCCCAGCAACGGAAAATCCGCAACGGCGATCTCCATCCCCCGCGACTCCTATGTCACCGTCCCGGATGGCAGCAAGGGAAAGATCAACGGCGTCTACGGCGAAGCCAAAGAGAACGACCGTCAGAAACGCGTCGAATCCGGCGAGACACTGGAAGCCGCCGAACGCGAATCCGTCGACGCCGGGCGTTCGGCGCTCACCCAGACCGTGGCCAAGCTGACCGGTGTCACCGTCGATCGCTACGCCGAGGTCAGCATGCTCGGATTCGTGCTGATGACCAACGCGCTCGGTGGTGTCGACGTGTGCCTGAACGAGGCTGTGTACGAACCGATGTCGGGAGCCGACTTTCCCGCCGGTCCGCAGACACTCGATGGCCCCAACGCATTGAGTTTCGTGCGACAACGCCACGATCTGCCGCGCGGTGACCTCGATCGTGTGGTCCGCCAGCAGGTGGTGATGTCGTCACTGGCGCACTCGGCGCTCTCCGGGGGCACACTCACCAACCCCTCCACGCTGGGCAAGCTGCGCGATGCGATCACGCGCACCGTGGTGCTCAGTGAGGGCTGGGACGTCATGGACTTCATCAAGCAGCTACAGATGCTGTCCGGGGGCAACGTGGCATTCGCGACCATTCCCATTCTGCGTGAGGATGGTTGGACCGAGGATGGCACCCAAAGTGTCGTGAAGGTCGATCCCGATCAGGTGCGCAGCTGGGTATCCGGTCTGCTGGACCAGCAGGCCCAGGGCAAGACCGAAGAGGCCACCTATTCCAAGGACCAGACGATCGCCGACGTCGTCAATGAGACCCAGATCAACGGCCTGGCCGCTGCGGTGTCGGAACTGTTGGTGGGCAAGGGATTCACCGCAGGCAAGGTGGGCAACAACGAGGCCGAGCATGCCGGCAACAGCCAGGTTCAGGCCGCGGAGTCGGACGACGTGGGCGCCAAGGCAGTGGCCGAGGCGTTGGGATTGCAGGTAGTGCAGAAACCGGGCCTGGCCGAGCACACCGTGCGCGTGGTGCTGTCCAACGACTACCAAGGCCCGGGATCTGGCCGTGAGACCACACCTGCCGCCTCGGAAACCGGCTCCTCCACCGAAGAAGAGGCGCCGCCCCCGCCCCCGTCGCCGATTTTCACGGCGGCCAACGGCCCGCGTTGCGTCAACTGATGGATCTCACCTCCCTGCTGCTGGGCGATGTGAACAACCCAGCCCCCCGGGTCACCTATTACGACGACGCCTCCGGCGAACGCATCGAACTCTCGACGGTGACGCTGGCCAACTGGGCGGCCAAGACCGCCAACATGTTGCGTGACGAATTCGGTGCCGGACCCGGGTCCACGGTCGCGGTGCGGCTGCCCGCACATTGGCAGACAGCGGGCGTACTGCTTGGAATCTGGTGGGCCGGAGCCGAAGTGGTGCTCGGCGGCGAGGACAATGCCGACGTGGCGTTCTGCACGCTTGGCGACGAACCGGATGCCGAGGAGGTGTGCGTGCTGTCGCTTGACGCGTTCGGGCGCCCCGTACCGGACCTGCCGCTGGGATTGACCGACTATTCGACGGCAGTCCGGGTACACGGCGACCGGTTCTCGCCCGCCGGTGCCGGGCCCGCCATGAACGGCCGCAACGTCGGGGACGTTGCCGCTGCCGCACGGGAAAGTGCCACGGCGCAAGGCATCACGGCCGAGGATCGGGTGCTGAGCACCGGTTCCTGGGACAGCCCGGACAAGCTGATCGAGAATCTGCTGGCAGTGCTCATCGCCGGAGCCTCCCTGGTGCAGGTGGCCAATCCGGATCCGGGCGCGCAAGAACGCCGGGTCACCTCCGAAAAGGTCACCCGTACGCTCTCCTAACGCGAGTTAGGAACCAAGCAGGGCGCGGGTCATCACCACGCGCTGAATCTGGTTGGTGCCCTCGTAGATCTGGGTGATCTTGGCATCGCGCATCATCCGCTCCACCGGGAAGTCGGTGGTGTACCCGGCGCCGCCGAACAGCTGCACGGCATCGGTGGTGACCTCCATGGCCACATCAGAGGCGAAGCACTTCGAGGCCGAGGAGATGAAGCCCAGGCTCTTCTCGCCGCGCTCGGCACGAGCCGCCGCGGTGTACACCAGCAGGCGGGCGGCCTCGACCTTCATCGCCATATCGGCGAGCATGAACTGCACACCCTGGAAGTCGCTGATGGACCGGCCAAACTGCTTGCGGTCCTTGGTGTATGCAATCGCGGCGTCGAGCGCACCCTGCGCGATCCCAAGGGCCTGCGCGCCGATGGTGGGCCGGGTGTGATCGAGCGTCTCCAGCGCGGTCTTGAAACCGGTGCCCGGCTGGCCGATGATCCGGTCGCCCGGAATCCGGCAGTTCTCGAAGTACAGCTCCGCGGTGGGCGAGCCCTTGATGCCCAGCTTGTGCTCCAGCGGGCCGACGGTGAAACCCTCGTCGTCCTTGTGCACCATGAAGGCCGAGATGCCGTGCGCCTTCTTCTCGGGATCGGTCACCGCCATCACGGTGTACCAGGAAGACTTGCCACCGTTGGTGATCCAGCACTTGCTGCCGTTGATGATCCAGTCATCGCCGTCCGCCTTGGCGCGAGTGCGCATGCTGGCCGCGTCGCTGCCGGCCTCGCGCTCGGACAGCGCGTAAGAGGCCATGGCCTCGCCGCTGGCGATGGACGGCAAAACCTGCTTCTTGAGCTCGTCGGAGCCGCTGAGGATCAGCCCCATGGTGCCGAGCTTGTTGACGGCGGGGATCAACGACGATGACGCACAGACCCGGGCCACCTCTTCGATGACGATGCAGGCGGCCACGCTATCGGCGCCCTGACCGTCGTACTCCTCGGGAACGTGCACGGCATTGAAGCCCGAGGCGACCAGCGCATCGAGGGCCTCTTGGGGGAACCGGGCCTTCTCGTCGACATCCTTGGCGTAGGGAGCGATCTCTTTTTCAGCCAGGCCACGGATCGCCGCACGCAACTCGTCATGCTCTTCTGCCAGCTTGAACAGGTCAAACGACGGGTTTCCAGCCATCACAGCCTCCAGGATCGAACAGTTAGTCGCCGTTAACTGTACGTCACGGTCAATTTAGTCGCCTAATAGTCTGCGCCGCAGCGCCTCATCCTTCTCCAAAACGGTTGCTTCCATGCTCGCTTGGAAGGCAACCACCTTGTCCCGCAGCGTCGTGTCGGAGACCCCCAGGATGCGCGCGGCCAGCAGCCCGGCGTTGCGGGCTCCACCGATCGACACCGTCGCGACGGGCACACCCGCGGGCATCTGCACGATGGACAGCAGGGAGTCCAGACCATCCAGCCGCGCCAGTGGCACCGGAACGCCGATGACCGGCAACGGGGTGGCCGAGGCCACCATGCCGGGCAGATGCGCGGCGCCGCCTGCCCCGGCGATGATCACCTGGATGCCCCGGTCGGCGGCCGTCTGTGCGTACTCCAGCATGCGCGCCGGGGTGCGGTGTGCCGAGACAACGCCCACCTCAAACGGAATTGCGAACTCCGCCAAAGCATTCGCGGCATCCGACATCACCGACCAGTCACTGTCGCTGCCCATGATCAGGCCGACCCGTGCACTCACTATTCAGCGTCCTCTCATCGTCGCGCAGCCGCTTATCAGCGCCTTCGCCTCTTCGCGCAAGCTCATCAGTGCCTCCGCTTCTTCGCGCAAGCGCTCATCAGTGTGTCGCTTGCCATCCAT
Source organism: Mycobacteroides sp. H003 (assembly GCF_001440135.1). Classification (NCBI taxonomy): domain Bacteria; kingdom Bacillati; phylum Actinomycetota; class Actinomycetes; order Mycobacteriales; family Mycobacteriaceae; genus Mycobacteroides; species Mycobacteroides sp. H003. Next base: position 122,431 of record NZ_LJYL01000034.1, read on the forward strand.
CGGTCCATACCGCGTGCGAGAGCCAGTGCGCGGCACGCTCGGCACGCTCACGCACCTCGGCCACATACTGCGGATCGCTCGGCGAACCATCCGCGCGGCCTTGGATATTCACGTGCCCGAGCTTGCGGCCCGCACGCTCGCCCTTGCCGTACAAGTGCACTTTCGCCTCCGGGATGCGGCCCATCAAATGGTGCATCCGTTCATCGAGTGACATCGCGGGAGTCTCAGGTGCACCCAACACGTTGGCCATGACGGTCACGGGAGCCAGTGGTTCGGTGGAGCCGAGCGGGTAGTCGAGCACGGCCCGCAGGTGCTGCTCGAATTGCCCGGTCCGCGCGCCGTCCATGCTCCAATGCCCGGAGTTGTGTGGTCGCATCGCCAGCTCATTGACCAGCAATCGGCCGTCATTGGTTTCAAACAGTTCCACCGCCAGGCATCCGGTCACACCGAGGTCGGTGGCGATCCGCAGCGCCAGCTGCTCGGCCTCCATCGCCCGTCCCTCGGGCAGCTCGGGTGCCGGCGCGATGACCACGGCGCAAATACCATCCCGCTGAACGGTTTCCACCACAGGCCAGGCGGCACCCTGTCCGAACGGTGAGCGCGCCACCATCGCCGACAGCTCACGGCGCATGTCGATACGTTCCTCGGCAAGCAGATCCACACCCGCCGCCAGCTGCTCGGCGGCCACCGCGCGCGCCTCATCCAGATCGTCGGTGATCCACACGCCACGGCCGTCGTATCCGCCCCGCACCGCCTTCAGCACCACCCGGCTGCCCGTCTCCGCGGCAAACCGCTCGACGTCGGCGACGGTCTTGATATCGGCGAATCCGGGCACCGGAGCCCCGATGCTCTTCAATTTGCGTCGCATGAACGTCTTGTCCTGCGCGTAGATGAGCGCCGACGGCGGTGGCTGCACATTGACGCCCTCGCCTTGCAGGGTCTCCAGGAACGCGGTGGGGACGTGTTCGTGGTCGAAGGTGAGCACGGTGGCCCCCTTCGCCGCGCGGCGCAGATCATCAAGATCGGTATGCGAACCGAATACGACATCGGGGGTGACTTGAGCCGCCGGCTCATCGGCGGCATGTGCCAGCACCCGCAGTGTCTGACCCAGCGCGATCGACGCCTGATGGGTCATCCGGGCCAGCTGACCACCACCGATCATGGTGACGACGGGAGTTTCGGGCACAGACATATGTTGTCATGCTGGCCACACGGCCCCGCCGGAACGGTCCGTCTCAGCCGTCGTCAGCAGCCGGGATCAGGTGATCACGTACACGCCCGTACCCACATGAGGTCCGTGGACCGCTTCGCACTGCCATGCCATCTTCCGTACACTCGCCATTTGTGTCTTTCGCCGATGCCACCATCGCCCGGCTGCCCCGGTTCATCCGGCCTGTCGCCGAGCGGCACCACGAGCTGATCAAGTTCGGCATCGTCGGAGCCACCACGTTCATCATCGACTCCGGCATCTTCTACGCGCTCAAGCTGACGATCCTGGAGCCCAAACCACTCACCGCGAAGATCATCTCCGGCATCATCGCCGTCATCGCCTCCTACATCCTCAACAGGGAATGGAGTTTCCGGGACCGCGGCGGCCGGGAACGGCACCACGAGGCGCTGCTGTTCTTCGCGGTCAGCGGCATTGGCGTGCTGATCGCCATGCTTCCGCTGTGGGTGTCGAGTTACATCTTTGAGCTGCGCGTGCCGAACGTCAGCCTGACGGTCGAGAACATCGCCGATTTCATCAGCGCATACCTCATCGGCAACTTGCTGCAGATGGCGTTCCGGTTCTGGGCCTTCCGCCGTTGGGTGTTTCCCGACGAGTTCGGGCGCCACGGCGAGACTCCGGTGGCTTTCGTCGCGGCCGAGGTGGACGACGACGGATCAGGCGCAGACTCGGAAAACGTCACCCCGCTGCACCCGCCCACGGGGCTGCCCAACAGCACCACCGTGCATCACGGCACCGAGGTCGGCCGTGGCTTGTACGGCTCAGCGCATCACGTGGCGGGTGGCCGTTCCCGGCCACGCCCGGTGGAGCGGCTGTCGCCCTCCTCTGAACCGAGGGTGTCAAAGACCTCGTGATACAGCAGCGAGTGGACGTACTCCACTCGCGGTATCTCGTGAAACTCCAACGGATCTTGTGATGCCGACTCGATGATCAGGGTGCCGGTGCGCAGAATCCTGTCCACCAAGCCGTGCCGGAACTCGACGCTGTTGACGCGCGCCAACGGGATATCGATTCCCGAACGGCTCAACAGTCCCTGACGGAACATCACGCGCCGGTCGGTGATCACGAAATGCGTGGTCAGCCAGTTCAAGAATGGCCACACACTCAGCCAGCCGACCAGCACCAGCCAGACAACACCGATCGCGATCATCACCACGTTCTTCGCGGTGGGCTGCCAGTCGGTGTTATCGACCATTGCGGCGACGAAGGCCGCCACGCCGGTGGACAGAATCAGCACCAGGGCCGGGCCGATCAGTCGCTTCCAATGTGGATGGCGGTGCAACACCACCTGCTCGTCGTCGGCGAGTACGTTCTCCGGATACCCCACGTGCAGCGACTTTACTGGTCGCCGAGCGGGCGCAGATGCGTAATGTCGCCCGCCGTCACCGCGGTGACGGTGCCGTCTGCGGCCTCGATACGGAGCTGTCCATCGTTACCGAGCCCGACGGCTACGCCGATCAGTTCACGCTGGCCCGGCAGCTCGGCCCGCACCCGCGCTCCCAGGGTGACGCTGCGGGCGCGGTAATCCTCCAACAGCTGCTCATCGACTCCCCTCGCGGAACGCCAATGCGCGATGCGGCCCGCGAGTTCACGCAGCACCGCGCGCGCCAGCTCGTTGCGGTCCGGATTGGCCCAGCCCAGGATCGCCAGGGACGTCGCATTGGGGTCCGGCAGCTCGTGTTGGGTGAAGGTGGCGTTGAGTCCGAGACCGAGCACAATGGCCGGCTGCGGTGTCGCGACCTCAGCCAGGATCCCGCACAGCTTGCGACCCTCCACCAGCACATCGTTGGGCCACTTGAGCCCGGCCTGAATGCCCGACACCTCAGCGACCGCATCGACGATCGCCACTCCGGCCAGCAGCGGCACCAATCCCCACCGGTCCGGTGGCACCTCACCGACTCCTATGCCCACCGACATCGACAGCTGCGTGCGCGCGGGCGCGCCCCAGTTGCGGCCGTGACGGCCCCGGCCGGCGGTCTGGTGTTCGGCCAGCAGCACAACACCGTCGATGTCCTCCCCCGCCGCGGCGCGTGCCACCAGATCGGCGTTGGTGGATCCGGTTTCCTCGACGATGTCGATGCGGCGCCACTGTCCACCGGGGCTGTCGGTAAGGGTGAGTCTGTCCGAGGTCACACGCTCAGCCTAGGACTCTCAGCGCGACGCCGTGGCGGCCCGCTCGGCAAGATTTTCTTCGACCTCGTGCACCCACACCCCGTGGGCATGCGTGGTGTCCACCTCGATCTCGAAGCGTTCTGTCATGTCCGGCGTGACATCTGCCAGATCCACGTAGAATTGCTCGTACCAGCGCCGGTGTTGATAGACGGCACCGTCCTCCTGAGTGAGTAACGGATTGTCTATGCGCGTCTTGTTCTTCCAGATCTCGACATCCTCCAGGAATCCGTCGCCGAATGATCTGGCCATCGCGGCGGCGAGCTTACGCGCGTTATCCGGTGGCAGATCGGGCATCTCCTGGATGGCCACACCCCACTGCAGCACGAAAGAATCGTGCGTCACCGGATAGTGGCAGTTGACAAGCGCCACTTCGACGGTGAATCCGGGACCGAGGTCGTTGTGAATCCAGTCGATCATGTATGCCGGGCCGAAATATGTGGCCTCCGAGCGCACACCCGTTCCTTCCCAAAGCTTTTCGGGGTTAGGAACAAAGTCGGGCCGCGGTTTGGACTCCATGAACTGGCTGGCGGTCTGCCCCTCGATGACGTTCTTGAAGTACGTCGGATAGGCGTGATGGATATAGAAGAAGTGCGCCATATCCACGTTGTTGTCGACGATCTCGCGGCAATGTGATCCCTCGATATGGATCGAGTTCCATTGCCATGATGACCATTTACCTTCCGCATAGCCGTCGATCGTCGGCGGGCTGAGCTCGGGCGGTGGAGCAGACCCCTCCGGGTCATGCCACACCAGCAGCTGACCGTTCACCTCAAGAGTGGGCCAGCTGCGAGTGCGCGCGAGTTTCGGGGTGCGCTTGGCGTACGGAACCAGCGCGCACTTACCGTCGCCGCCCCAACGCCAGTCATGGAATGGGCACGCGATGTTGTCGCCCTTGATGGTGCCCTGCGACAAATCGCCGCCCATGTGACGGCAGTATCCGTCCAGCACCTTGATCTCGCCGCGCGAGTCGGCGAACACCACCAACTTCGTGCCGAACGCCTCGATACCGTGCGGCTCACCGTCATGGAACGACTCGGCCAGTCCCAGGCAATGCCACCCCCGAGCAAACCGGGTCATCACTGTGCCGCTGTCGATTTCGCGAATCATTTCGTCAGTCATCGGGGGCTGTCCTTTCGCTGACTTGTCGTCAATACTGCGCTCTACAGCAGCCGTTGTCGCCCATATGCCGTGAATTGAGCATCGAGTGCGGTTTTGTCATCCGCACTCATCCGCCGATACACCGGCGCGCCCCTTCCCTCCCAACGGAACACGGATTCATCGGTATGCCAGCGCTGCGCTTGCAGGTCGCGCTTGAGCACCTTGTTGGAGCCCGTCACCGGCAGGTTCGCCGACACCCGCAGGAAACGTGGAATACCCTTGCTACCCAGGCCTTCCTGCCTCGCGAGATACTCGGTGAACCCTTCCACATCGAACGCCTCCGGATTAGCCACCTCGATGGATGCCATCACCTGATCACCGGAACGCGGATCGGGTACCGCATAGGCACCTGCCACGATCACCGCCGGGTGGCGCCGCAGCACCCGCTCGATGGTCAGCGCCGACGTGTTCTCACCGTCTACCCGGATCCAGTCACCGCGACGACCCGCGAAGTAGATGAACCCGGCTGCATCGAGATAGCCGAGGTCACCGGTCCAGTACCACCCGTTACGGATGCGGTCGGCATCCGCGTCGTCGTTCTTGTAGTAGCCCTCGAACCCGCGCCGCCCCTGTTTGTCGACAATCTCACCGACCGCGTCATCGGCATTGAGCACACGTCCATGCTCATCGAAAACTGCTGCAACACAATCTCGTAGCGTCTCCGGGTCGACGATCACCACGCCCTCATGCACCGGGCGCCCCAGCGCGCCGGGCGGCGCGTTGGGATCGAGCACGACGGCTCCCCCACCCTCGCTGGATCCATAACCTTCGAACAGCTCCGCACCGAATCGTCGCCGGAACTCGGCCTGATCCTCCGGCGAGGCCTCGGTGCCGAATCCGCGCACCAGCTGGTTCTCGGCGTCGTCGGGTTGCTCGGCGGTGGCCAACAGATATCCGAGTGCCTTACCGACGTAGGTGAAGAACGTCGCGCCGAAGTACCGGATGTCGGACAGAAAGCGTGACGCCGAAAAGGTGGGAATCAAACAGACCGTAGCGCCATTGGCCAGCGCCGGGGCCCACAGCGCCATCAACGCATTCCCGTGGAACAGCGGCATGCAGCAGTAGTCGACATCGCCGCGGTGATGCCCGAATTTGTCGGTGGCCAGGTGCGCGATCTGCGCCAGGCGACCCTGACTGCATTTCACTGCCTTGGAAGCACCCGTGGTTCCGGACGTGAACAGCAGCAGGAGCAGCGATTGCGCACCTACTCCATGGGAAACCGATGCCGCAGTGCGATTCTCGTCGATCTGCGCCAGGTATTCGGGCGTGTCGATCACCAGAAACCGGTCCACCGTCAGACCCAGCTCGAGATCCCGCAACCGATCGAGATTGCGGGTGTCGGTGACAATCAGCTGACAGTCGGTATGACGAATCTCGGCGGCCATCTCGACAGGCCCTCGGGTGGGATTGATACCCACGATGGTGGCGCCGGCCAGTGCGGCACCGCCCAGCCAGAAGATGAAGTCGGGAACGTTCTCCAGCAGGATCCCGATGTGGAAGGGCCCCTCGGCCCGCAGCTTCCGCGCGAGTTCGCCTCGTGCGGCGGACTCACCGATCACCTCGTCCCATGTCCAGTCGCGGTCGCGGGTACGGAGCCCTAGATGTCTGTCGCCGACACGGTCCAGGAGCATGGCAGCGATATCGGTCCGAGGAGTGGACTCACGAGTCATGGTGCCGCAGCCGGTGCAACAGGAGCTCGTCGGTGGATCGGGCCAGCCCCTCGCGTTCCAGCCATACCGTGGGCTCGGCGTCCTCGGACCAGCGGACACCCACCGGACACTCGGCCAGTTCCGCCGCCGAACGCACCGCGACCTCCGCGTCGGCCCCCTCGAGCTGGTCGAAACGGGACACGATCGTGAACACCAGGTCGGCATCCAGTGCGGGCTGTTTGTCCATCTCCTTCTATGTACCGCTATCGGTGAACATCCATTCGAGAAAATTTCTGAGAACTCTCTAAGGCCCATGCGCGTTCTCCCGGGTGCAGCGCGATAACATCGGGACCCATGACGACCACCGAGCCCGATATCCACACCACCGCGGGCAAGCTCGCCGATCTGCGTCGGCGCAGCGAGGAGACACTGCATCCGGTCGGCGAGGCCGCCGTCGACAAGATCCACGCCAAGGGCAAGCTGACCGCCCGTGAGCGCATCTACGCGCTACTGGACGAGGGCTCGTTCGTGGAGTTGGACGCGTTGGCCAAGCACCGCAGTTCAAACTTCGGACTGGGCGAGAAGCGCCCGCTCGGCGACGGCGTGGTGACCGGTTTCGGCACCATCGACGGCCGTGACGTGTGCATCTTCAGCCAGGACGTCTCGGTGTTCGGCGGCAGCCTCGGCGAGGTGTACGGCGAGAAGATCGTCAAGGTGCAGCAGCTGGCCCTCAAGACCGGCCGCCCGCTCATCGGCATCAACGAGGGTGCCGGCGCCCGCATCCAAGAGGGCGTGGTCTCCCTCGGCCTGTACAGCCAGATCTTCCACAACAACGTCATCGCCTCGGGCGTCATCCCGCAGATCTCGCTCATCATGGGCCCGGCCGCCGGTGGTCACGTCTACTCGCCCGCGCTGACGGACTTCATCGTCATGGTCGACCAGACCAGCCAGATGTTCATCACCGGTCCCGACGTCATCAAGACCGTCACCGGTGAGGACGTCACCATGGAGGAGCTGGGTGGCGCACACACCCACGAGGCCAAGTCCGGCACCACGCACTATGTCGCCTCCGGCGAGCAGGACGCCTTCGACTACGTCCGCGACATCCTGAGCTACCTGCCGTCCAACAACGCCTCCGAGCCGCCGCGTTATCCGGGACCGGAGCCGACCGACGGCGCCGTCGAAGATCACCTCACCGACGAGGACATCGAGCTCGACACGCTGATTCCGGACTCCCCGAACCAGCCGTACGACATGCACGAGGTCATCACCCGCATCCTCGACGACGACGAGTTCCTCGAGGTGCAGGCCGGATACGCCCAGAACATCATCGTCGGCTTCGGCCGTGTCGACGGCCGCAGCGTCGGCATCGTCGCCAACCAGCCCACCCAGTTCGCGGGCTGCTTGGACATCAATGCCTCGGAGAAGGCCGCGCGGTTCATCCGCACCTGCGACTGCTTCGGTGTCCCGATCATCACTCTGGTGGATGTGCCCGGCTTCCTGCCCGGCACCGAGCAGGAGTTCAACGGCATCATCCGGCGTGGCGCCAAGCTGCTGTACGCGTACGGCGAGGCCACCGTTCCGAAGATCACCGTGATCACCCGGAAGGCCTACGGTGGCGCGTACTGCGTCATGGGCTCCAAGGACATGGGCGCTGACGTCAACGTCGCCTGGCCCACCGCACAGATCGCGGTCATGGGTGCCTCCGGTGCGGTCGGATTCGTGTACCGCTCGCAGCTGGCCGAGGCGTCCAAGAACGGTGACGATGTGGACGCCCTGCGCCTGCAGTTGCAGGCCGAGTACGAGGACACCCTGGTGAACCCGTACATGGCTGCCGAGCGCGGATACGTCGACGCGGTCATCCCGCCATCGCACACTCGCGGCTACATCGCCACCTCGCTGCGCTTGCTCGATCGCAAGATCGTGCGGCTCCCACCGAAGAAGCACGGAAACATTCCGCTGTGACGAATGAAGAAGGTGCGTCCGTGACCGACGAGACCAGCGAAACCGTAACCGCTGAAAGCGATTCCGGGAAGGTGAAAGCCGCCGACGTGCAGGTGCTCAGCGGCAACCCGACAGATGAGGAGATCGCGGCCCTGGTCGCGGCGCTCAGCGCGCTGGCCTCGAAGGCGGAGACCGAGAGCCGCAAGCCCCGGAACCTCTGGGCCGAGCCGATCGACATGCTGCGCTACAGCCCGCACAGCTGGCAGCGAGTCACCCTGTTCGAGCGCGCGAAGCTGGCGCGCCCGCAGGGCACGTTCTAGACGGCCGTCACCGGCCCCGTGAGCGCATTTGTCCTGGCCTCGGCCTCTCCCGCGCGCGAACGGATCCTGGAGCAGGCCGGCCTGAACCCGGTCGTCATCGTCTCGCATGTCGACGAGCATCTCGTCATGGCCACCCAACCCTCGGGTACCGCCCCGGAGCGAGCCGTGGAAGTGCTGGCCTGCGCCAAGGCCTTTGACGTCGCAACGACCCTGGCCGGCGAGGTGGCCGCCGACGCGGTAGTGCTGGGCTGCGATTCGATGCTCCTGCTCGACGGCATGTTGCAGGGCAAGCCGGGCACCGTGGAGGAAGCGCGCCGCCGCTGGGGGCTGATGGCCGGGCGGTCCGCTCAGCTGCTGACCGGGCACTGCCTGGTGCGGGTCGTCGAGGGCAAGCCTGTCGCACGTGTCAGTGAAACACGCTCGACCACAGTGCGTTTCGGAAACCCATCGGCAGCAGATCTCGAGGCCTATCTGGCTACCGGCGAGCCCCTGCAGGTGGCGGGCGCCTTCACGCTCGACGGCCTGGGCAGCTGGCTCGTCGAAGGCATCGACGGCGATCCCTCGAATGTGATCGGCGTCAGCGTGCCGCTGCTGGGCCAACTGCTGAATAGGCTCGGGGTGCCCGCCTCCTCACTGTGGATCCGCCACGAAAAGCATCTGCCGCCAAAGCCATTCCATCCGGATACTCCTACCCCGGCCCCACTGCCGCCCCGCATGGTGCCGTTGCTGGACTCACTCGTCATGCTCGGGCCGACTCAACAGCAGGAATTCAAGGATGCCCAGGGCAACCCGATTCCGCACATGCCATCGGTCAACGCCAGCTTTCAGACCGCCTGTCGAGACGATTCCTTCGACCTCGGTGTGCACACCAACCGCGGCGCCTGCCTGTGGACGGGCGACTACCTGAACACCGGTGACGGCATTCAGCTCATTCCCGTCGACCCTGCCAGCCCCTCGGTGGCACTCGGGGGACGTTCCAAACCGCTTGCGCTGCCATCGGATGCACAGGACGGTGCCCGGCTGCTGCCCACCGGATCTGCGGAGCTGGCGCAGCGTTCGCTGTTGTTCGCCTCGTGCATTCCGTCGCCGGGATGCAGCACCTTCGTCTCGGCGGACACCACCGTCTACGACGTGAGCGAGCCGGGCAAACCGTCCTACCAGCCGATCGGTGTCATGGCCGGGATCTCGCAGCCGAGTGGGGTTTCGGCGCCTGGTCGCCGAATGCTGGTGGCGGGAAACATCGGAACCGGGCCCTGGGCGCCGCGGTGTGCGTGGCTCACACCTCCGATCGACGATCCGGCTTTCCTGGACTCGTCGGCGTGGGAGAAGATTGGCCAGATCCGTGGTGGCGGAGACCGCGAGAATCAGTTATTCGCCCTACCCGCAGGTGGTTTCGGCCTGCTCGATTCCAACGGTTCCGGCGACGCGCACATCGGACTCAAGCTGTTCCGCACTCCTCAGGAGTTGGTCAGCGAGCCCATGACGGTGCTGATCCGCAACGATCCGTCCGATCCACGACCGGATGATCCGTTCATCTCCCGTGATCCACACAAGCTGCTGCAGCCGTATGGGCCCCAGGTCGTCAGCATCACCATGAACGCGGATGGCACTCAGACGCTGTACTTCCTGGTGAGCCAATGGGTTACCGATCCCACTCGGGCCTACCGAACAATCCTGTACTCCATCGTGTTGTCGCCCCAGTACCTGAGCATCTAGCCCTACTGCCCGAACAGGTCGGGACGCTCGGCGGCCTGACGCCAGTCCTCCGGCGTGCCCACGAGCGCCACCGCCGCCCGCAGCATCGCGGCGCGCGCCTCCCGGCGATCGCTGCCGGGCGTCGACAAGTAGCGGTAACTGCCCGCCTGCAGGGTTCCGAACAGCATTCGGAAGGCCTCTGAAGATGGTGCAGGGCGACCGGATTCGATGATCCGGCCACGAAGCATCTCGACCATCACCTCCTCGTTCTCCTGGCGCAATCGATGTGCGGAGGAAGCAGGATCGTGGGCCTCGATGTGGAACACCCGCGCCGCATCGCCCATCTCCTCGGTGGTATCGAGGTAAACGTCCACCGCCGCGACGATTTGGGTGATCGGATCGGCCGGCTCCGCGATCACCGCGTAGAGCCTTCCGTTGAGCTGCGACTGGGTGTGGTTGACCAATGCGGTGATGACATCGTCGGTTCCGTCGAAGAACACATAGAACGTCGGCCGGGACAGGTGGGCCTTCTTGACGATGCGCGCCACGGTGGTGCCGCGCTGCCCGTGCTTGGCGTACACGGCACCGGCAGCGGCAAGGATGCGTGCGCGCATCTGCTCGTGCTGCTCGGGCGTGCGCGCGGGGCGCCCCCGGGACCGGCCCGATGGGGTATTGACAGCCATCAGCGCTGGAGCCTACCTTTCCAATTAGCTTAACATCACTGTAAACAATATTTGTGATCGATCACAGGAGCGCTATGGCGGACATCAGTTTCCCCACAAAAAGTGGTGAAGTCACAGGCATCTTGGAGAAGCCTGCGGGCGACGGGCCGTGGCCCTCGATCGTGGTGCTGCACGACATCAACGGGTCCACTCCCGACTTGCGTCGCATCACCAAGAACGTGGCGGCCAACGGCTATGTGGCCCTGGCGCCCGACCTGTACTCCCGTGGACGAATCCGGTGCATCAGCCGAGTCATGACCAATCTCATCACCCGCCGGGGTCGTGCCATCGACGAGATCCTGGCCGCGCGCGATCACCTGTTGTCGCTGCCCTACACCACGGGCGGGGTCGGTGTCGCCGGTTTCTGCATGGGCGGTGGATTCGTACTTATCACTTCCACCAAGGGGTTTGATGCGGCCGCACCTTTCTACGGTGCAATGCCCGGCCCCTACGGCGACCATTTCGAGGGAGCGTGCCCCGTCGTCGCGAGCCTGGCCACTCAGGACCCCTTCGTGATTCGGGGCGAGCCCCGGTTGCGCAAGGCACTGGACGCCCACGGCATCGAACACGACATCAAGAAGTACGACGCGGGGCACAGTTTCGCCAACCAGCTGCCGATGCAACCACTGATGCGGATCGCCGGATTCGGGTACTCCCCCGAGGCGGAGGCCGACGCCTGGGAACGGGTCTACGCCTTTTTCGCTCAGCACCTTCACGACGACGACAGGCTGCAGGAGGCCCAATGACAACCCCGACCGCATTGGATCGCCTCGGCGAGCTCGTCTGGTCCGACGCACTCGACGCGGGTGCGCATTCGTCGGCCGGCTACCTGGATCTGCTTCCGCCGCCCTCTGATCAGCCTCAGCGCGTCGCCCAGCGCGCCATGAACAATCCCCTGGTGGCCGCGGTCTATCAAGGGCCGTGGCGCTGGGGCCAGACCGTGCTCTACACCGGCATCACGCCGTCGGCAGAACGGCGCCGTGCGGCACGGGCCCTGCGACTCGACGCGGCCCATACACTGCTCGATGTCGCCTGCGGGCCAGGAAACTTCACCAAATACCTGGGCGGCCAGTTATCCGCCGACGGTCTGGCAGTCGGGCTCGATTTCTCCGAGCCCATGCTGCGGCGCGCGGTCCGGACCAACATCGCGAACGGGGTTGGATACCTGCGTGCGGATGCCCGCACCCTGCCGTTCGACGACGGAAGCTTTGATGCGGTGTGCTGTTTCGCCGCGCTGTATCTGGTACCCGAGCCCTTCAAGGTTCTCGATGAGATGCTCCGGGTGCTCAGGCCGGGCGGCCGGATCGCGGTGATGACCAGCTGCACCCGCGGCCCCAGGCTCGTTCGGTCGCTCTCCGTGAAAATGGCGGCACGCAACGGTTTACACGGCTTCGACCGCGATGACATCACCTCGGTGCTGTGGAACTCGGGATTTCACGACATTGAGCAAGAGGTGCGGGGACTCTCACAGTTCGTGAGTGCGACAAAGAGTTAGACGAGTCATACAACGGCGCTCAGCAGCAGGACCATCGCAAATCCGACGACCGAAATCACCGTTTCCATCACCGACCATGACTTGAGGGTCTGGCCGACCGTCATCCCGAAATACTCCTTCACCAACCAGAATCCGGCGTCGTTGACGTGGGAGAAGAAGAGCGACCCGGCACCAATCGCGAGCACCAACAGCGCGACGTGCGCGGTAGACATGTCCGCGGCAAGCGGGGAGACGATACCGGCGGCGGTGATGGTCGCCACCGTGGCTGAACCCGTGGCCAATCGGATGAGCACCGCGATGAGCCAGCCCAGCACCAGCGCGGGGATATGCCATTTCTCCGACCAGGTGCTCACGGCATCTCCGACCCCCACATCAATAAGGGTCTGCTTGAATCCGCCTCCGGCACCGACGATGAAGACGATGCCCGCGATGGGCCCGAGCGACTTCTCGATGATTCCCGAGACACCCGCGCGGTCCAGGCCAGATGCCGTGCCCAGCGTCACCATTGCCACCAGTGTCGCCACCAGTAGCGCTACCAGCGGCGTACCGGCGGTGTCGAAAATCCTCTGCACCAACGATTTCGGATTGTCGATCACCACATCGGAGAGCGCCTTCGCCAACATCAGGGCCACCGGAAGCAAGATCGTCGCCAACACCGCGACAACGCTCGGAGCCGACCCCTTTCGATCGGCTTCGGGTGCGGTCGCGGTAGGGATCTCCAGTGGCCCCACCCAGCGCTCTGCCACCCGCGCATAGAGGGGCCCCGCCACTATCAGGGTGGGCACCGCGGCCAGCAGACCAAACGCCAGGGTGACACCCAAGTCCGCCTTCAGCGCGTCCACCGCCACCAATGGACCTGGGTGCGGCGGAACCAGTCCGTGCAATACCGATAGGCCCGCCAGCGCGGGAATTCCCACCCGCAGCAGTGGCACATTTCCCCGGCGTGCCACCAAGAGCACGATCGGAATCAGCAGCACCACACCCACTTCGAAGAACAAGGGCAGCCCGAGCACGGCCGCGATCAGCGCCACCGCCCAGGGCAGCAGGCGTGGACCCGACCGCGCGAGCACGGCATCGGCGACGATGTTGGCGCCACCGGAGTCAGCCAGCAGGCGGCCCAGCATCGCCCCCAACCCGATGAGCAGCCCGACACCGGCGATGGTCGAGCCGAATCCGGTCACAAAGGACCCAAGGAGCTTGTCGAACGGCACACTGGCGACGGCGGCCAGGGTTCCCGATCCGAGCAGCAGCGCCAGGAACGGATGCATCTTGACCCTGGTGATGAGCGCGATGATCACGCCGATGCTCAGCACCACGGCAACAAGTAGCCGAACGTCACTGGTGGTGTGCGGGATCTTGGCCGGCTCGGCCAGCAGAATCAGGTCGGCGTTCATGCGCCGATCTGCCTCAAAGCCTCCGCTACCAGTTCATCCGGCCCGATACCGACATCCAGCACCGCACCCCGCTCGTCGGGTTCCAGCGGTTCGAGAATCTCGAACTGCGAATCCAACAACGATGTCGGCATGAAATGTCCTGAGCGATGCGACATCCGGTCGCCGATGAGCGCCCTGTCTCCGGACAGGTGCACAAAGAACGCATCCGGGTATCCCACGCGGAGAACGTCACGGTAGCGGCGTTTAAGTGCCGAACAGGTGACCACCCCGCCCGTCCCCTCCCGTCCGCGCTCGGCCATCCATTCGGCGATCCGCTGCAGCCATGGCCATCTATCGGTGTCATCCAGCGGGATTCCGGCCGACATCTTGGCAATGTTCGCGTCCGGATGGAAATCATCACCCTCAGCACAGGGTGCACCCAGGAGCTTCGCCAGGGCCTGCGCCACGGTTGATTTGCCAACCCCTGCCACACCCATGACCACCACAACGGGTACCGACGTTTCGCCCACTAGACCCCCTTGGGCGCCTTTTGATTCATGAAGCCGAACATATACCCGGCCACCCGGCGCATCTGAATCTCCTCGGCGCCCTCGGTGATCCGGTACCGGCGGTGATGGCGATAGATGTGCTCGAACGGCATGTGCCGCGAGTACCCCAAGCCGCCATGAACCTGCATGGCCCGGTCTGCGGCCTCGCAACACAACCGGTTTGCGACGTAATTGCACATCGAGACCTGTTCAGAGACCGAGAACGGTCCGTAGGTGTCCATCGACCACGCCGTCTTGTGAATCAGCGCGCGCAGCATCTCGCACTGGGTCTGCAGCTCGACAAGTGGAAATTGGATGGCCTGATTCGATGCCAGCGGCTTCCCAAAAGGCTTGCGCTCCTTGGCATATTCAACAGACCGGTCGATGCAGAACTGCGCCGCCCCAAGGCTGGACGCTGCCTGACGAATCCGATTCTCGTTGAAGAAGTGCTGCACCACACCCAGCCCGCGGCCCTCCCCACCGAAGACCGCCGAATCGGGGACCCGCACGTCGGTCAGCGAGATATGGGCGTGGTCGGTCGGCATGTTGAAGGTCCACAGGTATTCCTCGACCTTGAACCCGGGTGCATCCGCGGACACCAGGAACGCGGTGATACCGCGCCCGTCACCCGGATCGCCCGAGGTGCGGGCGAAAATCAGGTCCGCGTCGGCGATATGCACACCGGTGTTCCAGGTCTTTTCACCATTGATGATCCAGTCCGACCCATCCTTTGTGGCCCGGGTTTCCATATGGGTGGCATCGGAGCCGTGTTCGGGCTCGGTGATACCGAAAGCGAAAAACTTCGTGCCGCTGGCGAGCCCCTCGACCCACTGGGCCTTCTGCTCCGCGGTGCCGTATTCCAGCATGAGAAGCAGCCCCACGTTATTACCGACGATGGCGTGCTCGTTCTGCAGGTCGCAGTGCAGTCCGAGACCGCGCCGCGCCAGGTGCTCACGGATGACCGCCATGCCGAGGTTGGACCCGTCACGTCCGCCGAACTCCGCCGGAAACGGGTACCGAAGGTGACCGGCCGCATCGGCACGCCGACGTGCCTCCCCGAGTAGTTCCTCCCACTCACCATTGGGCAGGCCACCACGATCCCAGTCAGTACGGGAATCTTCGCGCCGGTGATCGAAGAATCGGATGTTGTCATCGGATTGCTCGAGCGGCACGATCTCGCGGTCGATGAACTCGTCGAGCTCGGCCAGATAGTCGACAAGCTCGGGCGGCAGTTCGAAGTTCATCAGCGACCTTCCGGCTTCGTCAACATCAACAGGTCCCACTCGATCTCGGGTATCCGGCGACCGCTTGCGGCCATCACAATGTCCCGCACGCTACCGTCCAGATACGACTTCGCTTGCGCGGCAAGGCCAACACCCCACCACAGCGTCCCCAGCACCTTCCACCACTGGAACCTGTCGGCGTCAAATGTTCCGCCCGCGTCCTCGTACGCACGCACAAACACCTCACGGCCCGCGAAGCCACCGAACTCGCGCTCGTCGACACCAAACCTCCACATCCGCAGCGCGGTCCAGCCGACATCGCGCATGGGATCTCCAAACCGAGTCGTGCCCTCCCAGTCGAGAACCGCACGCAAGCCGTCCTCGCCGACGATGACGTTGCCATTGCGAATGTCGGTGTGCACCAGGCATCGCCGAGCGGGTGGACCGGGCATGCGCTCGGTCAGCCAGGACAGCGTGCGCTGGAACACCGGCCGATCCGGAAGCAGCGCCGCCACCCCCTCACGCATCTGTTCCAGCAGGACGACCGCCGGCTCGGCCTCCGGGTCACCGGGCAGATCCGGCGGCGCCATCGCCGGATCTATCCCATGCAGCCGACCCATCGCCGCACCAAGCTGCTCGGCCACCAGATCCTCAATCCCGGTGGACTGCACCAGCCGCAGCACCTTACGGGGAACCGTCTCGCCCGCGATGCGTTCGGAGATCATGAAGGGCGCACCCACATATGAGGCCTCGGAACACACGCCACGAACCCGCGGCACCGGAACACCGTGGCTGCGTGCCAGCTCACGCACCCCGGCCTCACTACCCACCGGCACCTGCTGCACGACTGCGGGCACAATGGTCGCGACCAGCTTGAGGGTCTCACCCCCGAAAGTGGCATCCACCAGCACATTTCGCCGTCGGGCGCCCGCGGAAACGCCAACCACGCCAGAAACCTGAAACTTTTTGCCGAACTCGTCGTGCAGGTAACGGGTGAGCCCGTCGGCCAGGTCGATCATTCGCCCTCCCAGGCGTCGTACCCGGGCTTGACAACCGCGAGTTCACTACGCACCGCCTCGGCCAGGTCCTCCCATGACGGGTCATCGGCAGGCGGCTGCGCGGGCGTGGTTAGTTCTCGCTGCAGAATCCTGGCGATGTTGGCCCCAACACGGGCGCGATGCACCGAGGATGGGGGCAGCTCGGATTGGAGGTCGTCGAGCAGTTCGGCGAGAGCACCCGCCAGTTCCGCTGCGGTCGGAAGGAAGGGCACCATACGTTTGTACCGTCTATGGTGCGTCCCACGGGGGAATAGCGAAGAAACGCCGCGGGTTGCTCCAATTCATGGCGAGACCTTTGTCGATTCTGGATCTGGCGCGGGTGGCGCCGCACGAGACCGTGGCCGAGAGCTTCGCCGCCAGCGTCGAGATCGCGCGGCACGCCGAAGCGCTGGGATTTCACCGCGTCTGGTACGCCGAACACCACAACATGCGGTCCATTGCCTCGTCGGCGACCAGTGTCCTGATCGGACATGTGGCCACCCAGACGTCGACCATCAGACTGGGCGCGGGCGGCATCATGTTGCCCAACCATTCCCCGCTGCAGATCGCCGAGCAGTTCGGCACCCTCGAAACCCTGCACCCTGGACGCATCGATCTCGGTCTCGGCCGCGCCCCGGGGACGGATCAGGTGACGCTGCGCGCGTTGCGGCACTCCCCCGCCGATGCCGAGCACTTTCCGCAGGATGTGATCGAGCTGCAGGCATATCTGAGCGAACAGAGCCGGGTCCCGGGGGTCACCGCGACACCGGGGCACGGGACACACGTACCGCTCTACATCCTTGGGTCGTCGTTGTTCGGCGCACAGCTGGCGGCGGTGCTGGGCCTGCCCTACGGTTTCGCCTCCCACTTCGCGCCTCCCGCGCTGCGGGATGCGGTGGCGCTGTATCGGCGGGAGTTCCAGCCCTCCGAGCAGCTGCCGGAGCCGTACGTGATCGCCGGGGTCAACGTCATCGCCGCCGACGACGAAGACACCGCCCGGGAGCAGTACCGGTCGGCGCTGATCGAACGTGCCAAGCTTTTCCTGCATCGCGGCGGAGGTCCGCGCCTCACCGATGACGAGGCCCTTTCCGCACTGGAATCCCCTGCCGGGCAACAGATCAAGGCGATGACAAAGTACTTCGCGGTCGGCACTCCAGATCAGGTGAGCGCATACTTGGACGACTTTGCGCAGCTGGCCGAGGCCGATGAGCTCATCGTGGTGCCCAATGCGCCCGACCGGAAGCTGCAGCTGCGGTCACTGGAGATCGTGGCCGAGGTCAGCGGGCTGGCTCCACGCGACTGAACGCAGGTGTCGGCGACTGATCGGGCAAGGCTGTGAGGTACGTTCTCGATAGACCGAGGCCGACCACGTGTACCAGATCAACGAGACTCCGCAGCAGGAGGGTTGTCGAAGTTGGCGCCATGAGGAATCAGTGTTATATCCATTGAGATACAAAGGATTTCGGTGATATGGCTATCGATTCCTCTAACCGGTGCCAGTTCGTTCGCCCATTGTCGGGTTGTTCCGTCCGGTTCGACACTTAGTCCAAGAAACCGCGCTGCGATCCCGCTCGCCGCGCTATTGAGCGCGTACCGTCCGCTGTCGCGCACCACGGACGGCAGGATCTCCAACCACGGCATGCCAAGTTGGGTGTCCAGCGGGGAAATACCTAAAGCGGCACGTCCCGCTGCATTGATGTGCATCAGCGCACCGTCAGGGCGCAGGATCTTCACACAGTTGACCCCGGTTGCGCGTTGAGGCTCAGGCGTGATCGTTGTCGATCGTGTCCCGTAACGGTCGGAAATCGCACGCCGAATATCACTATCCACATGGGCCACTTGCCCCTCTGATGCGTGCTGATAAGCATCGACCGCAGACCGTAGTCGGTGAATGTCCTTGCGGTCGAAGACGTACGGTCCGATTTCAACTCCCCATCCGGCATCGGCTTACACCACCAGATGAACGGGCATCGAAACCCAGTAGTCGGCTTCGGCTAGATACGGTTCAACGTAACCAAAGCAGCCCCAGCAGGCACCTGACGGCATACCGGTCAATATCGGAAAATCTGTAGCCCGCCCGGAACAATCACATCTATGTTCTTCGTTCACCGAACACCCCGAGCTGCGATACAGATATCGGTCCGTTCTAATTTCATGGTTCCTCGATCAGGTAAAGCCCAGCCAGCAAATCTCCAAGCGTACGCTGTCCAGGCATAAAGCCGATTCGGCGAGTGCACACATCCCGCGGCTTTAACGATTGCGACAGGTCATCGCTTCCTACACAGGCGGTCGAGCGCCGCCGCCGCAGCGTTTGGTCTACACATACCGTGAGTAGCCGGGCCGAGTGGCGGCTGAACAGCTATACATGTCCGTGGCTCCGATGCTGGACAGCGACAGCGTCATTCGAGGGCCGAATACCAGCTGACGGACATCCTCCAATCCGGTGTTGATGTCTCCTCTCCACTAGGATCAACGGTCCTGGCTCCGCCGACGTCCATAACACCGGCCAGCATCGCGCACTGCGTGCGAGAGCGGGGGGTTGGTGACGTTTCTGTGACTGGGCTGTGATCGACGGGTGTCTTGTTAGGCGGTAGCGGCTTGTTGACGCCGCCGCTGCCATGGTCAGTCAATTATGTTGCAGCCCAATGCAAATACTATCTTGACACTGCGTTGGCGGGTGGCCATGCTGGGGCAACCAGTCGACAACGATCGGTTCCGCCTAGAGATCGCTCTCAAGCTAGGCCATGGTCTCGCCTTGAAAACTGGCTCAGGCTCACAGCGACATTCTTGTCAATCAGTAAGGTCAAGGCATTGCGCGTTTCTGTCATATCTTCTTGTGCAAAGTAATCCGTAGCATCGCACCCACTTAGTGATTTCGCATGAGCCACCGCTCTGTGCATCGACCCGGACTGGAGACTTCGTCATGGCCAAAACTGACCTCCGTGGAAAAATCGTCGCGATAACCGGCGGTGCACGAGGCATCGGTCGGGCCATTGCGGCCGAGTTCGTTAAGCACGGCGCGCACGTGGTGATAGGTGACCTGGATAAGAAGCTCTGCGAACAAACGGCTGAGCAGCTTGGCGGCAACACTGTTGGGCTGCCTTTGGATGTTACGAATTACGAGAGCTTCGAATCCTTCATCGCGACGACGATGCATACCCATGGACGGCTCGACGTTATGGTCAATAACGCTGGGATAATGCCGATTTCCCCGTTCGGTGCTGAGTCCTTGGAGTCGATACAGCGGCAGCTCGACATCAATGTCCGGGGGGTGATGTGGGGCTGTCAGCTCGCCCTTCGGGTGATGGCGAGCGGTGGGACGCTCGTCAATATCGCTTCGGCGGCGGGCAAGTTCGGATCTCCGGGATTGGCCACCTACTGCGCCACAAAGTATGCGGTTGTGGGGCTGTCCGAGTCGTTGAACCTGGAGCTTCAGCCCGATGACATCGGGGTCGTGTGTGTCATGCCGGGCTTAGTCAACACTGAGCTAATTTCGGGCGTGGCAGATCACTGGCTCCTGAAAACTGTCCAGCCTGAAGACATTGCGTCGGCAACAGTGCGCGCAGTCGGCCGTAGGCGGTTTCCGGTCTTTGTCCCCAAGCGCCTGACTCCAATCACCAAGGTATTAGCGGTGATGCCGCGCTCTGTGATAGCACCTGCCATGAAGTTGGTGGGCGTCAATCACCATATGCTTGACGCTTACGACAGTCAGACGCGCGCAGACTATGAGTCTCGAATCACTAGTTCGGACTAGTTGGTTACAAGGCGTTATCGGGACAGTATGACCGCGGTGCGCTGCCCGTCCACCTTCGGAAGGCACGGGTGAAAGCACTGGCTTCCGAAAACCCCAAACGTTTAGAGAGCTCCGCGATGGTCTCGTCACCGCAGGCGAGGCTCGCCACGGCCGCATCGCGCAGAACCTCGTCACGAATGCGTCGTACCGAAGTCTGCTCCTCATGAAGCTTTCGTCTGACCGCCGGGGCGCTGAGTCCGAGTCGGTGTGACATATCGACCATTGTGGGCCACTGCCCGCCGATCCCTTGTTCGGTGAGCCGACGAACACGTTCAGTCATCGAAAGGCCGTCGCGACGCGGCCTAAACAGCAAATCCGAGGGTGCCCGTCGTATGAATTCGTCGAAATCGGATTCATTGCGCATGATCGACGCCGACAGTATCGATTGATCAATCACCAATGCAGGTGCCCGCGCGCCGAATTTCACTGGCGCGCCGAAGATCTGATCATAGTCATCGAGACCGGCCACTCTTTCATGTGGAACCTCAACGCACGTCAGGTCTATACGCCGCCCCACCGACCATTCCAGGAGCCGGTGCGAACCGGCGAGCAATGCGTCCACCAACAACGGAATGGGCTGCCGTACTGCACTGATGTCGAGAATGAGTGCGATATCAGTGCCACGGTATTCAAGCGACGCAGACGGAATGCTGGGCAGTACGTGATGCATCTCCATAAAGCGGGTGGCGGCGGCCCTAACATCTGCCGCCGCGTAGAACATCGCGCATCCCAGAAGTCGAAATGTGCCGCGTGGCATCGGTGCAGGCCCTAGGCCGAACATCTCGTCGTCCGTGTGCGCCCATAGCTCTTGGACCACGATGATGAGCTGACTGCGTGTAATCCGCGAACGGCCATCGACCAGCAATGCCGGCGACACTCCGGCTTTGCGCAGCAGATCGTCAACCTCCCAGCCCTTCCGGACCGCCAGAGCCAACATGGCCTCCAGGCGATGGATCGGGATCGTGGGCTCGATGTATCTGAGCTCGTCGGGCATATCACCTCAAGATATCTGTCGCGGATGCAGGAGCACGGCGGGGACACTGCTGAACCGGGTCACGCGGATGAAGTCCCAACGTCCCCATTTGATCGGCCAGCTGCACATTGTGTCAAGCAGCTCGAGCTGTTATGTCACTGTGCCCTCACGACTCCACTTATAACGTAGGCAACCAATCGAGTGACATCCAGAGGAGAAGAGATGACCGTCGCCAGCAGAGAGGGCTATAACCTAGAGCGCCTTGATGTTTGGGGTGAGGAGCAACGCTTCGAGGTTACGGCGGACCGAACTGTCGCGTACGCAAAGGCGACTAATGACCCCATCGAAAGCCATCTACGGGGGGTTGTCGCGCCACCGGTGTTCGCTGTCGTGCCAGCGATGAACTTGATGGCTGAAGCCACCATATCGATGGTTCCAGACCCTTTAGTGTTCCGAATCTTGCATGGCGAGCATGATTTCCGACTCCACCGCCCGATAAGGCCCGGGGAGACGCTCAGTGTGCGCGCCAAACCGATTGGGATCGAGGGAAAATCTTCTGGGGTCGTGGTCACGACACTCATGGAAACCCGAAGCACCACTCACGACGACCTGGTGAACGAGCAGTATTTCATCGGCTTCTTCCGGGGAGGAGAGTTTGACGGATCGGTGGGCACGGTAAGCCCCGACCATACCTTTGACGAGTCGTTGCGCACGCGGGACGCTCACTATGAATTTGTCCAACAGTTCGATGAGGACCAGACCTATCGCTACGCGGAGCCTGCGGGTGATCCCATGCCCATCCATTTGGATGACGCGTTCGCAAAGCAAATGGGCCTGAACGGAATTATCATCCACGGGCTGTGCACGATTGCCTTTGTATCCCACGCGCTGATAGGCGCCGTTTCTCCGGGCGATTCGTCAACCTTGAAGCGCCTCGCAGTGCGACTCTCCAAGCCTGCCATTCCCGGGGAGATTATCACCACCCGTGCGTGGCAGACCCAGTCGAAAGAGCGGCATGTGCTGAGCTTCGAGACAGCAGGAAATGAGAAACCGGGAAAGTTCGTGATTACCGACGGTATCGCCGAATTTTCCTCGTAGCCAACGCGACGACGCTGCCATTTCTTGCATTCAGAACAGATAGAAATCTAGGAGATCTACATGTCCAATCGGGTCTTTGTCATCGGCGTCGGAATGACAAAATTTGAGAAACCAGGCCGCCGAAAGAATGACGACGGCAGCGATTGGGACTACCCTCACATGACGCTTGAATCGGGCACCAAGGCACTTGAGGATGCCCGTATCGCATTCGATGAGATCCAGCAGGCATATGCGGGGTATTGCTACGGGGAATCCTGCAGCGGCCATCGCGCGGTCTACGGGCTGGGACTGACGGGCATACCTGTTTTCAATGTGAACAGTAATTGCTCGACTGGGTCCAGCGCACTCTTTCTCGCTGCTCAATCGATACGAGGCGGGGTAACAGATTGCACCCTTGCCATAGGCTTCGAGAAAATGCAGCCAGGGGCTCTCGGATCAACGTATGATGATCGCGAGCAGCCCATGCAACGCCACTTGCTGGCCATGGCGGAATTACAGGAGATATCATTTCCACCGGCACCATGGATGTTCGGAGCCGCAGGGCTGGAACATAACCGGAAATATGGATCTTCTCCTGATCATTTTGTGAAAATCGCGGTGAAGAATCATCGGCACTCCCAGAACAATCCCTATTCACAATTCCAAGACGAGTACACCGAAGAACAGATCAAGAACGACAAGTTGATCTATGCCGCGGCAGGGATCACTCGGTCGATGTGCTCGCCTACTTCGGATGGTTCCGCCGCGGCCGTTCTTGCCAGTGAGCGTTTTGTGGACAGCCACGGGCTCGGAGACCGGGCGGTCGAAATTGTTGGGCAAGCTCTGTCTACCGATACACCCGGCACCTTCGATTCGGGCAGTTTGTCCACCCTTGTCGGCGCCGACATGAGCAGAGTGGCCGCCCAGCAGGTGTATGCGCAGGCCGGGATCGGCCCCGATGACGTAGATGTCATCGAACTACACGATTGCTTCGCACCCAATGAACTTCTCACCTACGAGGCCTTGGGGCTTTGCGAAGAAGGGGGCGCGCACCATCTGGTCAACAACGCCGACACCACATACGGCGGCCGATGGGTTGTGAACCCATCAGGCGGGCTGATCTCGAAGGGGCATCCCCTGGGCGCCACCGGCCTTGCGCAGTGCGCCGAACTCACCTGGCAGCTTCGTGGAACAGCCGACAAACGGCAAGTCCAGAACGCGAAAGTGGCGCTACAGCACAACATCGGCCTGGGCGGCTCCGCCGTCATCACTGCCTACCGTCCAGCAAATCGCTGAAGCGGACCGTCGTCAACACCCGAAATTGAAAGGAATCACAATGGCAAGTATCACCATCGAACGCGAAATGAACGCTCCGGCAGAGAAGGTCTGGGCGCTAGCCAACGACTACTCCCGTTGGGGCGAATGGAACACCATGTTCACCAAGTGGGTGAGCGAACCCCCCGCCGAAGTGAGCGATGGCACACAACTGACGGCAGTGCTCACCGTCATGGGCATGGCTAACACTCTGACCCTGACGGTCTCCGACTACAACCCGCCGAAGAACGTCGCGCTCAGCGGCACCGGAATGGCGGGCGCCGAGATCACCATGACGTTGCGCGTGGAGCCCAAGGGTGATCAGTCGGTTATGGCGATGCAGGCCGATTTCATCAGCCAGATGATGGTCGGCGCAATCGGTTCTGCGATCGAGCGCACGGCCGCAAAAGAGCTCGATTCTTCCCTCATCAAACTTTCCGAACTGGTGAGCTAAGTCGCTTCGCGCAGAAGCCAGTGCAATCACTGAGAGGTAGATATGGGTTTATTGCTTCAAGGTTGGACGATCACACACACGGTGGAACAAGAAGGGCCGTGGGACACATCAAGGTTGCCCGAGCAGATCGGCGCCTGGGTCTAAGTCGTGTGCGCCATCCATGAATGAGTCGGTGATCAGCCGGCGCTATGCCACCTACGGCGGATACGGCACCTGTGAACTAGTCGTAGCTGGCAGCGGCCCGACCGTATTGCTGCTGCATGGTTTCGGCCACTCTGCAGAATGTTGGCGGCCGGTCCTCGAACGGTGCGCAAGGCGGGGTGTACACGCTGTCGCAGTCGACTTGCCGGGCTTTGGCTCGGCAAGTCGGCTGCGCAGTGGGCCGAAACTCGACCAACTCCTGCAGTTCACGCGAGGGTTGATTCGGACTTATTCCGCGAGAGGACCAGTGGTGCTGGCGGGCAACTCCTTGGGCGGACTACTGTCAATTCTTGTTGCTGGAGAATCGAATCCCGTCCACGAAGTGGGCTATCTTGTCGCGGTCGATCCCGCGGGGGTCGGTTGGACATATCCCGTGCAGGTCATGTCGTTGGGTGCCAACTCGCCGCTAAAGATTCTGGCGCTCGCATGGCCGGCTATCCCGCTGTTGCCCCGGTCGCTGCTCAGCTGGAGTACTGCATATCTCTGCTACGGGCGCAAAGACCGGGTAGATCCCGCCATGATCGCGAAACTCACAGAGCATTTTGATAGCCGGAGCCAGGCCAGGCGATTGACGAAGCTAGCCGTTCAGTTTAAGGCCGAGGTCGACAGAGTTCGGTTACCCGACCGTATCACTATGCCGATGACCATGATTCACGGCGGGCGAGATCGCCTGGTGCCGGTCTCGGGGGCGCGTAGGCTCGTCCGCCGCATTCACGGCGGACGGCTGGTGGTGTTGCCACATGCCGGACATTGCCCCCACCTCGACGAACCGGATCGGGTCGCCGACGTCATCATCGAATACGCACAGCGCAGGCCCGCCCTGAACGCACTCGCATAATGCGGCGCGCCGTCGACGCGTCACGCTCCTATTAAATCTGACTAGAGGAACCCCCATGGAAACCAGCACATCAAGCCGGTCCAGCATAGCTATCACGCGTGATCAGTTGGACCTCGCGGACTCAGTCCACGCATTCGCTCGCCGCTACTTAACTGCCGACGCGATACGTGCGACCGTGGGTTGCATCGACTCTGGCGACATTGAGCCGTTGCCCACGTTCTGGCACGAGCTGGCGGCTCAGGGGCTGCTCGGTCTCCACGTAGCCGAGGAGCTCGGCGGGTCGGGCGCCGGACTGGTAGAAGCTACGGTTGCACTGGAAGCAATGGGGCGTCATCTGATTCCATCAGGTTATGCGCCAACAGTTTTAGCGGCGGCAGTACTCGACGCCGCTCCCGGGCTAGCGCGAACTGAGCTGCTGCCCCAGATGGTCAGCGGTGCAGCACCAGCCGCTGTGGCACTTGACCGCCCATTGAGCGGCGTCACCTTGCACACCGGAGCATTGTCGGTGACTGGCGAGTCCGCGGTCTATGGCGGCGCGCACGCGACCGTCGTGATCCTCCCTATCGATACTGAGACAGGCGTGAAGTGGGCCGCCGTTGATACCGAATCGCTCACCACACATGCTGCCTTGGGCATCGACCTGAATCGCTCTACGGTGATTCTGTCTGCTCAGCAGGTGGTGATTCCCGCCGATCGTATTCTCGATATCGACCGTAAAACGGTGGTTTCGCTGGCCTCGGTGATCTACGGAGCCGAAGCCGTAGGAGTCGGCGCTTGGTGTGTCGACACGGCGACCGAATACGCAAGGATCCGTGTCCAATTCGGTAAGCCAATCGGCCAGTTCCAAGGGGTGAAGCACCGTTGCGCCCGCGCGGCTGTCGCGGTGGAACAGGCCCGAGCGGCTGTGTGGGATGCAGCGCGCGCACTCGACAGCGACGATGAAACAGCCAACTACGCCGCCACCGTTGCCCAACTCCTCGCCCCGGACGCCGCAGTGTCGGCTTCACGCGACGCCATGCAGGTTCTCGGTGGTATCGGCTACACCTGGGAACATGATGCACACCTGCACTACCGCAGGGCGATTGCGCTTCGCGGCGTGCTCGGGAGGAGCAGGGACATCGCTACATCAGTGGCGCAATACGCGTTGAACGGCAGCTTTCGCGCGGTAGAACCGGAGCTCCCCCCGGAGGCCGAGGCATACCGGCACCAAGTTCGTGCCGAACTCGCAGAAATCGCCGGCCTGGGAGAACGAGACCTCTTGCGGCGGCTAGGTGATAACGGTTGGGTCATGCCGTTCCTCGACCCACCCCTGGGACGAGGTGCTGGACCGGTCGAGCAGGTGGTGATTGCACAGGAACAGGAACGTGCCGGCATCGTCAGTCCGCAGCTTGGACTCGCGGCGTGGCTCATGCCGTCCGTGGCCGTACACGGTACGGAAGAGCAAAAACACGAACTGGTCCGCCCCACACTCCGTAGCGAAATATTATGGTGCCAACTATTTTCCGAGCCAGAAGCTGGCTCAGACTTGGCGTCGCTGCGCACCGAGGCCAAGAAGGTCCACGGCGGCTGGATTGTCAACGGCCAAAAGGTTTGGACTTCATTGGGTTTTATGGCCGAGTGGGGTGTACTCCTTGCCCGGACCAATCCCGATGTCCCTAAACATCAGGGTATTTCATACTTTCTGGTGGACATGCGCACACCAGGAGTCAAAGCGAAGGCACTTCGCGAAGCCTCTGGCGGAACCCTCTTTTCCGAAGTTTTCTTCGACGACGTCTTTGTTCCCGATTCGGGACTAGTTGGTGAGGTCGACGGCGGTTGGGAAGTGGCGCGTGGCACCTTGGGCAATGAACGAGTGGCCCTCGGCAAGGGCATGCCTACCGACGCGACAATCGAGGACCTCCTGGATTTTGTCCGTCGGACCAGTTCGACGTCCGCGCCGCTGGAGACGGTCGGACGCATGGTGGCGGACGCTCAGACCGTCGCGCTGCTTCAAGGCCGAACATTACTCAAACAGCTCCTCGGGCTGGACTTGGGAGCTTCAGCAAGTGTCGCGAAACTCCTTGGCCAACAACTAGGTCAGCAGATCGCCGACTTCTGTCACGCTGAGCTGGGGCTAGCCGGCGTGTGCGATGGCACGGATAAGGCGGCAAGGGGCTGGATGGAGAAAACCCTGTCTGCACGCCCCATGACCGTGTACGGCGGGACGACAGAAGTACAGCTCAACGTCATAGGCGAACGGATCCTCGGGCTCCCCCGAGATTCCGAGCCGGTTCGATAGCGACGGGTGAAAGTCCTTATGGTGCCGTACCTTTCCGGTATTTTTAGATCAGCACTGCTCTTGCGTATCCGTGACACGGCCATCAGCGTCCGAGTGCTTTATCGCAGGGGATTCCTCCGACCCTCTGGACTGGCCGGTGGAGTGCACGCGTTCAGGATCGCCCGATCGCAGGGTCCGCTGGTAGGCGCATTTGCGCCATCGTTACGACAGAAGCCCAACGCCTCAGCGATCGTGGACGTGAGGGCCAATCTTGCCCGGTACAAGGTCCCACGCACGGTGAGATTTGTAGCGGAATTTCCCCGCAATTCGACGGGCAAGCTCTTGCGGAGCGAACTGGTCAGGATGGCTGGCGAGCCCGAAAATTCAAGTCAAGTCCGGTGAGAAGTTAGGTCATAGAACCGATTTCGTTTGGTATCTAATCTTTTCCGCAGGACCCAGGTGGCGGCGACGCTCCCGAAACCGCGTCAAGGAGGATCTGGACTTGTGGGACCGCTAGAAGGAATCAAGGTTGTCGAAATGGCGGGTCTGGCGCCCGCACCATTCTGCGGAATGATCTTGGCGGATATGGGCGCTCAGGTCTTGCGAGTCGACCGAAAGGGGCCTGCCGACAGAGGGATAGCACCGCCCGAAGGACCATTGGATCGCAGCAAGTATGTCATTGAACTGGACGTGAAGCGTGAAGAAGACCTTGCTGAACTCCTCAATATTGTCGAGCAGGCGGATGTGTTCATCGAGGGCTTTCGCCCGGGCGTCGCCGAACGTCTAGGGTTGGGTCCGCAAGAACTGATCGATCAGAACTCCCGCCTGGTCTACGGCCGCCTTACGGGTTGGGGCCAGGACGGTCCGCTTGCGCCGAGAGCTGGCCACGACCTCAACTACATCGCGTTATCTGGAGCGCTCGCGGTGTCCGGCCGCGGGGCCGGTCGCGCCTACCCTGCCGCCAACATGCTCGGAGATTTCGCGGGAGGGGGGATGCTCCTGGCGCTCGGCATCGCGGCGGCCCTCGTGGAGCGCGGCCGGTCAGGCCGGGGACAGGTCGTTGATGCGGCGATGATCGACGGATCGGGACTGTTCACGGCGTTTCTGCACGGCATGCGCGGCGCGGGTTTATGGAATGAGGAGCCCGGACAGAACGTTCTTGAGGGCGCGGCGGCGCCCTTCTACAACGTCTACGAATGTGCCGATGGTAAGCATCTCGCGGTGGGGTGCGTCGAATTGCAGTTCTATGCGGAGCTACTGGCGGTGCTCGGGATCGACGACCCTGAGTTGCCATTCCAGTTGGATCGACGTGGCTGGCCTCAGCTCGTTGAATTGATCTCGGGCAAACTCAAAGAGAAGTCCCGAGATGAATGGGCTGAGATCTTCGCAGATTCGGACGCGTGTGTAACACCCGTTCTTGAACTGGATGAGGTCGAGAATCATCCACACAACAAGGCGCGCAAGGGATTTCTGAGTGTCGACGGCGTCACTCACCCTGCGCCCGCACCTCGCTTCTCACGCACCAGTCTGGCGGATCCTGTGGGGATCACTCGGGATAGTGCAGAGGTTCGGCAAATCCTTTCGTCTTGGGGCGTCCGGTAAACACCATGCTCGTGTCAATTGCCAGAACCGGATCTCGGGTTGCGAGTACTGCGTGGCACATGAGCATCGGGTCGGCCCATGTGCTCTTCTCGAAACGGGTTCGTGGAAGAATCTCCCAACCTGCCGCTGCGCAAGTGCGAAAGCGATTCGAGGCATTAGGTCCCACCTACGTCAAACTGGGCCAACTAGTGGCCTCTTCACCCGGCGTGTTTCCCAAGGTGCTGGCCAACGAGCTTCAGTTGCTCCTCGATCGCGCCACTCCCGCCGACTCCGTCGAGGTGCGCAAGACGCTGTATAGGGAGTTGGGTGAGCCTGTCGCGAACATCTTCTCTCATTTCGACTTTCACCCCTTGGCATCTGCGTCGATAGCGCAGGTTCATGCGGCCACTCTGATCACAGGCGAACGGGTGGTGGTCAAGATTCAGCGCCCCGCCATCCGTGAACGCATCGTGTCGGACACCCGCATCCTGTCGGTAGCGGCAAGGATGCTGGAGCTATTTCCTTCCGGGCGAATGCTCGCCGCTAGAGATATTGTGGAAGACTTCACAGATAATCTGTTCAGCGAGTTGGATTTTCGCAATGAAGCCGCTGCGATGACGGCATGGGCGGAGTTTGTCGGGCAGTCACGATTCGCCGACCATGCCCGGGTGCCCGTGGTCTTCGGCCAGTTCACCACAGCGAACCTACTTGTCATGGAGCATATCGACGGTGTGCGTGTCGACGACGTCAATGCGGTCGAGGAACGTTTCGGCGGAGACAGTTCGAGAGCCATCCGGACATTGCTGCTCGTGCTGTTGGACTCAATCTTCAAGGCTGGGGTGTTCCACGGCGATCTGCATGCGGGAAACGTCCTTGTCGACAGGTCAGGCGCTTTGGTCTTCCTGGACTGGGGGATAGTCGGTCGGTTCGATGCCGACCGAGCTTCACTCTTACGCAAACTGATCGTCGATCTCGTGATCAACAACGACCTGCGCGCCGCCGGTGGACATCTGGTGGCTTTAGGCGCGGTCAAACGTTCAACTTTCACGGGCCAAGTAGTGACCGATCTACGGTCGGTCACCGAGCCGCTCTCGGGAGCGGAGCTGGGCAATGTGTCCTACCAGGAATTAGGCAAGAAGATCCTCGAGCTCGGACAGACCTACGGGCTCCGTCTTCCTCGGGACCTCGTTCTCGTCGCCAAACAACTGTTGTACGTGGAGCGGTACATGAAGCTACTTGCGCCGAAGTGGAAGCCTGTCAAGGACTCGGAAGTCGTTCAATACCTGGCCGAGTTCGTACTCGAAGAAGTGGGCGAATGATGTCTAGCGCGCAAGAGTTGGTGTTACCGACGTCCTGGTCGGCAAGTGCGGAGGACAAACACTCCACACGGTGGATGCGTTTCCTAGGACGAATCACCTCGCCCAGGATGCTTCGTAATCCAGCTTTGCTGGAGCAGGCGCTGCGGGGACAAGTGGTGGTGATCACCGGAGCATCTTCCGGTCTAGGCGCAAGCCTTGCAGGCCACTGCGCGGCAGCCGGTGCATACGTGGTGATCTGCGCGCGCAGCACACAATTGCTCGAGCAAGTCGCCGAGAAGATACGCCAGGCCGGCGGCCACATTGACATCCACACCATGGACCTGGCAGACGACGCTCAAATCATGAGCTTTGCATCCAAAGTATTGGCGAAGTACGGACGTGTCGACGTCCTGGTACATAACGCGGGTAAATCACTCAATCGAGCAATCCACCTGTCCTACCGGCGACCGAAGGACCTCCACGCGAGCGTCGCCGCCAATTACATCGGACCGGTAAGGCTGACTATGGCGCTCCTGCCATACATGCGGGCACGTGGGTCGGGGCACATAGTCAACATATCGACCAGTGGTGTGCTGGGTCCCCCCAATCCGAAGTGGGGCTTCTATCTTGCTTCGAAGAGCGCGCTGGATTGGTTTCTTCGCGCCGCGGCTCCGGAAGCGATACAGGACGGCGTAGTCATCACGCAGTACTACCTTGGGAGCGTGCGCACCAAGATGAGCGCACCGGGGAATTTGCAACGGCGGTTCCCCAGTCAGTCGGCCGATGAGGCCGCTTGGGGTGTCGCGCACGCGCTGGTTCGTCGGCCACAGGCACATGCGTGGCGTCTGATGTACGCCATCAATGTTCTAGCAGTGGCGTTTCGGTTTCCTATTGAAAAGGCTCTCCGAAGGAGCGCTCACGCCATTCCGGAGACCAAGGCGAGCCTGGATCGCGCTGTCCCACAGGAGGATTTTGTATGTGGCGATCCAAATACACTGGCTAACAGCACGTTTACTACGCCTAAGGACCTATGATGGACAACATCGCCTTGAATGCCGGGGATCTGCTTACGTTGCAGCGAGCTTCTTTTGCCCGTGAGGGGTTCCCCGGCTTGGCTGTGCGCAAGGACCGACTCAGCCGGTTCGGCTCGATGCTCTATCGGAACATTGGACATCTAGCCGACGCGGCAACGGAAGATTTCGGATACCGATCACGCGAGTTCAGCGGGTTGTTTGCCTTGGCACCGATTATCGATATGGCCTACCACCGCGTAAAGCTCCGCAGTTGGATGAAGGTCCGACGATCATCGCTACTACTCAGTGCGTTGGGGATTGACCAAACCACCAGAAGCGAGCCAAAAGGCGTCGTTGGAGTGATGGGCCCGTGGAACTTTCCATCCGAACTTACACTCGGCCCGGCGGCGTCCGCATTGGCCGCGGGCAATCGGGTGATGCTCTGGCAATCACCACAAGCACCCGCCACCGCGGAAGTTGTCAGCGAGATCGTGCGACAGTATTTTGCTCCTGAGGAGCTTGCGGTGTTCAGCGAAACAAATGGATCTGGCGAGGAGTTTAGCCAACTACGTTTTGACCATCTCTTATTTACGGGGTCGCGTCGCGTCGGCGCGTTGGTCGCAAGTGCGGCGGGCAAGAACCTTGTGCCGGTCACTCTTGAACTCGGCGGAAAGAACCCCGCAGTCATCGCACATCAAGGGAACATCACACGCGCCGCGAAAGTATTGTCCGCCCTGCGGCTGGTCAACGGCGGGCAAGCTTGTATCTGTCCCGATTATGTTTTCGTCCCCGAGGACGGCGTGGAGGAGTTCATCCACAGCTTCCTCGCCGAGTCTGAACGCCGATATCCTCTGCCCGCAGGACAATCCGGCTATACATCAATCATCGATGACAAGAATTACCGTCGAGTCCTCTCGCTCATCGAGGGTGCCGAACGCACCGGCGCCAAGAGGTGGGAATCCGCAACAAAAGACAGCACGGTGATGGCCGCCGAGCGCAAGATTGCCCCGACCATCCTGACCGGTGTAACTCCTGAGATGGAGGTGTCACGGGAGGAGATCTTCGGACCTGTGCTCTGCGTGTATCCCTACAAGCACATCGATGACGTTGTCGGTTATGTGGGACAAAATGATTCACCTCTCACCATGTACTGGTTCGGGCCGAAGAACAGAGACTATCGAACGCTGGCAGACTCATCCCGATCTGGCTCAGTGAACATCGGCGACGGCCTGCTGAGCCTCGCGAGTCCCCTCGTACCGTTTGGCGGCATAGGCCACAGCGGCACGGGCGCGTACCACGGCAAGTACGGATTCGACACGTTCAGTTACGTACGTCCTGTCGTGCGTTCACGACTGCCGTTTTCCGTTGCCTCAGTGGCGGTCCCACCTTATCCGCGCATCGTGAAGAGTGTTCTTGAGAGGATTCTTGGCGATGCCCAATCTCAGTGAAAGCACACCGATCAGCCCCATGGACAGGGCGTACAACGCACTCCTGGAAGCCGATCTCGCACGTCAGTTCCGTCGAGGGCGGCGACTGATCGCCGGACGCACCTTTTCGGATGAACTACGTTCGGCAGTGTCAGGCAAACGCATCCTGGTCACGGGCGCTTCGTCCGGTATCGGGCGCGGCACCGCGCTGAGGCTCATGCAGGCCGGCGCCCATGTGTTGCTGGTTGCCAGGCGTGTCCAGCTGCTCGAGGAACTTGCCCAGGAATCACGCAGCACCGACGGTCATGCGTCATATTTCCAATGCGACCTCAGCGACCAGCTGCAAGTCGCCGCACTGGTTTCTCAGGTGTTGGACGAGCATGGCGGAGTGGACGTGCTGATAAACAATGCCGGCCGATCAATCCGGAGAACCGTGCGTGAATCCGTCGATCGAATGCACGACTACGAGCGCGTCATGCAACTCAACTTCTTCGGAGTCACTTGGCTCACCATCCCGCTGGTGGAACGCATGCGCCAGGACGGTGGTGGCCAAGTCATCAATGTGTCGACGGCAGGCACTCAATTCGCTGGCACGCCGAGATTCGCCGCCTACATGGCATCCAAGGGGGCGCTGGACCAGTTTGCACTTTCGGCCGCGCCTGAGATGCTCGCTGACGGAATCCGTTGGACCACAGTGAATTTACCGCTGACCCAGACAGACATGATTGCGCCGGCGCAAGATGCGTGGAATCGGTACCCGAAGTTGTCCACGGACAAGGGCGTGTCGATGGTTCTCGACGCAGTGGTGAGAGCCCCCGTTCGCGTGACACACCCGACAAGCAACGCCATTGAGGTCATCGACCGAGTTGCGACCCGAATCGTGCAGAGGCAGAAAGCACGCGAGTTTCGGAAAACCCCCGCGGCAGGACTACCCAAGGTGGCGATCATTGGCGCCGGCATGTCCGGGCTGGCGATGGCGATGAAACTCCAAGCCGCCGGTAGCGACAACTTTGTGATCTTCGAGAAGACGCAGAATGTCGGTGGCACTTGGCGAGAAAATGCCTATCCAGGGCTGACATGTGACGTCCCCGCACATTACTACTGTTACCGAGACGAACTATCCGCTGACTGGACGCATCTATTCGCCCCCGGCAGTCAAATCCAGAGATACTTCGAGAATGTCACGGCCAAAAAAGATCTCACCCGCTTCATCCAGTTCGGGACGGAGATGATCCGAGCAGAGTTTACGGGAGGCCAGTGGGTTCTCACTGACGCTGACGGATGCGAACACTCAGCGGATGTGCTGGTGTGCGCCACCGGAGTGCTCCATCACCCACGCACTCCCAGCATTGAGGGGCTGGAAACTTTCGGGGGAAAGATCTTTCACAGCGCGCGTTGGGAGCATGACGCGGAGATCGTCGATGCCCGCGTCGGTATAGTTGGAACTGGTTCAACGGGGGTGCAGATAACCACAGCATTGTCGGAGATCGCCGCGAAGGTGACACTGTTCCAGCGGACTCCACAGTGGGTCATTGCTGTCCCTAATCCGCCGATACCTCAATGGTTCCGTTTCCTACTAGCGCACTCGCCGGTTCTGAATCAGGCGATGTATCGGATGGCGAACGTGACCTTTAACGTCGCGGCCCGGGCTCCGATTGCGCAAGGGTGGGAGCGGCGCCTTTTCGGATATTTGGCGCGCAAAAGTCTAGCGACAGTGCAGGATCCCGAACTGCGAGCGCGAATGACGCCGGACTATGAACCGCTGTGTAAGCGGTTGATAAATTCAGCCGACTTTTACCGCGCCATCCAACGGCCCAGTGTGGCGGTGGTGTCCGAGGCAATCAATCGCGTGTGTCCGGACGGAATAGTGACATCCGACGGCCACCTCCATAAACTCGATACCCTAGTATTGGCAACTGGTTTCGAGGCTCACACATATATGCGACCTATGCAAATCATCGGCCCTACCGGCTTGTCCCTCGAGCAGGCATGGAGCGAGGGGCCGCGAGCGCATAACACCACGATGATCCCAGGGCTTCCAAACTTGTTCACCCTGATGGGCCCTAATAGCCCGATCGGAAACGCATCGCTGGTGCCTATCGCCGAAACTCAGGCCGATTACGTGGTCAACTGGCTCAAACACATGAAGAGATATCGTGTAGTGGAAATCGAGCCCACTTCGGTAGCAACGGATCGCTTCTATCGAGAGTTGACTGCTGCGCTCGGAGGCACCGTGTGGTCCTCCGGGTGTGATAGTTGGTACCTCGGCTCAAACGGTGTACCCGTCCTATGGCCATGGCCATTCGATGAACTACGTAAGCGCTTGGCGAACCCAAATAGCGACGACTTCATTCGTCGCCATACCCATTCTGTTCCACCAGAGCCGGCTGCATCAGGTTTGGCGGTCCGTTGATCGCACTGACCGTCCTCATGGCGGTCGCGCTGGTGTTGACGTGGCTGATGTACGCCACGCTGCGGCCGTGACGCCGCGGGCGGCACCGCGCACTACGAGTCCAGCAGGCTAGATGAAGCAAGGACACCGCCGGCGTTGACTATTACAGATAGTAACGTTACGGTTTTGTCCGTAACGGTTGTGTCGATGATGACGATCAGGGAGCGAACGATGGTTTTGGCCGAACAGGCGTACCCCCGCGTGCGGCGAATGGACTTTGGATTCGATGCTTCTCCTCCGGAAAGCAAGTACTTCGCGGATAACAGCATCATGTTTAGTCACACGATCGCCTTCCTATCGGCGATATTTCCTCCCGGCGAAGATATTTTCGTGCGATCTGTGCGCCGCTACATGGACAAGATCACCGACCCTGAGCTAAAGAAGCGCGTCATGGGCTTCATTGGCCAGGAAAAGGTGCATGGCAATCAGCATCGCGAACTCAACGAGAAGCTAACTGCAATGGGCTATCCCACGGCGTGGTTCGAGTACATATTGGAAAGTACTGAGCGCATGGAAAAGTTTCTCGACAAACAATACCCAGACCCTGACAGACTCCCACGGTACCGCCACTTCTTCCTGGGTTTCACCGTCGCCGCCGAGCATTTCACCGCGACCTGGGCCGAGAATATTCTAAAAAGCCCCGAATTACAGGCTATGGCCCATGACCCCGGGGTCAAGAAGCTCCTTAATTGGCACGCCCTAGAGGAGCTGGAACATAAATCTGTTGCCTTTGATGTGTACAGATACTTACAGGTACCAGAATCCACACGCATTCGGTGGATGTACTTCGCCGGGAATTTCGGAATCCCTATAGTCGTCCTGTTTTCATGGTTGTCCATTGTGGCCGCCGACCCCGAGGGACGGCGCCAGCCGTTTAGGGTGTTGAAAGAGACAGTTCAAATGTTGCGAAACCCCATGTGGAAGGGCTTCCACCGAGACATGAGACCCTTCTTCAAGCGCGACTTTCATCCCGATCAGATCGACACCACCAACCTCCTCGAACATTGGCAAAAGGAACTTTTTGGCGAGCAGGGACAACTTGTCGGTAATCTCAGGCAACCCGGTCGATGAAATCGATCGACCTCAGCCCTGAGAATATCCAAGACATATCAACAAGGTGAATGCACTGAGACGCAAATATATCGACAGTTCCAGGACGCTCTCCACGGAGCGTTAACGCGGGGCGAAGTGTCAAGAGAGACTATTCTCACCTGAGTGTGGAAACTTTGGCGGCAGTTACATTCATAGCCGCGGTATATCCGGATGCGACGCCCCGCCATATTGGACTCAATTCTCATGTGGACCGCCGAAACCGGACTACGCAAGCTGTCTATGGGCGATGTAGCAAAGCGCGCACGCATCGTCCGAGCAACGCTCTACAAGCACTTTCCTCGCCGCGAGCTGCTAATCGACGCGTTTGTACAATCCGAGCTGGCAAAGTTCTTCGACCAAGTCGAGTCCGTCGTGGAACAGCACGACACGCCGGAGGACCGACTCGTCTACGGTTTCGCTCACGCCTACCGTCTCCTCAGGTCACACCCAGCGGTCAAGACGGTGCTGGTTGTCAACCCCGAGCTCATCGTCCCCTACACGATCACCAGAGTGAGCTATGCAAACGTGATCGTTACATGTGTCCTGTCGGCATACAGCGCCCGGTGCGTTCACCGAGAACGGATGACGCGATCGGGCTCTGCGGGTGGTACGTCCAGTCCGGAGTTGGCGAATTCTCGCACCGCGACCAGCAACGCACCGGGTATCTGAACTCGGTATCCAACTCGATGAGCCGACCGCCCTCGAACGCGACTAGGCTCACAACGTGACCCTCCCGGCCGACCCCAGCCCCGAATTTGCCGCCTATGCCCACCCCGAACGCTTAGTCTCCGCGGACTGGCTCTCGGGACACCTGGGCACTCCCGGACTGTCCATCGTGGAGTCCGACGAGGACGTCTTGCTCTACGACATTGGGCACGTCCCCGGTGCGGTGAAGATCGACTGGCACGTCGACCTCAACGACAGCACGGTCCGCGATTACATCGACGGCGCGCAGTTCGCAGAGCTGATGAATCGCAAGGGGATCCGCCGCGAGGACACGGTCGTCATCTACGGCGACAAGTCCAACTGGTGGGCTGCCTACGCGCTGTGGGTATTCACGCTGTTCGGCCACCCGGACGTCCGGCTCCTCGACGGTGGACGCGATCTGTGGATCTCCGAGGGTCGCGACACCACCCTCGACGTTCCGTCCAAGCACACCGAGGGCTACCCCGTGGTGGATCGCAACGACGCCCCGATCCGCGCCTACGCCGACGATGTGTTGGCCCACCTCGGGCACGGACCGCTCGTCGACGTGCGCTCCCCCGCCGAATACACCGGCGAACGCACCCACATGCCCGATTACCCGGAGGAAGGCGCGCTGCGCGGCGGACACATCCCGACCGCCGTCTCGATCCCCTGGGCCAAGGCCGCCGCAGAAGACAGCAGGTTCCGTCGCCGTCGCGAGCTGGACGAGATCTACGGCGACGTCATCGCCGCCGAGGGGGACATCGTCGCCTACTGCCGCATCGGTGAGCGTTCCAGCCACACTTGGTTCGTGCTCACCCACCTGCTGGGTGTCGAGGGTGTGCGCAACTACGACGGCTCGTGGACCGAATGGGGCAACCGGGTCCGCACGCCGATCGTCAAGGGCGACAAACCAGGCGCGCCCCCTGCAGCATGAGCCTCCCCGCCGAACTCGCCGAGATCGTCGCCGATTTCAAGGCCGTCGACGGGCAGGACAAGCTGCGCTTGTTACTGGAATTCTCGGGCGAATTGCCTGATTTGCCATCGCATTTGGAGCAGGCGGCGATGGAACCGGTGCCGGAGTGCCAGTCGCCGCTGTTCCTGGACGTCGACGCCAGCGACCGTTCCGGCATCCGGCTGTACTTCAGCGCGCCCGCCGAGGCCCCGACGACGCGCGGGTTCGCCTCGATCCTGCATCAGGGTCTGGACGGCCAGTCAGCAGAGGCAATCTTGGCGGTACCCGACGACTTCTACGCCGAACTCGGATTGGCAGAGCTGATCAGCCCACTGCGGCTGCGCGGAATGTCGGCGATGCTGGCGCGCATCAAACGAAGATTGTCCTAAACCTACTCATCAGTAGGTAAAAACAGGGGCGGCACACCCCATCCCGGATGTGTGTTTGATGCCATGGATGCATAAACTCACTGCCGAGACTCTAAGAAAGCGGTAAAACTCAGGAAGTAGGAGTCCCGATGAGCCGCTTGCGCGAAGAACCAACAACAGGAGGCCCGGTGCCCAATCACGCCAGCTCGAAGATCAGCAAGGTACTCGTCGCCAACCGCGGCGAGATTGCCGTTCGGGTGATCCGCGCGGCGAAGGACGCCGGCCTGGGCAGCGTCGCGATCTACGCCGAGCCCGACGCCGACGCGCCCCACGTTCACCTCGCCGACGAGGCCTTCGGCATCGGCGGTAACACCGCCGCCGAGTCCTACCTGGATTTCGGCAAGATCCTGGAGGCCGCCGAGAAGTCCGGCGCCAACGCTGTCCACCCCGGCTACGGTTTCCTCTCCGAGAATGCCGACTTCGCCCAGGCCGTCATCGACGCCGGGTTGATCTGGATCGGGCCCAGCCCGCAGTCCATCCGCGACCTCGGTGACAAGGTCACCGCCCGCCACATCGCCGCACGGGCCCAGGCCCCGCTGGTGCCCGGTACCCCGGACCCGGTGAAGGATGCCGACGAGGTCGTCGCCTTCGCCAAGGAGCACGGTCTGCCGATCGCCATCAAGGCGGCCTTCGGTGGTGGTGGCCGCGGCATGAAGGTGGCCCGCACCCTGGAAGAGGTTCCCGAGCTGTTCGAGTCCGCCACCCGCGAGGCCGTCGCAGCCTTCGGTCGTGGCGAGTGCTTCGTGGAGCGCTACCTGGACAAGCCGCGCCACGTCGAGGCGCAGGTCATCGCCGATCAGCACGGCAATGTCATCGTCGCCGGTACCCGCGACTGCTCACTGCAGCGCCGCTTCCAGAAGCTTGTCGAGGAGGCGCCCGCGCCGTTCCTGACCGACGCTCAGCGCAAGGAGATCCACGAGTCCGCCAAGCGCATCTGCAAGGAAGCCGGCTACTACGGTGCCGGCACCGTCGAGTACCTGGTCGGCCAGGACGGCTTGATCTCATTCCTCGAGGTCAACACCCGTCTGCAGGTGGAACACCCGGTCACCGAGGAGACCGCAGGCGTCGACCTGGTGCTGGAGCAGTTCAAGATCGCCAATGGCGAGGCCCTCGAGTTCACCGAGGACCCGACGCCGCGCGGCCACTCGATCGAGTTCCGCATCAACGGCGAGGACGCCGGCCGTAACTTCCTGCCCGCCCCCGGCCCGGTCAAGGTCTACGACACCCCCACCGGCCCCGGTGTGCGCCTGGACTCGGGTGTGCAGGCCGGTTCGGTGATCGGTGGACAGTTCGACTCGATGCTGGCCAAGCTGATCGTCACCGGCCGCGACCGCAACGAGGCGCTGGCCCGCTCGCGGCGTGCCCTGGCCGAGTTCAACGTCGAGGGTCTGGCCACCGTCATCCCGTTCCACCGCGCAGTGGTCTCCGATCCCGCCTTCATCGGCGACGAGGACGGCTTCACCGTGCACACCCGCTGGATCGAGACCGAGTGGGACAACACCGTCGAGCCCTTCACCGCCGACGCCGCAGAAGGCGAAGAGGACGAGGCTCTGCCCCGCCAGAAGCTGGTCGTCGAGGTCGGCGGCCGTCGTCTCGAGGTGTCGCTGCCCGGTGACATCTCGCTCGGTGGCGGAGGCGGTGGCGCCGCGAACGGTGTCATCCGCAAGAAGCCCAAGGCGCGCAAGCGCGGCGGCCACGGTGGCGGCGGCGCCACCGGCGACTCGGTGACCGCTCCGATGCAGGGCACCGTCGTCAAGGTCGCGGTCGAAGAGGGCCAGGAGGTCGAGGCCGGCGAGCTGATCGTGGTGCTGGAGGCCATGAAGATGGAGAACCCGGTCACCGCGCACAAGGCCGGCACCATCACCGGGCTCAGCGTCGAGGCAGGTGCCGCCATCACCCAGGGCACCGTGATCGCCGAGATCAAGTAAGACTGTTGTCGCCGAGCGTGAAGCTGTGGCGGGATTCTCACCGAATTGCCGCCATGGTTTCACGCTCGACGCGTTTCTAGACTCATGGAAACCATCGAGATCAATGCGGGCGCATGGTACTTGCGCGCCCTGCGGGCCGACGAACGCATGGACGATCGCCCGGCACTGACCTCACTCGGTGTCGACGATGCCGACTATGTATCCGCGCGCGCAGCCGATTGGGACTCCGATCGCCTCTACAGCTGGGCCGTCTGCGAACCGACCACCGCGGAGATGGTCGCCGAGGTACGGCTCGACCCCGCCACCGGGGGCATCGAATCGCGGGCCCGCGACGACTACCCGGGCTCGACGAGTGCCGAGCAGGAAGCCGTCGCCGCCGTGCGCCGCTTCGCCGACGCCATGCTGGCGTGACGGAAAGAAACCACTTGACCTCGAGTGCACTTTAGGTACGACGATGGGCGAGTGAACACGTCAACCACCCCGCTGCGCCTTGCCGTGATCTGCGCCAGTACGCGCGACGGTCGGTTCGGCCCCACTGTCGCGAACTGGATCGCAGAAAAGGCCCGGCATCATCCGTCGTTCCATGCCGGCTACATCGACCTCGCGGAATACCCACTTCCCCTTCACCTTTCCCGCAGACCGGGGGCCGACGACACCGCCCATCTGGCCAAGATGACGGCACGGCTGCGCATTGCCGACGCATTTCTCGTGGTCACTCCGGAGTACAACCACAGTTTCCCCGCCCCGTTGAAGAACCTGATCGACTGGCATCACAGCGAGTGGCAGGCCAAGCCGGTCGGATTCACGTCCTACGGCGGCATGTCGGGAGGGTTGCGCGCCATCGAGCAGCTGCGCCTGGTTTTCGCCGAACTGCATGCCGTGACCACCCGTGACGTGGTCAGTTTCCACGGCGTGTGGAGCCAATTCGATGACGCCGGCCAGCTCGTCGACAGCCGCGACGCGGAAACCGCCGCCAAGACGATGCTCGATGAGCTGGCATGGTGGGGTTCCGCGTTACGGACGGCGCGGGAGCACTCCCCCTACGCCTGGTGAGCTATGCCTGGGGAGACTGCGCCAGCACCCGTGATACCGCGGCCACCGCAGCGTCGATCTCCTCGGCACTGACGATCAGCGGCGGACGGAACCGGACACTGTTCTTGCCGCTGGGCAACAGGATCACGTGCTCCTGCGACCACAGGCGCTCCACCAGATGATCACGCTCCTGCGTGGTCGGCAGACTGAACGCGCACATCAGCCCGCGGCCCCGCACGTCGCCAATCTCGCCGTGCCGCAGCGCCAGGGTCTGCAGACGGTCCAGTAGGTACTCGCCCATCCGAGCCGCATTGCCGAAAAGCCGCTGCGACTCAATCACTTCCAGGATGCGGCGAGAGCGCACCATATCGACCAGGTTTCCGCCCCAGGTGGAGTTGATGCGTGAGCTGACGGCGAAGACGTTGTCGGCGACCTCATCGACACGACCGCCCGCCATGACCCCGCACACCTGCGTCTTCTTGCCAAACGCCACGATGTCGGGAGTCACGCCCAGCTGTTGGAATGCCCACGCCGTACCGGTGAGGCCACACCCGGTCTGCACCTCGTCGAAGACGAACAGGGCGTCATTCTCGTGACACAGCGCGCGCATGGCGTGGAAGAACTCGGGGCGGAAATGATGATCTCCACCCTCACCCTGAATTGGCTCGGCGATGAAACATGCTATGTCGTGCGGATTTTCGGCGAACACACGGCGGGCCTGTGCCAGTGCGGCAGCCTCCAGCTCTTCGACATCGGCGTCGGGG
Organism: Mycobacteroides sp. H003; assembly: GCF_001440135.1. Taxonomy (NCBI): domain Bacteria; kingdom Bacillati; phylum Actinomycetota; class Actinomycetes; order Mycobacteriales; family Mycobacteriaceae; genus Mycobacteroides; species Mycobacteroides sp. H003. The sequence continues at coordinate 164,556 of NZ_LJYL01000034.1, forward strand.
CGCAGGTACGGCGCATCGATGCGCGGCCAGTCGAACTTGGGGAACCGCGCCACCTTGTTGGGATCGGTGTTCGTCAGCGACATGGTGTAGCCACTTCGGCCGTGGAAGGCCTCGCGCAGGTGTAATACCTTGGTGCCCAAGGCTGGATCGATTCCGTGCGCCTCGTTCCAGCGGCTCTTCCAATCAAATGCCACCTTTAGTGCGTTTTCTACCGCCAGCGCTCCGCCGTCTACGAAGAACAGGTGCGGTAGCGCCGGGTCACCGAGCACTCGCGCGAAAGTGTCGACGAACCTGGCCATCTCGACGGTGTAGATATCCGAATTGCTCGGCTTGTTGATGGCAGCCCGGGTCAGTTCGGCACGGAACTCACCGTCCTCGGCGAGCATCGGGTGGTTCATCCCCAGCGCCGACGACGCGAAGAAGGTGAACATATCGAGATAGGTGGTCCCGTCGCGCGCATCCACCAGATGCGCCCCACGCGAACGCTCCAGGTCGAGCACGAGGTCCATTCCGTCGGCCAGAATGCTGCGCCGCAGCACCTCATGCACCCGATCCGGTGTCACCGGGTCCGGACGCGTTGCCTCGTCATCGGTCGTGGAGCCTACGTGGGCCCCCGGGAACATGAGTGCGGTCATAAGACCCACACTAACGGAGTATTTACGACTTCTCTACATCAAGACAAGAATATTTACGGCACCAGCTGGCGGCCATCGTAAAAAGTTTGTAAGATGATGGTGCTTCGCGTGCGAACATTGGCTGTGGTGCGGATCAGCTGCAGCAGCTCCTCGAGCGCACGCGGCGAGGGCACTCGCACTAGGAGGACGTAGCTTTCCTCGCCCGCCACCGAGTGGCACGACTCGATGGCGTCAATGTGCTCAAGCCGTGCCGGAGCATCATCGGGTTGCGAAGGATCGAGAGGGGTGATTGCCACGAACGCCGAGAGCAGTTGGCCCACCGACTCCGGATTGACCCTGGCCGCATATCCGGTGAGAACACCACGAGATTCCAGCCGCCGCACACGAGTTTGCACCGCAGAGATCGACAGCCCGGCCTTTGCCGCCAGATGCGCCAGGGTCGCCCGGCCATCGCGAGCCAACTCGCGCACCAGAATCCGGTCGACGTCATCAAGCGGACGCTCGGGCGTTCTCTCGGAATCCGCAGTCACGGAGGCAGAGTACCGCGACCACGGACCACAAGGAACGAACTTGCGTAGGCCAATCACGTCAACTGTGAGACTAACTACAGGACGAATTCGATGACCGATCTCATCCCCTGCTGGGAACTACGCGCAGGTTTCGCGGCGGCACTGTCCCAGATGTATGGGACGGAAGTTCCCGCGTACAACACGCTGGTCGACGTCAGCACCGAAGTGAACCAGACTTATGCCACAACGCATCCGGATGCCGAGCGGCTCGGCTCGATCGATCGCGTGACCGCCGAGCGCCACGGCGCGATCCGGGTGGGCAGCCCGGGAGAACTCGCCGCCGTCGCCGACCTGTTCGAAGCGTTCGGGATGTATCCCGTCGACTTCTACGACTTGCGTGACGCCACGTCGCCAGTGCCCGTGGTCTCGACGGCATTTCGGCCCATCGATGAAAAAGAGTTGGCACTCAACCCCTTCCGAGTGTTCACCTCCATGCTTGCGACTGCCGACCGCCGGTTCTTCGATACGGAACTTCGCACGCGCGTGGAGAACTTCGTACGGCGGCGAGAGCTGTTCGATCCGGCCCTGCTGGCCCACGCTCGGCTGATCAGCGCTGCGGGCGGAGCCACCCCGGCGCAGGCCGAGGACTTCATTCGCGAAGCGGTGAAGTCGTTCGCACTGTCCACCGCCCCCATCGATCGGGCCTGGTACGACGAGCTTTCCGCGGTCTCACCGGTCGCCGCGGACATCGCCGGCGTGGGCGGCACACACATCAACCATCTGACACCGCGCGTGCTCGATATCGACGACCTGTACCGGCAGATGACGGCACGCGGCATCACCATGATCGACGCGATCCAGGGGCCACCACGCTGGCATGGACCCGATGTTCTCCTGCGGCAGACCTCATTCCGGGCACTGGCCGAGCCACGCCGTTTCCTCATGCCCGACGGCACCGTGACCAGCGACACGCTGCGGGTCCGGTTCGGCGAAGTCGAGGCACGGGGCATAGCCCTCACCCCCATCGGCCGCACTCGCTACGACGCCGCGATGATCGCCATCGAGACCGCACAGGCAGATCCCGAACGGGCCGCGTCTATTTGGGCCGATCACTTTCCCGATACCGAGGCCGGTCTGGCCGAGCAGGAACTCGCATACTTCCGCACGGACGTCGGCGCCGACGGCGAGATCGTGCGCCGCCCCATCGTGTACGAGGATTTCCTGCCGCGTTCGGCCGCCGGGATATTCCGGTCCAATCTCGATGACGACGGCGCATACGGGGATGGTGCCGACGATTACGCCGCCGACTACTCGAAGGATTGGATGTCGGGCGCCATAGGGCGGGACATCCACGATCCATACACGCTCTACGCCGCCATCGCCGCACAATCTGACCTCACGATAGGAGCCGATCGATGACCACCACACTGCCTACCGCATCCCCCGAGGTGCTGCCAACCGCCGACGAGTTGCGCACGCGCGCCCAGAACGCGCTGCGGTGGATCGGCGCGGACGTAGAACTGAGCACGAGAGCGGGAGAAGGTGGCGGCGTCACGGTGCGTACCCCTATCACCGGCGACACGCTGTTCACGCTCGCGGCCAGCTCGACGGAGGATGTCGATGGCGCCATCACCGAAGCCGCCCAGGCATTTTCACAATGGCGCACCACCCCGGCGCCCGTGCGCGGTGCATTGGTGGCCCGTCTCGGCGAGCTGCTGACGGAGCACAAGAAGGATCTGGCCGAATTGGTGACCATCGAGGCCGGAAAGATTGTCTCGGAGGCACTCGGCGAGGTCCAGGAGATGATCGACATCTGCCAATTCGCGGTCGGACTGTCCCGGCAGCTCTATGGCAAGACGATGGCCTCCGAGCGTGCCGGGCATCGACTCATGGAGTCCTGGCATCCACTGGGCGTGGTCGGAGTCATTTCCGCGTTCAACTTCCCGGTGGCCGTGTGGTCATGGAACACCGCGATCGCCCTTGTCTGCGGTGACACCGTGGTGTGGAAGCCATCCGAGTTGACACCACTGACTGCCGTTGCCTGCCAGGCACTCTTGGACCGCGCCGCCGCCGACGTGGGGGCGCCGCCGGAGGTGAGCCGACTGATCCAGGGCGGCCGTGAGGTCGGCGAACAACTCGTCGACGATCCACGCGTCGCGTTGGTGAGTGCGACAGGGTCGGTGCGGATGGGCCAACAGGTGGGCCCGCGGGTGGCTGCCCGCTTCGGCCGGTCGCTGCTCGAGTTGGGCGGTAACAACGCGGCCATCGTGACGCCCTCAGCGGATCTGGATCTTGCGGTGCGCGGAATCGTGTTCTCAGCCGCGGGCACCGCGGGCCAGCGCTGTACCACCCTGCGGCGGTTGATCGTTCACCACTCTGTCGCTGATGCGCTGGTCGAACGCATCGTCAACGCCTACGGCCAGCTTCCGGTAGGCGATCCATTCAGCGACCAGACCCTGATAGGCCCACTGATCAACGAGAAGTCGTTCCGCGATATGCAGGACGCACTGGAAACCGCCCGCGCGCAGGGCGGAACGGTCATCGGCGGCGAACGTCGCGATCTGGGTGACGGCGCTTACTACGTCACCCCCGCCGTGGTGCGGATGCCCGAACAGGGTGACGTCGTACACCGGGAGACCTTCGCCCCGATTCTGTACGTGCTCGGCTACGACACCCTCGACGAGGCGATCGCACTGAACAACGCAGTGCCCCAGGGCCTTTCCTCGGCGATCTTCACCCTGGACATGCGCGAGGCCGAGCGTTTCCTGGCCGCCGACGGATCCGACTGTGGAATCGCTAACGTCAACATCGGCACCTCGGGCGCCGAGATCGGCGGAGCGTTCGGCGGAGAGAAGGAGACGGGCGGTGGCCGCGAGTCCGGCTCCGACTCATGGAAGGCATACATGCGGCGTGCCACGAACACCGTCAACTACTCCACCGAGCTGCCGTTGGCTCAGGGCGTGCACTTCGGCTAGTCGGACGGGCTAGTCGGACGGGCTAATCGGATGGGCTACCAGGGGTGCGGCTGGAAGTCCTTCAGGAAGCAGCCGTAGAGATCGACGCCGCGCTCGCCCTGCACGATGGGGTCGTAAACCCGGGCCGCACCGTCCACCAGATCCAGCGGCGCGCGAAACCCTTCTTGCGCCAGACGCATCTTGCTGGTGTGTGGACGCTCATCGGTGATCCAGCCGGTGTCGACCGCAGTCATCAGGATGCCCTCGGAAAACAGTTCACCCGCACTGGTCCTGGTCAGCATGTTCAACGCGGCCTTGGCCATGTTCGTGTGCGGATGCCCCGGCCCCTTGTAACCCCGCGAGAAGTTGCCCTCCATCGCGGATACGTTCACCACGTACTTGCGCCGGGCCGTCGAGGCACGCATTGCGGGCCGCAGCCGCGACAACAGAATGAACGGCGCCACGCTGTTACACAGTTGCACCTCAAGCAGTTCCAGCGGGTCAATCTGGTCGACCGTCTGCACCCAGCTGTTGGTGTCGACGAGGTCGGGCAACAGCCCACCGGCGTCGACGGCGGTGCCGTCGACAATCCGGTCCGGGGTGGCCGAACCTGCCGTCAAGGCCAACGACACCAGCGAGTGTGCGGCGGCTTCGGAACCCTCTCCCAGCGCCAGAGTATGGGGATGCAACTCGCTGGAATCTCCCATCGCCGTAATCGGAACACGTGCAGCGGCGCCGCTGAGAGGCGCCTGTTCTGCGTCAACCAAGGACGTGTAGGAGCCCGGGCTGCGGCGGACCGTCTGGGCGGCATTGTTGATCAGAATGTCCAACGGTCCCTGCGCGGCAACTTCATCGGCGAAACGAGCCACCTGGGCGGGGTCACGCAGGTCGATGCCCACAATGCTCAGCCGGTCGAGCCAACTCGCGGCATCGGGCAGCTGGGCGAATCTGCGCGCCGCGTCCCGCGGGAATCGGGTAGTGATCGTGAGGCTGGCACCGTCGCGCAACAACATCAGGGCGATGTACATCCCGATCTTGGCACGGCCACCGGTCAGCACGGCCCGTCGCCCGGTCAGGTCCGTGCGCTGATCACGCCGGGACCTGTTGGCAGGCGCACAATCCGGACACAGCTGGTGGTGGAACGCATCGATCTCTGTGTATCTGACCTTGCAGATGTAGCAATGCTGGGGGCGCCGCAGCGTCCCGACCGCGTCCCCACCACGCAGCGGCAGGCCGGCCGTCTCGTCATCGATCCGATCGGCCGATCCGGTCGCGGTGGCCCCGATCACCGCACGGTCGGCTTCCAGCTCCGCCTGGCGCGCCTGGCGGCGGCGCTGCCTCTTGAGAATTTTGAACAGCTTCGCGACGCCGCGTTGCACGGCAATCGAATCGGGATGATCGGGTGCAAGCGCGGCGGCCTGATCCAGGACACGCCCAAAGATGGCCATGTCCTCGGGGTCAATGTGCTTAGCCACCGACGCAGTGTAGTTAGAGGGCCAGCAGTTCTCGTAATAGCAGATCTGATGAAGCCCGTCCGCCCCTCGTCCGTGCGCACCGATCGGGCCAACCACGACCCTGCTGCCTAGTAAAATCTGCTGGATGACCGACGACTCCGATGCAGTTCGCCCGAGCGGCTCATCGCCCCGTCGGCGGCTCACCCCTGAGGACCGGCGTGCCGAGCTACTGGAGTTCGGTACACAACTATTCGGCGAACGTCACTATGACGACGTCCGCATGGACGAGGTAGCTGAGCAGGCGGGTGTGTCACGAGCGCTGCTGTACCGCTACTTTCCCGACAAGCGCTCCTTCTACACCGCGGTGATGCAGGCTGAGTACGACAGGCTCTACGACGCCACCATCTCGCTGGATATGGATCCGACTCTTTCCGGTTTCGAGCGGCTCCGGCGGACTCTTCTGGTGTACCTGCACTACCAGGAGGAGCATCCCTACGCGCCGGTGACCGTGTTCCGCATGATCGATTCTGCCGATCCCACCGTCGCAGCGATAGAGCAGCAGGAATACGACAAGCAGACCGATCGCATCATGGCCGTCGTCGAGCATGTCGCCGGCGACGAATTAACCCCGGATCTCGTCACCGCCCTGCGCGTGGTCATCCGGGCCTGGCTGACCTTCAACCAGGAACTAGCACGTCAACGGGCCATCAATCCTGATCTGGACGTCGACTGGCTGGCCGATACCTCCGCGCACGCCATGATCGACGCCGTCCGGCGGGTACCGAACATCCCGAAAGCAGTGGTGGACCTCATGGGTGCCGATTAGATCCCCAAAGTCGGCCCCCGCAAGCGGGAGGTACCCCCATCGCTCCCGCCCGCCGGAAAAATTGTCGGCCCCTGTTGGCACGATGGTCCGATGAGCAGCGAGTCCGGTCCACTCGCCCGGTTCTCGGCACCTACCCGGGAATGGTTCGCCGAATCATTCCCGGCTCCCACCCAGGCGCAGTCCGGTGCGTGGCAGTCCATCGCCAAGGGCGACAACACCCTCGTCATCGCCCCTACCGGGTCCGGCAAAACCCTCGCGGCGTTTCTGTGGGCCATCGACACCCTGGCCGGCGCCAACCCCGAGCTGAATATCGCCGCCGGTGCGGCTCCGGCTCGGCGCGGAACCCGGGTCCTGTACATCTCACCGCTCAAGGCGCTCGCCGTCGATGTCGAGCGGAACCTGCGTGCCCCCCTTGCCGGGATTGCCCGCACCGCACAGCGGATGGGCCTGGCCGAGCCATCCATCACTATCGGGGTGCGCTCGGGCGACACCCCCGCGCAACGCCGCCGCGCGCTGATCTCCTCTCCCCCGGACATCCTCATCACCACCCCGGAGTCACTGTTCCTGATGCTGACCTCCGCCGCACGCGAGACATTGGAAACGGTCACCACCGTCATCGTGGACGAGGTCCACGCGGTGGCCGGAACCAAACGCGGTGCGCACCTTGCGCTCTCGCTTGAACGGCTGGACAATCGTCTTTCCCGGCCAGCACAGCGAATTGGCCTGTCGGCGACGGTGAAACCCGCGGCTGAGGTCGCCCGCTTCCTGTCCGGTCGCGCCCAGGCCAACGTCGTCGCCCCCGCCAGCCCGAAGACCTTCGACCTGTCGGTGGTGGTGCCCGTTTCGGATATGAGCGCCCCAGACACCTACCCCGACGCCGAGGCCTCCAACGCGGGCACCAACACGATTTGGCCACATGTCGAGCAGCGCATCGTCGACCTCATCGAGGCGCACCGCTCGAGCATCGTCTTTGCCAACTCGCGTCGCCTCGCCGAGCGGCTCACCGCCCGGTTCAACGAGATTCACGCTGAGCGCCTGGGGGTGGATCTCACCCCGGTGGCCAATCCCGGCGTACCAGGAGGGCCCCCGGCGCACATCATGGGCAGCGGGCAGACCTACGGTGCCGCACCCTTGCTGGCCCGGGCTCATCATGGCTCGGTCAGCAAGGAGCAGCGCGCGAACATCGAAGAGGACCTCAAGACCGGCCGGCTCAGATGCGTAGTGGCCACCAGCAGCCTCGAACTCGGAATCGATATGGGCGCCGTGGATCTGGTAGTTCAGGTGGAGGCGCCACCGTCGGTGGCCAGCGGACTGCAACGCATCGGCAGGGCCGGACACCAAGTCGGCGAGATCTCCAGAGGTGTTCTTTTCCCGAAGCACCGCACCGATCTGCTGGGCTGCGCGGTCACGGTGCGGCGCATGCTCGACGGTGATATCGAAACCCTGCAGGTACCCGCCAATCCGCTGGACATCCTGGCGCAACACACTGTGGCCGCATGTGCACTGGATCCGCTGGACGTCGAGACCTGGTTCGACGTGGTCAGACGCAGCGCCTCCTTCACCTCCCTGCCGCGCAGTGCGTTTGACGCCGTGCTCGATTTACTCAGCGGCAAGTACCCGTCCACCGATTTCGCCGAGTTGCGTCCGCGCGTCGTCTACGACAGAGACGCGGGAACGCTCACCGGACGGCCCGGCGCGCAACGGCTGGCAGTCACGTCCGGGGGCGCCATTCCCGATCGCGGCCTGTTCACGGTGTACATGTATGCCGGCGCCGAGGGCGAGAAGCCATCACGGGTAGGCGAACTCGACGAGGAAATGGTGTACGAGTCACGCCCGGGGGACGTCATCTCCTTAGGGGCCACCAGCTGGCGCATCACCGAGATCACCCACGAACGGGTGATCGTGGTCCCGGCCTTCGGCCAACCGGGCAGGTTGCCGTTCTGGCGCGGCGACGCGGTAGGGCGGGCCGCCGAGCTGGGCATGGCACTGGGACACCTGACCGGCGAGCTGGCCGCAGCCGATGACGCCGAATTCGATAAACGTTGTGCCGATATGGGATTCGATGACTTTGCGATCGGCAATCTTCGAAAGCTGCTCACCGACCAGCTGCAGTCCACCGGCGCCGTCCCCACTGACACCACACTGATCGTCGAGAGATTCCGCGATGAACTCGGCGACTGGCGCATCGTGCTGCACTCGCCGTACGGACTGCGGGTCAACGGCCCATTGGCGCTGGCCGTCGCCGATCGGCTCCAACAGCGCTACGGGGTCAGCGAGTCACCCACAGCCACCGACGACGGGATCGTGGTCCGACTGCCCGATACCGATGACAGTCCACCCGGGGCAAGCCTTTTCGTCTTCGACGCCGCCGAGATCGAGGCGATCGTGACGCGAGAGGTCGGCGGTTCGGCACTCTTCGCGGCCCGGTTCCGCGAATGCGCCGCGCGCGCTCTGCTCCTTCCACGCCGAACTCCCGGGCGCCGATCACCACTGTGGCAGCAACGCCAGCGCGCCGCGCAACTGCTCGATGTCGCACGCAAGCACTCCGATTTCCCGATGGTGCTTGAGGCGTTACGCGAATGCCTGCAGGACGTTTACGACATCGGAACCCTGGTGCGGTTGATGTCGAGTATCGAACAGCGCCGGATCCGGATCGTCGAGGTACAGACCGAGGTACCTTCTCCCTTCGCGGCGGCACAACTGTTCAGCTACATCGGCGGATTCATGTACGACGAGGACCGCCCCCTGGCCGAGCGACGTGCCGCTGCTCTCTCGCTGGACACTGGTCTGCTCGCCGAGCTCATGGGACGGGTGGAACTGCGCGAGCTGCTCGACCCGGCAGTCATCGAGACGACCGAGAAACAACTGCAGCACCTCGCCGAGGAACGCAAGGCCCGCGACGCCGAGGGCCTCGCCGATCTGTTCCGCCTCTTGGGCCCCATCACCACCGAAGAGGTCAGCGCCCGCTGCTCCGGCGCGGGGGCCGATTGGCTGCGCGAGCTCGTCGCCGCGCACCGGGTGATCGAGACCCACTACGGGCAGCGTGCCTGGTGGGCGGCCGTCGAGGATGCGGCACGGCTGCGTGACGCGCTCGGGGTGCCGGTACCGCCGGGTGTGCCTGCGGCCTTCACCGACGCGACGGCCGATCCGCTCGGGGAGCTGCTGGGCCGATACGCCAGGACACACGGCCCATTCACCACCGGGCAGGCCGCCGAACGCTTTGGTATTGGTATTCGTGTTGCCGCCGATGCCTTGGCGGCACTGGCCGCACGCGGCCAGTTGGTACGTGGCGAATTCACCTCCGAAGCAACAGATTCTGAACAGTGGTGCGATGCCGAGGTCCTGCGGATCCTGCGCCGACGGTCCCTGGCTGCGCTGCGCGCGCAGGTGGAGCCCGTTAGCACATCGGCATTCGCACGGTTTCTGCCCGATTGGCAGTACCTCGATTCCAGCCTGCGCGGCGTCGACGGAGTCGCCACCGTCATCGACCAGCTGGCCGGGGTGCCGATACCCGCATCCGCATGGGAGCCACTGATTCTGGCGCGCCGGGTCCGCGATTACTCGCCCCAGATGCTCGATGAGCTGCTTGCCTCCGGAGAGGCGGTGTGGTCTGGACACGGCTCGATCACCGCGCAGGACGGCTGGATCGCCTTGCATCCGAGCGAGGTCGCACCGGCCACACTGGCCGCACCGGATTCGGTGGTTCTGGACGAGTCACACCGCGCGATTCTCGATGGCCTCGCCGCCGGCGGTGGATTCTTTTTCCGCCAGTTCGGCGACGGGGCGACACGCGCGGCGTTATGGGATCTGGTGTGGGCGGGACGGGTGACGGGTGACACCTTTGCGCCGCTGCGAGCGCTCCTGGGCACCGCCGCCACATCGCGTACGACGCACCGAAACCGGCGAGCTCCGAGGCTGCGCGCCTACACACCAATCCCCACCGCAGCACCGGTCGATCCCGCGGTCGCCGGCCGGTGGTCGTTGCTCCCGGAGAGGCTTGCCGACGGGACTGAACGTTCGCACACACAGGCCGAGTTGCTGCTCGGGCGGTACGGCGTGGTGACCAAGGGCAGCGTCGTCGCCGAGGGAGTCGCGGGCGGTTTCGCCTGGCTGTACAAGGTGTTGTCGACGTTCGAGGACAACGGGCGCTGTCGCCGGGGCTATTTCGTCGAATCACTGGGGGGTGCGCAATTCGCTTCTCCCTCGACCGTCGACAGGCTGCGCGAATACCTCGACACGGTCGACGACGAACGCACGCCGCAGCGGGCGACGGTGCTGGCGGCAACCGACCCCGCCAATCCGTATGGCGCAGCCCTGGTGTGGCCACGGGCCGCGTCCGATTCCGGTCATCGACCGGGCCGCAAGGCCGGGGCGCTCGTGGCGCTCGTCGATGGCCATCTGGTGCTGTACATCGAAAGGGGCGGCAAGTCGCTGCTCAGTTTCGTGACCGATCCCACGATGCTGCACGCCGCGGCGTTGGGCACGATGGATTTGGTACGCGCCGGTGGGCTCGATGGTCTAGTAGTCGAAAAAATCGATGGCAGATCGGTTTTCGACATCGGAGAGTCCGCGGTGAGCACGGCCTTACTGGAGGCCGGTTTCGCGCGGACACCGAAGGGACTGAGAGTACGCCGATGAGGAGACAGCAATGAAGGTGACACGGTTTGACCACGTGGTGATCAACTGCACCGACGTGGACACCACTGCGGCCTGGTATCAGCGCGTCCTCGGCATGACTCGGGAGACTTTCGGCCCCGCCGGCCGCACGGCTCTGACATTCGGCGCTCAGAAGATCAACCTGCGGCCAGTCACGGCAACCCAGGAGGAGTGGTTCACCGGCCTGGCCGCGGCGGCCGGCTCCGATGATCTGTGCTTCATCACCGACGTTTCCCCCGACGAGGTTCGCGAGCATCTCACGTCATGTGGGATAGATATCGAGCAGGGGCCGGTGACCAAGATCGGTGCGCTGGGCGCGATGACATCGCACTACTGCAGGGACCCCGACGGAAACCTCATCGAGATCGCGGTATACCCATGAGCAACAACCACTATCACTACATCGCCTTTGGCACGGATGCGATCGAGCGCCAGCGAGTCAACGGCAGCTACGTCGCCTACGGCACACACCTGGAGCGCCCGGATGACGGCCCCGACGATCTGGGATCACGGGAGTTACGGATGATCGCCGAGGCGACCCAATTCTGTCTGGGCACCGTGACCCCGACGGGGTGGCCCTATCTGCAATACCGCAGCGGCCCGGCGGGATTCGTGCGTCATCTCGGCGGGAACACCGTGCGGTTCGTCGATCTTCCGGGCAACAACCAATTCGTGACCCTCGGAAACCTCGCCGCCGACAATCGGCTGGCGATGTTCTTCGTCGACTACCCGCGCAAGCAGCGCCTCAAGGTTTTTGGCCGCGGCACCGTGCACGACGACACCCGCCGCGAGATCGAAGTGACCGTGGAGGCATTCGACTGGAACTGTTCGCGCAGCATCATTCCCCGCTATGACCAGCAGTACCTGTCCGATCTCGGCAAGGCCTATCAAGAGAAGGCCGCCGCCAGGGAGGCCGAGCTCACCGCCGAAATCGAGCGACTACGCGCACGGGTAACCGACCTTGAAGCCACACCCCAGTGACCCCTCTCGCCGCTGATCGGGTGCTGCGGACCCACGCGACACGGTTCAAGCATTGGCTACAGGAGTATCCCGGCAACGAGATCGGATATCCACACTGGAAGCACGTCGAAGCCCATTTCTCCGAGCTACTCGTCACCGGCGGTGTCGGCCGGCTCAACCAGGACGAGCTGACGGCCCTGCTTTACCTCATCGCTCGGGGCTGGGACGTCGGCCGGATGATCGCGTGGCTGTCGAACACACCCACCTTGTCCAACCTCGGCGACCTTGAGCGAGAAGACTTCCTGATACTCGCCCGGCTGGCCGCAACCATCGAGGGCACCGAATACGACGACGCGCGATACCAATTCGCGGCTTCCATCCGAAAGTTGAGGCCGCTCAACGCAGATACCGAATCCGTTCTGCTGGCCTTCTACGACAGCACCGATGAGTACACCAAACGCCTAGCGCTCATCTCCCTGGCACAGGGTGGATATCCCGGCATCCGGGCGCTGATCGAAAAATCCTGGCGCACGATCGAGGAAGAACATCACAAGATCGGCTGCTTGGAATGTCTGAGTGAGTACGTCGGTGACGAGACGCTACTGCGCGAGTACCTGGACAAGGCCAGAGATCTACCGGGCCGCTATCTGCGGGACTACGCCGAACATCTCCGCACGTCACTGCCCTAGAGTCCTCGTCGACTCGTACCGGACGTCCTTGCCCGTCAACGGGTCACGAAACGCCAAAGAGCGCGCCAGGAGTTGCAACGGATGCGCGAAATCGTCCGACGCCACCTCGCGCACCTGCGGATACAGCGGATCGTTGACGATCGGGATGCCCAGGCTGTTCAGATGGACCCGCAGCTGATGGGTCTGGCCGGTGCTCGGAGTCAGGCGATATCTGCCTGTCGGACCATCGTGATCGACCAGCTCGATATGGGTCTCGGCGTTCGCCGGCCCCGGCTCCTCGACCGCCTGAAGGATGCTGCGCCGCTTGATGATCCTGCTCCGCAACGTGACCGGCAGAGCCACTCCGGGATCGACGGGCGCCAAGGCCTCATAGATCTTGGCGACCTGCCGCTGCGCGAAGAGCGATTGATACGCGGATCGGACCTCGCGGCGCACCGTGAACAGGAGCACCCCCGCGGTGAGCCGGTCCAGGCGATGCGCGGGTGCCAGTTCCGGCAGGTCCAGCGTCCTGCGCAGACGTACCAGCGCTGTCTCGGCGACATGCCGCCCGCGCGGCATCGTTGACAGGAAATGCGGCTTGTCGACCACCAGAACGTTTTCGTCCCAGTGCAATATGTCGACGGCGAAGGGTACGGGAACCTCCACGGCCACGTCGCGATACGTGTACACCACCGATCCCGAGCGCAGGCGCGTATCCGTGGTGATCGGCGCACCCGCGGCGTCGACAACCTCGCCACGGCTCACCTTGCCGGCGGCGTCCGAACCGAATCGGGATACCAGCTCGTCAACCACTCGCCCATCTTCTCGCAAGCGGATTCGCACCGGCCCCAAGCCGTCTCGCACCGGTAGAGGCGGCTCAGGAGCCCTTCTTCTGGGGCTCACCAGCGCAACCTATATCGCGTCTTACTTGGACGGCGACAATACGTCGGTCACCGGCTCGACGATGAACGACCGCGCCTCGGGTGCGGCCACCCGCAATGCATCCGCCGACGCATCGTCGGGCTGACGTTGCGAACGTACCTCCGCGTCGACCCGCGCACGGTAGGTATCTACCTCGCGCACAATGTCTTCCGCGGACCAGCCAAGCACCGGAGCCACCAGCTCGGCGACCTCCTGGGCGCAGTCGACACCACGATGCGGGTATTCGATGGCAATGCGCATGCGCCGGGCGAGGATGTCCTCCAGGTGCAGGGCACCCTCGGCCGCCACCGCGTAGAGCGCCTCGACCTTCAAGTACATCGGCGCCTTCGCGATCGGCTGCAACAGGCTGTGATCCGATCCCGCACAAGCCAGGACCTCGCCGATCAGCGAACCGTATCGGTCCAACAGGTGCCGTACCCGGTAGGGATGCAGACCGTAGGTCTCCCCGACGTGTTCTGTCTGATTGATCAGCGCGAAGTATCCGTCGGCGCCCAGCAGCGGCACCTTCTCGGTAATCGAGGGCGCCACCCGCGCCGGCACGAATTCGCTTGCCATGTCAATGGCATCGGAGGCCATCACGCGATACGTCGTGTATTTGCCACCGGCGATGGCCACCAGCCCCGGAGCGGCGACCGCCACGGCGTGCTCGCGGGAGAGTTTCGACGTGTCGTCATCCTCCCCGGCCAGCAGCGGCCGCAATCCCGCGTAGACGCCATCGATATCGTTGTGCGTCAACGGTGTTGCCAACACCGTGTTCACCTTGTCCAGGATGTAGTCGATATCGACTTTGGTGGCTGCCGGGTGCGCCAGGTCGAGATTCCATTCGGTGTCGGTGGTCCCGATGATCCAGTGGTTACCCCACGGGATGACGAACAGCACCGACTTTTCGGTCCGCAGGATGATCGCCACCTCGCTGACGATTCTGTCCCGTGGCACCACGATGTGCACACCCTTGGACGCGGTCACCCGGAACCGGCCACGGGTGCGCGACAGCGCCTGAATCTCGTCGGTCCACACCCCGGTCGCATTGACGACGACATGCCCGCGAACCTCGGTTTCGGCGCCGTTCTCGGTGTCCCGCACCACCACACCGGTGACGCGATCACCCTCACGCAGCAGCGAGACCACCTGAGTGGATGTCCTGACCACGGCCCCGTAGTGCGCCGCCGTCCGGGCCACATTCATGGTGTGCCGAGCATCGTCGACCACGGTGTCGTAGTAGCGGATACCGCCGATGAGCGAGTTGCGCTTCAGTCCGGGCGCCAGCCTCAGCGCGCCAGCGCGGGTGAGATGTTTCTGGGCGGGAACAGATTTCGCGCCACCCATCTGGTCATACAAGAAAATCCCGGCGGCAATGTAGGGACGTTCCCACCACCGATTGGTCAACGGGAACAAGAACGGCAGCGGCTTGACTAGATGAGGCGCCAATGTCGAGAGCGATAACTCTCGCTCACGCAATGCCTCCTGAACCAACCCGAATTCGAGCTGCTCAAGGTAGCGCAGGCCGCCGTGGAACATCTTCGAGGAGCGGCTCGATGTCCCGGCGGCGAAGTCACGCGCCTCGACCAACGCCACCTTCAGCCCGCGAGTGGCGGCATCCAGAGCCGATCCGGCGCCAACCACACCGCCGCCGATCACGATGACATCGAACTGCTCGGATCCCAGGCGCTCCCAGTTCAGCGAACGGGCCTGTGGTCCAAGGAACGTGTATGTGGGTCCACCCGCCGATGGGCTGGTTGCGTCACTCACGACTGCTCCCTTCCACGCCCATTACCGGGCCCCGGAGTCCTTCCAGAAACCCACGTTACCGGCCGGTAGCGCTCTCGTCTGTGATGTGTGCCGCTGTGGCGCATGTCGTCCGAGGTCAGTCCAGGTCATCGTGGGCGATGAGCTGGCGCGCCGCCTCCGTTACCGAACCGGACAGCGACGGGTACACCGACAAGGTCTGCGCCAGGTCGTTCACCGACAGCAGGTTCTGCACCGCGATCGCGATGGGCAGGATCAGCTCGGAGGCATTCGAGGCCACCACGACACCGCCGATCACCACACCGGTGGCCGGACGGCAGAAGATCTTCACGAAACCGCGCTTGAGGCCCGACATCTTGGCCCGGGGGTTGGTGTTCAAGGGCAGCGTGACCGTCCGCGCCGGAATCTCACCATTGTCGATGGCTGCCTGGGACACCCCCACCGCAGCGATCTCCGGGCGGGTAAACACCGCAGCAGCAACGGTTTTCAACCTGATGGGCTGTACCGCATCGCCAAGGGCGTGATACATGGCAATGCGGCCCTGCATGGCAGCCACCGAGGCCAGCGGAAGCAGACCCGTGCAGTCGCCCGCGGCGTAAATGCCTGCCACCGAGGTGCGCGACACCCGGTCCACGGTCAGATAGCCGCCGGAGCCGAGGCTGATCCCGACGCGCTCGAGGCCCAGGCCCGCGGTGTTGGGAATCGACCCCACGGTCATGAGCACATGGCTGCCGTCGACCGCCCTGCCGTCGGCCATCGCCACGCGGACACCTGTCTCGGTCCGGGTCACCGCATCGGCGCGGGCATTCTTGATGAGCGTCACACCGCGCTCGGCCAGCGTGTCCTCCAGGACCAGGGCGGCTTCCTCGTCCTCGTGCGGCAGCACACGGTCCCGGCTGGCCACCACCGTCACCTGAACTCCCAGCTCGGTGTAGGCGTGGACAAACTCCGCACCCGTGACACCCGATCCGACCACGATCAGGTGTTCGGGCAATTCCTCCAGGTCGTAGAGCTGACGCCAGGTGAGGATCCGTTCACCGTCGGGACGCGCATGGGACAACACCCGCGGGCTGGCGCCGGTGGCGATGAGCACCACATCGGCCTCCAGAATGGTGCTGCTTCCGTCCGCGGCGGTGGCCTTGACCCGGTGATATGCCATTCCGACCACGTGATCGACCAGCTCGGCACGTCCAGAGATCAGCCGTACCCCGGCGTTGCGCAGCCGCGCGGCGATATCGGCCGACTGCTCGGCGGCAAGGCGCTTCACACGGTTGTGGATCTGCGGGAGCGAGATCTTGGCGTGCTCCACGTCGATGTCAAAGCCCAGGTTGGGGGCGCGCCGCAGGTCGGTACGCACACCCGTGGACGCGATGAACGTCTTGGACGGCACGCAATCGAAGAGCACGCAGGCGCCACCGATGCCGTCCGAGTCGATCACCGTGACCTCGGTGGTGCTTCGCTCATGGGCCGCGGCCACGAGCGCCGCTTCGTATCCCGCTGGTCCTCCACCAATGATCACGATGCGCGTCGCCACGGCATCAAACCTACAAGGACCGAACCGACCCGGCTTGCCACGATGGGGAACTTGCCACCATCCCTGCCGTCATCTACAACACAGGACCACTAGGCTTGCCCCCGTGCCGCTCTACGCCGCCTACGGCTCCAACATGCATCCCGAGCAGATGTTGCAGCGCGCGCCGCACTCCCCCATGGCGGGCACCGGCTGGCTGCACGGCTGGCGGCTGACCTTCGGCGGCGAGGACATCGGCTGGGAGGGCGCGCTGGCCACCGTCGTGCAAGACCCCCACTCGAAGGTCTTCGTTGTGCTCTACGACATGACCGGGGCCGACGAGAAGAACCTTGATCGCTGGGAAGGTTCCGAACTCGGCATCCATACCAAGATTCGCTGCCGGATCGACCGCGAGTCTTCCGACACGACCATCGACCCGGTATTGGCCTGGCTCTACGTCGTCAATGCCTACGAGGGCGGACTACCGTCGGCCCGATACCTGGGCGTGATGGCCGACGCGGCGGAAATCGCAGGCGCGCCAGAGGATTACGTGCACGGTCTACGCACCCGCGCGTCACGCAATATCGGCCCCGGAACGAGCTAGACGGAACCCTGCGCGGCACTCTGTTCGACGAGGTTCACCAGCGTCCGCACACCGACGCCCAGAGCCCGTTCATCGATATCGAAGTTCGGTTGGTGGATATCGAGCTGCGGGCCCGATCCTGACCACACCCCCAGCCGCGCCATCGCACCGGGCACCTCCTCCAAGTACCAGGAGAAGTCCTCGCCACCGCCGGACTGCGTGGTCTCCGCGAGTGCATCCAGCCCGATGTCCTCGATGGCCCGCACGAAGATATGCGTCGAGTCGGACTCGTTGATGACGGGTGGAACACCACGCCGGTAGTTGAGGGTGTAGTCGATACGCAGCGGGGCCAGCAGTCCCTCGATCACGTCGCGGACGGTGTCCTCCAGGGTGATCCACACATCCCGGCTACCGGTACGCACCGTGCCCGCCAGCGAGCCGATCTGCGGAATGGCGTTGGCCGCCTGCCCTGCGTTGACGGCTCCCCACACCATGACGGTGCCGGCGCGCGGATCGATCCGGCGACTCAACATGCCCGGCAATCCGGTGATGACGGTGCCGAGCCCATACACCAGGTCGGCCGTCAGATGCGGCCGCGAAGTATGCCCTCCCGGAGAATGCAGCGTGACCTCGACGGTGTCCGCGGCCGAGGTGATGGCCCCCGCGCGGATTGCCACCTTGCCCACCTCCAGGCGCGGATCACAGTGCAGCGCAAAAATTCTCGTCACACCGGCCATCGCCCCGGTGGCCACCACGTCGATGGCGCCGCCCGGCATGACCTCTTCGGCGGGCTGGAAGATGAGCCGCACGCCCGAGGGCAGCGAGGGAGCCGAATTCAAGGCCATGGCCGCACCCAGCAGGATGGCGGTGTGTGCGTCATGCCCGCAGGCATGCGCGACATTGGGCACCGTCGAGGAGTAGGGCGCGCCGGTGCGTTCCTGCATCGGCAGGGCATCCATATCCGCGCGCAATGCCACCCGCGGACCGTCCTCGGGCCCGAAGTCGCAGGTGATTCCCGTCCCGCCGGGCAGCACCTTCGGGTTGAGTCCGGCCTCGGCCAGCCGCGCGGCCACGTACTCGGTGGTGGCGTGCTCCTGGCGCGCCAGTTCGGGATGCGCGTGAATGTGGCGCCGCCACCGGATCAGCGTCTCGGAATTCTCCGCGAGCCAACGCTCCGCGACGGCGGACAGGGATTCGCTCACACCGTCACCGTCCTGCGCGCCAGCCGATCCAGCACCCTGGATCGCTCTGTCTCATTCTCAGCAAGCCGTATCACGGTGCGCGCCAACATCTTCGCTCCTTCAACCACAGCCCGGTCGGCGCCCGGTTCCCGGGCCGCCTTTTCGAAATCGGGCTGATGAATGACCGCTCCGCCCGAATCGATGCCGATGACCGGGTGGATACCGGGCAGCACTTGCGTCACGTTGCCCATATCGGTGCTGCCCAGGGGCACCGCTGCCTCGAACTCGGCGGGCACCGGCGTGCGGCCGAAGGACTCCATCTCCTCGCGGAACACTCCGACCAGCCAGGGATCGGGCGTCAGCTCCAGGTATGGCGGCGACGACTCGACCAGTTCATGGCTGCATCCGGTGGCCACCGCACCAGCGGCGAAGCAGGCGTACACCTTCTCCTCCAGTTCACGCAGGGACGACGATTCGACGGCGCGCATCGTGTACTGCATCGCCGCACGAGCCGGAATGATGTTGGCCGCTTCTCCCCCCTCCGTGACGATGCCGTGGATCAGCTGTCCGGGTGACAGATGCTGACGCAACAGACCGATCGAGACCTGAGCCACCGTCACCGCATCGGCGGCGTTGATTCCCAGGTGCGGCGCGACCGCCGCGTGTGATTCCTTGCCGTGATAGGTGACCATCACGTCGGTCAGCGCGAGTGACCGCGCTCCGGCGATATCGATCGGCCCGGGGTGCAACATCACCGCGGCCGCGATGTCGTCGAAAGCACCCGCCTTGAGCAGAAGTGCCTTGCCGCCCCCGTATTCCTCCGCTGGAGTGCCGATAACCACCACGGTGAGTCCGAGTGCGTCGGCAACTTCGGCGAGCGCCAGCCCGGTGCCCACCGCGGAGGCGGCGATGATGTTGTGCCCGCACGCATGTCCGATGCCGGGCAGCGCGTCGTACTCGGCGCAAACACCGATGACCAGCGGACCGTCCCCGAAGGTGGCACGGAATGCGGTGTCCAAACCGCCTTGACCGGTCACGATCTCGAATCCGCGCTCGGCTAGCAGCCGCTGGGTTTTCACAGCACTGCGAACCTCGTGGAAGGCCAACTCAGGTTCGCCGTGAATATCGTGCGATAACGCCACCAGATCCGTTGCCGCGGCGTCCACGACCGTGCAAGCGGCCTGGGCATGCGCGGCGGACGACGCTCCGGTGCTCAAGGGCATTAGATGAGTATCCCATCATGGTTAGGCTGCGTAGCTGTGACCGATGAGCCACTTGGGCGAAGAGGCAACAGCACCGACGAGACTCCGGCCGACGAGGCAGCGCGTGCCGCGGCGGAGATCGCCGCGCGCACCGGCGTCGCGTCCCACCCCGTCGCGGTGGTTCTCGGGTCCGGCTGGGCTCCGGCGGCCGCGGCGCTCGGCACCCCCGCCACCACGATCCCGATGGCAGACCTGCCCGGATTCAGCCCGCCGAGCGCTGCCGGACACGGCGGATCGGTGCTGTCGGTACCCATTGGCGACAGCGGCGAGCGGATGCTGGTCCTGCTGGGCCGGATCCACGCGTATGAGGGTCACGACCTGCGCCACGTCGTGCACCCGGTGCGCACCGCCTGCGCCGCCGGTGCGCGCACCATCGTGCTCACCAACGCCGCCGGAGGATTGCGCGACGAGTACACGGTGGGTCAGCCGGTGCTGATCAGCGACCACCTCAACCTCACGGCCCGCTCACCGTTGGTGGGTGCGCAGTTCGTCGACCTCGTCGATGCGTACACACCGCGATTACGGGCACTCGCACGGGAAATCGATGACAGCCTCGCCGAGGGGGTGTACGCGGGCCTTCCCGGTCCGCACTATGAGACCCCCGCGGAGATCCGGATGCTGCGCACGTTGGGGGCAGACCTGGTGGGCATGTCGACGGTGCACGAGACGATCGCGGCCCGCGCGGCCGGTGCCGAGGTGCTGGGGGTGTCACTGGTGACCAACCTTGCGGCCGGCATGACGGGAGAGTCTCTCAACCATGACGAGGTACTGGCCGCCGGGCGCGCGTCGGCCACTCGCATGGGCCAACTTCTCAGCTCGGTGATTGGCCGGTTATGACCGTCGCGGCGCAGACGATCCAGGACTGGATCGACCATGACCCCGACCCCGAGACGGCAGCCGAGCTACGCGCCTGCTCCGAGGAGGAGCTCGCGCAACGATTCTCGGAGCCATTGGTGTTCGGCACGGCGGGCCTGCGCGGCGCCGTCCGGGGCGGCCCGAACGGCATGAACCTGGCGGTGGTGTTGCGCACCACCTACGCACTGGCCAAGGTCCTCAAGGATCGGTGCCTCGGCGGCTCGACCGTGGTGGTGGGTCGCGATGCGCGACACGGATCCGAGCAGTTCGCACAGGGCGCGGCGGAAGTCCTTGCTGCCGAGGGGTTCAAGGTCGTATTGCTCCCCCGCCCGCTGCCCACGCCGGTGCTGGCATTCGCGGTACGTCATCTGGATGCGGCGGCAGGCATTCAGATCACCGCATCCCACAACCCTCCCGCCGACAATGGCTACAAGGTGTACTGGTCGGGAGGAGCTCAGATCATCTCCCCAACCGATCGTGATATCGAATCAACAACAAAGGCAGCCCCTTTCGCTGATCAGATTCCCCGCACCCCCGTCACCCCCGCCGATGACACCTTGGTGGATGCCTACGTCCAGCGTGCCGCCACGGTGCGGCGGGGCTCCGGCGGTGTCCGCATCGCCCTCACCGCATTGCATGGAGTCGGCGGCGCCACCGCCGTGGCCGTGCTGAATGCCGCGGGTATTACCGATATTCATGTGGTGGACGAGCAGTTCCAGCCGGATCCGGACTTTCCGACGGTCGCTTTTCCGAATCCCGAAGAGCCGGGAGCCGCGGACGCGGTACTGACCCGGGCCGCCGAGATCGATGCGGATCTGGCCATCGCGCTGGACCCGGACGCCGACCGCTGTGCCATCGGAATTCCCACCACGACCGGCTGGCGCATGCTGTCCGGCGATGAAACCGGTTGGCTGCTTGGTGATTACATCCTCTCAACGCAGCCACCATCGCCCACTCCGCCGGTGGTAGCCAGCACGGTGGTCTCCTCCCGCATGCTCGCGCGCATCGCGGCATCCCTCGGCGCACGGCATGTGGAAACCCTCACCGGCTTCAAATGGCTTGTCCGAGCGGCAGATTTTGACCTGGTCTACGCGTACGAGGAAGCCATTGGGCATTGCGTCGATCCGGCCGCCGTGCGGGACAAGGACGGTATCTCCGCGGCGGTGCTCGCATGCGACCTCGTGACACATCTGCGTGAGCTCGGATCGAGTGTGGAGGAAAAGCTCGAGAACCTGGCGATCAGGCACGGTATCCATGTCACCTCGCAGGTCTCGTTGCGCATGGACTCTCTCGCCGACATCACGGCGATGATGACGCGCCTGCGGGCGAACCTGCCCACTGCGCTGTCCGGGTTCCCGATCACCGTCGAAGACCTACTGGAACGACGGGGTCAGCAGCGCACCGACGCGGTGATACTGTCCGGCGAAATCGGGGGATCGTCCATCCGGCTGGTGATCCGCCCCTCGGGAACCGAACCAAAGGTCAAGTGCTACATCGAGGTCCGCGAGCCGGTCATCACCGATGCGACCGTCGCGCGGATCTGGGCGGGCGTGGTGGTCTCCGAGCTGGAGGCGTACGCCCGCAACATCTGACTCGGCCCGACTTATCTGGGACCGAACTGACGATCGCCGGCATCGCCCAGGCCCGGCACGATGTATGCGGCGTCGTTCAGACCCTCGTCGATGGTGGCGGTGAACAACCGCGCGGATGTCGACGGACCGTAGCGCGCAACGCCCTCCTGGACCGCCTCGACCCCCTGCGGCGCCGCGACCACACACAACATCGTGATGTCGGAGGCACCGCGGGAATGCAACAGATCGAGCGTATGGACCATCGAACCACCGGTGGCCAGCATCGGATCCAGGACGAACACCGGTTGTGTCGACAAGTCGGCCGGAAGAGATTCCAGATACGGGGTGGGCTGCCATGTCTGCTCGTCGCGCGCCATGCCGACGAACCCGACGCGCGCCTCGGGAATGAGGGCATGTGCCTGATCCACCATCCCCAACCCCGCCCGCAGGACCGGGACCAGCAACGGCGGATTGGCCAAACGGAACCCCGTCGTCACCGCCACCGGTGTGTGCACCGCGGAGGACTCCACCGGTGCCGAGCGGGTCGCCTCATAGACCAGCATCAGGGTGAGATCCCGCAGCGCAGCGCGGAAGGCCGCGTTGTCCGTGCCGGCATCGCGAAGAGTGGTCAACCGGGCCGCGGCAAGCGGATGCTCGACTACGTGCACATGCATGCTCCAGACCCTAGAACAGCAAGCTTCGATCCAGCCGATCCCAGGGGCGGGAGGCATGTGATGGGCGTCACTTTCGGCACAGTACGGCTCTGCGCCTCTTTATCGTTCCTGGCAAAGCCAAGCCAGCTATGCTGAGCAGGTAATACAACGGGGTGGCCACGTTGCCAAAAAATCTTTCAAAAAGTTTGAGAAAGATGGAACCGAATCGCGACCACCCCCGTCGTATCCAAGTACAAGGCGAAAACTGCCCGAAAATAGGCGGTAGCCGAACCACCGGAGAGATGGAGGGGACATGGCAGACGGATTAGCAGCCGACACAGACATTCTGCGTGGCGTTGGCGGAGCTCAGCTGGGTATGGGCGGAACGCTCGCGGCGGTAGGCACCGCAGTCAGCATTTTCCCGGTCGCCGCACTGGCGCCGATTTTCGGTCCGATTGGCGCGCACTACCTGGGCGCATTCGCCGCAACCTCCGCAAAGCAAGGGCTGGACGTCGGTCAGCTCGCCATGAGCGTCACCGAGTCCGGTGTCACCACCAATGTGGCGAGCAAGGGCTACGACGACGATGACGACAACATCGGCCAGAACATCAGCGCCACCGTCGAAGGAATCGAGGCGTAACCATGGTTGAGACAAGTCCAATCTCGCCCAGCCGTCTGTCCGAGGCCGTCAACACGAACTACCCGAGCTTCGAGAACAACCCCTTCTCCGCGGGGCTGATCGGGCCGGCCATGGACATGGCGGGCACCGTCGGTAACGGCCAGTTCAAGGAGGGCCAGGACCCCAGCAAGATGCTGGAGGGCGGCATGCAGGTCATGCAACAGGTCATGCAACAGGGCATGCAGGCAGGAAGCCAGCTCATCGGCACCTTCGCCGGTGCGGCGGCCCAGGCTCTGGGGCAGTTCGCTGGCATGGCCGGTCAGGCGCTCAGCAGCATGGCCACCCGCAGCGGCGCCATGGGCGCCAATGTCGGACAGGCATCAGAATCCACCGGCCGGGCCAGCGCCCTGATCGGTGAAGCCCTCCAGGAGTTCCAACACACCTCCGAGGCATTGACACCATTGCTCTGGGTTCCTGGGGTTGCCGCGGAGTTGGCAGAAGCCGCCAGCCGATGCACAGCGCGAGTCGCCGAGCACACCGCACAGCTTGAAGGAGAGCTGGCCGGA
Source organism: Mycobacteroides sp. H003 (assembly GCF_001440135.1). Classification (NCBI taxonomy): domain Bacteria; kingdom Bacillati; phylum Actinomycetota; class Actinomycetes; order Mycobacteriales; family Mycobacteriaceae; genus Mycobacteroides; species Mycobacteroides sp. H003. The sequence goes on from NZ_LJYL01000034.1 coordinate 188,706, forward strand.
CAGGCCGGCGAACTCACGGGGATGGCGGGTGCCGATATGGGCAACCCCTCCACCCCCGCGTCCGGGAGCGTCCAGCCCGCGATGTCGGCCATGCAGGGCGGCCTCCAAGCGGGCACGCAGGCGATGTCGGGCGTCGCGAGCGGCGTCACCCAGACCATGAGCTCCATGGGTCAGGGCCTTGGTCAGATTCCGCAGGCCCTCACCGGCATGCTCAGCGGTGGTGGCGCCAGTGGCGCAAGTAGCGCCCTGGGCGGCGCCAACATGAGCGGTATTGCCGCCGGTGCGCTGGCCAACCCATTCGGTGCCGGTGGCGGCCACGCCTCTTCCACCGCGGGCGGGACCAGCAGCGGACTGGGCAGCTCCAACGCAAGTGCGGCCAAGATGCTGCTTGACCCGCGCAGCATGGGCAAGGGCGCGCAGCTGTTCCTGCCCGATGGCAGCACCAGCCAGGCCCCGAACGCGGCCGCGGCGGAAGCCGTGCGCAAAGCGCTCAGCCAGGTCGGTGTGCCCTACGAGTGGGGTGGCACCAAGCCGGGCGTCGGTCTGGACTGCAGTGGCCTGACCCAGTGGGCCTACGGCGAGTCCGGCGTCGACATCCCCCGCCTTGCTCAGGAGCAGGGTGTGGGTGTCCGGGTGGATCAGGGATCTGTCATGCCGGGCGACCTGGCGGTGTGGGATGGCCACGTCGCCATGGTGATCGGCAACGGCATGATGGTCGAGGCCGGTGATCCGGTGCAGATCTCCCCGATCCGCACCACCAACGCCGGGCAGGGATTCCATGGATTCTACCGACCCACTTCCTAGTTCAGGGGTGCCGCGGCCCGAACCGCGTGCGAGCATTGATATGACAAATCGTGCTCGCACGCTGCGGGTCAAGGTCTCAGAATTCGGGTTGCCGCTTGAGGTTCACATCGAACCCGACATGCTTAGTCGTGGTGCGTCGGCACTGGCACAGGAGATCAAGAACCTGTGCGAGCTCGGTGCGGCGCGCTGCGGTGCGGCACGGCGCGAGGAGCTTGCCGAAAGCGGCATCCCCGAATACCTCCTCGACAAGATCGGTCTCGCGACGCCCGCTCAAGTCGCCGACATCGAGCTGCGGCAGTCCGAAGAGCAGCTGGAAAGGAGATCCTGATGACCGAGCCTGACCTCACCTTCTTCCGGGCACTCGAACAGCAGTATCAGGAGACCATGACGCGGGCCCGTGCCGGGGGCCACATTCTGAACAGCGCCGTCGAGGAATTGAAAGGCCTTCGCGGATGGGCACGTTCGGCGCAGGGGCATGTCGAGGCGGAAGCCAACGGCAATGGTGCGCTGACCAACCTGCGACTCGACGACTCTGTCACCAAACTGTCGCCCAAGATCGTCGGACAGATCGTGGTGGCCACCGCGGCCGCCGCCGCGGGCCAGGCCTTCGATCACCGCGAACGCGTGCTAGCGCAACTCTTGGCGGATCTCAAGAATCCGCAGCCGTAACGGTTTTCGAGCTACAAATCCCCGCGGTCTCGGTGCGAATCGGTCAGGAAGACCGTATTTTTGGTGTCCCGCCAGTGTTGGCTGAGCCGTCCGTCTCGATAGGCGTACGGCCTCAGCCCGGCTGGCTGCAGCAGGGACACCACTTCATCCGACGGCGTCTCGATGATCATCACCGGACGTGATGCGGCGATCGTGGCTAGCCCACCACGAATGACCGCGGCCTCCAGACCCTGTACATCGATCTTGATCACCTGAGGGTCCAGGCCAAAGTCGTCAAGCCGCCGAACCTGTACGGGATGGCGCTCGATCGTCAGTTTGGATGCGTCGAACCCCGCCAGGGTGTCCGGGTTGAGCCAGCCGCGCGCCTCGTTCTCATCGAGGGAGGCCAGACCGTCGTAAACGAAGTTCCGGTATCGGGGAACGAACAGATCGAAGGTACCGTCCGCGTCGGAGAGTCCGCAGGCATGCACGTGTACGGTCTTGCTTTCATATCGACGTCTAAGCCGCTGAGCCAGAACCGCATTGGGCTCGAAGCTAACGATCCGCTCCGGCGCCGCCGTGCGCTGCAGGGCACAGATGCTCTGACCCCAGTTGCCGCCGATGTCCACCGCCTCCGAGATGGGCCCCAAGCGGCCCAGGAGGCGGAATTCGGGATCGATGCGCCACCCGAATAGCCGAGTGCCCATGTTGTACGCGCCGAACTTGAGCGGCCGCAGAAACGGCAGATAGGTTTGCGCCATTCTCAGCGCCGGCATGCTCACGTGGGCACATTAGCGGAAAAGACGAAGGCGGATCTGCGCCAAGGAATCACACGTCACCCGACCCGATGAGGCGCCGGGGGTCACCGTCACACCTACCGACCCCTCATATGTGCACCGGTAGGTGCTCGCGGCGACCAAAATGCACGCGTGTGATCGGCCGAACGGCCACCACACAGAGCGCATCCACGCTGCGGGCGCGGCCCGAAGAGACAGGGTCCGCACTTAGCCCGCCGATCGCGGGAGCCAGCAGAAAATATCGCGTCTGACCTGCCCAGCGCAACCTTTTCGGAATACTCGCGGCCCTGCTCAACACCGAGCGCTGATCGATCGCCGGCATGTGCTCCGCTGATAACATCCGAAGGTGGCACGCGAGTGGCTTCTGCTGGAGACACTTGGCGACGAGCCCACCGTCATCGCCTCCGGCAGTCAGCCGCGGAACATGATTCCGCTCAGCGCGTTCCTGCGCCGTAATCGAAATCTCGGTCTGATTCGCCGAGTCATCACTGCGGCGACAAAGGCAAACAAGGCCGCGAGCATCGGGCCACCCGATTCGGATTCGGTGATCGACATCCGGCCGATCGCCATGCCCGACGGTCGCGTGCACGGGGTCTGGCTGTGGACGGGCGCAGCACGCCCCTCCGCCGATCCCCCGCGCGAGGGCGGTGCGGTGGTGCTCAACGCCGATACCGGCGCCCTACACATCAGTGACGGTGCCGCCCTGGCCATGGGAATGGCTCCCACCGAGCCGCATGCCCACATCAGCATGCCCGAGCTGTATCGCTACCTGGCGCCTAATCCGGGCGAAACAGATGTCCTGGGGCTCATCGTGACGGCGACCGAAGGCATGACCTACAGCGCCACCTGGCCCGGTGTGGACAGCGAGGGCAATCCCACGCTGTGCCATTTCGCCAGCCGACTGGTTCTGGAACCCAACCAGCAGGGCGTCCCCGAGCGTTTGGGGCGCGCGATCAACCTGCGAGTCGGCCAGCCGGCGCCGCCGGTCCCGCTGCTGGAGCAGCAGATCCTCGAGGCCACCGCCGAACCCGGCATGTATCGCGCGTTAGTCATGATCGCTTCGCGGAAATTGATCAAGTGGATCGATCCTCCTGCCCCGGAATGGCATTGGGAATTCGACCCGCTGGGTCGCCCCAAGATTCACCCGGACGACCAGGCGAACCTGAACTTCATGATCGATAACGCCGTGTTTGGTGCGACCGAGGCGGTAATCCGGTTCCGCTGCCACGACGACAGCTGGGAACCGCTGCACTGCTCTACCCAACTCGTTCGGCTCAATGAGGATGCGACCGTCGCTCTCATCACTCATCGGCGCCGGTAGCGGTGCCGGACGCACCCACCGGATCTTCACTCAAAAATTGCTAACATCCCGGCATGGCCGGCGATTGGATGCTGCTAGAGACCCTGAGTGACGTGCCCACGGTCATAGCTATCGGATCGCAGGCCCGCAACATGACTCCGCTCGAATCGGTGCTGGGCCGCAACCGGCACCGCCCATTGATCGAGGCGGCGATCGCCGACTGCCGTCGCACGGGTGATCCCGCAGAGGCCCTCACGCCGGCACGGGATCGCATCGTGCGCGTGCATCCGATAGCGATGGGACAGGTGCATGTTCACGGCGTCCAGGTGTGGTTTGGACCGGCAGACCTCGAGCCGCCGCCGCGTCCCGTTGCGGGGGCGTGCCTGGGCGATCTGGACACCTCGGTCACAACGCTCACCGAGGGGTACTTCGACGTGATGGGTTTCGACCCACAGAACAGATCCGAGAAACAAGCCATTGCCGAAGGCCTTGCCCCCGTCTTGCCGAGTCCACACAACATCGAGTTGATGGCCAACGCCGTCAACCCCGAACTCGAGTCGACGTTCTGCGGAACATGCCTGGCCGCCGACCACCAGGGAAACACCCTTCAAGTCCACTACGCCGGGCGGGCGTCCAAGGAAACCGATGCGACAGGGACCGTGGCGCGCATCAACAGGATCGTGTGCACACGGGTGCAGAACAGTCCCGCTGAACCTCGGGTGGGACTGGCGCAGCAGATCCTGGATGCGGTCGCGATCCCTGGAGCACATCGGGTGCTGATCAACGTCGACACCTTCGCCGTCCTCAAATGGATCGACACGCCCTACCCCGACTTGGCATGGCGCTACGACCCCGATCGGCCCGAGAGCATCCATCCCGAGGACGCCGCGGTGGCGAGGAACATGCGCGAAGAGCTGCGGACAGGGTCGACCACCGGGGTGCTCCGGGTGCGCGCTGTCTCCGGCGGGTGGCTGCAACTGCACGCCTCGGCCACAAGATTCGCGTTGCGTGACAATGCTTTTGCGGCTCTTGTCACCCTGACGGCCGCGCCGCGGCCGAATGCCCAGTCGTAGACCACCGGGGTCCGGGCAGCTCTGTTCGCCGCGCGTGTGCCGGCTCTCGCGGTGGGTCTTTCGCTCAACTCAGCCGTTCTGGCTAGGCTTGCCGCATGGCTGCTGACATCGTTCCCATCGAACTCGGGCTCACAGAGGGTGACGTGGTCACTCTGTGGGCCCCGCGGTGGCGCGACGCCGGAGACGAGTGGGAGGCGTTTCTCGGCAAGGACGACGATCTGTACGTGTTCGAGTCGGTGGCCGATCTGGTGGCCTTCGTACGGACCGACAACGACAACGATCTGGTCGATCATCCCGCGTGGTCAACGCTGGGTGCACTGTCGGCCGACGAACTCGAGCCCGACGACGACAATCGCTTCGATCTGATCGGGGTGCCGGAGCTGGTTGCCGACAAGCCGAGCGAGGACGCCGTCGACACGCTGCGCGCCACGTTGGCGATCGTGGCCTCCATCGGCGCGGTCTGCGAGTTGGCACCCATCAACAAGCTCATCAACGGCAACCCCGTGTTGGGCACGCTGTCGGGCGGGGCCGAAAGCTTCACGGGTAAAGACGGATTGAAGCGGTGGAACCAGATCGGTGCCATCGTGGGCAAGTCCTGGGACTCGGTGGTCGATGCCATCGACGAGATCGCCGCCACCCCGGATGTCGATGAGGAGCTCTCCGCCGCCGCCGATGCCGAGCTGCTTGCTGCCGCGGAAAATGCCGTCGACAACGAGCACGACCTCGAGGATGACGACGAGCTGGAACTGCTCGACGAGGAATCCGACTCGAACGCCGAGAGCTCCGACGACGACGCTGACGACGAGTCCGGCGACGAAGACGAAGACACCGAGGACGACGACACCGAAGACGAGGACGCCCCGGTTCTGGGCGGCGACGAGGACTTCTGGCTGGAAGTCGGTATCGACCCGATCCAGATGATCACCAACTCGGGGACGTTCTACACACTGCGCTGCTACCTCAACGACGAGCCGATCTTCCTGGGACGCAACGGAAGAATCAGTGTGTTCGGTTCCGAGCGGGCACTGGCCCGGTATCTGGCCGACGAGCACGATCACGACCTGTCCGACCTGAGCACCTATGACGACATCCGTACCGCCGCCACCGACGGCTCGCTGCGGATCGACATCACCGACGACAACATCTACGTGTTCACGGGCCTGGCCGATGACCTGGAAGACGGCATCGACGAGGTGGACCGCGATCAGCTCGAGCTGGCGGTGGAGCTGCTGACCGATGTCGCCGAATACTCCGAGGATGACAGCGTCGACGCCGAGCTGGATGGTGACACCGCGCTGGGCAAGCTGGTCGGGCATCTGCTCGAACCGGATAAGCACGACGAGCCGAAGGGCCCCTTCGCCGATGCGGCCGAGAGCTGGCGGACGCTGGAGCGCGCCATGGAAGCGCGGCTGCGCCGCGAGTAGTGCGCGGCTAGCCGGTTTAACCGATCAGGACCGCGTATCCGGGTTTGATCACGTCATCGATGATCGCCAGCCGTTCATCGAACGGGATGAAGGCTGATTTCATCGCGTTGATGGTGAACCGCTGAAGATCACTCCAGCCGTACCCGAACGTCTCGACGAGCCGCAGCATCTCGCGGCTCATCGAGGTATCGCTCATCAGCCGGTTGTCGGTATTCACGGTCACCCGGAATCGCAACCGTGCCAGCAGGTCAAAGGGATGATCGGCGATGCTGGCGACCGCTCCCGTCTGCACATTCGAGCTGGGGCACAGCTCCAACGGCACGCGGGTGTCACGCAGCAGCGATGACAGCCGGCCAAGATGCGCCGTACCGTCCGGATCGATGTCGATATCGTCGACGATGCGCACACCGTGGCCCAGCCGGTCGGCACCACAGAAGGCGATCGCCTCGTGGATCGAGGGCAATCCAAACCCCTCACCGGCGTGGATGGTGAACCGGGCGTTGGCATTACGCATGTACTCGAAGGCATCGAGGTGGCGGCTCGGCGGATAGCCCGCCTCGGCTCCGGCGATGTCGAACCCGACGGCACCCCGATCGCGGAACTTCACAGCCAGCTCGGCGATCTCCCGCGACCGTGCCGCATGCCGCATCGCGGTGACCAGGGTGCGGACCTTGATGCGCTTGCCGGCCGCGCTCGCCTGCCGTTCCCCGTCGGCGAAACCGGCCAGCACGGCGTCCATGACGTCGTCGAGGGTCAGGCCGGCATCGATGTGCAGCTCGGGGGCGAAGCGCACCTCGGCGTACACCACGCCATCGGCCGCGAGGTCCTCCACGCACTCGGCGGCCACGCGGTGCAGCGCCGCCGCCGTCTGCATCACACCCACGGTGTGCGCGAAGGTCTCCAGGTATTGCTCCAGAGAGCCACTGTCCGCAGCGGTACGGAACCACGAAGCCAGGGCACTCTCGTCCTCGGCAGGCAGGCTCTCGTACCCAGATTCCCGGGCCAGATCCAGGACGGTGCCGGGCCGCAGCCCCCCGTCGAGATGGTCATGCAGAAGCGCCTTGGGAGCCTGGGTGATTGACACCAAATCAAGTTCGGCCGTCACACCGAAAGTCTATCGATGATGAGTGCGGCAGCGGGCGGCGCCGCACCGATACCCCATCCACCTTCCAGCGCGTCGAGCGCTGCGGGCATCCGTTCGGGGGTATCGGTGTACAGCGTGAACAGCGGTTCGCCGGCGACCACCGGCTCACCCGGGCGCCGGTGAATACGCACGCCCGCGCCATGTTGTACCGACTCTCCGGGACGGCTGCGCCCGGCCCCGAGCCGCCACGCGGCGACCCCAACCGGCATCGCATCGATGTGATGCACCACACCACTGGACGGAGCGAGCACAGTCTCCTGGCACTGGCCGACCGGCAACGGCACCAAAAGATCCCCGCCTTGCGCACTGATCATCGCCCGGAACACGTCCATCGCGGTGCCGTCGGTCAACGTCGCAGCCGGGTCCTTGCCGTCGATACCGGCAGCGGCGAGCATCTCGCGGGCCAGAGCCACCGTGAGGGCGACAACGTCATCGGGCCCTCCCCCCGCCAGCACGTCAAGCGATTCCTGCACCTCGACCGCGTTTCCCGCGGTGGCCCCGAGCGGGGTATCCATCGCGGTCAGCAGCGCACTGGTGGCAACTCCGTGTGCGGTGCCCAGATCGACCATCGCCGAGGCTAATTCGCGCGCCTGCTGCTCGGACTTCATGAATGCCCCGGCGCCCACCTTGACGTCGAGGACCAGCGCGGCGGTGCCCTCGGCCAGCTTCTTACTCATGATCGACCCGGCGATGAGCGGAATCGATTCCACGGTGCCGGTGATATCCCGCAACGCGTACAGCTTTCGATCGGCAGGCGCCAATGAGGCCCCGGCCGCACAGATCACCGCCCCGACATCGGAAAGCTGGTGACGTATCTCCTCGTTGGTGAGGTCGACCCGGATGCCCGCGATGGACTCAAGCTTGTCCAGCGTGCCGCCGGTGTGCCCGAGACCGCGGCCGGACAGCTGCGGCACCGCCGCCCCGCAGGCGGCCACGACCGCGACCAACGGCAGGCTGATCTTGTCCCCCACGCCACCGGTGGAGTGTTTATCCACGGTCGGGCGAGACAGACCGGACAGATTCAGCCGCTCCCCCGAGGCCAGTATCGCCGCGGTCCATGCCGTCGTCTCGGCGGAGTTCATCCCGCGCAGATAGATCGCCATCAGCAGCGCCGCGACCTGCTCCTCACCGATGGCGCCACGGGTGTATTCGCCGATCAGCCAGTCGATGGCTCCCGGACTCAGTTCTCCGCCGTCACGCTTGGCAGCGATGATCGACGGCATATCGAACGTGTACATGTTTGCCATCAGATCCGGCCTCGTTCCAGGTCATCGGGGCCAAAAGCCTCCGGGAGCAGCTCCGCGAGTCTTCGTGGCGCATCCGAGTGATCGATCAGCAGGTCAGGGCCGCCGTGTTCGAGAAGTAGCTGGCGGCACCGGCCACAGGGCATCAGGGCCTCACCGCGCGAATCGACACAGGAGAGCGCAACCAGCCGCCCTCCACCGGTGGAGAACAGGGCGCACACCACAGAACACTCCGCACAGAGACCTAGCCCATATGAGACATTCTCCACATTGCAGCCGACGATGACCCGACCATCGTCGACGAGCGCGGCCGCACCCACCGGATACTTCGAATAGGGCGCATATGCATGCTTGGTTATCGCATATGCTTTGTCCCGCAATTCATTCCAGTCGATCAACATGATCGGGAATCCTCCCTGTCGACCCCATGAGAGTCGCGTCGGCTCATCATTTGCTCGTGCAAGGTTTACCTAACTTACTTTGGAGTACGGTGCATTTCGGCGCTTTTTCGCGCTCACGCGATTTCGGCGCCACCTCGGAATGGGTTTAGAGTTCGGATGACGGTTCGCCGACCACCGTTGGGCCATCGGTTGCGCGTCATGGACGCCCCCATTTACCGCGCCGTTTGGCCCCAGTCCACCATTGGTGTTGGAGGCCCACGTGACGACTGCGACGCCCGATACGGCCACATCTGGCCGTGAAGGTAATCGCCTCAAGCGATCGCTATACCGTGGTGATCCAGGAATGTGGTCCTGGGTCCTGCATCGCATTACCGGTGCCACGATTTTCTTCTTCCTTTTTGTCCACGTCTTGGATACCGCACTCGTACGGGTGAGCCCCGAGTCGTACAACTCGGTGATCGAGACCTATAAGACCCCGATCGTCGGGTTGATGGAACTCGGCCTGGTCGCGGCGGTGCTGTACCACGCACTCAACGGCGTCCGGGTAATCCTCGTCGATTTCTGGTCCAAGGGCCCGCGTTATCAGCGGCTCATGCTGTGGATCATCGGCGGCGTCTGGTTTGTGGTGATGGTTCCCGCGGTAACCCGGATTCTCATGCACATGGCGGAGCGTTTCCTATGACAACACCTCAGACCGGTCCGAACGCGAGTGCGCGCGCCAGTGGCCGCCTCGCTCCCGTCATGGAGCGCAACTACGACCGCCCTGCCGCACTGGACAATCCACGCGCACCCCGGCGGGCATCGGGTATGCCCAACTTCGAGAAGTACGCGTGGATCTTCATGCGTCTGTCGGGCATCGTCCTGATCTTCCTGGCCCTGGGCCACCTGTTCATCATGCTGATGTGGGACAACGGCGTGTACCGCCTCGACTTCAACTTCGTGGCGCAACGCTGGGCGAGCCCGTTCTGGCAGACCTGGGATCTGACGATGCTGTGGCTGGCTCAGCTGCACGGCGGCAACGGCATGCGCACGATCATCGCCGACTACACCCGTAAGGATTCGACCCGGTTCTGGCTCAATTGCCTGCTGGCACTGTCGATCATCTTCACGGTTGTGCTCGGCACGTACGTCCTGCTGACCTTCAACCCGAACATCGGTTAGGGGCGATTTCCACAATGATTCAGGAACATCGGTACGACGTCGTCATCGTCGGCGCGGGCGGCGCGGGTATGCGTGCCGCGGTGGAGGCCGGACCTCGCGTTCGTACGGCGGTACTGACCAAGCTGTACCCGACACGCAGTCACACCGGCGCCGCCCAGGGCGGCATGTGCGCCGCGCTGGCCAACGTCGAGGAAGACAACTGGGAGTGGCACACCTTCGACACCGTCAAGGGCGGCGACTATCTCGCCGACCAGGACGCCGTGGAGATCATGTGCAAGGAGGCCATCGACGCCGTCCTCGACCTCGAGAAGATGGGTATGCCGTTCAACCGGACACCCCAGGGTCGAATCGACCAGCGCCGCTTCGGTGGCCACACTCGCGACCACGGTAAGGCGCCGGTGCGCCGCGCCTGCTACGCCGCCGACCGCACCGGGCACATGATCCTGCAGACGCTGTACCAAAACTGCGTCAAGCACGACGTGGAGTTCTTCAACGAGTTCTACGCACTGGATGTCGTACTCACCGAGACGCCCAACGGCCCGGTGGCCACCGGCGTGGTCGCCTACGAGCTCGCGACCGGCGATATCCATGTGTTCCACGCCAAGGCAATCGTTTTCGCCACCGGCGGTTCGGGCCGTATGTACAAGACGACCTCCAACGCACACACCCTGACCGGCGACGGCCTGGGCATTGTGTTCCGCAAGGGACTTCCGTTGGAGGACATGGAGTTCCACCAGTTCCACCCGACAGGCCTTGCCGGTCTGGGTATCTTGATCTCCGAAGCCGTGCGCGGCGAGGGTGGTCGTCTGCTCAACGCCGACGGCGAACGGTTCATGGAGCGCTACGCCCCCACCATCGTCGACCTGGCACCTCGCGACATCGTCGCGCGCTCAATGGTTCTCGAGGTGCTGGAGGGCCGCGGCGCGGGCCCCAACAAGGACTACGTCTACATCGACGTGCGCCACCTCGGTGCCGACGTGCTGGAAGCCAAGCTGCCGGATATCACCGAATTCGCCCGTACCTACCTGGGTGTCGACCCGGTCACCGAGCTGGTTCCGGTATACCCCACCTGCCACTATGTGATGGGCGGCATCCCGACCAACATCAAGGGACAGGTGCTGCGCGACAACGACAACGTGGTTCCCGGGCTGTACGCTGCGGGCGAGTGCGCCTGTGTCTCGGTGCACGGCGCCAACCGGCTGGGCACCAACTCGCTGCTGGACATCAACGTGTTCGGCCGCCGGGCGGGTATCGCCGCAGCCGAGTACGCCGACTCCCACGACTTCGTCGAACTGCCGGAGAACCCGGCCACGATGGTCACCCAGTGGGTGGCGGACGTGCTTTCCGAGCACGGTGACGAGCGCGTGGCCGACATCCGCACCGAGCTGCAGCAGTCGATGGACAACAACGCCGCGGTGTTCCGCACCGAAGAGACGCTCAAGCAAGCGCTGCAGGACATCCACCGGCTCAAGGAGCGGTACAGCCGGATCACGGTGCACGACAAGGGCAAGCGCTACAACAGCGACCTGCTCGAGGCCATCGAGCTGGGCTTCCTGCTCGAACTCGCCGAGGTGACCGTGGTCGGTGCGCTCAACCGCAAGGAATCCCGCGGCGGCCACGCCCGCGAGGACTACCCGAACCGGGACGACACCAACTACATGCGACACACCATGGCGTACAAGCAGGGTGCCGAGCTGCTGTCCGATATCCGGCTGGACTACAAGCCCGTTGTCCAGACCCGGTACGAGCCGATGGAACGGAAGTACTGAGATGACTGCGGTTATCGAGAAAGCCGAAGCCGGCGACCCGCCGCTGCCGCCGGTCCCCGAGGGCGCGGTCATGGTGGAGCTCAAGATTCAGCGCTTCAACCCCGAAGATCCGGACGCCGCCGGCTGGCAGAGCTTCCGCGTGCCGTGCCTGCCGACGGACCGGCTGCTGAATCTGCTGCTGTACGTGAAGGGCTACCTGGACGGCACGCTGACCTTCCGCCGCTCCTGCGCGCACGGCGTGTGCGGCTCGGATGCCATGCGCATCAACGGTGTCAACCGGCTGGCCTGCAAGGTCCTGATGCGGGATCTGCTGCCCAAGAAGCCCAAGAAGACGCTCACCATCACCATCGAGCCGATCCGCGGGCTGCCGGTGGAAAAGGACCTCGTGGTCAACATGGAACCCTTCTTCGACGCATTCCGCGCCGTGAAGCCGTACATGATCACCAGCGGCAACCAGCCGACACGTGAGCACATCCAGAGCCAGACCGACCGCGCGCGCTTCGATGACACCACCAAGTGCATCCTGTGCGCCTGCTGCACCACCAGCTGCCCGGTGTTCTGGAGCGATGGAAGCTACTTCGGTCCCGCGGCGATCGTGAACGCACACCGGTTCATCTTCGACAGCCGCGACGAGGCCGCCGCCGAGCGCCTGGACATCCTCAACGACGTGGACGGGGTGTGGCGCTGCCGCACCACGTTCAACTGCACCGACGCCTGCCCGCGCGGTATCGAGGTCACCAAGGCGATCCAGGAGGTCAAGCGCGCACTGATGTTCGCGCGCTAACCGATCGATCCGTCTGCACCGCCGGGTGTGAGCGCCAATGCTCACGCCCGGCGGTTTTTTCTATGCCGAGGCGCGCCCTGTCACACATCCGAGGGCTGCCTCGTCATACGGATATGACCGCACAATCACGCAGAACAACCCGTATCAATCCCGTCCCCCCGCAACAAGCCTCCTTGCTCACACGCATCATGTACCGGGTCGCCAAGCGGCGATACGGCCAAGTGCCCGAACCGTTTACGGTGCTCGCCCACCACCGCAAGCTGATGGTGGCCGCCGCGATGCACGAGCAGATGCTGGGCAGCGCATCCAAGGTTCTGCCGGCCAGCGTGCGAGAACTCGCGGTGTTCTGGACCGCCCGCACGGTGGGCTGCTCATGGTGCGTCGACTTCGGCTCCATGCTGCAGCGGCTCGACGGCTTGGACGTCGAGCGCCTCAAGGCCATCGACGACTATGCGACCTCGCCGCTGTACACCGACGACGAGCGGGCAGCCATCGCCTATGCCGATGCGATGACCGGCAATCCGCATGACATCACCGACGAGCAGGTCGAGGATCTACGCCGGCGGTTCGGTGACGCCGGGGTGATTGAGCTGACCTACCAGGTCGGCGTCGAGAACATGCGCGCCCGGACCTACGCCGCCCTCGGAATCACCGAGCAGGGCTTCAATTCCGGCGATGCCTGCCGGGTTCCATGGGCTATCGAGGACACAGCGGACGCCTAGCCCCTGCGCAACGGCGTGCCGCTGAACTTGTCGGGATTGCTCACATCCCAGACCGCCAGCACTTTGCCGTCGCGCACGGTGTATCCACTGACCCGGGGCAGCACCGGCCTGAAATCCGGGTCGGTGTCTGTCTCGGTCAGATACATGCCGAACTGTCCGTTCACCAACGCCGGATTGATGGCCTGAATCATCTGCGGGCCGTAACGGTCCAGCAATCCGAGCAGGAAGCGCGCCACCTTGTCGGGGCCGCGGATGACCCGCACCGCGGTGGGTGCCTTGCCATCGGAATCCCCCGTCATCGTCACATCCGGATGCAACAGTCGGACAACGGCTTCCACACTGCCGGACATGAGGGCCTCGAGCAGCTGGCCGACCACCTCATTATGCTCGGCATCACCCACCGGCTGCGGCGTCGCACTCACCGTCCGACGCGCACGCGTGGCGAGTTGACGCGCGGCCGCGTCGTTGATGCCGAGGATCTCGGCAATCTGCTTGAAGGGCACGGAGAATCCGTCGTGCAGGACGAAGGCCACGCGCTGATCGGGTGCCAGACGGTCCAGCACCACCATCGCCGCAAAGCGCGCGTCCTCACTGGCCACCAGCACGGCCAGCGGATCATTGCCGTCCAAACCGGTGACCACCGGCTCCGGAAGCCACTCCCCCACATAGGTTTCCCTGCGATAGACGGCCGACCGCAGCCGATCCAGGCCCAGCCGGGATACCACGGTGGTCAGCCACGCCGCGAGGTCCTCGATCTCGACGGTCGTAGAGTGCAGGCGCAACCACGCGTCCTGGACGATGTCCTCGGCGTCGGCGACGCTGCCGGTGAGGCGGTAGGCCACCGCCTGCAACCGAGGGCGCAGCGCCTCGAACTCGTCGGTGCGATCGCGAACCGGAACTGCCACCTCTTGAGCCTAGGCCTGCAATAAGGTGAGCCCATGGCTAAGCCGTCGATTGACCCCGTCCGCTGGCAGCCGCCCGGAGTGCGGGCACTATCCCTGAACCCACGGCCCCTACCCCCGCTCACGGTGGTGCCGCTCCCGGGTCATGGACCCGAGGATGTCGTGGCCGATGCCGCGGGAAACATCTGGACCGGTGTGGTGGACGGAAAGATGCTCCGTATCTCCCCCGACGGCGCCGAGGTCACACACATCGCGACCACCGAGCACCCACCCCTGGGCCTGCATGTCGCGCGCGATGGACGCGTGCTGATCTGCAGCCGCGACAAGCTGCTGGCCCTCGATCCGGCCTCCGGAGATATCGAGCCACTTGTCACCAAGGTCGATGGCTCTCCACTCATCTTCTGCTCGAATGTGACCGAAGCATCCGATGGGACAATCTATTTCAGCGAGTCAACGGCACGTTTCCCCTTCGAGGAGTATCGGGCTGCCGCCATCGAGGGCCGCGGCACCGGCAGGGTATTCCGCCGCGATGTCGACGGCACCGTCACCACCATCGCCGACGGGTTGTACTTCACCAACGGCGTCACCCTGACCGCCGACGAGTCTCGCTTGGTGTACGCCGAAACCATTGGCCGGCGCCTGAGCACGATCGCGCTGTCGGGTTCTGCGCAGGGACAGACCTCCAGGCTCGTCGAGGAATTGCCGTGCATGCCGGACAACATCAGCACCGGCTCCGATGGCCGGATCTGGGTCGCGATGGCGGGGCCGCGCAATGCCGCGCTGGAAACACTCGTGCCGCGCGCTCCGCTGCTACGCAAACTCCTCTGGCGGCTTCCGGAATCGATTCAGCCCGCCGTCGCGGCCGACGCCTGGGTTGTCGCGTTCAATCCGGACACCGGGGCCGCGGTGGTGAACATCCGCGGGCGCGACCCACTGCTACAGACCACGACCGGCGTCGTGGAGTCCGGCGGGCGTCTCTGGCTGGGCTGCATTGGATCGTCGGCCGTCGGCCATATCAACCTGGCCGATATCGCGCCGTCGGAGTAGTCGACCCAGAAGTCACATCCGACACAGGCGTAACATCCCCCAGTTCAGGGTGGTGGTCACTTACTGTGGCAAGGCGATGACCACCTGGATTCCTGCGCCCGATCGCCGCCCGTCGCTGCGAGCAGCCGCGACGCGCTTCGCCGCGGCCACCGCCGCCGGGCTGATCGTCGCCGCCCTCCCCATGAGCACACCGTTGGCTACTGCCGAGCCCGGGTTCACGCCGCCGGATACCAGCGGGTGCCCCTACAAGGTCGTCACGCCACCGGCAGTCGACACCTCCGAGGTTCCCAAGGCCGGTGGCGATCCGCCCGCGCCACTCCCGGTGCCCGCCAAGCCCATCGGCGGCGAGATGCTCGGAAGCTGCGATGTGATCACTCCTAACGGGGCGGGGCCCGTCCCCAATGACGTCTCTGCGGAATCCTGGCTCATCGCCGACCTGAACACGGGAAATGTGGTGGCGGCCAAGGACCCCCACGCCCGGCACCGACCCGCCAGTGTCATCAAGGTGCTGGTCGCCATGGAGGCCATCAACAACCTGAACCTCAACCAGGCGGTGGTGGGTACCCAAGAAGACGCGAACAGCGAGGGCACCAGAGTCGGTGTCGACGTCGGCGGCACCTACACCGTCCGGCAGCTGCTCACCGGTCTGCTCATGAACTCGGGCAACGACGCCGCACACGCGCTGGCCGTCCAGCTCGGAGGCATGTCGGAGACCGTCGCCAAGATCAATGACATGGCGCAGAAACTCGGCGCGCGGGATACGCGGGTTGCCACCCCCTCCGGTCTCGACGGCCCCGGCATGAGCACCTCGGCCTACGACCTGGGTTTGTTCTACAAGTACGCATTCGCAGACCCCACCTTCGCCGATCTGGTGTCGGCTCCGAAGGCGACCTTCCCCGGCCATCCCGCCAAACCGGGTGAGCCCGACGATCATCCGGCCTACGAGATGACGAACGACAACCGGCTGCTCTACAACTACCCCGGCGCGCTCGGCGGAAAGACCGGATACACCGACGACGCGCAACAGACCTTTGTCGGCGCCGCCGAGCGTGACGGCCGCCGGTTGGTGGTCACCATGCTGCGGGGTACGCGTCTTCCGATAGCTCCGTGGGAGCAGGCCGCCCACCTACTCGACTACGGGTTCTCGACGCCACGCGACGCCTCGATCGGCAAGCTCGTCGATCCCGACCCTGCGCTGCTGACCAAGCCGCATGCCGACAACGCGGCCACGCCCCAAGCCGCCGGTCTCACCACTGATGCGGTCAACAGCGTCCCGGTCCGGGTGGGTGTGACGATCATCGGCGCGATGATCGTCTTCGGTCTCATCCTGGCGGCGCGATCACTCAACCGCCGCCAGGCCTAAACCGCTAGTCGCCGCCGCGGCCTAGCCACGAAATACCCAGAGCACCAAGAGCTCCAGCGCCGAAGGCGGCGAGGACACCCAGCTTGGTGGGCCGCTCGACGGTCTCGATCCGCGTAGTGATGACCACCGGCTCGGGCGGCGGCACATAGACAAAGGGCCGGTTCTCATCGGAGGTGGCCGCCCACGCGGTGGCATACAACAGCAGACGCGCAGTGATGTAGGCGAACACCATGATGCCCAGCACCGGACCGAACGTGGAGCCCGCGGGACCATGCATGATCACGCTCAGATAGATCGACGCGACCTGTTTGAACAGCTCGAAGCCGATCGCCGCGATGAGCCCGGCCCGCACCGCACTGGAGAACGGCAGCCGCTCTCTGGGCAGCCGCGAGATCATCCAGGTGAACAGCGCCCACGACAACACGGTCGCTATGGCGATGGTGACGACCTTGAGCAGCACTGCCGGTATCGAGACGTCATGCAGCCCGAACCAGCCGAGTATGCGCAGGATCGTTTTCTCATTACCGACAACGGTGACCGCGATGGTGAGAGCCAGCGCCACGAACGTCGACCCCAATGCCACCAGATCTGAGAGCTTGCCCCGTACGAACCCGTCGGAGTCGTTGGGCTGCTCCCACATGGCGCTCAGTGCCGCCCGCACGTTGGCCATCCACCCCAGCCCGGCCCAGGCCGCCGTCGCAAGGCCCGCGATGCCCAGGCTGGTACGCGAGGCAATCGCGGTATCCATCAGATTGATTAGCTGATTGCCCACTTCGCCGGAGATCGCCCCGCTGATTCGGCCCCGTAACTCCGCAATCGTGTCCGGCCGCCTGGACAAGACGAAGCCCATGACCGCGAATCCGACCATCATCAGCGGAAACAGCGCAAAGACGGTGAAATACGTAATTCCGGCGGCGTAGAAGTTGCCGTTGACCTTCTGGTAGCGCTCCTGCATGCGCATGATGTGGTCGAACCAGGGAAACCTTGCGCGATAGCGGTCGAGAATCCCAGGCTTATCGTCTTCGGCCACCACTCACCGCCTCTACTGTTCGCTACCTCGCGGGCCGGACAAACCCTATCCGGTCATAGACCTCGGTGAGAGTCTTCTCTGCCAGCTCCCTGGCGCGCGCCGCACCTGCCGCCAGGATGTCGTCGAGCGCCGCGGTGTCAGTGAGCAGCTCGTTTGTCCGGTCGCGCACCGGCGTGACGAACTCGACAAGCGCCTCGGCGGTGTCCTTCTTCAGGTCGCCGTAACCCCGCCCGGCATAGCCGTCGACGAGTGTGTCGATATCGGCGCCGGTGAGCGCGGACTGGATGCTCAGCAGGTTCGAAACACCTGGCTTGGCTTCCCTGTCGAAAAGAATCTCCCGGTCACTGTCGGTCTGCGCCGACTTGATCTTCTTGGCCGAGACCGCTGGATCGTCGAGCAAGTTGATCAACCCGGCGGGCGTCGAGGCGGACTTGCTCATCTTCACCGTCGGGTCCTGCAGGTCGTAGATCCGCGCCGCATTCTTCGGCACGAATGTCTCCGGCAGCACGAAGGTCTCGCCATAGCGGCCGTTGAACCGCTGCGCCACATCGCGTGTCAGCTCGAGATGCTGACGCTGATCATCGCCCACCGGCACCACATTCGTCTGATACAGCAGGATGTCGGCGGCCATCAGCACCGGATAGGTGAACAGACCGACGGTGGTGGCGTCATTCCCCTGCTTGGCGGACTTGTCCTTGAACTGCGTCATCCGCGACGCCTCGCCATAGCCGGTCAAACATCCCAGTACCCAAGCTAATTCGGTATGCGCCGGGACATGGCTTTGCACGAAGATCGCACTCTCGGCCGGGTCGACACCCAGCGCCACGTATTGGGCAACTACTGCGCGCGTGCGTCGGCGTAGCTCCTCGGGGTCCTGCGCGACCGTGATGGCATGCAGGTCGACAACACAGAACAGCGCCTCGTATTCGTGCTGCAACCGCACCCACTGCTGCACCGCGCCCAACACATTTCCGAGGTGGAGAGAATCGGCGGTGGGTTGAATCCCAGAGAACAGGCGTCCCCGGGCGGCGGTTTCAGCGGTCCTGTCGGCAGTCATAGTGCATCCATCCTGGCATGACCGGTCAAAACCATTTACCCGAGCACAGGACGCTCAATCGGCTAGTGCAGCCGGTACTCAACCGTCACCGGCGCATGGTCGGACCAGCGAAGCGCGTAGGCGTCGGCGCGCTCGACCCGCGCCGCGTGTGCGCGCTGCCCCAGATCGGCGGTCGCCAGGTGGTAGTCGATGCGCCAGCCCGCGTCATTGTCGAAGGCCTTACCCCGCCACGACCACCAGCTGTACGGTCCGTCAACATCGGGGTGCAGCAGCCGGAAGGTATCGACCCATCCGGCCTCGAGCAATGAGCCGACCCAGGCCCGCTCCTCCGGCAGGAACCCGGCCTTCTTCTGGTTCGCCTTCCAGGCCTTGATGTCTCGCTCGGTATGCCCGATGTTCCAATCACCGCAGATCACCGTGTCGCGCCCGCTCGCAACCAGTTTGGCCATCCTGGCGCCCACCGCCGCCATGAATCGTTCCTTCTCGTCCTGGCGCGCCGTGCCCGCTTCCCCGGTGGGCAGATAGATGCTCGCCACCGTGAGATCGCCGACCTGGGCCTCCAGATACCGCCCGGCTTCGTCGAACTCGCCGCCATCGGCGTCGAGCGTGACCTTGGTCGAGGTGGCCGGGACGCGGCTGAGAATCCCCACGCCATTACGTCCCTTCACGCTCGACGAGGCGTTCACCACGTGCCACCCCGCGGCCAGCGCCGGTGCCAGCGCCTCCTGGAGTTGCTCGTTCTCCGCGCGCACCTCTTGCAGACACACGATGTCGGCGGTCGTCTGCTCCAACCAGGGCAGCAACCCCCGGTTCTCCGCGGACCGCTCTTTCACCGCGGCACGAATGCCGTTGACGTTGATGGTGGTGACGGTGATCTTCTCGGTGCTCATCGATCGCCGACGATAGTCGAGAGGTCTGACAGTGATGAGCCGCTGAGGCGAAGAACAGCCGACAGTGATGGGCACCACGGGGCACGGTAAGTTGACGCAACAGACAGTAATGTCAACGCTGATGTTGGCGCACTAGGAGGACCGCATGCTGGAAGCCATTTTGTCGAAGTCGTCGAGCAAGCGGGCGCCCATCGAGATGGGTGAGGGCGAGCCGGTCTTGCTGCTGCATCCGTTCATGCTGTCGCAGTCGGTGTGGGAGACCGTGGCCGAGCAGCTCGCCGACGCCGGATACGAGGTGTTCGCACCCACCTACCCCGGACACAACGGCGGCGGACCGTTGCCCGCGCTGCCTCCGTTGTCGCAGCGCTCGGTCGATACCTACCTGGACCAGGTCGAAGAGATCATGGATGAGAAGGGCTGGGAGACCGCCCATCTGGTGGGTAACTCACTGGGCGGCTGGATCGCGCTGGGACTGGCGCTACGCGGCCGGGCTCGCAGTGTCACCGCCATCGCGCCCGCCGGCGGCTGGACCAAGTACTCGCCGCTGAAGGCGGAGATCGTGGTGAAGTTCGCGGCCATGCTCCCCTGGCTGGCGTTCTCCCGGCTGTTGGGCCGCCGTGCGGCGGGCCTGCCGTTCGTCAAGTTCGCCACCGCCCGCGCCCTCTGCGGCGAGACAGAGGCGCTGAGCCTGCCGGACTTCCACAGCATTTTCGAGGACATCACGCACTGCCCGGCCTATTTGCCGTCGCTGTCGTCGATTCTGCCGGCACCGGGCCTGCAGAACCTGAACACCATCTCGGTGCCGGCACAGCTGGTGCTGTGTGAGAAGGACGAGATCGTGCCCCCGGGTCGTTTCGGGAAGCTCATCAGCCAGGGCCTGCCTGCCGATGCACGGCGGATCACCCTGGCGGGCATGGGGCACGTGCCGATGCTGGAAGCGCCCGGTCAGGTCACCGAGGTCATCACCGACCTGATCGACCCGCTGGTCGCCGCCAAGCGCGCCGCGGCCTCCGACGTCGGCTAGAGATCACGTCGAGTGTGAACCTGTGGCGGAGTTTCGACTGATTCGCCGCCCAGGTTTCACACTCGACGCAGTGAGCTATACCTGGACGGAGGCCAGAACGGCGTTGAAGGTCTGGCTCGGCCGCATCACCGCGGCGGTCTTGTCGGGGTCCGGCGCGTAATAGCCGCCGATATCGACCGGGCTGCCCTGGACGGCGGCAAGCTCGGCGACGATTTCGTCCTCGTTCTCGACCAGCTGCTTGGCCAGCGGCGCGAACAGCTCGGCGAGCTCGGTGTCCTCAGTCTGCGCGGCAAGTTCGGCCGCCCAGTACAGGGCCAGGTAGAACTGGCTGCCGCGGTTGTCGAGCTCACCGGTCTTGCGCGACGGGCTTTTGTCGTTCTCCAGCAGCTTCCCGGTCGCCGCATCCAGCGTGGTAGCCAAAATCTTGGCCCGCGGGTTACCGGTCTTGATGCCCAGGTCCTCCAGGCTGACGGCCAGCGCCAGGAACTCACCCAGCGAGTCCCACCGCAGGTGGTTCTCTTCGACCAGCTGACTGACGTGCTTGGGTGCCGAGCCGCCGGCGCCGGTCTCGTACAGTCCGCCACCTGCCATCAGCGGCACGATGGACAGCATCTTGGCACTGGTACCCAGCTCCAGGATCGGGAACAGGTCGGTCAGATAGTCGCGCAGGATGTTGCCGGTCGCGGCGATGGTGTCCTTGCCGCGAATCAGCCGTTCCAGGGTGTAGCGCATGGCCCAGACCTGGGGCACAACCTGGATCTTGAGACCCTCGGTGTCGTGGTCCTGCAGGTACTCCTTGACCTTCTTGCGTAGTTCGACCTCGTGCGGACGCTCGGTGTCCAGCCAGAACACCACATTCATCCCGGACTCGCGGCCCCGCGTGACGGCCAGCTTGACCCAATCCTGGATGGCGGCATCGGTGACGACCGGCATACGCCAGATGTCGCCAGTCTCGACGTTCTGCGACATCAACACCTCACCGGTCTCGACGTCGACGATGTCGGCAACGCCGGGCTCGGCGATCTCGAACGTCTTGTCGTGGCTGCCGTACTCCTCGGCCTTCTGTGCCATGAGACCGACGTTGGGAACGGTGCCCATGGTGGTCGGATCGAACTGGCCGTGGGTCTTACAGAAGTTGATCATCTCCTGGTAAATCCGGGAAAACGTCGACTCCGGGTTGACGGCCTTGGTGTCTTTGAGCTTGCCGTCGGCGCCATACATCTTGCCGCCGGCCCGGATCATCGCGGGCATCGAGGCGTCGACGATCACGTCGCTGGGCGAGTGGAAGTTCGAGATGCCCTTGGCCGAATCCACCATGGCCAGCTCGGGCCGATGCTCGTGGCAGGCGTGCAGGTCGCGGATGATCTCCTCATGCTGCGAGGCGGGTAGCGACTCGATCTTGCTGTAGAGATCCGAGAGTCCGTTGTTTACGTTGACGCCCAACTCGTCGAACAGCTTCTGGTGCTTTTCGAAGGCGTCCTTGTAGAAGATCTTGACCGCATGCCCGAAGACGATGGGGTGGCTGACGCGCATCATGGTCGCCTTGACATGCAGGGACAACATCACGCCCGTCTTGTAGGCATCCTCGATTTGCTCCTCGTAGAAGTCGCAGAGCGCCTTCTTGCTCATGAACATGCTGTCGATGATGTCGCCCTTGGCCAGCTTGACCTCAGGCTTGAGCACGATGGTCTCGCCACTCGTGGTGGTCAGGACCATCTTGACCTTGCGGTCGCGGTCCAGCGTCATCGACTTCTCACCGTGGTAGAAATCGCCCTCCTTCATGGTCGCGACGTGGGTGCGCGATGCCTGCGACCACTCGCCCATGCTGTGCGGGTGCTTGCGCGCGTACTCCTTCACCGCGCGGGGTGCACGGCGGTCCGAGTTACCTTCGCGTAGAACGGGGTTCACGGCGCTGCCCAGACACTTGGTGTAGCGCGTCTTGATGGCTTCCTCTTCCTCATTCTTCGGATCGCCGGGGTACTCGGGCAGCTTGTAACCCTTGCCCTGCAGTTCCTTGATGGCAGCGAGGAGCTGCGGCACCGACGCGCTGATGTTCGGCAGCTTGATGATGTTCGTCTCAGGCAGCTGCGTCAGGCGGCCCAGCTCGGCCAGGTTGTCCGGAACGCGCTGATCCTCGGGGAGGTACTCGGCGAACTCGGACAGGATGCGTGCGGCAACGGAGATATCGCTGGTTTGGACGTCGATACCGGCGGGGCCCGCGAAGGCCCGGATGATCGGCAAGAAGGAGTACGTCGCAAGCAGCGGCGCCTCGTCTGTCAGCGTGTAGATGATGGTCGGCTGCTGCGCACTCATGGTCACTCCCGGCATCGTTGATCGGACTTGTTGGTCGGTCAAATCTCAGGCATCCCGTGGGTCACACGGATGACCTATTCAGTATCACGTCGCTTCCGAGCCTAGGCGGGCGGACGGGCTGTGATCGCGCTCCCATCGTGGCCCGCAGACACCGCCGAGCCGCGCCTTGCATACCTGGTGGCAACCATTCGGTGCATTGCGATACGCTTTTAAGCGGTCATGAGTACCAGCGTCAAGCCCCGGCTCGCTGGTCGGCAACCCTCCAACCGCGGTGGGGTGCCCCGGGTGATGACCAGGTTGAGTAGCCGACTGGGTTATGAAAGGACAGTCGGCCACACGGCAAGCGCGGGTCCGATGACGGGCCCCGAGAAGACAGGTTGGCCCAATGAAGCGTTCGTCACCCGGGGGTGAGTCCCTGCATTCCTGTTGTCGGTGTTGTCGCTGTCGCATGCCCTAAACCGCCAGCCCCGCACCGACCACCCAGGAGGTTCCCATGACCGATATCGATCCCACCGCCCACTGGGCGTTTGAGACCAAGCAGATCCACGCGGGCCAGACCGCCGACCCGGCGACCAATGCACGGGCCCTGCCGATCTACCAGACCACGTCCTACGTCTTCAACGACACCGCGCACGCGGCAGCGCTGTTCGGGCTGTCCGAAGAGGGCAACATCTACACCCGTATCGGCAACCCGACCCAGAATGTCGTCGAGGAGCGCATCGCTGCCCTCGAAGGCGGCGTGGCGGCGCTGCTGCTGGCTTCCGGGCAGGCGGCAGCGACATTGGCCATCATCAACATCGCGCAGGCCGGCGACAACATCGTGTCGAGCCCGCGTCTGTACGGCGGCACATACAACCTGTTGCACTACACGTTGCCGCGCCTGGGAATCTCAACCACCTTCGTCGAGGATCCCGACGACCTCGACTCCTGGCGCCGCGCCATCACGCCACAGACCAAGGCACTCTTCGCCGAATCGATCTCCAACCCCAAGAACGACATTCTCGACATTCCGGGCATCTCGAAGATCGCGCACGAAGCGGGCGTCCCCCTCATCGTCGACAACACTGTCGCCACTCCCTATCTGATCCAGCCGCTGGCCCACGGCGCCGACATCGTGGTGCACTCGGCCACCAAATACCTTGGTGGACACGGCAATGCGATCGGTGGCGTGATCATCGACGGCGGCACCTTCGATTGGACCCAGGGCCGCCACCCCGGATTCACCACGCCGGACCCGAGCTACCACGGTGTGGTGTTCGCCGATCTGGGCGCACCGGCCTACGCACTCAAGGCGCGTGTTCAGCTGTTGCGTGACCTCGGGCCCGCCATCTCCCCGTTCAATGCCTTCCTCATCGCGCAGGGACTTGAGACGTTGAGCCTGCGAGTACAACGCCACGTCGAAAATGCACAGCGGGTGGCCGAGTACCTCGCCGCCCAGCCGGAGGTCACCGGCGTCAACTACGCCGGGCTACCCACCTCCCCCTGGCACGAACGCGCGAAATCATTGGCCCCCAAGGGTGCCGGTGCGGTACTCGCATTCGAATTGGACGGAGGAGCCGAGGCGGCGACCACCTTCATCGATTCCCTGACACTGCACAGTCAGGTGGCCAACATCGGCGATGTGCGATCGCTGGTCATACACCCCGCCACGACGACACACGCACAGCTCGCGCCCGCCGAACAGGTGGCCTCCGGCGTCACACCCGGCCTGGTGCGGTTGGCCGTCGGTATTGAGGGTATCGACGACATCCTGGCCGATCTGGACACCGGATTCGCCGCCGTGCGGCGACTCAAACAGCCCGCAGCGGTGGCATCATCATGACCTTGACCGACGATCTTCGCGCAAACGGCTCCGCCGACCACCAGCTTCCGGCGCCGAACATCGCCCTTCCACAAGGCGATGAGATCGCCTATGTGTCAATAGGTTCGATCACACTCGAAAGCGGTGCCGTCATCGACGACGCGACCGTCGCGGTACAGACCTGGGGAAAGCTCTCGCCCCGCCGTGACAACGTGGTGTTCGTCTGCCATGCGCTGACCGCCGACTCACACGTGATCGGACCCGCCGGCCCCGACCACATCACCGGCGGGTGGTGGCAAGGAATCATCGGCCCCGGCGCGGCGATCGATACCGACCAGTGGTGCGCCATCGCCACCAACGTGTTGGGTGGCTGCCGGGGTAGCACCGGCCCGACTTCCCTTGCCGCCGATGGAAAGCCCTGGGGCTCACGATTCCCCGAGGTGTCGGTACGTGACCAGGTGAACGCCGACATCGCCGCACTCGCACAACTCGGCATCACCGAGATCGCCGCCGTCGTCGGCGGTTCGATGGGCGGTGCACGCGCGCTGGAATGGGCCGTCATGCAGCCGGATTCGGTGCGTGCGGCGCTGGTGCTGGCGGTTGGTGCACGCGCCACCGGCGACCAGATCGGCACCCAGAGCACGCAGATCGCCGCCATCCGGTCCGATCCAAACTGGCATGGCGGCGACTACCACGGCAGCGGACGCAGCCCCGAGAAGGGTTTGAACCTCGCCCGGCGCATCGCACACCTGACCTACCGCGGAGAGGTCGAGCTGGACACCCGGTTCGGCAATGATCCCCAGGTCGGCCCGGACGGGCCCGAGGATCCGTGGGCCGACGGCCGATACGCGGTACAGAGCTACCTGGAGCATCAGGGCGACAAGTTCGTTCGGCGCTTCGACGCCGGAAGCTACGTCATCCTGACCGAGGCACTCAACCGCCACGACGTCGGCCGGAACCGTGGCGGTGTCGAGAAGGCGCTGCGCGGCTGCCCCGTCCCCGTCGTCGTCGGCGGTATCACGTCCGATCGGCTGTACCCGCTGCGCCTGCAGGAGGAATTAGCCGACCTGCTCCCCGGTTGTACCGGCTTGCGGGTGGTCGAATCGTTGCATGGCCACGACGCGTTCCTCATCGAGTTCGACGCGGTGAGCGAGCTGGTTCGGGAGACACTCGCCCTGGCCAAGTCAACACAGGCTTCGTAAACGGAACCCGAGGAGCGCGAATGCCGGACGCACACGCAGAGCCCTCGCTTTCGTTCGGTTCACAGGCGGCCGCCTACGAACGGGGCCGACCGTCTTACCCGCCCGAGGCCATCGACTGGCTGCTGCCCGACGGAGCGCACGACGTCCTGGATCTGGGCGCCGGTACCGGGAAACTCACCACCCGCCTGGTGGAACGCGGGCTCAACGTGATCGCGGTGGATCCGCTCGCCGAAATGCTTGAAGTACTGAGCAATTCGCTTCCCGAAACCCCCGCACTACTGGGCACCGCCGAGGAGATTCCGTTACCCGACAACAGCGTGGATGCGGTGCTCGTGGCGCAGGCCTGGCACTGGGTGGATCCCGAACGCGCCATTCCCGAAGTCGCTCGCGTGCTGCGCCCGGGTGGGCGGCTGGGGCTGGTGTGGAACACGCGCGATGAGCGCCTGGGCTGGGTGGCCGACCTCGGCAGGATCATCGGCAGTGAGGACGATCCGTTCAACCACACGGTCAGCCTGCCCGCGCCGTTCACCGGGCAGCAACGACACCAGGTCGAATGGACGAGTTACCTTACCCCTCAGGCACTTCTGGACATGGTGGCCTCACGCAGCTACTGCATCACCGCCCCCGAAGCCGCCCGGAAGAAGACCCTGCAGCAGGTTCGGGAACTGCTGTCCACCCATCCTGCGCTTGCCCAGTCGACGGGACTGGCGCTGCCGTACGTCACCGTGAGTATCCGGGCGACACTCAACCAGTAGAAGATCTGTGAATCGGGTGCCCCAATTCACAGAGACGAATAGGCCGCGTGCCGCTACGGTGTACCCGTGCGTACGGATCGCCGCCTGCTGGCAGCCCTCTTTGTCACCACCACATTCCTGACCCCGGCACTCGCCGGCTGTGGATCGGCGGGGTCACCTTCGGACACCAAGAACCAGTCCGAATCCAGCGCCAGCAGCGCGCCCACCGAACGGCACACTCGGCAGTTCATCCCCGAACTGGGCATCTACGTCACCCTCCCGCATGACTGGGTGGCCTTCGCCGACGGAGTGCACGACAACAAGGGGCAGGTGACCTTTCAAGTCCGGCCCAAGTGGGAGTCAACGGAATTCGCGCAGTACGTGCGCATCCGCAAGTTGACGGCTTCCGACGAGAACACGGCCGCACCCGAGGTAAAGGGCTGGCTCGAATCGTCGAATGCCGATGCGGTGAGCGACTTCGTCAAGAGCCGTAAGTCGAAAGTCACTGCGGATAAACGAGACTCATGGGACGGCCCCAACTTGCCCGGAGCCTCGGCAAGCCTGGAGCTGGAGAAGCCTCCGGTCGCGGAGGGCAAGCCGCCGTCCGCCGTCACACCCAAGATCTACGTGGCGTTTGTCGGGCAGGGCGATCAACGTTGGCAGATCGCCACCAGCAATACCGGCAGCCCCAGCGGAGAACCGTCGGAGCAGTTCTTCGGCGAGCAAGCCGATGCCATCGCACGCTCGGCGCAACTGCTCAAGTAGGTCTATCCGGTGCCCAGCGGGTCGATCGTCAACGCCAGGTAGACCATCACCGCAGCGACGGCACTGAGAGCACCGACGTCAAAGGTCTTGCTGCGCACCGCCAACAGGCCCGCGGTGTCATCGGCCAGCACCAACCGCAGCGCCGCGGCCACTCCCACAGCGATCCCCACGACCAGCGCACCGCGGCGCCACCGATCCGCGATCACCAATCCCAGCGCCACCAGAAAGACCGCCGATACCACCAGAATCGGCCACTGCTCACGGGCGAAGCGGCGGACGGCATCAAGAGCCGCCCCGTACATGTCCCGGGTAGTCGTCACGAACGTTCCGCTCGCTCGATCACGTTGCTAAGCAAGAACGCTCGGGTCAAGGGTCCGACTCCGCCCGGGTTGGGCGAGACGTACCCGGCGACATCCCAGACGTCCTCGGCCACGTCGCCGGTCAGCTTGTCGTCGACCCGGCTCACGCCCACGTCGATCACCGCGGCACCCGGCTTGACCATGTCCGCCGTCACCATGTGCGGCACGCCGGCAGCAGCGACGATGATGTCGGCCTGCCGGGTCAAGGCAGCCAGGTCACGGGTTCCGGTGTGGCACAGGGTGACTGTCGCGTTCTCCGAGCGGCGGGTGAGCAGCAGCCCGAGGGGACGGCCCACCGTGACGCCACGACCGATCACCACCACGTGCGCGCCGTCGAGCTTGACGTCATAGCGACGCAGCAGATAGACGATGCCCCTCGGCGTGCACGGAAGCGGGGCTTCCTTGCCCAGCACCAGCCGGCCCAAGTTCGTGGGGTGCAGCCCGTCGGCGTCCTTATCGGGGTCGATGCGTTCCAGCGCCTCGTTCTCGTCGAGGTGCTTGGGCAGCGGCAGCTGCACGATGTAGCCGGTGCAGTCCGGGTTGGCGTTCAGCTCGTCGATGGTGGCGCACAGTGTGGCTTGATCGATATCTGCGGGCAGATCGCGGCGGATCGAGTTGATGCCCACCTTGGCGCAGTCGGCGTGCTTACCGCGAACATAGGCGTGCGAACCCGGGTCGTCCCCCACCAGGATGGTTCCCAGGCCTGGGGTCTTGCCCGCCGCGGTCAGCGCCGCGGCGCGAGTGGCCAGCTCCACAAAGATCTCGTCGCGGGTGGTCTTGCCATCAAGTCGAGTCGCCGTCACACGGCCAGTATTCCAGCTCTCACCAAGTGTCCCAGTGCAGGACGTCGGCGACGGGCTGGCGCTTGGCAGGCCGGAAGTCCGTGCCGACGGTGTACGCGATGGGGAACAGCCCGCCCTGGGTGATCTTGTCGAACGGGATGCCCAGGATGTCGGCGGTGCGCTTCTCACCGTCGTCCATCAGGTGCAATGTCGTCCAGGCCGATCCCAAACCGCGGTTACGGGCGGCGAGCATGAAGCTCCACACCGCAGGAAGCAACGATCCCCACGACGACGCCGCGCCGACCACCGGCAGATTGTCGAGTCGTCCCTCGATGCAGGGAATGAGGAACAGTGGCGCCCGCTCGAAGTTCTCGGCGAGGTAGCCGGCCGAGTCCACAACCTTTTCCTTACGCTCGGCCCGGGTGTCGCCTTCGGCGTAGGTGGCGCCTGCGCCCTTGGCGTACTTGTTCCAGCCTTCGCGGTAGATGTCGGCGATCGCCTTCTTCTTGTCGGCGTCCTCCACGATCACCCAGTGCCAGCCCTGATGGTTCGAGCCGGTCGGTGCCTGCAGCGCGATGTTCAGACATTCCTCGACAACCGCGCGCTCGACGGGCTTGTCGAAATCAAGGCGCTTGCGCACCGAACGGGTGGTGGTCAGAACTTCGTCGGCTGACAGATCCAGAGAGGTCATACGACGAACGTACATCCACCGGGCTTACCGAAAATTAGGAGTCCGCATCCAGAATTCGCCGTCCGTGGTCGCGGCGTAATCTCCCGCTCATGGGCAATGACGCCGCTGGAGTTCCCGACGTGTTGGCGCCCGCGCGACTCGGCCCCATCACATTGCGCAACCGGACAATCAAGGCCGCCACATTCGAGGCCGCCTCACCGGACGCTTTCGTCACCGACGATCTCATCGAGTATCACCGCAGACCCGCACTCGGCGGGGTCGGCATGACAACGGTTGCCTATTGCGCCGTCGCCCCCGAGGGACGCACCGAATACGGCCAGGTCTGGATGCGTGAAGAGGCCCTGCCCGGGCTGCGGCGCCTCACCGGCGCCATCCACGACACCGGCGCCGCCGTCTCGGCGCAGATCGGCCATGCCGGTCCGGTGGCCAATGCGCGATCGAACGGGTCACGTGCCCTGTCCCCGATCCGGTTCTTCAACCCGTTGGGCATGAAATTCGCCCGCCGGGCCAGCACTTCCGATATCGAGGGCGTGATTGCCGCGCACGCGAACGCGGCCCGGCTTGCCATCGAGGCCGGTTTCGACGCCGTCGAAATCCACTTGGGCCATGGCTATTTCGTGAGTTCCTTCCTGAGCCCACTGTTCAACAGGCGCAGCGATGAGTACGGCGGATCGCTGGCCAACCGCGCCAAGGTGGCGCGCGCGGTGGTGCAAGCAGTGCGGAAGGTGGCCGGCGATCGGCTGGCGGTGACCGCGAAACTCACCATGACCGACGGCATCCGCGGCGGCATCCCGATCGAGGAGTCTTTGCAAACCGCGAAATGGCTGCAAGAAGACGGCGGACTTGATGCCCTGGAACTGACTGCGGGATCCTCTCTGGTCAACCCCATGTACTTGTTCCGCGGCGACGTGCCGATCCGTGAGCTCGCCAGCGGCTTCCCCAAACCCATGGGTTGGGGCGTGCGGCTCACCGGAAAGAAGTTCTTCCGGTCCTATCCCTACCGCGACGCCTTCCTACTGGACGATGCCCGCCGGTTTCGCGCCGAACTGGACATGCCCCTGATCCTCTTGGGCGGAATCGCCGGCGGCGACACCATGGACCTGGCGATGGCGGAGGGCTTCGATTTCGTGGCCATGGGACGTGCGCTGCTGGCCGATCCGGATCTGGTGAATCGGGTGGCGGCCGACCGGGCCGCCCATTCCCGATGCACCCACTGCAATCAGTGCATGGCCACGATTTTCAGCAGAACCCACTGCGTGCTCACATAGCATCGCTGCCATGACGGCGGCGCCCGAACACCAGAGACCGGGAACCGCCGAGTCCGTCGTCAGCTGGCTGCTGTGGGTGCTGGTGACCGCGGCGGCAGGCGTCGTCGCGTTCGCCTCGATCTTCCCGCTCGCCTTCAGCGGCGCCGCACCCGATCAGGCCGACGCGGCAGCCGGGGTGTTCGTCTGGTCGCTGCTGACCCTGTTCACGTGCATGGCCGCACCCATCGCCATGGGCATCGGGCACTGGCGGCATTGGCACATTTGGTACTGGCCGGCGCTGTGCGTGTCCGTCCTCGTCAGAACGCTGTTTCTGCTGCACAACCTGTGAGCGTCCGGCGCGACCAGGTCACCACCGGTGAGCGACACAGTCGTTGGTGTCGTGCACTCACCTGACCGCGTCGGTTGATGACAAGTCCCCATCATGGGCTTCCCGGTTGCGCACGATTTGCGCCACATTGCGCTCTGCCCACACCCGCAATTGGTCGATGGGCTCGCGAAGCGAAACGCCCAACTCGGTCAGCTGGTACTCCACTTTCGGCGGGACCGTGGCATAAGCCATTCGCTTCACCAGCCCGTCGCGGAGCATCGAGCGCAGCGTGGACGTGAGCACTTTGCTGGTAATGCCGCCGACGCGATCGCGCAGGACAGTAAACCGCAAGGGTCCGTCGGCAAGGGCCGCGACCACCAGGACTGTCCACTTATCCCCGACTCTGTCCAACACGATCCGGGTGGGGCATTCCGTGTCGAACAGGTTTCCCAACCAGTCATCCACGGGCTGTGACGAGGCAGACATCAAAAACTCCATTAGTTACTTTGAGGTACCAAGTTACCACTGGATACCTTTGGGGCGTTCACACGGATTGAAGAAGGGACTCGCCCCATGAAAATCGCGATATTCGGCGCAACCGGAATGGTCGGCTCGCGGATCGCCGCCGAGCTACGCGGACGCGGACACGAGGTGACCGGTTACAGCCGCCGAGGTAGTGACACCGCCGGTGCCGGAACACTCTCCGACAGCACTCTCGTGGCAACAGTCGCTGCCGGGCATGACGCTGTGGTCTCCGCGATCGGACCAAGCCGCGCCGGTGAACCACACAGCGAATTCATCGACGCGATCAGCACAGCCGCCGCGAACCTCCACGGCACGCGGCTGTTCGTCGTCGGCGGTGCGGGAACGCTCCGTGTCAACGGAATACGCCTGGTCGACTCCCCAGAGTTCCCGGAGGCGTACCGCGCCGAGGCACTGACTCAGGCTGCCGCGCTGGAGATACTCGAGCGGACCGGACAAGACGTGGACTGGGTGTACCTCTCCCCGGCGCCGCTCATCGAGCCGGGAGAGCGCACAGGTTCCTACCGCGTCGCAGGTGACTCCCCAGCGGGCCAGCGCATCTCGGCCGAAGATTTCGCGGTCGCGGTAGCCGACGAACTTGAACACCCGGCACACCGGCACGAGCGATTTACGGTCGCCAATTGACCGCCGACTGACACAGTGCCCGGCTGCCGGATCGGGCGCAGCTCACGGGTGCGAGTCTTCCCGCGCCCGTGCACAGCTCCGGCGCGGGAAGACTGACCACTCGCTGTGAACCGATACAGTCGATAGCGATGACTGGTCGGGAAGCACCCACTCTCACGGTGGTATTCGACGGTGACGAGCGAAAGTTCGCGCCCGGGCACGATATTCATATCGGCCGCGATATCCACGCCGATGTACGCATCACGCACCCGTTGGTGTCGCGTATTCACCTGATAATCAGGTTCGTCGACGGTAAATGGATCGCCGAGGACCAGCGCAGCCTCAACGGCATCTTCGTCAACGGCCGTCAGGTCGGTTGGGTCGAGGTGCGGGATGACACCGTGGTCAACCTCGGCGACCCGGGCGGACCGCGGCTGACGTTCGCCCTGGGCGGTCTCGGCAGCGAAACGCAGCTGGGAATCGCTCCCCCCACCATGCGTGGTCCGGCCTCGGGTCTGCAGCCAGCCCCCTATACCGGCACTCAGGAGCACTACCCCACCGGCGGTTACCAATCCGCTCCGCAGACCTACGGGCAGCCGCCGAGCCAGCAGCACCCCTACGGCGCACCGCCCTCGGGGCCCCAAACCTATGGAACGTCCGGGCCCACCCGCCCGCGCCAGCAGTATCCGTCGGAACCCACCCCAGTGCCCCCCGCCGCCTACGCCCACGAGCCGGTCGAGCCATTCGGCACCCGTGCGATGCGCGCGCTCGGCATCGGCGGCGCACCCAAACCGTCACCCGGTGCCATCACCGTCGGTCGCGCCCCCGACAACACGATCGTCGTCAACGACGTGTTGGCCTCGCGGCACCACGCCTTGTTGCTTCCGTCGGCCGGTGGCCTGGAAATCCAGGACCTGCACACCATCAACGGCACCTTCGTCAACGGTGTCCAGGTTGAACAGGCAACGGTGCGCGAGGGTGACACCGTCACGATCGGTAATGTCGATCTCGTCGTTCAAGACGGCACGCTGGTCAAACCGACGACAGCCGCCCGCGTCGGCGGGCTTGAGGTGCAGGGCATCGACTTCACCGTCGAGGGCGGCAAGAAGCTGCTCGACAACATCAGCTTCTCCGCAGGCCCCGGATCGCTCACCGCGGTGATCGGCCCCTCCGGTGCCGGCAAGTCCACGCTGGCCCGGCTGATCGTCGGCAACACCCAACCGTCGGCGGGCAAGGTGTCCTTCGAAGGTCACGGGGTCCACGCCGAGTACGCCGTGATGCGAAACCGCATCGGCATGGTGCCGCAAGACGATGTGGTGCACCCGCAGCTGACGGTGAGCCAGGCACTGCATTACGCCGCCGAGCTGCGGTTGCCCCCGGATACCACCAAAGAAGACCGCGAACAGGTCGTGTCCCGGGTTCTTGAGGAACTCGAGATGACCAAGCACGCGGAGACGCGCGTCGACAAGCTCTCCGGCGGGCAGCGTAAGCGCGCCTCGGTGGCCATGGAGCTGTTGACCGGTCCGTCTCTGCTGATCCTGGACGAGCCCACCTCGGGCCTGGATCCGGCACTGGACCGTCAGGTGATGAGCCTGATGCGCCAGCTCGCCGACGCCGGCCGCGTAGTGGTGGTGGTGACGCACTCGCTGACCTATCTGAGCTACTGCGACCAGGTGCTGCTGCTGGCCCCCGGTGGCAAGACCGCGTACTGCGGACCTCCACGCAGCATCAACCAGGAGATGGGCACGACCGACTGGGCCGACATCTTCGCCAATGCCGCGGCCGACCCGGACGGCGTGCACCAGGCCTATCTGGCCCGGCATCCCGCTGCGAACAAACCCGTCACCGCCCCGGTACAGCCCGGCGACCTCGGCAAGCCCCCGAAGACAAGTCTGCTGCGGCAGGTCTCCACGGTGGCACGCCGTCAGGGACGGCTGATCCTGGCCGACCGCGGCTACTTCATCTTCCTGGCGCTGCTGCCGTTCGTCCTTGCCGGATTGGTGTTGTCGGTACCCGGTAGTGCCGGTTTCAATGTGGCGTTGCCCGACAACCCGAACGAACCTGGACTGCTGCTGGCGCTGACGAACCTCGGTGCCAGCTTCCTCGGTCTGGCGCTGACCATCCGCGACCTGATCGGTGAACGCGTGATCTTCCGCCGTGAGCAGGCGGTGGGCCTGTCGGCCACCGCATATCTGCTCGCCAAGATCATCACCTATTGCGGAGCCGCCATCGTGCAGTCCGCGATCATGACGGCCGTCATCGTGATCGTCCGCGGTGGACCGACGCAGGGCGCGGTGCTGCTCGGAAACGCGAACTTCGAGCTGTGGGTCGCCGTTGCCGCCACCGCATGCGCGGCCACCGTGCTGGGCCTGGTGCTGTCCTCACTAGCCACCTCCGCCGAGCAGGTGATGCCGATGCTGGTGATCGCCACCATGACGCAGATCGTCTTCAGCGGCGGACTCATTCCGGTGACGGGACGTGCGGGGCTGGAACAGTTCTCGTTCCTGTTCCCCTCGCGATGGGGCTTCGCAGCCACCGCCGCGACCACCGACCTGCGCAAGCTGGTGCCGGTGGGGCCGCAGGACGAGCTGTGGAATCACGATGCGGGAACCTGGCTGTTCGACATGGGCATCTTGGCGCTACTCGCGCTGGTGATGGCCGGATTCGTGCGCTGGCGCATCCGCCTCAAGGGCTGAGTTCTTTCGAAGAGACGGGCCCGCCTTAGCCGCCGTGCACGTCCAGTCCGTGCCCTCCGGCATACGCGACGGCTTGGGGCAGATCGACTTTCGCGGCCATCAGGGTTGCGGTGGTCCACAACGTCGGGTCAATGCGGGCACCCCGCAGGTCCGCACCGTCGAGTTTGAGATTCTGCGTGCGGGCACCGGTGAAGTCGGCGCCGTGCAGATTGGCCTTGCGCATATCGGTGCCGACCAGGTTCGCCTCCCGGAAACGGCAGTCCGACAGGTCCATCTCACGCAGATCGAGCCCGCCGAGCGAGGACAGCGTGAAGTCGGTCTCGGTGAACTTCGAAGGGCGCACCCGGCAGTCGGTGAGCGTGGAGCCCAGCAAGCTGCACTGGCGGAACTCCGAATGCCATAGCGATGTGCGGCGGAAGGTGCAGTTCCGGAAGGCGGAGCCGACATGCAGCGACTCGGTGAGATTGGCGCCGCTGAAGTCGCACTCGGTGAAAACCACGCGCTCGGTGCGCAGTTCACGAAAGTCCTCGTCGTAGAAGGTCTCTCCGGTGATCTCACGGTCAGTCCAGTGCTCGGCCATGCCTGACATCATGCCGGGCGGGTCCGACGGGTGACCATGCGATCTCGGCCTTGGTCCGCGGGTCCGGCGTCACACGGTCACGTGGTTGTCACAACGAGTTTCCCACTCGCACGGCCCGCTTCCATTGCCGTGTGCGCCTCGACTATCTCGTCGAAGGCGTAGACACGATCGATAGGAACAGCAATGTTGCCGGAGGCGACACCGTCGAGATACTCCTGTAGGACATGTGCGGGTAGGTCGGCGGCGCCTCCTCCGTACGAGGTGAGGCGGACGCCCCGTGGGATGTACTCAATGGGATAGAACTCATCCACTGTCCACTGGTTGGACAACATTCCGGTGAAACACACCACCCCATGCACGCGCGTGGCACGCAGAGTGTCGGGCAGTGTTGGGGTACCGACAAGTTCCAGTGCGGTATCGACGCCGCCGGGGAGGAGATCACGGACTTGGCGTGCTATCTGGCCGTCGTCGACAAGGACGTGGTCAACGCCAATCCTGGCTAGCGCACTGGCTTTTCCGGGGTTCCGCGTGGTGGAAAACACAGTCATATTGCGCTGTTTGGCCAAGATCGCAGTGGCCATGCCGATCGAGGATGTGCCGCCCCGGATAAGGAGCGACTGACCGTTCGCGGCATCCAGTCCTACCGTCAAGGATCCATATGACGTTTGCAGCATCTCCGGTACCGCGCCAATCGTGGCCCAGTCCAGGTCGCTGGAAAATGCGGTCACTTGCGTAACAGGCACACAGGTG
This sequence comes from Mycobacteroides sp. H003, assembly GCF_001440135.1. Taxonomy (NCBI): domain Bacteria; kingdom Bacillati; phylum Actinomycetota; class Actinomycetes; order Mycobacteriales; family Mycobacteriaceae; genus Mycobacteroides; species Mycobacteroides sp. H003. Next base: position 224,684 of record NZ_LJYL01000034.1, read on the forward strand.
TATTCGGCGTATCCGCCATCGAATTCCCGGCCCATGCCACCCATGATGGCCATCACCTGCTGCCCCACCGCGAACTCACCGCCAGGGCACGCTGCCACCACACCGGTCGCTTCGATCCCGAGCACCCTCGGAAAGGTGACTCCTTCCGCTAGGCCCAGGCGGGTGTGCAGTTCAGATCTGTTCAGGCCAAACGCTTTCACCGCAATAAGCACCCAGCCTTCGGCCGGTTCTGGGACCGGTAATTGCCGGATCTTCAGAGCTTCCGGAGGCCCGGGGGCGTCCAGCACGATGGCCCGCATGGTCGTGGTCACAACACTCCCCTATTCTTCGCACTGCTGTTTTGTTCCGCTGCGCGGACTTTGGTCAAGATGGTCGCGAACTGCTGTAGCTCGCCAGCGGATAGCACCTTCCCCAAACGGGTGGAAAGTTCTTCCTCCAGAGCCAATTTCGCCCGGGCTAGCAGACGCTTGCCTGATGGCGTCAATTCGATGACCGAGGAGCGCCCGTCCTCGGGATTGGGCCGACGCCGACAATGCCCGGAGGCTTCGATGCGGTCGACGAGCTTGCTGGTACCGCCTACCGTGATGAGCAAGTCGGTGGCGATGTCGTTTACCCGACACAAGCCGTGCTGCTCGATGACCCGCATCGGCTCATAGCGACTCAGCGGCAGATCAAAGTCGGTACGCAGTCGCACATCCACGGCGTTCCACAGCCCGATCTCCCACCTGACCAGCTCTCTGAACATCAGCTCTAAATCTGCCATGACACATCCACCCGTCCTGCCGAGCATTACCTTCCATGGAATATACCATCGGCGTTTCCTGTACTGTATTCCATGGAATGCAAATTCTCGGAAAGACGACAGGAATCAGATGACCAACGAACACGACGTCAAGACGCTGCTCTACACGTATGAGCAAGCGCTGAACAACAGCGACGCAGCCTTGGCCGCCTCTTGCTACACCGCCGGCGGAGTCTTCATGCCGACTGCTCAGCCCACCGCGACAGGGGATGGATTGCGTGAAGCATATGAACAAATCTTCAGTGCCATCCGCCTCAACGTGACGTTCACCATCGATGAACTCGTCATAGCGAGTGACGACATCGCGTATGCCCTAACTCGCAGCAAAGGCACTCAGACCGTGCTGGCCGACGGCACCCGAAGCACCGAGTCCAACCGCGAGGTGTTTGTCCTCCACAAAGAAGACGGTGCGTGGAAAATAGCCCGATACATGTTCAACAAGTCCGAATAACCTGCACACAGTCTGGCCGGCCTGCAGGGGTGATGCCCTGGGCCGTCGCACCATGTTCCACGAGCCGAACATCGCTTACCGCTGAACAGGATCGGCCACTCTGAATGTGGCCCACATAGAGTGTGAAGCGATGAGAGCGCCGGACCCCGACTTCTACGTCGCATTGATGGCGGCCGTCAGCGGAGGCATCTGCGTACTCGCGGAACCGCGCGAAAGTACCCTCCAGAAATGGCTTTACTGGGCCGTCGCTCCGGCGGTCGCCATCGCATGCATATCGCTGGCCCTTGAGAGCGTGCTCGCGGGATTCGGGCTTGGCGTCTTCGTAGTCTTGTTTCTTGCCCTGATGTACCTCCGATACAAGCTCTGACACCCCTGAGGTTGCCCACCACGCCGCCGATCCTCCCCGTGGATTGAACGAAGACCCCGAGGCTCTTCGGCGTACAGTGCGCTCATCGGGTTGGACTTGAGGAGGGAATCATGAAGGCTATCTTGGTTGCGCTGGCAGCGTTAATAAGCTGTGCCCCAGTCAGTTATGCCGATCCCATCAAGTTCTCCGACAACACCGACCTCGGCACATGGTTGGCATCAAACGGATTCAGCTGTGTGCCTGCACTCGATTTTCTGTTGTGCTCGTATCAGGAAAGGGCACATTCGTGGCAGTTTCAGGTAGTCAATGGCGATACCACAGCTAAGCGAAAGGCAAGCTGTGACGCTGGTACAGCAGTGAGTCAAAGCCATCTGCAAGGCGACACATGGGCTCTCTTCTCCGGCAAGGGAGATGGGGCACTATCCGGCATGCTCGAAACGATGAACACCAAGGGCTTGGCGGACGGGAAGATCGTTACCTCATGCCCTTACAACTAGGCCGACCATTGGATGGCTAGCGTCATGAAGGTGCTGTTGGCGTCTTCGATGTAGGAGTCGAAGGGGCCACACTCAATAAACCCGTGTTTACGGTAGAGCGCCCGGGCCGGAGCGAAGAAGTCCATACTGCCGGTCTCCAACGAAACCCTGTTCACACCACGATTCCTGGCGTCATTAAGGACATACAGAAGCATCATTGAGGCGATGCCTTGACCCCGTCGGTTCGGGTCGGTCCGCATGCTCTTGAGTTCCTCGTGTTGTGCAGAGATCTGGGCCAGCGCAACAGTTCCGACCAGATCGTGCCCGTCCCGGGCAACCCACAGTCTGACTCCGGAATCCTGCAGGCCCACCGCATCTAGAGCGTGCTGACTCTCCGTTGGCGCGGTCGGCGCGACATCGTCCAGGTGGGCCTGCAAGAATGCCAGAAGCGCACTGTCCTGGAAATCTGCCACTGTGATCGAGAGCGCCACGATCTGTTCTCCCGGTGCTAGCGGACTGTCGGATACCAGTCCATCATGCAGTGTGGCGGGCAGGCTGATGCAGGCCGAACCGTTCGCCCTGGTCGTCCCTGCAGAATGCGAACCTGCCGAAATCAGGCTCCTCAGGTCCGGGATCTTCGGCTTCACCGCCGAGTTTGCGGACGGATGAGACTGCGGCCTCAATATCCGGGACCCCGAAGAATACGTCGATCCGGCGGTCCTCATCATCGTTGTGCAGCCCGCCTCGCACGCCCCCCGTTTCAAGCCAAGCCTGCCCAGTCTCACCCATTGCGTGCGGTGTCCAGCCGAAGAGCTGCAGGTAGAACTTCTGAGCGCGTACCGCATCGGGCACACCAATCTCGAAGTACGTCGGTTCACCAGTCATCGTCGGGGTTCCTCCTCGTATGGATTATCTGATAGCACCGACGCTAGGCCCGCCATCCGCCCCCGTCTTGTACAAATGTTCGCCGGCCATGGGGATCCCGCATCCCAGCAAGTCGTCGTGCCGTAATCCGGCCCATTCCCGCGGTGAACACCCAGCGAGCATCCGGAAGTCTCTGTTGAAATGCGCCTGGTCAAAGTAACTGCAAGCCAATGCGATCGAGGAGAGCGATCGGTGGCCCGGTGCAGACAACGTCATTGCGCGACGGAAACGAAGCACGCGTGCGGCCGCCTTGGGTGTCAGTCCGACTTGGCTGCGGAAACGTCTCGCCAATCGAGCACGACTCCAACCGATCTCGGCGAGTATCTCCCCGATGATCGCGGTCCCACCGGTGCGATTCAGCCAATCCCAGGCAAATTCGACCTCGACGTCAGGCTCGGGTCCATCAGCCACGGCGCGCATGAACATCGAATCGAGCAGGTCGAAACGGCGTGTCCAATCAGGCTCAGCAGCAAGGCGTTCGGGTAGATATCGGCCGTTCTGCCCGAACAGGTCTTCAAGACTGACCACGCGATTGCTCACTTCGTCCATCGCCACGCCGGACATTCGATACAACCCGAGCGGCGTCAGCCGCACCTCAACGCAGTGCTGCGTACCCGAATGCAACGTGGAGGTTGGCCCCTGGCTGATACCCGCACCGAATGCTTGCCACATCCGTGGGGACGCATGATCCGCTACATCGGCAACAAGCAGCGGGTCATCAAGTTCGATGATGAGCACCGGCTCGACACTGGCAACCTCGCTGCGCTCGACGGGCCGGTAGGACCACTCGCGAAGTTCGGTATATCCGTGCGCGATACCGGCGAGCGTGGCGTCAGCAGATGTAGTCACTGCCCGCCAGGCGGCTTCGTCTGTAGTCCCACGCTCATAACTTGCCGGACTGCGCATAGTCCCATCCTGCGCCATGTCGCGCCGCGAGGAGCAGGGATACTGTCACCCGTGTTCCGCATCATGTTCCACGAGCCCCGGATCGCCCCCAACACCGGGAACGCGATCCGGATGGTGGCGGGCACCGGGTGCGAGCTGCATCTGGTGCAGCCGCTATTCGACCTGTCGGAGGCCAAGGTGCGCCGCGCCGGCCTGGATTATCACGACATGGCGTCGGTGACGGTCCACGAAAGCCTTTCCGCTGCTTGGGAATCGATGCATCCACAACGGGTGTACGCCTTCACCGCTCATGCGACTGTCAGCTACACCGATATCGCCTATCAGCCGGGTGATGTGCTGCTGTTCGGTCCCGAGCCCACGGGGCTGGACCCCGAGGTGCTCGCCGATCCACACATCACCGAGAAGGTACGCATCCCGCTGCTACCAGGGCGCAGATCACTCAACCTGTCCAATGCCGCAGCCATCGCCGCATACGAGGCCTGGCGTCAGCATGGTTTCGAAGGCAGCGTCTAACGGAAGTCCCGCGAGGCGGATCTGATACGCAGGTCCAGTGGTCGCAGCTGATCGGCCACCACGGTGATGGCTCCGCTGGCATTCTGCACCTGGCCACGAATGATCAGCGCCTGCGCGGTCACCGCCAGCTTGCGGTACCGCGCCCACAGCCCCACCGAGCACACCACATTCACCATTCCCGTCTCGTCCTCAAGATTGATGAACGTGACCCCGGCTGCGGTGGCAGGCCGCTGACGATGGGTGACCGCCCCCGCCACCAACACCCGCGACCCGTCCGACACATCGAAGAGCCCCCTGGCCGGAACGACACCCAGCTCGTCGAGCTGTTTCCGCAGGAATTGGGTGGGATACGCGTCGGGGGTGACTCCGGTGGCCCACACATCGGCAGCAGCCTGAGTCACCTCCCCCATCGGCGGCAGCACCGGGACCCGGGAGGACACCCCGACTCCGGGTAACCGGTCGGGGCGTTGCGCAGCGGCCGCACCCGCAACCCACAGCGCCTCACGCCGGGACATGCCGAAACAACCCAGCGCCCCTCCAGTGGCCAGCGCCTCGACCTGTGCCGTAGTCAATTGGATGCGACCGGTCAGATCGAGCAGAGAAGCGAACGGGCCATGCGTTTTTCGTTCCTCGACGATGGCGTGAGCCAGGTCGCTTCCGATGTGGCGGACGGCGCCCAGACCGATCCGCACTTCCAGGCCGGCATTCTCCAACGTCGCATAGGACAGGCTGGCATTTACATCGGGACCATGCACGGTGACACCGTGGCGACGAGCATCGGCCACCAAGGACTGCGGCGAATAGAAACCCATGGGCTGTGCACGCAATAGTGCCGCGCAGAATGCGGCCGGATGATGCAGCTTGAACCAAGACGAATAGAACACCAACGAAGCGAAGCTCTGCGCGTGGCTTTCCGGAAAGCCGAAATTGGCGAAGGCATAGAGCTTTTCGTAGATGCGGTCGGCTAGCTCTCCGGTGATGCCATGAAGGTTCCGCATGCCCTCATAGAATCTGCTGCGCAGCCTTTCCATCCGTTCCGGCGACCGCTTGGACCCCATGGCCCGGCGCAGCTGATCGGATTCGGCGGGGCTGAACCCCGCGACATCGACGGCGAGTTGCATCAGCTGTTCCTGAAACAGCGGCACTCCCAGAGTTTTATCCAACGCAGCCGCCATCGAGGGATGGTCATGCTCCCAGTCTTTGTCGATCTTGTTGTATCGCCGGATATATGGGTGTACCGAGCCACCCTGGATGGGTCCCGGCCGGATCAGGGCCACCTCCACCACCAAGTCGTAGAAACACGTGGGCTTCAGGCGGGGCAGCGTGGCCATCTGGGCGCGCGACTCCACCTGGAAGACCCCCACCGAATCGGCGCGGGCCAGCATCTCGTAGACCGCCGCCTCGGAGAGGTCGATATGGGCCAGGTCCACCTCAATGCTCTTGTGTTCGCGGACCAGGTCGATGCAATAGTGCAGCGCAGAGAGCATGCCAAGGCCGAGGAGGTCGAACTTCACCAAACCCACTGCCGCACAATCATCTTTATCCCATTGCAGCACGCTACGGTTCTCCATGCGCGCCCATTCGACGGGCACCACATCGGCCAGCGGGCGATCGCAGATGACCATGCCGCCGGAGTGAATGCCCATGTGCCGGGGAAAATTCTTGATCTGTTGAGCCAGGTCGATCACCTGCGACGGAATGCCGTCAACCTCCGCCGCGTCGGCCAAGCCGCCCCAGTGCCCGAGTTGCTTGCTCCAGGCGTCCTGCTGGCCCTGCGCGAATCCCAGAGCCTTGGCCATGTCCCGCACAGCCATTCGCCCACGATAGGTGATCACATTGGCCACCTGCGCCGCATACTCGCGGCCGTACTTGTTGTAGACGTACTGGATGGCCTGTTCCCGTTCGTCCGATTCGATATCGATGTCGATATCCGGTGGGCCGTCGCGAGCAGGCGACAGGAACCGTTCAAATAACAGACCATTGGCCACCGGGTCGACATTGGTGACCCCGAGCGCGTAGCAGACCGCCGAGTTGGCGGCAGAGCCGCGCCCCTGACACAGGATGTCGCTGCGACGGCAGAACTGGGTGATGTCATGCACCACCAGGAAGTAGCCCGGAAAATTTAGTTGGGCAATGATTTCCAGCTCGCGCTCAATTTGAGCGTAAGCCTTCTGTGCCCCCGCCCGGGGGCCGTATCGACGCGCGGCACCTTCGAGGGCCAGATGCCGCAACCAGCTGTCCTCGGTGTGGCCGGACGGGACGTCGAACGGCGGCAATTGCGGGGCAATGAGTCGCAGATCGAAAGCACACGCCTCCCCCAACTCGGCGGCCGCCGTCACCACCTCCGGGCAATGCGAGAACAGCCGCGCCATCTCATCTCCCGAACGCAGATGCGCACCCCCCACCGGCTCCAACCATCCCGCCGCATCATCGAGGCTCTTACGCGCGCGCACCGCCGCCATCGCCATGGCCAGGCGCCCACTCTCGGGTGTGGCGAAATGCGCTGCGGTGGTGGCGATGACACCGACACCGAATCGCGGAGCCAATGCGGAAAGCTCCGCGTTGTGGTCATCCTCATCCGGGTGGCCATGCCTGCTGATCTCGATGCTGACACGGTCGGCACCGAACCGGCCGACCAGATCGGCCAGTGCCGCCTCAGCCGCAACCGAGCCACCGGAGGCAAGCGCCCGTCGCACATGCCCCTTACGGCACCCGGTCAGGATGTGCCAATGTCCGCCCGCCGCCTCGGTAAGCGCATCAAGATCATAGCGCGGCTTACCCTTTCGGTCTTTTGGCGTTCCTCCCGACAGGTGCGCGGTGGCCATTTGCCGCGACAACCGCCGATACCCCTCCTGGCCGCGCGCCAGCACCAGCAGGTGTACTGAGTCCTCCGTATTGCCCTGCCCGCCAAGAGATAGTTCCGCACCGAACACGGTGGGCAGGCCGAGTTCCTTGGCCGCTTCCGCGAAACGGACAACTCCGTAGAAACCATCGTGGTCGGTGATGGCTAGCGCCTTGAGGCCAAGCCGCGCGGCCTCCTGTGCCATCTCCTCGGGCAGACTGGCACCGTCCAGAAAGCTGAACGCCGAATGCGCGTGCAACTCCGCGTACGACACCGCCGACCGCCCACGCTCACGAGTGGGCGGCTCATACGGCGGGCGCTTTCGGCTCCACGCCGGACCGTCCCCGCCATCCCCCGGAGGCGCATGGCGGTTGGGACGCCCATCAAGCACCCGCTCCATTTCGGCCCACGTCGGGGGACCTTGCGACCAGCCCATTCGAACAGTTTATCGAACATATGTTCTATGGTTCAATCGCTCGCTCGGGTTCCTATTGGCAAAGTAACTAACTAGATATATACATGTATGCTGACAAGGCCCCCGCACCTGGCGCGGCGGGTAAGCACCTAGCGAGAATCTGGAGAAGCGAATGCCACACCACGGCAACTACACGCCCGAGAAGGTCACCTTCCCCTCGCATGGCGAGGACATCGTCGGTGTCGTCCACCGCCCTTCCGGTGACGGCCCCTTCCCTGCGGTGGTCCTGCTGGGCCCGTACTCGTTCGAGAAGGAGCAGGCCCCGATTCACTACGCCACCCGTCTGGCCGACGAGGGCTTCCTGGCGCTGGCTTTCGACCCGCGCACCGTGGGCGAGAGCGGCGGCACCCCGCGCCGCCTCGAGAATCCGAAGATGAAGAACGAGGACGCGGTAGCGGCCATCGACTACCTGCTCACGCGCGATGACGTCGACGCATCGCGCATCTTCGGGGCCGGCGTCTGCCAAGGCGGACCCGAAATGCTCGACATCGCCTCATACGACGACCGGATCAAGGCCGTTGCCTCGGTGACCGGTTACTACCGCGATCGCGAGACCGATCTGTTCATGATCGCCGCGGGTGTCAGCGAGAACCCCTTCGATCCGGCTACCGCACCCACCACCGAACAACTGGAAGCGCTACTGGATGCCCGGCTCGAGCGGGCACGCGATGCCAAGACCCGGTACGAGCAGACCGGCGAAGTCATCTACGCGCCCCTGGTCTCTCCTGATCTGGGCGACCCCGTCGCCGGGTCTGATGCCGGGCTGCCCGGCCCACTGGTGTGGAGCTGGTACGGATCGTGGACGCTCAAGGGCTGGGAGAACCGTTACGCCATCATGAGCGACCTCGACCACTTCGACTACAGCACCGTGCCCGGTGCCGCCAAGCTCGACAAACCCGCATTGGTGATCCACTCCGATACCTGCATGAACCCGGCGGCGGCCCGGCGGCACTTCGAGTCGATCCCCTCCGACGACAAGAAGCTTATCTGGGAGAACGGCACCAACCACTTCCAGTACTACGACCAGCCCGACATCGTCGACCGCACCGTCGGCCACATCGCCGACTGGTTCAACAGCCACCTGGCCTGACGGGGGGCGCACCGGCTGGGTTGGCGGGCATAACCGCTGCCCCAGCCGGTGCGCTGCCGAAATCACGCGGCGGCATGCCTCTAGGCTCTTGGGATGCCGCCCGACGCCTCTGCCACCAAGAAGCGGCTGCTCGATGCCGCGTACGCAGAGTTCGCCGAGCACGGACTGGCCGGTGCCCGTGTCGACCGGATCGGCGCCGCGGCCGGTGCCAACAAACGGCTGCTCTACGTCTACTACACCAACAAGGAAACGCTGTTCGACACCGTCGTCGCGCATTCCATCCAGCGGATGTCCGATGCCGTTCCGTTCACTCCAGAGGACCTACCGGGATACGCGGGCGCATTGTTCGATCACCTCATCAAGCATCCCGAGCATCTGAGACTTGCCACCTGGGCGCAGCTGGAACGGCCTGTCGCCGGCCCAGCCGAAACCGCGGCCTACGCCGCCAAAATCAAAGCAATCGCTGAAACACGCTCTCTTTCAGGGCGTGTACAGCCTGCCGACATCTTGGCCCTCATCCTTGGACTCACGACGGCGTGGTTCGGTGCGTCGCCCGCCCTGCGCGGTCTCGCGGATTCTGAACCATTCTCTCCCCAGCGTCTGACCACCCACCGTGCCGTACTCATCGCGACCGTCGAGGCCCTCATCGACATCGCGGGGTAATGACTGACGCGCGATACGAACGCGGCTTGCTAGCCCTTCGACCGTCCTGCCGACCACGATTCACCTCACCCCGGCTACCAAATCACTTGATGCCGACTACCAGATCGCGCGTAGGTAACTAACTAGATAGTATCAGGAAGCGGGCGATTGCTCGTATCGATCGAGCAAGAGAATTTGGAGGAATGCCACAGTGGCTCAGCACGGCAACTACACAGTAGAAAAGGTCACCTTTCCCTCTCACGGGGAAACCCTGGTGGGCGATTTGTACCGCCCCAAGGGCGACGGCCCGTTTCCCGTAGTGGTGACGCTCGGACCGTACTCGTTCGAGAAGGAGCAAGCCCCCACGCAGTATTCGACCCGGCTAGCCGACGAGGGTTTCGTTTCGCTCGCTTTCGACCCACGTACGGTCGGCGAGTCGGGCGGCGAGCCACGTAGGCTCGAGAACCCGGTGATGAAGAACGAGGACGTGGTCTCGGCTCTCGACTACCTGGTGAACAGATCCGATGTAGACGCATCGCGCGTTTTCGCACTGGGTATTTGCCAGGGCGGTCCCGAACTGCTCGATGTGGCCTCCTACGACGACAGAATCACAGCGGTCGCCTGCGTGACCGGCTACTTCCGTGACGCGGACGCCGACCTGTTTCCCGTCACCGCCGGGATCGCAGCCAACCCGTTCGACGAGGCTTCCCTACCACCACGGGAGCAGCTGGAGACGCTGCTATCGGAGCGTCTACAACGGGCACGTGAAGCCAAGGAGCTCTACGAAACAACCGGGGAAGTCATCTACCAGCCGCTGGTCTCCCCTGATCTCGCCGATCCCACGGTGGGTTCCCGGGCGGGACTGCCTGGCCCGGCAGTGTGGGCGTGGTATGGGCCGTGGACGCTGAAGGGCTTTGAAAACCGCTACGCCATCATGAGCGACCTGGACCACTTCGGATATTCCACCGTTCCCGGCGTCGCGAAGCTCCAGAAGCCCGCGATTGTCTTCCACGGCGACTACTGCTTGAGCCCGATTTCCGCCAAGCGGCACTTTGAGTCGATTGCTACCGCAGACAAGAAGTTGGTCTGGGATAACGACGTGTTCCACTCGGACTACTACGACACACCCGATGTCGTCGACCGCACAGCGGGCGTCGCTGCCGACTGGTTCCGCGACCACGGAGCCTGAATAGTGCTGGACTCCGAATGGAGCCACCGCGAGTCTGAATTTGCAGGGCCGCAAACGAATTCAGGCGTTCCGGCTGCGCGGCAGAAGGCGGGGCGGGCCACTAAGCCCGTCCCGCTCCCCCAGCTCCGATGTCCTGCACCACGAAGGCCCCGTATCCGTTTACCACCACCGACCGCTCACTCTGGATGAATTCCGGCAACGGTTCCTTCAGGCCAGCGATGACCATGCGCTGTCGGACTCATTGGTAGACCGAAGCCTCGTCCACCAGCCCAAACAGCTTCTCGACAACATCATGTGCGGTCGCCGCATCCAGCCCCACGATCCGCAGCTCGCCCTGATCTGCGCGCACCACCACCATCGCCAACCCCAACACACGCGACAGCGGATCTTGCCGCAGTTCCACCGTTCGCACCAGTGCGAACGGGATGACCCAGAAAGACCTGAGCCACAACGTCTTCGATGCGATATACAGCAGATCGTCATCCAGGACACCCCACCGATATGCGCGATAACGCTGCAGTGGGCGAAGCACCACCCACGCCAGCGCACAGCAGATGCACAGCAGCCCCAACACGCCCGCGACATGCTCCAGCAGCGTGCTGGCGTGGGCCGGCGGCGCCGTCACCGACCACACCGCCGCCACGACGACAACCAGCGGACTGCATGCCAATGCGTACTGGATGGCCCAGAGGACGGGAGCCGACCTGCTGGCAACAACTCCCACCGGCATCACGGAAGTCGTAGGGGTCGTGTCGATCACCGCTACTCCCCCACTACCGGAGCGAACCGGCGCATCCATATCTGCCGTATCGCAATGGCCGCAAGCACGAACACCAGCACCGCGGTCGGCGACCAGGCGATCGTAGGATCGAGCCCCCCGAACGCATAGGTGATCAGGCACAACGAAAGGAAGGGTACGACCACCGACACCACGGCCGTCCACCTCCGAACGACGGCCAATTCGGCGATGGCCGCGACCACCACGACACCAAAGGCGATCCATACGACCACGCCCACCAGCTGCACGGCAGCTGGATTGAACGGCACATAGTCGGCGTAGCGGCGTGGCATGCCGTCGGTGAGCGGGGTATAGGCAGTCCACCCGTAATCCCAGCCCCGCAGGTTCAACCCCCTGTTCACCAAGGCGGCTACCACGAACGTCCACCAGGCAGCATTGCCGGTGGTGCGCGCAGCATGGAACACCCGAACGCGTGACATTCCTGGAGTATCCCCCATGGCTAACTCCCCAATGACGAACTTGTCACACATCGTTGACGAAACACCCCGAAACGGCAACGATGACTCCAAACGGGCCGATAAGCGGCCTAACAGTCTCAGGGGTAGCACGTGAAATACATCGTCACCGGCGGCACCGGATTCATTGGACGGCGGATTGTGACCCGAATCCTGGAGACCCAGCGCAATGCGGAAGTCGCCGTTTTGGTGCGGCGCGAGTCCCTGTCACGGTTCGAAAAGCTCGCCGAACAATGGGATGACCGCGTACAGCCGCTGGTGGGTGACCTCACCCAGCCCGATCTCGGCCTGCCCACCGAGGGAGATCCGGTCACCGCCGATCACATCGTGCACTGTGCCGCGATCTATGACATCACCGTGGACGACAAGGCACAGCGCGCCGCGAACGTCGAGGGCACACGGTCGGTCATCGGACTGGCCAAACGCACCGGCGCCACCCTGCACCACATCTCCTCCATCGCGGTCGCGGGAAGTTACCAGGGCGAGTTCACCGAAGAAGACTTCGACGTCAACCAGGACCTGCCGACGCCGTATCACCAGACCAAGTTCGAGGCCGAACTGCTCGTGCGCTCGGAACCCGGTCTGCGCTACCGGATCTACCGGCCCGCCGTCGTTGTCGGCGATTCCAAGACCGGCGAGATGGACAAGATCGACGGTCCGTACTACTTCTTCGGAATTCTGGCCAAGCTCGCGCGCCTGCCCCGGTTCACCCCGATGATGCTGCCCAAGGCGGGACGCTCCAACATCGTTCCGGTCGACTACGTCGTCAATGCGACCGTCGAGCTGATGCACCAGGAGGGCCGCGACGGGCAGGCCTTCCACCTGACCAACCCCGAGGTGACCTACCTGCGGGACATCTACTCCGGCATTGCCCCTGCCGCGGGCCTGCCGCCCGTGCGCGGGTCGCTTCCCCACGCCATCGCCACCCCGTTCCTGAATGCGCGCGGCACGCTCAAGGTCTGGCGCAACATGGTGGTCACCCAACTCGGTATCCCGCCCGAGGTCATCGACATCACCGAGATCATGCCCACCTTCGTCTCCGAATCCACACAGCAAGCCCTGCGCCCCAGTGGAATTACGGTTCCCTCATTCGGCAGCTACGCCGGCAAGCTCTACCAGTACTGGCGCAAGAACCTCGATCCCGAGCGATACCGCCGCGACGATCCCGCCGGGCCATTGGTGGGCCGGCACGTCATCATCACCGGGGCATCCAGCGGTATCGGACGGGCCGCGGCCATCGCCGTCGCCCAGCGCGGCGGCACCGTTTTCGCGGTGGCGCGTGATGCCGAGGCGCTCGACAGCCTGGTCGCGGAGATCCGTGAGGACGGCGGGCAGGCGTATTCGTTCCGCTGCGATCTGACCGACTACTCGGCCGTAGACGACACGGTGAAGAGCATCCTCGGCCAGTTCGGGCATGTGGACTACTTGGTGAACAACGCCGGTCGCTCCATTCGCCGCTCGGCGATAAACACGGTCGATCGGTTCCATGACTACGAGCGGGTCATGGCGATCAACTACTTTGGCGCTGTGCGGCTGGTGCTGGCGCTTCTCCCCCATTGGCGGGAAAGGAAATTCGGCCACGTCGTCAACGTCTCGACGGCCGGTGTGCAGACCCGCAATCCCAAGTACGCGTCGTACATCCCCACCAAGGCGGCACTGGATGCCTTCTCCGATGTGGTCGCGACCGAGACGGTGTCGGATCACATCACTTTCACCAATATCCATATGCCATTGGTGAAGACGCCGATGATTCAGCCTTCTCACAAACTGAATGTGGTGCCGGGACTCACCCCAGAACACGCCGCTGCCATGGTGATTCGCGGTCTCGTCGAAAAGCCGACCCGCATCGATCATCCGATGGGCACCTATGCCGACATCGGCAGGTACATGACACCGAAGTTGACCCGCCGGATCATGCACCAGATGTATCTGGCATATCCCGATTCTCGGGCCGCTCGTGGCCTTGAGCCGGTCGACGAACGCCAGGATGTGTCGACCTCGCGCCGCCGCCCCAGGGCCGCCAAACGTGTTGCGGCCGTGTCAAAGCTGCGCGTTCCAGGCCCCGTGATGAGGGCAGTACGCCTCATTCCCGGAGTGCATTGGTGACCTCCCGGGCCGCCCGGGTGCCCGCCTCGATGGCGCCATCCAGGTAGCCCGGGTGGTCGTGCGCCGTTTCGGTACCCGCCCAATGGATATCGCCCAGGGGCGCCGACGGGAGCGGCAACTGTTCGGTGAAACCGATATCGGGCAAGGCCATGTATCCGCCTCCGGCATGTTCGTCGAGGTGCCAGGACTTCTCGTGCCAGCCTGCCGGTTCGAGAACCTCCGGACCGACGTGCTCGGAGAGTGAGCCGAGCACCGCGCGGCGACGGCCGGCGGTGTCGAGCCCATCAAGTTCACGCGCCTCGGGACCGGCGACAAGCACGCACAGGTGGCCCGGACCGCCCGGAGCGGTGGTATCGAAGACTGCCCGGCCCGGGCCGTCGAGAACCATGAACTCGCCGCCGGATCGCTCTCGCCAGAAAGGCTTCTCGTACACGGCGATCGCCTTGTACACCGACCCCATGTACATGTTCTGCTGCATCTGGACACGCTCGGCCGGAAGCTGCGGGCTGAAGGTGATGCGGGCCGCCGTGGGCGGCGGCGCGGTGACAATGACCTTCGTGGCGTGCACCTGACCCGAGGCTGTGTCGAGGGTGACTCCGTGTTCATTCCGGCTGACCGAAGTAACGCGGTGTCCCAGCTTCACTCGGGGCCCCAGTTCGGCGGCCAGACTTTCCACGAGCGCACCCGCCCCTTCGACGAGTAGGGAGTCCTGCGCGCCGCCCTTGGTCGACAACATGGTCCGCAGACCACCTTGATGCCGGATCATCGAGATCATCGCGGGGATGGGCATCCGGTCCAGGTCCGCCGTCCAGGAGATCAAAGCGATGACCTCAAGTAGCCGCCGGGTGGTGCGGCCGGGCACCTTGCGCAGCCATTCGGCCGCGCTGGTCGCGTGCCAGCGCTTCGGCGTCCTGAGACGCGAGAACACCTCCAGGCCAGTGAGGATGAGCACGCTCGGCAGTAGGGACGGGATCTTCACGCGGCGGGGTCCGTCGATCACCGCGGGCAACGGACCCGTGTGCATGGGGAACTGCGTAAGGCCGAGTTCGGCGGCAAGCCCCATGACGCGGTGGTGATCATGGCCAATCCACTGGCCGCCCAAGTCCAGCCGTGAGCCCAGCACCGTGGTCTCTCCCATGACCCGCCCACCGATACGCTCCGCCGCCTCCAGCACGATTACGTCGACGCCCTGCCGGTGCAGTGCGCGGGCAGCCGTCAGACCCGACAGCCCGGCACCCACGACCGCCACAGTGGTCGTCTGCGGTAACTCGTCCTGATGCATCCCACACTCCTTCCTGACCGACCGCCCGGCAATAGACCGGACGCCCTGAAAGCAATACTAGCCGCAGATTCAGTCAGTCGTATGACTTTGATGATTACCGGTGCTCTACCGCTTGTCGCATCCGTACACGGAGCTAACTGACGGTAGGTTGACGTCCATGGTTCCCGTTTTTGCCGACGTTGATACCGGAGTCGATGACGCACTGGGATTGATCTTTCTCCTCGCTAGCGAGGATGTAGAGATTGTCGGCATCGCCTCTACTGCGGGCAATGTCTCGGTGGACCATGTTTGCGCGAACAACCTGGGCCTGCTGGAGCTATGCAAGGCCCCGCAGATCCCGGTGTCCAGGGGTGTCGCCGAGCCGTTGAGCGCGGCACTGCGCACCGCCGAAGACACCCACGGACCCACCGGCCTTGGGTATGCCGCACTGCCGGATTCCACCCGCACACTCACCGATTACGACGCGGCCGAGGCCTGGGTGCGGGCGGCACGCGCACACCCCGGTGAGCTGGTGGGCCTGGCGACCGGCCCGCTCACCAACCTGGCGCTGGCCCTGCGCACCGAACCCGAGTTGCCCAAACTCCTCAAACGACTCGTGATCATGGGCGGCTCCTTCGACTACCCGGGCAACACCACACCGGTGGCGGAATGGAATGTCGTAGTCGACCCGGGTGCGACGGCAGAGGTGTACGCCGCCTGGGGAGCAGCTGGCGTACAAGAACTTCCGATCGTGTGCGGCCTGAATCTCACCGAGACCATCGTCATGACACCGGAACATCTGATCAGACTGGCCGAGGCCGCGGGCGCCACCACCACCCCCCTGTCGGTGCTCGATCTTCCATCCAGCCGTTCGTCGGCGAACAACTCGCTGCTGCGGTTCATCGAAGATGCCGTGCGTTTCTATTTCGAGTTCCACATGAAGCAAGACGAAGGCTTCTTGGCGCACATGCACGATCCGTTCGCCGCCGCAGTCGCGCTGGAGCCATCGCTGGTCCAAACCCGCTCCGCTACTGTCGATGTCGAGCTGACCGGTGATCTGACCCGCGCCATGACCATCGCGGACTGGAAGGGGCAGTGGGGCCAGAAACCCAACGCGCAGATCGCGGTGGAAACCAATCCCGAGGTGTTCTTCGAGCGATTCATCGAACGAGTCAGCGTCTTCGCGCGAAGGTTTGACGGCGCGCGCTAATTCCGGCGAGGCCGTCATTCATAAACGCCCTCCACATACCACCGCTGCCGCCGAAAATGCAGGAGCAGCGCCTGACCACCGCCCTTGCCTTCCAGCAGCACTTGGGCCCGAGCGGCCACCGATGCCCGGGTAGGAGTCGGTTCCCGTTCCTCCCACCATCGCTCATCGATCGGCCATGGCCCTGCCCACCAACTCAACTCCCAACGGCCATCACCCCGCCGGACCCTGGCCGGTTCCCCCGAGAACATTCCCCGCCCGGTCACCGTCACCGGTGCTCCATCGACATCCAACAGCTCCACCGGTTCGCCATCCTCACCGAGCAGCACCGCAGGAGCCGGATCGGGCAGCCTCCCGGGCCACGGCGCATCA
The DNA here is from genome assembly GCF_001440135.1 of Mycobacteroides sp. H003. Taxonomy (NCBI): domain Bacteria; kingdom Bacillati; phylum Actinomycetota; class Actinomycetes; order Mycobacteriales; family Mycobacteriaceae; genus Mycobacteroides; species Mycobacteroides sp. H003. Next base: position 241,561 of record NZ_LJYL01000034.1, read on the forward strand.
GGATCGGCCCGCGGGCGCAACTCATCCCCTAAGGGCACCAAAGTAATTCGTTCGGCTGGGCCCCGCCCACCGCTGACCACTCCCACCTGTACCGACTCCTCTCCCAACAGATCCTGAACTCGTGTCAATGCGCGGCGGGCCCGCTGGCGCTCCTCGGCGCCCACCGCTCCCCACAACGTCAACTGCAGCGCTTCGGCGGCCACCACTTCGACCGGCTCCAACCGCAACATCGCCACCGGCCCGTCCAGAGACCGGCGCCGGGCAAGCCAGCCGTCAAGCTGCCAGCGGACCCGGTCGGCCGTCGCCTCCTCGGTGAGCGGCTCGGCACACCGCCACACCCGCGACAGCTCCTGGCCGTCCACCGTCACCGCGTGAATGGCCAACCGGGAGCAGGCAACTCCTGCCGAGGACAGCACCTCGTGCAGGCTCATCGCCAGCGTGCGTCCCGCAAAAGCCGCCGCATCCACCCGGTCGATCGGCGGATCGCATGGCAGCGCGACTCCCAGCTCCGCCGGGACCGCATGCCCCGAGGGAGGGCGCTGCGGTTCGGCTCGCGCATGGCGGTGCGCCTGTACCGCGTCATCGTCGAACCGTGAGGCGACATCGGACCGCGCTAGTTCCGCGAAGGCACCCATGGTGCGTATTCCCATGCGCCACAGCAGATCAACCAAGTCTTCACGCTGCGGATGGCACAGGCTGGGTTCGGCGGCCATCTCTTTGATCGACAAGGACGCCAGGAACTCCGCATCCCCACCGGGCGGTACCAGTGCCGCATGCCGCGCGGCGTACACCGCCGTGGACATCTGATCGGCGATGCCCACCTGACATTCGGCCCCGGCCACCGACACCGCATCGGCCAGCCGCTCGGCCGCGGTCTGCTCGCTGCCGAAGTACCGGGCCGCACCGGCCACCGGAAGCGCCATCAGCCCCGGGCGCAAAATCTCGGCCCCCGGCACCAGGTCATCCACCGCGGCGATCATCGGCTCGAAAAACCGCGCATCGCGATCGACATCGGCCACCGCGATATGCAGCTGTGGACAACGGGCCTGGGACTCGCGGCGGCGCATACCCCGGCGGACTCCCAGCGCCCGCGCGGCGGCCGTGCACGCGGTGACCCTGTTGGCCAGGGTCACCGCCACGGGCCGGGTGGCAGGAAGGTCGGCCATCGCCGCGGCGGCCACCGCCGGCCAATCCGGGCACCAAATCGCCAGCACCCGTGGAGCTTTACGCTGTCGTTTAGGCGGACCTGATCGAGCCACGGCTGCCACACACCTCCCCGGCAGCTCTTGAGCTGGACGTCGCCGCCCCGGCGGCTCTGGGCGCCCTGCGCCCTGTTGCCCGGACCGTCGTCCGCACGCCACGAATTCGGCCCAGGCCACAGGCGGACACCCCGTCATAGCCGGTCACCCGGGCCTGCAACCGCACCGCGGCGCCCTCCCAGTCCCCATCGGCAACCAACAGCGTGCATCCGTTGCTGTGCGCCCGGGCCACCATCGCGCGCGCCGACGTCGAGGTCACCTTTCGTCCCCCCAGACCCAGCACCACCAGATCCATCCCGTCCATAAGCACCGAGGCCACCTCCACCGCACTCAGACCCGGGCGAGGAATCAACGCCAGACGGCTCAGGTCCGCTCCCTTTTCCACCGCCGCCAGCACACTCACCTCCGGCATACCCACAATCGCGGCGTACCCGCCCGCCGCGGTCACCGAAGCCACCACATCCAAGGGCAACGACCGGGCCCCGCTGGCCACCGCGACCGTGCCGCGCCGCAACACGTGCCCTATCGAGCTGGCCAGCGCATCGGATACCGGCAGCAAAGATTGAGCATCCGGTAACGCCTCGTGAAACCGCCCCGCCGATGACCTGTCTCCGCCAACCTTTCCCGATATCGCAGCCATCTGCTGCCGGAGCTTTTGTAGCTGGTCAGCACGGTTCACCAGCATCTCGTCGGCGGCCGTCACTGCCGTCACAACCGCACCTCCAGACACACTCGACTAGAACACATGTTCGATGACTGGAGTAAACACCTCGCCACCGACAACCGTCAAGGCAGGAGGTAGGAACTGGGCCGCTCTGCCGACACGCCGTGTCGTGGCGGATTCGTATCGCACATACCCGCCATGAGGCGCGGTGTCGACGAGACCTAGTCGAGCTGGCGGGTGTGCGCCCAGCGGGTCAACGCGTTGCGATTGGACTGCTGGGTCTTACGCAGCACATTAGAGGCGTGCGTCTCCACCGTCTTGACCGAGATCACCAGATCCTCGGCAATCTCCCGGTAGGTGTATCCGCGGGCAAGGAGCCGCAGCACCTCAAGCTCGCGTGGGGTCAACGAATCCAGCTCCGGATCCAGTGCCGGCTCCGGGGTATTCGACCGCCCGGTGAACGAATCGAGCACGAATCCGGCAAGCCGCGGGCTGAACACCGCATCCCCACCGGCCACCCGGCGCACAGCCTCGGCGAGTTCACTTCCCGAAATCGTCTTGGTGACATAGCCTCTGGCTCCCGCACGAATCACCGCGATGACATCCTCAGCGGCATCCGACACACTGAGCGCAAGAAAGACCGGTCCCGAGCCGCCGACTCCGTTGATGACGGCGACCCCTCCACCGGAGGGCATGTGCACATCGAGCAACACCACATCCGGTGCACTGGATCGTATTCCGGCGACCGCCTCGACAACCGAACCGGCCTCGCCCACGATCTCGATATCCGATTCACCGGCCAGCTCCGCCCGCACCCCGGACCGGAACACCCCGTGATCGTCGACCAGGAATACCCGCAGCATCACTCTTCTTTCTCGTCGACGTCGTAGAGCTTGTACGGCATGGTAATTCGCACCTCGGTGCCCTTGCCGATCTCCGACTTGATCTGCACCTGCCCACCCCGGCGCATCACCCTGGCTTTGATGGAGCGCACGATGCCCTGCCGATCCTGTGGCACCGCCTCCAGATCAAACCCCTTGCCCCGATCCCTGACGAACACACTGATCTGGCCGGGTTCCACCTCGGCATACAGGTTGATATCCGATTGCCCGGAATGTTTGGCAGCATTGACGAGTGCCTCGCGGGTTGCCCCGATCAGCGCTCGTCTGGTCTCGGGTTCCAGAGATAGGTCGGCATCACCGACGATCACCGAATTGACCACCACGGTATGCGCATCCTCCACCTCTCCGGCCACGGTACGTAGCTCCTGCGCCAGAGACGAGTCCGAGGACACCCCCGCGGAGAACAACCAGCTGCGCAGTTCGCGTTCCTGGCTGCGAGCCAGCCGTAGCACCTCGCTGGGGTTATCTGTCCGCTTCTGGATCAGCGCCAGCGTCTGCAGCACCGAATCGTGGAGATGCGAGGCGATCTCTTCACGCTCTTCGGTACGGATGCGCGCGGCACGCTCGGCACCGAGGGCACGCCACAACCGCAACCACAAGGGCACCGTCAGCAGCATTGCGCCCACCAGGGTGGCCGCGATCGCCACCAACGAGTCACGCAGCGAGGACAGATCCACATTGCGCAAGACCACCACGGCGATCCCGCCGAAGACCAGTGCGGCACCGGCAATCACCCGGACCAAGGTCAGTAGCGACGATTTGCCCGACTCCCCCAGCACGGCCGAACTCGGCCCCTGCGAATCGAATTCGCGCCACACCACGGCGAGCCCGACCAGTGCCAGCACGATGGGGAAAACCAGTGCCGCCGTCGAACCACTGACCGTCGACATCAAGATGATCAGCGCGGCAAGACTCAACAGCAATAGCCCCGTCGCCCGCCTGCGGTCCGTTGCGCTGACAGCGGCAACGTCGTCGCCCGGCGGCATCAGCAGCCACAGCAGCCCGTACGCCGCGATGCCCATTCCGCTGGCCGCGCCAAGCACTGCGAAGGCCAACCGCACCCGAAACACCGGAACGTCGAGATGATCGGCGAGCCCCCCGGCGACCCCGGCGATTACCCGGCCACCGGTACGCCGACGCAAGGGCGGGGCGGCAGTCAGCCGATTCCCGCTGGCGAAGGCATTCCGAAACGTGGGACTCACCTCTGCGATACTGCCATGGCAAAGCTCCATAGGGCATCGGGCTTATCCCTGAACCCCCGCCTTGCAAAGATCAGGGTGAATCCTGATGGCGGACATGCCCGCGACTGGGCAACATAGCTGTCATGGACACGGATACCACCACCAAACGGACGCCGTCCTCCACGCTCGGAGACATGTGGCGCACCCGGCCGTTGCGGCTGCCCGGGCACGGCAAGCTGGCGGGTGTTGCCGCGGGAATCGGCTACCGGTACAACGTGGACCCGCTGCTGGTGCGCGTAATCTTCGTGGTCACAACAATTTTCGGCGGGGCAGGCGCCATCATGTATGTGGCGTGCTGGCTGCTGATGCCCACCGCCCGCTACACCACTCCGTACCACGAGTCCAAGGTGAAGATGGTCTTCTGGATCATCGTCCTGCTGCTTGTCGGGGGACCCTTCATCGACCCCGACCGCGATCCCTGGGGATTCGTCAGTGCCGTTGTCCTGCTCGGGGGCTGGTATCTGCTCTATCAGCGCCAGACCGAAACCCCACCACCTCCGGCGAGTTCGACGACGCAGCCCGGCCCGGCCGAAGATGGCGAACCGAACAGCCATACCGCGGCCACCAGCCCTCTCTTACCGCCTCCCCCACCCAACTGGGATCCACTGCGGGCGGCCCCTTTCGCCTGGGATCTACCCGATCCGGCTCCCCTGCCGGCGCCTCCGGCCAAGCCCAAGTCGCCCGTACCCAAGGTAACCATCGGCGCGGCACTCATCGTCAGTGCTCTGCTCGTGGCCATCGGACTGCTGGGCGCCAACTGGGTGACACCCGTCGTGGTCGCGGCAGCGGCACTGGTCGTCCTCGGGGTCGGCTTACTGGTGGGCGCATGGCTTCGCAGCGGCTACTCACTGCTCTTTCTGGCGATACCGCTGGCCGGGTTCGTCGTCGTAGCATCCTCGATCGGTCCGCTCGAGGTGTCACTCAACGTCGGCGACCAAAATTACCGTGTTACAGAGGCTTCCGATATCGAGGAGTACTACGAGGTCGGCGTCGGCACGATCACCCTTGACCTCACGCAGGTCACGCTCACCAACGATAAAACGGTCTACCTCGACGTCGGGATGGGCGATATCCAGGTGCTCGTTCCCCCTTCGATGAATGTACGCACCTCGTGCGAGGTGGGCATGGGCAGCTTCGATTGCCTGCCCTCACCCAAGGGTGTCGGCCCCGTCCTGACAATCAACGCAACGGCAAATGTAGGAAGCATTGAGGTGCAACGTGTCTGAGAACATCGACGAACCAACGACCGGCACCGACAATGAGCTCACCGCGGAAAATCCCGTGGAGCCGACACCGGAGGCCGACACCGACGAGAAGGGCAGACCATCCATCTTGCTAGCACTGTCCGGGCTGGTCGCCCTGCTCGTCGGAGGCTGGGCTTTGACCGGCCAAGACTTCGGAGCGCTAGTGCACAGCAATCTGCTCGGCTGGATCGCGATTGCCGTGGCGATCGCCATCGGCGTTGCGCTGGTGGCGGTTCCAACCCGCCGTAACCGAACCTAGGTAGCTCACTCCCATTCAATGGTGCCGGGCGGCTTGCTGGTGATATCCAGCACTACCCGGTTCACCTCGGGAACCTCGTTGGTGATTCGCGTCGAGATCCGTTCCAGCACCTCATAAGGCAGGCGGGTCCAGTCAGCGGTCATCGCGTCCTCACTGGACACCGGCCGCAATACGATCGGGTGCCCATAGGTGCGTCCGTCGCCCTGCACCCCAACCGAGCGCACATCGGCCAACAGCACCACCGGGCACTGCCAGATGTTGCGGTCCTGACCGGCGGCGGTAAGTTCCTCGCGCGCAATGGCATCGGCACGGCGCAGGGTATCCAACCGATCGGAGGTAACCTCACCGACGATCCTGATGGCCAGCCCCGGCCCCGGGAATGGTTGGCGGCCAACGATTTCCTCGGGCAGACCCAGTTCACGGCCTACCGCGCGGACCTCGTCCTTGAACAGCAGCCGCAGCGGCTCCACCAGGGTGAAGGTCAGATCTTCGGGGAGCCCGCCCACATTGTGGTGGCTCTTGATGTTGGCAGTGCCACTGCCGCCCCCGGATTCGACGACATCGGGGTACAGCGTGCCCTGCACCAGGAACTCGATGCCATCCTCCGAGTTACCGATCGCATCGGAGACGGCGCCCTCGAACGCCCGGATGAATTCACGGCCGATGATCTTGCGCTTGGTCTCCGGGTCACTGACACCGGCAAGCTCACCCAGGAACTTTTCCGCGACATCGACAGTCACCAGCTTGGCGCCCGTAGCCGCCACGAAGTCGTGCTCCACCTGCGCCCGCTCACCGCTGCGCAGCAGCCCATGGTCAACGAACACACAGGTCAGGCGGTCGCCGATGGCGCGTTGCACCAGAGCCGCCGCCACCGCTGAGTCCACCCCGCCGGACAGCCCGCACAGCGCACGCCCGTCTCCGATCTGCGCGCGCACCTGCTCGACCAGCGATTCGGCGATATTGGCTGCCGTCCATGCCGATTCGATGCCCGCGAACTCATGCAGAAAGCGGCTGAGCACCTGCTGTCCGTGCGGCGAATGCAGCACCTCTGGGTGGTACTGCACCCCGGCCAGACGCCGTGCCCGATCCTCGAACGCCGCCACGGGAGCACCTTCGCTGCTGGCGACCACGGTAAAACCTTGGGGTGCTTCGGTTACCGCATCGCCGTGGCTCATCCACACGGGCTGAAGGCCGGGCAGGCCCTCATGCAGGTCTCCGCCCACGACCTTCAGCTCGGTGCGGCCGTACTCGCTGGTGCCGGTGTGTGCGACGGTTCCGCCGAGCACCTGCGCCATGGCCTGAAAGCCGTAGCAGATACCGAAAACCGGAACATCCAAGTCGAATACGGCGGGGTCGAGTTGAGGTGCACCCTCTTCGTAGACGCTCGATGGACCACCGGACAGCACGATGGCCCGAGGGTTGCGTTCCTTGATCTCATCGATGCTCGCCGAGTGCGGGATCACCTCGGAGAACACCCGCGCCTCACGCACGCGCCGCGCGATCAGCTGCGCGTACTGTGCCCCGAAGTCAATGACCAGAACCGGTCGGTCGCCATGCTGCTCCGTTTGCGCCACCGGCTTAGCTTAGTGGCGCTGGGGCTACTTCCCGCTTGCGGGGGACTAGCTGACCGACCGCACCGGTTCGATCGGCAGACTCCGCAATGCACCGGGCGCACCTGCCGGGACGACGGGGTGCGACGGGGGAACCGCCGCCATCCGCTGATACGGCAGACCCTGCTCCGGCCGCAGATCCGTCTCGCCCTTATTGGGCCACAACGACGCCGCTCTCTCGGCCTGTGCGGTGATGCTCAGCGATGGGTTGACGCCCAGGTTGGCCGAGATGGCCGCACCGTCCACGACGTACATGGTCGGGTAGCCGTACACGCGGTGATACGGATCGATGACACCGTCCTCCGGGCTCGTTCCGATCACGGCCCCGCCCAGGAAGTGCGCGGTCAGCGGAATGTTGAACAGCTCGCCCCAGGTGCCACCGGCCACACCGTCGATCTTGGCAGCCAGTCGCCTGGTGGCCTCGTTGCCCGCGGGAATCCAGGTGGGGTTGGGCTCGCCGTGGCCCTGCTTGCTGTCAAGCCGCCGCCAGAACAGCGTCTTCTTGGTGAAGGTGGTGATCGAGTTGTCCAGGTGCTGCATGACGAGGGCGATCACGGTGCGCTCGCTCCACTGCGTCACGTTGAGCATGCGCAAGGTGCCCCTCGGATCGGCACGGGCGGCCTCGATGAGCTGACGCCACCGCGATTTCTCCCCGTCTCCGTCGGTCATCAGGGTCTGCAATAGACCCATCGCGTTGGAACCCTTGCCGTAGCGCACCGGCTCGATATGCGTGTCGCTGGTCGGATGGAACGAGGACGTGATGGCCACTCCGTGGGTGAGGTCCAAATCGTCCTTGTACTCCAATCGGCCTGCACCGACGATGGATTCGGAGTTGGTCCGGGTCAGCACGCCCAGGCGCTGTGACAGCCGGGGCAGCAGACCCTTGTCCTTCATCTTGAACAGCAGGTTCTGGGTGCCCCAGGTACCGGCCGCCAGCACCACGTACTTGGCCGTGTAGGTCTTGCGCCGCTTGCGCACCCAGCGACCGGTGGTCTTGGTGGCGACTCGCCATATCCCGTCGGCGCCCTCCTCGACAGCCGTGACGGTGGTAAGCGGAATGACCTGGGCACCAGAAGATTCGGCCAGTCCCAGATAGTTCTTGACGAGGGTGTTCTTGGCGCCGACCCGGCAACCGGTCATGCAGGAACCGCACTCGGTGCAGCCCACGCGGTCGGGTCCGGCGCCGCCGAAGTAGGGATCGGCCACCTTGATTCCGGGCGCCTTGGCGCCCTCGGGCCCGAAGTACACACCCACCGGGGTGGCGACGAAGGTGTCGCCGGCGCCCATGTCGTCGGCGACTTCCTTGATGAGCCGGTCCGCGTCGGTGAAGGTGGGGTTCTTCACCACCCCGAGCATCCGCTGCGCCTGCTCGTAGTGCGGCGAGAGTTCGGAACGCCAGTCGGTGATGCCCCGCCACTGCGGATCGTTGAAGAACGGCTCCGGCGGCACATACAGGGTGTTGGCGTAGTTCAGCGAACCACCGCCCACCCCGGCACCCGCCAGGATCATGCAGTTGCTCAGCAGGTGAATCCGCTGAATCCCGAAGCACTTGAACATCGGCGCCCACAGGAACTTGCGCAGATTCCACGACGTCTCGGCGAACTCCTCGTCCGCGAACCGGCGGCCGGCCTCCAGGACGCCCACGCGGTAACCCTTTTCGGTCAATCGCATGGCGGTGACGCTCCCGCCGAATCCGGATCCGACAATGAGGACGTCAAAGTCGGTATCTGCTTCAGCTTTCACAGGGACTGCTGCCGGTGATGACATCGTTGGCTACCTCCGCATGGTCACGTTACTGCCCAGTATGGAATACAACGAGGGGGGTAATGTAAATTAGGTCACCCTAAGTAGACACATGTCTAAGAGTTGACGGTCAGCCCGACCTTCTGAAATTCCTTCAGATCGCAGTATCCAGACTTCGCCATCGAACGACGGAGCCCACCAACAAGATTCAACGTGCCAAACGGGTCATCGGAAGGTCCGACGAGCACCTCGCTCAGCGGCGGCCGCTCCCCCACCGCCACCTGCAGCAGCGCGCCACGAGGCAACGAGGGATGCGCGGCAGCATTCGGCCAGAACCACCCGTCACCGGCGGCCTCCTGCGCGGCGGCCAGCGGCGTCCCCAGCACGACGGCATCGGCACCGCAGGCGATGGACTTCGCGAGGTCACCCGAGGTGTGGATATCGCCGTCGGCCAGCACATGCACGTACCGGCCACCGGTCTCGTCGAGATACTCGCGGCGTGCGGCAGCGGCGTCCGCGATGGCCGTGGCCATCGCGACACTGATACCCAGCACCTCGCCGCTGGTCGTCGCGCCCGCGGTCTGCCCGTACCCGACGATGACACCGGCAGCACCCGTACGCATCAGATGCAGCGCCGTGCGGTGATCGATGACGCCACCGGCGACGACGGGGATATCCAGCTCGGAGATAAAGGTTTTCAGGTTGAGCGGCTCGCCGTCACGGGCCACCCGCTCGGCCGAGACGATGGTGCCGTGGATGACCAGCAGGTCGATACCGGCAGAGATCAAGTGCGGGGTGAGTAGCTGCGCATTCTGCGGGCTCACCCGCACGGCGGTGGTCACTCCGGCACTGCGAACTTCTGCGATGGCCGTCGCCAGCAGCTCGGGATCGATTGGCGCCGAATGCAACTGCTGCAGCAGGCGAATCGCGGCGGAAGGCTCGGGCTCCTTCTGGGCGACCTCGACCACCTCGGCGATGCGGGCCTCGACATCGGCGTGCCGGCCCCACAATCCCTCGCCGTTGATGACGCCTAGCCCGCCGGCCCGCCCGAGCTCTATGGCGAACTGCGGCGAAACCAGCGCGTCGGTCGGGTGCGCCACCACCGGAATCTCGAAGCGGTAGGCATCAAGCTGCCACGCCGTCGACACGTCCTGCGAGGAACGCGTGCGGCGCGACGGGACAATGTTCACGTCATCGAGTTCATAGGTACGACGAGCTGTTCTGCCCATGCCGATTTCGACGAGGTCACGCATGTTGACTTCCTTTGCGGTGCCGACTGTTAACGCACGTAGTAGTTCGGCGCTTCGGCCGTCATGGTGATGTCATGCGGATGGCTCTCCTTGAGCCCGGCCGCGGTGATCTGTACGAACTGAGCGCGCTGCAGCTCTTCGATGCTCGATGCCCCGGTGTACCCCATGGCGGCACGCAGGCCACCCGTCAATTGATGCATGACCGTCGACAACGGACCGCGGAACGGAACCCGGCCCTCGATGCCCTCGGGCACCAGCTTGTCTTCGGACAACACGTCGTCCTGGAAGTAGCGGTCCTTCGAGTAGCTCCGCCCGGTGTTCCCGGCAGCACCCCGTCCCTGCATGGCGCCCATGGACCCCATGCCGCGGTAGCTCTTGAACTGCTTGCCGTTGACGAAGATCAATTCACCGGGCGACTCGGCGGTGCCCGCCAGTAGAGAGCCGAGCATCGTCGTGGACGCGCCGGCGGCAAGCGCCTTGGCGATATCGCCCGAATACTGCATGCCGCCGTCGGCGATCACCGGAACACCAGCCAGGTGGCAGACCGCCGAGGCCTCCAGAATCGCGGTGATCTGCGGTGCACCAACGCCGGCCACCACACGGGTGGTGCAGATGGAGCCCGGGCCCACGCCGACCTTCACCGCGTCGGCGCCCGCCTCGATGAGCGCCGCGGCACCCGACCGGGTGGCGATATTCCCGCCGACCACGTCGACGCGCTCACCCACCTCGGCCTTGAGCTTGCCGACCATGTCCAGCACCTTGCGGTTGTGCGCATGCGCCGTGTCCACGATCAGCACATCGACGCCCGCGTCAACGAGCGCCATGGCCCGCGTCCAGGCGTCATCGCCCACACCGACCGCCGCGCCGACCAGAAGCCGTCCGTCGCTGTCCTTGGTGGCATTGGGATGCTGCTCGGTCTTCGCGAAATCCTTGACCGTGATGAGGCCCGTCAGACGGCCATCACCGTCGACGATGGGAAGCTTCTCGATCTTGTTGCGCCGCAACAGCCCCAGCGCAGCGTCGGCAGTCACGCCCTGGCGCGCGGTGATCAGCGGCGGCTTGGTCATCACCTCGGCGACCGGCTTGGACAGATCGGCCTCGAACCGCATGTCCCGGTTGGTGATGATCCCCACGAGCGCGCCCTGAGGATTCACCACCGGTAGACCCGAAATACGGAATCGCGCACACAGCGCGTCGACCTCGGCCAGGGTGTTCTCGGGCGAGCAGGTCACCGGGTTGGTCACCATGCCGGCCTCGGACCGCTTGACCGTCTCGACCTGGCCGGCTTGATCCTCCAGCGACAGGTTGCGGTGCAGCACGCCCATCCCGCCGGCACGCGCCATCGCGATCGCCATCCGGGCCTCGGTCACGGTGTCCATCGCCGAGCTGACCAGCGGCACATTGAGCCTGATCCGCTTGGTCAGCTGAGACGAGGTGTCCGCACCGTTCGGCAACACATCCGATGCCGCGGGCAGCAACAGCACATCATCGAAGGTCAGACCGAGCATGGCGACCTTGTGCGGATCGTCGCCGCCGGTGTGGACGGACCCTGCCGCAATGGTCATTCAAGCCTCCATGCCAGATAGCCGTCGTATACATCCCCAGTGCGCTATGGATGCGCAATAGAGCGGATTATGTCCATCCTATCGGCTCGCCTCGTTCTCGATATCCCCGGACATGCCCCAGGTGAGCTGGCGCGCGAACCCGCGAATTGCGTACTCTAAGAGTGTGCGCGACCACTTTCCGCCGGGATTGCCACCTGACCCCTTCGCCGACGATCCCCATGATCCGTCGGCCGCGCTCGATGCGATCGAGCCGGGCCAGCCGCTCGACCCGCAGGAGCGGATCGCGGTCGAGGAAGATCTCGCGGATCTCGCGGTCTACGAGGCGCTACTCGCCCACAAGGGGATTCGCGGGCTGGTCGTTTGCTGTGACGAATGCCAGCAGGACCACTATCACGACTGGGACATGCTCCGCGCGAACCTGCTGCAGCTGCTCGTTGACGGAACCGTCCGTCCGCACGAACCGGCCTTCGATCCCGAGCCTGAAGCCTATGTGACCTGGGATTACTGCCGCGGATACGCGGATGCCTCACTCAACGAGGCAGCGACCGACCGCGACGGATTCCGCTGATTTAGCCGCTTTCGGCTTACTCGCCGGCGCTCGCGCCCGAGCCGCTGCCGTGGCTGGACGACCCACCCCCGGGATTGGCCGGCGCCACCGGCACCGAAGTCATTGGCGGGGCGTGCCGCGACGGACCGTCTATCCCCGAACCCGCGCTTCCGCCACCGCCGGGGAATCCGTTGATGCTCCCCGAGCCCGGGTTGTTCACGGAACCAGGGCTGTTGATCGAGCCGGGGCTGTTGATGGAACCGGGGTTGTTCACGGGTGCCTGGAAGATCGGTACCGGGTTGTCGGGGGTCCGAGTGATCGGTGACGGCGCCTGAATCGTCGTCGGCGCGGTGATCACCGGAGCGTCAGCAGCTCCGTGCGGGGTGGTGACGATGGTCACTCCGGCGGGAGTCGTCGGGGCGGTCACGATCGATGCCGTAGACGGCACCACGGTGCTGACCGTCACGCTCGGCACCGACGTCGTCACCCCCGGGACGGACGTGGATGTCACGGGCGCCGAGGGTGCCGTCGTCGTCTCCGTCACGATGGACGGGGTCGACGTAGCCGTTGACGTCGATATGGACGGTGTCGAGGTCGCCGGCACCGTGGTCGACGGCGACGTGGAGCCGGCTGAGCCGGAAGTGCTCGTCGATGTCGAACCGGACGAACTGGGGGTCTCCGTCGGCGCCGAGGTGGTGGCGGTCGTCTCCGACGTGGATATGGACGGCGTCGTGGAGGTCGTATCCGACGCCGAGGTTGATATCGACGTCGTGGAAGTCGTCGAGGTCGTGGTGGCCGCAATCACCGGAGGCGACAACATGATTCGCGGCGTCGCGGTCGCCATCTCCGGCGGCACGGTCGCCACGGGGTCCTTGGCATCGATCCTGACCTCCGCCTGCTGCACCCGGCTGGCCAGTTCGGCCTTCTGCTGGGCGTCGCCGACCTCATTCACGCGCGCGGCGGCAACCCCAAGCTGCTGCTGCGCCCCTTCCCAATCACCTTGGGAAATAAGCTTTTCCACCTCGGCGAGTTCGGTCTGCGCCGAGAGCACCACGGGGTCGGTGCGCACCGCCGGGCCCGCGCCGAACAACGAGGTACGCAGCCCATACAACGCGTCACCGGGGTGCGATTGGTACACCGCCGCGCCGAATCCGCCGAAGAGCAAAGTGACAGCAGCGGCCGAACCCACCGTCGTGGCCAGCAGCCGGGAACGGCCACCGCGCTCACGCAGCGCGTTACGCGCCTGCCCGAGAGTGGGTTTGGCCGGCATCGGTTCGCGTCCAACATCCTCGCGCCACGCCGCCAGCATCATCGCCACGGCGTACTCGTCGGAATCGGAAGTCGCCACTGGCAGATCCGCCGCGATGGCATCGATCATCCGATTGGTGCGCCGCAATGCCGCCAGGTCCTCGGGACCCTCGTTCTCCTGCCCGCCCTGGCCGCCGGGGAACCATCCGCGTCCATCAGCCACGGTGATCACCGCCCGCCCGCGTCATCTCTGCCTTCAGTCTCTGCAGTGCCCGGTGCTGCGCCACCCGCACCGCGCCCGCACTACTACCCACCGCATCGGCGGTCTCTTCCGCCGACAGGCCCACGACGACCCGAAGGATCAGGATCTCGCGCTGCTTCTCGGGCAGCACCTCCAGCAGTGCCTGCATCCGCCGCGCCGACTCGGAGTTCAGCGCCTCCTGCTCGGGTCCCGCATGGCGGTCGAACTGCTCCGGAAGGCTCTCAGCCGGATCGGACTTGTCTCGAGCCATCGCACGATGCGCATCGGCCACCTTGTGCGCGGCGATGCCGTACACAAACGCCAGGAACGGGCGTCCCTGATCCTGATAGCGAGGCAGCGCTGCGATCACCGCGAGACACACCTCCTGCGCAACATCGTCTGCGGAGAGACCACTTCTTTCCGCCGTGCCGACCCGCGCGCGGCAATATCGCACCACGACGGGCCGGATGGCACTAAGTACCTCGGAGAGCGCGTCGCGATCGCCTTTGACGGCAGCAGCAACGACGTCGTCGAGCCCGCTCTCCGTACTTGTCATCGACTGCGCATTCCCCAGCGTTACGTGTGATGCACCGTGGTGGTGCTGTTACCTAGGACAATAGCGTTGGCTGCAGACGGGGAACGCATTTAGTCCACCGCCTCAAGACGCCAGCGGCCGCCCGCATGGGCTATCCAGGCGGCACAGTCGCGGCGAACAGCAACAAGGTCTTCGCGGCCCTGCCCCACCTCTCCGGAGGCCGGCAGACTCGCCAACATCGCCGCCAGCGCCCAGCGCAGCGGCACCAGTGCGTTCACCGTCGCAGCCTGCAATCCGCGGGCGGCGACGACCGCGGACTCATCGAAATCACCGGCGCTGCTGAGCGCCGCCGCGAGTACCATCGCTGTCTTGACCTGGTGTCTTACCGAAGGCACGTCACGCGCGAGACGTTCGGCGGTGCAGGCGTACCGCAGCGACCGCGCACCGTCTCCGGACACCATCGCCAGCTCGGCGCGCACCCAGGCCAGCCGCAAAGGCAGGCGCCACGGCCAACGAACATCACCGTGCGCAGACAACGACTCGGCCTGATCCAGTAAAGCGTGAGCAAGTGGGAACCGCGCCAGTCCCAGCGCATCTGCCGCCAGCCCGACAAACGCATCGGACCGAGCCTCGGCATCGCCATCGGCCAGTGCCAACGCGCGGCCGTCCAACCCGCGCGCCTGTGCATGCCAGCCAAGCTGACGCACCAGGGATGCGCGTGTGCTCAGCGCCCGCGAGGCCAACGCGCCGGGCCGCGACACCGCGATGGCATCCAGCTCTGCATGCGCGGCGGCATAGCGTCCGGATCCCCCCAGAGCCACGGCACGCAGCCAGACATCCTCGGGCGTGACGGCGACGGGAAGCGGCCAGATTGCTGGGAGCGGCCCGAAGGCGGCGTCGGTAAGCACCGCTGCTGCGGACGATCGGAAAGTCACCATGGGCGCGGTCACGGTACCAATTCCCCAAGAAATGGAGTTAACAGTTGATGCAGCGGATGTTAAATCCACGTCAACGGACGGCGTAAACAGTTGCCGAACGCCGCATTAAGGAAACGGAAAACCCACGGCCAAAACGGGCTGACCACGCAGGTGAGCGAGCGTTACGTACCAACGAAGAGCAAAGACGATGAACGTGATGTTAATTCTGGACCTAATGGCGTGATGTTGCCATGATCATCGCCTATTGACTGGATTTCGACCGCGCACCTACTTTGTGTACACCGCTTGTCATCGGCGACACGTCTGGTGCTACTTCACTCACGCGCAGGTCGACTGCGCGCGCAGCGAGAGGGTTAACCACATGCCGCAGCCACAGCAATTGCCTGGGCCCAACGCAGATATTTGGGATTGGCAGATGAAGGGCCTTTGCCGAGGGGTCGATTCGTCAGTGTTCTTCCATCCCGACGGTGAACGCGGCCGTGCCCGCGCTCAACGCGAGATGAAGGCCAAAGAGATGTGCCGGGCGTGCCCGGTGCTGGTGCAGTGCCGCGCACATGCGCTGGCCGTTGCCGAGCCCTACGGAATCTGGGGTGGACTTTCGGAGTCCGAGCGCGAACTGATCCTGCGCCGCGGGATACGTCGCTCCGCGTAATACGTACAGCATGCGTTGGGCCCCCGCGACCAGATGGTGGCGGGGGCCTAACGTTTGCGGAGACGCGACCTAGGCGGCGGAGCCCGCCGGCCGGTCATCGACCTTCCAGTTGAAAGCGATCTGCGACCCCTGGACGTCGGTCGCCATGACCGTGACATCGATCGTCTTTCCCTCCGCATCGACGACCGCGCACCGCTGCGTTGCGCCCTTCTCACCCTTCAACGGTCCCTCACACGTGGCGCCAGTGAGCGTGACCCCGGTCTTGTCCCGGATTCCGTCCTTGAGCCCCTGCTCCAGCTTCGCCTTGGCGAGTTCAGGTGACGATGCCCCCAAGCCGAAGTTCGCCTCGCAGCCCGAGAGCAACAGCCCGGCCAGGACAAGCGCCGTCAGTCGTGACATCCGAGTGGCCATCCGTTCAGTAAACCTCGGCAACTCCGAACACCAAAGGCGACGCCTGTCGGCCGGTCCCACCCCCCATAAGGGATTGGGGTGGGACCCCAAACACGGACGCTATTTATTGGTCTCCAAAAGTTACTCATCAGTACGAAATGAATGTTAACTTTTCGGCGCCGGGCCGGGTGTGACCTGCATTACTCATCGCCATCTCGGCGCATGTATTAGGTCATTTATCTCGCACAACGACGGGAACGGGGCATAGATGGACATTCTCAGATGTAGAGAATCAAAATTCACTTATAGCGACCATTGGAGCAAGAGTTCCGAGGTCACATTCGCAAAGAGCGTGAGGAAACTGAGCCAGAGCATTGGCGCCAGCGGTGCTGCCGTGGCGCTGATACTCGCGGGAACATCTCCCGGAGCGCCCGCGGTGCATTCGGCGCTGAGGCCGGCCTATACGGCCGAAGTCCGGTTGACCGGAACCACCATTGGCGTGGGCGGCTCGTTTGAAGGGTTCGGGTTGACCATCCCCGCGTACTTCTACGGCAAGATCGTCCCGGAGGGAGACACGTACCACTCGGTTCCCTATCCGGGCAGTATCAACCTGAATTACCCGATCCTGTCCGACCTCCCCGGCCTGTCCGATCTCCCCTACTGGCCGCAGTCGATGACCAAATCCACCGACAAGGGCGCGTCGTTTGTGCTCACCGACCTGAAAAAAGTGCCGGCGGGCGAGAAGGTCACGCTGGCCGGACTGTCGCAGGGGGCGCAGGTGCTCGAAGTGGTGCGAGCCGCCATGGCCAACGACCCCGCCTACGTCGCGAACGCCCAGAACTACAACTTCACTCTGCTGGGCAACCCATCGCGCCCGGTGGGCGGCATGCTGACGCGCTTAGGGTTCCTCAGCCAGGTACCGGTCTTGAACGACCTCTTCCCCTTCGGCCGGCCAGGCCCGGTCGACAGCCCATTCAAGACTGTCGACTACCAGAATCAGTACGACGGCTTTGCCGACTTCCCCGCCTACTTCAACCCGCTGGCGATCACGAACTCCCTTGTCGGAATCGCTTTCGAACATATCTTTCCCGGATATGCCCTCGACAACCCGAACAACCCGAATGCGGTATCAACTACGGTGGGGAACACGACGTACGTGACCATCCCCCAGCTGCTACCCATCCTGTACCCGTTCCATGTCGCGGCAGCGACGATCGGTGCGCAGCGATTCGTGGACTTCCTCGACCCCGTGCTCCGGGTTTTCGTGGAAGTCGGGTATGACCGCACCGCCGACCCCAGCAGGGTACAACAGCTCAGCCTCTTCACACCGATGAGCAAGATCGTGCAAGCCATTGGCCAACTGCCGGCCGCGATCGCCGAAAGCATGGCGATTCTGGGCGGAAAGCCCTACAACCCGACGGTGCCCGCGCCGATCGTGCCAGGGCAGGCAGTCGATCCGACCGCCACCACAACGGGAACAGCCGAAGCAGTCGGCGCCGAGACAGCGACCGCTCTCTCGCCGACCGGCGTGACCGGGCCGGCAACCCCGGTCAAGGCCGGTCCCACAGGGTTGATCGGCCTGCAGTCGGTGCCGGTGATCGGCCCGATCATCAAAGCCATCACGGCGACGCTGCCCAAGGCACTCGGCAACCTGCTGGCCACAATTGCCAGTAACCCCAACACCGTGCTTGGCCGTATCGTCACGGCACTGGCAGGTACGCCCAACAATGCTCCACCGGCCACCGTTACAGCTCAGTCGCCGGAAAAGCCCGCAGCTGACACGAACCCGCACACGGTGGCGGCAGTACCCGCTTCCCAGGAAGTGGACTCTGCCAAGGCGACCCCGGCTCAGCTGACCGCCAAGTCCGCTCCGCACAGTGCAACTGCTGCGCCGGAGACGAATTCGAGTGCCGCCCACACGCCGCCGCCCGCCGCCGCGACGGGAACCGGCGCACAGGTGCACGAGACAGTGGCTACGCAGACGCCGCAAGCCGAGGAATCCAAGGCCGCCGCCGCTACCGCGCCAGAGAACCAGGAGCCTGCCGGTAAGGCCGCGACGCCTCCGACAAGCTCGCCAGAAGCGACAGCCACCTCACCCAAGAGCACCACACTCACGTCGCCGAAGAACGGCACGGCCAAACCCATTGCCCATGAGGGGGTTTCCTCGTCGGCGGTGAGCGCGCCGGACGTCACGGCCACCTCACCCAAGAGCACGACGCTTACGTCTCCGAAAAATGGAGCGGCCACGGCAGAGGCCACGAGCGGCCGCAAAGAGGCCGCCACGTCAACGTCTGGTTCTGGCCGACCTGAGCATGCGTCCGCAGCATCGGACAACAGCCCACAGGCCAAATCCGCCTCCCCGGTGACGGATAAGAGCAACGGTTCAGCGCAGCCGTCGTCGTCGGGGCCAGACAGTGAGCATCAATCGTCGACGGCAGGGGCCGGTGGGCCGTCCTCGCACTCGACTGGTTCACATGCGGGTTCGGCGGCGAAGGCTTCCAAGGCCGCCGCGTAGCAGTCCTCGACGGGCATAGGAAAACACCCCCGGTCCTGTTGGGCCGGGGGTGTTTTCGCGTGTATGCCTAGTGAGCATGGCCGTGATGGCCGTGCCCGTGATCTGCTTCCTCGGCCGGCTTATCGACGATGCTGGTCTCGGTGGTCAGGATCATCCGTGCGGCGGATGCCGCGTTGATGACGGCCGAACGTGTCACCTTCACCGGATCGATGACGCCATCGGCGATCAGGTCGCCGTACTCGAGCGTGGCCGCATTGAAGCCATGCCCCGCGTCCAGCTCGGCTACCTTGCTGACCACAACGGCTCCGTCCAGCCCCGCATTGGCGGCGATCCAGAACAGTGGCGCGGACAACGCGGACTCGAACACGTCGACACCCTTGGCCTCGTCACCCTTGAGCTCGACACGCAAACCGTCCAGCGCCGAACGAGCCTGCACCAGGGCGCTGCCGCCACCGGCGACGATGCCCTCCTCCACGGCGGCCTTGGCCGCCGAGACGGCGTCCTCGACACGGTGCTTACGCTCCTTGAGTGCGGTGTCGGTGGCAGCGCCCACCTTGATCACCGCGACACCGCCGGCCAGCTTGGCCAGGCGCTCCTGCAGCTTCTCGCGGTCCCAGTCAGAGTCGGTGGTCTCGATCTCCGCCTTCAGCTGAGCGACACGCGCCTTGATGGCATCCTCGGTGCCGCCGCCCTCGACGATGACCGTCTCGTCCTTGCTCACCACGATGCGGCGTGCGGTGCCGAGCACCTCGATGCCCGCCTCGCGCAGCGACAGACCCACATCGGGGTTGACCACCTGGGCGTTGGTGACGATCGCCAGGTCCTCCAGGAACGCCTTGCGGCGGTCGCCGAAGAACGGCGCCTTCACCGCGACGGCCTTGAGGGTCTTACGGATCGCGTTGACGACCAGAGTGGACAGCGGCTCACCCTCCACGTCCTCGGCCACGATCAGCAGCGGCTTACCCTCCTTGGCCACCAGCTCCAGCAGCGGCAGCAGATCGGGCAGCGAGCTGATTTTGTCGCGATGCAGCAGCACCAGCGCGTCTTCCAGGATCGCCTTCTGCTCATCGAAGTCGGTCACGAAGTACTGCGACAGGTAGCCCTTGTCGAACTGCACACCGTCGGTGATGACCAGCTCGGTGTTGATGGTCGACGATTCCTCGACGCTGACCACACCGTCGCCGCCAACCTTGGTCATGGCCTCGCCGACCAGCTCGCCGATCTCCGGATCGCGCGAGGAGACCGTGGCCACCTGGGCGATGGCGTGCTCACCGGACACCGGTGCGGCCACCGTCAGCAGACGCTCGGACACCGCGTCCGCGGCGCGGGCGATACCGGCGCCGAGCGCAATCGGGTTGGCACCAGCGGCCACATTGCGCAGACCGGCCTTGACCAGTGCCTGCGCCAGCACCGTGGCGGTGGTGGTGCCGTCACCAGCGACGTCGTTGGTCTTGGTCGCCACCGACTTGACCAGCTGGGCACCCAGGTTTTCGAAGGGGTCTTCCAGGTCGATGTCGCGGGCGATGGTGACGCCGTCGTTGGTCACGGCGGGACCGCCGAATGCCTTGGCCAGCACCACGTGCCGACCACGGGGACCGAGCGTGACCTTGACCGCGTCGGCCAGCTTGTTGACCCCGGCTTCCAGGGCGCGGCGCGCGGTCTCGTTGAATTCGATCAGCTTGCTCATGTGTTCTCTCTATTCGGCTGATTCAGCACCGACAGGAATGGGTAAAACGCGTGCCGCCCCGGAAAACGCCTGCAACGCAGGTGGTTTCCGGGGCGGTCACACGGTGTTACTTGCTAACGACAGCCAGCACGTCGCGAGCCGACAGGATCAAGTACTCCTCGCCGTTGTACTTGATCTCGGTGCCGCCGTACTTGCTGTAGATGACGACGTCACCCTCGGACACGTCCAGGGGGATCCGCTTTTCGCCATCCTCATCCCAGCGGCCGGGGCCAACTGCGACGACGGTGCCTTCTTGCGGCTTCTCCTTGGCGGTGTCCGGGATGACCAGACCGGAAGCGGTCGTGGTCTCGGCCTCATTGGCCTGTACGAGGATCTTGTCCTCGAGTGGCTTGATGTTCACGGCCACAGTGATCCCTTTCCCTCTCAGGGTGGCTCGGTGGGCCTGATGCCCATGAGCCTGGATTGTCAACAGATGCTTCGGCGGCCGGATGAGTGCCGCGCCGTCGTCGCGGGTGCCGACACGACGTCAACCGATCGCCATCTAGCACTCTATACATGAGAGTGCTAGCGCTCAAGGCTGGGTTGTCGTTACCCGCTCAGGGTCCCGGGATCCATGAGCAGGTGGGCCGACACATCACCGACCATCTCCACATCCACCCGGCGCGAGCTGAAGTACCACCCGTGCTCGTCACGGCCGAACGTATCCCGGTATCGACCCACGACGATCGGCTGCAGCGGCAGCTGCTCGGTGGCCTGCACCACGCAAAACGTCGACCGCGCCGAGGCCGTGCGGTCGCCCTCGACCTCCACGATCGGGTTGAGCACCAGATGCCTGGTGCGCGGGGTGCCGCCGGTCTCGCGGTAGCGACGGGTGGTGGTGAAGAAGAGCTTGGTAATGGCCGAGGCGCCCGACACACTGCCCTGCTCGCCGCCGAAGGAGCCGCGGCCGAGGAGCTCCCCGACTCCGTCGAAATCCCCCGCGTCCATCAGCTCGGCGTATCGATACAACAGATCGGTGATGGCAAGGCGGTCGGCCACGCTGTCGCTGGGGCCCGTCACCGCACCTGCCCCTTCACCACCGGTAGCCCAGGATCCGCCGCGGCCTGCAGCGAGGAGGGCTCGGCGCCCGCAGCCACCAGATGCGCCGCGAAGGAAGCGATCATGGCGCCGTTGTCGGTGCACAACCGCAGCGGTGGCACGCGAAGCGTCAGACCGGCCTCGGCACACCGCTGCTCGGCAAGTACGCGTACCCGCGAGTTGGCGGCCACACCACCGGCGATCAGCAGCGTCGAGACCCCCAGGTCCGCCGCCGCGCGCACCGCCTTCATGGTCAACACATCGGCGACCGCCTCCTGAAAGCCCGCAGCCACATTGGCGGCAGAGAAATCCGAGTCTTCGCGGTGTTTTTCCATGTAGCGGGCAACGGCCGTCTTAAGCCCCGAGAAACTGAAGCTGTGTCTGTCGTCGCGCGGCCCCGTCATGCCTCGCGGAAACGGGACAGCCGATGAATCTCCTTGTTGCGCAAGCTCGTCGAGTACCCTGCCGCCCGGGTACCCCAGACCGAGTAACCGCGCGACCTTGTCATAGGCCTCACCGGCGGCATCATCCACTGTGGCACCGAGTTCCTCGATGGGCTCGGCCAGCGAGCGCACATGCAGCAGACTGGTGTGCCCGCCCGAGACCAGCAGCGCCACGCATTCGGGCAGCGGCCCGTTCTCGTAGACATCGGCGGCAATGTGCCCGCCCAGATGGTTCACCCCATAGAAGGGCACACCCCAGGCCAATGCCAGCCCCTTGGCGGCCGATACCCCGACCAGGAGCGCACCCGCAAGACCCGGACCGATGGTCGCGGCGACCACGTCGGGCTTCTGCACGCCTGCGATGTCCAGCGCGCGCCGCGCGGTGACGCCGAGTGCCTCCAGATGCGCGCGGGACGCGATCTCCGGCACCACCCCACCGAAACGTGCATGCTCGTCGACGCTGGAGGCCACCTCATCGGCCAACAACACCACCGACCCGTCGGGGGTCAGCTCGGCGATACCCACTCCGGTTTCGTCGCAGGAGCTTTCGATGGCGAGGATGACTGTCATGGCCGCACCAGCCTATTTCACGATGCCCTGCGCAGGGCGTTTCATGGTGAACGCATCGGCTCCGCTGCCCGGGTAGTACCGCTTGCGCACGCCGACGGTCTCGAATCCGGTGCCGTGGTAGAGCGTGATCGCCGCCGCATTGTCGGTGCGAACCTCCAGGAACACCGGCCCCGGATCCCGATCCGCATGCGCAAGCAGCTCGTCCAGCAGACGCCGTCCGATGCCCTGTTTCTGGTAGGCGGGATCCACGCCGATGGTGTGGATCTCGTACTCCGGTTCGTGATGCCCCAACCGGGAGATGCCGCCGTATCCCACCAGCGTGTGCCCGTCCCTGGCCGCCAGATAGTGGATGTGAGCGGACGCGAGCTCCGCGCGGAAGGCCGACTCCGGCCACGGGTCATCACCTGCGAACAGAATGGCCTCAAGTTCGGCGCACCGACGGGCGTCGCGCCGGCGAAGAGGCTTCAGCTCGACCGTCATCGACGCGGTTCTTTGGCGTCGGGGCGACGCAGATACAGCGGCGTCAGTGCACCCGGAGGCTGGCCCCAGTCAACCACCTGCACCAGCCGCGACGGAGACGGGAACTGACGGTCAAGCACCGGGAGATCGAAAAGCGCTGTGTGATCCGGCGATCCAGCCACCAGGGCGTAGCCCTGCACCGAGACGTCCGCGGGCGCGTCGACGGCCGGGCCGCCGATACGTGTTCCGTCGCGGTAGCCGGCCCAGTACACCTCACGCCGGCGCGCGTCGGTGACGACGAGCACGCTGCCGGTGGTGTCATGGCCGATCGCGTCGAGTGTGCACACCGGGTATACCGGGATATCCAGCGCCAGGCCCATCGCCGCAGCGGTCGCCATCCCGACGCGCAGTCCGGTGAACGGACCCGGACCGCAACCCACCACAATCGCGTCGAGTTCACCGACGACGACCCCGGCATCGGCACACGCCGCCCCGATATTCGGGGTAAGTGCCTCGGCATGCCCCTTGGCACCCATGGTGATTCGTTCGGACAAGGCCTGCACCGATCCATCCGGTGCCCGTCTCACAAGCCCCGCTGTGATGGCGGGCGTGGCAGTGTCCAGGGCAAGTATCACGCTCACGGCTTACGACTCCAATGCCAGGTTGCGGTGCGTTCATCGGAGTCGGGTGCACGTTGCAGCCGGATGTCCAGATGGTGTTCCGACAACCGTTCTGCCAGCCCCTCGCCCCACTCCACGACGACCACCGAATCGTCCAGATCCGTATCGAGATCCAGTGAGTCGAGCTCGCCGAGCAGGTCGGCCCCGTGATGTTCCAGCAGCCGGTAGACATCCACATGCACCAGTGCCGGTGCACCCGGGCGCCGCGCCTCGTGGACGCGGGCCAGCACGTACGACGGCGAGGTGATGGGGCCGTCGACATCCATGCCCACCGCGATTCCCTTGGTCAATGCGGTCTTTCCCGCCCCCAGCGGACCATCGAGCACGACGACGTCGCCCGCAGCGAGGTCACGCCCGATCCGCGCCCCGAAATCCAGTGTGTCCTGCAGTGTGGGCAACGCGATGCATCCCGACTCATCGATCACAGTCCGGTCCGATCACGCAGACGCTGTTTGATGGCAGCGAAAAGTGTTGGGGTCGAGCGCCTGACAAGACGATCGATGCCGTCGTTGACGATTCCGGGATGTTCCAGTTGCACCAGATGCCCCGATTCGCGCACCAGGATCAACTCGTTGTGTCCGCTCGACCCCAATTGCGCTGCCATGGACTCCGATTGAACCAGCGGGGTGAGCATGTCGGTATCACCGCATACCACCAGGCTCGGCAGCGGCGCGATGGTCGGCAATGCCGCCGTCTCGTCGTGCTCCTCGAGTGCCCGCAGAAAATCCACGATGGTCGTGACGGGTGTCTGATGAATCATGCGCTCACTGAACCTCACTAGGGTCGGGCTCACCCGCTGACCTCCGTATGAGGCGGCCTGCAGCACCGGACCGACGAGCGACTTGACCGCGCCGCGGCCGTGGTGAGCGGGACGCGGCGCGTAGTGCACGGCCGTGCGCAGCACCCGCAGCGCCGGATTGCGCAACCCCTCACCGATAGCGGTATGCGAAAGACCTTCGGCCGCACTGGCGATCAACCCGACCCCGACAATCCTGCGGCCGTACTGCTCGGGATGACGTCCGGCGTGGGCAAGGATGGTCATGCCGCCCATCGAATGCCCCACCAGGACGGCATTACCGCGAGGTACCAACACCCTCAGCACCGACTCGAGATCGTCGCCGAGCTGGCGGATGGTGCACGACTTGGGAGCCGGCAGGCCCGAACGCCCGTGTCCGCGCTGGTCATAGAAGACCATGCGGACGTTGTCTCCCCAGCGGCTCGCGAGCTCGCGGCGCTGAAAATGAAACGACGCCATCTGCAGACAGAAGCCGTGTACGAACACGACGGTCAGCGGCGCGTTCGACGGACCCACCTCCCGAACCGCCAGCGGCACACCGTCGTCGGTCATCACGATGCTGCCGCGATCGGTCTCCAAGAGATCGAAA
This sequence comes from Mycobacteroides sp. H003, assembly GCF_001440135.1. Lineage (NCBI taxonomy): Bacteria > Bacillati > Actinomycetota > Actinomycetes > Mycobacteriales > Mycobacteriaceae > Mycobacteroides > Mycobacteroides sp. H003. Next base: position 266,665 of record NZ_LJYL01000034.1, read on the forward strand.
TCCTCATCGCGGTAGGGATCATCGAACCTGCGTCTACCGATCGAGCGCGCGGTGCCGACACCGGCCACCGTCACCACCGCACCGAGCCCCGCCACGCCGGCCAGCCAGGCGTTCGACTTACTGCTCAACGGTCCTGGAATCCCGGTACGTTCGCACCACCCTGCCGCGTGGGCAGGTCACCACCTCATAGGCGATGGTGTCGAGCAGCTCCGCCCATTCCTGCGCGGTGGGTTCCCCCGCCGCACCCGAACCGAAAAGCGTTGCGACATCGCCGGCCCGCACCCCGGCCTCGTTGTCTCCCACGTCAACCACGAACTGGTCCATGCAGACACGGCCGATGTTCGGGTAGCGGCGCCCTCCGATGGCCACCTCGAAGCGGTTACCCAGTCCACGGACCACGCCATCGGCGTAACCGATCCCGATGAGGGCCGCGTTGGTATCGCGCGGGGCCGTCCATACGTGTCCGTAGGACACTCCTTCACCGGCCCGCACCGGCTTCACCGACGACACCGCGCACGTGAGCGACATCGCCGGAATCAGGCCGGTCTGTAACTCACCCGGCATCGGGTTGACGCCGTACAGCGCAATACCCGCGCGCACCATGTCATATCGGACATCGGGACGAGTCAGCGTGGCCGCCGAATTCGACAGGTGTGCCACCTCGTAACGCAGCCCCAGATCACGTGCCAGCTCGAGCGCCTCGTCGAACCGGCCTTTCTGCATGTCGATGGTGGGATTACCGAGCTGATCGGCATACGCAAAATGAGACATGATGCCGCGCACCCGGATTGACTGCTCGGCCTGCGCCTTCGCCAACGCCTCGAAAAGGTCGCGGGTGTACTCGGCCGGTACCCCGTTGCGATTGAGCCCGGTATCCACCTTGACGGTCGTGACCGCCTGACGCCCGGTGGACTGCGCCGCGTCAAGCAACTCGCTGAGCTGATCGAGCGAGGACACCGCGACCTGGACATCGGCCTTCAGCGCGGCGGCGTAGTCGGCGCCCGGGGCATGCAGCCAGGCGAGCAGCGGCGCGTCGATCCCACCCGCGCGGACCTGCAGCGCCTCACTGATGGTGGCGACACCGAGTTCGTCGGCCCCGGCCGCGAGCGCGGCACGTGCCACCGGCAAGGCTCCGTGCCCGTAGCCGTCGGCCTTGACGACCACCATGAGCCGGGCCTCGCCGGCGTACTCACGCAGCAACTGGACGTTGTGCGCAATGGCACCCAGGTCGACGACCGCCTGCGCGGTCGTCGCACCCGTGTTCGGCGGGAGGCCGTCCGTTGTCGTCGAAGTTGTCGTCACCGGCTCTATTGTCCCATCCGCGTCAGATGCCCGAGTCGCTGCGCTCCCGCCCGCCGTATCAGTGCGCGAACGGCTGCACCGCGTCGAAGTGCCCGTTCGGTTTCAGCTCGTCAAGCCCCTTCAACACGGTGATGAGGTCATCGCGGAGCGCGCGGGCAAGATCACCTGAGAAGCCTTCGCGCACCACCACCCGCAGCACCGCGACATCGGTGACGTCCTCGGGCATCGTGTAAGCCGGCACCTGCCAGCCAAAGGCCCGCAACGAATGCGAGATGTCGAACTCCGTGTATGGGCGGTCGCCCTTGAGCCGGAACGACACCACCGGAATCGCCGAGCCGTCGGTGATCACCTCGAAGTGCTCGCTCTTGTTCAGCTCGTCGCCGAACCAGCGGGCGGTCTCCGACAGACAGCGCATCACCTGCGCGTAACCGGCCCGCCCCAATCGCAGGAAGTTGTAGTACTGCCCGACCACCTGATTACCCGGGCGGGAGAAGTTGAGGGTGAACGTCGGCATATCTCCGCCGAGGTAGTTGACCCGGAACACCAGGTCTTCGGGTAGGTGTTCCTTGCTGCGCCACACCACGAAGCCGATTCCCGGATAGGTCAGGCCGTACTTGTGCCCACTGACGTTGATCGACACCACCCGGGGCAGCCGGAAATCCCAGTGCAGTTCTGGGTGCAGGAACGGCACCACGAATCCGCCGCTGGCGGCGTCCACGTGTACCGGGACATCCGGCTTGCCGGGCGTGGCCGCCAAAGTGTCCAGTGCCGCGCAGATCTCGGCAATCGGCTCCAGCTCACCGGTGAAGGTGGTGCCCAGAATGCCCACGACCCCGATGGTGTCCTCGTCCACCGCGTCGAGCACCTGCTCGGGAGTGATGACGTACCGATCCTTCGCCATCGGCAGATACCGCGGCTCAACGTCGAAGTACCGGCAGAACTTCTCCCACACCACCTGCACGTTGGACCCCATCACCAGGTTCGGTGTGCGGCCCTTCCAGCCGTCACCGATCTTGGCGCGCCAGCGCCACTTGAGGGCCAGCCCGGCGAGCATCACCGCCTCACTGGATCCGATGGTCGATACCCCGATCGCCGCTGACGGGTCCTCGGCAGATAGATCATCGGCGTGGAACAGATCGGCCACCATGGCCACGCACCGCGACTCGATCGCGGCGGTCGCCGGGTATTCGTCCTTGTCGATCATGTTCTTGTCGAACGTCTCGGCCATCAGCTTCTCGGCCTCGGGATCCATCCAGGTCGTGACGAAGGTGGCCAGGTTGAGCCGCGAACTGCCGTCGAGCATCAGTTCGTCGTGAATGAACCGGTAAGCGGCCTGCGGATCCATCGGCTCGTCGGGGAGGCGTAGGGCCGGGATGGGCGCGGTCGACAACCGGCCGGTGTATGCGGGGCTGAAGGACGAGGCGTTGATCTTTCCGGCATGCGCCGAAAGACTGAACTGATCGCGGGGATTCGACATAAGCCGATTCTCACCCTATTTCGGCGACCGCCCAACGTAGATGCCCAAGAAGACGGGAAGCCGAAATGGGAGCTTTACCCGGACCGGGATCTGCCGCGGCGGCAGACGCCGCGCGGGCGTGCACGTAAGCCCCCATCGCCGCGGCCTTGTCGGCGGGAACTCCGGCGGCCAGCAGCGCACCGATCACACCCGAGAGCACATCGCCCGAGCCCGCCGTCGCCGCCCATGACCCGTGTGCCTTGTTTACGTACGCGGTTCCGTCCGGCTGTGCGATGACGGTGACGTTGCCCTTGAGGAGCACCGTGGCGCCCAGCCGCAGCGCCAACGACCGCGCGGCGCCAACCCGATCGGGGCCCGGAGGTTCACCTGCGAGCCTGCGGTACTCACCGGCATGCGGGGTCAGGAGCGTGGGGGCGTCGCGTGCTGCCACGAGATCAGCCAGCTCGGGGTGCTCGGCGAGGATCGTCAGGGCATCGGCATCGACGAGTACCGGCAGCCCGCCCGAAAGCACCCGCCGCAGGGTTCGCGTCTGGCGCTCGCCGGTTCCGTATCCGGGACCGATCACCCAGGCCTGTACCCGGCCCGCGGCCTCTTCCGTCTGAGTGGCAATCACTTCCGGCCAATGCGAAACCACCTCGGCAGCAGCCGATCCGGCGTATCGAACCATCCCGGCCGTGGCAGCCACGGCCGCACCCGCACACAAGATGGCGGCCCCCGGATAGGTATGCGATCCCGCCAGCACACCCGTCACGCCTTGCGTGTACTTGTCATCGGCAGGTCCGGGAATAGGCCAGGCGAGGGCCACATCGCGGGCGTCGAGTTCCCGGATTGTCGTGGCGGGCAGATCAAGCCCGATGTCGACCAACCGGACCTCGCCGCAATCACCAAGAGCATGAACGGGTTTGTAGCCACCGAACGTCACCGTGACGGCGGCCCGGAAGGCCGCTCCGTCCACTGTGCCGGTGTGCACATCTACGCCACTGGGGATGTCCACCGCGATCACCGGAATGCCCTCGGCATTGATCTGTTCGGCGATCTCGGCGGCTCCCGGCCGCAGCGGGCCGGTCCCCGAAATTCCTACGACGCCATCCAGAACCAGATCGGTATCGCCGGGCGCCGCGGACACCACCCGGCCGCCGGCCTTACGGAAAGCGGCAAGACCCGCACGGTGGGCCCGCTCGGGGTTCAGCAGCACCGCGCTGGTTGATACTCCACGCCGGCGCAGGAAGGTCAACGCCCACAAGGCGTCTCCCCCGTTGTCTCCGGAACCGACGATCGCGCACACACGCCGCCCGACCACCACGCCAGCCCGTCGCGACAACTCGTCAGCGACGATCGTGGCCAATCCGTATGCCGCACGCCGCATCAGGGCCCCCTCGGGCAGGGCGGCCAGCAGCGGTGCCTCGGCATCCCGAATCTGCTCGGCGCTGTAGTAGTACTTCATGAATCGTGGGCTCCCCTCGCTCCCTCTTCGCCGTCGAGGAACTGGTGGGCGTGCGATGCAGACGGTACGCCGCGGGGTCGACGACGCAGGGTTGGCGCGCCACAGGATGCAGACGCCGCTATTCGACGGTTACCGACTTGGCCAGGTTCCGCGGTTTGTCCACGTCGTATCCCCGGGCCTGCGCCACCGCCGCGGCGAACACCTGCATCGGAATCGTGGAGAGCAACGGCTGGTACAACGTCGACACCGCCGGAATCTCGATGAGGTGGTCCGCGTACGGCCGGATCGTCTCATCGCCCTCTTCGGCGATCACGATCGTCCGCGCCCCGCGAGCCTGAATCTCACGAATGTTGCTGAGCAGCTTCGAATGCAGCAACCCCATGCCCTTGGGTGACGGCATCACCACGATGACCGGCAGCCCCTCTTCGATCAGCGCGATCGGCCCGTGCTTAAGCTCGCCGGCCGCGAATCCCTCGGCGTGCATGTACGCCAGCTCCTTGAGCTTGAGCGCACCCTCCAGCGCCACCGGGTATCCGACATGGCGCCCCAGGAACAAGATGCTGGAGGACTGCGCGTACTGCCGCGCGAGCTCGGCGACCGGATCCATGGCGGCGATGACGCGCTCGATCAACTCCGGCATGGCCTCCAGCTCGTGGTACTCACGAGCCACTTCGTCGGGGTATTTGGTCCCGCGAGCCTGCGCCAAGGCCAGGCCCACAATGTAATTGGCGGTCACCTGGGCCAGGAATGTCTTCGTCGCGGCGACACCGATCTCCGGCCCGGCCCGCGTGTAAAGCACCGCATCGCATTCACGGGGAATCTGCGAACCGTTGGTATTGCAGACGGCCAGCACCTTGGCCTTCTGCTCCTTGGCGTGCCGCACCGCTTCCAGGGTGTCCGCGGTCTCACCCGATTGCGAAATGGCGACGACGAGCGTGCTGCGATCCAAAACCGGGTCGCGGTAGCGGAATTCGCTCGCGAGCTCGATCTCCACGGGCAGCCGTGTCCAATGCTCGATGGCGTACTTGGCCAGCAGGCCCGAATGGAATGCCGTACCGCAGGCCACCACGAACACCTTGTCGATATCGCGCAGTTCCTGATCGGAGAGCCGCTGCTCATCGAGAATTATCCGGCCAAGGTCGAAGTGCCCCAACAAGGTGTCGGACACCGCCGCCGGCTGTTCGGCGATCTCCTTGAGCATGAAGTATTCGTAGCCGCCCTTTTCCGCGGCCGACAGGTCCCAGTCGATCGTGAAGACCCGCGCATTGTCGGCGTCATCGTTACCCGCGAAGTCGGTGATGCGATAGCCGTCCGCGGTGATCACCACAACCTGGTCCTGCCCCAGTTCGACGGCTTCCCTGGTGTATTCGATGAACGCGGCAACGTCGGACCCGAGGAACATCTCGCCGTCGCCGATACCCACGACCAGCGGGGTGGACCGGCGTGCGGCCACGATCGTGCCCGGGTCGTCGGCGTGGGAGAAGACGAGAGTGAAGTGCCCCTCCAGCCGTCGCACCACAGCCTGCACCGACGCCACGAAGTCGCCGGCGGTGTCTCCGGATTCGTACTGGCGCGCCACCAGATGCACGGCCACCTCGGAGTCGGTGTCGCTGGCGAACTCGACGCCCGCGGCCTCCAGCTCGGCACGCAATGCGGGGAAGTTCTCGATGATCCCGTTATGGACCACCGCGACCTTGCCGGTCGCATCCCGATGCGGGTGAGCGTTGCGGTCGGTGGGGGCACCGTGGGTGGCCCAGCGGGTGTGCCCCATGCCGGTGGTAGCGCCGAAGGATTCTCCCGATTCCGCGATCGCGGATTCCAGGTTGGCCAGCCGGCCCGCCTTGCGCTGCACCAGCAGCCCGCCGCTGCCGTCGGCCAGCGCAACCCCCGCCGAGTCATAGCCCCGGTACTCGAGTCGCCGCAGCGCCTCGAGGACGACACCAAGGGCGTCCCGGTGGCCGACGTACCCGACGATTCCGCACATAGCCCACCAGGGTAGTTCAGTTCCCGCTGCGGTCCGCAACGACAACGATCAGCTACGGTCATGCCATGGCGAGTACCCGCACGCTATTCAAAGCTCTGACCCGTCGTGGTCCGCACAAGGTTCTGCGTGGCGACCTGGCCTTCGCCGGGGTGAGCGGCGTCGTCTACACACCGGATTCCGGCTTCAATCTGCCTGCGGTGGCGTTCGGACACGACTGGCTGACCGGTACGAACAAGTACCGAGCGACTCTGGAACATCTCGCATCCTGGGGAATCGTCGCGGCAGCCCCGGACACCGAGAAGGGGTTGATCCCGTCACACCTGAATCTGGCTGCCGACTTGGCCACAACACTCGAGATCGTGACCCGGGTGCGCCTCGGCGACGGCAAGATCAGCGTGCATCCGACCAAACTCGCGCTGGCCGGTCATGGGTTGGGGGCCTCGGCGGCGGTGTTCGCGGCCGCGCGGTCCTCAGCGCTGGTGGACAAGAAGAACCGGCCGACGGGCCCCAAGGCCGTCGTCGCGCTGTTTCCCAGCGCGACGCAGCCGCCCGTCGAGAACAGTGCCGCCACGTTGACCATCCCCGGCCTCGTTGTCACGAGCACCGACGACGCCCAATCGCTGCGATCGAATGCCCTGGCGCTCTCGCAGGCGTGGCCCGGTGCCGAGTTGCGGAACGTCGCGAAGGCGAAGTCCAGCGGGCTACCGGAACACAGCTGGCTGCGCAGGTTTGTCGGACTCGGCGGATCGAACCGGGCAACCCAGCGCAACACTCGTGCCCTGTTGACCGGATACCTGCTGTTCCAGCTTGCCGGAGACAAGCGCTACCGCGACTTCGCGGACCCGGCAGCTGAACTACCGAATACCTCGCTGCCCGACGCCGCTGCGCTGGAGATCAGCCAGATCGATCGCGTGCAATCGCTGCTGAGGTAGTCAGCGCCGCCACCGCTGCCAGCGGTAGATGTCGTCCTCGTCGAAGTCGGACTCGGTCATATGGATCTGCAGGGGCATCTGAAGTTCCGTGACCTCGGCGGACTCATCGAGCATCATGTCGCCGCGTGCTGCGTCGGCGTCATCCCGCAGCTGATCCAGGGTGCTCTCGAAATCCGAGACGATGCCTGCGAGGGCGTCGGTGATGTCGATCATCGCCCAGCCTTAGGCAGTTCATCGGCGGCGATTTCACACGGCGTCTCCCCGGCATCCGTCCCCGCGGCCTGAGGCTGAGCCTGCCGGCCGCTGGGCCCCACCGAGGGCACGGGTGAGGGCTGCTGCGCAGGCTCGGGATGCTGGGCCGCGTTCGGCTGCTGTGTGTGGACCGGCGGTGGGTTTACCGGCGACATCGATCCGGCGGGCTGTGCGGCAGACAGGCCACCGGTAGACGGCGGAACCGCACCCCCCGGCGGCGTCGTGGTCCCGAGTGGCGCACCCGGGGTGGTCTGACCCGCAGGGGTCGGAGTGGCTTCCACGCCACCTGCTCCTGCCAGCTGAACGCCCGGGCCCTGCATCGGCTTGCCATCTGTGGCGAACGTCGCGCCCGCATCCGAGCGGGCCTCCTGGATCGCCGCATCCTTGGCCGCCGCCATCTTGGTGTCCGGGTCATTCTTGTCGGCAGCCTCGTCGGCCTCCCCCTCGATCTTGTCCTCGGGCTTCTCGTCGCCGGCATCGCCGCCCTGTCCCAACTGGTCGAACGGGATGCTGGAGAGGCCCTCCGTGATGGCGCTGACAATGCCACTGGCCGCCTGGCCGATGGATCCGAGCGCACCCGTCATGGCCCCGGTCAACCCGCTGACAATCTGGCTCGGGTCCATCCCCTGCTGCCCTTGCCCCTGGCCGGCACCCTGCTGCCCACCGCCAGCCATCTGCCCGCCCTGATTACCCATCGCGGAGGCCGGGGTCGCCGTGCCCTGCATCCCGCCGCCCGCGCCGCCGCCGGCGGACCCGTTGGCGGCGCTGCTCTGGCCACCCCCGGCAGCATCTGACTCCTGCTTGCCGCCCTTGTTTTTGTCCCTGTCCCTGTCCGTGGAGTTCTGCGGGGACTCGGTGTCCGAGTCGTACTCCGGTCCGAGCTGGCCGGGCGGGTTCTTGAACTCCGCGGGCAGCTCCTGCTTCAGCGCACTGGTGAACGTGTCGTACGCCTCGCCACCCTTGCCCCATGCCGCCTTCATGGCAGGAAGCCATTTGCCCTCGATGTTCTGCTGGACGTGCGGACCGATCTTCGTGGCGTTGGTCTCGTCGGCCACCGACCTGTCGCCGGTACCGGTCTTGTAGGTGGCGACGGCACTGTCAAAGGACGCACGATCGGTCACCAACCCATCGACCATGGTCGATGCCTGCTTCTTGAGATCGACGATGGTCCAGAGCGTTTCGCGTAACCCGTCCAGACCGGTGGATACCTGCCCGAATTCCTTGGTCACCGCATCGGCGGTGGAGTTGTGCGTTCGCAGGAACTGATTCGCAGCCTCCGAGCCTTTGCCTTCCCACATGCCCATGAGCTGCTGCAGCTGTCCGTGCTGACGTTCGGCGGCGGACTTCATGGTGGTCACCGCGCTCTTGAACAGCTCAAGATCCGCACCGAGCTTGTTCAGGTCCATGCCGGCGTCCATGTCGTACCAATCGAACAGCTGGCGCTCGTTGGCGGTGAGATCCGGGTTGGTGATCGTGACCGGCGACTTACCGTTTCCCCGGATCGCGGTGGTCGTGTAGTTCTGCGAGTTCGCGATCGCCTGGATGCCCTCGCTGCGCAGCGACTCGATGTCGTACTTACCGGCCATTGGCTGCAGCCACCCTTGCCTTGTTCTTGGCATCCCGATCCGCATAACGCTGCGCGGTCGCACGGAGTTGTTCGGCGATCGCGGTGTTGGTGCGCTGCCAGTCCTCGAGGTGAGTGACCACCTCGCGCAGCCCATCCCTGACCGCGTCGCCCTTGGCCGTGTGCCACCGTCCGGCCGATGCCCCACCGAAAGACAACCCACGCAGCTGCTGAATGGCTTTTTGCAGCTCTTCTGCCACGCTGTCGAACTCCCCAGCGACCCCCCGGACACCAGCGACGTTGATCGAGGTTTCTCCCATATTGACTACGACGGGTGCATGCCACTTCCGGTTCCATCTTTTTTCACCGATCTGTGGATCATGCGTCTTCCCGTTCAACCGCTTGGTCGGGTAGGGTCGCCGCATGCGCATTGGAACCACGCTGAGCTATGCCGGCGGATTCACCGAAGTCGTTGACGAGCTCGCTGAGCTGGAGAAAGTCGGGTTGGACATCGCGTTCGTCGCCGAGGCCTACTCGTATGACGCCGCGAGCCAGCTCGGGTTTCTCGCTGCCAAGACATCCACCGTAAAGCTCGCGTCGGGGATCTTCCAGCTGTACACCCGAACCCCCACCTTGCTGGCCATGACGGCGGCCGGTCTGGATTATGTCTCCAACGGCCGGTTCGTCCTGGGCATCGGCGCCTCGGGCCCGCAGGTCATCGAGGGATTCCACGGCGTGAAGTACGACGCTCCCCTGGGCCGCACTCGTGAAACCGTCGAGATCTGCCGCAAGGTGTGGCGTCGGGAACGCCTGGAATTCGAAGGCAAGTACTTCACCGTGCCACTGCCTCCCGAACAGGGCACCGGCTTGGGCAAGGCGCTGAAGCTGATCAATCACCCAGTGCGCGACCGCATTCCGGTACTCATCGCCGCTCTTGGCCCCAAGAACGTGGCACTGACCGCCGAGATCGCCGAGGGCTGGCAGCCCATCTTCTTCCTTCCCGAGAAGGCCAATGACGTGTGGGGGGCCGCCCTGGCCGAAGGCAAGGCCAAGCGCGACCCTTCACTCGGCGAGCTCGAGGTCTACGCCGGGCCCGCACTCGCGATCGGTGACGACGTCGAAGCGCTGTACGGATTCGTCAAGCCGAGCCTGGCGCTCTACATCGGCGGCATGGGCGCCAAGGGCAAGAACTTCTACCACAACCTCGCGACCGCATACGGTTTCGGCAAGGAAGCCGACACGATCCAGGAGCTTTACCTGGCGGGCAAGAAGGCCGAGGCGACCGACGCAGTGCCTGACGAGCTGGTCAGGAACATCTCGCTCATCGGGCCCAAGAGCTTTGTCGCCGAACGGGTTGCGGCCTTCAAGGAGGCAGGTGTGACGACTCTCAATGTCGCCCCGCTCGCCGCCGATGCGGCAGGCCGGATCAAGCATGTCGAGGCTCTGCGCGAGCTGCTGTGATTCGTACGCCGTTCGCGTAGCGTTCGGCGTACGTTTGCCTGCCACCCCGAAGGTGGTGGGATGACAGCCATTCCGCGCCGCACGGTCCTGCGTGCCGCCCTGCTTGGGCTCGTTGTTGCTCCGGCGGCGGCATGCGGGCCGGCGTTGGTGACGACTCGTCCGAGACTGACGCATGGAGTCGCAAGCGGATTCCCCCGCTCTGACGGGGCGTTGGTCTGGGCCCGCTCGGATCGCCCGGCCACCATGCTCGTCGAAACAGCTGCCACCGAAAGCTTCTCGGACGTGCGACGTTTCACCGGCCCGACGCTCACGCCGGAGTCTGACGGGACAGGCCGGCTGCGCCTGACCGGCCTGCCCGCGGACAGCGAGGTGCACTACCGGGTGACACTGGACTCCGATGGAGCCCTGAGTGAGCCTGTTACCGGCGTCTTCCGGACAGCACCGGCCGACGCACGAAACGTGCGACTGATCTGGTCCGGCGATGTGGCGGGACAAGGATTCGGCATCAATCCAGACGTCGGCGGGATGAGGATCTTCCGCACCATGGCGGACCGGAATCCGCAGTTCTTCCTGCACAGCGGGGACACGGTGTACGCGGATGTTCCGATCCAGGAAACATTGACCCTGCCCGACGGACGGCTATGGCGCAACGAGGTATCCGAGGCGAAAAGCGCTGTGGCACAGACACTCGACCAGTATCGCGGCCAACACGCGTACAACCTCACCGATGCAAACTACCGCTACTTCAACGCGCACGTTCCGCAACTAGTGCAGTGGGATGACCACGAAGTGCTCAACAACTGGTATCCGGGCGAGATTCTGGAGAACGACAAGTACACCGAAAAGCGAGTCGATGTGCTCGCACAACACGGGCACCGGGCATTCCATGAATGGCAACCAACCGAACGCCGCGAAGCCGTTGACGGCCTTGTGTACCAACGAGTCTCATACGGTCCGCTATTGGACGTGTTCATCCTCGACATGCGCAGCTACAAGGATCCCAACTCCACCAACCGGCAGCAGCACGGCGCCATCTTCGGCGCCCGCCAAACCGAATGGCTGATCAACGCCATGGCATCATCCAAGGCAGTATGGAAGATCGTCGCCAATGACCTGCCGCTGGCGCTGGTGGTACCCGACGGCAAGACGAACTTCGAGGCCGTCGCCAATGGCGATAACGGCCCCCCTCTGGGGCGAGAAACCGAACTGGCACACATCCTCTCGCAACTAAAAGCGCGACAGGTCCGCAATGTGGTGTGGCTGACCGCCGATGTGCACTACACCGCGGCGCATGAATACTCGCCTGCGCGTGCCGCCTTCACAGACTTCGACCCGTTCTGGGAGTTTGTGTCGGGTCCACTGCATGCCGGCGCCGGCCAGGAGAAGCCACTCGACGGAACCTTCGGGCCGCGAGCGGATTACGTCCACGCGGCACCGCCGGATCAGCAGTCACCGCTGGACGGCTACCAGCATTTCGGGCAGGTCGATATCGACGGCACAAGCGGCGATCTCACCGTCACCCTGTGCGACGCTGCGGGTTCCGCGCTGTACACCCGCAGCCTGGCGCGCGCCTAGACCGCGCCGACCACCTCGGCCACCCGCTCGGCGAGGCGCTGTGCGGTCGACTGCTCGTCGGCCTCCACCATGACACGAACGAGTTGCTCAGTTCCGGAAGGACGCAACAGGATTCGGCCATTGCCCGCAAGCTCAGACTCCACAGCGGCGACGGCCGCAAGCACCTCGGGTGCCTTCGCCACCGTGTGCTTATCCGAGACCGGCACGTTGATCAGCGTCTGCGGCAGGCTACGCATCGCGGACGCAAGATCAGCCAATGACTTACCTGTTTGAGCCATCCGGGACATGAGACGCAGGCCAGTGACGATCCCGTCTCCGGTAGTGGCCAGTGAGGGCAACACGATATGACCGGATTGCTCGCCCCCCAAGGCGAATTGGCCCGCGCGCAACTCCTCCAGCACATAGCGGTCACCGACACCGGTCACCTTGACGTCGATGCCCGCCGAACGCATGGCGATATGCAATCCCTGATTGCTCATCACCGTGGTGACCAGCGTGTTATCGGTAAGTTCACCGGCTTCCGCCATCGCCGCGGCGAGCACGACCATGATGGCGTCGCCATCGATGACGTTCCCATCCGCATCTACCGCAAGGCATCTGTCAGCGTCGCCGTCATGCGCAAGCCCGAGGTGAGCATCGTGGGCCTTCACGGCGGCCTGCAGTGGACCGAGATGCGTTGACCCACAACCGTCGTTGATATTGAGCCCGTCTGGGTCGGCATTGATGTCTATCACGTGAGCACCCGCGGCGCGGTAGGCCAAGGGCGCCGCGTCGGAGGCCGCACCGTGCGCACAGTCGACCACCACGGTGACTCCGCTCAGCGGATGGGTGGCGGCATTGTGAACATGATGCAGATACCGGTCGAGGGCGTCGACGGCGTCGCGCACACGCCCGATGCCCGCCCCGGTCGGACGTGCCGCAGGAGTATCCAGCTGCGCCTCGATGGCATCCTCGGCGGAGTCATCAAGCTTGTGACCGCCGGCGCCGAAGATCTTGATGCCGTTGTCCGGCATGGGGTTATGCGAGGCCGAGATCATGACGCCGAAGGCCGCTCCGTAGGCACCCGTCAGGTATGCCACCGCCGGGGTGGGCAGCACACCGACTCGCAGCACGTCGACGCCTTCTGCCGCGATACCCGCGACAACCGCAGCCTCCAACATCTCACCGCTGGCGCGCGGATCTCGGCCCACGACCGCGATGGCGTGACCACTGGCCAACGACCGCGCCGCGGCCGAGCCCAGCGCGACCGCAAGCTCGGCTGTCAGCTCGGCATTCGCGACACCACGCACACCGTCAGTGCCGAATAGTGAGCCCATGCAGTAAACCTTCCATAACCAGTCATACCAAACTGGCCCAATAACGCGATTGCGCCGACACACAGGTTGTGTGCCGGCGCAATACGCGGACGAACAGAGTCGATCAGCGCTTCGAGTACTGAGGCGCCTTACGGGCCTTCTTGAGACCGTACTTCTTACGCTCGATCGCACGCGGGTCACGAGTGAGGAAGCCGGCCTTCTTCAGCACCGGACGGTCCTCGGGCTCCACGATGATGAGCGCACGGGCGATGGCCAGACGCAGCGCGCCCGCCTGACCCGAAGGGCCGCCACCGGACAGGTGAGCGTAGATGTCCACGCTGTCCACACGGTTGACGGAAACCAGCGGCGCCTTGATGAGCTGCTGGTGCACCTTGTTCGGGAAGTACTCCTCCAGAGTGCGGCCATCCAGGTGGAACTTGCCGGTGCCGGGGACGAGGCGCACGCGGACGACGGCCTCCTTACGGCGGCCAACGGTCTGGATGGGCTTGTCGATGACGACGGGCCCACGAGGAGCGGCCTTGACGGCAGTCTCTTCGGCGGAATCCTCAACAACGACCTCGACGACCGCTTGGTCGCCGCCGTCCACTGCGATGTCCGCGTTCTCTTCGGGGGTCTGCTCTTCGGCGATATCGGTCACTGAGCCACCTGCTTAATCTCGAACGGGATCGGCTGCTGCGCGGCGTGGGGGTGCTCGGGACCTGCGTACACCTTCAGCTTGCGCTCGATCTGGCGGCCAAGCTTGTTCTTGGGCAGCATGCCGATGATTGCCTTCTCCACCGTGCGAGTGGGGAACTTCTCCAGCTGCTCGCCGATGCTGCGCTTACGCAGACCGCCCGGGAAGCCCGAGTGACGGTAGGCGAACTTGTCGGTGAGCTTCTTGCCGCTGAGGGCAATCTTCTCTGCGTTGATGATGACGACGAAATCGCCACCATCAGCATGCGGGGCGTAGGTCGGCTTGTGCTTGCCGCGCAGCAGGGTGGCTGCTTGAACGGCAAGACGGCCGAGCACTACATCCGTGGCGTCGATGACATACCAGCTTGTGGTGATGTCACCCGCCTTCGGCGTGTAGGTAGGCACAGTCTTTCCTTGTCTACTCGGGTGGATCCCCGGACGGCTGTTGCCGTTCGGAGCGCTGGTCATGGCGGACGGTGGAGGTTGATCTCGGCGACCAGTGGTGACCCGAGCCTCGTGTGCGATGACATACCGCACGCCAACGGAGGAGCTTACCGGGCGACGTCACCGCAGGTCAAAACGCGGTCGAGCCCGCCCTGTGAGCACCCCGGACACTTCACACAAAAAACTGTGGGGCCTTGGTGGCTCTCCCCCACCAAGGCCCCACAGGGTCTTGAACAAACCGTCGGCGATTTAGCCGTGCCAGGCGCCCGCAGCGCTCTGGTCGGTGTGCTGCGCATCCTGGTTACCCTGGTCAACCTTGGAGTTGAGCTGGGTCAGGATCTGGTTGAGGTCCTCAGCGGACTGGTGCCAAGCCTTCTGGTACTCCTGGTAAGCAGTCGCTTCCTGGCCCTCAGCCTGCTGGACCAGGGGCTGGATGTCGTGCTGCAGCTCCTCCAGGCCGGCCTGGAACTTGTTGATGATGCCCTTGACATCGGCAACCAGCGCGTCGATCTCGCCGTGGTTGTAAGTAATCTGCATGGTCAATCCCCTTTGCTAGTGATGTCTTTGATGACTATTACGAGACGCTTAGAAGGTCTGGCCCTCGTCCATCTCCTGGATGCGACGCTTGTTCGACTCCATGGTGTCGTGAATCCCGATCAGCACCTTCTGGATGTCGCCCATCTCCTGATCGAAACGAGCCATCGCCTCGTCGAAGGCATGCCGCGCCTGTCCCTGCCAGGTGCTGGTGCCCACCGCTACGCGGTCCCGCAACTGGGACTGCATCGCAGTGAACTCCTGGTACTTGCCGTCAATCTTCTTGGCAGTGGAATCGAGCAACGCCAGGTCATTCTGAAAAACAGCCACTTCAGTTCCTCCCTTGTCCCCAGGCCCGGCCAGTCACGGGTGTGACTTCCGGTTTCTGGCCGGTTTTGTCCTTACAACTACATACGATGGCCTGACCGTCAGATCGGTTCCATCTTTTTCAAAGTTTTTTTCAGCAATCTTGCTAGTTACCCGACTTTACCGCATGTGCAGTTCGGATCGCCAGATCACAAGCCTGCTCGACATCAACATAGCTATCCTTCTTGAACTGGCAGCCAACTCCTATTCTCAGGTCATCATCCAGAAGCACCGTCCATGCGATGTCATGGCCCTCGCGCACCTCGGTGTAGGTAACAGCTGGCCGGTCCGCCTTGTGGTCGTCGGCCTTGAAATCGGTGAATACCCCCGGCGGCTCCTTCGTCATGGCAGCTCGCAGCGTCTCGGCTGTTGAGGCCAAGGTTTCTGTCGACTTCACCCGCACCTGGGTCACATGCACGACCGCCTCGGGGTCCGCGGGTGAGATCACCTCGACCCTCGCTGAGCCGGCACCGCCCGCAGGGATACGCCGTACCGCCCACTCGGCCGGAACCATGAACTGCACATGCCCCTCTACCAGCAGCGATGTCGCCACCACGGGAGCCGTCGGCGACGCTCGCCGCTCCCGCGCGGAGGCCACGGTCACGACAACACCAGTGACGACCACTGCGGCGGCCAGACCAATCGCGGCAAGCGGCCACCACGCGGGAAGCCGCGGCGCGGATCTCGCGGGCGATGCGGGTGTCCATTCGGGCCTTCTGGCCACAACGGGCTCTTCGGCCGGCTCATCGACAAACGCCGGCCCCCGCGGAGCTTGACCGACATCGCGAAATACCGAATCCTCGGCGACCTGCGATACCCCAGGAGTCAAGCCGATCCGATCGACCGCGTCGACGATCGCCTCACCCATCTCACTATCGGCCGAGTCGACGAGGATCGCGGCGACTCCCGTCGGTTCGCTGCGGACCACATCCTCGACGGCACGTGCCACGGCGCGCGCAACGTCTGCGGCGTTCTTGGCCTCCCAGGACCGTTCTTCGAGATGACGAACCGTCGCCTCCGGCTCACCGGCGGAGCCGTGCGCCACGACGATGACGGCGACCTCACCGGGCGACACCTCGACCACCACCAGGGAGCGCCCCGACAAATCGGTGCGCACACCGCGCTCGGCCAGAGCGATGGCGCGCGAACGCACGGTCAGTCTCGCGGCCATCATCCGCGCGGCATTCGACAGCGTGGTGCGTCGTCCAGGACTCCACGCCGTGGGATGGATCAGCTGCATGGAATCGAGGCGGACCGGGGCATTCTGGTCAGTGAGCAACGACTCGAACAGGGCTGCCCAGAGTGCGCGGGACGGAACCACGCGCCCCGGTAACAGGGCCATCTCGTCATCGAGCGCGGCGACCGCCGACCGAACATCGGAATGTCCGGCCTCACGGATGCCGGCGTCGGTTCGCGCTCGGACTGCGGTCTCGGTCACTTCGATCGCGACCCGCGTCCCTATCTGCGGGTCGCGATCCAGAATCACTGCGGATCGCTCCAGGCGACTTGGATCAGTTGTTGACCGCCCGAGCGCATGACCAGGGTGCCGCGCCCCGCAGGCTGCTCACTCGGTCTGACCGTCCCCAGCAGCACACCCTCATCTTTGTTGCCACTCATCTGTAAACCGATGCAGGACAAGTCCTTCATGCGGGCCATCATCGGCTCGAACATCGCCCGCGAGGCACCGCTGGTGCGGCGCGCGATCACAACATGCAGGCCGATGTCCTTCGAGTGCGGTAGGTACTCCGCCAGTGGCAGCAGCGGGTTTCCACTTGCCAGCGCCACCAGGTCGTAGTCGTCGACCAGGATGTAGATCTCCGGGCCGGACCACCAGGACCTGTCCCGCAATTCCTGTTGAGTCACATCGGGTCCCGGCATGCGCGACTTGAGGAGCTCGATCAACGCAGGCACCTCATCGACCAGGGTATTGCTCGACATTGCGTACTTGGCCAGATGCCCGGTCTCGACGACACCGAGCAAGGTGCGCCGATAGTCCACGATGAACAGCTGCACCTGTTCCGGGGTGGTGGTGCGGACGATCTCACGGCACATCGTGCGCAACAAGCCGGTCTTGCCGCACTCGCTGTCGCCGAAGATCATCATGTGCGGCTGCTCGCCGAACTCCAGGAACGTCGGGGCCAGCTCGGTTTCGTTGATACCGACGAGGATGCGCAGGTTCGGCTGATCGTTTTGGGGTGCCTGCGGAACCAGTGCGGCGTAATCGATCTTGTGCGGCAGCATGCGAACCTTCGGCGCTTCCGCCGTACTGCGCTGGCGCATGCTCGCCGCGGCCGCACTGATCGCCTCACCAAGGTCCTGATTCGACGAGACACTGTCGACGCGTGGCAATCCGATGAGCATGTGCCGACGGTCGCGGGTGATACCCCGGCCCGGCCTGCCATCGGGCACGAGCTGTGCCAGCTTGCGATCGAAGTCCGAGTCCAGTGGATCACCGAGACGAAGCTCGACGCGTGTGCCGATCTGGTCCTTCAGGGCCGGACGGATCTCGGCCCAGCGCGACGCCGTGACCACGGTGTGCACACCGAAACCAAGCCCCTGCGCCGCAAGCGCGGTTACCTGTGGCTCGAGAGCCTCGAACTCCTGCCGTACGGTGGACCAGCCATCGATGATGAAGAACACGTCACCGAATGGATCATTCGCAAGCTGTGGGTCACCTGCACCCTTGCGCCGCCGGTACTCGGCCATCGAGTCAATTCCATAGGCGCGGAAGGCATTCTCACGCGATCTGACGATCGTCAGCATTTCGGCGAAAGTCCGCCGGATCAGATCTGATTCCAGGCGGCTGGCCACCGAACCGACATGCGGTAGCTGCGCCAACGACGTGAGCGTGCCACCACCGAAGTCCAGGCAGTAGAACTGCACCTGCGAGGGACTGTGTGTCACCGCGAGCGAGGTCACCAGGGTGCGGACAGCCATCGACTTCCCGGACTGGGGTGCGCCGACAATGGCGACGTTGCCCGCCGCAGCGGAGAGGTCGACGATGTACGGGTCGCGCCGCTGCTCGTACGGCCTGTCCACGATTCCGATCGGAACGGTCAGGCTGCCCACCGCGTCGAAACCAGCACGACCGTGACGAGGAATCAGGTCGCCCAGCGTGGGCGAATCGTCCAATGGCGGAAGCCACACCTCGTGAGCCGGATTGCCATGCCCCTCAACGCGATCGAGGATCGTGTCGATGACCGACCTTCCTGGTGCCCCTTCGGACGCGGCCGGAGTGTCATCTTCGACCACTTCCACCGGACGCATCTGCAGCGCCACCGGCGCAGCGGTAAAGAGGCGCGGCGCTGCACCTCCGCCTCCCGAGGAGACGGCCCGACGCGCCGGTCCGTACGGCACATATGGACCTGAGACGTAGGAGGTTTGGAATCGCGTCAGCTCCCCCGAGTCGTCCTTGAGGTAGCAGGAACCGGGAGTGTTGGGCAGATGATAGGCGTCCGGCACGCCGATCGCGGCACGGGATTCGTTGGCAGAGAACGTCTTCAAGCAGAGCCGATAAGACAGGTGCGATTCCAGCCCGCGCAGACGACCCTCATCCAGACGCTGCGAAGCGAGCAATAGATGCACATGTAGCGACCGGCCCAGACGGCCGATAGCGACGAACAACTCCGCAAAATCCGGATGCTGACTCAGCAATTCGGAGAACTCGTCGACGATGATGAACAGTGCCGGCAATGGGGCGAGGGACGCACCAGCAGCGCGCGCACGCTCGTACTCAGTGACATTGGCGAAGTTGCCCGCGGCGCGCAATAGCTCCTGGCGCCGGTTCATCTCGCCGGCAAGAGCGTCCTTCATGCGGGACACCAGGTTCGCCTCTTCGGCGAGGTTGGTGATGATCGCCGCGACGTGCTGTGCCCGATCCAGACCCAGGAACGTCGCTCCACCCTTGAAGTCGACGAGCACGAGGTTGAGCGCATCCGGCGAATGGGTCGCGATCATGCCGAGTGTCAACGTGCGCAGAAACTCCGACTTACCCGAACCGGTCGCACCGATGCAGAGCCCGTGTGGACCCATGCCGTTCTCGGCGGCTTCCTTGATATCCAGCTCCATTGGAGTGCCGTCGACCGCGATACCGATCGGAACCCGAAGCCTGTCACGGCCAACCCTGTTGCGCCACACTACTTCCGGGTTGAGTAGTCCGGGATCACCGATACCCACGATGTCGGACCAGCGCGTGCTGACTTCGGTCTGGATCTGAACCTCGTCGCCGCTGCCCGTCAGCACCCGATAGGGCGCCAAGCGGCGCGCACACGCCATCGCCTCGGTGACGGTGAGGTGATCCGGGTGGGCGAAGACCTCGGACCCGACGTTGCCCTTGGCACCCAGCCCGCGTTCGGTCAGCTCCAGTTGCATACCGCGACGGGCCGCGAGCGGATCCACCCTGGTGCCGATCTCCACGAGGGTCACCGAATCGATGCCGTGGTCGACGATGAGGCGTTCGGACCCGATCAGCGTGCCGCTGTCGACGATGATGAGAATCTGCGGCCGGTCGGGGGACGGCTGCGCGGTCCGCGAGAACCGTTCCCGCTCGGTGATCAGCGACGCCAACGATTCCTCGACCTCACCCAGCGAGTGGTAGACCAGACGAGATGAGCCGACGCCGTCGAAGGCGCTCGGATGCTGCGAGTGCGGAAGCCATTTGAGCCAGTCCCAGTGTGGGGCGGCATGCCGATTGACCACCGCCGCCACCAAGAACTGGTCGGGCCCGTGGAACATCGCGAGCTGGCAGATCATGGCGCGCAACATGCCTCGCGCCACCTCCGGCGAACCGTCGATGGTGACGGCCGCAAAACCTCTCAGGTTCAACGCGATAGGCAGCTCGGGCACCAGCGAGTGCGTACGCACGAATCGCCGCAGTGCCACAGACGCGACCGGCTCCAGCTCCTCGACCGGGCCGATCTCCGGTGCCACCAACTGGGCCGCCAGACGCTGATCCCCTACTCCGACACGCACATGGCAGTAGTCGCTGTCTCCGGGACGCCGCTCCCACATGCGGCGGCCACCGGCCAATGTCCACAGCGCGGCAGGGTCCGGGTTGTTCCAGAGCAGCGCCTTGCGCTGGGCCGCACCGGTATCGGTGACGTTCTTGCGCACCACTTCGAGGTACCGCAGGTAATCCTTGCGATCCTCGTTGATCTCGCTGGTCTTGGCTCCCTTGCCGCCGCTGTTGGACACCATGCTGACCATCGAGACCATCATCATGATCGGGAACAGCATGAACATCGGGCTGCGCATCATCCCGCCGCCTGCCCCACCACCGAAGCTTCCCGAGGTGACGAAGAAGGCGATCATGCCCACCATTGCCACGACCATGACCAGCGGCATGATCTTCGCGATGATCGGCGACGGGACCGGCCGCGGAATCTCCGGCGGCGGCTGCACATTGACCTCGCCGCCCGGGACACGAGGCACCGCAAGCCGAGGCCGACGAATGAATATTGTGGTGTTCACCCCGTGCTCACCCTGGCCCTCCGGTTCCCCCGCGTCACATCTCGTGGCAATCTGTGGCACCCACGCTACCGCCCAGCCCACGGCGGGCTACAGGATAGGGCCGTTATATCCGGTGCCGCAACGAATTCGCTCACAAGATCGCTGCAGCCGCTGGTCGCGTGGATGGCGTTCGCCCGGATGCACCGAACCGCTGGCGGCGCTCAGCAGCGTTCGGCTAGTGTGCATGCGCAAAGATCAATGACCGTGGGGGCAGGTAGGGGGCACAGCATGACACATGCGCAGTCGGGCGCCGAGCAACGTTCGGCGGTACTCGAACTGTGCCGCGTTTCCATCCAGGCTGAGCGCACCCAGGTCGACCTGGCGCTGCCGACGAGTGTTCCGCTGGCCCTTTTGGTCGGCTCGATCGTCGACATCATCAACCAACATGTAGGCGTCCCCGAGCTGACCAGCCCGGAGGACGCCGTGGAAACGCACTGGCGTTTGTCCCGGCCCGGTCAGCCACCGCTGCAGATGTCCAGCACCCTTGGTGAGCTGGAGGTCCGCGACGGTGATCAACTGATTCTGACCGCGTCCGATGTGGCCGCACCGGATCCGCTGTTCGACGACGTCTTCCTTGCTGTCTCTACCTTCCGGACCGTGTCGGCGCATCCGTGGAGCCGGACTGCCGCCCGGATACTCGGCGCCTCCGCGTGCGGCCTGGCCGCGGTGCTCGGTGCCACGGCGCTGTTACGCGCCGGAGCCACGAATCCCGGCCTGCTTCTTCCCATCATCGCCGTAGCGATCGCATTGGTGGCCATCACCGCCGCGGTGTTCGCGAACCGGGTCTATGACGATTCCCTGGCCTCGGTGATGCTGAGCCATTGCGCTGTCGGCTTCTCGGCGGTGGCCGGAGCGCTGTTCGTACCGGGAAAGTACGGCGCCCCACACGTGATGCTGGCGCTCATGGTGGCGATGGTCGTATCCATCCTCGCCATGCGTGCGACCGGCACCGGAACGATGTCCCTTGTCGCGGTCGCTTCGGCATCGCTGCTCGGGTTCGGAGCGGCCCTGGGTTATGTACTTTTCGAGCCTCCGATCTACAGCCTCGGCGCTGTGCTGGGCTCAGTCGGCATCTGCGCGGTGGCACTGTCCCCGCGCGTGGCCATGGCGCTTGCCCGACTACCCCTTCCCCCGGTACCCACGCAGGGCGCACCCTCACGTCCTGAACATTCGACGGCGCCGATAGAAGCCATCGAAGGTCTCGACGGACTCGATACCGAGGGTGATGACGTCGAGGACGCCACGGCACTGCCGCCGCTGCCCGACCTTCGTGAGAAGGCGCTGCGGGCGCACGCCGTACTGACCGGATTGGTGTGCGGCACATCCGCCGTCACCGCGGTGGGCGCCATGCTGGCCGCGCTGACCTTCCCCGGAGCCGGTGATCATCACCCCACCGGTGCGCACCGATTCAGTGGTGTGGTGCTCGCCGGATTGATCGCGCTGGCGATGATGCTGCGGGCACGCTCGCACGCCGATCTCGCACAGACCGTCGCGATCAACCTGGGCGGCTTGGCCATTCCGGCAGCGGCATTCGCGTTCATCGCGGTCGCGTACCCGACGGCGGCGGTGTTCACCACCGTGTTTGCGGCGATCGCGGCCGGTTCGGCCATTGCCCTCGGCTTCCTGGTGTCCGCTCGCAAGTACTCACCGGTGGCCCGCCGCACGGTGGAGATCATCGAATACATCGCGCTATCGCTGATCGTTCCGATCGCCGTCTGGGTGTGTGGCGTGTACAGCGCCGTGCGGGGATTGAACCTGCCATGAACCTGGGCGTGGCCCGCCGCGTCGCCACCGCTGCAGCCGTTGTGATGTTGGCGATGGCATCGCAGCTGGCGACCGGTTCGATGCACATGCTGGCGACCGCACGCGCCTTCGCACCACTTCCCGTCGATCCGAGCATGCTTCCCGGCCCGCGTCCCGCCGCTCCCATCGAGCCCACGGAGCAGAAGGAACTGTGCCGATTCCCCGGCATTGACCCCAAGCGCGACCTCAACAAGGTGCCCACGCAGCAGCGCGGGCTGGATCTGCCGTTGGTATGGCAGCTATCGCGCGGCGCGGGCCAGACGGTCGCGGTGATCGACACCGGTGTGGCGCGCAGCCCGCGGCTGCCACCACTGATCCCGGGCGGCGACTACGTCTTCGAAGGCGGCAACGGCACCCAGGACTGCGATGCGCACGGCACCATCGTGGCCGGAATCATCGCCGCTGCACCGGATCCCACGGGGGCGAGCGCGTTCAGCGGTATCGCACCCGACGTCAGCCTCATCACCATTCGCCAGTCCAGCGCCAAGTTCGCGGTGAAGAACAAGGGCGGCGGGGGCGACAGGGACGATCCCTCGAAGATCAGTGGCGTCGGAAACGTCGACACCCTGGCCATGGCGGTGCGTACCGCGGCCGACCTGGGCGCCACCGTCATCAACATCTCCGAGGTGGCGTGCGCCTCCGCCAAACAATTCCTGGATGACCGACCGCTGGGCGCCGCCCTGCAGTACGCGGTGGACGTCAAGAACGTCGTGGTGGTCGTCGCCGCGGGAAATGTCGGCGACGGCCAGTGCAAGAACCAGAACCCACCACCGGATCCGGCGCGGCCCAACACCCCGGACTGGGATGCCGTCCTGGAAACGGTGAGTCCGGCTTGGTACAACGACCTCGTCCTGACAGTGGGCTCGATCGGCCCGGATGGGCAACCCTCGAAGTTCAGTCTCGGCGGCCCCTGGGTCGACGTCTCGGCGCCCGGTGAAGACATCGTGTCGCTGGACCCCAATCGCGATGCGCTGACCAACGCCTACATGGGCGAGCAGGGCCCGGTACCCATTCAGGGCACCAGCTTCTCCGCGCCGGTGGTCAGTGGCGTTGTCGCGCTGGTGCGTTCACGCTTCCCTCAGCTCAGCGCGCGCGAAGTGATGGACCGCATCAAGAACACGGCGCACCGCCCGCCCGGCGGCTGGGACCCTTATCTGGGCTACGGCGTGGTGGACGCGCTGGCCGCCGTCAGCGACGACCTGGGTACCACCAGCGACCTCGCCCGGGCCAACGCGGCCAAGAAGCTGCAGCTGCCGCCCGCACCCGCGCCGCCCGACCCACGGCCACGCCGTGTCGCTCTGATCGGAATAGCGGTCTGCGCGGCATTTCTCGCCGCGGCATTGGCGATGCTCGCACCGGTTCGCAAGTTGCGGCAGGGCCGCGACAACTCCACCGAATAGCGGCGGTAACACGCTCTTTTAAGCAGGCGGTGTGCTCGATGTGGACGGATTGATCGCCAAACCTGTCTTGTCCGGCGGCATTCCGTCGTGCACGACGAGTGCGTCTTCCTTGCTCAGTCGAGGCCCCGGCGGCAGCAGCCCGACGACCGGCCACGGGGCCGGAACGGGTTCAACCGTGAGCCCCAAAGACTTGGCGGCCTCCAGATTCCCGATGCCGAAACGCACGCCGGTATCGAGGATGAGATAGAGCGACTCGGCACGCCCGGTATCGCCACCCAGGCCCGTGGACCGCACGAATGCGCTACGCGCGGGCGGAATGTAGGCGGTGTCGAGGTTGGGCCCCTCCTTGTCGGCCTGCGCCAGCACCACCGGTACCTGATCGGTCTTCAACGGCAGCGAGTTACCCATCAAAAGCTTGGTCGAGGCGTGCTCTTGCGTCTTCTCCTGCCCGGGCTTCCAGCTGCTGCACAGCACCGACTTCTCCGGGACGTCCACAATCTTTCCGGCACGGTCCGGAAATGTCTGTACGGCAAGCACATTGAGGCTCTGGTGTCCCGAGATCACATCCGGAGCGACGGAGACGATGTCTTGTGCGCCCTGGGAGTCGGAGAACCGGATCAGATCAGCGGTGACCTCGTTGACGCGTTGCACCCCGCCCGAGAGCACCACGTAGTACTCGGCAGAGTCCGCCCGGCTCATCTTGATGACCGACCCCACGCGAACACCACCGGTGGTGATGGGCGAAGGACCTCCGGCGTCGGGGATGGGCGGCGGAGCGATGGCCGGAACCTCGGGAATGGCGTTGAGCACGTTCATCGATATCGGCCGGGGTGTCACACCTTCGAGACGCAGCGCGCGGGTCACCGCGGGGTTCGTCAGATCCACCGCGGCGCGCTTGCCGTCGTAGAGCAGATACATCTGGCTGTTCACGGTCACCAGGGCGTACCTGTCCTTCGGCATCTCCTGGTTGCCGTTCTCGAGGGTCACCTTGCCCGCGATCACCGTGGAGGTGACGGTGGAACTCGGCGGGGGCGTCGCGACATCGCACACCGTCCAGATGGTGTCGTCCCCGGTCAACGGACCCGGAATGGAGGCCGGCGCACCGGGAATCCCCACCAGCGGGCCGCGACGCGCCTTGGCCAGCTCCGAGTCCTTGACCGGCTTGGGATTCTCGTTGTTCCCGGAGATCAACCGGGCCGATGCCAAATTGAGCGCGGGGTGAAGCGTGTCCTGGATCCGGACGTAGACGGCACCGGTGTCCTTGGCCATGACGATGGGCTGGTCGCCCAGCGGCATGTTGGGCCGAAAGAACGCCAAGATCGCACAACCGGCAACAACAACGGTGGCCAGCACGATGCCGACCATGAGCGAACTGGACTGCGACCGCATCGGGTCGTGGATCATTCGGACGTCACGGCGAACCAGTGCGTGCTCCATACGTCGCACCAGGAACCGGTACCCGCTGACCTGCAGCCGGGTTGTCGGTTGTCGCGCCATCGTCCCCCCTCCAGGAAATCTGCGAAACTCGGATCTACGACCTAACGATGCCTCTAGGCCTGCCCCCGGATCTTGTCAGATCCTACGTACCGGCCACACGGCCATGCAGCCTATTGCAATACTGGGCAACCACGATAGGTTGCGGGTGGCAACCGCGATGCCCGAGTCGGGTCGGCGCGGCATGACGGTGGGACAGAAGGGGGAACGGTGACCTCGAGCGGGGCGGCTCCGGAACAGGTGCGTCGGGCCACGATGCCCATCCAGATCATGGTGATCTCGCAGCTGCTGATCCTCGCCGCAGTCCTGGTTTCCTTGCTGTTCGGCTGGCCGTGGTGGGCCGCGTTGTTGATCGCGATCGTGGCCTTGGCGCTCGTCCTCGGCCGTTGGGGCGGTCAGACGGTCAGGCATTGGGCAGTTACCGGATTCAAGTATCTGACGGGCCGCACTTACCGAAGCTCGGGCAGCATCGCCGACACCCCCAGCAGCCAGGACAGCTGGACCGGAACTCGTTGGGAGAATGGCAAACTCATCACGGTGCTGGAAGTCAGCGCAACCCAACGCCACCCCTCCGTCATCACCCCGGACCACTGCGCCACCGACTCACTGGTGCCCCTGCGCGTACTGCGGGAGTGCATGCATCAGAACGACATCGAGCTGGAGAGCATCGACGTCATCAGCAACGGCCAACGCACCGCACAGGGCACGGTCCTGCGCGGCGGGTACGACCGGCTGGTGGGCCCGCTACCTGCCGTCGCCATCCGCACCGTCTGGGTGGTACTGAGATTCGACCCCGGCGCGAACGTCGACGCGGTCTTCCGCCGCGGAGGCAGCCGGCGCGGCGCGGAACGATGTGCCGTCATCGCCACCGCACGGGTCCGCCGGGCATTGGCGGCGGCCCACTGCGCCAGCACCATCCTGCAGGCGGGCCAGATTCACCGGATCAGCGCCGAAATGCTCCGGCAGTACGCGGGCGCACCCATGCATGAGGAGTGGGGCGGGCTCATGCTCATCGACTCCTACAACGTCGCGATGGGAATTGACCCGTGGTACATCACCGATGCCACCCTCACGGGACTGTGGGCGCGGCCCACGCTGGAGACCACCGTGACGGTTCGGCTGCGCCCGGCCGCGAAGGGCCGCACATCGGTTGGCGCACTGGTGCGGTGGGCAACCGACGAACAACTTCCGATACGCCATTCCACGGGCATGACCTCACTGAACGGGAGTCAGCGCGACGCGTTCTTCGCCGGACTTCCCGTGGGGGCCATCGGGTTGGAGTACCTGACCCGCAGCATCGAGATGAGCAACGAGGAACTCGACGGCATTCATCTGCCGACATCGGGCTGCGGACAATTGATCGGCTCGGATATGTCCGGCCGCGCGATCGCCGCACGATTGTCCGGCCAGGGCGTTCACACCGTGGTGGTCCGCGCCGAACTCTACGTATGCCAACAGGTGGTGCTCAGAGCGGTGGCGATCGGAGCACTTGTGGTCGTGTACACCGACCGTCCCCACATGTGGGATGTCATGGTGACCTCGATCGGCGACGCCAACCGCATCCAATTCGCCAGTGGCCCGGGCTTTATCGACCCTCGATGCACGCTGGCCGTGGTGGACGGCATGCAGCCGACCGCACTTCCCAGCAACTGCACGGCACTACACATCATCAGCAGTGAGTACGACGCACTTCCGGCCCGGCCGGATGTCATCATCGACCAGCCCAATGGCTACGGCGACCACATCCTCTTGACCGCCGGTGGCGAGACCATCCAGGTCCGCCTCGTGACGGTCAGCGATGAGTTGGCCTACCTGGGCCGGCCGATACAGGCTTTCGCACAGTAGGAGTTCGCGGCTTCAGGGCTCGTCGCGCATGCGCTCCCGGTAGGCGGCCACATGCTGCCGGTTACCGCAGTTTCCGGTGTCACAGAACATCCTGGATCTGTTGCGCGACAGGTCGATCAGGACGGCATCACAATCCGGGGCGGCACAGGTCTTCAAACGCCGCTGTTCGCCGGTGCGCACCAGGTCCGCGAACACCATGGCGGTCTCGGCACCGAGGCGGTCCGCGAGCGGCGCGTCGCTGGCCGCCATGTGCAGGTGCCAATCGGGTTCCTCGACATGCCGGGTGAGCCACGGCGAGGCGTGGGTATCGGCCAGCAACGCGTTGACCTGCCGAACCACGTATTCCTCGTCGTTGATATGCGCCCAGATATCGCCCAATCGGGTCCGTAGCGTCTTCACGGCCTGCAGCTCGGCCTCATCGCCGTCACGCCTGCCGGTCCAGCCGTACCGATCCAACAGCGGCGGCAGGGCGTCCGGATCAGGGAGCAGTTCCCGATCGTTGCGGGCGGTGTTGATCAGCTCAGCCGCAGATTTCAGCCCCTGCTCCGTGTCATGAGTGAAAAGCATTTGACACCTGACATCCTTCACTTATACCGTCATGACCGTATTCGATTTTACTCATGACACGCGGGAGGTGCGGTGAACGACAGGGCCACTTTCCGGGCGGGCGTGATCCTCGCCCTCGCCTCAGCCGCCACCTTCGGATTTTCCGGCCCCTTCGCCAAGTCACTCATGGCGGCAGGCTGGTCTCTGACAGCCGTCGTCACCGCGCGCCTGGCCACCGGCGCCGCGGTCATGGTCGTGGCCGCCTGCATCGCGGCACCCGGATGGTTCTCCGAAGCTAGGCGCCACACCAAAGTCGTTGTGCTGTACGGGATCATTCCCGTGGCGGGTGCCCAGTTCTGCTACTTCGGCGCCGTCCGGCACATGTCGGTCGGCGTGGCGATGCTCCTGGAGTTCCTGAGCCCCATCCTGGTTATCGCCTGGACCTGGCTGTCCACCCGGCACCGTCCACACACCCGGGTACTTGCCGGCGCGGCTCTCGCGCTAGTTGGAATGCTGTTGGTACTCAACATCTTCAGCGGATCCCGCGTAGAGCCGGTGGGGGTGCTGTGGGGATTGGGCGCGGCGGTGTGCGCTGCGTACTACTTCATCTCGTCACACCGCGCGGGCGGCAAGGCGCAAGGGCTGCAACCGATCACGCTGACCACCAGCGGGCTACTCGTCGGCACCATCGCGGTCGGCGGCTTCGGGCTCACCGGGATCATGCCGATGACCTTTTCCACTCAGGATGTGCAGGTCGCGGGCTGGCATGCACCGGTCTACGTGCCCATCCTCATTCTCGGAGTGGTCACCACCGCGATCGCCTATCTCACCGGCATCGCCGCCATCGCCCGACTCAAGCCAAGCTATGCGTCGTTGATCGCGCTCACCGAGGTACTGTGCGCGGTAATCGCGGGGTGGGTGCTGCTCGGGGAAACCATCGCACCCATCCAGTACGTGGGCGCCGCGGTCATTCTCGCGGGTCTGGTTCTGGCACATCGGGGCGCGGATACCTCGGCGGATGCCGAATCCAGCGCAGCCGGGCTCTCGGCTTCTTTACCTGCGGGATTGAAATCACATGGCAGTGACAGCGAATTATCCGTAACCTCAGTGTGTGACGCTAGAGCCGAATCCACGCCCAGCCAGTAAGTTGTTCGCCGCCGCCGCACGCGCGGCGGTTGTTTCGGTTGCGGCAATCATGATGACCACGGGTCTCGCGGTCATCCTCCCCGCCACCGCTTCGGCGGCCTGTCCCAACGTCGAGGTCTCCTTCGCCCGTGGGCGTTCCCAGCCGCCAGGCGTCGGAAACATCGGCGACGGATTCATCAGCGCGCTGCGCAACCGCGTCAAAGACGTTGGTGTGTACGCGGTCCGGTACGACGCCAACACTGACGTCAGCGGCGGAGCGAACGACCTGAGTGCCCACCTGCAATCGGTGGCCAACTCATGCCCCAACACCAAGCTGGTGGTGGGCGGTTACTCCCTCGGCGCCGGTGTCGTCGACACCGCGCTGGGTTTCCAGGGTCCCGTCTCGATCGGGGACTTCTTCAACTTCACCAATCCGGTGCCCCCGGAGGTCGGTGACCGCATTCGGGCGATCGTCACCTTCGGCAACATCGTCAACCGCTTCGCCCCGATCCAGAACCTTGCGGGCGCCTACTCCGATCGCGTCCTTGACCTGTGCAATGACGGCGACCCGGTCTGCATGGCGGGCGACAACGAGAGCTGGAAGTCCCACACCACATACCCGCCGGCACTCTTTGCGCAGGCTGCGGACTTCGCCGCCGCCCGGGTGAACTAGCCTCGCCTGGGTGACTGTTTCCCAGATCACCCACCGTCAGCTGTCGGTCAATGGAATCGACATGCACGTCGCCGAACAGGGCGAAGGCCCGGCGGTTGTTCTGTGCCATGGCTTTCCCGGGCTTTGGTACACCTGGCGCCACCAGCTGGCCGCGCTGTCTGCAGCCGGATATCGGGCCATCGCGCCGGATATGCGCGGATATGGACGCACCGCGGCGCCGCGGGACGTAACCGCTTATGACCGCAGCACCACGGTCAACGACCTCGTCGGCCTGTTGGACGCGCTCGATCTGCACGATGCGGTGTTCTCCGGACACGATTTCGGGGCACATCTGGTGTGGGACATGCCCGCCTGGGCGGGCGATCGAGTTCGCGCACTGATCCAGCTGTCGGTACCGCGCACCCGGCGACTCCCGGTAACACCGAGCGTTGGATTCAATTACCTTGCCTCTCAGCACTTCACACATCTGGAGTACTTCCAGGAGCCGGGCGTGGCCGAGTCCGAGCTGGATGCGCAGCCAAAGACATTCCTGGCCACGCTGTTCCACGCTCTCAGCGGGGCCAATCGCTATCTGGATTGTTGGGACCACCCGGCACGCGTGGGCGACAAACGTAACGGCTACCTAGATGTCCTTCCGAGTCCCCCTCCCCTGCCATGGAATTGGCTTTCCGAGCAGGATCTCGACTACTACGCGGCCGAATTCACGCGCACGGGATTCACTGGTGGCCTCAACTGGTACCGGGCCGAGGATCTGGTGTGGTCCCAGAATGAGCACCTGCACGACAGACCCATCGGCGTACCGGTGACCTTCATCGCCGGATCGGCTGATCCGGTCCTGGAAATGCTCGGCCGCGACCCCATGACGGCCATGGCCGATCTCGTTCCCGGTTTGCGGTCGGTGCTGATCGTCGAGGGGGCCGGACACTTCGTGCAGATGGAGCGGCCTGACGCGGTCAACACCGCGATGATTGAGTTCCTGGGGTCGCTTCCGCCCAGGTGACATGGCCCATACCGCACCGATATGACAACTAGATTGACTTACCCGTAGCATTCCCGTGTGACGACGTACAGTGCTGTTTCACCTGCAATCGCGCACGTCCGCCGGTGGGGATTTCCGCTCGCCGCTCTGCTCATGTTCATCAGCCTGGTGACCATCTCGCAGCCGGTGACCGCGACCGCCGACCCGTGCGCCGCCGTGGACGTCTCCTTCGCTCGCGGCCGTGATGAGCCGCCCGGCCTCGGCCGCGTGGGTCAGGCATTCGTTGACACCCTCGGCCCCAAGGTTGGCAGCATGAACGTCTACCCCGTCAACTACAGCGCCGGACTGCTCTCCACTGGAGAAGGCGCCGATGACCTGCGCGCACACCTCAGCGACGTCGCATCATCCTGCCCGAACACCAAGCTGGTGATCGGCGGATACTCGATGGGCGCGACCGTCGTGGACGACGTCGCCAACAACCCGCCGCCGGACGTCGCCGGCCGGATCAGGGGAATCGCGACCTTCGGAAACATCGACCGGCGCGGCGGTGGCATGACCGGTCCCCTCGCCGGACGGTGGATCGATCAGTGCAATCCCGGCGACCCGGTCTGCCAGGAGGGCGGCCGCTCGTGGACCGCGCACCAGACCTACGAGCAGACAAATCTGCCCGCTCAAGCTGCGTCTTTCGTGGCGGGCAAGCTCTAGAGAAAGGGCACACAAGACCTCGCTGACCCGTAGCATCGTGGTGTGACCACGCATCAGCGGGGCACGAGGGTCGGCGTTGTCCTGAGTTATCTTGTCGCCCTGACGGTGTTCGCGCTGTCGGCGGTGAATGTTGTCGGGCTTGTCTATGCGGTGCCTCACGCGTCGGCAGATCCGTGTTCGGACGTAGACGTCTCATTTGCACGGGGTCGCAAGGAGCCAGTCGGGTTGGGCCGCGTGGGCGGTGAGTTCGTGGACTCCCTGACCCCGCGCATCGAGGCAACCGGGGCCAGCATGAACGTCTACCCCGTCAACTACGACGCCGGCATCTTTTCGGCCGGCGGCGGGGCCAATGATCTGAGCAATCACCTGCAAGCTGTGGCAGCCAGTTGCCCCCGGACCAAGCTCGTCATCGGCGGGTACTCGATGGGTGCGGAGGTAATCGACACGATCATCGGTGTTCCGAACGTGGGCATCGGGTTCAACCGCCCCCTACCCCCCGCAGTGGGCGACCGCATCGCGGCTATCGCGACGTTCGGCAACGCCACCCACCGTACGGGCGGCCCGCTGAGCGGTATCGCCGGCGTATTCGGCTCGCGGGCAATCGATCTCTGCAATCAAGGAGACCCGATCTGCATGGCCGGTCCCAACAACAGCTGGGACGCCCACACCTCGTATGAACGCACCGGACTTCCCGCCGAGGCCGCGGCGTTCGTTGCCTCGAAACTCAACCGCCACGGCGAAGCCGAGCCCAGCCAGTAGTCAGTCCTTCCGGACTCGAACATCACGCGTGATCAACACGCGAGCCGCCATCTCGTCATCGGGCGGATAGTCCACACCGACCAGTGTCAGACCACGCGCCGGTGCAGCCGCGAAATCGCTTGAACGCCTTTCCTTCTTGAGCAGGTCCGCGCACCACTGCACCGGCCGCCTGCCCTCCCCCACTACCAGCACCGCACCCACCAACGACCGCACCATCGACCAGCAGAACGCGTCGGCGCTCACGTGCGCGGACACCTGATGTCCATCGACCGTCCAGTCGAACCGCTGCAATTCACGGATCGTTGTGGCGCCGTCACGATGGCGGCAGAAGGCCGCGAAATCATTCAGCCCCAATAGTTTCCGCGAAGCCTCGGCCATCGCCCCGACGTCCAGCGGGCGATGCCATCCGACGACATCGTGCCGCTCTAGAGGCAGCACTCCGAACGGCGCCGTGGAGAACCGGTATTCGTAGTGCCGCCGCAGGGCCGAGAACCGCGCGTCGAAATGCTGGGGGGCACGCCGTATATCGAGCACGCGCACGTCTTTGGGCAGGAAACGCGACAGCCGCCGGATCAGCCTGCCGAACTCAGGCGCATCCGCGGAGCGGGATCTACCGAGGATTTCTGGGAGCCGAGCATGCGGGATGTCGAGATGCGCTACCTGGCCCGTGGCATGTACGCCCGCGTCGGTGCGCCCGGCGGCGTACAGCGAGACCGGCTCGCCCACGATCGTCGTGAATGCCGCACCCAGCACCCCGGCGACCGTACGTTGGTTGACTTGAGTGGCCCATCCCGCGAAATCGGTTCCGTCATAGGCAATATCGAGCCGTAAACGAACCAGCCCGCCACCGTCTCCGGTAGCGGGCTGGTTCTCAGGTGTGACCAAAGGTCATTCCTTCTTGTCTGCGTCCTCGGCCTCGGGAGCCTCAGCCGTGTCGGCTGCGGCATCCGCCGCGCCTTCCGCCTCGGCAGCCGCATCGTCTGCAGTGTCGGTCTCGACCTCGACGACATCCTCAGCAGGAGTCTCCTCGACCTTCGCCTCTTCGGCCTTCTTGGTCGAAGCGACCCGGCGAGCGCGGTCGGCCTCAGAGGTGACCGTCTTCTCCTTCACCAGCTCGATGACCGCCATGGGCGCGTTGTCGCCCTTACGGTTCTCGACCTTGATGATGCGGGTGTAACCACCATTGCGATCGGCGTAGAACGGACCGATCTCCTCGAAAAGGGCGTGGATGACGTCCTTGTCGCGGATCTTCTTGAGCACCTCGCGCCGGTTATGCAGACCACCCTTCTTGGCGTGGGTGATCAGCTTCTCGGCGTAGGGCCGCAGCACGCGGGCCTTGGTCTCGGTGGTCTTGATCCGGCCGTGCTCGAACAGCGCGGTGGCCAGGTTGGCCAGCAGCGCCTTCTGGTGCGAAGACGACCCGCCGAGACGGGCACCCTTGGTGGGCTTTGGCATTGCGACTATCTCCTATTCGGGGCCGGCCCCCGTATCAGGTAGGACCGGGACGGATTGTGTTTAGAGCTGTTCGGTTTCGGCGAAGTCCTGATCGCCATCGAAGTCGTACGAGCCGGTGTCCGACCATGTGCCGGTGGCAACGTCGTATCCGGCGACCTCGGACGGATCGAAGCTGGTCGGGCTGTCCTTGAGCGACAGGCCGAGCTGATGCAGCTTGATCTTCACCTCGTCGATGGACTTCTGACCGAAGTTGCGGATGTCCAGCAGATCCGACTCGGTGCGGGCAACCAGCTCACCGACGGTGTGCACACCCTCGCGCTTAAGGCAGTTGTACGACCGGACGGTCAGGTCCAGGTCCTCGATGGGCAGCGCGAACGAGGCGATGTGGTCTGCCTCGGCCGGCGACGGCCCGATCTCGATGCCCTCGGCCTCGACGTTGAGTTCACGTGCCAGACCGAACAGCTCAACCAGCGTCTTGCCGGCCGAGGCCAGGGCGTCACGCGGGGTGATCGAGTTCTTGGTCTCGACATCCAGCACCAGCTTGTCGAAGTCGGTGCGCTGCTCGACGCGGGTGGCGTCGACGTTGTACGTGACCTTGAGCACCGGCGAGTAGATGGAATCGACGGGAATACGACCGATCTCGGCACCCGAGGCCTTGTTCTGCACGGCCGGGACGTAGCCGCGACCGCGCTCGACGACGAGCTCGATCTCCAGCTTGCCCTTGTCGTTCAGGGTCGCGATGTGCATGTCGGGGTTGTGCACGGTCACGCCGGCGGGCGGAACGATGTCACCGGCGGTGACGGCACCCGGTCCCTGCTTGCGCAGGTACATGGTGACCGGCTCATCCTCCTCCGAGGACACCACGAGGCTCTTGAGGTTGAGGATGATGTCGGTGACGTCTTCCTTCACCCCGGGAACGGTGGTGAACTCGTGCAGCACACCGTCGATGCGGATGCTGGTGACGGCCGCGCCCGGGATGGACGACAGCAGGGTGCGCCGCAGCGAGTTGCCCAGGGTGTAGCCGAATCCCGGCTCCAGAGGCTCGATGACGAAGCGCGACCGGTTCTCGGCCAGCGTCTCCTCGGACAGGGTGGGTCGCTGAGAAATCAGCATTCTTTTCTATCTCCTTCTCGGCACCCGCTATTTGATGCCGGTCAGTGGGCCTGTAGCAGGATCGCTACCGGCGATTACTTCGAGTAGAACTCGACGATCAGCTGCTCGGTGAGCGGCACGTCGATCTGCGCGCGCTCGGGGAGCTGGTGCACCAGGATGCGCTGGCGCTCGCCGACAACCTGCAGCCAGCCCGGGATGGGCCGCTCGCCGGCGGTCTCGCGTGCAACCTCGAACGGCAAGGTGTTCAGCGACTTTTCCTTGACGTCGATGATGTCGTACTGCGACACCCGGTAGCTGGGCACGTCGACCTTCACGTTGTTGACCGTGAAGTGACCGTGCGAGACCAGCTGACGCGCCTGACGGCGAGTCCGGGCCAGGCCGGCGCGGTACACGACGTTGTCGAGACGGCTTTCCAGGATCTGCAGCAGCTGCTCACCGGTCTTGCCGGAGGACCGCACGGCCTCGGCGTAGTAACGGCGGAACTGCTTCTCCATGACGCCGTAGGTGAAGCGGGCCTTCTGCTTCTCCTGCAGCTGCTGACGGTATTCGCTCTCCTTGATCCGCGCGCGGCCGTGCTGGCCGGGAGGGTAAGGACGCTTCTCGTACGCGCTGGAGCCACCGACGAGGTCGACGCCCAGACGACGGGACTTGCGAGTGACGGGTCCGGTATAACGAGCCATTAGTTCAAGCCTCCCTTAGACCCGGCGCCGCTTGGGCGGACGGCAACCGTTGTGCGGCTGCGGAGTGACATCGGAAATCGCGCCCACTTCGAGGCCGGCGGCCTGCAGCGAGCGGATGGCGGTCTCGCGGCCGGAGCCGGGACCCTTAACGAACACGTCGACCTTCTTGACGCCGTGCTCCTGTGCCTTGCGGGCGGCGTTCTCGGCAGCCAGCTGCGCGGCGAACGGAGTCGACTTACGCGAGCCCTTGAAGCCGACGTGGCCCGAGGACGCCCACGCGATCACGTTGCCCTGCGGGTCGGTGATCGAAACGATGGTGTTGTTGAACGTGCTCTTGATGTGCGCGGCGCCGAGGGGAATGTTCTTCTTTTCCCGGCGGCGGGTCTTCTGCGCCTTCTTGGGGCCGGAACCGGCGCCCTTCTTCGGTGGTGCCATCGGGGTTACCTAGCCTTCTTCTTGCCGGCGATGGTGCGCTTCGGGCCCTTGCGGGTGCGCGCATTGGTCTTGGTCCGCTGACCGCGCACCGGCAGGCCGCGACGGTGGCGCAGGCCCTGGTAGCAGCCGATCTCGATCTTGCGGCGGATGTCGGCCTGCACCTCGCGGCGCAGGTCACCCTCCACCTTGAGAGAGGCTTCGATGTATTCACGCAGCTGCGTCACCTGATCATCGGTCAGGTCCTTGCTGCGCTGCTCGGGGCTGATGCCCGTGGCGGCCAGGATCTCCTTGGAGCGGGTCCGGCCAATGCCATAGATATAGGTGAGCGCGATTTCCATACGCTTATCGCGCGGTAGGTCGACGCCTACTAGACGTGCCATGCGGCAGTTCCTCTTTCATTCAACGAAGGTCTGTTCCCAGTCCGCCCCCTCTAGGTTGGGGCCCCGGCCTCCGTTCCGGGGGTGTCTGTCCGGCGTACCCGGTCAGTGGTTCTGGGAGGTCTTCATTCAGTTATGTAGCTGGTCAGCTAGGTCCTTGCGGACGTTCTGACTAGCCTTGCCTCTGCTTGTGGCGGGGGTCCTGGCAGATCACCATGACCCGCCCGTGCCGGCGAATGACGCGGCACTTGTCGCAGATCGGCTTGACGCTCGGGTTGACCTTCACGTTCCCAATCCTGTTCTTGTCGTTACTTGTACCGGTAAACGATCCGACCGCGGGACAGGTCATAGGGAGATAACTCCACTACCACTCTGTCCTCAGGCAGGATGCGGATGTAGTGCTGCCGCATCTTGCCGCTGATGTGGGCAAGTACCTTGTGTCCGTTCTCCAGCTCAATGCGAAACATCGCATTGGGCAGGGGTTCGACTACCCGGCCCTCGACCTCGATGGCTCCGTCTTTCTTAGCCATATCCTCCGCGATTCTTATTGCCTGCTCCGGCTATCGCCGGCATGGACACGGCAACACTCACCGACCTCGAACGTGAGCCGGTGACAGGAAAATCCAGGACAGGGCACGCAGACAGTCGGCACGTAAGCCGCACCGTTGGTCAAGGATACCCGCGTAACGCCCCCAAACCAAACCGGCGAACGGGCCGTCAGAACCGCCCGGAGGTCTTACGACCAGGTGACTCCCGACCTGCTGATATGCGGAATCGCCGTGGGTCGCACCAGACCCGCCGTCAGCCAGGCGCCGGCGATCCAGATATGGGGTGCGGATTTGGCGGCCATCGTCCGCCTGGCCCGCATCGAAACGTCCGAACCATCCAGGACTCGCTGCGCCCGCACGGACAGTATCCGGTTACGCACACCCGAGCGCCGCCGCTCGCGAGCGCTGCGGTTGATCGCCAGCCAGGCGGCGGCGAGATCGCTGGGCTCCCCCAGCGCCTCCGCAATGGCCTCGGCGGCCGCGGCAGCGTCGGCCACGCCCGAGTTGAGACTGCGGCCCCCCAGCGGGGCGAACTGATGGGCGGCCTCACCCGCGAGCAGCACCCGACGGTTCACGTCGGTGTAGCTGCTGGCCACGCCCTGCACGGTCTGATGCACCTCGACCGACCTGATGTGGTCGGCGTACCAGGTATCCCCGGTGAGCGCCGTGACCCAGGAACGCACCAGTTCGGTCGACGGCGTGGCCTCATCGTGGGGCAGGAACTGAACGTCAAGGCGCAGACCGTCCGGGTAGGGCAGCCGGATGGCGTGACGTCCGCCCAGATCGGGATGGTGGTACTGGATCTGCACCGGCAGATCGAGCGTGACACCGTCAGGATGCGGTTCGACGTCGATCACCGCGGAAGGGGGCGACGGCGGGCGCTCGGACATGCCGATGCCCAGCGCCTGCCGAATGGCCGACCTGGAGCCGTCGGCGGCGATGACGTAGCTCGCGCGCAGCCGATCGCCGCTGGAAAGCGTCAACCGAGCGCCGGTGTGGTCGGTGCTGATGTCGGTGACGGCAATCCCGCAGTGATACTCCACGCCCAAATTCAGCGCCTCGGCCAGGCTCTCTTCTTCAATGGTGCGCTGCGACAAGCTCATTCCCCATGCCGCGGGGTTCCACGGACCGGGTATCCGCGAGGGGGCGTATGAGGACATGACGAACACCGGGCGGCCCTGGTAGAAGGTCTGGACACCATGGACCGCGAGCGCGGACTGGCGCAGACGGGCACCCAACTCGGGTGCCACCCGGTCGTATCGCCGCAATGTCGAGTGCCCGACGAACGTCGCGCAGTTCCGGTGGCGCTGGCGATCTTTCGAGCCGGCCGCCTCCAGCACAACAACGCGAATTCCCCGGCGCGCCAAAAGCGTGGCAGCCAGCAACCCCACGGGACCGCCGCCGACGATCACGACCGCGTCATCGGTGATGTCCCGATGCGCGTCCGTCGACACTGCCGCGAGGTGAGCCACCCACTGACGGTACCGCGCCAGGGCACACGAGCGCCTGTTCAGCCCGGCAACACATAGCCAGCGGGGCGGATACATGGTACCTATGTCGGTAGTGGCGAACATCGCCGTCGGCAACGGGGAGAGGGTCGAGTGGACGGTCTGACAGTCGGATATCTGGCGGCCTTCGCGGTCGGTGGAATCGCCGTGCTCTCGGCTCTGCTGCTTACCGACATCGGCCATGGCGACGGGATGCCGTTTCTGAGCCTGACCTCGGTTTCCGCCGCCCTGACCGGCGCGGGCGCCGGTGGATTCATCGGCTCGGCCCTGGGCATCGCAACGCTGCCGACAGCAATCATTGCAGCCGTGTGCGCGGTTGCGCTGGTGTCGATCCTGCAACTTTTCTTGACGTACCTGCGGCGTCAGCAGGCGAATTCGCATTCGGGGCGCGTGTCCTACATCGGACGGCTCGGCACCATCACCCTGGAGGTGCCTTCCGGCGGCGGCTGGGGCGAGGTCGCGTTCACCGATGCCGATGGCAACCGGGTGCGCTCGCGCGCGATCACCGATGAACCCGGCGGACTGGCCAAGAACGCCACGGTCTACATCGCTGACGTGGACCACGAATACCTGCACGTCGTTGGCATTCCAAACCAAACCTCTAAGGACCCCGCATGAGCTCACTTCTGATCATCGTCATCATCGCCGTCGCGGCGCTGGTGCTCTTCGTGGCGCTGCCGCTGGTCTACGTGCGCAACTACGTCAAGGTGCCGCCGAATGAGGTCGCGGTGTTCACGGGCCGTGGCCAGCCCAAGGTGGTGCGCGGTGGCGCGCGGTTCAAGATGCCCGGCATCGAGCGGGTGGACATCATGTCGCTCGAACCGTTCAACGTGAACATCAACCTGCAGAATGCGTTGTCCAACAACGGTGTTCCCGTTAACGTCGAGGCCGTCGGGCTGGTGCGCATCGGTTCCAACGACGAGGCAGTGCAGACCGCGGTGCAACGCTTCCTGACCTCCGACCTCTCGGAGTTGCAGCGCCAGATCAACGAGATCCTGGCCGGTAGCCTGCGCGGCATCACTGCCACCATGACCGTCGAGGACCTGAACTCCAACCGTGACTCGCTGGCACGCAGCGTCGTCGAGGAGGCAGGCGGTGACCTCGCCCGCATCGGCATGGAGGTCGACGTCCTGAAGATCGCGGGCATCTCCGACCGCAACGGGTACCTGGAATCGCTCGGCCAGCGCCGGATCGCCGAGGTCCGCCGCGATGCGACGGTCGGCACCGCCGAAGCCGAACGGGACGCGCAGATCCAGTCCGCGCAGGCCCGCCAGGCGGGTGCCATCGCACAGGCCGAAGCCGATACCGCCATCGCCACCGCGACCCAGAAGCGCGATGTGGAGCTGGCCCGTCTGCGCGCGCAGACGGAGGCCGAGAACGCTCAGGCGGACCAGGCCGGTCCGCTCGCCCAGGCCCGCGCCGAAAAAGATGTCGGTATCGCCCGCGAGCAGGCGGAAGCCGCGCGTGTGCAGGCCCGCACCGAGGTGGAGCAGCGTCGTACCGAGCAAGCCCAGGCCGCGTTGCAAGCCGATGTCATCGCCCCGGCCGAGGCACGTCGTCAGGCCGATATCGCGATCGCCGAAGGTAGCCGACAGGCCGCGATCCTGAAGGCGCAGGCTGATGCCGAGGCCGAGCGGCAGAAGGGTTCCGCCGAAGCCGACGCCCGCAAGGCAGCTGCCGACGCCTACCGCATCGAACAGCAGGCGGCCGCCGACGGCACCAAGGCCAAGCTGATCGCCGAAGCCGACGGCACGAAGGCCAAGCTGATCGCCGAGGCCGACGGCGTCAAGGCCAAGCTGTTAGCCGAGGCCGACGGTAAGAAGGAGGTCGCCGCAGCACTCAACGCCTACACGCCAGAGGCCGCCCGGCTGTTGACCCTGCCGGACATCCTGGCGTCGGTGGTGCAGGCAACGGAGGCCGCGTCGAAACCGATCGGCGAGATTGAAAGGCTGTCCATCATCGGGGGCTCCGGTGACGCCCAGGACGCGCTGGGCACTCTTTTCGGGGTGAGTCCGCAGGCAGTGGCCAAAGTGATTGAAAGCCTCAAGGTTTCGGGTATCGATGTGCCGGAGCTACTGAACCGCACACAGCAGGCCAAGGAATACACGCCCGCTGCCCCGGCACCCGCGGCGCATCCGGAAGAATCGGTGGAGGAATAGCGACACCTCCTGCGAAGTTGGGACGCAGCATGGGCGAATCGAACCTCACCAAGTACGGGATATGGAAGGGCGGCCCGGTCACCCCGGAGCAGGCCAAGGCCATCGAGGATCTCGGCTACGGATCGGTGTGGATCGGGGGTGTGTTCACCTCGGATCTCGCGTACGTAGAGCCGCTGCTGGAGGCGACCGAGAATCTCACGGTCGCCAGCGGCATCGTGAACATCTGGACCTCTCCCGTCGACGAGATAGCGGCTTCGTTCCACCGGATCGAGGCCGCCTATCCGGGGCGGTTCCTCCTGGGAGTGGGTGCCGGGCATCCGG
This sequence comes from Mycobacteroides sp. H003, assembly GCF_001440135.1. NCBI lineage: Bacteria > Bacillati > Actinomycetota > Actinomycetes > Mycobacteriales > Mycobacteriaceae > Mycobacteroides > Mycobacteroides sp. H003. The sequence continues at coordinate 307,421 of NZ_LJYL01000034.1, forward strand.
AGGCCTCGGCCGAGTACCGCAAGCCGTACGACGCCCTTGTCGAGTACCTCGACGGGCTGGATGCCGCGGGCGTACCCAAGCAGCGCCGGGCATTGGCCGCGCTCGGCCCCAAGGTGCTCAGGCTCTCGGCCGATCGCACCGCGGGCGCACACCCCTATCTGACGACGCCCGAGCACACCCGGGAAGCCCGGCAGATCATCGGCCCGGACGCACTGCTCATTCCCGAGCACAAGGTGGTGCTCAGCACCGACGCCCAGAGCGCACGCGAGATCGGCCGCCGCACCGTCGACTTCTATCTTCAGTTGAGCAACTACGTAAACAACTGGAAGAGACTTGGTTTCAGCGACGAGGACGTCACCTCGCCGGGAAGTGACGCCTTCATCGACGCCGTAGTGGCGCACGGAACGGCCGAGGAAATCGCCGCACGATTGCACGAACACCTCGACGCCGGCGCGAACCAGGTACTCATTCAGGTCCTGGGCGATAAGGGGTTGGTCGACACATTGACCTCGTTGGCGGACACGCTTCGGTAATCCCCCACTAGGGTTAGTGCATGCGAATCTTGGTGACCGGCGGCGCCGGTTTCATCGGAGCCAACTTCGTACATGCGACCGTCCGTGAGCGCCCCGATGTCTCGGTGACCGTTCTCGACGCGCTGACTTACGCCGGTACCCGCGAGTCGTTGACTCCGGTCACCGCGTCGGTCGAGCTGGTACAGGGCGATATCTGCGATGCCGAGACAGTGGATCGGCTGGTCTCCACTCACGATGTGGTGGTGCATTTCGCCGCAGAGACGCACAACGACAACTCGCTCGCGGACCCGTCACCGTTCTTGCACAGCAACATCATTGGCACCTACACATTGCTGGAAGCAGTGCGCCGCCATGATGTGCGGCTGCACCACATCTCCACCGACGAGGTGTTCGGCGATCTCGAGCTCGATGACCCGAATCGGTTCACCGACACCACTCCATACAACCCGTCGAGCCCGTACTCGGCGACCAAGGCCTCGGCGGATCTGCTGGTGCGCGCCTGGATGAGATCGTTTGGAGTGCGCGCGACGATCTCCAACTGTTCCAACAACTACGGGCCGTATCAGCATGTGGAGAAGTTCATTCCGCGGCAGATCACCAACATCCTGACGGGCCGCCGTCCGCGCCTATACGGGGCCGGGGCGAACGTCCGGGACTGGATCCACGTCGACGATCACAACAGTGCGGTGTGGCGCATCATCGAGGACGGCGCCATCGGACGCACCTATCTCATCGGGGCTGACGGAGAACGGGACAACCTGTCGGTGTTGCGCACCATTCTGGAACTCATGGGCAAGTCGCCGGACGACTTCGATCATGTCACCGACCGCGCGGGCCACGACCTGCGTTACGCCATTGATCCCACCCCGCTGCGAGATGAATTGGGCTGGACACCAAAACATCTCGACTTCACCAGCGGGCTGGCCGAGACAATCTCGTGGTATCAGGACAACGAGGATTGGTGGCGTCCCATCAAGGATGGCGTGGAAGCTCGCTACGCGAAACAGGGGCAGTGACGTGCAGATTCGTGAGTTATCGGTGCCCGGCACCTTCGAGATCACTCCGGTGCAGCATCACGACAGCCGTGGAGTGTTCCTCGAATTGTTCAAGGGCGCAGCGCTTGCCGAGGCCATCGGCCACCCGTTCGACCTACAGCAGGCCAACTGCTCGGTCTCGGCAGCCGGTTCGCTGCGCGGGATCCACTTCGCCGACGTGCCACCCGGGCAAGCCAAATACGTCACCTGTCTGACCGGTTCCGTATATGACGTGGTGGTCGATATCCGTGTTGGTTCACCGACATTCGGCGCGTGGGACGCTGTGCTGCTGGACCCTCGAGACCGCCGGGCGGTCTACGTGCCCGAGGGTGTCGGCCACGGGTTCCTCGCTCTCGAGGACGCCTCGACGGTGGTCTACCTATGCTCCGCCGGGTATGCCCCGGGCCGCGAACATGGCATCAATCCGCTGGATCCCACGATCGCGATCCAATGGCCGACCAGCCGACCCGACGGCACCGAGCTTTCGCTAGTTGTCTCCGAAAAGGACAGTGCTGCACCATCATTAATCGATGCCCAGGAGTCAGGTCTGCTTCCTGTCGCATCCGAGGTGCAGGCCTTCCTGGCGAAGCTTTCCGGCTGATCGGCGAATCTTCCCACGCCACCGCGTGTTTGCTAAAGTCCGTACATGACGCAACCGCCTTCGGGGCCGCCGCCCTCGGATCCCGGGCCACCGGATTTTCCGCCGTATCCGACTCCGACAGGCCCCGGGTACCCGCCGGTCGGACCACCCCCAACGGGTGGATATCCGCCCGTTCCCCCGGCAGGGCCTGCGGGTGTCGAGCCTTATCCGCCCTATCCCCCGGCGAACCCGGCGGGCGGGTACCCACCGCCACCTCCGGGATACCCATCGGCGCCCTACGGTTATCCCGCGGCGGGCGCCTATCCCCCCGTGGAAAGTGCACGGAGCACCAATGGATTTGCCATCACGGCGCTGATTTTCGGCATCATCCCCTGCCTCGGCGGAATCCTGGGCATCATCTTCGGCATCCTGGGCCTGAACCAGATCAAGCGAACCGGTCAGAACGGCCGCGGGTTGGCCATCGCGGGCATCGCGCTCGGCTCCCTGTGGGTGATCGCGTCGATTATCGTGATCGCGGCGGGCATCAACGACAAGCCCAAGCGTGACGATTCCGGACACGTCACCCAGTCCGGCGATATGGATGTCACCCAATTGCGCGTAGGCGACTGCGTGGCCGATCTGGGCGACAAAGACTTCTACACGACGACCAAGGCGATTCCGTGTGCGCAGCCGCACAAGGCAGAGGTGTACGCACTGTTGCCGCTCTCCGGGAGCTCCGTGCCCCCACAGTCCGTGCTGGACGAGAAGGGTAATGAGGGCTGCAGCACCGCGCTGGAAAGCTACTCCCCCAGCGCATTCGAGGACGACGGGGTCGAGATCACCTACCTCTACCCGACCAAACGTTCGTGGGCGCAGGGTGACCACTCGATCGCCTGCGTGGCCGTCTTCAGCACGGAGCGCACGGCGTCCATCAAGGGCAAGTAGCTACGGGCGCAGCGTCAGGATGCGGGGGCCGTCCTCGGTGACGGCCACCGTGTGCTCCCAGTGCGCGGCCCGCGATCCGTCGGTGGTGACCACGGTCCAATCGTCGGCCAGCACCCGGGTCTGAGTGGTGCCCAGCGTGAGCATCGGTTCAATGGCGAGCACCGACCCCACCGCGAGGAGTGGCCCCTTGCCGGGGGCTCCCTCATTGGGCAGGAACGGGTCAAGATGCATCGAGCGACCGATACCGTGGCCGCCGTAGCCATCCACGATTCCGAATGCCCGGTCGAACTGCTTCTCAGCCGCCCGGGTGCCCAGCTCGATCGCATGGGATACGTCAGTCAGCCGATTTCCCGGAATCATCGCCGCGATACCGGCCTCCATGGACAGGCGGGTGGCTTCCGACAGCGCCTCGTCGACAGGGATGACCGTGCCCACCGCAAAGGTCCACGCGGAATCCCCGTGCCATCCATCCAGGATCGCGCCACAGTCGATGGAGACCAGGTCACCGTCGGCCAAGACCGCTGTCGCCGAAGGTATTCCGTGGACCACCTGGTCGTTGACCGAGGAGCAGATCGAGGCTGGGAAGCCGTGATAACCCAGGAACGACGGCACCGCGCCGGCGTCCCGGATCACCGACTCGGCGACCTGATCCAGCTCCAGCGTCGAAATGCCCGGCTTCGCGGCGTCACGAACGGCGACCAATGCGGCGCCCACGATGGCGCCCGCGGCGGCCATGGCATCGAGTTCTCCGGCGGTGCGCTGCTCCACCGTCTTCTTGCGGCCGAAGAGACCCACTAACGACCCACTACCGACTCGCCGCTACCGGCCCAGAGCCTGCGATGTCCGCGCGAACACTTCGTCCACGGTGCCGACGGCATCGATGGTCTGCAGCACGCTCTGGTAGTACTCCAGCAGCGGTGCGGTCTCGGCGCGGTACACGTTGAGCCGGTTGCGGATGATGTCCTCGGTGTCGTCGGCGCGGCCGCGGCCCAGCAGCCGCTGCACCAGCTCTTCCACCGGCACCCGGAACTCCAGCACGGCGTCGATCTTGACCCCGCGAGCCTCTTCCATCGCGGCCAGCGCATCAGCCTGATCCACGGTGCGCGGGAACCCGTCGAGGATGAAGCCGTCGGCGGCGTCGGCCTCGTCGAGGCGCGCTTCGACCATCTTGTTGGTGACCTCGCTGGGCACCAGGTCGCCGGCGTCCAGGTACTGCTTGGCCTGGATTCCCAGCTCGGTGCCTTCGCTGATGTTCGACCGGAAAAGGTCTCCGGTGGAGATCTGCGGAATGCCGAACTTCTCCGAAATCAGTTGCGCCTGCGTGCCTTTGCCTGCCCCGGGCGGGCCGAGTAACACCACTCTCACTTCAGGAACCCTTCGTAGTTACGCTGCATCAACTGGCTTTCGATCTGCTTCACGGTATCGAGGCCGACGCCGATCATGATCAGTACCGCAGTTCCACCAAACGGCAGGTTCTGCATACCACCGGAGTTCCCGATCTGCAGGAACAAGTTCGGCAAGATCGCGATGACACCCAGGTAGATCGAGCCCGGCCACGTGATGCGGTTGAGCACGTAGCGCAGGTAGTCAGCGGTCGCACGGCCGGGGCGAATACCGGGGATGAAGCCACCGAACTTGTTCATCTCGTCGGCACGCTCGTCGGGGTTGAAGGTGATCGACACGTAGAAGAACGTGAAGAACACGATCAGCGTGAAGTAAATCGCGATGTACCAGTAGTTGCTGGGATCGGTCAGGTAGGTGCTGACGAATCGATCCCACCAGCCGGTCTTGTCCTTCCCACCGCTGCGCACGAGCTGAGTGATCAGACCCGGGATGTACAGCAGCGAGGAGGCGAAGATGACCGGGATAACACCGGCCTGGTTGACCTTCAGCGGCAAGTAGGTGGAGGTACCGCCGTACATGCGCCGACCGACCATGCGCTTGGCGTACTGGACGGGAATGCGGCGCTGGCCCTGTTCGACGAATACGACACCGACCACGATGAGCAGCGCAGCCACACAGACGGCGGCAAAGGTGACACCACCGCGGCTGTCGAGGATGGTCTTGCCCTCGGCAGGGATCCGGGCCGCGATGCCGGCGAAGATCAGCAGCGACATACCGTTGCCGACTCCGCGTTCGGTGACCATCTCACCGAGCCACATCACCAGGGTGGATCCGGCAGTCATCACCAGAACCATCACGCTCAGCGAGAAGATCGACTGGTCCGAGACGATCTCGTCCTTGCGGTCACAGCCCTGCAGCAGGTTTCCGCTGGCACCGAGCGCGACGATCGAGGTGGACTGCAGCAGCGCCAGCGCGACCGACAGGTAGCGGGTGTACTGCGTCATCTTCGCCTGGCCGGACTGGCCTTCCTTGCGCAGCTGCTCGAACCGGGGAATGACCACGGTGAGCAGCTGAACGATGATGCTGGCGGTGATGTACGGCATGACGCCGACCGCGAAAACCGACAGCTGCAGCAGCGCGCCACCCGAGAAGAGGTTGATCAGCGAGTAGATCTGCGCCGAGTCGCCACTGCTGACCTGTTCGACGCAGTACTTGACGTTGGCGTAGTTCACGCCGGGAGACGGCAGGGTCGCACCCAGCCGATAAATGATCACGATCCCGATCGTGAAGAGGATCTTCCGCCTCAGGTCAGCTGTCCTGAGAGCAGAGACAAAAGCGGAAAGCACACATCCTCCTGCGCATCCTGCAGCTCGCCATGTGATCTGCTAGATGAATCAGCTGGTGATCCCAGCGTTGGGTAACCGTTTCGGCGGCCGTCAGGGCACGCCCGGGCCGGATACGAGACTAACAGTTCGCTACATACCGGTGGAGAAGACGGTGTCCTTCTGGTCGGGGATGACGGTGCCATCGGTACGCAGCAGCGGCCCCGTACTGCCATCCGGGTTGGTCCGGCCGTCTGTCGCGCATAGGTACGGCTCCATACGCTGGGGATAGGGGTCGATGAACATCGGATTGATCAACCATTTGCCGTCGGCGTTGTCATAGGCCCGGCACATGAGTTCGGTCTTGTTCCGGTTGATGACGAGGTGGGCAGCGGTGGCGTCGTCGACGAAGGTGACATCGGTGGTCGAGTCGCCGGCGGCAAGAATCTGCCGTTTGTTGACGTCGTAGGGCTCGAAGGCGGCGGGGCCCTGCACACCGAAGACCACCTGGTTGGCCCAGCAGCGTTTGCCGTCGACGTAGGTGATCACCGTGTCGGCACCATCGGGTTGTCCGCCGCAGCCCTTGACGTGCGGGGTCTGCCTTCCGTTGGCGTCATAGACGCTGCGCACTCCGATCACCTGATTTGTCGGAATCCCGATTTCCGGTGACCACACCTTGGCCACCACCTCCGAGGACGCCGAGATCACCCAGGTACTGACGCCATGGGCCTGCAAGGTGGCAATGAGGTCCTTGATCTGCGGGTAGACCCGCACATACCCCGGCACGGTGGTGGTGCCGATGGTCTGAGTGGCTCCGATCGGCGCATCCAGGTTCTCGCGCTTGGCCGCCTGCGCGAATTGCGCGACCTCGTCGGCGGTGTAGCCGGCGGTCAGTGCGACTGTCCACACGTACGCGCCGTTGCTCCAGCGCTGGTTGTATCCGGTGAAGGCTTCCTGTTCGTCATGGGTCTTGCCTTCGCGGATCGCCAGGATCTCGTCGGCGCATGCCGCGTTGGTCGAGGTGGGCAGCGGCCGGCCGGCGGGGGTTGCGGTGCCACATGCCTCACGCAGCGCGGTGGCCGCCACCTCGGTGATGTGACGGCTGGTGGAGTGCCAGTCTCCCGGTTGGCGGATCTTGTCGTGCCGCAGCATCCAGGCCAGGGTCGCATCGGAGATGTCGTTCTTGACTTCGGTGTTGTCCCAGTCGAAGAGCGCGATCGCCTTGGTGGGGCGCTTCCAGGTCCCGGTGCACGTGCTGTTGGCGTCGATCGCGGCCTGGAGCCGTTCCCTGACCTCGCCGTACCAGGGCAAGGTGGGGTCCAGCTGGCGGCATCCCGGCGCCGCGGACGCGGCGGGAGCACCCACATTGCATGCCGCAACGGACAATACGACGGCAGCAATCCACCTCATGGCATTCACCGGCCGAAATTACCACCGCGCGTCCGTGATTCGGGGCTGGTCACCGAACGTTCACCGGTATTTCCCGTGTGGCGAGACCGAATCTGCGCGGCTCGCTGCCAAATGCGTTCTCGCAGTTGCTCGATATCGGCCGGATGCGGCGCCGACAGAACGTCGGCTCGTGCCTGTTTCGCGATGGCGACCTCACGGCGATAGTTCAGGAAGATCTGAATCTCGCCGTCGCGGTCGGCCAGATACTCGTAGTCCGTGTGCCATGGCTCCGTGATGCGCATCAGTTCGGCGTAGGTGGCCCACTGCCGCAATGTCTGCGGCCCGCCCGCCAACACCAGCACTCCACCCATTCGTCCGGCGCTCTCCCACCCGGTCGGTGCCGGCGTGTACGGGTACTCCCGTTGCCCGGCGGGCAGCTGCCGCCACGCCCGGAACTCAGCGGCCCGGCTGTCGAGTCCATGGGTGCGCCAGCGCACGGTTCCGTCGGGCGTGGTCGGCGGCCGCCGACGCAACGCCCTGGCCGCCTGCCGGGTGAGCACGGTCAGATGCGACGGCAGCAGCACAATCGGGTCCGCGGGCTCGGCATCGAACGGATTCGGATCGAGATGTGCACGGTCGATGAGCACCAGCGTGCCGGGTTGCCGCTGATAGGCCAGACCCCACAGCAGCCGTGCCAGCATCTTGGCGCCGGGCTCATCGGATAACACGTGCCAAGTTTCATGAAACCGGTTGGTGGAGAGGCGCACATCGGCCTCAGCGCGCAGCGTGATGATCGTGTAGGACCTTCCGTCGAGCAGCACGGAATGCCGGTGCAGCTTCATCACGCTGCCCGGTGCCGCGGCCGCGCGTGGCCGCACCGCTGTATCGGCCACGTTCACCTCCTGATCTCTCGGCCGCCCACTGTGCCGGAACAGCAAACACCCCGATCCGGGGCGCACGCAACCGAATTTGCGCAGGCCACGGGCCCGGGGGTGCGCAATCCCGGAGCGCGGCGCACTATGGTCGGGGCACCCCGACAACCTCTAAGGAGCCTCGATGACGCGGACCGATGACGACAGCTGGGATCTGGCCTCGAGCGTCGGGGCGACGGCGACGATGGTGGCAGCCCAACGAGCGCTGGCCAGTCGCGTACCCAATGCGCTGATCAACGATCCCTACGCGGAGCCGCTGGTGCGCGCCGTCGGCATCGAGTACTTCACCAAGCTGGCCTCGGGTGATTTCGACCCCGAGCAGATGGCCGGTTTGGTGCAGCTGGGCATCACCGTGGACGGCATGGCCAACGGAATGGCAAGTCGCACCTGGTATTACGACACCGCCTTCAAGTCCGCGACGGCGGCCGGAGTGCGCCAGGCCGTCATCCTGGCGTCCGGACTCGACACCCGGGCCTACCGCCTGAATTGGCCGGCGGGCACCACGGTGTACGAGCTCGATCAGCCAGATGTGATCGCGTTCAAGACCGACAACCTGGCAGCACTGGGAGCATCGCCCAGCGCCGAGCGCCGGACTGTAGCGATCGACCTGCGCGACGACTGGCCATCGGCCTTGAAGGCGGCCGGCTTCGACCCCGAGCAGCCGACGGTGTGGTCTGCCGAGGGACTGCTGATCTACCTGCCGCCGGAGGCACAGGATCGGTTGTTCGCGTCGATCACCGAGCTCAGCGCGCCGGGTAGCCGCCTCGTGTGTGAGCAGGTGCCCGGCCTGGAGACCGCCGATTTTTCCAAGGCACGCGAGCTGACTCGTCAATTTGCCGGAGACACACTGGATCTGGATATGGAATCGCTCGTCTACGCCGAAGAACGTCAAATGGCGGCGGACTGGCTGGCCGAACACGGATGGTCGGTGGTCACCGAGGAGAACGAGGCACTGTACGCACGGCTCAACTTGGAGCCGCCGAACCCATTGCTGCGCACCATATTCCCGAACATCGTGTACGTCGACGCGACGCTGGGCTAGCTCGCCACCCGCGAACGCAACCGTGTCCACCAGGCCCGCCTCGGCGCCTCGGGTTCGTCGGCATCGGAGCTCTCAAACGGAACCCCTTTATAGACGGCCAGATACACGTCGATCGTGGTCACGATGACGATCATCAGCACCGGGCCCAGCATGATTCCCCAGAAGCTGAAGGCCGCGATACCCGAGAAGACCGCCAGCAGCATCAGGGCGGGATCCAGACGTGCTCCGCGCGGTACCAGGAAGGGGCGCAGCACATTGTCGATGTTGGAGACCACCAGCAGGTGCCAGGCGATGACGAACAGTCCGCCGACCGGGTGGCCGAAGAAGATCATGCCGATACCGAACGGAATCGTCACGATACCTCCCCCGAGCGGGATGATCGACAACGCGGTCAGCAGTATCGCGAAGAAGAAGAAACCCTGCCGGAACCCGGCGACATAAATCGACGCGGCACCGGCTACACCCTGCGCCATCGCAATCACAAACTGCCCCTTGACCGTTCCGCGCACCATCGCACCGATCTTGTCGAGGTACAGGTCGGTGATCTCCTCCCCCAGCGGATTGAGCTGCCGCAGCAGGTTAAGCACCTTGTCCTGCTTGACCAGGAGTGAGACGAACACGTACAGGAAGATGATGCACGCCGCGACCGCCGATGCGACGCTGCCGACCGCGCTCTGCAGCACCTGCAGCACCCCTTGCCCGACGTTCTCCGCCAGCGATGCGATCGACTGCCGCAGGCTGTCCGGGGTCAACTGCACGTGCACGAATGGGATCCGGGCCAGGACGTCGTTGACCACCGCGAACGCCCGTTGCCCGAGTGCGGTCATATCGGTGTCGTCCACCCAGTTGGAGACACTGTCGACCATGCGGGTGATCTGTACGGTCGCAACGTAAACCAGCCCACCGACCGGGATCACCACCGATCCCAGCGCGCACAGCAGCGTCAGGGTCGCGGCCACACCCGAGCCGAATCGCCGGCCCAGGCGCCGGTACACCGGCGTGAACAGATACGCGGCTACCCCGGCGACCACGATCAGGATGAAATAGCCGCGCAGAAAATAGATACCCACTGCGATGCCCACCGCGGTGAGGACAGCGAGCACACGTCTCTGAAATACGGTCAGTTCGGTGTTCACACCACGCCCTTCCGCCGGCAGCTGCACTCGACACGTTAGTCGGTGTCAGCCCCCGTCCCGGCGAAACATGCTGGTGCGGTGCGACTAGAAGCGGTAGTCGCCCAACATCATGGTCTGGGCGCCGCCAATGGATCGCTGGGCGCGCTGCACCGTTTCCAAGGCCAATTGCGCCACCCGCCCGAGCACCGCATCGGTGACGGCCGCGGCGGCAGGCTGCGAGGACGCCCGCTGCCGCAGCATCGCCGTCAGCGGTGAACTCGGGAAGCTCGCGATCCGCACGTCGTCATCGGGATCTATGTCCGCGAGCTTCTTGGCCTTGGCCACCGCCTCGCGGAACCCGCCGAGTTCATCGACCAGGCCATGTGCCAGCGCATCCCTGCCCGACCAGATCCGGCCCTGCGCAACCGCTTTCACGGCGTCGACACTGAGGTTTCGCCCGTCCGCGACCCGCTGCACGAAATCTTCGTAATGCATGTCGATCTCGGCCTCGACGAGATCGCGCTGCTCGTCGGTGAACGGTTCGTTACTCGACCACGCATCAGCGTTGGCGTTGGTGCGCAAGGTGTCCGAGGCAACCCCGAGCTTCTCCTTGAGCCCACGGGTGATGAACTTTCCGGTGATCACCCCGATGGATCCGGTGATGGTGCCCGGATTGGCGAGGATCGCGTCTGCACCCATGGCCACGTAGTAACCGCCGGATCCGGCGACCGCACCCATGGACGCCACCACTGGCTTGCCCGCCTCACGCGCCCGGATCACTTCTCGCCAAATGGTTTCCGAGCCGTTGACCGAGCCGCCGGGGCTGTCCACACGCAACACGATGGCGGCCACCGAATCGTCGGCGGCCGCGTCGCGCAGCGCCTCGGCGATCACGTCACCTCCGCTGGCCGGTCCGGGCGGAAAGAGCCGTGGCCCGCTGCGGCCACTCACGATCGGTCCCGCCAGGGTGACCACGCCGATGGTCCGCCGCGACGGCCGCCCGGGCAGGGCGGGCAGGCTCGGCACCTGTGGCCGGGTGGCCCGGGCGTAGCGCGCCAGATACAGCAGCGGGGGTTCCTTATCGGCGTGCACACCGGTCAATTCACCGATGCGCGCATACGCCTCATCGCGATATCCGATGCGGTCGACCAGGCCTGCGGTCACCGCATCGGTGCGCCGCAGCGGCGCCCGGTCTGCCAGGGCGTCCACCTCTGCCGGGTCGAGCTTGCGCGATGCGGCGACACCGTCGCGAACCTGTTCGGACAGGCTTTCCAACAGCCGCCCGTCGGCTTCCCGCTGCGCCTCGGTGTAGCCGTCCTCGGTGAACAGGTTGGCCGCCGATTTGTACTGACCGCGCGTGAGGAACTGCGCCTCAACCCCGGCCTTGTCGAGTGCACCGCGCAGGAAGGTTCCGCTGGCCGCGAATCCGATGAGTCCCACGGTGCCGGATGGTTGCATCCACACCTCGCCGAAGGCCGACGCCAAGTAATAGGCCAGGGTGCCCGGGTAGGTTTCGGACCACGCCACGCTCGGCTTGACCGCGCTGAACGCCTCGATGGCGGCCCGAAGCTCTTGGACGGCTCCGGCAGCGGCGGGCGGGATCTGCACCCGGGCGATGAGACCGGCCACCCGCGGATCGTCGATCGCACGGTGGATGGCGGCAATGGTGTGCCGCAACGACAGCGGCCTGCTCGCTCCGGAGAAGACCAGGCCCAGCGGATCGAAGTTGGCGGTTTCCGGCGGCACCTCGAGCAGATCGAGTTCCAGGATGCAGTCCCGGGGTACTCCCCGGTGACGTGCGGTGTCGACCTTGGCCAGCAGGTCGTTGACGTCCGTGGGCGTGGTAAAGGCGAACATGCTTTGAGCGTACCGACGAATGCGGCAACGCTCGCGGCTACAAATCCGTGCTGCTGTTCTGCTCGGCGCGTAGGGTCTGAACCATTCGCTGGCGGAGGGGCAACGATGACACGTGTACAGAAGACAACGGCCAAGAAGCTGTTGGCTCAGGTCGCTGCGGTACTCGCGGTCACCACGGTATCGGGGTGTATCGACACGTCCGGGTCGCGCGAACTGACCCCATCGCAATCGACATCATCGACGACGGCCGCCCCCGCCCGCAGCTATCCGGGTTTGTTTCCCGAGTATCGCGGCAAGTTTCACCCCAACCACACCGATCTGGGTGGGCGGAACAATGCCGAGCTTGCCGGTCTACTGCCTGTGGCCGCGGACTTTCCTGGACAAGGGGACACTCGCCCACCGGATATCGCCGCCGATGACGGCTCCGGACTGGGCATGCATGGCCAGACGGACGGTGAAACCCGCCCGCCCGAATGCCTCTACACACCGTTCGGTAAATCCTTCTCGAGGACACCGGACGGCTCGGACTGGAACCTTTACTACGCGGCATCGACGCTGCACGAAACAGATCCAGCCGGTGGCCGCATCGTCGTCACGGTGAATCGTGAACGCGAAAACACCGACGTATTCGCACTGACCACCGACTGGATCAAGAAATGCGGCCAGTACGACAGGGCGTTTCCGACCTTCGCCAAGCCGGAGGTGCGTAATCGGCACGTCACCGACACCTTCGCGCCCGGACCGATCGTCGAGGGAGTGCAGACCCACGTCTACACCAGCACCAGCACCGACCTTGATGACACCTCCGCCGATAAACAGTCGTCGGGGGTGCGCGGACAACGTGTGCTGCTCGCCAGGGTGCGCTCGGTGGTGTTCGAGGTGGAAGGCACCGATCCGGTGGACGCGGGCCTGCTGGATCAGCTGATGGCCACCACCATCGCCAACGCCAAGCATGCGCCGCCGCCCGCCGATCAGAACGCCGGACGATTGGCGGCGCTGCCGGCCTGTGACACCGTCGCGGCCCAACCCGGAAATCCACAACCGGATCCAGCGCTGGATTGCACAATTCGCACCTCGGACGGCAGCGGGGTGATCTTCGAGGTGCTGGGCACTCCCACGGGAACCATCCGCGTGTTCAACGGCAGTGGTGCACAGCTGCAATCCATTCGCGTCCCCAATTCGATCTTCCAGCAGCGCGTGCCCTTCCTGCAGGACCTGGATCAGGACAAGCGCGAGGAGCTGCTGGTGGTCAGGGCAACCGGCGACCCGGCGGGCGACCTTATGGATGTGTGGCGGTCGCGGCCCAACTCCGATCAATTCGACATGACCGGAACGATTTTCGGCGTCCCGAGATTCTGGCTGACATCCGACCGATTCGTCGGAATCTTCTCGCGCAACGGCGCCGACGCCGGAGTGGCAGCGCTGTTCCGGTTCGTCGACAACAAGCTGGCGGTGCTGGCGCTGCTGGATACCGAAAGACGCGTCGACAACAAGCCTCTCGACGATCCGAAGTGGCGCCTGAACGCCAACGTCAAATGCGCGATGAACGTGTCCGATGACCCGCCGGGAGCGCTGGAGTCACGGATGGATGCGTTACGCGCAGCCGGCGTCGACCCGGCCACAGCCGCGGAACATTTCTGCCTGCAGCCGTGGGTACCAACGCTGTACCGGCAGGGCACGCGGTGAGGTGCGCATGACAAAGTGGCACGCCACCGTACTTCTCGGCGCAGGATTGACGCTCGCGGCATGCACACATGGCGGCATCCACCACTCCGGAACACCGACGAGCTCGGCGCCGAGTCGGCTCGACGCTCTACCGCTGTGCTCGTCGATCAAGCCACAGGCCGTCGAACCCGACCCAGACCCGGCGCTGGACTGCGTGCTGCGGTCCAAGGATTCGGCGAAGCTGACATTCGAGGTGCTGGGCACGCCACCGATCACCGTCAAGGTCTACGAGCCCAACGGAACTGAGCGACAGACCTTTACCGTTCCCGTCAACAAACCGGAACGAACTCCCCCGTTCCTCGCCGACCTGGATCGCGACGGCCGCGATGAGCTGATCGTGGTGGACACCGTCGGCTCCGATGGCGATGTCCTGAATGTGTGGCGGGCCAACAAGGATTCGGGGAAGTTCGCCCAAGCGGGACAGGTGATCGGCTATCCGGACTTCCGGACTACCGATGAACACTTCACCGCGTTCTACGCCAGCACCGGGGCTGGATCGGGCAGGATTACCCTCTACCGGTTCGTCAACGACAAGGTCGTGGGACTCGGCTCGCTCTTCGTACAGGCAGCGGACTGGCCGGATCCACCCGATCCCGCCCGCACCTGGTACACCAACGGAAACACGCTGTGTTCCTTCAACTACGACGACGTTCCCCCGGGGCAAGCCGAGAAGACCAATCAGGCCCTGACGGACGCGGGCGTGGACCCGCCCGCCGCCCAGGACCGATTCTGCAAACAGGCCTGGGTCGCCGACATCTACCGGAAACGCTAACCGCACGTAGCCAACGCGGGTGCGGAGATGATCCTGACCTAGACGACTGAATCACCGTCCGGCCCGCGTGCCCGATGGTATGACTGTCGAATGACGCTCAAGATGACGGTGTCACCCGCTCTGATCGGCGGCGATGCCGATGAAGGGTACGGCAAGATCGCCGATGCATTCCGCGCCAACTTCGCGCGCGGAGACGAAATCGGTGCCGCCTTCTCCGTATACCGCGACGGTGTGAAGGTCGTCGACCTATGGGGTGGTTACCGCAACGGCCTCACCAAGGACCCGTGGCGTGAAGACACCATAGTCAACATGTTTTCCACCACCAAAGGTGTTGCATCCCTTGCTGTCTCCGTCGCCGCATCGCGCGGGCTGCTCGACTACGACGCAAAGGTCGCGGACTACTGGCCCGAGTTCGCGCAGGCCGGGAAAGCCAATGTCACGGTGCGTCAACTGCTGTCCCACCAGGCCGGGTTGCCCGCACTCGACGCGCCGCTGAAGCTGGCAGACCTGACCGACCCGACCAAGGTCTCCGCGGTGCTTGCCGCCCAAAAACCAGCATGGACGCCGGGCACCCGACATGGCTACCACGCACTCACCCTGGGGTGGTACGAATCCGAGCTCATCCGTCGCACCGACCCTGCCGGCCGCACCATAGGACGCTTCTTCGCCGACGAGATCGCCGCTCCGCTGAGCCTGGATCTGCACATCGGATTGCCCGCCTCGGTGGACCGCGGCCGAGTGGCCGAACTACATGGCTGGAAGCGGCACGAAGCACTGCTGCACCTCAACACCATGCCGCCCCGATTTGTACTGGGACTTCTGAATCCTCGCGGCCTCACCGGCCGAAGTGCCAACCTGCCCAACGATATCGATGCGATGACCGACTTCAACCAAGAGAAGGTGCGCACCGTGGAGATGCCCGCCGCCAACGGAATCGGCTCGGCCCGCTCGGTGGCTCGCGCATATGGTTGCGCGGCAACCGGCGGGGCCGAACTCGGTCTGACACCGGCCACTCTCGAAACGGTGACAGAGCCCGCCGTCCCTCCTAGCGGAGGCATTCGCGACAAGGTGCTGCATGTCGACTCGGTATTCTCACTGGGGTATTGCAAACCGTTTCGGGACTGCGTCTTTGGGTCGTCCGGGAAGGCATTCGGAACCCCCGGGCTCGGTGGATCGTTCGGCTTTGCCGACCCCGACACCGGTATCGGATTCGCCTACGTGATGAACCGATTGGGCTTTCACCTGTTCAGCGATCCCCGCGAACTGGCGCTACGTCAGGCACTGTTTCGGGATGTGCTGGGCACACGTCCGCAGATATAAGCCTCTGCTTCACCGAGCGCATACCGCACGCAGGCAGTTCCCGCGATAGCTCTGCTCCTGGTACGCGCTCGGCGAAACAGAAAGGGCGCCCACCCGAAGGTGGACGCCCTTTCTGGAAAGCGGTTACTAGGCCTCGTTGACCGATCCGCCTGCGGCGGTGATCTTCTCGCGAGCCGAGTCGCTGAACTTGTTGGCAGTCACCGACACCTTGACCTTGAGGTCTCCGTTGCCGAGCACCTTCACCAGCTCGTTCTTGCGCACCGCACCCTTGGCAACCAGGGCCTCGATGGTGACGTCGCCACCCTCGGGGAACAGCCGCTCGATGTCGGCCACGTTCACCACCTGGTATTCGGTGCGGAAGCGGTTCTTGAAGCCCTTGAGCTTCGGGAGCCGCATGTGGATGGGCATCTGCCCACCCTCGAAGGTCACCGGCACGTTCTTACGTGCCTTGGTGCCCTTGGTACCGCGACCCGCGGTCTTACCCTTGGACCCCTCACCACGGCCGACGCGGGTGCGCTCGGTCTTGGAGCCCGGGGCCGGGCGTAGGTGATGCAGTTTGATGGTCATTGCTTACTTCACATCCTCGACGGTGACCAGGTGGCGAACCACCTGGAGCAGGCCGCGGGTCTGCGCGTTGTCCTCACGGACAACGGTCTGGCGAATCTTGCGCAGACCCAGTGTCTTCAGACTTTCGCGCTGCTTCCATCGGGCTCCGATGGTGCTGCGCACCTGGGTGATCTTCACGTCAGCCATGGCTGCCTCCCTGTGCTGCCGCAGCTGCGAACTCGGCGCGGGCCCGGAGCATGCCGGCCGGCGCCACGTCCTCGATGGGCAGACCACGCCGGGCCGCAACCTCTTCGGGGCGCTGCAGCTGCTTGAGCGCCGCGACGGTTGCGTGGACCACGTTGATGGCGTTGTCGCTACCCAGCGACTTGGCCAGGATGTCGTGCACGCCGGCGCATTCAAGCACCGCGCGGGCAGCGCCACCGGCGATCACACCGGTACCGGCCGAGGCCGGACGCAGCATGACGACACCGGCGGAATCCTCGCCCTGAACCGGGTGGACGATGGTGCCACCGATGAGCGGAACGCGGAAGAAGTTCTTGCGAGCCTCGTCCACACCCTTGGCGATGGCGGCCGGAACTTCCTTGGCCTTGCCGTAGCCGACGCCCACCAGACCGTTGCCGTCTCCGACGATCACCAGTGCGGTGAAGCTGAACCGGCGACCACCCTTGACGACCTTGGAGACGCGGTTGATGGTGACCACGCGCTCCAGGTAGTTGCTCTTCTCGGCGTTGTCACGCCCACCACGACGGTCGTCGCGGTTGTCACGGCGTCCACGGCCGCCGTCGCGACCCTCGTTGGCGCCGCCCGCATTGTCGGGAGCGCCCGAATTGCGCTGCGCCATCATGCATTCCTTCCGTTGAAAGTCACGAACATCAGAACACCAACCCGTTCTCGCGGGCGGCGTCGGCGAGTGCGGCGATCCGGCCACCGTAGGTGTAGCCACCGCGGTCGAACACCACGGTGTCCACGCCGGCAGCCTTCGCACGCTCGGCGATCAGCTGACCGACCCGAGCACTGCGCGCCTTCTTGTCGCCGTCCACTGCCTGCACGTCGGGCTCGATGGACGAGGCCGCCGCCAGGGTGGTGCCGGTGAGATCGTTGACCAGCTGCACGTGGATGTGGCGGGCCGAACGGTTGACGACCAGACGCGGCCGTGCGTCCGTGCCGGACACCTTCTTGCGCAGACGTGCGTGGCGGCGCAGACGCGAGGTGCGGCGCACCTCCGAGACACTCTTGCCGACGGGCTCGTGCTGCTTCGCTTCTGTCTTCGTTTGAGCCATGGTCACTTACCTGTCTTTCCGACCTTGCGGCGGATCTGCTCACCCTCGTAGCGAATGCCCTTGCCCTTGTAGGGGTCGGGGCGACGCAGGCGGCGGATGTTGGCCGAGATCTGGCCAACCTTCTGCTTGTCGATTCCGCTGACCGAGAACTTGGTGGGGGTCTCGACCGCGAACGTGATGCCCTCAGGCGCCTCGATCAGCACCGGGTGGCTGTAACCGAGCGCGAACTCCAGGTTCGATCCCTTGGCGACGACGCGGTAACCCACGCCGAAGATCTCCATCTTGGTGGTGTAACCCTGTGTCACACCGGTCACCAGGTTGGCGATCAGGGTGCGGGACAACCCGTGCAGCGAGCGGTTGCGCCGCTCGTCATCGGGACGGGTCACCACGATGGCGCCATCGTCGTTGCGCGAGACCGCAATCGGCTCGCTCACTGTCAGTTCCAGAGTGCCCTTGGAACCCTTGACGGAGATGTTCTGGCCGTCGATGTTGACGTCCACTCCGGCGGGAACCAGCACTGGCTGCTTTCCAATACGCGACATGTTTTTAGTCCTCCCCTACCAGACGTACGCGAGGACTTCGCCGCCCACGCCCTGTCGGGCCGCCTGGCGGTCGGTGAGCAGACCAGTGGACGTGGAGATGATCGCCACGCCGAGGCCACCGAGAACCTTGGGCAGATTGGTGGATTTTGCGTACACACGCAGACCGGGCTTCGACACGCGGCGCAGTCCGGCGATGCTGCGCTCACGGCTGGGGCCGTACTTGAGCGAGACAACCAGGCTCTTGCCCACGCGGGCGTCCTCGGTGCGGTAATCGGTGATGTAGCCCTCGCGCTTGAGGATCTCGGCGATGTTGGCCTTGATCTTCGAGTGCGGAAGGGTCACCTCATCGTGGTATGCCGAGTTGGCATTGCGCAGACGTGTCAGAAAGTCTGCGATCGGATCAGTCATAGTCATGACAGAGTCCATCAACCTTTCTCGCCGCGGTTCCCATACAGCACGCTCGTACTGGTTCCCGTAAAGGGCCTGGTACATCCCGTGGTGGGCCTACTGCGAAGTGATCTTCCGTATCTGACCGGGTTCGGTCAGGGGTCGTGCATCGATAGTGCGATCCATGGCGTCTGAAAGCACATACCGACCGGCCATAGGCGAAACACAGCCCAGGCAACCGGTCAAGTGTAGGTGACCTGGACGTACCGACCAAATCGACGGCGGCAGGTCAGCCGGTCGGTGTCAGCGTGAACGGCAGCCAGTAGGTGCCCGGTCCGTCGTCGGGGCATCCCGGCTCCCCCACGGTGAACGTGCGCTCGCCCGAAAAGCTGCCATCGCCGTTCGGGACCAGGAAGTCGGACCGGGCCGCGATCACCGCGCCGCCATCGCCGCAGTGGAACGGATAGTCCGAGGCCGATTCCCATCGATCGTCATTCCACCGGTAGTCGAACAGTGCGGGCGCATCGGGATTGTCGGCAAGCTCGGCCAGCCGCACCCAATGCGCGACACAGCCCTGCGCGCCGCAGGTGGTGGTGAAGCTCGCAGCCTGGGTCGAGGGCTCCGAGGCATCGGGCCTGCCCTCGAATGTCTGCCGCGAATGGTCCAGGTAGGTGTCGTAAGTGCCGTACAGCGGCACCGGCTCGGGCCGGTCGGCATGCGCCACCGCGGCACCGCCCAATGCCGTAACGACCGCGAGCGCCAGCACGCTGTACCTGCGCATATGTCACTGATAACACAGCACATGCACGGCCGGGGCCGAACCGCCGAACACGGTTTCTCAGATGACGCCCAGGGCCACCATCGCATCGGCGACGCGGGTGTATCCGGCGAGGTTGGCGCCTGTCACATAGTTTCCGGGGTCGCCGTAGTGATCCGCCGTTTCCACGCAGGTGCTGTGGATGGACCGCATGATCGACTGCAGGCGGCTTTCAGTCTGCTCGAACGACCACGAGTCACGGCTGGCGTTCTGCTGCATTTCCAGTGCACTCGTCGCCACCCCGCCGGCGTTCGAGGCCTTGCCGGGGGCGTACAGCACCGCCGCGTCCTGGAAGTACTTCACCGCCTCGGGAGTGCACGGCATGTTGGCACCCTCGGCAACCAGCTGCACGCCGTTCTCGATGAGCCTGCGGGCGTCCTTGCCGTCGAGCTCGTTCTGCGTGGCGCACGGCAGCGCGACCTGGCAGGGCACCTCCCAGATCGTGCCGTCGGTGACCTGACGCGCTCCGCCACCGCGCTCCTGGACGTACTCGGAGAGCCGGCCCCGCCGGACCTCTTTGATCTCCTTGAGCAGTTCGAGATTCAGGCCGCGTTCGTCGACAAGGTAGCCGTCGCTGTCGGAACAGGCGACGACCTTCGCGCCCAGCTGCTGGGCCTTCTCGACGGCATAGATCGCGACGTTCCCCGCGCCGGACACCACGACCGTCTTGTCGGCCAGAGATTGCGCACGCATCGCGAGCATCTCCTGCGCGAAAAGTACGACGCCGTAACCGGTGGCCTCGGTACGCACCTGAGATCCGCCCCAGGGCAGCCCCTTACCGGTCAGCACGCCCGATTCGTAGCGATTGGTGATGCGCTTGTACTGCCCGAACAGATACCCGATCTCACGCTGACCCACGCCGATATCACCGGCAGGCACGTCCGTGTATTCGCCGATGTGCCGGTACAGCTCGGTCATGAAGGACTGACAGAAGCGCATGATCTCGGCGTCGGAACGCCCCTTGGGATCGAAATCGGATCCGCCCTTGCCGCCGCCGATCGGGAGGCCGGTGAGCGCGTTCTTGAACATCTGCTCGAAGCCGAGGAATTTGACGATCGACAGGTTCACGCTCGGATGAAAACGCAGACCGCCCTTGTACGGGCCCAGCGCGGAGTTGAACTCCACCCGATAGCCGCGGTTGATCTCGACAGCACCGTCGTCCCTGATCCATGGGACCCGAAAGATGATCTGCCGCTCGGGTTCGCAGATGCGTTCCAGGATCGACCAGCGGTCATAGTCCGGCGTCTTGCCGACCAACGGGGTAAGACTGGCCATCACCTCGTAGACAGCCTGCTGAAATTCCGCCTCCCCCGGGTTACGTGCGAGGACGGTCTGGAAACGCGGCTGGAAGACGGGGTGCAGAGCCTCAGGCATACCTAATAGAGTGCACCACAGCGCATTTGGCTAACCAAGCGGCATAAGACCGCGAGGCTAGGCCGCAGGTGCGGGCGCGGTGGCCAGTGCGTTGCCCTTGATCGTGTAGAAGAACGTGCCCTGTTCGGTCTGCGTCCTGATCAGGCCCGGTCCGGCAGCCTCGGGATGCCCGTCGACCACTCCGACACGCGACAACTTGGGGTTGGTGCCGACCGCGTGCCAGATCGCCCATTTTCCGTCCTTGACGCGCGCATCCACCTGAACCAGCAGATCGTCACGCCCGTCCTGGTCGATGTCGAGCAGCTCGACATCGGCGTTGCCGAGGAAGCCCTTGAAGGGCTCGGAGATCGTCTGCACGACCTTCCCATCCGCAGCACGCACTGTGACGGTGGTGGTTGCCCCTTCGGGCTGAGGTGTGCTGCTCGTCTCGAAGCGCAGCCCCAGCTGATCAGTGGACTGCAGCACCCCGGGATCCGCGCTGGCCACACCGGGAAGCACCACAAGCGCCAGCGCTGCGAGCGCCGCGACGCCGGTGGTGCGCAACCGCGCCTTGCTGATTTCTCGTCGACCCTGCGAGACCTGCATCGGTGTGTCCATTCGTCATATTTGCTCAGACATGATTTCTTCGACCCCTCTCGCTAACCAACCCTCCAGATCAGCGAGTTTGTCGAGCCACTGCCGGACTATCAGCAATGTGGCCTCACAAAGGTATACCAGCTGGACCGCCGCCGCTAACTCAGCCATTCGTTGCGAGATGCGCAACACTGCGCAGAGAACTCCAGCACAGGCCACAGCCCCGCAACGTTCCTGGCCTGCTGACACACACCAGGCGCTGAATCGATAGCAAAGTGTCCGACTACCCGGGCCGCATTCGACAGAGGCGCGAGCGCCGGTTCACCGGAACTCGCTGGCACAGCGGCGAAGGTTGCTGAGTCAGAATCGGACGAGCCGCCGAAGGTGTGCCGGGACACCACCGGTGACGGCGCGCGTGTCGACTCACGGGCGGGCGCGTTCAGCGATGAGACGCGCGAATTCCGGCTGCAGCCGTTGAGCTTCGCCCACGGTGATGTGTCCGCCGTCGCGCGCCACCCACCGAGAATCGATGTTGGTGCGACATACGCCATCAGGACAGACCACCGGCCCCAGGTCGATGGTGGACACCCCGACGAGCCCCTGGGCGGCACGCTGCTCGGCAGCCGAGGCCGTGTTCTGCCGGCGCTGAACTTCTGCCAGCGCCTCGGAGCGACCGCACCGGGAGGGCGACAGCCAGACCTCGTACCCCGGGCACTTGTACAGATCCCAGTTCACGAAGTGCGGCAAGGTACGCACCACCACGACGGGAACACGCGCCTCCGATAGCTTCTGCAACACCGTGGCCATGCCCAGCTGCCACAACCGGCCCTTACCGGCGTCATCAGTGATCCATTCCTGCGTATCTGGAAGCCGGAACCGCACATGTTGATCGGCCAGGAAGTAGTCACTGGAGGCGGAAGCGATCACCACGAGGCCCGGCTGGACGTCTGCCAACGCACTCGTCCAACGCTGTACGAAGTCGGTGCAGCCGGGCGGCGACGGATCCAGCACGAGCTCCACGAAAGGGCAGGCGGCGTTTGTCGCGAGAAGCATCGACCGGTTTTGCTGCGTCGCCGCCGGGACGAGCGCCTCGGCGAACTGTCCGGCATTGGAATCGCCGACGAGGACGACCGACCGCGAATCGACATCCGCGCCTTGGGGCCACAGACAGTCCAGACGGGTCTTTTCGGCATCCGGCATGTTGCCGACGCACCCTCTGCCGACATCCAGATGGGCTGCCCGCTGCGCACGCGCGTCGCGAATCTCCGGTGTGGCTATCTGCGCGGCACCGAATGTCACAGCCGAAACGAAGACCGCCACGCCGACCGACGCCGCCGCGAGTCGCGGCGCGCGAAGATCGGCCAGTTTCCGTCCCGTCCGGATCGGGTCCTCGACATACCGTTTGGACAACCAGGCCGGAAGCAACGAGAGCACGCCCACGCAGGGCACTAGCCATCGGTGCTCGGCGCCGAGCAGATTGTTGGCGAAAACGATGAGCGGCCAGTGCCACAGGTACCAGCTGTAGGACAGATCCCCGATCCATTGCATCGGCGCCGACGACAGCGACCAGCCGACAGGCTGGCGCGACGGTACGGTCCCAGCGATGATCAGCAGGCCCGCGCCCAGCACCGGGACCAGCGCATTAATTCCCGGAAAGGGGTCTGCCGGGGATATCGCAACGGCGCCCCAGGTGACGCCGGCCGCGCCGAGCGCCGCTAGCGGTAACGCGACTCGGGTATCCCATCGGCGTATCCGGCTCTCCCCCAAGGCGATCAGCGCACCAACCCCGAACTCCCATGCGCGCGTAGGCGAGCTGTAGAACGAGAAGGCCGCATTGTGCGCATGGAACGGGAGACCATCGCTGGCCGTCAGGTAGACCGCGAGCAGCAGCGATGCCACCGACAGCGCCAGAAGCAGTGAGAAGGTGACAACCAAGCGACTTGCCCGCCGACGGGCCGCCACGTAGGCGGCCAACGCCATCGTGGCCGGGAAGATGAGATAGAACTGCTCCTCGACCGCCAGCGACCAGGTGTGCAGGAACGGATTCATCGCCGCCGGCGCCGCGAAGTATCCAGAGGGCTCCAGGAAAAGCACCGCGTTCGAGACGAATAGGGCTGCGGCGGCGGCGGTTCGTGCCGCGACCTGCATTGACCCCAGCGGACTTTGGATGACTGCGGCGATCGGCAGCACCACGACGATCAACAGGGCGAGCGCGGGCAGCAGACGGCGTACCCGGCGCGCATAGAAGCGACGCAGATCGATGTGGCCCGTCCGGTCGGTCTCGCGCAGCAACAGACGGGTGATCACAAATCCGGAGATGACGAAGAAGACATCGACGCCGATGAATCCCCCGGGAATCGGCAGACCGCTGTGATAGGCGACCACCAGCAGAACGGCTACCGCCCGCAAACCTTGGATATCTCGCCGGCGGTCAACCACCGGCTGAGTCTAGATGACGAGCGTTCCCAGATCGGCCTGCAGCGGCGGCTACCGCCAGTACCCGCACTGATGGCTGTCGGCGAAGCCCGCCATCGGCTTGGGTGCCGGTGGCGCCAGACGCAAGAACGCACCTCCAGGCACATATTTGGGCCATTCCGGCTGACCGCTGCCGTTGGGATTCCCGGTCTTCACGAACTGTGCCCAGTAGGTGATCATCTGCGTGGACAGGGCCGCCGATTCCTGACTCAACGATCTGGACAGATCGAACAGGTAACCCAATTCCGAACCGTGCGAGGCGCCCAACGGCAACGGCGCGCCTTGATACTGCTGCTCTACCGGTGCGGCGGGGTCAGCGAATTCGTAGGCGTACACCGGCGCCTTCCTGACCAGGGCCTCGGCCATATCGAGGGTCGGGCACGCGTAGCTGTTGTCGGTGTCGATCGCCGCCAGCGCGGCGAGTACGTTCCCGCCGTAGGCAGACAAGGGATATCGCCGTCCGAGTTCGGTGGCGCGGTCCGCGTACTTGCTTTCCAGCGCACGTTGATACTCCTCGGCGCCGGGCACGGGCTTGTGCTGATACTGCTGGGCCTCGAACACCGTCGCCTCGTTGGCGTTACTGCCGATGAGGACGGGGACGGGAGACGACAGGCCGCTGGTGAACGCGTCCAGTGGCGGCGCGGGAAGCTCCGGTGTCCCGGTCACCGGGCTCACCGGCAGTCCGATGCCGGTGAACTGTGGCGAATCCCGCAGCGCATCAACCGATAACGCGCGCAAGCACCCGGCAGCACCGGGCCCGGCCGGGCAACCCACCTCGGCCGCATAGGCGATGCTGTCACGGACGGCGGACGAGACGGGGGCTTGCGCCTGGCACGGGGCACTCTCCATGATGACCGACCGGAACAGCCCGAAGGCCTTCGGCGCCACCATCAGATCGCACACCGATACGCCGCCCGCCGATTGGCCACCGATGGTTACCTGACCGGGATCACCACCGAACGCGGCGATGTTGTCACGCACCCAGCGCAGCGCCGCCTCCTGATCCAGCAATCCGTAGTTGCCGATCACCTCGGACAAGCCCGGTGCGGCCAGGAATCCCAGCGTCCCCAGCCGGTAATTGATGGTGACGACGGCAATCCCGCCCTGGGCGGCCAGTTTTCGCGCGTTGTAGCCGACACCGTTACCGGCGATGAAGGCACCGCCGTGAATCCACACCAGCACCGGCACCTTCCCCTGGGTGTGGCGCGGCATCGTGACGTTGAGGACCAGGCAGTCCTCGCTCTGGGTCAGATCGCTCTCGGCCCCAGGCTGCGGGCATTCGACGCCCGGGCCCGTCGCATCGCGGGTGTCCGACCACGGCTCGACGGGTTCTGGCTCGGTGAACCGTCGCGGGCCGACCGGCGGCGCCGCGTATGGAATAGCGGTGAAGACACGCACCTCGTCGTCGATGTGGCCGCGCACCGCGCCTGCACGGGTGTTGACGATCGTCGGGTCCGCGGCTGTGGTGGGACTGCATGCCACGACGGCTGCCAGGAGCATCAGCACAGCCAATAGCAACCGCGTCATGTCTCGCTTCTCGGGCACGGGCGCAAGCGTAATGGCCTGAAGGTCCGGACCGCTGGAGAGACGACAATAGGCCGGGACTCGATGAGTCCCGGCCTATTGATCAGTGGCTTACCAGCTGCTCTTGTGAATGCCTGGCAGCTCGCCGGCGTGTGCCATCTCCCGCAGGCAGATTCGGCACAGGCCGAACTTGCGGAACACGGCATGCGGACGGCCACACCGGTTGCACCGGGTGTACGCGCGCACGGCGAACTTGGGCTTCTTGGCGGCCTTGTTGACCAGAGCCTTCTTTGCCATATCAGTTCTCCTTGAAGGGGAAGCCGAGCTGGCGCAGCAGGGCCCGTCCCTCGTCGTCGTTGGTCGCCGAGGTGACGACGGTGATGTCCATGCCCCGCGGGCGGTCGATGGAGTCCACGTCGATCTCGTGGAACATCGACTGCTCGGTGAGACCGAAGGTGTAGTTGCCCTTGCCGTCGAACTGCTTGGGCGACAGACCGCGGAAGTCGCGGATACGCGGCAGTGCGATGGACACGAGACGGTCCAGGAACTCCCACATGCGGTCGCCGCGCAGCGTGACGCGGGCACCGATCGGCATGCCTTCACGCAGCTTGAACTGTGCGATGGACTTGCGAGCCTTGCGGATCTCCGGCTTCTGGCCGGTGATCGCGGCCAGGTCGGTGACGGCGCCGTTGATGAGCTTGGCGTCACGCGCAGCGTCGCCGACACCCATGTTGACGACAACCTTCACGACGCCCGGGATCTGCATCACATTGGCGTACTTGAACTCGTCGTTCAGCGCGGTCTTGATCTCTTCGCGGTAGCGAGTCTTCAGACGGGGCTGTGCGTTTTCGGTAGTGGTCATCAGATGTCCTTCCCGTTGCGGCGGGAGATGCGGACCTTCTTGCCGGTCTCTTCGTCGATGCGGTAGCCGATACGAGTGGGCTTGCCGTCGGAGTCGATCACCATCACGTTCGACACGTGGATGGCGGCCTCCTGGGTGACAATCCCACCGGACTGCGCGCCACGCTCATTTGCCGACTGTGCGGTGTGCTTCTTGATACGGTTCACGCCCTCGACGAGGACACGGTTGCGCTCCGGGTAGGCCGCGATGACCTTGCCCTTGGCGCCCTTGTCCTTGCCTGCGATGACGAGAACGGTGTCGCCCTTGTGCACCTTCATTTACAGCACCTCCGGGGCGAGCGAAACGATCTTCATGAACTTCTTGTCGCGAAGCTCGCGACCGACGGGCCCGAAGATGCGGGTACCACGCGGGTCATTGTCGGCCTTGATGATGACGGCGGCGTTCTCATCGAACTTGATGTAGCTGCCATCCGGGCGGCGACGCTCTTTGACGGTACGGACTACGACGGCCTTGACGACGTCACCACGCTTGACGGTGCCTCCGGGGATGGCGTCCTTGACGGTCGCCACAATGATGTCCCCGATCCCGGCATAGCGTCGCGACGAGCCACCGAGCACGCGGATGCACAAGATTTCCTTGGCACCGGTGTTGTCGGCGACCTTCAGCCGTGACTCCTGCTGAATCACTGGTCTCTCCTACGTGACCTGGAAGTGGATGTGTGCCGGATTCCGACCCGACACACGCGGTCATGTTGTCTTCAGGGCGCGCGCCATCCCCGGGTTTTCACCTGGTGGGAATGCCTACCTGCCCCAGGGCGCCAAGCACCCACAAGACAACCGCCCTAGTGTAGGTGAACCCGCAGGTCGGATACAAATCCGAGCCACCGCACCCGCTCCCCTCCCCGACTCCCCTCTCCGAAACCTTGGTTCTGGCGGATTCGTCTCGCACATTCTCGCCACAACCTCGGTCTCGACGGGGTGCTACCGATTGAATGCCGAGCCCTGCTCGCGGTCCAGATAGGTATCGCCCTTGTTCTTCAGGAAGACCAGGTACACCACCAGCGATATCGCGATGCACACCGTGACGTAGGCGATGAACAGCGGCACCTGACCGTGCTCCTTGAGCGCCTGATAGATCAGTGGCGCTGTCCCGCCGAACACCGAATTCGCCAGCGCATAGCCGACCCCTACCCCGAGCGCGCGCACATGAGACGGAAAAAGCTCGGATTTCACCAGCGCATTGATCGAGGTGTATCCGGTCAGGATGACGTAAGCCCCGGCCACCAACAGAAACGATGCGATCGGCGACCGCGTCTGCGGCAGATACGTGATGAGGACATACGTGTAGACCACTCCCCCAAAGCCGAACCACAGCAGCAGCGGCTTGCGGCCCACCTTGTCGCTGATGAGTCCGCCGATGGGTTGCAGCAGCATGAGGAAGATCAGCCCCGCCAGATTGATCCAGGTGGCAGTCATGGCCTGGTCCTTATAGGCGGTCTTGACGATTGCCGGTGCGTTGACGCTGTACGTGTAGAACGCGAGAGTGCCGCCCATGGTGATGAGGAAGCACAGCAGCAGCGGTTTCCAGTACCGGGTGAGCAGCTCGCGCATCGACCCGGAGCTGGTGTCGGCACCGGCCTTGATGGCCGCGAGCTGCTCCTCGCTGAGCGATTCGTCCATGGTGCGCCGCAGCCAGTACACGACGATCGCGGCCACACCTCCTACGGCAAAGGCTATGCGCCAACCGAATTCGTGAACCTGATCCTTGTCGAAGACGGTCAGGATGATCAGCAGCGTGAACTGGGCAAGCACATGGCCGCCGACCAATGTCACGTATTGGAACGACGAGAAGAACCCGCGCCGTTCGCGGGTGGCCGCCTCGGACATGTAGGTGGCTGAGGTGCCGTACTCGCCTCCCGTCGCGAAGCCCTGGACGAGCCTGCACAGGATCAGCACGATCGGTGCGGCCATTCCGATGCTGGTACGCGAAGGCACCAGGGCGATCACCATGGAGCACGCCGCCATCAGCGAGACGCTGATGGTCAGCGCGGCACGGCGGCCGTGCCGGTCGGCGAACCTGCCGAAGAACCACGACCCCAGGGGCCGCGTGATGAAGGTGACCGCGAAGATCGCGTACACGTAGACCGTTGAGTTCTCGTCGGTCTCATCGAAGAACTGCTTCTCGAAGTACATCGCGAAGACGGTGTAGACGTAGACGTCGTACCACTCGACGAGATTCCCGGAGGATCCTCTGATGGTGTTCCAGATGGCGCGGCGAGTGTCGGCCCGGCCCGATGGAGTTGGCGTGTGGGTACTCGAAACAGTCATGCAGGCTTACTGACCACCGGATGCCGGACCCGGCGGAGGGCCGTGCCGGGCAGGGTCGGGCGCGGTGATGCTGCTGGTCGACGCCACCGCGGCGGGAGCGTCGGCTGCCGGACCATCGGTCGACGGCATCATCCACGCCGGCGCCTTGCGCGTCGGCGATGCCGCCACCGGCTTCGGCGTGGACGATGAGGGTTGCGGTGCCGATGTGGTGGGCGATGGCGTCGTGGCAGCGGGCGAGGTCGTCGCGCTCAACGGATTGGCGCTCTTGGAGGTCGACGCCGGGCCGCTCGTCGAACTGCTGCTGGGTGTCGTGGCGCTACTGCTGGCGGCCACCGCGTTGAGCCGGCCGATGACGAAATCGGCGGCCCGGTCGGCCGATCCGTCGGATTTGTACTGCATGTGCGGGCCGAGTCCGCCGCCTGCCGGATCACAGATCCCGTCACCGGGGTTGCAGATGTCGATGACCTTGCTGCGCAGATCGTCCCGGATCTCCAGGTCCAGATTCATGCCGGCAACCTGCCAATTTTTCGGATTCCCGATCAATACGATTGCGGGGACGCGCTTTTCGAGGTCGGCCGGGAGCGGGTTGTTGAAGGTGAGACCTGTTCCGTTCTTGCCGAACAGCACATCGACGACGGCTGCGCCCTGAGAGAAACCGCCAAGCACGAACTGAGTGTTCGGGCAGTTTCGCGCGACTTCCTGGACGTGGAAACTCATGTCATTGGCGCCGTCGCCGGCACGGACCCAATCGAAACTGGCCGGGTAATTGACCGCATAGATGTCGACACTCTTGCCCGGGAGCCGCTCGACGATCTCGTCGGTGACGGCCTTGCCGACATCGCCGAGGCCCGGCGAATCGTTGGTCCCGCGCGCGAAGGACACATCCACATCCGGACAGCCCGCCGCTCTGGCGGTGGGAGAGCTCTCCGTTTGTGCGGTGAGCACCGCGGCGGCTGCCGCGGATACCGCGAATATCGAAACCCCGACCGATCCACGCTTGACGTATCGGTTCATTCGTCCAGCGTAGACAGGTCAGCCCACACATTTACAGAGGTTGGCACCATCCGAAATGACTCTTACCGGGCCCTTACTCACTCCTGATCCGCGCCCGAACGGCACGTGCGCGGATCACCCACTCAGCGGGCACCGCCGTCACCGGAAACTGAAACACGTTCTACTCTTATGTCGTGGACGTGACATACGAGGGCACCAAAAAGGAACTGGCCACCGATGAGGGTGTGCTGCGCTACCACGAGGCCGGGGAGGGCGAGCCGCTGATCCTGCTGCACGGCTCGGGGCCCGGCGTGACCGGGTGGCGCAATTACCGCGGGAACCTCGAGGTTTTCGCGAAGCATTTCCACACCTACGTCTTGGAGTTCCCCGGGTTCGGCGTCAGCGACGCCGTGCAGGGGCACCCGGTCCTGACGGCCGGCGCCTCGGTCATCCGGTTCATGGACGGCCTCGGCATCGAATCCGCCGCCATCGTCGGGAACTCGATGGGCGGGGTCGTCGGCATCAACCTGGCGATCAAGCACCCCGATCGCATCACCAAACTCGTCACCATCGGCGGCGTAGGACCGAACATCTTCAGCCCGAGCCCCAGCGAGGGCCTGCGCCTGCTGCAGGAGTTCACCGACAACCCCGATCGCGACAAGTTGGTCCGCTGGCTCAACTCGATGGTGTGGAATCCCGCCGTGGTCACCGAGGAACTCATCGAGGAGCGTTGGGAAGCGGCGATCAACCCGGACGCGCACAAAACCGCGCAGCTGATGTACGGCTCCAAAGCCTTTGCCATGCAACAGCAGTTCCTCGCGAACGCCGACATCGCGCCGTACTGGGCGATGATGCACAAGATCAAGTGCCCGACCCTGCTCACCTGGGGCCGCGACGACAGGGTCAGCCCGCCGGACATGGCGATCGTGCCGATGCGGCTCATCCCCAACGCCGAACTGCACATCTTCCCCAACAGCGGCCACTGGGTGATGATCGAAGCCAAGCAGGCCTTCGAGCAGACGGTCGTGGACTTCCTGCGGCGCTAGTCGTCGAACGCATACCGCACGCAGACAAATCGCCGGATGCATCTGCGTGCGGTATGCACTCGGCGCAATGCACGCCCAACGCAAAAGCGCGCCGCCCCTTTTCGGGAACGGCGCGCTTTATGCGTATCTGCTTACTTGGCCTTCTCGAGAACCTCGACCAGGCGCCACCGCTTGGTGGCCGAGGTCGGACGGGTCTCCATCAGCGAGACGCGGTCGCCGACACCGGCGTCACCGTTCTCGTCGTGGGCCTTGACCTTCGACGTGGTGCGGATGATCTTGCCGTACAGCGAGTGCCGGTTACGGGACTCGAGCTCGACCACGATGGTCTTCTGCATCTTGTCCGACACGACGTAGCCGATGGCGGTCTTACGACGCCCACGCGGCTGCTCGGTGGCCGGGGTGTGCTTAGGCCCGGCGGCCTTCTTGGTCTCGCTCACTTGCTGTCCTCGCTATCGGGTCCTGCGGCCAATCCGAGCTCGCGCTCACGCATCACCGTGTAGATGCGCGCGATCTCCTGGCGCACCGCACGCAGCCGACGGTTGTTGGCGAGCTGACCGGTGGCCATCTGGAAGCGCAGGTTGAACAGCTCTTCCTTGGACTCACGCAGCTTGGTGATCAGCTCGTCTTCGGTGCTTTCCCGCAGTTCGCCAGCGGAAATTCCCACTGCCATCAGAACTGCTCCTCTCGTGTGATGATGCGCGCCTTGATCGGCAGCTTGTGGATCGCGCGCGTCAGGGCCTCGCGCGCGGTCTCCTCGTTCGGGTAGCTCAACTCGAACAGCACACGACCGGGCTTGACGTTCGCAACCCACCACTCCGGCGAACCCTTACCGGAACCCATGCGGGTTTCGGCGGGCTTCTTGGTCAGCGGGCGGTCCGGGAAGATGTTGATCCACACCTTGCCGCCACGCTTGATGTGCCGGTTGATGGCGATACGAGCGGACTCGATCTGCCGGTTCGTGATGTATGCGTGGCCCAGCGCCTGGATGCCGTAGTCACCGAAGGCAACAGTGGTACCGCCCGAGGCGGTGCCCTTCTTCTTCGGGTGATGCTGCTTGCGGTGCTTGACCTTACGGGGAATCAGCATGTTCAGCTCTCCGTGCTTGTCTCGGCCGGAGCATCTCCGGCCGGGGTTTCAGCGGCGGCACGGCCGGCCTCGGTGCTCGTCGCGGTGGTACCCGAGGCGCCGCTACGACGCGGACGGGCACCGGCCGGACGCTCACGGCGCGGACGGTCACCGGCAGGCGCGGCCACCGAGGCGGCGAGCTCGCGCTTGCCACCGACGATGTCGCCCTTGTAGATCCAGACCTTCACACCGATACGGCCGAAGGTCGTCTTGGCCTCGTACAGGCCGTAGTCGATGTCGGCGCGCAGCGTGTGCAGTGGCACCCGGCCTTCGCGGTAGAACTCCGAGCGGCTCATCTCAGCACCGCCAAGACGGCCGGAGCACTGCACCCGGATGCCCTTGACGTTCGGCTGACGCATGGCCGACTGGATGGCCTTGCGCATCGCGCGACGGAACGCCACACGATTCGAGAGCTGCTCGGCGACACCCTGGGCAACCAGCTGCGCCTCGGCCTCGGGGTTCTTCACCTCGAGGATGTTCAGCTGCACCTGCTTCTTGGTCAGCTTCTCCAGGTCGGCGCGGATGCGGTCGGCCTCGGTGCCACGACGGCCGATGACGATGCCGGGACGTGCGGTGTGGATGTCAACGCGAACCCGGTCACGGGTGCGCTCGATCTCCACCTTGGCAATGCCAGCGCGCTCCAGGCCAGTGGCCAGGAGGCGGCGGATCGCCACGTCTTCCTTCACGTAGTCCGCGTACTGCTTGTCGGCGTACCAGCGGGACTTCCAGTCGGTGGTGATACCGAGACGGAAACCGTGCGGATTGATCTTCTGGCCCACTAGCGCGAGCCTCCCTTCGCCTCAGCGGTGGTCTTGTTGGCGGCAGCCTTCGAGCCCTCGGCCCGGCGGGCGCGAGCGGCGGCCTGTGAGGTTCCGCCCTTACCACCCTTCTCGGACTTGGGACGGCTCTCCACCACCACGGTGATGTGGCTGGTGCGCTTGCGGATCCGGAATGCACGACCCTGCGCGCGGGGACGGATGCGCTTAGCGGTCGGGCCCTCGTCGGCGAAGATCTCCGTCACCACAAGGGTGGAGGGATCCAGGCCGTCGTTGTTCTGCGCGTTGGCAGCAGCGCTGGCGATGACCTTGGAAACCGGCTCGCTGGCTGCCTGCGGTGCCCACCGCAGGATGTCGATGGCGTCGGTTACCGACTTGCCGCGCACCAGGTCGATGACCCGGCGTGCCTTGGTCGGCGAGACCCGCACGAACCGTGCAACGGCCTTGGCCGATGGGTATTCAGTCGTTGTAGTCATTAGCGCCGCTTGCTCTTTCGGTCGTCCTTGATGTGACCCTTGAAGGTCCGCGTCGGGGCGAACTCACCCAGCTTGTGACCGACCATTGCTTCGGTGACGAAGACGGGGACGTGCTTGCGCCCGTCGTGCACCGCGAAGGTGTGGCCGATGAAGTCGGGGATGATGGTCGACCGACGCGACCAGGTCTTGATGACCTGCTTGGTGTTCTTCTCGTTCTGTACGTCGACCTTCTTGAGCAGATGGTCGTCGATGAACGGGCCCTTCTTGAGGCTGCGTGGCATCGCTTACTCCTAGCGCTTCTTGCCGGTGCGCCGGCGACGGACGATGAGCTTGTCGCTCGCCTTGTTGGGCTTGCGGGTGCGGCCTTCGGGCTTGCCCCACGGGCTCACCGGGTGACGACCACCGGAGGTCTTACCTTCACCACCACCGTGCGGGTGGTCGACCGGGTTCATCACGACACCACGGACGGTGGGGCGCTTGCCCTTCCACCGCATACGGCCGGCCTTACCCCAGTTGATGTTGGCCTGCTCGGCGTTGCCGACCTCGCCGACGGTGGCGCGGCAGCGCACGTCGACACGGCGGATCTCACCGCTGGGCATACGCAGGGAGGCGTAAGCGCCTTCCTTGCCCAGCAGCTGGATTCCGGCACCGGCAGAGCGGGCCATCTTGGCTCCACCACCGGGACGCAGCTCCACGGCGTGCACGGTGGTACCCGTCGGGATGTTGCGCAGCGGCAGGTTGTTGCCGGGCTTGATGTCGGCGTTGGCGCCCGACTCCACCACGTCGCCCTGCGACAGCCCGACCGGCGCGATGATGTAACGCTTCTCGCCGTCCAGGAAGTGCAGCAGCGCGATACGCGCGGTGCGGTTGGGGTCGTACTCGATGTGCGCGACCTTGGCGTTGACGCCGTCCTTGTCGTGGCGACGGAAATCAATCAACCGGTAGGCACGCTTGTGGCCGCCACCCTTGTGACGAGTGGTGATGCGGCCGTGGGCGTTACGGCCACCGGTGCCGTGCAGCGGGCGAACCAGCGACTTCTCGGGAGTCGAGCGAGTGATCTCCGAGAAATCGGCGACGCTCGAGCCGCGGCGACCGGGGGTCGTCGGCTTGTACTTGCGAATAGCCATGTCTTCTCTAGTCCTCTACTCCCCGACTACGCGGGGGCTCCAAACAGGTCGATCGGCTTGCTACCCGGTGCCAGGGTGACGATGGCGCGCTTGGTGCTCTTGCGCTGTCCGAAACCGGTGCGGGTGCGCTTGCGCTTGCCCTGCCGGTTGGCGGTGTTCACCGAGGAGACCTTGACGCTGAAGATCTGCTCGATGGCGATCTTGATCTGCGTCTTGTTCGAGTCCGGGTGGACGATGAAGGTGTACACGTTGTCTTCGATCAACGAGTACGACTTCTCCGAGATCACCGGGGCCAGGATGATGTCGCGGGGGTCAGCGATGGTTGCCATCAGGCCGACACCTCCTCTTTCTTCTTGGCGTTGATGAAGCCGTTGAGGGCCTCGACGCTGAACACCACGTCATCGGCCTTCAGCACGTCATAGGTATTGAGCTGGTCGTAGGCCAGCACATGCACGTTCGGCAGGTTCCGGACGCTCTTGACCGAAGTCAGATCGTCGCGGCCCAGCACCACCAGTACCTGCTTGCGGTCGCTGATCTCGGCCAGGAACGACTTGGCGCTCTTGGTCGAGGGCTCTTGTCCGGCAACCAGTTCGGTGATCGCGTGGATCCGGCCGTTGCGAGCCCGGTCAGACAGCGCACCGCGCAGGGCGGCGGCGATCATCTTCTTGGGCGTGCGCTGGCTGTAGTCACGCGGCTGCGGGCCGTGGACGATGCCACCACCGGTGAACTGCGGGGCGCGGGTCGAACCCTGACGGGCACGGCCGGTTCCCTTCTGGCGGTAAGGCTTCTTGCCACCACCGGACACCAGGCCACGCGTCTTGGTGGAGTGGGTGCCCTGACGGCCTGCGGCCAACTGAGCGGTCACCACCTGGTGCAGCAGCGCGATATTGGCTGGGGCGTCGAACAATTCGGCCGGCAGCTCGATGGAGCCGTCCGTCTTGCCGCCCGGAGCCTTGACTGCGATCTTCAAAAAATCCTCAGACACTACTTCTCACCTCGCTTGACAGCGGTGCGGACCACAACCAGGCCACCCTTACGTCCGGGGATGGCACCCTTGATCAGCAGTACGCCGTTCTCAGCATCAACCTTGTGCACCACCAGGTTCTGCGTGGTGACGCGATCGCTACCCATACGTCCGGACATCCGCGTGCCCTTGAAGACACGACCCGGGGTGGCGCAGCCACCGATCGAGCCGGGACGACGGTGCACGGCCTGCGCACCGTGGCTTGCGCCCTGACCACTGAAGCCGTGACGCTTCATGGTTCCGGCGAAGCCCTTGCCCTTCGAGGTTCCGGTGACGTCCACGTACGCGCCATCACTGAAGATCTCGGCGGTCAGCTCCTGGCCGACCTCGTACTCGGCGGCAGCGGCCTCGTCGTCCAGACGCAGCTCGGCCAGGTGGCGACGGGGGTTGATACCCGCAGCAGCGAACTGACCGGTGACCGGCTTGGTCACCTTGCGCGGGCTGATCTCACCGAACGCCAGCTGAACGGCGCTGTAGCCATCCTGCTCGGGGGTGCGGATGCGGGTCACCACATTGGGTCCGGCCTTGACGACGGTCACCGGGACAACCCGGTTGTTGTCGTCGAACACCTGTGTCATACCCAGCTTGGTGCCCAGAATTCCTTTTCTTGCCATGGTTTCTGGTTCTCCTACTGGATGTTCACGTCGACGCTGGCCGGCAGGTCGATGCGCATGAGCGCGTCAACCGTCTTCGGCGTCGGGTCGAGGATGTCGATGAGCCGCTTGTGGGTGCGCATCTCGAAGTGCTCGCGCGAATCCTTGTACTTGTGCGGCGACCGGATAACGCAATACACGTTCTTCTCGGTTGGCAGCGGCACAGGTCCAACGACACTCGCGCCGGTACGGGTCACCGTCTCAACAATCTTGCGCGCAGAGGCATCAATGGCCTCATGGTCGTAGGCCTTGAGCCTGATGCGGATCTTCTGTCCCGCCACGCTTCCTACCTCTACTATCACTGGTCCGGAGCGCGCCGAAGCGCACCACCCGATACCGCCGCTGTTTACCTGTCGTAGTTCACCGACCCCCGCGGTCGGGCGTGTCGCCCTCGCGCGCAGTCGTCCGCGTCGAAAATTCTCGCCGCTTGGACTGGGCCGACGCGCCCGTAAGGGCGCTTGTGGTTCGCCGTCCCCGTTCGCAGCGCACCATGGGCGACCCAAGGCACTGCAACCGGTTCACGGCAACCCGAACAGTATGCCTTATCCCGCGGCTGCGGCCAAATCCCTGGTTCACCCACCCGGCAGCGGCAACTGCGAGCCCCTGACCTGCGCATCCGGGGACCTCTGGAACGCTAGTACAAGATCCGTTGAGGAGGTCGTGACGTGCGCTGGTCAGAAGCCGACGGAGGGCGTTCATTTCTGCGGGCACTGCCCGTCCTCTCCGGCAGTGCCCCACCGTTCAACATCGACGGCGCCCCTGACGAACCGCTCCCCTTGTTCGCCGAATGGATCGAGCAGGCGGCGCAGGCAGGCGTTCCCGAACCGCACGCGATGACGATCTCGACGGTCGACGCGCAGGGTGCACCGCGCGCACGGGTGCTGATCGTGAAGGCCATCGACGAGAACGGCTGGCACTTCGCGGCGAGCTCGGTGAGTCAGAAGGGCCGCGATCTGTCATCGCATCCTGTCGCGGCGCTGACCTTTCACTGGCCGGCGGTGGTGCGGCAGGTGCGAGTGGTGGGCACGGTTGTCGACGACGGTGCACAGGCGAGCGCTGCCGACTTCGTGAGCAGGCCCATCGGATCCCGCGCCATGGCCTTGACACTGCGGCAGAGCCAGCCACTGGCGGACGCCGCGGAAATCGACGCCGAGCTCGACAAGGCCCACCGGAAGTTGGCAGACGACCCGGAGCTGGCACCGGTTGAGTGGGTGTCGTACTCGGTACGGCCCACGCAGGTGGAGTTCTGGCAGGGCTCCCCCGACCGGAAACACCTGCGGCTGAGTTACCAACGCGCTGACGACGGATGGGAGCGCACCCAGCTCTGGCCGTGAATCGAGGAGGAGTCGGCGGCCGGGTTCGCAGTCATCTTACTTTCGAGTAAGGTACGTGCTGTGAGTGCATCTCCGACCTATAAGGCCTGGCAGCGTCTGCAGAACAAGCCCGGCGGCTCCGCCCTGTTCTCCGCCGCCATGATGGCCCGTGTCCCCTACTTCGCCTCCGTGGTGCCGCATGTGCACCGGATGGAGCCGGGCTACTGCGAGGTGACCGCTCCCAAGTGGTACTTCGTCTACAACCATCTCAAGACATTCCACGCGATCGCCGCATGCAACCTGGCCGAGGTCGCGATGGGCATGTTGATGGAGGCCACCACCCCGTCCTCACATCGGTGGATTCCCAAGGCGATGAATGTGCAGTACCTCGGTAAGGCCACCACCTCGCTGCGAGCCGTCGCCAAGTTGGAGGGCCTGGACTTCGCCTCGATCACCGAAGGCACCGATGTCGTGGTGCCGATCAGCATCACCGATCGTGACGGTAAGGAAGTGGTGAAGGCAGAGATCACCACCTGGGTGACCCCCGCCTAAACACCTTCGGCGGCCAAATTTTGCCGTTATAGACAAATCTATGGTGTGCCGCGCGCACACTCCGGCTATGGCCACCGCACTGTCTGAAATCGAGGAAGCCGGCCGAGTATTGGCCGATCCGACCGCCTATGCCGACGAGCCCCGCCTGCACGACGCGCTGACCCTGTTACGGCATGAACAGCCCGTGGCGAGAGTCGTCACCGACAACTATCGACCGTTCTGGGCGGTCACCAAGCACGACGACATCATGGACGTCGAGCGCGATAACACGCTCTGGATCAACGAACCGCGTCCGCTGTTGATGAACCTCGAGCAAGAGGCCGAGCTGGACAAGCAGGCGGCCATGGGGATCGAGCTCAAAACCCTGGTGCATATCGACGATCCCAAGCATCGCGTGTTGCGCGCCATCGGAGCCGACTGGTTCCGGCCAAAGGCCATGCGGGACATGAAACTCCGCACCGACGAACTGGCCACCCGATACGTGAACAAATTGATGGAGGCCGGCGGCACCTGCGATTTCGCGCAGGACGTCGCGGTGCACTTCCCGCTGTACGTCATCATGTCTCTGCTCGGGATTCCCGAATCGGACTTCGACCGGATGCTCAAGCTCACCCAGGAGCTCTTCGGCGGCGATGACACCGAGTTCCAGCGCGGCGCCACTCCGGAGGAGCAACTGCTGGCCCTGCTGGACTTCTTCGGATACTTCAGCGGTCTGACCGCGTCCCGCCGCGAGAACCCCACCGATGACCTGGCATCAACGATCGCCAACGCGAAGGTCGACGGTGAGCTGCTCAGCGACGTCGACACCGCCTCGTACTACACGATCATCGCCACCGCCGGGCACGACACCACCAGCGCCACCATCGCCGGTGGGCTCGAAGCCCTGCTGCAGCATCCGGACCAGCTGGCACGGCTGCGCGAGAATCCCGATCTCATGCCGCTGGCAGTCGACGAGATGATCCGATGGGTGACGCCGGTCAAGGAGTTCATGCGAACCGCGACGGCCGATACCGAGATTCGCGGCGTCCCCATCGCTGAGGGTGATTCGGTGCTGCTCTCTTACCCCTCGGGTAATCGCGATGAAGACACCTTCGGTAATCCGTTCACCTTCGATGTGAGTCGAGATCCCAACAAACACTTGGCGTTCGGATTCGGCGTGCACTTCTGCCTGGGTGCCGCGCTGGCGCGGATGGAGGTCAACAGTTTCTTCTCGGCACTGCTGCCCCGGCTGGAATCCATCGAGATCGACGGGGATGTCGAGCGGATGTCCACCATATTCGTCGGGGGCATCAAGCACCTGCCCATCCGCTACAGCTTGCGGTAGCGGCCGGCACTAACTGAGCCGGGCCGACCCGTCTGCCGCGACTTCGATTGACGCGCCTGCGATATCGGTATCCGCGATCTGCGCCGCCGCATCCCGGTCTTCGATCTTGGCGAAGGTACGCGCCCCCGCGGGCGTGCGAACGCTCACGAACGTCTGGAATGGAGATCCGTCTCGTCCGTAGTTGACGGTCCAGGCCTCGACGGTCGCTGCCCCCGAATACCCGTCGGCTGCCTCAGTTTTGGGCTCCTGATCGACCTCTGCCTGCACGTCCTCGTACCTGAACCCGGATGCGGGCGGCTCGGTTCCGTAGATTCCGAACGCGTGTTTGGTCAGGTATCCGCCGTTGGCCGTGATCAGCCCCTTCGCACCCGGGAGTTCACGGAGCCGCTCTGCCATGGTGGCGATGGAGTGGGTGACGTAGTTGCACCAGGGACCACCTGCGAACGTGAGCCCACCGGTGACCGTCAGCGGCCGCGCAGGATCATCGAGCGCCAGCCCCAACTCGGTGGCTGCAACCTGCACCGCCGAGGGGAAACACGAGTAGATGTCGATCAGGTCCACATCGTCGGTGCTCAGCCCGGCGATGTCGAACGCACGTCTTCCCGCGAGGCGGATGGCCGGAGACCGGTGCAGCTCATCGCGTTCGCTGAGCGCGAAGGTGTCGTTGGCCTGGCTGCCCGCGAGCGGAAATATCCAGCGGTCCTCCGGAATTCCGAGCCGTCGCGCTGTTTCTACGGACGTCAGCAGCAGCACCGCACCCTGCTCGACCATGTTGTTGGAGTTCATCAGCTTGGTGTAGGGCGAGCTGATCCACCGATTGTCGGGACCCGGCGTAGCGATCTCCTCGGCGGTGTATGCGTCGTTGGACCAGGCGTGAGCGTTGTGTACTGCCACCGCGTTGAACCGCTGCCACAGCTGAGAGATGGCGGTCCGATGTTCCGCGATGGACACACCATTGGCAACCCGGATCGCCTGCTCGAACAGTGGGTACACGTGGCCGGGAGAGATGAGGCCGATGGTGGTCTCGGCGCCGCCCACCTGATCCATCCGGCCGCCGAGAATGGTTGGTTCGGCGATGGATTCGTCTTGAGTGGTCCACGACGGTTGCACTCCCGTGGCCATCATCTTGTTGCGTGAGCGCCACATCTCGGCCCCACCGATGAGAACCACATCGGCGTCCCCGGCCAGAATGTCGGCAGCCGCGTGGTTGACCAACAGCTGCGGCGAGTTGCCGCTGGGACCGGTGTAGAACGTCCGCTTGGGCGCCGCACCCAGACGTTCGCCGAGGAGCGCACCGGGGTCGCGGTACTTCCACGAGAAGATGTTCGCCACCGACACCGTGTCGACGGCCGTGAGCAGGTCCAGCGCCCCTGCGTCCTCGGCGGCCAGCCGGGCCGCTCGCTCCATGAGATCGATGGGCTCGGGGATCTCGGAGAACGGGCTGTCGGCGTCTGTGCGCTGGTTGACCTGTCCGGTACCGACGAGGACCGGCGTGCGAGGGTCGAGGGCCATCAGCCGATGGTAACCAACCACCCGGTTGGCCCCGGAGGGCCTCCCGCTACGTGGGCAATGCCGGACCGGCCCCCTCGATCTGGTTACCCGCGCCCGTCATGTCCTTGAGGTCAACACCGGAACGGCCGATCTCACGCGCCCCCGCTACCAGAGCGGAGACGACCTGCGCCGCCTGGTCATAACCCAGCCCCTCCGGAGGATGAATATTGGATACACAATTACGTTGTGCATCAGTGCATCCCACCATCGGATTGTGTGTGAGGTAGATCCCGACGCTGTCGGCCACCGACAGCCCCGGGCGTTCGCCGATGAGCACCAGCACCGTATCGACGCCCAGCGCGGCACCGATGTGATCCCCCAGTGCCACCCGCGCCTGCGTCGCGATGACGAGTGGCGCGATCGAGTACCCGCGAAGCCGCTGGTGCAGCGCCTGCAATAGCTGCACCCCGTGGTCGTCGAGGGCTCGCGGCGATAGACCGTCGGCGAGCACGATGCCGATATCGGCGTTGGAATCGGAGAGCACATCCAGTGCGCCGTCGGCGGGCGCCCGCCCCAGGTCAGGACGGCGCAGGTATTCGGATCGATCGCCGGCCCGGCTGGTCACCAACAGCGGCGTACCCAACC
This sequence comes from Mycobacteroides sp. H003, assembly GCF_001440135.1. Lineage (NCBI taxonomy): Bacteria > Bacillati > Actinomycetota > Actinomycetes > Mycobacteriales > Mycobacteriaceae > Mycobacteroides > Mycobacteroides sp. H003. The sequence continues at coordinate 348,604 of NZ_LJYL01000034.1, forward strand.
CGAGTCCGTCGATGCGTCCGGCCAGGGCGCTCGCATCCAGGGGCGTGTGCACCGCGTCCCGGGCGGCCGCGTGCGCGGTCCCGAACTCCAGCACTCGAGTGGTCGGCAACGCATCACCGCTGCGCCCCAACCCGATTCGGGACTGCGTGGATCGACGCAGCGTGTCCCAGATATCGTGTGCGGCACCGTTGCTCGCGACATCGCTCATAACAGCGCTCGCAATGGCGAGTCGCTGACCGCGATTTCACGCAGCCCACCGTCACGCTCCAGCATCCCCATGCGCTCAAGCCATTCGTTGAACTCCGGCGCCGGCCGCAGGCCGAATGTACGGCGCGCGAACAGCGCATCGTGGAAGGACAGGCTCTGATACCCAAGCATGACGTCATCGGCTCCGGGCACGGCGATGACGAATGCAACCCCCGCGGCGGTGAGCACCGTCAGCAGCACATCCATGTCATCTGAATCGGCCTCGGCGTGATTGGTGTAGCAGACGTCCACCCCCATCGGAAGTCCCAGCAGCTTGCCGCAGAAGTGATCCTCCAGCCCGGCCCTGATGATCTGCTTGCCGTCGTAAAGATATTCCGGCCCAATGAATCCCACGACGGTATTGACCAACAGCGGCTCCACCTCGCGCGCGACCGCGTATGCCCTGGCCTCCAGTGTCTGCTGATCAACGGCAACGCCGCCCACCCCGATATGGGCTCCGGCAGAGAGCGCCGATCCCTGCCCCGTCTCCAGGTACATGACGTTGTTGCCCACGGTGCCGCGCCCCAACGAACGCCCGGCCTCGTTCGCCTCACGCAGCAGTGCAAGGTTGACCCCGAAGCTCTCGTTGGCGCCTTCGGTCCCGGCAATCGACTGGAATACCAAGTCCACCGGTAGATTTCGTTCGATGAGTTCCATCGTGGTGGTCACATGTGCCAGCACACACGATTGTGTGGGGATATCGAATCGCAATCGGATGTCGTCGATGAGGCGCAGTAGGTCGGCCGCGGCATGCGGGGAGTCCGTCGCGGGGTTGATGCCGATGACGGCATCACCGCATCCCAGCAGCAGGCCGTCGAGGGTGGCGGCGGCGATACCCCGTGCGTCGTCGGTGGGATGGTTGGGCTGCAATCGGGTCGCCAAAGTGCCCGGTAGACCGATGGTGGTGCGGAAGGCGCTGTGGTTACGTACCGCGGCGCCGACTGCGATGAGGTCCTGATTACGCATCAGCTTGCTGACGGCTGCCACCATCTCAGGGGTCAGTCCAGCGGAAATATCTTTGAGCGACTGTGCCCCATGCGGTTTGGTGATCGTCTCCAGTAGCCAGTCGCGGAAATCGCCGACAGTGAGGTGTGAGATGACGGCAAAGGCCTCAGCATCATGGCTGTCGATGATGAGCCGGGTGACCTCGTCGGTGTCGTACGGGACGATCTCCTCGGAGAGGAACGTCGTCAGCGGCACCTCGGCGAGCGCCCAGCGTGCGGCGGCCCGCTCGGCATCCGACTGCGCCGCACAGCCCGCGAGCTCGTCGCCGGATCGGGGCGGCGAGGCCTTCGCGAGAACCTCGGCGAGCGATCCGAACTGGTAGGTGACCGGCCCTGCGGTGTGGCGAAAAGTGCTCATAATATGCCTATTTCAATTCGTTCTCGGCTTCTGCAAGCGCCGCGAACTCTTCGTCCGGGGAGTTGGCGACCAAGTGGTGTCGGCTATAGAGCCCAAAGTACGCCATAAACAGGATGAACACCCCGAACGTGGCAAAAGCCGCGGTGGTATCGACGATGAAAGTCGCCACTACCGCCGCACACGCGATCACCAGTGCGAACCCGCTGGTGGCGATGCCGCCTGGGGTTCGGTACGGCCGCTGCATCTCGGGCTCGCGAACACGCAGCACAATGTGACTGACCATCATCAGCACATAGCTCAGCGCCGCACCGAAAACCGCCATGTTGAGCAACATCGCGCCTTTGCCACTGAGCGACAAGAGGAATCCGATGACTCCCGGCACGATCAATGCCAGCACGGGAGCCTTCCGGCTGTTGGTGACCGATAGCCGGGTCGGCAGATAACCGGCACGGGACAACGCAAAGGTCTGCCGGCTGTAGGCGTACACGATCGAGAAGAAGCTGGCGATGAGGCCGGCCAGCCCGATGTAGTTGACCGCCTTGGCGACCGTGGTGGTTCCCAGCGCCTCGACCAAGGGATTACCCGACTGTCCCATCGCCTCGGCACCGCCCGCGCCGGGCACCAGGAACAGCACGACCGTCCCGGTGACAACAAGCACCAGCATCGCCATCACGATGCCGCGTGGGATGTTCTTCGCGGGATCTCGCGCTTCCTCGGCCGCAAGCGGCACGCCCTCGATCGCCAGGAACAACCAGATCGCGAACGGCACCGCCGCCCAGATTCCCAAATACCCGTAGGGCAGTAATGCCGATGCGCCCGCTGCTGTTTCATCCACAGGAATGTTGGTCAGGTTCTTCGCGTCGAATCGGCCGACGGCGCCGATCGCAAAGGTGATCAGGCCTACGAGCGCGATCCCGGTGATGATGAACATCGTCCTGAGCGCCTCGCCCGCACCACTGAGATGAATCCCTATGAAGATCGCATACACAGCCAGGTAGATCCACCATCCGTCCTTGAGCCCGAACAGATGCAGTGATTGGACGTAACTTCCGATGAACGTGGCAATGGCGGCCGGAGCTATCGCGTACTCAATGAGAATCGCCGTCCCGGTTGCGAATCCACCCCATGGGCCCAGGGCACGCCGGGCGAAGGTGTAACCACCACCCGCGGTGGGTAGCGCCGACGACATCTCTGCCATGCTGAGCACCATCGACAGATACATCGCGGCGATGACTACCGCCGCGATGGCCATGCCACCGAAACCTCCCTTGCTCAGGCCGGTGTTCCAGCCCGCGTAATCGCCGGAGATCACGTAGCTCACGCCGAGCCCGGCCAGTAGCACCCAGCCGGCGGTCCCCGACCTCAGCTGCCGCCGCGCGAGGTAGTCGGCACCCTCGAGATGCGATTGGACACCCGCATGATCGTGCGCGGCCTCCGGATGTGGACTGACGGTGTCATCGGGAGTTGACATCGTCCAATTGTGCGGCCGATGGCGTGCTCGTGTGCGGTAGACGCCAAGATTCGCATCCTCGTTACGACCACGCAACAAACTGCGCCGCTCGATGCCCGATCATCGCAATTGTGGCCGCCGGTCCGCGGCTCGGAATGGTCGGCATGATCGACCCGTCGATGACGAAGAGCCCGTCGATTCCCCTGACACGACAGTACTTGTCGACGACCGCGTACTTGTCCTCGTCATTACCCATGGGTGCGGTCGCGCACAGATGTTGCGATGTGGACCACCGCGGACCACCGAACCGCCGACCGTACAGCTCGGACACCAGACGGACTCCGTCCCGCAAGCGATCCATATCGGCGGTCTCGCTGTCGTACCTCAAGTCGATGTACACCGGCGCTGCAGGATCGGCCGAACGTAATTCGACTCGACCCCGGCACCTCGGGGTCATCAACGCTACGCCGATCTGCCTGGCATCGGCGCCATTCACCTGAGCACCTGCCATGGCAGCGAATCCTATTGTGTACGGGCGTATCTCGAGACCCGTCTGACGGTCGGTGTGCAAGACGGTGTCCAGTACGGGGTACCCCGGCTGCCCACCATCGCCGGTATCGAGCACCCACTCCGCGTGGTCCATCACGCGGGTCCCCACACCGGGTAGGTCGACAATGGGCTCGACCCCCACCGCGCGCAGGTCATCGGCCGGTCCCACCCCGGAGAGCAGTAGCAGCTTGGCGCTCTCAATCGCACCCGCGCTCAATATGATTCGATCAGCGGTCAGAGTTCGCACCGAGCTCCCCACCGCCACCTGCACCCCGGTGGCACGCCCGCCACCACACAGCACCCGCAATACACGAGTACCGGAGTACACCGCAAGATTGGGGCGCCAGCCCGCTCCCTCCAGATACGCACGCGCCGGCCCGATCCGCACACCGCTGTCGATGTTGAGCGGCACCAATCCCACCCCAACACCGGCCTTGCCGTTGAGGTCTGCCACCACCGGATAGCCGGCTTTGACGGCGAGATCCGCCAGTTCTCTTCCCGCGGCACTCTGTTCGTGCCTGCGCCCGATCGGTATGGGTCCCGATGAGCCGTGTAGCGGATCATCCCGAAAGTCACGATCAGTCTCCATCGCGCGAAAGTCATCACGCACATCCACCCAGGCCCACCCCGGCACCGACCATCCATCGAAATCCGCGGGCCGACCCCGCACGAAGTAACCGCCGTTGATCGCGCCGGAGCCACCCACCACCGATCCGCGCACCAACTCGGCCTGATCACCGGTGGATGTCAACGTGGCCCAGTAGTAGGTGGCTATCTGACTGTCCGGGCCGATCGGCAGACGGTACCCGTCGCGCACACCGTCCTCGTCCGCCGAGGCCGCCGGCCCGGCCTCGACCAGCACCACACGAAACGACGGGTCTTCAGAAAGGCGGCTGGCCAGAATCGAACCCGCGCTGCCCGCGCCCACGATGAGCGCATCCGCGTGGATCGGCCTACTCAGGGCCGTAATTCCGGTCGAAGCGCACCGAGATCGCGCTCCTGCACGATCCCCGACCACAAGCCAATCCCGTAGGCGATGTCGTCAAGACGCTTCAGCAATACGTACTCGAGCAGGCCGATGCGATCATCGGGAGACGCCGAGTTGTCGTTGCGCTTCATCCAATCCACCACGCCGTCAACGATGGCGGCCACCACGAGCACTTGGCGACTGCGCCGCGAGAGTGCGGCGGCCACCAACGCCAATGGCCAGTAATGGCGGCACAACGCGGACGCGATCTGCAACGCAGCACCGCCCACACCCTGGGTGGCCACCCGAAGGACGTCACGCGGCGGGGTGTCCACTCCCCGCAATGTCCGCGCGACACGCCCGGCCGCGAGCGCGGCCATGCCCGCCGCGGCCAGATAGCCCATCCCAGAACCCACCGCCGCCAGAATCCACACCAGCAGTGTCCATCGCGAGATGACCATCGGCGCCACCTTGTCGGGGTGACGCGTCGACAGCGGCGCAGCGCTCATTCCATAAAATGCTTTGCGCGCAAACCATTCTCGAAGTGTCAGTCGATGATCATGAGCCACATGGGACACCGGTTCGTACCGAAGCCGAGACCCCGCCTCGATCAGCCGCCAGCACAGATCCACGTCTTCACCGCATCGCAGCGATTCGTCGAACCCACCGATCTCGTCTATCGCGGCCCGGCGAACCACGATCGCCGCACTGGGGACATACGACACCGGGCCGTACGGAACGACGGGCGCCTCACGAAGGCCGAGGTCCAACGAGGACCTGACCGCCTCATAGCGAGCAATCGCGTTGTCGCTCAAGACTAATCCCACAATCCGGGGGGCGACCAGAGCAACAGCCGGATCACTGAAATGCCCCAACAGTGCCTCCAGCCAGCCGCGCCTAGGCACCACATCCGAGTCAAGGAAGGCGACGAAATCCGTGGTCGCCAGCTTCAGCCCGGTATTGCGGGCCGCTGCCGGGCCCTGACTCTCTTCGTGACGTACCACCGTCACGTCACAGTGCATGCCCTCCAGATCGCACTCCAGGATCGGAATGGTGGAACCGTCGTCGATGACGATCACGCGCATCCCGCGCAACGCCCGTAGCAGCCGACGAAGGCCAAATCCATTGTTAAGGCAAGGAATAACGACGGTCACGTCTCGATATCCGGGCCCACCCGTGGGCCGGGGGTGAGCGACGGTCGCATCCAGCAGCGTCCGGGCAAGCTGCGCGCTGGTCGCGTCACGGACCTCGAGCCGTCCACCGGAAAGCAGGGTCCGCGCGGCCGGAGCCAATCGCAGCAGCCGGGTTGGGGAGCCACCCAGTAGCGCCGAGCCCTCGTCGAGAACGCGAACGCGCCGATCCACCTGTACCGCGAATCCGTCGGGTAACCGTCCGTGCGGTGCGGACACGCCCTGCGCCGGCTCGTCACTGGTGGTCATACCAGCCGCCCGTCCGCGTCGGGTGTCCAACGGCGCACCGCGTCGGCGCATTGTCGAGTCATCGTCGCGAGCATCCGTGCGCCTTCCTGGCTGCTGGCGGTGGTCGGATCTCCGAGCACACCGATGGCGCTCACCGCCGCTACTCCGCCCGCACGCATAGGCGCCATCAGTTCGCGCAGCGGTGCCGAATTTCCGGCGAGCACTTCCTCACGACGCACGTTCTCCGGTGAAATATGTAGCAGTAGAGACGTTTCCACGTGTCCCGCATGAGCATCGCCGCCTTCGACCGCACACGCCCACCACGCGATATCGCGCCCCTCGGAACGCAGCAGCCGCACTGCGGAGACCGTCGCCTCGATATTCCCGCCGTGACCGTTCACGAAGACGATGCGCCGGCACCACTGTGTGGCCGACCGGGCGTACTCAACCAGGACCTGAGTCAGCGCCTCGGTCCCGATCGAGATCGTTCCAGCGAAGGATTGATGTTCTCCGCTGGATCCGTACGCGATGGCCGGGGCGAGAGCGGTCCGACCCTGACCCGTATCGGCCGCCAGCTCCCCGGCCGCCGCGGTAGCCACAGCGTTGGCAATGCGGGTGTCGGTGTCCAGCGGCAAGTGCGGCCCGTGCTGCTCGGTTGAGCCGAGCGGAGTGAACAGCGTAATGGCCGCGTCTGCGAGCTCCGGAGAGATGGCGGTGCTCAAGACAGTCGGAACAGCCACCCGCCGATGGTAGGCCGAATTCACGTCAAATGCATCCAAAGTTGGCGCACACGATCGAGGTCTTTACATCCTTGCTGGCCGTCGGCTTATGCGCTAGGCGCTATTTCGCACCGATTGTCACGCCAGTCCCTGCCGCCACATCGACGACGCCGCCACCGTGTTCGATTCGCGCTGCGCTGAACTAGTGCCGCCCCAGGCCCCGGGCAAATCCCTCGGGGATCAAAAGATCATCTGGCGATAGTTCGTGCACAGACTTTTTGCCAAGTCCCATCAGCGCCGAGTCGATGCCGCCACGCATGATGTCCAGGACGTTCTCGACACCGGACTGACCGGCGGCCGCGAGGCCCCAGAGGTACGCGCGTCCGATCATCACCGCGCGGGCACCAAGGGCCAACGCCTTGACGACGTCACTGCCCCGCCGGATGCCACCATCGAGCAGCACCTCGACATCACCACCGACGGCCGCTGCGATGCCCGGCAATGCCCGAATCGACGCAGGTGTTCCGTCGAGGTTGTTACCACCGTGATTAGACACCGATATCGCCGAAACACCGCAATCTACAGCATGTTTGGCGTCATCGATGCGCATCACACCCTTGAGCATGAACGGACCGTCCCACTGCTCACGCATCCACCGCACGTCATCCCAGGTGGGCGCCGGGGTTCCCATCCACTGCCCGTAGGCATCGAAGAACGGCGGGCCGGCCTCGCCGCGGGCCGCCTGGTTCGGCACCCGCAGGTCCGGGATGTTCATGCCCTTGCCGAACGACCACAGCCAGCCGGGCTTGGTCACCACTTCCGGCGCCAGCCGGATCATCGACCGCAGGTTCATCTTCTCGGGTATGGACGGGCTCCCCCAGTCGCGACCGTGCGAGAAGCTCCAGTCCAGGGTGGCGATAAGCCCCACCGCTCCAGCATCTTTCGCGCGCTGGATGCGCCGAGCCACATCGTCGCGTCCGCCCAGCCAGTAGATCTGAAAGTGCGTCTTCGGATTGGCAGCCACCACGTCCTCGATGGGCTTGCTCGCAAAGGACGACAGCCCCATGGCGGTTCCACGCGCGGCGGCCGCCCGCGCCACAGCCACCTCACCATCGGGATCCACCGCCTGAACGCCGGTTGGCGAAATCATCACCGGCAGTGAAATCTCTTGCCCCAACACTGTTGTCGACAGTTCACGGTCCGGCTGAATGCCGACGACGTGGGGCTCGAATCCAAGCTCCCCGAACGCCTCGACGTTGTCGCTGACCGTCAGCCCCTTCTCACTGGCCGAGATCAGCGAGCTGTAGACGGACTTCGGCAGCCGCTTCTTGGCCCGCTGCTGGGCAATCGCGACCGTTTCGAACCATGTGTTGCGCGCCATCTACCGTCCTGCTCGTACGTTGGAAAGGGGGTTCTCGTCGCACGCGCGCGATGGGGGCCGGCGAGTCAGGGTCAGCGCAACTGGGCCCGAGGCCGGGCTGCGTTTACCCTTCGAATGCGAATGGTCCCCACTGGGTTTGGGCACGACGCGATCTGCGGCCAGGGCCGCCTCGCCGTAGCCCTGTACGCATTCCGGGTCGGGTCCATCCATCGGCAAGCCGGTAAAGAACTTCGCCGCCATGCAGCCGCCCCGGCAGCTGTCATAATGCCCACAGCTGCCGCACGCGCCCGCGGACTGTGGCTCGCGCAACTCGTTGAACAACTGTGAGTGCTTCCACACCTCATCAAATCCACCATCAGACACCACATTTCCGGCCATGAACCGATCGTGGATGGCAAATGGGCACGCGTAGACATCACCGACCGGATCGATCAGGCACACCACCCGGCCAGCACCGCACATGTTCAGGCCTGGCAAACCACCGGAGCCATCGCCGTACGCCGACAGGTGGAAGAAGGAATCACCCGTGAGCACCCGCTCACCATTGAGCACCAGCCAGTCGTACAGCTGACGCTGCTGCGCAGGGGTGGGGTGCAGTTCGTCCCACACATCGGCACCGCGCCCGGAAGGCCGCAACCGTGTAATCCGCAGCGTTGCACCGTATTTTGCCGCCAGATCCGCGAACTCGTCGAGCTGGTCCACGTTGTGACGAGTGACCACCACCGAGATCTTGGCGTCCTTGAAGCCGGCGGCAGCCAGATTCTCCAGCGCGCGTACCGCCATGGCGAACGATCCCGCGCCGCGCACGGCGTCGTTCACCTCTGCGGTCGCGCCGTCCAGCGAGATCTGCACATCGACGTAATCGCTCGCGGCCAGCCGCGCCGCCACCTCCTCGGTGATGCGCACACCGTTGGTCGAGAACTTGACCCCCACATGGTGCTCGGTCGCATAGTCGACGAGCTCCCAAAAGTCTGAGCGCACAGTGGGTTCCCCGCCACCAATGTTCACGTAGAACACCTGCATGCGTTCGAGCTCGTCGATGATGCCCTTGCACTGCGCGGTGGACAGCTCGCGCGGATCACGCTTGCCCGACGATGACAGGCAGTGCACACAGGACAGGTTGCAGGCGTAGGTCAGTTCCCAGGTGAGGCAGATGGGAGCATCCAGTCCCTGTTCGAACTGATCCACCAGGCGGGGTACAGCGGGAGCGCTCATCAAGCGTCCTCTCGGGTCACGATCATCGTCGAATCCGCCAGCACGGCCAGTGCCCGCTGGTATGCAGCGGCCTGGCCGTCTTCGACACCGGCGGCGCGCCAAGCATTCTCAGCGCTGGTGTGGTCGGGAAGCGATTGCACGATCTGCAGCAGCGTGCGGTTCTTCAGGAAGGACAGCTTGCGGGTGCCGAAGTGGTAGAGCAGCGCCCCAAACGGCTCGGGGCGCAACGACACCTGGGGGTGCAACTGCCAGGGCCGGGTCCAATCGAAACCGGAGGGCGCCTCGTCAATCATGGCGCTCATCGAGGTGGGGCGTCTCAGTAGACGCCGCACATCCCGTCGATCGACACCTCTTCGACCAGCGATTCCTGCACCAACTCGGTGTCGGTGGTCTGTCCGGCGACAGTGGTGGGCTCGGCCATCTGTTCACTCCCTTGTGAGTCTGGACTGTGGCAACGATCACGATAATAATGGCATCGAGTGCAGAAAGGGAAGAGGGTGGCTGGAAATGGCACAGTTCTCGGCATGAGTGCGCAGCCGGCGCGCGTGGGACGGCGCCCTTCGACAACCCGGGATGAGATCACCGCAGTTGCCATGGCACTGTTCGCGCAGCGCAACTTCGACGACGTGAGCGTCGACGACATCGCCGCAGCGGCCGGTATCGCCCGGCGTACGGTGTTTCGTTACTACAGCTCCAAGAACGCAATCGTGTGGGGAGACTTCGACTCCCATCTTGAGGTGATGCGCGCACTGCTGGAGAAGACACCGGACACGGTGGATATCAGCACGGCCCTGCGCCAGGCATTGCTGACATTCAACGACTTTCCGGCCGATGAGACCCCGCGCCACCGCATGCGGATGCGGCTGATCTTGGAAGTCCCTGCGTTACAGGCATACTCGATGCTGATGTACACCGGCTGGCGCGACGTCATCGCGCAGTTCGTGGCCGCACGCACCGGCACCGATCCCGGCACCCTCTTACCGCAGACCGTTGCCTGGACCCTGCTCGGAGTGGCACTCGCCGCTTACGAACAATGGCTCGCCGACGAGTCCGCCACGCTCACCACACTGCTCGGCAAGGGCCTCGATGCCGCAGAGGTGGGTCTGCGCGGGCTGGACTGAGCTCGCGGGCGGAAGGAACAGGCGCTACTCCAGCACGTCGGCGATGGGCGTTCCCGCGGCGATCTTGGCCCGCATCTTCATCACCGGGCCGGCCATCCCGCAGCCGACGACGCCGGTGAGCACACCGTCGCGCTCCAGATATGCCAGGAATTTCCGGCCGTCATCGGAAATGAGATGCACGGTATCCGCGTCGCCGAGATGTCCGAGCGACTGGATCTTCACGTCGTACTGATCGCTCCAAAAGTACGGCACGGCAGCCGCATTCGCCGCCGGCTCTTGACCGAGTAAGGCGGGTACGAGCGCGCGGACTTGATCGGCGACATTGCTCCAATGCTCCACCCGGCTGGGGCGGCCGTCAGCATCCGCCCACGCGGCCACATCGCCCAACGCCCAGACATGCGGGGTGCCGGTACGGCCCACCGCATCGCACACCACGCCGTTGTTCACCTCGACGCCCGACCCGTCCAACCAGTCCGTGGCGGGCCGGCTCCCGATACCCAGCACGACGAGATCGGAGTCCAGGCGCGTGCCGTCGGACAAGGTGACGGACTGAACCCGCCCGTCTCCCTCGACCGCGTCTACGCCTACTCCCACCCGAACGTCTACGCCCTCATTGCGATGCAGCCGGGCAACCAGGTCGCCGAGCTGCTGTCCGATCGCCGCCAGCAGCGGAGCCGGTTGCGGTTCGACGAGAACCACATCAACTCCGTTGGCACGCAATGTGGACGCGACCTCACACCCGATGAATCCAGCCCCGACCACCACCGCTCGCCGCGCCTTCTCGGCGTCGCCTCGCAGCGCGAAGCTGTCATCGGCGGTGCGCAGGACGTGGATGCCGTCCAGCTCGGGGAAGGCAGCGATACGCCGGGGAACGAGGCCGGTCGCGATGACGGCCTCTCCGTACTCCAGGGTGCTGCCGTCATCCAGCGTGGCCGTCCGGGCAGCAGGGTCCAGCGCGACCACCTTGGCACCGAGTCGCAGCTCAATCTGCTTCTCGTCGTAAAACTCTCGCGGCTTGAGCACTACCGCATCGATTGTCTTCTCCGCGTCCCGCAAGACGTCCTTGGACAGCGGCGGACGGTCGTAGGGCAAGTGCGCCTCGCTGCTCACGATGGTGATCGGCCCGGAGAACTCGGCGCGGCGTAACTGTTCGGCGGTTCGTACCGCCCCCAGCCCGCCGCCGATGATCAGTACCCCTCGATCCGCATCGCTCATGGGTTTCTTCTTACACGACTGGACACGGGCAATGTCAGGCCTATCGCCCCTGCCTCTTACCCCTGGACCTGCGCCCGGTCCACCAGGTTGGAAAGCACCACGATGCTCTCGGTGCGGTCGATGTCCCCACTGGCACGGATGCGTTCCAGCGCACGCTCGAGGTGCTGGATATCGCGTGCCAGCACCCGCAACATCGCATCGGAGGTTCCGGTCACCGTCGCGGCACTGACGACCTCGGGAATGTCGATCCATGCCCGCCGCAAGGCTTCCGGCGTGATGGTGCCCTGGCAGTACACCTGGACGTAGGCCTCGGTGTTCCAGCCCACGGCAGCGCGATCCACCACGGTGGTGAACCCCTTGATCACCCCCGTCGCAACCAGCCGGTCGACACGACGCTTGACCGCGGGGGCCGACAGGTTGACCTCCTCACCGATCTCGGCGAACGTCGCCCGAGCATTGCGCATCAACAGCGTCACAATCCGCTCATCGGTGGCATCGAGCTCGGCCATTCACGTTCCTCCTCCGGCAACCTTGCTCAGTTCTGCAATAGAATGCCAAATTCACAGCTTGGACGCAATGAATCGCGGTGACTCAGACAACGTATAGAGATTGATTGCGGAAATTGCCTCTCCTACGCTCAGCGCATGACCGTTGTGCACGAGGGTGGACACCCGGCCGGCTCCCCCATCCAACAGCCAGACAGAACACCGACGACGCGTCACTACGTGATGGTGCCGCCGACGTACTACACCGTCGAATACGCGATCAATCCCTGGATGGACATATCCAACCCGGTCGATCCGACGTTGGCCACCGCCCAGTGGGATACGTTGCGCGCCACCTACGAACGCCTGGGCCACACGGTGGACATCCTGCCTCCCGTAGCGGGCCTACCGGACATGGTCTACGCGGCCAACGGCGGAGTCGTGCTGCGGGGCAACGCCGTTGTCGCACGGTTCACCCACCGCGAACGCGCCGGCGAATCCGCCGCACATGCCGAATGGATGCGTGTGCACGGACTGCGCGCCATGCATACCCGGTACACCAATGAGGGCCAGGGCGACTTCCTGCTGGCGGGCGACGTCATGTTGGCCGGCACGGGTTTCCGCACCGACGTCCGGTCTCATGTGGAAGTGGCGCGAATGCTCGACATTCCCGTGGTAACACTGGAGCTCGTCGATCCGCGGTTCTATCACCTGGATACCGCGCTGGCCGTACTGGATCCGCAGACCGTGGCGTACTACCCGCAGGCGTTCAGTGAGGCCTCGCAAGCCCGGCTGCGGTTCATGTACCCCAACGCGATCATCGCCAGCTCGACCGACGCCTACGTGCTCGGGATGAACGCGGTGTCCGACGGTCGCCACGTCATGCTGCCCGCCACCGCGACCGGATTCGCCGAACAACTCCGCACCGCCGGATTCGAACCGATCGGTATCGATCTCTCCGAGCTTCTCAAGGGTGGCGGTTCGGTGAAATGCTGCACGCTGGAGCTGCACTCGTGACCGTCACGGAGGCCCCCGGCATGTCACCCGACTCATACAAGAGCGCCGAATACATCGAGTTGGCCGAGCAGTACGGCGCACACAACTATGCGCCGCTACCGGTCGTCGCCCACCGCGCCGAGGGCGCGTGGATCGAAGACGTGGACGGCAAGCGCTATCTGGATTGTCTGGCCGCCTACTCGGCGGTGAACTTCGGCCACGGCAACCCCGAGATTCTCGCGGCCGCCCACGCTCAGCTCGACACGGTGACCCTGGTAAGCCGGGCATTTCATTCGGATCGTCTCGGCAGGTTCTGTCGCGACCTCGCCCGCCTCTGCGGCAAGGGCATGGTGCTGCCGATGAACACCGGGGCCGAGGCGGTGGAAAGTGGCATCAAGGTCGCCCGTAAATGGGGCACCGACGTCAAGGGAGTGCCCGCCGGACAGGCCAACATCGTGGTGGCTCACAACAACTTCCACGGCCGGACCATCAGCATCGTAAGTTTCTCCTCCGACGAGACGGCGCGCGGCGGATTTGGCCCGTTCACACCCGGCTTCCGCATGGTGCCGTTCGGCGACATCGCTGCGCTGGCACGGGCGATCGACGACAACACCGTCGCCGTCCTGCTCGAACCGGTTCAGGGCGAGGCCGGCATCATCATTCCGCCCGACGACTACCTGCCCGCGGTCCGCGCAATGTGCACCGAGAACAATGTGCTGTTCATCGCCGACGAGATCCAGGCCGGGCTCGCGCGCACCGGCAAGATGTTCGCGTGTGACCACTGGAACGTGGTCCCGGACGTCTACCTACTGGGTAAGGCGCTGGGCGGTGGCGTGGTCCCTGTCTCCGCCGTGGTCGCCGACGTCGACGTGCTTGGCGTGCTGCATCCAGGCGAACACGGCTCCACCTTCGGTGGAAATCCGTTGGCCGCAGCCATCGGATCGACAGTCGTGGCAATCCTCGAGCGTGGTGAGTTCCAGCGGCGGGCGGCGGTTCACGGTGGGCATCTGCGACGACGCCTGGATGCTCTGATCGGCCACGGCGTCACCGAGGTGCGTTCACTGGGGCTGTGGGCCGGGGTCGACATCGATCCGAATCTGGCAACCGGAAGACAAATCAGTCTGCGCATGGCAGAGTGTGGCGTCTTAGTGAAGGACACGCATGGCGCGACTCTCCGGTTTGCACCACCCCTTGTCATCACCGAGGACGAAATCGATTGGGCAATAGACCAGTTCGCTGATGCGCTGGCCAAAAGCCGGTAGGTTTCGCCCGGCCCCAGGAGGCACAATGGCACCCTCGTCACCCAGCCTTGCCCAGCAGCTGCTGCGGCGCCGTCCCACGTCGGGGGCTCCCACTGCCCACGGCGCCGGCGGGCATCTGAGGCAATCGATGGGGACATTCCAACTCACCATGATCGGCGTCGGCGCCACGGTGGGCACCGGAATCTTCTTCATCTTGGCCGAATCCGTGCCCAAGGCAGGCCCCGCGGTGATGGCCTCGTTCCTGGTCGCTGGTCTCGCCGCAGGACTGGCAGCGCTCTGCTATGCCGAGTTGGCCTCCGCGGTACCGGTATCGGGTTCCTCGTTCTCCTACGCGTACACCACGTTGGGCGAGCTGGCAGCGATGGTGGTGGCCGCCTGTCTGCTGCTGGAGTACGGCGTATCAGCGGCCGCGGTCGCGGTGGGCTGGAGCCAGTACCTCGACAAGCTTCTGGTCAATGTCTTCGGATCGCATCTGCCGCACGCGATCAGCGCCGCCCCCTGGGACAACGTCGATCCGGGAGTGCCGCATGCCTGGCTCAACCTGCCGGCCGTGGTCCTGATTGTCATGTGCGCGATCCTGCTCATCCGTGGAACCAGTGAGTCCGCACTCGTGAACACGGTCATGGTGCTGCTCAAACTCGCCGTTCTGACGGTCTTCGCGATCATCGCGTTCACCGCGTTTCAGGCGGGTAACTTCTCCGACTTCGCGCCGTTCGGCGTCAGCGGTATCGGCGCCGCAGCCGGAACGATCTTCTTCACCTATGTCGGGTTGGACACGGTGTCCACCGCCGGCGAGGAAGTGAAGGACCCGCAACGCACGATGCCGCGCGCGCTCATCGCCGCACTCCTCATCGTCACCGCCTTCTACCTCGTGGTCGCCCTCGCCGCACTCGGCGCACAGCCGTGGCGGGAGTTCGAGGGACAGTCCGCCGGCCTGGCCCTGATTCTGGACAAGGTCACCGGAAGTACCTCTGCCAGTACCTTCCTCGCGGTCGGCGCGGTCATTTCGATCTTCTCGATCACCCTGGTCTCGATGTACGGCCAGACCCGCATCCTGTTCGCCATCGGCCGCGACGGCCTGCTGCCCTCGGTCTTCGCACAGGTCAATCCCCGCACGTTGACACCGGTGAACAACACGATCATCGTCGCGATCGTCGTGGGCCTCATGGCCGCCTTCGTACCGCTGAACAGCCTCGCGAACATGGTGTCGATCGGCACCCTCACCGCCTTCATCGTGGTGTCGATCGGTGTCATCATCCTGCGGATCCGAGAACCCGAGCTGCCGCGCGCCTTCCGTGTTCCCGGCTACCCGGTCACTCCGGTTCTCGCCGTGATCGCCTGCGGTTACATCCTGTTCAGCCTGCCCTGGGTCACCTGGATCGCGTTCGGGTCATGGGTTGCCGTGGTGCTGGTGTTCTACCTGGTGTGGGGACGGCACCACAGCGCGCTGAACGACGCACCCAACGACCCAGCCGAACTGCCCGAGAAGGAACCGGTATGACCGTCGTCGTCGGATATCTCTCGGGCAAGGGCGGCAAGGGCGCCCTGCACCTGGCTGTCGAATCTGCCCGCGTTCTGGAGACCTCCCTGACAGTCACCACCGTGGTACCGAAGCCGTGGACCACACTGTCGAAAGCCAAGATCGACGCCGAGTACGCGCAATGGGCTCAGAAACTCTCCGACGATTCGAAGTCCGAGGCCGCTGCGTATCTTGAAAAGATCAGCGCCGGAATCGATGTCACATTCCACAACGTGGCTCATCGCTCGGTGTCCGGCGGGCTGCTGGAAGCGGTGGAGGCCTCTGACGCGGATGTACTCGTCGTGGGCTCCGCCTCGGAAGGAAGCCTCGGGCAAGTCGTACTGGGCTCGACCGGGGACCGGCTGTTGCACTCCTCCCCCGTCCCCCTGGCCATCAGCCCCCGCGGTTACCGCGGTTCGAAGGCTGGCACGGTCAGCCGGGTCACCTGCGGATACCCGGGCACAGAGGATGCGGTTGACGTTGTACACCAAGCGGTTCGGCTGACACAACGTCTGCACGCGCCGTTGCGCGTGGTCACCTTCGCCGTACGCGGCCGCACCATGCTGACGGCCGGGGTGGGCCCCGAGGCCGAGGACGCGGTGCTCGCCAGCTGGGTCGCCCAGTCCGAAGAGGCGCTGGCCGGACTGCGTCAGGACGGAGTGATCGAATCCGAGGTCGAGCTCAAGGTCGTCACCGGCGACAGCTGGGACGACGCCTTGGACAACGCCGAGTGGCTCGACGGCGAGCTATTGGTGCTCGGCAGCCGCCCCCACAGCACGGTTGCCCGCGTCTTCCTGGGGTCCCGCGCAACCAAGATCGTCAGGCACAGCCCGGTTCCCGTCGTGGTGATGCCAGGCTAGAGCTGTCTCAGTAGGTCAGGTGCCCCTTGTCGACGGGCACCTGAGCACCGGCCAACGTGCCGGAGGCGTCGCCCGCCAGCCACACCACCACATCGGAGATCTCATCGGGCTCGAGCATCTTGGTGGGCGACAACGGCATCGGCGCAATACTCGGCAGATAATTGGGATGTTCGGCCAGTAACTTCATCATGGCATCGCCGGTGATCATCGGCGTGGTCACCCCGTACGGATGGATCGAGTTGACCCGGATACCGTACTCGGCCAGTTCGATCGTCAACGACTTGGTGAGTCCGGTCAGGCCGAACTTCGAGGCGACATAGGCGCCGTTACCCGGAGTGCCCTTGAGCCCGGACACCGAGCTGACGATCACGATCGAACCGCCGTTGCCGGCCTTGATCATCGTCGGCACAACGGCTTTCACGGTCTTCCAGGTGCCGGTGAGGTTGGTGTCGATGACGTCTTCCCACTGCTGGTCGGGCATCTCCCACAACCTGCCCCAGCTGAGCACTCCAGCATTGGCGATGAGGATGTCAATGTGCCCGAACTGGGCAACGGCCTCCTCGACCACACTCTGCAGTGCCGCGCCGTTGCGGACATCGGCCTGCTCGGCGATGATCTTGCGCCCGGCAGCCTCCACGAGCCGCACCGTTTCCTTGAGGTCTTCCGGTGTCGCAGCCTCGTACCCCGCATACTCCGACACGGGGGCACACACGTCGATCGCAACGATGTCCGCGCCCGCCTGGGCCAGCCGGACGGCGTGCTGCCGTCCCTGCCCACGAGCCGCTCCGGTTACGAAGGCCACTTTTCCAGCCAAGGGCTGATCCGCCATGTCTGCTCCTTTGCACTTGAAGCCAGGCTAGCAGCAGCACTAGAACGTGTTCCAGATTCAGGACCGCTCAGCGGACAAATGAACACTGTCATCAGGAAGCGTGAACCACCGCAAGGCGATCGAGGTGCGCGCCATCATCCCCTGGGCCGCGCCATCGGCCTAGAGATCGCCGAGGATCTCCGCACGTTTGGTGTTGTATTCCGCTTCGGACACCAGTGATGCCAGCTTCAACCGATCGAGCTCGGCAAGCCGGTCGGATACGGAGCCACCGGGGCCAGGGTCGGCCGACGAGGCCCGCTCAGCTCCCTCCGTCTTGCGCAGAATGGCGTCAATCTGTTGGCGGACAACCGGATTAGAACGGATGTCCACCACTCCATCGGTGCCAATGCCGTTGGCCTTGAGAACCTTCATGATCTCGAAGAGTGGGCCGGCCTGGCCGGTCAGGTCATACTCGCGGCCCTGCGACGAGCTGGTGAACTTGGCCGGTACCTGACCGCTGAGTAACGCGGTGCGCTGCCAATCGATCTGAAACTGCTCGGTGCCGGGCGCGACGAGCACAACGAGCTTGCCGCGCGAGAGGGCAGGTACCTGCAGCACCGACACCCGGGTCCTCGTCTCGGCGCGGAACGGGGTGATCCCGTCCCCGTGCACCTGAAGCGTCAGCTTGATGACCGGCTGATCGTTGACCCTCATGCCGGTCTCATTGGCCGCAATTACGTCGGCAAGCGCGAGAATTCCGTTGGCCTCCAATAGCTTACGCGCCTCATCGGCTCGAGTGAAGACCAGCGTCAGCACGAACGCCAACACCACGATCCCAATGGTGATACCGACGCCGCTGTACAGCATCCAACTCGTCGCGGGTTGGTCGATCACGTAATACATCACGATGAATATCGGCCCGACGATCCCGCAGATCAACGAGAAGGCCAGGATTTTCAGAAAGCGTCCGACCACGTTCATGGCGCTCATCATCCTCCACCTGCGCGGCATCTTGTGCGGGATCCAGCCAGCCCCTAATATTGGCAATACATGTTGTCAACGATGCCGACATTGCTGGATAGGAGGCATTCACCATGCCCAAGCTCACCGCCGTCGACAGCCCGTCGGCCCGCGATCCCCATCCGTACGACTACTACCACCGGCCGGGCATGGATCTACGCCCAATTCCCGAGGGCAAGAACGAGTTCGGCTGGATCTGGCGTCACTGCCGACACGTGCTGTTCGACAACTGGTTCGACGTCGAAGACGACGTCACCCCCACGCCACTGACCCGCCTGTTCGACGATCACATGTGGCAAGGCGACGAGCTGATGGATGCCGTGGTGGCCATGTTCGAACGGATGGGCTCGGCACGCGCACGCCCCCTGTTCGAGCAGGCCATCACCGATGGCATTGATTCCCTGGACGACCCGCCGGACGAACTGCGCGCCCTTCTGGAGGACGCATACCGAGTGCCCGAATGGTGGGACCCCGACAAGGCGGAACGTGGACGACAACGGCTGTATCGGACCACCGTCCCCACCTTCCTCATCATGGCCACATTCGGTGTATTCGACACCGTCATGAACTCCGATGTTTCGACATCGACAGGCGCCACCGGAAGATTCCGCGACCAGGGTCCGCAACGACAGATCGAGACCGGCAGGTTCTTCGCCACCCTGTTCGATCGGGATGCCATGCGGCCCGGGTCACCACAGATGAAGCTGACCCTACGCGTGCGGCTTGTACATTCGTTGGCCCGCAAGGGCCTTCGATCCGCATGGGGTCCAGATAACTATGCGAGATTTGGTGCGCCGATTCCCAACTCGTCAATGTGCGGATTCATCGAGGCCGGGGCGCTGGGTGGATTGGTGCTCGACCAACGATTCGGCCGACCGTGCACACTCAAGGAGATCGATGATGTGTGGCACTACATGTCTCGATGGGCGTTGTTATTCGGCGTGACAGAGACGTTGTGCCCCAAGTCTGGCATCGAGGCGATGCACAACCTCGACTACCTGCTGGCACGATCCGGCGAAGCATCGAAATGGCGAGTGGAACTTGTGGAAGTCCTGTCCTCGCTGACTACCGGCGGGTTCCAGAACCGAATAGGCGACCTGCTGTATTCGACCGTCATCGGCGGTCCCGGTTCGGTTCTCATGGGATCGCAAGCGATGGACGAATTCCTACGCGACACCCAGTTCGAACGGATACCCCATCGACTCCCGGGCACGATCGTCAAAGCCGTCGCGACAGCCGGCGGACATACCGCCGCCATCCGCGATCGGGTACCAGGAATCAACTGGGTCCGCCGTGTCACGTACGGAAGGCTGATACCGAACCCCAGCCTTCTCGTCAACCCGGTCTTCGACGTACTCGAGAAGCTCCACAAGGTCAGCTCCACCTACACGATGCACGACACCAACACCTCCGGGCACGCCTTCGCCAGCTAGCCGCGATGTCCGCTCTTGTGAGCTCTCCCCGCGCGGCCTAATATTGACAATGCACGTTGTCAATGACGTCGACGTCAACAACCAGGAGGTGCCCGGATGCCCGAACTCACCGTGGTCGACAAACCACTGTCTGGCGATCCGCACCCGTTCGACTACTACTTCCGGCCGGGCATGGATCTACGCCCAATTCCCGAGGGCAAGAACGAATTCGGGTGGATCTGGCGCCACTGCCGACACTATTTGTTCGATCCCTGGTTCGACGTCGAGGACGAGGTGACCCCCACCCCGGCGACCCGCCTGTTCGACGATCACATGTGGCAGGGCGACGAGCCGATGGACGCTGTCGCCGAGCTGTTTCACGAGCTCGGGTCCGCTCAGGCCCGGGCACTGTTCGAACAGGCCGTCGAGCATGGCGTCGACAGCCTGGATGATCCTCCCGAGGCGCTGCGCGCACTGTTCGCGGATGCCTACCGCGTGCCGCCATGGTGGGATCCGGCCAAGGCGGAACGGGGCCGGCTGCGGGCGCGCCAGGTGACCACCGCAACCACCGCGGTCATGGCGACCTTCGCGGTATTCGACACCGTCATGAACTCCGATGTGTCCGCAGCCACCGGTGCCACCGGCCGGTTCCGTTATCAGAGCGCCCAACGGCTGGCAGAGACGAATCGGTTCTTCTCCATGATCTTCGACCGTGACGGGTTGGCACCCGGCTCCGAACAGATCAAGCTGACGATGCGCGTTCGTCTGGTGCACGCACTGGCGCGGCGGGGCCTGCGCAGCGCCTGGGGCGAGGACAACTTCGCCGAATACGGCGCTCCCATCTCCAACGCGTCCATGTGCGGATTCATCGAGGCGATGCTCGGCGCGCTCCTTGTCGACTACCGACTCGGAAGATCTTGCACGCTAAGGGAAATCGATGACGTATGGCATTACCTGCTGCGATGGGCGCTGATGTTCGGCGTCACCGAAGACCTGCTGCCACGCACCGGCATCGACGCCATGCGCAATCTGGATTACCTGCTGGCCCGTTCCGGAGATGCCTCGCGTTGGCGCGTCGAGCTGATCGAGGCGCTGGCCACCGGCATATCCGGAGCGCGGACCGGACCCGTCCGGCGCATCTTCGCTGAAGTGCTCGCGGGCCCCGGCAGCATGCTGATGGGACCGGCGGCCATGGACGAATTCTTCCAGGGCACAACCTTCGAAGGGATCAACCATCGCCTGTCGGGCTGGCTGTTCAGCACGGCGGCCGCGGTCAATGCCAACGCATCCGCGGTTTTCGATCGGCTGCCCGGAATCGGCCTGATGCGCAGGCAGTTGGACGCGTTCAATCCCAATCCCAGTGCGGTGAACAACCTTTTCTCGGAGCTGATCGAGAAACGCGCCAAGGTCGCCTCGACGTACACGATGCACGACAACAACACGTCCGGGCACGCCTTCGCCCGCTGACTAATTCTGCCGAGCGGGAATCTCACGAGGTAAATCAGGCCAAATCCCTCGCCAGATTCCCACTCGCCGAACAGAATACGAAAACGGCGCCCACCCCGAAGGGTGAGCGCCGTTTTCTTGGCGTCTTTAGATCACTTGAGGATCTTGGTAACGCGACCCGCGCCGACGGTACGACCGCCCTCACGGATGGCGAAACGCAGACCCTCGTCCATGGCCACCGGCTGGATCAGCTTGACGGAGATGTCGGTGTTGTCACCGGGCATAACCATCTCAGTGCCCTCGGGCAGCGTCACAACACCGGTCACGTCAGTGGTACGGAAGTAGAACTGCGGACGGTAGTTGTTGAAGAACGGCGTGTGGCGGCCGCCCTCGTCCTTGGACAGGATGTAGACGCTGCCCTCGAACTCGGTGTGCGGGGTGGTGGTGCCGGGCTTGACCACAACCTGGCCACGCTCGACGTCCTCACGCTTCACACCACGGACCAGCAGACCGACGTTGTCGCCAGCCTGGCCCTGATCGAGCAGCTTGCGGAACATCTCAACACCGGTGACGGTCGTCTTGGTGGTGGTGTCCTTGATGCCGACGATCTCGACGTCCTCGTTCACGTTGATCACGCCACGCTCGACACGACCGGTCACCACGGTGCCACGACCGGTGATGGTGAACACGTCCTCGACGGGCATCAGGAACGGCTTGTCGGTCTCGCGAACCGGGTCCGGGATCGACTCGTCAACCGCGTCCATCAGATCGGCAACGGTCTTGCCCCACTCGGCGTCGCCCTCGAGCGCCTTCAGCGCCGAGACACGCACCACGGGAGCGTTGTCGCCGTCGAAGTCCTGGCTGCTCAGCAGCTCACGAACTTCCATCTCGACGAGCTCGAGGAGCTCCTCGTCGTCCACCATGTCGGACTTGTTCAGCGCGACCAGGATGTAGGGCACACCGACCTGACGAGCGAGCAGCACGTGCTCGCGAGTCTGCGGCATGGGGCCGTCCGTCGCGGCGACCACCAGGATCGCGCCGTCCATCTGGGCGGCACCGGTGATCATGTTCTTGATGTAGTCAGCGTGACCGGGGGCGTCAACGTGTGCGTAGTGACGCTTCTCGGTCTGGTACTCCACGTGCGAGATGTTGATCGTGATACCACGAGCCTTCTCTTCGGGAGCGTTGTCGATCTGGTCGAAGGCCGACGCCTCGTTCAAATCGGGGTACTTGTCATGCAGCACCTTGGTGATAGCTGCAGTGAGAGTGGTCTTGCCGTGGTCAACGTGACCGATGGTCCCGATGTTGACGTGCGGCTTCGTCCGCTCGAACTTCGCCTTCGCCACTTGTGTCCTCCTGGACTCTTGTTGTTGTTACTTACAGTGTTGCGCCAGGGGCGCGGTGCTCCGGCGGACTATTCGCCCGTTGCCTTCGCGATGATCTCCTTCGACACGTTCGCCGGAACTTCGGCGTACGAGTCAAACACCATGGAGTAGTTAGCCCGGCCCTGGGTCTTCGACCGAAGGTCGCCGACGTAGCCGAACATCTCCGACAGCGGAACCTGTGCCTTGACGACACGAGCACCGCTGCGCTCCTCCATAGCCTGGATCTGGCCACGGCGGGAGTTCAGGTCGCCGATCACATCACCCATGTAGTCCTCGGGGGTGGTGACCTCGACAGCCATGATCGGCTCGAGGATGACCGGCTGGGCCGACTGGGCGGCCTTCTTCAGAGCCTGCGAACCGGCGATCTTGAACGCCATTTCCGACGAGTCAACGTCGTGGTACGCACCGTCGAGCAGGGTGACCTTGATGTTCACCAGCGGGTAGCCGGCCAGGATGCCGTATTGCATGGCGTCCTGCGCACCGGCATCCACCGACGGGATGTACTCGCGCGGAACGCGTCCACCGGTGACCTTGTTCGAGAACTCGTAGGTGGCGCCGTCCTCGGCATCCACCAGCGGCTCGAGGCTGATGATCACCTTCGCGAACTGGCCCGATCCACCCGTCTGCTTCTTGTGGGTGAATTCGACGTTCTCGACCGTCTTGCGGATCGTCTCGCGGTAGGCCACCTGCGGCTTACCGACGTTGGCCTCGACCTTGAACTCGCGGCGCATGCGGTCCACCAGGATGTCCAAGTGGAGCTCGCCCATGCCACCGATGATCGTCTGACCGGTCTCCTGGTCCAGCTTGACCTTGAAGGTCGGATCCTCTTCGGCCAGCTTCTGGATCGCGGTGCCCAGCTTCTCCTGGTCGCTCTTGGTCTTCGGCTCGATGGCCACCTGGATAACCGGATCCGGGAAGGTCATCGACTCCAGCACGATCTGGTTGTTCGGATCGCACAGGGTGTCACCGGTGGTGGTGTCCTTGAGACCGATGACCGCGTAGATGTGGCCCGCGGCGGCGGACTCGACCGGGTTCTCCTTGTTGGAGTGCATCTGGAACAGCTTGCCCAGACGCTCCTTCTTGCCCTTGGTGGAGTTGACCACCTGAGCACCGGAGTCGACCTTGCCCGAGTACACACGGATGTAGATCAGCTTGCCGAAGAACGGGTGGGTGGCCACCTTGAACGCCAGCGCACTGAACGGCTCGGAGGTGTTGGGCTCACGCGTGATGAGCTCTTCCTCCTTGCCCGGGACATGACCGGTGGTGGCACCGACGTCCAGCGGCGACGGCAGGTAATCGATGACCGCGTCGAGCATGGGCTGTACGCCCTTGTTCTTGAACGCGCTACCGCACAGCACCGGGTAGGCCTCGGACGTGATGGTCAGCTTGCGGATCGCAGCCTTGATCTCGTCGATGGTCAGCTCTTCGCCGCCCAGGTACTTCTCCAGCAGCTCTTCATCGGTCTCGGCAACGGCCTCGAGCAGCGCTGCGCGGTACTCGTCGGCCTTGTCCTTGAGCTCGGCGGGGATCTCTACGGTCTCGTAGCTCTCGCCCATCTTGGTCTCGCCACGCCACACCTTGGCGTTCATCTCGACCAGGTCGATGATGCCTTCGAAGTCGTTCTCGGCACCGATCGGCAGCTGGATGGGCAGCGCGCGCGCACCGAGGCGATCCTCGATGGTCTTCACCGTGAAGTAGAAGTCGGCGCCCAGCTTGTCCATCTTGTTGACGAAACAGATACGCGGAACGTCGTAGCGGTCGGCCTGACGCCACACCTGCTCGGACTGCGGCTCCACGCCCTCTTTGCCATCGAAAACCGCGACGGCACCGTCGAGGACACGCAGGTTGCGCTCCACCTCAACGGTGAAGTCGACGTGCCCAGGGGTGTCGATGATGTTGAGCTGGTTTTCTTTCCAGTAAGCGGTCGTCGCGGCCGACGTGATGGTGATGCCGCGCTCCTGCTCCTGCTCCATCCAGTCCATGGTGGCTGCGCCGTCGTGGACCTCACCGATCTTGTACGTGATACCGGTGTAGAAGAGGATGCGTTCGGTCGTGGTGGTCTTGCCGGCATCGATGTGGGCCATGATGCCGAAGTTGCGGACCTTGTTCAGGTCGGTCAGCACTTCCTGTGCCACAGAAGTTTCCGCTCTTTCGCTTCGAATTTGGGGATGGACGAACTGGGCGGGCCTCGCCGTGAAGTGAGGCCCGTCAGATCACCAGCGGTAGTGCGCGAACGCCCGGTTGGCCTCGGCCATCTTGTGGACATCCTCGCGGCGCTTCACCGATGCGCCCAGGCCATTGCTGGCGTCCAGGATCTCGTTGGCAAGCCGCTCGACCATGGTCTTCTCACGACGAGCGCGCGAGAAGCTCACCAGCCAGCGCAGGGCCAGGGTGGTGGAGCGATCAGGACGCACCTCGACCGGCACCTGGTAGGTGGCACCACCGACGCGACGGCTGCGCACCTCGAGGGCGGGCTTCACGTTGTCCATGGCGCGCTTGAGGGTGACGACCGGATCGGTGCCGGTCTTGTCCCGGGCCTGCTCCAGGGCGCCGTAAACGATGCGCTCGGCGATGGACTTCTTGCCATCGAGCAGCACCTTGTTGACGAGCTGGGTAACCAGCTGCGAACTGTAAACCGGGTCGTTGACCAGGGGGCGCGACGGCGCGGGTCCCTTACGCGGCATTAGCTCTTCTCCTTCTTGGCGCCGTAGCGGCTGCGAGCCTGCTTGCGGTTCTTGACTCCCTGGGTGTCCAGCGAGCCGCGGATGATCTTGTAGCGCACACCGGGGAGGTCCTTCACACGACCACCGCGCACGAGCACCATCGAGTGCTCCTGCAGGTTGTGGCCCTCACCCGGGATGTAAGCGGTGACCTCCACCGCGCTGGTCAGCCGCACACGGGCCACCTTCCGCAGCGCCGAGTTCGGCTTCTTCGGGGTGGTGGTGTAGACGCGGGTGCACACGCCACGGCGCTGCGGGCTGCCCTTAAGGGCCGCGGTCTTCACCTTGGCGATCTTGTCCCGGCGACCCTTACGGACCAGCTGGTTGATGGTTGGCATGTACCGGCTTTCTGTCTCTAGCTACTACTGGGCTCTAGCACTGCGAGCCCATATGAAGGCCCTGTTGTCCTGCGGTTTTCGCCCGTATCGGTATCCCGAGGCCGGGCGTGTCGCACGCACCGCGGCCGCGAAGAAAAACTCCTTCACCCTCTGGGCATGCGAATTGACCTGGCGCCCTATCTGACCCCCGCTGGGTAACCCAGTGGTGGCCATCGGCCAGGCACAGCGCCCTACCATACCAGGGCTGATCACGGTGAGACAAACTCGCCTACCAGCGACAAAGCGCAGGTCATCGACAACTCACCGATGCGCGGGCAACTTGCCTACTTGCGCTCGGCAAGACCCGACGCGAAGCGGTGCACCATCTCCGTAAACGCGACATCGGGATCCATCTCGATGCCCGCCATGAAGCCCGTCATCTCCAACATGACGAAGCCGTGCATCGCGGCCCACAGCTCGACGCCCGCATGGAAGGCGGTGTCCTCATTGAGCCCGTAGACGCCGATGGCCTCGGTCGCGGGCTTGGCCAGCTCGCGTGCGTCGATGGTCGGACGGTTCACGGCGTCCAGGAACGGCATCCTGGTCAGTGCGGCATATCTACCGGGGTGGTGGTGTGCGTAACTGCGGTACGCGCCGGCCATCGCCAGGATCGCGTCCTCGCTGGTGCGCCCCGAGCTCACGGTGTGCAGCATGCCCACGATCTCGGCCAATACCCGGTCACGCACCTCGTGGCGCAGATCATCAAGGCTGTCCACATGGTTATAGAGCGAGGGACCCTTCGTGCCGAGCTCGACGGCCAACGCGTTGATCGTCAGCGCATCCCAGCCGGCCCGATCCAGGAAGGACAAGGCGGCGTTGATGACCGTGTCGCGGTTGAGCCGTGTTGCCCGCGCAGAGTTCCTGCGGTGCGCGGTTGCGGGCTCGGTCGTCACGTGTGGTCCACCTTCTGGGGGTGAGTCGTTCTAGTGCAGTGCTCTTTGGTGCGGCCTTGTGGAGCAGATGGCCTGCTATGACCCTATCTCCCCCATCGTCACCTTTGTGTTTGTCAGCCCATCGAGTCTGTCGTGGCGCCCGGTGCCTTATTCTCATCGGGTGACCTGGACGCTGAAATGACACACGTTCTAGTTTCCGTGGGGCAGCGAGCGCTGGTCGCCGTCCTGGCGACCGCCGGCATCGCCGCGTTGGCGAGTTCGTCGGCGGGCCGTTCGGACCTCGCAGACAACATTCGCCTGGTGAAGAACGGCGACACCCACATCACCCAGTACGGGCTCGTGACCACTATCGATTGCAGCGATTCGACCGTCTTTGTGAACGGGTCGCAGAACGTCATCACCGCTCTCGGCAGCTGCTACGCCATCTCAGTGCAGGGGTCCTCCAACACGATCATCGCCGACAACGTGGTCAACGACATCACTGTCTACGGCTTCAACCAGAAGGTCCTCTACAAGTCCGGTGAACCGGCAGTCATCGATCGCGGGCGCGAGCTGGGCATGATGAATTTCATCGACCGCATTCCCGGCTAACCCCCTGCCGTCATCCAAAACTCCGGATAATCGATGTCATGTCCCGCCATCATGTGGTCCTGGCCCTGGCCCTCGTCGCCCTCGGACTGACGGGCTGCGGTGCCATCAAACCGGGTTCGAGCAATCCGACGCCCGGCACCTGGACTCCGCCGTCCACCTCGGCCTCGTCCAGCCCCTCCACACCGAACTCTGCCAAGGTCGATATCGGGGATGAGACGGTGATCGGGTACTTCGGCCAAACCACGACCGCCGCGTGCGACGAGGGCAAGCGCCTGAACATCACGGGCGCGAACAACACCCTCACCATCACCGGCACCTGTGACAAGGTCACCGTCTCGGGTTTCTCGAACACCGTCACGTTCGACGAGCTGAAAACCGAAGTGACGGTGACCGGCTACGGGAACAAGCTGACCTACAAGACGGGCGAACCCAAGGTCAACAACTACGGAAGCAACAACACCATTCAGAAGGCTTCCTAGCCACCGCTCACAACACCGTCTGCACGATGTGTTCGACCAGTTGGCGAGCAGCAGCGCAACTATCGCCGCCCTTGCGGTACTGAACCCACCAGGTCAACGAACCGGTACCGGCCGGAACCGTCACCCCGCAGCCCCCGCCGGGGCCAGTGCTGGTGAACCCCTTGCGGCCGTTGATCGTAATGTCGGCGGTCTTCTGTCCCATCCCGTCGGCCGACGTGCGATCGCGGTCGACGTCACCGCCCTCGTAGTAGGCGTACAAGAGGTCGATGAGATTTCCCGCATCATCGGCTGCGACCCAATAGCACAGTGCCCCAAAGAAATTCTGGTAGACCTGGGCAGCCTTGACGGTCTCCACGATCGTCTTCTCATCGAGCGGACCACACTGGCCGTTGGCGAATCCGTAGGGGTCCAGCTTGTCGTTCTCGCCTCGCTCGTTGGAGTTCAGTGACTCTCCCGGAGCGACGGCGGAACCGTCGACGGTGCGCGCACACCCGGTGGGGCTGACGAGGAGCAGCGCCGCTGCGGCAAGCGCGCCGACAATCCGTTTCATTGCTTGCCTACCTTGCTGAGCAGTGAGTCCATCAGGGTCTCGACGGCCTTGCACGGGTCGTTTTTGACGTCTCCCGATTGCAGGGACCAATGCAGGAAATCGGGCCCGGATCCCGCGGACAGCTCACACAACCCGACATTGCTCACGCGGTAACCGGGATAGGACTTTGTGGTCACCGATTCCACCGTGTGTCCGAGGTTTCGCGCGACGGACGCCTCCTTCTGTGCCGAGCTGCCCCGATACCAGTACAGCGACAAAGACGTATCTCCGGTTCCGGGGCCGGTGGACCACCGGCAGCCAAGCAGGCTGTCCACATCGCGCTTGAGTGCTGGATTACCCACCGCTGCAGTGACTTCCGCATCGGTCATGCCACCGCAGTCGCCGAGTTTGAAACCCTTACCGGGCCCGTTGTTCACCTCGGGAACCGTGGTCACCTGCACATCGGGAGATCCGCCGTCGTCGTCACCCCCGGAGGACCGCGGCGAGCAGCCAGCCAGCACCACGGCGGCAACAACCAGGGCCGATACCGGAACCATCCGCACACTCACGGTGTCCACAGTACGTCCGTATCCCGTGGGTCTCCCTGAAGTCTGAGTGTGTCGGCGCTACTACTGCCCCGGGCTCAGACAGCTCAGACCCCGGCTCCATGGCGGCCGGCACCCGCGGCAAACCGGCCGGCTCCCTCCAGCGCCTCGGCCGCCACCCGCTCGATGCTGCCGAACTCGTTATCCAATGCCGCGTCCTCGGCCATCCCCCACTGCGCGATCGCCGAATCGCGGTCTGCTCGCACACATTGCTGGGGGAATGCCGCGATCTCCGCCGCCAACGCCTCGGCGGCAGCGCGGGCCTGCCCACGAGGTACCACGCGATTGGCCAGGCCGATGTCCAGCGCCTCTGGTGCGGCGACGGGACGCCCGGTGAGGATGAGGTCCATGGCACGCGAGTGCCCGATCAACCGCGGCAATCTGATCGTCCCGCCATCGATGAGCGGCACGCCCCAGCGCCTGCAGAACACCCCCAGGACGGCGTCCTCCTCGACCACCCGAAGGTCACACCACAACGCGAGCTCGATACCACCGGCGACGGCATGGCCCGATATCGCAGCGATCACCGGCTTGGACAGCCGCAGCCGTGACGGGCCCATCGGACCGGGGCCCTGCGGGTGCAGTTCATTTCCACGGTCGGTGCCCATAGCCTTGAGATCTGCTCCGGCACAGAATGTTCCGCCATCACCCCAGAGCACCGCCACGGACGCCTCCTGGTCGGCGTCGAACTCGGCGAACGCCGCGAGCAGCGCCGCGGCGGTCGGGCCGTCAACGGCATTACGAGCGTGAGGGCGGTTGAGAATGACCGTGGTCACCGGTCCTGCCTTCTCTACGCGAACAGCATTCTCACTCACAGGGAGGCCTCCTCCATCTCAGCATTGTCGCGCAGTGCCACCAGTTCATCCTTGAACTCCCGGTAACGGGAACGTATTTCGTCGGCCGGCCAGTCCGTCGGCAACAACTCATCCGGCAGCACCGGGTCGGCGAGCAGGTGCCGCACCATCGCCGCAGCCAGCACAAATCGCGCAGGAATTGCCTCGGCCCGATCCCACCACCGCAACAGGGACGTCGCATAGAGCGACCACCCGGGCAGATCCCACAGCTGAGCGGACAATGCTTCGGGGGTCGCGGTCCGGGTCTGCAACACCCAGACGTGGTCGGTCACCGACGGTGGCAGCTCGATGTCCAGATTATCCGGACGCAGCCACACTCCCTCGCGCAGTTCTCCGAAACGGGTTTGCCGCAACGTGGTTCGCAGGTCATTGCGGTCACGCGCATCACGCCCCACGCTGGTGATCACCAGCTGCGTCCAGTCTCCGTTCCAGGAGCGCCGGTGTGGATCGCAGGCCTCGTCCTGCCGCAGCTGACGGGCCTGCAGACGCTCGGCGAGCCGATATCCCGATTCGGTTCGCGCAAGATCTCCCGCAGCGACCATCCGGGTCAGCGCCACCCTTACAGTGGTATCACTGATTCCGAACAAGGTTGTCAGTGAACGTATTTCGCGCACAGACAGCTCCGCGGGGTGTGCGCCCAGCAGCAGGCTCAGGATGACCGAACGCGCGGTCATCGGGTGATGCTCGACCGGGTTAGTCATCGCTACAGATCGGTGGGCCTGCGGCCGTAATCACCGAAGGGCTCATCACGATGCCGGACCGCTTGCCGGTAACCGTTCGTCATGGCATCGAACGTGAACGCGTGGGCCTCCGCGGTGTGCCGGGATATGCCGTCGAAGACGGTGCCCACCATGGCGCTATTGGCAATGCCCTGGTTGATGAGCACCGAGTTGCATGCGAGCTTGACCATTATCAACTGGTTCAACGGCATCGCGGCGATCCGCGCCACCAATCGCTCGGTGCGCTCGTCCAGATCATCGGGCTCCGGCGCTTCGACCGCCAAACCCCACTCGTATGCCTGCTTACCCGATAGACAATCTCCGGTCAGCATAAGACGTTTCGCCCGCTGATCGCCGAGCTTGTGCGCCCACAGCCCGGTGGCCGGTACACCCCATACCCGGGTGGGCGGGTACCCGATCTTGGCATCGGCAGCGACGATCAACTGGTCGGCATGCAAGGCGATGTCGGTACCACCGGCCACGCAATACCCGTGCACCTTCACCACGGTCGGCTTGTTGGCGTACAACAGCGAGGAGAAGCCCCGGGTGAACCGGCTCATCATCTGGTAGTCGAGCATGGGGTCCCAGTTGATGTTCGGCAGGTGGTTGCGCAGCTGCACCTCACCATCTAGTGCGGTGCCTGAATACTGCGCCGTGCCTTCATCGTTCGCCTCAGCATAGGCACTGAGGTCGAAGCCACCGCAGAATCCGTCTCCCCTGCCCGACACCAGGATGACGTGAACCTGCGGATCCAGGTCGGCACGCTCCACCAGTGCCGCCAGTTCCAGTGGGGTCTCGGCGATGATGGCGTTGCCCTGTTCGGGCCGGTTGAAGGTAATGCGCGCGACGCGGTCGGCGACCTCGTAGGTCATCGTCTTGAGTGTGTCCACCGGCTAGCTACCCGACTTGACGGTCGCCCGCTCCAGGATGGGCGAAAGGTCCAGTCCGGTGGGGAGAGTGCCGAACGCACCACCCCAGTCACCAGCAAGCCGGGTCGCCAGGAATGCCTGTGCGACCGCCGGATGACCATGACGGACCAGCAGCGCCCCCTGCAGCGCGAGGCAGATGTCCTCGGCGACCTTGCGGGCACGGTAGGTAACCGAATCCAGATCACCGAGCTGCGAATGCAATCCGTTGATATGGCGGTCCAGCCGTTCGTCCTGGCCCTGGGCGAGCGCAAGCTCCTTGAACAGCACCTCGATGCACTCGGGCTTGGTGGCCATGGCGCGCAACGTGTCCAGGGCGCTGACGTTCCCCGAGCCTTCCCAGATTCCCATCAGCGGTGCTTCACGATAAAGACGCGGCAATCCTGAATCCTCGACATACCCATTGCCACCCAGACATTCCATCGCCTCACCGGCATGTGGGGTCGCCCGCTTACACACCCAATACTTGCTGGCGGCCAAGCCGATACGACGTAACAGGGACTCGGTCTCGTCGCCGCGCGTGGCGCGGTCCGTGGCACCCGCCATCCGCATCGCGACCATGGTGGCGGCCTCCGCTTCGATGGCGAGGTCCGCGAGCACGTTGCGCATGAGTGGCTGGTCGATGAGGTACTCACCAAAGGCCTTGCGATGCTGAGCATGGTGCATGGCCAGCGCCACACCGGTGCGCATGCTGGTGGCCGATCCCAGGGTGCAGTCCAGCCGCGTCATGTTCACCATCTCGATGATGGTCTTGACGCCCTTGCCTTCCTCACCGACGAGCCATGCCGTGGCGTCGTCGTACTCGACCTCCGAAGATGCGTTGGAATGGTTGCCGAGCTTGTCCTTCAAGCGCTGCAACCGCATCCGGTTACGGGTGCCGTCCGGCAGTATCCGCGGGAGGAAGAAACATGAGAGGCCGCCGGGCGCCTGGGCGAGCACCAGGAACACATCGCACATCGGCGCCGAGGTGAACCACTTGTGCCCCACCAACGTATAGCTGCCGTCGGCGTTCTGCGTGGCCGTGGTGGTGCCTGCGCGCACATCCGAGCCGCCCTGCTTCTCGGTCATGGACATACCCGCGGTCAGCCCTGCCTTGGTGGCGGGTACCGAAAGCACCGGGTCGTAGACACGACTGGACAGCAACGGCTCGTAGATGGCCGCCAGCTCGGGATTGGCACGCAGAGCCGGTATCACTGCGTAGGTCATCGAGATGGGACACATGTGGCCTGGATCGGCAGTCCATACGCCGGTCTTCGCGGCACGCACGACGTGAGCGCCCGGCCGGTCGTCTGCCCACGGTGCCCCATGTAGTCCGTGAGCGACTGCTTCCCGCATGAGCTCGTGATAGGCCGGGTCGAACTCGATGTCATCGACGCGATGACCCCAACGGTCGTGGGTGTGCAGCACCGGACGGTTCCGGTTCGCCAACTCGCCGGCGCGCTGCATGCGGTCGGTGCCGTTGAGCGCACCGACCTCGACAACCTCGTCGACACCCCACTGACCACCTTCGCGAATGAGGGCTTCCATCAGCACGGGACTGGTCGCGGCGTTGTAGTCGCGCAGGGCGGGGACCTGATTGGTGACGACATGCGTATCGGCCATGCGTCCAGTGTTACATTTCTACGACAACCGCACAAGATCTGTTCACATGCCATTCCGTGCGCCTCTCGTGCGCTAGAAAGAAAAGCGTGGAGAAGGTTGTCTTCGTGCTGCGCCAACCGCCCGACGCCGCCACCGATGAGTGGTCTGAGCAGCTACGCACGAACGTTGTGGACAAGATCCGGGCCACGGGCCCGCATGGCCTGACCATATGCGCACATGACGCCGCAGTGCGTGCCGCGAGCCTGCGTCTGGTAACCCTGGACCCGCCCTTCGCCGCCGCCGTCAGCGTGTGGGTTCAGCAGTCATATGGTCCGGCGATACGCGAGATCGAGGCAATCCTCGCCGCAGCATCGGCCAATACACACGGATATCTGGTGACGGAGTCGGTGCCGCTGCCAGCCCCCGAGCCCGAACCGGGATCGCGCTCAACGGGTTTCACCAACATCGCATTGCTGCGCAGGCCCGCCGACATGCCCTTCGACACCTGGCGTCAACAGTGGCAGGGCGTGCATACCCGCAACGCACTCGAGCTGCAGTCGACCATCGGCTATGAACAGAACCTGGTCGTACGCGCCGTCACCGCCGACGCACCCGCGATCTCAGCCATCGTCTTCGAGCAGTTCCCCGCGGCGGCCCTCACCGACCCACTGGCCTGGTACGGCGCCGCGGATCAACAGCAGCTGAGCCAACGCGCGATGGCCATGCTCGAGAGCGTCAAAGCCTTTGGAGCCCATACCAACATCGACACCGTGGCCACCAGTCGATACGACGTAATTCAACCGTTCTCGTGACACCTGTCGCGCCTCCGCCGACATCACACTCTTGACATACAACCAACTGGTTGTAGATTGGAAGCGTGACCGACTCGGATGAGGACAGGGCTGACGCCATGTTCCATGCACTCTCCGACCGCACCCGACGCGACATCCTGCGGCGAGTGTTGGCCGGCGAGCACTCGGTCTCTACGCTTGCGGCGAACTACGACATGAGTTTCGCCGCAGTGCAAAAGCACGTCGCCGTGCTGGAGAAGTCCGGGCTGCTGACAAAAAGGCGCAACGGCCGCGAACAGCTGGCCAGCGGCGATGTGGAAGCGGTTCGCTCGGTCGGCACCATGCTCACCGAGCTTGAGCAGTTCTGGCGCGGCAGGATCGCCCGCATCGACGAACTCATTGCATACCCAACATCGACGCTCGAGACACCAGGTAAGGACTGAATCATGCCCGTCACCAACGTCACTCACGATATCGATACCCTGACCATCACCATCGACGCGGAGTTCGAAGCGCCGATCAGCCGGATCTGGCAGATCTATGCCGACCCGCGTCAACTCGAAAAGGTATGGGGTCCACCAAGCTATCCGGCCACGTTCGTCGACCATGACTTCACGCCCGGCGGCCGGGTAAATTACTACATGACCGGACCGGATGGCGCACGGTATGCGGGCTGGTGGGAGCTCACGACCATCGATGAACCGAACAGCTTCGCGTTCAGGGATGGCTTCTCCGACGAAGATCTGAATCCGGTTGACAACATGCCGGTCTCGACGAACCTCTACACCTTCGCCGAAAAGGACGGCCGCACCCTGGCGACCTACGTCAGCACGTTTGAGACTGCCGAGGCACTGCAACAGGTACTGGACATGGGCGTCATCGAAGGTGCGTCGTCGGCGATCAACCAGATCGACGACCTCATCGGTTCGTAAGCGCCATGGTGCACTACCGCGACCCCGGCACCATCACCTTCGAGGCGACGATCGAGCAGCCCGAGGGCCCCGGCGCCTACGTCGTGTTCCCGTTCTCCGCTGTCGACACCTTCGGAGTCAAGGCCAGGGTGCCGGTGCACGCCGTGTTCGACGCCTCGGTGACCTACACGGGATCGCTGGCACCATATGGCGGCAGGCACCTACTCGGGGTCCGCAAGGACATTCAGAAACAGCTGGGCAAGGGGCCCGGGGACACAGTGCGCGTCGAGGTCAGACTCGATACCGACCGCGCTTAGGCGTCTTGTTTCTCACGCTGGGCCGGCTCACCGTGGTGCACGAAGTACCCGAGCACCACGATCGCGAACCACACCAGGCCCACCAGGATCGCGGTACGGCCATCCTCCGTGAAGAACAGCAGCACCACGACCAGCGCAAGGAAGGCCAGCGCCAAGATGTTCGTCACCGGCGCCCCCGGCAGCCGGTAATCCGAAGCAGGCAGCTCGCCGGCCGCGACCCGCTTCCGGTAAATCAAGTGGGACACCAGGATCGAGCCCCACACGAAAATGATGCCGATGGTCGATACCGACGTGATGTAGGCGAACGCCTTGTCCGGTGACAGCCAGTTCACGAATACGCCAATGCCCATGGCCAGCGCGGAAAAGCAGATGGCCAACATCGGGACGTGCCGTGAGCTCAGCGACTGCAGACCCACTGGGGCATCGCCACGTTGCGCCAGGCTGCGCACCATCCGGCCCGTGGAGTAGATGCCCGAGTTGCACGAGGACAGGGCGGCCGTCAGCAAGATGAAGTTCACGATGTTCGCCGCCTGCGGAATGTTCAGGTACTCGAACACCGCGACGAAGGGGCTCTCGCCCTTGTGGTAGTTCCGCCAGCCCTGAATCGACAGGATGACGATCAGCGCACCCACGTAGAAGAGCCCGATGCGGAACGGCAGGGTGTTAATCGCCTTGCGCAGGGTGACTTTCGGGTTCTCGGCCTCCCCCGCCGTCACACCCACGAGCTCAACACCGACATAGGCGAACACAACGATCTGCAAGCTCAGCAGCGCCTGGCTGAATCCGGTCGGGAAGAACCCGCCGTCGTTCCACAGATTGGCGACGGTGGGGCCCGACTCCGGCCCGAGGCCCGCAATGGGAAGCAGCACACCGATACCGATGATGATCATGCCGACGATCGCCGTCACCTTGATCATCGAGAACCAGAACTCGGCCTCGCCGAAGATCTTCACCGATATCAGGTTGGCCGCGAACAGGATCAGCAGAACAGCCAGGGCGGTGACCCACTGCGGAATGCCGGGCCACCACCGCTGGATGTAGACCCCGGCGACGGTAATCTCCGCCATACAGGTGGTGGCCCACACCGCCCAGTACGTCCAACCGTTGGCGAATCCGGCGAAACGCCCCATGAATTCTTCGGCGTACTCGGAGATGCTGCCCGACACCGGCCGATAGACCAGCAGTTCACCGAGTGCCCGCATGATCACGAAGATGGCCAGACCTGCCACCAGGTACGCCAGGATGAGCGCCGGACCGGCCTTCTCTATGGCACCGCCGGCGCCATAGAACAGGCCGGTGCCGATCGCACCGCCGATTGCGATCATCTGCACCGTGCGTGCGGATAGGCCACGTGAGTAACCGGCGTCGGGCGTCTCGGATTCGGAATTGGCAACGGTCATCGGAACATCATTGCGTGAGCAGACACTTATTGCACGGGAAACCCGGACACACCGTCCACAACTCGGGTGGAATTGCGTGGCCTGGCTAGGTATTTACGCGCTGAGCCGACTTCTCTTACGTACATAGGCTTCTGGCATGCTCAACCCACAGTTCATTGGACGCGTGGCATTGCCGATATTCGCCGCGGTACTTCCGTTCAATTCGAACGGCCCGGGGCTCGCGGTCAGTCGGTCCTGGGCGTTCTTTTGGATAAGCCTGGCGGCACTCACCGCGGTGCAGGGCTTCTTCTACAACGGAGCTCCGCCATCAGTGCCCGGCAGCCGGGCCGATCATCGCGATCGACGCGTTCCTCGAATGGCTCATCGCACCCGTGGTTCTCGTCGCCGTGGCCGGGGGTGCCTTGCGGCGCACGTGGATCGCCGCGAGGCGAAAGGGAAAGGCCCCCGGGGCGTAACCCGGGGGCCTTTCTCCTGCTTGCGATCTAGCGGTAGTCGCTGTATCCGTAGTCGTCCAGCGGCACCGCAGCACCGGTGTTGGAACCGAAGTCGGGGCTGTAGTACTGATCCTCGTACGACGGGATCGTGTACGCGGCGGCCCGCGCCTCTTCGGTCGGTTGCACCGAGATGTTGCGGTAACGGTTGATACCGGTACCAGCCGGGATCAACTTACCGATGATGACGTTCTCCTTCAGACCATTCAGTCTGTCGCTGCGGCAATTGATGGCCGCATCGGTCAGCACGCGAGTGGTCTCCTGGAAGGACGCCGCCGACAGCCACGAGTCGGTGGCCAGCGATGCCTTGGTGATACCCATCAGCACCGGACGGCCGGCCGCGGGCTCGTTGCCCTCGGCCACCACGCGACGGTTCGCGGTCTCGAACTCGCCACGCTCGGTGAGCGAGCCGGGCAGGAATTCCGTTGCGCCCGAGTCGATGATCGTCACGCGACGCAGCATCTGGCGCACGATGACCTCGATGTGCTTGTCGTGGATCGACACACCCTGGCTGCGGTACACCTCCTGGACCTCGTTGACCAGGTGCACCTGCACCTGACGCGGGCCCATGACACGGAGCACCTCGTGCGGATCGGCCGCACCCTCCATGAGCTGCTGTCCGACCTCGACGTGGTCGCCATCGGCCAGCGGACGCTCCGAACCGTCCTCGTGCTTGAAGACGCGCAGGCGCTGACGCTTGGAGAGCTTGTCGTAGACAACTTCCTCGCCACCGTCATCCGGGATGATGGTGATCTTGTAGAAGCGCTCGCCCTCTTCCAGGCGAACCCGTCCGGTGACATCGGCAATTGGCGCCTTGCCCTTGGGAACTCGCGCCTCGAACAGCTCGGTGACACGCGGCAGACCACCGGTGATGTCGTCACCGACGCCACCCTGGTGGAAGGTACGCATGGTCAGCTGGGTACCGGGCTCACCGATGGACTGTGCGGCCACGATGCCCGCCGCCTCACCGATGTCGACGAGCTTGCCGGTTGCCATCGAGCGGCCGTAGCACATCGCGCAGACCCCGGTACCGGTGGTGCAGGTGAGCACCGACCGCACCTTGACCGTGGTGACGCCAGCGGCAAGAAGCTTCTCGATCGCCGGGTCACCCAGGTCGTGTCCACGCTCCACCAGCACGTTGCCATCGGCATCCACCGCGTCTGCGGCCAGAGTCCGTGCGTACGCGGAGGTTTCGATGTGCGCGTCTCGGATCAGCGTGCCGTCGTCCTGCTTCTCGGCGATGGTCACGTTGATACCACGCTCGGTACCGCAGTCGTGCTCGCGGACGATGACGTCCTGCGAGACGTCCACCAGACGACGGGTCAGGTAACCCGAGTCAGCGGTGCGAAGCGCGGTGTCCGCCAGACCCTTACGGGCGCCGTGCGTGTTGATGAAGTACTCCAGAACGGTCAGGCCCTCACGGAACGAGGACTTGATCGGCCGTGGGATGTACTCACCCTTCGGGTTGGTCACCAGACCCTTCATGCCCGCCAGGTTGCGCACCTGGGTCATGTTGCCGGTCGCGCCGGACTTGGGCAGCAAGGTGATCGGGTTGTCGGCCGGGTAGTGCTCCTCCAGCGCCTTACCGACCTCGTCGGTGGCTTCCTGCCAGATCTTGACCAGCGCGTCGCGACGCTCCTGGTTGTTCAAAGCACCACGCTGGTACTGCTTTTCGATCCGCTCCGCTTCCTTCTCGTAGCGGTCCAGGATCTCCGCCTTCTGCGGCGGCACCAGCACGTCGGCCATCGAGACCGTGACACCCGAACGCGTGGCCCAGTGGAAACCGGCGTCCTTGAGCTTGTCGACGGTCTGCGCAACCACGATCATCGGGAACCGCTCGGCGAGGTCGTTGATGATCGCCGACTGCACCTTCTTGTGCATCTGCTTGTTCACGAACGGGTACCCGTGGGGCAGCAGTTCGTTGAACAGCACGCGGCCCAGCGTGGTCTCGGCGACCCAGGCATCGCCTGGCTGCCAACCGTTTTCGAACAGCTCGGCCTCAACCTCGGCCGGCGGACGCTGCTGCGTCAGCCGCACCCGGATCGGTGCACGCACGCTCAGCGCGCCACGATCCAGGGCCATGATGGCCTCGGCGGGCGAGCTGTAAACACCGGTCTCCGGCTGGTCCTTGGCGGCCGGGGCATGCGCACCGGTATCGCCGGGGACCTCGGTGGTCAGGAAGTACAGACCGGTCACCATGTCCAGACGCGGCATGGCCAGCGGGCGGCCCGACGCGGGCGACAGGATGTTGTTCGAGGACAGCATCAGGATGCGAGCCTCGGCCTGCGCCTCCGCCGACAGCGGCAGGTGCACGGCCATCTGGTCACCGTCGAAGTCGGCGTTGAACGCCTCACACACCAGCGGGTGCAGCTGAATTGCCTTGCCTTCCACCAGCTGCGGCTCGAAGGCCTGGATACCCAGGCGGTGCAGCGTTGGTGCACGGTTCAGCAGCACCGGGTGCTCGGCGATGACCTCTTCGAGGACATCCCACACCTGAGCGCGCTGACGCTCCACCATGCGCTTGGCGCTCTTGATGTTCTGCGCGTGGTTCAGGTCGACCAGACGCTTCATCACGAACGGCTTGAACAGCTCCAGAGCCATCAGCTTGGGCAGACCGCACTGGTGCAGCTTGAGCTGCGGGCCGACCACGATGACCGAACGGCCCGAGTAGTCAACGCGCTTACCGAGCAGGTTCTGGCGGAACCGGCCCTGCTTACCCTTGAGCAGATCCGACAGCGACTTCAGCGGACGGTTACCCGGTCCGGTGACCGGACGTCCACGACGGCCATTGTCGAACAGCGCATCCACGGACTCCTGCAGCATCCGCTTCTCGTTGTTGACGATGATCTCGGGCGCACCCAGATCGATCAGTCGCTTGAGGCGGTTGTTGCGGTTGATCACGCGGCGGTACAGGTCGTTCAGGTCAGAGGTCGCGAAACGGCCACCGTCGAGCTGAACCATCGGACGCAGCTCCGGCGGGATCACCGGTACCGCGTCGAGCACCATGCCACCGGGGCTGTTGGTGGAGTTCTGGAACGCAGCCACCACCTTCAGGCGCTTGAGGGCACGAAGCTTCTTCTGCCCCTTGCCACTGCGGATGGTCTCGCGCAGGTTCTCGGCCTCGGCATCGAGATCGAAGGTCTGAATGAGCTTCTGCACGGCCTCGGCACCCATGGCACCGGTGAAGTACTCGCCGTAACGGTCCACCAGCTCGCGGTAGAGCACCTCGTCCACGATCAGCTGCTTGGGAGCCAGCTTGGTGAAGGTGGTCCAGATCTCGTCGAGCCGGTCCAGCTCACGCTGGGACCGATCGCGCAGCTGGCGCATCTCGCGCTCGCCGCCGTCACGCACCTTGCGGCGCACATCGGACTTGGCACCCTCGGCCTCGAGCTCGGCCAGGTCGGCCTCGAGCTTCTGGGCGCGGGCCTCCAGGTCGGCGTCGCGCTGATCGGCGACAGCCTTCTTCTCGACCTCCATCTCGGCCTCAAGCGTCGAGAGCTCGTTGTGACGCAGCTCGTCGTCGACGGCGGTGATGACGTAAGCGGCGAAGTAGATGATCTTTTCCAGATCCTTCGGCGCCAGGTCGAGCAGGTATCCGAGACGCGACGGAACACCCTTGAAGTACCAGATGTGCGTGACCGGGGCGGCCAGTTCGATGTGGCCCATCCGCTCACGGCGCACCTTGGCGCGAGTCACCTCGACGCCGCAGCGCTCACAGATGATGCCCTTGAAGCGCACGCGCTTGTACTTGCCGCAGTAGCACTCCCAGTCGCGAGTAGGTCCGAAGATCTTCTCGCAGAACAGGCCGTCCTTCTCGGGCTTGAGCGTGCGGTAGTTGATGGTCTCCGGCTTCTTGACTTCGCCGAAGGACCAGTTACGGATGTCATCCGCCGACGCGAGGCCGATACGGAGTTCATCGAAGAAGTTGACGTCCAGCACGTAAACTCCCTTTCCCCTTGCGGGATAGAAATCGGTTAGGCGAAGTCCTCAATGGACGCAGATTCGTTGCGGGACAAGTTGATTCCCAGGTTCGCGGCAGCGCGCTCCAGGTCCTCGTCGTCGCCGTCGCGCATTTCGATGGCAGCGCCGTCCTTGGACAGCACCTCCACGTTCAGGCACAGCGACTGGAGTTCCTTGAGCAGAACCTTGAACGACTCCGGGATACCCGGCTCGGGGATGTTCTCGCCCTTGACGATCGCCTCGTAGACCTTCACGCGACCGACGGTGTCGTCGGACTTGATGGTCAACAGCTCCTGCAGCGTGTATGCCGCACCGTAGGCCTGCATGGCCCAGCACTCCATCTCACCGAATCGCTGACCACCGAACTGCGCCTTACCACCGAGCGGCTGCTGGGTGATCATCGAGTACGGCCCGGTCGAACGCGCGTGAATCTTGTCGTCGACCAAGTGGTGCAGCTTCAGGATGTACATGTAGCCGACGGTCACCGGGTACGGGAACGGCTCACCGCTACGGCCGTCGAACAGCCGTGCCTTGCCGTCACCGTCCACCATGACCTCGCCGTCCCGGTTGGGCAACGTCGAGGACAGCAGTCCGGTCAGCTCCTCCTCGCGGGCGCCGTCGAACACCGGGGTGGCCGTGCGGGTGTCGGCCGGGGCCGACTGCAGATCCTCGGGGAGGTTCTGCGCCCATTCGGGGTTGCCCTCGATGTTCCAGCCGGTCTTGGCCACCCACCCCAGGTGGGTCTCCAGGATCTGGCCGATGTTCATACGACGCGGCACACCGTGGGTGTTCAGGATGATGTCCACCGGGGTGCCATCGGGCAGGAACGGCATGTCCTCGACGGGCAGGATCTTGCCGATGACGCCCTTGTTGCCGTGGCGTCCGGCCAGCTTGTCACCGTCGGAGATCTTGCGCTTCTGCGCGACGTACACGCGAACGAGCTCGTTCACGCCGGCGGGCAGGTCGTCGTCGTCATCACGCGAGAAGACGCGGATGCCGATGACCTTTCCGGACTCACCGTGCGGCACCTTGAGGGAGGTGTCGCGAACCTCGCGGGCCTTCTCACCGAAGATGGCACGCAGCAGGCGCTCCTCGGGCGTCAGCTCGGTTTCACCCTTCGGGGTGACCTTGCCGACGAGGATGTCGCCGTCGCGGACCTCGGCGCCGATGCGAACGATGCCGCGCTCGTCGAGATCTGCCAGCACCTCATCGGAGACGTTCGGGATGTCCCGGGTGATCTCCTCAGCGCCCAGCTTGGTGTCGCGCGCATCGATTTCGTGCTCTTCGATGTGAATCGAGGTGAGCACGTCCTCTTCCACCAGACGGTTGGACAGGATGATGGCGTCCTCGTAGTTGTGGCCTTCCCACGGCATGACAGCCACGAGCAGGTTCTTACCGAGGGCCATTTCGCCGTTCTCGGTGCAAGGACCGTCGGCGATGACCTGACCGACCTCGACCCGCTGGCCTTCGTCCACGATGGGCTTCTGGTTGGCGCAGGTGCCGTGGTTGGAACGGGCGAACTTGCGCAACCGGTAGCTCTGACGGGTGCCGTCGTCGGCCATCACGGTGACGTAGTCGGCGGACACCTCTTCGATGACACCGGCCTTCTCCGCGACGACGACGTCGCCGGCGTCGATGGCGGCACGCAGCTCCATACCGGTACCGACCAGCGGGGCCTCGCTGCGCACCAGCGGAACCGCCTGGCGCTGCATGTTGGCACCCATGAGGGCACGGTTGGCGTCGTCGTGCTCGAGGAACGGGATCATGGCGGTCGCGACCGACACCATTTGGCGCGGCGAGACGTCCATGTAGTCCACCTCGGTCGCCGAGACGAACTCGACCTCGCCACCCTTACGGCGGACCAGGATCTTGTCCTCGGTGAAGCGGCCGTCGGCATCCACAGGCGAGTTGGCCTGTGCCACGACGTGGCGGTCCTCTTCGTCGGCGGTCAGGTAGTGGATCTCGTCGGTGACGACACCCTCGGACACCTTGCGGTACGGCGTCTCGATGAAGCCGAACGGGTTGACCCGCGCGTACACCGACAGCGAACCGATCAGGCCGATGTTCGGGCCTTCCGGGGTCTCGATCGGGCACATGCGGCCGTAGTGCGAGGGGTGCACGTCGCGGACCTCAAGGCCGGCGCGGTCACGGGTCAGACCACCGGGGCCCAGCGCCGAAAGACGACGCTTGTGGGTCAGACCCGACAGCGGGTTGTTCTGGTCCATGAACTGCGACAGCTGGCTGGTTCCGAAGAACTCCTTGATCGCCGCCACGACGGGACGGATGTTGATCAGGGTCTGCGGGGTGATCGCCTCGACGTCCTGAGTGGTCATGCGCTCACGCACGACGCGCTCCATACGCGACAGGCCGACCCGGATCTGGTTCTGGATCAGCTCGCCGACGGTACGCAGACGACGGTTACCGAAGTGGTCGATGTCGTCGACCTCGACCGGGACCTCGAGGCCGCCGGGGGCGGTCATCGTGGTCTGGCCCTCGTGCAGACGCACCAGGTACTCGATGGTGGCGACGACGTCTTCCTCGGTGAGCGTGGTGGCAGTCACCAGGGCCGGGTTGGCACCGCCAAGACCCAGCTTCTTGTTCACCTTGTACCGGCCCACGCGGGCCAGGTCGTAACGCTTCTCCTTGAAGAACAGGTTCTCCAGCAGCGCCTGCGCGGACTCCTTGGTCGGCGGCTCGCCCGGACGCAGCTTGCGGTAGATGTCCAGCAGGGCCTCGTCGGGACCGGCGATGTTGTCCTTCTCCAGGGTCCCCATCATGATCTCGGAGAACCCGAAACGCTCGACGATCTGCTCATTGGTCCAGCCGAGTGCCTTCAGCAGCACGGTGACGGGCTGACGACGCTTGCGATCGATGCGCACACCCACGGTGTCGCGCTTGTCGACATCGAACTCGAGCCATGCACCACGGCCGGGGATGACCTTGACGCTGTGCAGGGTCTTCTCGGTCGACTTGTCGATGTTCTCGTCGAAGTAGACGCCGGGCGAACGGACGAGCTGCGACACGACCACGCGCTCGGTGCCGTTGATGATGAAGGTGCCCATGTCGGTCATCATCGGGAAGTCACCCATGAAGACCGTCTGGCTCTTGATCTCGCCGGTGTTGTTGTTGATGAACTCGGCCGTGACGAACAGCGGAGCCGCGTACGTCATGTCCTTGTCTTTGCACTCGTCGACGGGTGCCTTGACCTCGTCGAAGCGCGGGTCGCTGAAGGACAGCGACATCGAGCCCGAGAAGTCCTCGATCGGCGAAAGCTCCGTGAGGATCTCCTCAAGGCCGCCGGTCGGGTTCACCTCACCGCGAGCAGTCGCAACCTCACGCCAGCGGGGTGAGCCAACCAGCCATTCAAAGGACTCCGTCTGCACATCCAGCAGGCCGGGAACCGCGAGCGGTTCACGCAGCTTGGCGAAGGAAAGTCGGCTGGGCGCCCCAGGTACGGAGTTAGTAGTTGCGTTATCGGTCTTAGTCTGGCGAGAGACTGCCAAGATCGGTCCTCCAGTGTTGCCGCGCATCTGCGATGTTTTGCGCAAGCAACGACCGAACACACACCCGATCGATCACAACACGAATGAACACCGTCGTGGCGAGGGAAGGTGGGCAGGAGGCAGCCAGCGCAACGTCTAACAATAGCGTACTATCGCGCAGCCTTCAACTGCCCGGTCAATTACGCGGATCAGTGCTGGCTGGCGGCCTCACTGCATTCGCATACGTCCGTGCTGCCAAACAGAGTGACTCGTCGCACGCCGCCCGTCAAGAGATAGCGCCAGTATTTTCGGCGTTTCTTTCTCCGCAACGCCGAGCGCATACCGGGCGCAGGCAAATGACCGTGATGACCTGCATGCGGTATGCCCTCGGCAACGACGTCGGTGTCACGTGG
Source organism: Mycobacteroides sp. H003 (assembly GCF_001440135.1). Taxonomy (NCBI): domain Bacteria; kingdom Bacillati; phylum Actinomycetota; class Actinomycetes; order Mycobacteriales; family Mycobacteriaceae; genus Mycobacteroides; species Mycobacteroides sp. H003. The sequence continues at coordinate 393,479 of NZ_LJYL01000034.1, forward strand.
GCGGCCTGCCTCGCACCACCACGATGTGGCCGTCGCGGTCTCCCCCGCTCAACGGCGCACTCACTCGATCAACCCGGCCATTCGCCGGGTTGCTACTACCCGCGTACGGGCGGGATCTGGCCCGTGGGAGCGTCGTCGTCGCTCGTGTCGATGGCCTGGGTGGACGGCTCGGCGTGCGGCGGCGCCAGCGTGGCGGTGGTGACACCGGTGGGCTCGTCACCGAAGTCGTGCACACGAAACTGGTGGGTGCCGGCGAAGCTGTCCTGGATCGCGGCCTGCGCGTTGGGCGGCAGCTGGTGCATGATCTCGCGCACCCGGGCCTGGCGACGCCCGACCGCGGCCCGCTCGGGCATACCCGGCGTGGCCTGGATCTGAGGCGGCACGCCTTCGATCTCCTCGACACCACCGTCATGGTGTCCGGCATCGAGGTGCGCCTGCTCCTCGGCCATGGTGGCCTCGTCCTTCTCCTCGGACATACCGATCGGACCGATACGGCGGCCGTTCAGGAACTGCTTGATCACCGGCTCATCGCTGGTCAACAGCACCTCACGGGGGCCGAACATGACGAGCTGACGGCGGTACAGCATGCCCATGTTGTCCGGCACCGTACGGGCGATGTTGATGTTGTGCGTCACGATCAGGATGGTGGCGTCGATCTGCGCATTGATGTCGATGAGCAGCTGGCTCAGGTAGGCGGTACGCACCGGGTCCAGCCCGGAGTCCGGCTCGTCACAGAGGATGATCTGCGGGTCCAGCACCAGCGAGCGGGCCAGGCCGGCACGCTTGCGCATACCGCCGGAGATCTCGCCGGGGAACTTGGTCTCGTGGCCGGTAAGACCCACCACGTCAAGCTTCTGCATGACGATGTCGCGGATCTCGGATTCCTTCTTCTTGGTGTGCTCACGCAAGGGGAAGGCGGTGTTGTCGTACAGGTTCATCGAGCCGAACAGCGCGCCGTCCTGGAACATCACGCCGAACAGCTTGCGGATCTCGTAGAGCTCCTTGGAGGAGCACTCCATGATGTTGGTGCCGTCGATGTAGATGGCGCCCTGCTCGGGGCGCAGCAGACCGATCAGCGACTTCAGGAAGACCGACTTACCGGTACCGGAGGGCCCCAGCAGCACGCTGACCTCACCCGGCGGCAGGGACAAGGTGACGTTCTCCCAGATTCGTTGTGAACCAAAGGACTTGGTCAAACCCTCAACGGAGACTTCTGCACCCACCAGGCGATCCTTCCGCAACACGCACACTTCACCACCAACCCGGCCAGGCTGTGGTTCGGATCACTTTAGCGTATGCCCAGGAGCTGCATCGCGTTTGTGTCCATACGAGTCCGTCGACTGGCTAACTGTGATAACCAGCCACTACGCGTTTAGTACGCGCTGCGCCTGGATCACGCGCGAGTCCGTCCTCGAGGCCTTGCCGACTACGTGTCCGCGGACTCCCTGTCCGCCACGCCATGGCGCCGACGCTCCACGATGAGCAGCGCCCCGGCCAGCAGGGCGATGAGCACGACGATCAGACCGACGATATCGGCGAAGACGCTTGGATGGGTGAGGCCGTATCCGGTCAGCAGATCGATCTCCGCACGCTGCCGAACGAACTCACCGAGAACGGCCCCCAGCGCGGATGCCGTGACGGCCAAGCCTCCGACCACGGTCAGTTGCACCGGCGAGACCCCGTGGAAGACCGCGTGGAAGAGGTAGACGGCCAGCGTCGCGATACCGGCCCCCGACAGCAGCAGGCCCAGCACCAATCCTCCCTCGGTGGTCGCGGACCGCAGTTCGATCACGATCGCCACCACTCCGGCCACCAGCAGCGCCACGCCCAGGGCCGCGACGAGGGTGCGCTTGCCCGTATCGATGAGATATCCGGCAGCCGGTGCCAAGACCAGTCCGGAGGCAAAGAGTGCGAACGCCGGCGTATCCGAAGGCGCCTGCTCACGATCGAGCGACCACCACATCGCCGCGTGGTCGAAGTCGGCGAACCGCACCAGGAACGTGAGCACGGTGATCGCCAGCAGTGCTGCCAGCACCACCGGCCGGGTGAGCACCTCGGCCGCAATCAAGGCCGCCGAGCCGCGGCGGCGGGTCTGCGCGAAGAGCGCACCGAAGGCTGCCAACGCGATGATCGCGAGGATTACCGCGCGCACCGGCGACGCCTCGTCGATCAGCAGCCAGGCCAGCGCGGACACCCCGACCAGCCACAGCAGGGCGCCGACGAGGTCAAAGGTGTCGAAGGTACCGACGAACTCACGGTGCGGCTGGGTGAGCACCACGATCAGCACCACGACGGTTGCCGCAAGAATTCCGTAGGTGATCGGGCGCCAGTTCTGCGGCGAGTTGATGTCCAGGACCTCGCCCGCCAGCATCGCCACCGGGTACATCGCCACCCAGAAGCCCAGAGACAGACCTCGGCCCTTTCTGGGGGTCGAATGCAGGACGATCAGCATGGACGCCACCATGGTCAGACCCGCACCCAGTGCCGAAACCAGCATCACCCAGGCGAGTAGCGTCGCCGACCCCGGTATCAACGATCCGGCTGTCGACAGCCCAAGGATCACCAGGCCCGCAGCCAGGAAGGTCGTCGGGCGAATGTGATTGCCCAGCCGGGCGAACACAAGCAATGTCACCACTGCCACGACGTCACCCGCGACGGTCGCCCACTCGATCGTGCCGAGGGCATCGTCACCCCGGTCTACTCCCCACACCGCCGCCAGACCGTGGTCCAGCATGGTCAGCCGCGCTACGAGTAGTGCGGCGCAAGCGATAAAGACGTGCCGAACGGCCAGATTCATGTCACCTTCATTCTCTCGTCCCCATCACTCTATGAGCCCCAGCCACATTCGTCCTGCGATAGCCGTTATCGCAAGGGCTACCTACGGGCTGGCGGTGCCGGTTCTGCGCTTGCCGCGCGCCCATCGAATCGCCCGGAAGGTCAACCAGCCGAGCGCGACCATGAGCACCAGCACCACGACAAACGCGAGAATCGGCAGTGCCAGGGCAAGGATGGTCAAGACCAGCGAGGTGCCGTCCTCGGCGGTCGAGACCAGTGGATTCCCCACGCCCGCAGTGGTGCCGGTGACGAAGGGGCGTGCGACTGTCCGGCTGGCGTGGACGCTGCCGGCGGTGATGGCCCCGAGTATCGCGGCCACCGCGGGTGGCAGGTGTGAGGAAAGGCTTGTCTCGGCGGTGAACAAAATGGCCCCCGACGCCGGCGCGATGAAGGTGCCGACCGCATGCAGGACCGAGTCCAGGGCCGGAATCTTGTCGCCTATGAGATCGAGCACAAAGATCACCGCGAGGACGATGAGCGCCGGGGTGGAGGACAGCCAGCCGTATGACGGGCCGAGTTCGATCCACCCGAGCCTGTCAGCGGCGCCGACCGCGAGCAGCGGCAACCAGGCATTCAGCCCGGCAGCACCCGAGAGCCCGAATGCCCCGAGGATGGCACTGATGGCCGAGGTGATCTCCATGTCACGAGTGTGACGCCGTCACGCGGTTTCAGGTGCGATTTCCCGGCGCCGTCACGCTCGTGTGTCGAGTTCGACAACCAGTGGCGTCCCACCCTCGAACCAGGCGCGATGCAATTCGACAATCTTGCGGCGCGATGGCAACCCCTTGCGGTGAAACACATTCTCGAGGTAGTCGAAGGGGTGTACGACACCACAGAATCGCTCGTGAGCCGCCTCGTACGCCGGATCGCCGGGCGCTATAACCCGAGCGGCTCCGGTGTACGTCCCGTCGGTGAGCCGCAGACTCACCGACGGGTTGACCTGAATGTTCTTGACCCACAGGGTGTGCCGGCCGGTAATCGCAGCCAAGTAGGCCCTGTTCCCGTCGCGAATCGCTTTGACATAGGTAACGCGTGGGCTCCCTGACTTTCGCCCGATGGTGGTCAGGACGCCCACGCCGCGCGGTACTCGGATCGCGAACCATGGCCGGTGCAACGCATGGAGCGCGCCGGCGAACCGACGGCGCTCAGCCAGCGGTGCCTTGGTCGTGTCCAGCCCCGGCCTTCGCTCGAAGACGTACCGCCCGTCCGTGTAACGCAACGATTCCGGCAGCGGACCGTTCATGATCTCAGCGGGGAGCCCAGTTGCCGTGGAAGCCTGCCGGAACACGCTGCGGCAGGTCCACCGTCGCCGCGAGTTCCAGCGTCTGTGCGTCCAGGACCACGAACTTGCCCTGCGACGTCCCGGCGCTCAGACCAAACCCGACGAGCACACCGTCGTCCTCAGCGGTTCCCGACGGATTCGGCACAAACGACATCTCACCTAACGCAAGAGAATCAAGGGTGGTCCGGATGTCGGTACCCGTCTGGTAATCGAACTTGACCAGGCTGCCGTCTACCTTGCCGTCGGACTCGAATGCCCCCGCGATGCAGGGCAGGTACCCGTAGCGGTGCTTCTTTCCGGTCAGCTCCTCGTTGATGCGGGGGAACTCGAGGTGGCGATCATCTCGGCGTTCCATGGTGACGGTGCCCTTGGTCAGGTTGATGACCCAACGGTCCAGCAGCCCACGCGCATCACTGGGGCCGAGTACATCGGCGGAGAACATGGAGTCGTAGCGGACCAAATCGATCACCACAACTTCCTGACCGTCACGTATCTCGGAGTACCCGTTGAGCGGGTGGAAGACGTAGCACGGCTCGATCTCGAACCAGCGCACGTCCGCATTGCCGCCCTCACGCGGCATCACACCAATTCTGGCCGGGTACTTGGGATTCCACGAGTAGGGAATGGAGGGAGACTTACCGGACAGTTGACTTGCCCTGGCTGCGATCGGACCCGGGATCTTGATCTTGCCGATCAGGGATTGCATGACCAGCTGGGCGGGCTTACGCAGAATCGGCGGCATCGGTACCGACTTGGTGATCATCGCGGTATCGAGGGTGACCGGCAGGTCGTAGAAGACGACGTACTTCTCGGTGAGCGTGAAGTCGTGCATCATCGGGGAACCCTGGACCTTGACGTCGACCGTACGGCGGGCCCGTCCCGAGGTGTCGATAACCGAGTATTGAACGGTGTTGCCGCGAGCGAAAGAGTATGACACTGCATGCATTTCGCCGGTGTCGGGATCGATCTTCGGGTGCGCGGTGTAGCCACCGTGCAGAGTCCCCTGGAAGTCACAGGGCCCCACCGTGTCGAGCTCGTCGTTGAGCTCGTAGTTGGCGATACCACCCTCCACCAACGCCAGCGTGCGGCCCGCATGACTGAGCGCATTGGTGTTGGGCCCGATCAACGATGTGCCGGCCGAGCTGCCGGTAGCGATCGTCGGCTCACCGAGGGCCTTGCGTACCGCGGCGGTACGCACCCAGCGGTTGCGATACCACTGCGCCTTCCCATCCCGGAGCGACAGGCCGTGCACCATCGCATCGCCGCTGAACAGGTGATAGGTCGCGGGGTCCACCTCGGCGGCGGGATTGGGGCCGTTGCGCAGGTAGCGCCCGTCCAGATAGTCCGGAATGGTCCCCTCGACCAACAGGTCGGTACTGGTCACTTCCTGCTGAACCGGTTCCCAGACTCCGGTCAGATACACACTCTCGGTGGCGGTGGGCTGGACTGTGGCGGTCATCGTGTCCTCCAGGGCTGACTGGCTGGCATAACATCGTTATTACGCCGTTATGGTGAACGTACTCCCGTTGTGCGAACATGGCAAGACAATGAGCTCATCTATTCCGCGTAACAGTCAGGGAAACGACCGGGCCGTCGCCCGTAACCCCCGGGTCGATCTCGTCGCAGCGGCCGTTCAGCTTCTGAACGAACAGGGGCCCGATGCACTGCAGACCCGGAAGATCGCCGCGGCCGCCGGCACCTCCACCATGGCGGTCTACACCTACTTCGGCGGCATGCGCGAGCTCATCGCGGAGGTGGCCGAGGAAGGGCTGCGTCAGTTCTCCGGCGCGCAGGCTGACGTACCCCAGACCGACGATCCCATCGCCGATTTCATGGTGACGGGCATGGTCTACCGCCAGTTCGCCATCGACCACCCCCACATGTATCGGCTGATGTTCGGTGTCACCAGCGCGCACGGCATCAACGCGCCCAGCCGGAACATGTTCAACACCGTGCACCTGACACCGCAGCACGCCAGCGCGACGCAGCTCTATCGCAGCGTGCAACGTTCAATGGCCGCAGGCCGGATCGTCGGCTCCCCCGACGATGCCGCGAAGGTCGCCGCGACCGCCGCCAAATTCTGGACCGTCATGCACGGGTTCGTCATGCTGGAGCTGGCCGGGTTCTGGGGCGAGAACGGTGAAGCCGTTGGCCCTGTGCTGGGCTCCATGACCACGGATCTGCTTGTCGCGCTGGGCGACTCCCCCGAACGGGTGAACAGCTCGGCCGCTGCCGCCGCCACCCGGATTGCCGCACTGATCTAGAGGGGCGCCCAGGACACCTCATCCGGTTCCCTCTCGGGCGTCGGGATTGCGGACGGCGCCGGAAACGACGCCGCGGTGTCCCGCAGCGCGGCCACGGTGCGGACGGCCCTTGCCGCTGGAGCGCGCATATCCCAGGCCAGACGCGCCAGCAGCTGCCTGCGCCGGTCGTCATCGGTGCGCACCGTCGTTCGTGGTGCGGGTGCGGGCGCCTCCGGCGCACGTCGACGCCGGACACGAACCACCATCAGGAGCAGCAACAGAGCGCCCAGGGCGATCAGCAGGTAGACGGCCACACCCCGAGTGTGCGGGCTGAAAACGAAACCGGCCCCTGGAAGTCCGAAGACTCCCAGGGGCCGGGATCCGAAACGTACTGCGAACTACTTGACGGTGATCGTCGCGCCGGCGGCCTCGAGCTTGGCCTTGGCGTCCTCGGCGGCCTCTTTGGCAACCTTCTCGAGCAGCGGCTTGGGGGCGCTGTCGACCAGGTCCTTGGCTTCCTTCAGGCCCAGGCCGGAGACGATCTCGCGCACAACCTTGATAACGCCGATCTTCTTGTCGCCGGCGCTCTCCAGGATGACGTCGAACTCGCTCTGCTCTTCGGCAGCCTCGGCGGCCGGGGCAGCGCCACCGACGGCGGCGACGGCGACCGGAGCGGCAGCGGTGACCTCGAAGACCTCTTCGAAGGTCTTGACGAACTCGGACAGCTCAAGCAGCGTCAGCTCCTTGAAAGCATCGATCAGTTCCTCGGTGCTCAGCTTTGCCATGATGTTGGTTCCTTCCTTGATTTACAACAGGTTTGGTTGGTACTGGCGTATGAAGGGGCGCTTTACGCGGCCTCTTCGCTGGCCTTCTTTTCCTGCAGGGCGGCGGCCAGGCGTGCAACCTGGGACGCCGGGGCGTTGAACAGCCCGGCGGCCTTGGCCAGGTTGCCCTTCATCGCGCCGGCCAGCTTGGCCAGCAGCACCTCGCGCGATTCCAGATCGGCGATGCGCTCAACCTCGGCAACTGACAAGGCGCGGCCATCCATGTAGCCGCCCTTGATGATCAGGGCCTTGTTGTCTTTCGCGAAGGTCTTGATGGCCTTCGCAGCGTCCACGGGCTCGCCCTTGATGAACGCGATTGCCGTTGGGCCGGTGAACAGTTCGTCCAGGCCCTCCACGCCAGCTTCCGAAGCCGCACGCTTGACCAGCGTGTTCTTGGCGACGGAGTAGGTGGCGGAAGCTCCGAGAGAGCGACGCAGGGTGGCCAGAGCGGACACCGACAGGCCGCGGTACTCGGTGATCACGGTCGCAGTCGAATCCTTGAACTGCTCGGTGATCTCGGCAACGGCGGTGACCTTTTCAGTCTTGGCCATGTATTGCCTCCTCATCTCGTTTCGGTCGCTGCACCTAAGACAAGACGGTCCAAGATCGAGAAGGCGTCTCAAATGACGAACGCCCCGACGCAGACAGGTCGGGGCGTAAAAATCCGCGGACTTTTGGTCCGCGGGTTTAACCTCGTCCTCCTGCGTGGGCCGCCAGGACGAGTCCTGGACCTTCAACCTCATAAGAGGTGACCGACGGTCTTCGGTGGAGCTGGCCCAGATTACCGCAGATGAGGGCGATCATCCAAAACGGCGTGGTATCCAGGAATGGTGCCGCTGTCCTCCGAAGTGCCCACCCGAACAGGCGTCGCACGTAACGGCGATATCGAGCTCTTCTACGAAGACCTGGGGAACCCCGCCGATCCGGCGGTGATCCTGGTGATGGGAGTCGCGGCGCAGCTCCCGATGTGGCCGGACGGATTCTGCCGGCAGCTCCTCGACCGTGGCTATCGGGTCATCCGTTTCGACAATCGCGACTGCGGGCTGTCGACGAAACTCGATGGCCACAAAGCGCCGGGATCGGTTCAGCGCCGGGTCGTGCGCTATGCCTTCGGCCTGGGCAGCGAGGTGCCGTACACCCTGATCGACATGGCCGAGGACGTCCGCACCCTCGTCGACCACCTTGAACTGGACACGGTGCATATCGCGGGCGCGTCGATGGGCGGCATGATCGTGCAGGTCTTCGCGGGCACTTACCCCGAGCGCGTCAATTCCGTCGGCATCATCTATTCGGCGACCGGCCGGCCGTTCTCCCGACTGCCGTCCTGGGAACTGATCAAAACGGCCATGACCGCCCCCGGTAAGAACGCGACCGCCGAGGAATGGCTCGAGTTCGAGGTGAACAACGGCATCGTCTACAACGGGCCCGACAACCTGCCCTCCCGCGAGGAGCTGCGGCAGCGCATCCTCGCCCACAGGGCCCGCAGTGACTACAAGGTGGGCACCGTGCGTCAATTCGACGCCATTTTGGGTACCGGCAGCCTGCTGCGGTTCACACGGGCCATCACCGCTCCGACGGTGGTCATCCATGGCCGAAACGACCCACTGGTGCCGTATCAGAACGGCCGGGTGGTGGCCAAGAACATCAGGAACTCACGATTCGCGCTCATCGAAGGCATGGGCCACGATCTGCCTGAGCCGGTGTGGGAGCCGGTGACCTCAGAGTTGTTGGCAACTTTTGACCGGGGCGCCTCCCGCTCGCGGGGGACCGCGTGCAGGACTGACTAGGGCTGCACGGCCATGATGCGGCACACTTGCATTTCATGACTGCCCAAGAGCGTTCCGGCCGGAACGTAGGTGAAGGCCGTGGACGTCAGGTTGCGCCGCTCGGGCGCGTGACGTTGCTCTCCGAAGCCGCGCGGCTGGGCACGACCGGCTGGCAGGTCGCCCGTACCGCGGGGCGAGTACTGGGCAAGATCACCAAAAAGGGCAGCCTCGAGCAGAAGCTCATCGCCGAGCTTCCGCAGACCTTCTCCGACCTCGGCCCCACGTACGTCAAGCTCGGCCAGATCATCGCGTCCAGCCCGGGCGCGTTCGGCGAGCCGCTCTCTCGTGAATTCCGCGGGCTGCTGGACCGCGTGCCACCCGCCGATTCCGTCCAGGTCCGTGAACTCATCATCTCCGAGCTCGGAGATGAACCCGAAAAGCTCTTCGCCAGCTTTGACACCGAACCGTTCGCATCCGCGTCGATCGCCCAGGTGCATTACGCAACACTGCATTCCGGTGAGGACGTGGTGGTCAAGATCCAGCGCCCGGGAATCCGGCGCCGGGTGGCCGCCGACCTGCAGATCATGAAACGCGGCGCGGCCCTGCTGGAACTGGGCAAGGTGGGCCGGATGCTCTCGGCCCGCGATGTGGTGGACGATTTCTCCGGAAACCTGTCCGAGGAGCTGGACTTTCTCGCCGAGGGCCAGGCCATGCAGACCTGGGTGGAGCACCTGCACACCTCGTCGCTCGGCAAGAACATCCGGGTGCCGGATGTGCACTGGCATTACACAACCTCCAGAGTGCTCACCATGGAGCGGGTGCACGGCATCCGCATCGACGACGCCCCGGCCATTCGGAAGGCGGGATTCGACGGCACCGAACTGGTGAAGTCGCTGTTGTTCTCGGTGTTCGAGTCCGGACTGCGTCAGGGCTTGTTCCATGGCGACCTGCATGCGGGAAATCTTCTGGTGGACAACGAGGGCCGGATCGTGTTCCTGGACTTCGGCATCGTCGGCTTCATCGACCCACGGACCCGCTGGCTGTTGCGCGAGCTGATTCACGCGCTGCTTGTCAAGAAGGATCATCGCGCCGCGGGCAAGATCGTGGTGCTGTTGGGCGCCGTCGGCAATCCCGGCGACGCCGACAAGGGCACCCGGGACATCCAGGCCTTCACTACCCCGCTCACGATGAAATCCCTTGGCGACATGTCATATTCGGAGATCGGCAAGCAACTGTCGGCACTCGCCGAGCAGTACGACGTGAAACTTCCCCGCGAGTTGGTGCTCATCGGCAAGCAATTCCTGTACGTCGAGCGGTACATGAAGCTGCTGGCGCCGCGCTGGCAGATGATGGAAGACCCGGAGCTCAAGGGCTACTTCGGCAATTTCATTGTCGATATCAGCCGTGAGCACAACCGCGAGGGAGATATCTGAGATGACAGTCAGCACCGCCAAGGTCGGCGATATCGAACTGTGTTTCGAGGAGTTCGGCAATCCGGCCGACCCCGCGGTACTTCTCATCATGGGCATCGGCGCGCAGATGGTCTTCTGGCGTACCGAATTCTGCCAGCAGCTCGCCGGCCAGGGTTACCGTGTCATTCGCTTCGACAATCGCGACTGCGGTCTGTCCACCAAGCTTGACGGGGTACGTGCCGGGGGCGGTGCACTCATTCCGACCATGGCGAAATTCCTTGCCGGCGTGAAGATCACCGATACCGCCTACACCCTGGTGGATATGGCGGCGGACGCCGCCGGTCTGCTCGATCATCTCGGCATCGAACAGGCACACATCGTGGGCGCCTCGATGGGCGGCATGATCGCCCAGGTTTTCGCCGCCGAGCATCCCGACCGGACGCAGACGGTCACCATCATCATGTCGAGCAACAACCAGCCCTTCCTGCCCCCGCCCGGGCCACGCCAGCTGATGGCGTTGCTGAAACCCCCGCCGGCCGGCGCCACCCGCGAGGAGATCATCGCCAACAGCGTGCAGGTGGGCCGGACTATCGGCAGCCCGAAATACCGTCAGTCGCAAGCAAAGTCATATCTGCACGCTGCCGAGTACTACGATCGCAGCTACTACCCCAAGGGGTTCGCCCGGCAGTTCGCCGCGATCATGGGAACCGGCAACCTGGCACCTTTCGACAACCGAATCACCTCCCCCGCACTGGTTTTGCACGGCAGGGCCGACAAGCTGATGCGTCCGTCGGGCGCGCGTGCCATCGCCCGGGCCATTCCCGGCGCACGTTTGGCGCTGATCGACGGAATGGGCCACGATCTGCCCGAACCACTGTGGGGCCGCGTCATCGCCAAGCTCACCGAGAACTTCGCCCGATCTGAACCGGCGCAGGACGAGACGGAATCTGAGGCGGCGGGTCGCTAATTAGCACCCGTAGGGAACGATCTCGCGCAGATCAAACCCCGTGCTAAATATGCCCATTTCCCTTGTACCTGCAACAATCTTGCTCTAGCCTCGGCACGGGACATCAGCCAGCACCAACGTCCACCAATCGCTCGCGCGCCGCTCGGGGCATCGCGCCATCCTCATGGGAGGTCGCCCTATGTCTAAATTGACCCCAAAATTCTCCGATGTACAAGCGCATTACGACCTGTCCGACGACTTCTTCGCACTGTTTCTCGACCCCAGTCGAACCTACAGCTGCGCATACTTCGAGCCTGAGACCCTGACGCTCGAGCAGGCACAGCAGGCCAAGATCGACCTCGCACTGGGAAAGCTGGGCTTGGAGCCCGGGATGACCCTGCTGGATGTGGGCTGCGGTTGGGGCTCCACCCTGAGGCGCGCTCTCGAACACTACGACGTCAACGTCATCGGCCTCACCCTCAGCAAAAACCAATTTACGCATGTCACCAACCTTCTCGACTCCGTCGAGAGTTCGCGTACCCATGAGGTGCGACTGGCTGGGTGGGAGGAGTTCGACGGCACCGTAGACCGGATAGTCAGCATCGGGGCCTTCGAGCATTTCGGCCACGAGCGGTACGACAGCTTCTTCTCGATGGCGCACCGGATACTGCCGGATGACGGAAAGATGTTGCTGCACACCATCGTCAGCTATCACCCCGAGGAACTGAAGCGCATGGGCATTCCGCTTCTGATGTCGCGGGTCCGATTCATGCACTTCATGATGACCGAGATATTCCCTGGTGGCCGTTTACCTTCCGTACCCATGGTGGATCAGCATGCCGCGCTGGCGGACTTCCACATAACGCGCCACCAGTGCCTGCAACCGCACTATGCGCGCACCCTGGACTGCTGGGCCGAGAACCTCGTAGCGCATAAGGGCGAAGCGATTTCCCTTCAGTCCCAAGAGGTTTACGATCGATATATCAAATACCTGACGGGCTGTGCCGATGCCTTCCGGGAAGGCTGGATCGACGTCGTTCAGTTCACCTGCGAGAAGTAGGAGTCGACGAGACCCTGCACCGCGTCGGCCGCCAGTTCCTTGTCGGCGGGCACGAGCCCGATACGGGTACGGCGATCAAGAATGTCATCGGTGTCGAGCGCGCCCTCATGGGTGAGCGCGAACTCGACCTGCTCGCGGGTGATGCCGACACCGCTAACCAACTGGGCACCAACGGAGCCCGGCCAGTCATCGACCACCGCCAGGTTCTGTGTCACACACTCCGAAGCCGCAAGCGGCCGGCGTTCCAGGCCCGCGTCCAACGCGTCCTGAGCCATCTTGCGATAGGTGGTCAGCTTGCCGCCCACCACGCTCACCACACCCGAATCCGATACCCGGACCGCGTGCTTACGGGACAAGTCGGCGGTCGCGGAATCATCCCCGTCAAGCAGGGGCCGCAGCCCCGCAAAACGTCCCACCACATCGGATTCGGACAGTGAGGTCTGCAGCACCGTGTTCACGGTGTCGAGCAGGAACCGCTCTTCGGACGCAGAGGGTTCGGCCACATCCGGTATCGGTCCGGGTGCCGGTTCATCGGTGAGACCGAGATACACCCGATCGTGGATGGCCGGCAGCGCGAACACGAAACGATTGATCGTGCCGGGCACCGGAACGGTCAGGGCCGCGGTAAGTCCGCCGAAGCTGGCAGCCCGGAAGACCAGGTGCGTACCACGGCTGGGACGCAGCTTGATGTCATGATCGACTTGGCCGGCCCACACCCCGGCGGCGTTGATCACCAAACCAGCCTGCACCCGGACGGTATTGCCGGTCAGCTCGTCGCGAAGCAACGCACCGTCTCCGGTGACCTCCTCGGCGGAGACACGGGTGAGGATCCGGGCGCCCAATCCGGCCGCTGTGCGCGCGATCGACACCACCAGCCGCGCATCGTCGACGAGCTGGCCGTCGAAGGCCATCAGGCCACCGCGAAGCCCATTGCGCCGCACCGTTGGGGCACGGCGGATCACTTCACCCGCATCGATGGAGCGTGAGCGCGGCAGCACATCGGCCGAGGTGTGCGCGAGTTTGCGTAGCCCGTCCCCCGCCACGAATCCCACCCGCACCAGCGTCCGGCTGAACATGCTCACCGCGGGGTGCAACGGAACAACCTGCGCGAGAGGGTGAATGAGATGCGGGGCGGTACGCGTCATGAGGATGTGCCGCTCAATCGCACTCTCCCGGGCGATGCCCACCTGGCCCGAAGCGAGGTAGCGCAATCCGCCGTGTACCAGCTTTGAACTGAATCTACTTGTCCCGAAAGCCAAGTCATGTTTTTCGACCAGGGTGACCCGCAGTCCTCGGCTCGCCGCGTCGAGCGCCACCCCGACGCCGGTAATGCCGCCGCCGATGACGAGGACATCAGTCGGAGTGCCACCGGCCAGCGCCGCAAGATCTGCGCCGCGGCGCATGCTGTTGAGCTGGGTTGTCATGAATTCTCCTAAGGGGCAGATCAAGCCGTGAGATATCCGTCGATGGCAGTGGCCAATTCGTGCACCAGCTCGTCCGGCGACATGATGTCGGTGACGATGCGCGCCGACTGGAGAACCGACTGTCCGATCAGCAGCACCATCGCCGCCATCTGCTCCGGGGCCCCGCCACGAATCGATCCGTCGCCCTGCCCCTCGGCGATGAGCATCGCTGTCCAGCCGATGAGCGCACGCTGACTGGTCCCCAATCGCCGCACGATGTAGGTCAGCAGAAGTTCGGGGTCCGATCGCAAGATCGCCGCGAAAATCGAATGCTCGCGCACCTGGGTGACCAGCCCTGTCACCGATTGGACCAGGCGATCACGTGCGTGCCCCTGTCCGGTCGCGGGAAGGATTGACGCCATTTCCCGGGTCAGCAGATCGGCGACCAGGGAGCGCACATCGGGCCAGCGTCGATACACCGACGGACGGCTGACACCGGCGCGTTTGGCGACCTCAACCAGCGTGGTGCGGCGCACTCCGAACTCGGTGACGCATGACAACGCCGCGTCCAGGATGCGTTCGGTGACGGCATCCGCCGGAATCTCCGCGACCGCGGCGATATCAGTGGTCTCGACCGTCATGTCACCTCACCCTCTCCCAGAAATCTGCGTTACAACTTGCCATCGTATGTAATACTGTAACGCATGATGGAGTGGGACGCCTGGGGCGTGGCCGAAAAACGACAGACTCTCTCACCTCAGGTGAAGGCGCTCTTGGCGTCGGCTCTGGGCATTCCCGAACGAGATCCGGTCAGCCGCGATGAGTCGACCGTCACGCTGTCCCCCAGCTCGCTCACCGAAGAACAGCTGGCCGCTCTGTCTGAACTGCTCGGCGCGGAGCATGTCCGCACCGATCATGGCGCCCGGCTACGGCACGCGGGCGGCAAAAGCACCCCGGACCTGTTGCGCCGACGCTCCACCGACGTCCAGGAAGCACCCGACGCCATCGTCTACCCGGCGTCGCATGATGAGGTCTCCACTCTCCTCTCACTGTGTGACGAGCGGGCCATCGCGGTCGTACCGTTCGGCGGCGGCACCAGCGTGGTCGGCGGGCTGGACCCCGAGCGCGGCGGATTCACCGCAGTCATCGCAGTGGATCTGCGAAGGATGTCCGGCCTGGTCTCCCTCGACGAGGAATCCGGAACCGCCGTGCTACTGCCGGGAACAACAGGCCCCGAAGCCGAGGAACTTCTTGGCGCCAAGGGCTTCTCACTAGGGCACTTCCCCCAGAGCTTCCGGTTCGCGAGCATCGGCGGTTTTGCCGCCACTCGCTCCTCCGGGCAGGCCTCCAGCGGATACGGGCGCTTCGACGCGATGGTGGATGCGGTCCGGATCGCCACCCCGCGCGGAGATCTGGAGCTGGGCAGGGCGCCCGCGTCGGCAGCCGGACCCGACCTACGGCAGCTCTTCCTGGGATCGGAAGGAGCCCTCGGCATCATCACCGAGGTGACGGTGCGCGTGCACCGGCTCCCCGAGGAAACCTGGTACCAGGGCTGGTCCTTCCCCTCCTTCGATGCCGGGGCCCAGGCGCTGCGCACACTGGTTCAGTCCGATGCCGCACCCACCGTGCTGCGGCTGTCCGATGAAGCCGAAAGCGGACTCAATCTCGCACTGGCCAAAGACATCGGCGGGAAGAACCCTGCCGCCGGAGTGCTGGCGATCACCACGGTCGAGGGCACCCCGGGGCATGTCGCCGCCCGCTCGGCCGAAGTGGCGGCCGTTCTCACCGCCGCCGGTGGCACAGCTCTCGGAGACGAGCCCGGCAAGGCATGGGATCACGGCCGTTTCGACGCACCGTACCTGCGCGATGCCCTCATCGACGCCGGCGCGGTGGTGGAGACGTTGGAGACCGCGACCTCATGGCGCAACCTCGCCACCCTGCGTACGGCGGTCACCACTGCACTCTCTGAAACACTGGGCGCCCAAGGCACCCCGCCATTGGTGTTGTGCCATATCTCGCACACCTATCGCACCGGCGCCTCGCTCTACTTCACTGTGGTGTGCGCGGCCACCGAGGATCCGATGACCCAATGGGGCAAGGCGAAGAAGGCCGCGGGTGACGCCATCGTCGCCGCGGGCGGCACCATCACCCACCATCACGCGGTAGGGCGTGATCATCAGCCGTGGCTTGTCGATGAGGTCGGCGAGCTCGGCATCGAGATACTGCAGGCGGTGAAGCAAACCGTCGATCCGCGGGGAATTCTCAACCCCGGCAAGCTAATTCCTGTCAGCGAGTAATGCCGATGACCCACCTCACCGTCCTGACGAATCCGGCAGCCGGTCACGGCGCAGCGCAGGCAGCCGAGGCTGCCATCGCGCATCTGCGAGCGCGCGGGCTGACGGTGACGCATCACGCCGCGTCATCGGCATCGGAATCGCACGCACTTGCCCAGGAAGCCGCCCGCACGGGCGCCCGCGGGATCGTCGCCGCGGGCGGAGACGGTCTGGTGAGCATCGCGCTGCAGGCGGTCGCGTCCACCCCGGTAGCGCTGGGCGTCATCCCCATCGGCACCGGAAATGATTGCGCCCGCATGCTGGATATCCCGCTTGGCGACCCGGTTGCCGCCGCCGACGTGATCGCGTCCGGCAGCACCCGGGTGATCGACTGCGGGCGCGTGCAATACAACGGACACACAACCTGGTTTGCCACCGTGGTGGCATCGGGATTCGACTCGTTGGTCAATGATCGGGCCAACCGGATGAGCTGGCCCCGTGGCCGACGCCGGTATGACATCGCCATGGCGTTGGAAGCGGCGAAGCTGCGGCCGCTACCGTTCCGCATCGAATTGGATGATCAGGTGATCGAGACCGATGTCACCCTGGTCGCGGTCGGAAACGGAACCTCGTATGGCGGCGGAATGCGCATCTGCCCCAATGCCATTCTGGACGACGGGCTGCTGGATGTGACCGTGGTGGCCGCAGGCGGACGGCTGCGCCTGCTGCGGCTCTCCCCCACGGTCTACAGGGGCACCCATGTCGATCTGCCCGAGGTCAGCACCTTCCGGTCGCGGCGTGTCCGGCTGTCCGCCGCCGATATCACCGCCTATGCCGACGGCGATCCGGTGGCGCCCCTGCCGATCGATATCGATGTCGTTCCCGGAGCCCTGACCGTCTTCGCCTGACCGTTGCGCTGGATCCGGAAACTTTTTTTCCCGCGAGGTGTCTGAACGGTAATGCGCGGTTCGTCAGACAGGTAGAGAGTGGATCGCAGAGTTCCGCTCACTGATACCGACGGAGGGCTCCACCATGCATTACCTCGCGCTACTCATAGGTCCCCAGCAGGAACGCACCCCCGACGAGGCTGCGCAGGAACTGACGGATTACTTGAACTTCCTGGCCAAGGCAGCGTCAGTCATCCGCGCTGGCGACGCGCTGTATCCCGAAGCCGACAGCGTCCGGATCACCGGCGGACCCGATGCCCCCGTCATCACCGACGGTCCGTTCGCCGAGGGCGCCGAGGTCGCGAACGGCTACTACGTATTGGAGGCGGACAATCTCGATGACGCCCTTGCCTTGGCCCGGGACATCCCGGAGGCCAAGCGCGGCGCGGTCGAAGTGTGGCCACTGGTCCACTGCTCCCAGGAATTCGGAGGACAGGGATCCACAAGCTGGCTCGCACTGCTGTTGGAGCCCGGAGAACACGCACATGTACCGGGCAGCCCCGAATGGGAGGCCGTGGCGGCCAAGCACGGGGTGTTCGGTGAGAAGGCAAGTGGGCACATCAAGATCGCGGGACCGCTGCATCCCCCGTCCACGGCCACCACGGTCCGGGTCCGCGACGGAGAGACTGTGCTCACCGACGGCCCGTACGTCGAGGGAAGTGAAATCGCGAACGGTTTCTACGTGCTCACCACCGATGACCGCGACCAAGCCATCCAGCTGGCCTCGCAGCTGCCGGCATCGGCGGTGCAGTTGCGGCAGCTCACCGGCGTCTCGGGTTTCTAACACCGGATGACCAATCTGGACGGCGTCTTTCGGCGGGAGTGGGGGCCAACGGTCGCCGCCATCGCACGGTGGTCGGGAGACCTCACCGTCGCCGAGGACGCCGTTCAGGAAGCGTGCACTGATGCTGTGCGCACCTGGCCACGCGACGGAATACCCGACAATCCGGGCGGGTGGTTGCTCACAGCCGCACGGAATAGGGCGCGCGACCGGTTGCGACGCGAGACGCTGCGTCCGGGAAAGGAATTGGCCGCCGTGGTCGACGACATCACCGCCCGCACCGACGTCTCCGATCCCCAGTATGTGCACGATGATGAGCTGCGGATGATGTTCACCTGTGCCCATCCCGCGCTCGAGCGAGTCTCCCAGTTGGCCCTCACGCTGCGGCTGGTATCGGGGCTGACGGTCGCCGAGATCGCCCGGGCACTCCTGCACAGCGAGGCCGCGATTGGTCAGCGAATCACCCGTGCCAAGGCCAAGATTCGCACGGCGAACATTCCCCTGCGGGTGCCGCCTGCCGAGCTCCTGCCCGAACGCACCCCGCATGTACTCAGCTGCATCTATTCGGTCTTCACCGAGGGCTACTGGTCCACGGGCGGGCCGTCGGCGATTCGCGACGAGCTCTGCGACGAGGGGGTACGGCTGGCCGGTGAGCTGAGCAAGCTCATGCCGCAGGAACGAGAGGCCAATGCACTGGCCGCACTGGTACTGCTTCATGATTCACGACGACTGGTACGCATGGATCGCGACGACGCGCTGGTGCCCCTGGACGAACAAGACCGGACCCGATGGGATAACGAGCGCATCGCCCGTGGATTGAGCCAGTTACGGCAGGCCGCCGGCTCGACCGGCCCCTATCTACCGCAGGCGGTGATCGCCGCCCTGCACGCCACCGCGCCCTCCTGGGAGGAAACCGACTGGCACACCATCTGCCAGGCCTACGACCGGCTCGCCCAGATGACGGGCTCACCAGTGGTGCTGGTGAACCGGGCGTTGGCCATCGGTCTGCGCGATACCCCCGACGCAGGACTGGCCGCGCTGGAGAAGGTAGCCCACGATCCGCGATTGGCGCGATCGAATCTGGCGGCCACCGTCCGCGCCGACCTACTTCGGCGCGCCGGACGAAACTCCGACGCCGCACAGTGGTACCGAACAGCGTTGTCCACCAATGGTTCCGACCCAGGACGTGCATTCCTGCGCCGGCGGATAGCCGAGTGCGAAGGCTAGGGCAGCGGAGCCGACCACACCAAGCGGGTACCGCCGGTGTCCATCGCCGAGACGCTGAACGTGCCACCCGATTCCGCGGCCCGATTGGCAAGCCCGCTCAGGCCGCTGCGCGCAACCACCTCCGGGATCCCGATGCCGTCATCCACCACCTGCACGACCAGCTCATCGTCCACCGAAACCGTCACCGACAACTCCTTGGCGCGCGCATGCCGGACCACATTGCTCACCGCCTCACGCACCACCGCCTCGGCATCGCCCGAGGTACTCGCGGGCACGACATCCAGCGGCCCACTCATGCGCACCGATACGCGCAGGCCCGAATCGGCCGTGAGCTCGTTGATGGTGGAACGCAATGTGGCACGCAAGGATTCGTCATTGGTGTGTAAATCGAAGATCGCGGTCCGGATCTCCTGGATCACCTCGTGTAGCTGGTCGATATGGTCGGCCAGACGAGCCGCTACCGCCGGATCCGCAGATCGCCGATGCGTGCTCTGCATCGCCAGTCCGACGGCGAACAACCGCTGAATGACGTGGTCGTGCAGGTCACGGGCAATACGATCGCGGTCGGCCAGCACATCGAGTTCGTGTTTGGCCAGGCGGACCTCGGCTTGTTCCAGCGCCAGCGCAGCCTGCCCTGCGAAGGAGGCCGCCATGTCGAGCTGCTCCTCGTCAAAGGCCACCGAGCTGACGGTGCGCAGCAGAATCAACACACCCGCCGTCGACTCCCCGCCGCCGAGGGGCAGGACCAGCGCCGGCCCAAACGCCAGGTCGGTACCTTCGGTGAGGTCAACTGCGAGCCGGCCTACATTCCTTGGCTCGTGATCAACGAAGGTGCTGCCCGAGGTCGAACCGTCGATAGGGATCACCTTCTCGCACAGCACCTCTGCACCCTCCCCGATACACACCGACACCACCAGCTCGACGACGTCGTCACTCGCGCCGACGGGGAGTGCGATGAACGCGAAGTCTGCCTCGGCGAGCAGAGCGGCATTGGCGGCCACCAGGTGCAGCGCCTTGCCCGGTTCCGCACCGCCGAGCAGCTCGGCGGTGATGTGGGCGGTGGCGCGCTGCCATTGCTCACGGCGGCGCGCGTGCTGATAGAGGCGGGCGTTCTCGATGGCGATCCCCGCCGCCCCGGCGAGCGCGCGCACCACCACCTCGTCATCCTCGGTGAACTCCTGCCCGTCGAGCTTCTCGGTGAGGTAGAGCCGACCGAATATCTCACCGCGCACCTGCACGGGCACACCCAGAAAGGTCCTCATGGGCGGATGGTTCGCCGGGAACCCGACCGAGGCCGGGTGCGCCGCGATATCCCGCAGGCGCAGCGGCTTGGCCTCGTCGATCACCACGCCGAGCACACCGTGACCGGTGGGCAGCGGTCCGATCAGCTCGCGGGTCGCCTCGTCGATGCCCTCGTAGACGAACTCGGCAAGTTTCTCGTCCGATCCCACCACGCCGAGGGCACCGTACCGGGCACTGACGAGCTCCGATGCCGCGCAGACGATTTCCCGCAGGGTCGCGTCCAGCTCCAGCCCCGAGCTGACGGCCATGACGGCGTCGAGGAGGGCATCCATGCGCCCACGCGTGCCATCGACTATCTGCTCGATTCGCCCCTGCACTTCAGCGAGCAATTCACGCAGCTGCAAATGGGCAAGCTCGGCCGTCACCCGATTGGGTTGCGCACCAACATCCTCGACCACAGTTCAACTCTCGCACACCTTGCTCCCCGGTGAACACGAACCCGTCAGCCGTGCAGGCCCTGGTTGTCACGTGCGAGCTTGGTGGCCAGCACGGCAACCTGCGTGCGGCGTTCAAGGTCCAGTTTGGTGAGCAGACGTGAGACGTAATTCTTGACCGTCTTCTCCGCCAAGAACATTCGTTCCGCGATCTGACGGTTCGTGAGCCCCTCCCCGATCAGTTCCAACAACGTGCGCTCCTGCGCGGTGAGCCCGGCCAACGGCGACGGGTTGTCCGCCGCCGCCCGCAGCTTGTTCATCAACGCGGCGGCGGCCCGGTTGTCCAGCAGCGAGCGCCCCGCGCCCACGGTGCGGACCGCGGAGATCAACTCCATCCCCTTGATGTCCTTGATGACGTAGCCGCCGGCGCCCGCCATGATCGCGTCGAGCATGGCGTGTTCGTCGGTGAATGAGGTCAGCATCAGACAGTTGAGATTCGGCAGCTTGGAACGCAACTCGCGACACAGCTCGACGCCGTTGCCGTCGGGAAGGCGAATGTCCAGCACTGCGATGTCTGGTTGAAGTGCCGGGATGCGTGCCATCGCCTCGGCCACCGAAGACGCCTGCCCGATTACCGAAAAGTCCTCTTCCTCTTCGAGCAGGTCAGCCAGACCGCGGCGTACCACCTCATGGTCGTCGACCAGGAACACCGTGATCATGTCCGTTTCCCTTCCACCCGCTGCACCCAGTGTGGCACCGGCGACGGAATCCAGCAGCGGCATCATCGCAGTCCACCCACGTAGAGATCGCCGATGTTCTTGTCGCTGTGCGATATCGCGTCCAGCAGATGACGGGCCGACACCAGCGTCCCGACGCTCGCGCTGTCCTGAAGTGGGATAGAGCGCACCGACATGGCATTCCTTCCCGTCGTACCCGTTGTTTCACGGTAGGACGCCAAGGATCTGGACCGCTACGGTCTTTGGTCCCTACTCACGACAAAACCCCCGTTTCCTCCCTCGGCACGAAGGGGAAACGGGGGTTTTGTGCAGCTAATGCGCGTTGGAGGCTACTGGACCTCGAGGAAGTTCCGGGTCACGCTCGGATCGACCTGGATGCCGGGGCCCGTCGTGGTGGTGACCACAACCTTCTTCAGGTAGCGACCCTTGGCCGACGACGGCTTGGCACGCAGGATCTCATCCAGCACCGCACCGTAGTTCTCCGCCAGCTTCTCGGCATCGAACGAGGCCTTGCCGATGATCAGGTGAAGGTTGGAGTGCTTGTCGACGCGGAAGTTGATCTTTCCGCCCTTGATGTCGGTGACGGCCTTGGCTACGTCCGGGGTCACGGTGCCGGTCTTGGGGTTCGGCATCAAACCGCGCGGGCCCAGGACACGAGCGATGCGGCCGACCTTGGCCATCTGGTCCGGGGTGGCGATGGCGGCGTCGAAATCCACCCAGCCGCCCTGAATCCGCTCGATCAGGTCGTCGCTACCGACAACGTCGGCGCCGGCGGCGGCAGCCGCTTCGGCCTTGTCGCCCACCGCGAAGACGATGACGCGAGCGGTCTTACCGGTACCGTGCGGAAGGTTCACGGTGCCGCGGACCATCTGGTCAGCCTTGCGGGGGTCGACGCCGAGGCGCATCGCGACCTCAACAGTGGCGTCGTACTTCTTGGACGAGGTCTCCTTGGCCAGCTTTGCGGCTTCCAGAGGGCTGTACAGCTTCTCGCGGTCCACCTTCTCGGCGGCCTCGCGATATGCCTTGCTGTTCTTGCTCATTGGTATCCAATCAATTGTTGGTCGTGGTCGTGCAGGCCGAAGCGGGCCTTACCACTGGGTGTTCGGTGCTATTCGACGGTGATGCCCATCGAGCGCGCGGTGCCGGCAATGATCTTGGCGGCGGCGTCGATGTCGTTGGCGTTGAGGTCTTCCTTCTTCGTCTCGGCGATCTCGCGCACCTGATCCCACGTCACCTTGGCGACCTTGGTCTTGTGCGGCTCACCGGAACCCTTGGGCACACCGGCGGCCTTCAACAGCAGCTTGGCGGCGGGAGGGGTCTTGAGTGCGAAGGTGAAGCTGCGATCCTCGTAGACACTGATCTCCACGGGGATGACGTTTCCGCGCTGCGAATCCGTCGCGGCGTTGTACGCCTTGCAGAACTCCATGATGTTGACGCCGTGCTGACCGAGCGCGGGACCGACCGGAGGCGCGGGGTTGGCTTCGCCGGCCTTGATCTGCAGCTTGATCAGCCCGACGACCTTTTTCTTCGGGGCCATTGGGGTCTTCCTACTTTCCTTCCGTACCCGCACGTTTTCGTACGGGCTCTGCGAACCGGCATGCGGTCCGAAGTCTTTTTAGAGCTTCTCCACCTGGGTGAAGTTGAGCTCGACCGGGGTCTCGCGGCCGAAGATGGACACCAGCACCTTGAGACGCTGCTGTTCGGCGTTGACCTCGCTGATGCTGGCGGGCAGCGTCGCGAACGGGCCGTCGGTGACGGTGACCGACTCGCCGACCTCGAAGTCGACCTCGATGACCGGACGCTCCAGGCCACCGGTCTCGGCGGCAGCGGCTGCGGTCTCGGTCGCCGAGCCCTTGGCAGGCTTCTTGGCGGGAGTCTGCGGCAGCAGGAACTTCACCACGTCATCGAGGGCCAGCGGCGACGGACGCGAGGTTGCGCCGACAAAACCGGTGACACCCGGGGTGTTGCGGACAGCACCCCAAGATTCGTCGTTCAGTTCCATCCGGACCAGGATGTAGCCGGGCAGCACCTTGCGGTTGACCTGCTTACGCTGGCCGTTCTTGATCTCGGTGACCTCTTCGGTGGGCACCTCGATCTGGAAGATGTAGTCGCCGACGTCCAGGTTCTGCACACGGGTCTGCAGGTTCGCCTTGACCTTGTTCTCGTAACCGGCGTACGAGTGAACGACGTACCATTCGCCCGGCTCGCGGCGCAGCTGAGCCTTCAATGTGACGGCCGGGTCAGCATCCTCATCGGCCTCAGCCTCAGCCTCGGCAACCGGCGCATCCGAAGACGACTCGGTCGGCTCCTGAGCCGTCGCCTCGGTCTCGGTGCTCTCGTCGACCACGTCGACCGATACGGCGGTATCAGCGGTGTCTTCTGGCTCGCTCGCAGCGTCGCCATCGAAGGTCGTCACCGTTTGTCCTCTCTCGTCTCTCTACTACCCGAACACCAGCATGACCAGCCGGGCCAGGCCCAGGTCGATCACACCGATCAGGGTGACCATGAACACCAGGAAGACCAGCACCACCGAGGTGTAGCTGACCATCTGCTTGCGGTTCGGCCAGATGACCTTGCGCAGCTCGGCCACAACCTGCTTGAGGAACACCCAAAGCTGGACGAGCGGATTGCGCGAAGGTCCCGTCTTGTCCTTCTTGGCGGCCGGTTTCCGACTGTTCTTCGCAGCCTTCTTCTTGACCTCACCGGTCTCGGAGCCACCGGATTCGGTGAGCTCCGTAGCCGCGGTCGAGACGTCAGCACGGCGGGTCCGCTTACCCGTCGGGCGAAGCGGCTTGGTCGAGGTGACGGCCCGGTCGCTGTCGACTCCGGACTCGTCTAGCTCGTCGCTCATGCCCTTCCGTACCTCTCTGTTTCCCTAGTGCTTACTCCAGGGTGTTGCAGGGGTGACAGGACTTGAACCTGCAACCTGCGGTTTTGGAGACCGCTGCTCTGCCAGTTGAGCTACACCCCTATGGCTGGCATGCCAACCTGGTGGCCGGGGCCCTCACACAACACACGCGCCTCCCGAGTACCCGACAGGCGCGTTGTGGTGGGAAAACCCCGAATCTTGAGTGTACCCCGAGGCCATCCCCAGACTGAAATTGCCCACCGATCTGCGCGCAGACGGGTGGGGCCCTTTCTCAGAGGAGCTTGATATCGGCCATCCGGTCCGAGTCACGGCCCATCAGGGTGGTGAAGGCCTCCATGACCAGCTCGCCATTCTGATCGCGCACGATGTTGCGGGTGGTCACGATGTCCACGCCGAAGGCCTCCTTGTGGGAGTCGACCTGGAAGTCGCACGACAACTCATCACCCTCGGTGATGGGCTTGTGATACACGAACTTCTGCTCCGAATGCACGATCTGCATGGTGTCCATGCCGACGTCATAGGTGCGGAAGAATTCCTTCTGCACCAGCAGCGCCATCACCGCCGGGAAGGCCAGGGGCGCGATGAGGCCGTCATGTCCGAGCTCGGCCGCCGCGCTCGGGTCGAGGCTGGCCGGATCCACAGCCTTGACCGACTGTGCGAACTCGCGGATCTTCTCCCGCCCCACCACGTAGGTCCTGGAGTACTTATGCGTCATTCCGACGATATCGAGTTGGAGCGCCATGACTACGCCAGCGTCGCAGTCGCGATAGCGCGCCCGAAGATCTTCTTGCCGTTGGTGGTGGCGGTCAGCGCGATGGTGACCGACTTGGTGTCCTCGTCGACCGACTTCACCCGACCGTTGAAGACGATCTCCGCGCCCACACCGTCATTAGGAACAGTGACAAAGCTGGTGAAACGCACGTTGTACTCGGTCACCGCCGCCGGGTCGCCGATCCACTCGGTGACGTAACCGCCACCCAGGCCCATGGTCAGCATGCCGTGCGCGATGGCGCCGTCCTCGAGTCCCACCAGCTTGGCGGTCTCGTCGTCCCAGTGGATGGGGTTGAGGTCGCCGGAAACACCGGCGTAGTTCACAAGATCCTGCCGGGTCAGCGGAATCATCTTCTCCGGCAGCTGATCTCCCACGCTGACCGAACTGAATTCACGCAATGCCATCAGTTGAACCCGCCTTCTTCTCCGTCTTCTGCAGTGCGCCCGGCAAGAGTCGTGATCAGCTCCTGCACCAGCTCACCCTTGTCATTGGTGATGAGGCTCTTGGTGACGATGATGTCGGCACCGAACGAGCGCCGGATCGAGTCGAGGTACACATCGCAAGACAGCTTGTCTCCGGCAGTGATCGGGCGCAGGATTCTGAGCTCCTGGTCGACCTGGACGATCTTCTCGTCCCTGATCCCGATGTTCGCATGCTCGAAGAAGGCCGCCTGAGCGGTATATCCGAAGATGCAGAGGAAGGTCGGCGTAGCGACCAACGAGCCGTAGCCAAGAGCCGCAGCGGCGGCCTCTTCGTGATGAGCGGGGTGGTCGCTCTTCACCGCGTCGGCGTGCTCGCGAATCTTCTCCCGCTCGACCACATAGTGATCGGGGTATCGGTAGTGAGTTCCGACAAGATCTTGCGATAAAGCCACGGGGCGGAACCTACCTACTGATGTTGATCGATACCAAGTAAGGCTTGCCTATTCGTGTCGCGTTTCAGCGACACGAGAACCACCGGCTAGCGCGACTCTTTGTGAGGCTGGTGCGATCCGCAGTTCGGGCAGAACTTCTTCAGTTCCAGCCGGTCAGGGTCGTTACGCCGGTTCTTCTTGGTGATGTAGTTACGGTGCTTGCACGTCTCACATGCCAAGGTGACCTTGGGCCGGACGTCTGTGCTGGAGGCCACTGCAGTTGCCCTCTTTCGTTCGTTGTCTCTATGTTCGGGTGGTAGCGGTGGGGAGGCTCGATCTCCCGACCTCACGATTATGAGTCGTGCGCTCTAACCAGCTGAGCTACACCGCCCCGCAGACAGAGCCGGCGTTTCCGCCTGCCGTCTACCGAGCCCCCTAACGGAATCGAACCGTTGACCTTTTCCTTACCATGGAAACGCT
Source organism: Mycobacteroides sp. H003 (assembly GCF_001440135.1). Lineage (NCBI taxonomy): Bacteria > Bacillati > Actinomycetota > Actinomycetes > Mycobacteriales > Mycobacteriaceae > Mycobacteroides > Mycobacteroides sp. H003. Next base: position 419,865 of record NZ_LJYL01000034.1, read on the forward strand.
CTACCGACTGAGCTAAGGGGGCATAAAGCCCTCACGAGGGTACCCGTTGACGTCGGCGGAACCAAAACGGCTCTACCGGGGCACAGACCCGTCTACTTTCGGTCGCGCATCACCCGTGTGAGAGACACCAATGCGGGTATCCGGGGGCCATGAGTGAACCAGGCCTGATCATCGCCGGTAGTGGCCCGGCAGGCGTCGCGGCAGCGGAGTCATTCCGCGAGCACAACGCGAGCGCACCGGTGCAGATACTCACCGCAGACCCCGACTCCCCCTATGAACGTCCGCCGCTGAGCAAGCAGTATCTGCGGAGACAGACAGATGACGTCATCCTGCATCCCCCGTCTTGGTACGACGAGCGCGCGATCGAACTCATCAGCAGTACAGCGATAGACCGCATCGACGTCGATGACCGTGCTGTGTACGCGGGCGAGCAGCGCTATGACTTCCGCAGCCTCATCCTTGCGCCCGGCGCGGCACCCTCCCCCTTGTCCGTACCGGGTGGGCACCACGCTCTGCTGCTGCGCTCATTGACCGACGCCACCGTGCTGCGGGACGCAGCGGACACCGCTGACGCCGCGGTCGTTGTCGGCGCCGGGTTCATCGGCTGCGAAGCCGCGGCATCCCTGTCGCTACGCGGTGTGTCGGTGACTTTGGTTGCACCCGAATCCCTTCCTCAAGAAACGCGGCTTGGCAGAGAGGCCGGCGAGCGCCTGCGCGACCTGGTGACCGCGGCAGGGGTGCATTACATCGGCGGGGTGGAGGTCGAGGAAATCACCGAGAAGGGTGTAAGGCTCAACACTGGTGTCACCGTCGCTGGCGATCTCACTCTTGCCGCCACGGGTGTCACACCACAAAGCCGCCTCGCCGCTAAAGCCGGTATACGGGTGGAGGATTCGCGAATCGTCGTCGGCGCCGACATGCGCACGTCCGCGAGCGGGGTCTACGCCGCCGGAGATGTCGCCCGTGCATGGAACGCCATCGCCGGGCGATATCTGACGGTGGAACACTGGCAGGACGCGATCGACCAGGGCTCGGTTGCGGGAGCCTCCGCTGCGGGCCATGAGGCTATCTGGGATGCGGTACCGGGGTTTTGGACCACCATTGGGGAGGCCACGGTGAAGTACCACGCCTGGGGCGACGGCTACGAAGATAGCCGGATGATCAGTAGCACCGAGGGATTCACCGTTTGGTACGAAGCCAACGCTACGACGGTCGCGGTGCTTACCTATAACGCTGACGATGATTACGAACTCGGCAGACAACTCATCGCCGAGGGTAGGCCCGCACCCACGGCCGCCCGGTGATTTCACCGCCCGCGGCTCAATGGTTGCGCAGCTTGCCAATCAGTTCGCTCTTGGCCAGCCGCGAATAGCCCGACAATCCAAGTTCCTTGGCGCGCTTGCGAAGCTCGACCACGGTCCAGTCATCGTAGGAACCCGACTTACCGCCCTTGCGCCCTACCGCGGAGCTTCCACGGGCAGCGGCCGAATTGGAGATCCTTGCCGACTTTTCCTTGGAATCACCTTGTTTCCGTAGTTCCTTGTACATTTTCTCGTTCTTGATCGACGAGTTCGGCACAACATTCACCTCCGTAGTAGAACCATGTCCGGTAGGCGATTCCCCCTCACCAGAAGTCCTAAACCTGCGCCCGGGAGCGTAAACCAGTCAGCGGCCCGTCCCCCGCACTGGGGACGGGCCGCTGTCGATCGGTAGCTACCGCTGGGCCTTTTCGCGCGCCTCATTGGCGTCCGCGGCTTTACGCGCGGCTTCGGCCTCCGCTTCCTTCTTCGCGGCCTCACGCTGGGAATCAGCCTTGTCCTGCTGCGCCTGGCCTTCCCGCTTGAGGTCGTCGCGGCCCGTTACCGCACCGGCGACTTCCTTGATCTTGCCCTTTGCGCCCTCAACGACGCCCTCGATACCTTCTTCGGGACCACTCTTGTCAGACATACATTTCCTTTCCTCTTGTCACCACGTAGGCACGCGGCAGTCGGTACTCACCACCCCTACTTGCGGGCTTCCCATATCCAGTGCCCTTAAACCGCAAGGGAAGTAACCTTCACCACATGCGGGCCATACGGGCCGCGCCCGTCACTTGACCGGCGCCTTCTTCTTGGCCTGAGCCGCAGCCTTCTTCTCGGTGCTCGCGTCTCCACCGGCTAACTGACCGCCGGAGTTCTCCAGGTGCGCCCGCACGAACCACTGGAACTTCTCGAGTTCGCCGGCGTGGCCAATCAGCAGATCCTGCGACACGAGGTCCAGATCGTCGAGCGTCTTGATTGCGGTGCGGATGTCCGCGATCACGCCGTCGTATACCAAGTTCAGCGCCGCCAAATGAGCCTGCACTGTGTCGCGGCCGACCGAATAGTCGTCCCAGGTACGGTCTTTCAGGATGGCGCCGGGCGTGCCTTGCGGGGACCGGCCCAACGCGGCGATACGCTCGGCGACTTCATCGGCGTAGCCACGCACCAGCTCGACCTGCGGATCCAGCATCTCGTGTACCCCGATGAAGTTGGGGCCCACTACATTCCAGTGCACATGTTTCAGCGTGAGATGCAGGTCGTTGTAGGTGCTGAGCTGTGTTTGCAGCAGATCGGCGATCTTCCTACCCTGCGCATCGGAAAGCCCAGGGATGGTGAACGTGGTCATATTCAGCTCCTTCGCTATGTGGCGTCAGAACAGGACTACCCACCGGATGCCAGAACCAAACAGGCCCCTCTCCCGATCTTTCTCGCCGAGAACCGCGATCCGGCGCAACAGCATCAATGGCAACTACAAGCCCGCTCCGGGCACCCCGGTCGCGGCCGCGACCGACGGCCCCTGGCCAACTACGAACACGTCGATGGCGACATCGTCGTCACGGTAACCGGCGCCCTGGTACAGCCTGGCCGTTGCACCGATCAGCCGATTCGCCTCATCGCCCGTCAACGGATACTCGGCCACCGCATGTCGCCAATGCGCGGCCAGAACCGTCGTTCCTTCCGGCATCTGCCCTAGCTCACGGTCCAGCACGTCACGCAACAGGGCAGCATCGAGGTAGTAGGCAACCTCTGACAACACCACTAGATCGAAATCTTCTGCAGGCCAACTTGAATCCAACGACTGCCGATGAAAGCTCACCCGATCCGACAGCCCACACCGAGTGATACGCGCACGCGCGGATTCGAGCGCCGAATCCACTAGGTCAATCGCGGTGACCCGTTCGCAACGTGCCGCCAACTGCTCGGTGAGCACCCCCACTGAGCATCCGGGTTCGAAGACATGGCGATAGCGCAGCCGGGGCAGCATCGCCATGGTGATCGCGTACTTCCTCTGTTCATACCAACGCTGTGCGAGCTGCCACGGGTCGTCGGATATGACGTACATCTCGTCGAAGAAGGTGTCCGGTACCCGCCCCATCAGCGGAACACCGCCTCACCAAGGGTGAGGAGCCGATCGACGACGTGCGACGGCAGTATCGCCTCCGCACCCGGCCACCGAGGACGCAGCTGTGTCTGGAAAACATTGGCAGCCTGCCGCTTTAAGCCGCATGCTGCACGGTCACGAGGTGTCGTGCACATTCGGTGCCATGGCACCGCGTTATCACCCGGCACGGCCCAATGCCACATCCAGACCGGGTACTCCAGCAGTAGCGCACCGGTGCGGCCCGCGGCGGTGGCAGACGCGCGCCCGACGGCCTCGTGGTCCGGATGACCATCGCCACGCCACGTAGCAGCACACCAGGCCCCAGGCGGCGCGGCATCGAGAATCTCGGCGAGGAGGCCGCCCATTTCCTCTTCCCTCTCGGAAATCGCACCATCGGCCAGACCGAGCCTCACCGGAGGATCAAGACCAAGAATATTTGTAGCGCAAAGTAATTCGGCATGGCGATCCCGTTCCAGCCAACAGCGTTCCGTGGGCGATAGATCCGGATACGCGCCGCCGCCATCGCTCACCGACACCACGACGACGTCGACTCCCCGTGCGCGCAACATGGCTGCCGTGCAGCCGAATCCCAAGGTCTCGTCGTCGGGGTGCGGCGCGACCAGGACCAGGAACGGGCACTCGTCCAGATCCAGGATCGGAAACTCACGCGGCCACGCGAGCCACTCCGCAAGGGACGTACCGCCGGCCGAAATCGGCCGTTCGGCAAGCCGCTCGCAGTTACCGGCGTTGGCGACACTCATCTGGCCACCGCCCTGCCCAGGGCCGCGAGATCCCGCTCGGCATGGCTCTGCCGGACGTACATGGTGAGATCGGCAACGTGCTGGGCATGCCTGGCATCGAGCGCCAATGGCCCGGGCCCCAACGCACGGCCGGTGCGCACGATCGCCTGGTCCACAGCATGCTCCACAACAGCCCTGACGCGGCGTGCGATGAGTTCGGTACGTTCGCTGTGAGGTTCGGCGTCGACGTAGGCGGCGGCCGTCATGAGAATGGCCTCTGCCGCGGCGAGCGCGGCATCCACCGCACCGAGGTGAGCTTGTGCATGGGGATCACCAGAAGACCCGCGATGCGCCTCAGCCACGGCCCGGTAGAGGGGTGCGGCCACACCGCGTGCCCCGCCGAGCCAGCAGGCCGCCACACCCATGGCTCCGTGCCAGAAGCCCGGCCGGTCCAGATACTGGCCAGGCCTGCCCACGGGTATGCCGATTGCGCCACTCAGTTGCACTGAACGCGTATCGCTTTCGCGCATGCCCGCGTTCTGCCAAATCTGCGGCAGCACGGTCGCCTCCGGCTGGCTCATGTCAACGGCATAGAGTCCCCGCGCGTTGTCCTCTCGCCGGGCGGTGATGAGGGCGTGGGTGCATGAACCAGCACCCGAACACCAAGTCTTCGTTCCATCCAGCACGCAGTCACCGTCCCGCTGTGCGACGGTGACCATCGTGTTCGGCGCCTCGGCCGCCCACACGCCCCACAGCTGTTCCGGGCCGGGAACAGGGCCGTCGAGCTCACACAGGATCGCCGTGGCATCGCAGTGCGCTTCGGCAAGCCGTCCCGCGGTCACGTCGTGTTGAGTCAGCGCGGCAAGCTTCCACCACCGCGCGGCGGTATGTCCGGCTCCCGGCATCGGGAGTGCCAGCTCACCGGCGTGCAGCCACCGGCGCACGAGATCGGCCGTCATCCCGCGCCTTCGCGGCGTGAGAAGGACCGCAGGTACGCCGCGAATCCCTCGGGAGCTCTTCCCGCGCGACGGGCTGACGTCTCGACCGATAGCGCCTCATCACGGTGTATCCGGTAGTTCCTCAGTTCGAATCGCCGGGCAAGATCGACATCCTCCCCGCTGCCGATCGGCGCGAATCCGCCTTCTTTCCAATACTTGTCGGCGCGAAAACCCATGTTCGCACCGTGTACATGTCCATGGCCGTCCGGCTTGCGCTTCGCGCGGTACGCATTCAGATAGCGGCGCACCACACCCGCCGGTGTCTGCCGCCAGTTCTCGACGCGAACAACGCCGAGCACCATGTCCGCGCCCGAATCCGTCTGGCGCACAAGCCAATCGGCATCAACCCGGCTGTCGGCATCGGTGGTGGCGTACCACACCCGATGCTGCGCCGAAGCCGCTGCTGCGCACACCGTCCGCGCATACTCGAAGCCTGCCGCTCTGGCCGCCCCGACATTACGGGCCTGGACCTCAATGAAATGCACATCGGATCCGTACTTCCCCGCCAAACGTATGCTTTGGTCATCGCAGTCGTCCAGAACGACGACCGTCAGGGTCGGCGCCGGGAAACACGCCGCTGCAGTGACCACGGCGCTCAGGCAGCTCGGCAGATTGTCGACTTCATTGTGCGCGGGCACCACCACGACCGCCCGCTCGTATGCCGCAGCGCGACGCGGCCGTTCGCCCCGACCCGAATGACTCAGTGGAACGGTCACCGACACAGCCGGTCCTGAAATGCGATGGTCGACATTACTTCTCCTCATAGGCTGGATCGACAAGACCAGCCCCGGGCCTCACCCCTCCGACCGTCTCCCCGGCGGGGTACCCGTTCTGACGCGGTTTATGCATGCAGGCGCTATCCGGCTGCCGGCACAGCGAAATCCCCAGTCCATGCATGAACAGGCGCACACCGGGTACACGAATGTGATGCCCAACGAGATGCCCAACGAAAGGAACACGACGATGTCCGCTGTTCTTCAGGATCGGACGATCGCGATACTGGCCGCCGACGGAGTCGAACGTGTCGAGCTGGAGGAGCCAAGTAACTCGGTCGTGGCTGCCGGTGGCACCGTAATAGTGCTCTCGATCAGATCAGGTGAGATTGCCGCGCGTGACCACGATCTGGCGCCGGCTGGGACGCTGCACGTCGACCGCGAGGTCGGCACGGCATCCGTGGACGACTACGACGCGCTGGTGCTTCCCGGGGGCACCGTCAATCCCGACAAACTGCGCGCCGATGCGGATGCGGTGGATTTCGTGCGTGCGTTTGTGCGATCCGGCAAGCCCGTGGCCGCGATCTGCCATGGGCCGTGGACCCTTGCCGAGGCAGGTGTATTGCAAGGAAGAACGGTCACCTCGTACCGCAGTATCCGCACGGACCTGCGCAATGCCGGGGCCCATGTCCTCGATGAGGAGCTGGTCATCGACCACAACCTCATCACCAGTCGCTCCCCGGAGGACCTGCCGGCGTTCTGTCGGGCCATCGTGGACAACGTCGCTGCCGCCAGCGCCAGACGATGACCGAGATCAGTGACGGCTCGCGTGCGCTACCGGGGGTGGCATGGCACGGGGGCATACAACGCCTGCCGGCACAGTTCCTCGGCCTCGGCGGTCGACCGGTCCAGCGGTAACCGGGTATCGATCACGTGCGCCTCGCCCCACCCGTTGTCCACACCGACGAACTCAGAACTCAACGCCGCCGCGATATCACCGCTGGCGTCCGACACTCCGTCGTGACGGGCGGCCACCCGATGTTGGGCGGTGACCAGCGGCGCCATGCACAAGAACTCCACCATCGGCGCTCCGGCTTCGTATGCGAGCTGATGCGCCCGCAACCGATGTCGCGGATTGCGCCAGGTCGCGTCGAGGATGACGGTGTGTCCTCCGGCCAGGCATACCCGCGCTCTGCGGAGCACAGCGTCGTACACGGCGGCCACGTTCTCAGGGGAATAGAGCCCCGCGTCGAGCACCCCCTTTCCGCCGGATATCACGCCCAGACGATGCAACTGATGGCGCACCTCATCGGTGGAGATAATCTGAGCACCAACATTTTCCGATATCCGGCGCGCCAAGGTGCTCTTACCCGTGCCTGGTCCACCGCCGACCAGCACAAGCCGAACCGTTGCCGCACTCAGGTGGCTCAGCGCCATCGACACATGCTTGGTGGCCCGGGCCAGGGCCGCGCGCTGCCCCTGGGCGAACCGGGTGCAATCAACCTTGGCCCGGACCAAAGATCGATAGGCGATGTAGAAGTGTCGCAACGGCTCCGGCGCGGGATCGGCGGATAGTTCCACGTAGCGATTCATGAAGTACTCGCCCAGGTCCCGCCGTCCCAGGAATTCCAGATCCATGGCCAGGAATGCGGCATCGTCGAGGCTGTCCGCGTGCCGCAGCCGGTCCTCGAATTCCAGACAATCGAGCATCACCGGACCATCGGGCAGGCAGAAGACGTCGCTGGCCATCAGATCACCGTGCCCGTCGATGATCCTGTGATCGGCGATGCGCTGTGCGAACAGCACCGCCCGCCCGGAGATGAACTGTGTCGCAAGTGTCCGGACCATGCGCACGTCGTCCGCGGCGAGCACCGTTCCGATGTACTTCTCCAACGAGGTCAGCGTGTCCTCCCAACGGTCGACGACAGCGTCAAGCGCTCCGGCCTCGTCGATCGACGGGCTGCGATCGGCCCGCTTGTGGAATGCCGCCAGCACCTCCGCGACCGCATCCAGATGCGACTTGGTGACCCGGCCCGCCTTGGCCATCGCCGACAATCGCGCGGCATCCGGGTAGCGCCGCATCACCACGACCGGTTCGCCCGGCCCGCCCTCGGGATCGGTGAGGTGCGAGACACCGATGTAGCTGTCACTTGAGATGCGGCTGTTGAGTGCCACCTCGCGGGCACAAGCCCTTTCGCGAAGCTCCAGGGTGCTGAAGTCGAGGAGGTTGGTGACCACGGGTTTTTTGAGTTTGTATGCCCGCCCTCCAGCCAAAATGACGATACCCGTGTGTGTTTCACGGATCTCTGCACCGACGTACGTGGGGCTGGCGGTCGATCGCATTGCGCGCATGACTTCATCGTTGCCGGGCGCGGGACGCGGATATCCGGCCATGTGCCCCTGATCTGTGGGTCGGAAGTCACCAGTTCTCGCCCACCAGGGCCCTCTCCGCGTTTCCCGGGCCACATACCCGGGGACTTCGGGTCCGTGGCCGGTGACCAAATGCCCTGTCCGCGCCCAGATGTGTCACCGAGAGTCGATATCACCACCAGTGAGCGGAGCCCGACATGCCCAAGACGATGGTCCACATCGACGTAGTCCGGACTGCGATCCAACTTGCGTGCCGTGCACCGTCTTTGCACAACACTCAGCCATGGCGCTGGATCGTCGACCCAGGCTCCGGGGCTGGTGATTTGCACCTATACCTGGACCGCTCGCGCTGCGTGAACAGAACTGACGACAGGGGCCGCGAAGCGATCATCAGCTGCGGTGCGGCTCTGGACCATTTCCGGGTAGCGATGGCCTCGGCGGGCTGGATGGCGCGGGTGGAACGGATCCCCGACCCCGACAACCCCGACCATCTCGCGGCCATCACGTTCTTGCCCAGATCCGTCGTGGTGGTGGGTGATCGTCGACGTGCGGACGCGATCCTGCAGCGCCGCACCGATCGCCTTCCGTTCGAGTCGCCGCCGAACTGGTCGCAGTTCGCCCGGATGTTGAACTCGGTGATCTCCGATCGGGCGGTGATCCTGGATGTGATCGACGATGCGATGCGGCCGAGACTGGCCGACGCGTCGGCACTCAGCGATGCCCTGCGTATCTACGATTCAGCCTACCAAAACGAACTCGATTGGTGGACAGCATCGTTCACGCTGAGAGAAGGTATTCCGCGCAGTGCGCTGGTGTCGGCCGGCGAGAGCGATCACGTCGACATCGGCCGCACCTTCCCGGTCGTCTCAGAACGGACCACACGGCCCGGCCTGCAGGAAGATCGGGCCAAGGTCCTGGCGCTTTCCACCGCCAGGGACACCCCAAAACACCTGCTGCGCTGCGGCGAGCTGCTGTCCGAGGTGCTGCTGGAAGCGACCCTGGCCGGGATGGCGACCTGCACCATCACGCACATGCTGGAACTGACCGCCAGTCGCGAGGTCGTCGGCGCCACCATCGGGCGAGCGCACCCGCAGGCATTGATCCGGGTTGGCCTGGCTCCGACCTTCGGTCGCGTCCCGCCCCCGACGCCCCGGCGATCGCTTGCCGATGTGTTCGAGATCCGCGGCTAGGGCAGTGCCATGAGCGAGATCCCCACCTCCCAGTCCGCGGTGGTCGTCGGCATCGATGGTTCACGATCCGCGGTTCGGGCCGCGTTATGGGCGGTCGATGAGGCACTGCACCGTGACGTACCGCTGCGTCTGGTCCACGTGGCTCCCCAGCCGGAGTTCCCGGAGTTCGACAACGAGCCAAGCACCGCCGGGATGGCACTACGGCATGCCGTCCGCGAGATCGGGTCGACGCGAAAGCCAGTGAAGGTTCACGTCGATATCCGGCACGGACGGGTAGCGGACGTGCTGCTGGACGCCTCACGCAACGCCCTCATGTTGTGCGTGGGCGCAATCGGCATCAGCGGTTCCGACACCAGGAAAGTCGGATCCACTGCTGCGGAAGTTCTCCGGTCGGTGCGCTGCCCGGTCGCGGTGATCCGTGATGGCCAGGTACCGGCCGGTGCGGAGCCCTCAGTGGTGGTGGTGGAGGTCGACGAGACCCACGAGTCGGTGGCCTCGTTGGAACTCGCGGCGCACGAGGCACGGCTGCGCCGCGCACCGATGCGCGTCCTGCTGCGCCATCGCCCGATGCCTCTCTTCGGGCATCGGGTCGCCACCTTGGCACGCGGCGACCGTCAGGTGGCGTCCGTCCTGCTGGAGCGACGCCTGGCGCCGATACGGGTGCGGCACTCCGACCTGGACATCCGTGTACTCGATCCGGTGGGCGGCACGCTGGATTACCTGGTACGCCACGGGCATTCCGTACAGCTGGTGGTTCTCGGAGCCGGCGATGCGGCACACGTGCAGGAGTTGGTCGGCCCCAACGGATGCGGCGTGCTGGGTCGCACGCACTGTTCGGTGCTCGTTGCCGCGCGTCAACGGCTGCTGTAGACAGCACCATCGGGGTGATGCCCACCACGCGTGATGCCTTCGTATGGGGTACCTCGCTACTCGCGTCATCGGGACCGTGTCGGATCAGGATCGTTGTGTACCGCTTTTACACAACGAAACCGAGCCACACATCCCGTGCCGGGAGGAGTCGAAATGATTACGCGAACTGCCCCGTACAGCGTCTCGCCGGACGTCAGCCTGCTCATCCTGGTCGAGGCCGGCCCCGCACATGACCTTCGTGAGCATCCGGGTGCAATCAATTCGGCCACACCGATTTTCGAGGCTATTCGGGTGGCCGGGCACACGGTCGCACCCCTTCACGCCAATGCCGCGGGTGTACCGCCCGAGCTACGGTCCATCTTCGTGGTCACCGCGCCTGCCTGCCCCGAGTTCGAGCGGCTCGCCGAACATCTGCTGGCCCTTCCCGGTGTTGCCGCGACCTATCTGGAATGTGACGACGCCCGCCCGGGGCCTGCCACCGTCAGTGCCATCCCGGTATCGATCGGTGCCCAGCGCCGGGCACTGATCCGCCGTGTCACCCACCGCGGTGTCGGTGCGCTGGGCGCGCGCCGGCTGGCCGGCTAGTAGACACCCGGTGGGGGCGGTGCGCTGTCGCACCGCCCCCACCGGCTTAGGTGACCCGTTACTGGATACCCGCATTGGGCGGGGCGATATGCGTCCGCCCCTCGGGTTCCACCACCATTACTCCGGGGATATCCACCAGCGCAGCGGCATTCGCGATATCACCGGATACCACGCCGATCTCGCGGTGCACCTGCATACCGGCCATGCCGGCGGCCCGCAACGCGGCCACCGTGCCGTCGAAATCACGCTCTTCGATCGTCACGGTGACCCGCTGCGCCGTCACTGTGGGGCCTGTACTAGCCCGGCACCCACATCCACGGCCGGAACGTTGAGCGGTGCCGCGTGCTGCAACAGCACCGCCCAGAGCTGCCGGCCGGTGAGCCCCGTGGCCTCGCACCAGAGCGCCGCGATACCGGACACATGGGGCGTGGCCATGCTGGTTCCGCTGATCGAGTTGTAGCGCTTCGGCATCGGCCACGAGGAGTACACATCGACACCCGGTCCGGCGAGGTCGATGCGGCCGGCAGCCTTCGTCTTGGTGCTCGAACGCGCCGAGAACCAGCCCGGGTTCAAGGACGAATCCACCGCGGCGATGGCCATGATCGACCGGCTGTTCGCGGGCACGCCGACGAAGCCGTAGTTTCCGATCCTGCGGTTGGCGTTGTTCCCCGCCGCGGCGATAATCAGCGAACCACGGTCCAGCGCACGCTGACCCACCGTCTCATAGGCGAGGGACGTCTTATCGACGTTGGCGCCCAACGACATCGAGATGACGGCGCAGTTGTTGGCCACCGCCCAGTTGATGCCCGCGAGAATACCGCCGTCGGCCCCCGACCCGGCGTTACTCAGCACCTTGCCCGCGAAGATCTCGGCCTCGGTCGCCGCTCCGTAACGACGACTCCCCCGCGGGGATCGCGGTCCGCACGAGGTACCGATGCAGTGTGTGCCGTGCCCATGCCCATCGTCGGCGCTCTCGCCGTCGATGAACGACTGCATGGTCACGTGACGCTTCTTGAAGTCCGGATGTGCGGCGTCGAAGCCCGTGTCCAGCACCGCCACCCGAACCCCGCGGCCGGTCTTTGAACTCGTGTCTGTTCTCGTGGCCTGCAGGCCCCACGTCGACGAGTCGTTATCGGCATAGGCAGCGGCGAGTTCTTCGACGGTCGCGGTGTCGGCCTGCAACCGCGCGAAGAGGTCGGAGACACCATGCTGGTAGCCGCTGAGATATTCGGCGGAGGTGACCGTGAGTGCGTGATGGATCAGCTCCGGTTCCACGGATAACACCGTGCCGCCGGCCGACGCCGCGGCCTGAAGTGCCATGGTCTGCTCCGGGTCGGAATCCACGACGGCCAGACCGAGCTCGTCGAACACCGTGGCATCGGCGTCGACGACGGCGCTGATATCCATCGCTTGATTCTCAAAATCGCTGCTGTGTACGATGTTCGAGATCCCCGCGATACCTGCAAGCGTGGTGACGTTGTTTCCGCGCGCCGTTGCCGGTGCGAAGACAACCACTTGTCTTCCTGTGTAGATCTGCGAGTCGGTGTTAGTCATTTCCAGGTCCGTCCTTTCCTGACGTACGTGATGGGAAGCCGTAGACGCCCAACGGGAGATAGACGCACTAGCTCGGCTACCAGCAATGGTCGGCAGCGTCGCGCGATTTCGAACGAGTGATCCACTACCTGCATTTGGGCGCGGTCGGTGCCGCCCCGGCGAGGCCGCAGCGCGTCATCTCATCGCCCGCCAGGAACGAAGTAGCCCGCTACTCGTGCGGGTACCGGCCCGCGAGACCTACCGTTTCAGCAGACCCATCACCCAAGGGAGCCGATCATGACAACGCTTGAACGACAAGCAATCCGGCAGCCGTCACCGATACCCACGACCAAGGTTGCGGCCAGTGGCACCGCCGGCGCGATCTCGGTCGTGCTGGTCTTCGTCCTCGGCAAGTTCAATGTCGAGATACCCGGAGACGTCGGCTCGGCCATCACCGTCCTCTTCTCCGTCGCATCCGGGTACTTGGTGCACGAACGCACCGTTCTGCAGCCACCGGATGCGGAGAACGCCGCCGACGAATGAACCGCCGCGGGCAACGGGCGGTACGCCTATTCCTGCGGGTTCGCCAGGTCGCTCCACACGATCTTGGCAAGCTGATCACGGTCTGCGACATCGAGTTTGATGCACGCCCGGTAGATGTGGCCCTCGATGGTCCGCACCGACAGCGTGAGGCGCTCGGCGATCTCGCGATTGCACAACCCCTCACCGATGAGCGCCGCGATCTCACGTTCACGTGCGGTGACCGGCAGCGGGCGCGCGGCGGCCCGGATCGCGGGCGTAGCGGCACCACCGCATTGACCTGCGATCCGCAGTGCACGCGCAGCGGATTCGGCGCTCTTGCTCCGGTCTCCATCGCGACCGCGTAACGCCACCGCCTGCGCTGCGGCATCCGCGGCTGAGAGCAGCAGGCCCGCGTTCTCGAACTCACCACTCACCACATCCAGCGCCGCGGCATCGGAGGCACCGACGGCGACCGCATGCCGCGCATACAGCTGCACCAGCGGACCATGCACGCGCGGGACGAGCGACCCGATGCGGCGACCCACGGTCCGGTCACCGAACCGCGCCGCATGGTGCAGGGCCTCGGCCTCCACCGCGTATTGGCCCGCGGTGTGTGCGGCGTCGGCCGCGCGCCGGGCGATATCGACCGCCGACCGGTCTGCACCGCGCGCGGCCGCAAGCCAGGATTTCGCGATCAACAGCTGGGGGTCGTGCAATGCGACGAACTGTCCTGAGTGTTCTCCGGATTCAGTCAGCACGCGCTCGGCATCTTCGACCTTGCCGAGTGCGGCGTAGGCGCGGGCCAGCAATAGCCGTGCGGGCAGCTGCCAAGGCAGTGGCTTCTCGGCATTGAGCGCGGCCAGCGCCTGTTCGATCGACGATATCGCCGTCGGGAAGGCGCCACGGTGCACGGCAACCAAACCGGCCATGATGCGCGCTATCGCCCACGCCAGAAACTGCCCGGCCGAGGAGAACTCGGTGTATTCCGTGACCCGGCGGTCGGCCAGCCGGAGCTGCCCCGTGTAGACAAGTGCCAGCACATCGCAGTAACGCACCATCACCGCGATCATGCCGTCGGTGGATCTTTTCTGCGCACGGCACCTCGCGGCGATCGGCTCGAACTCGTCGCCGCGGCCAGCGACGGGCAGCGCGAGCCCGATACCGAACGCCGCGAATTCCACCGCCTGCCGGGGAGCCTCCGGATCCGACAGCACCAGCGTCGCCGCCGCCAGCCCCTCGTCGAACTGGTTCTCGTGCACGGCCAACGCCGCCCCCGTCGCGTCGACGACCAGTTTCAGGGCGGGATGTTGCACCCGTTCACGCAGCAGTGCCATCAGCTCGTGTGCACGCCGCACATCGCCCATCGACCAGAACGCGATGGACACCAGCGGAAGGCCCCACAGGACCAGCGAGAGTTCATCGAGCTGGTCCGGATCGAACTCGGCGAGCACCTGCTCGGCTTCCTCGGGCCGGCCCTGCCACAGCAGAGCGCGCGAGAGCACCTCGGCCGCGCGCAGGCCTCCGTCACGTTCCACCGCGCAGCGCGCCAGATGCTCACCCACCGGCAGGTTGGACAGATACACCGCGTCCTTCGCGGCGGAGACCAGGAGGGCCGGGTCCGTGGCCTCGTCGCTGCCGACCGACAGCTGCGCGAGCCGGATGCGCTTGGCAGCCGAGTCGATGTCACGCTCGCGGAGTGCCCGCACCAGCTGACCGCGCAGACGCCGGGCCGATGCGGTGCCCACTCTGCGCCGGATCACCTCGCCCAGCATCGGATGGCTGAACCGCACATTCATCCGCCGGCCGTCGGCTTCGACACGGACGAAGCCGCTGAGCTCGGCACCGTCCAGAGCATCGCCACCGGCGATCTCGCACAATGTGTCGAGATTGAGCGGTTCACACAAGGACAGCAGTTTCAGCACGTTGAGTACGTCGCCGTCCAACTGTTCGAGGCGATCTCCGAGCAGCGCGGCCAGCCCCGAGGGGACAACCGTGTTACCGCGCAGTTGCCACACGCCGTTGACGGCGGTGAGGGATCCGGCCTCGACGGCCCCTTCCACCAGATGTCGCAGGAACAGCGGATTTCCACCGGATGACTCCCACATCACGTCGGCGCTCAGGCCTTCGAGGGCTCCGCCGAGCACCGATTCCACGAGGGCGACACTCTGCTGCTTGGTGAACGCCTCGAGTTCGAACCGGCGCAGGTAATCGTCCTTCCATAATGCGGTGACCGCATCGGGAACGGGCTCGCCGCTACGCACGGTGGCCACCAGCCGGCCCGCATGGCCGACCGCGATCTGATGCAGCAGAGTCGCCGACAGATCATCCAGCAGATGAGCATCGTCGATCCCGATGATCGGATGTGGCGTCGCGACAATGGATTCCCGCGCCGCAGCGATGAGCGCAGCCGGGTCACGCGATCCGGTTGTCTGTATCCAGTGTGCGAACACGCCCAGCGGAATGTTCCGCGACGACTCGGTACACGCCACCCAGCGAACCTGGCATTCCAGTGAGTCGGTGACCGTGCGCGCGAGGGTGGTCTTGCCCACTCCCGCCGAGCCGACCAGCACCACACCGCACGACAGGCTGTCCGACAGCGTCGCGCGGACAGCCTCGAATTCGTTTGGGCGGTCGAGCAACTGCCAGCTCCCCGACATGGAAAAAGAGTTTAGATCGCGACGGCGGTTTGCGTGGGCCAGTCCGGGGGCCGGTTTCTCCGGCGCGGCTGGTTTGGTGATCGCACGTGTCATCGCAACCATCTCAGTCCGGTAGATCCTGAACCCCGGCCGGCTCCATCCGCGACACACCGTTCTTCTCATGCCGAAAGTTGCTGGAGGCCTCGTAAACCCGAAGTTTCAACCTGTTGATCGACCCCAATGGCCGATGCGCGGCCAGGGCGCGCCATGAATTGAAAGACAGTACGTCGTCGCCGAACACCCGCCTCTTGTCACCATATGAATCTTGCACGGGGAAGACGATTTTGGCGATTCCCCGATGCGGGGAGTCCCCTTCCGGCCACGCGACGGTGGCATCTTCCAGGGGCATGGTCTTCTCGTCGGTGCACAGTTGCGCCCTCAGTTCGTACTCAGCACTGTTGTGCCGGAAGAACTCTGATACCAGGTGGCGGAACTCGTCGTCGGCGATGTCGTCCGGCAGAAGTACCCCTTCGAGGTCCCGCACGGACTTCGAGAGCGGTACGTAACTGAGCTTGGCCACATACTCTCCGTACCGCAGCGGCGCCGAGGAATAGAACGTGTCACCGAGGATGTGGGTGTTGGGACGAACGAACACGGCCACCGATTCCGGCAGTGAGAGTCCCACGCGTGGAAGCAGTTTCGCCACCCCGCCGAGAAGGTTGCTACCCAGTCTCAGCGCGGTGTCCGGCAGCCGTGCCAGCAACCAGGCCGTGGGCATCCCCCGCCGTAGATATGCTTTCGCGTCGGCGAAGAGGAACTCGCGGTGGGTGACCAACACGAAATCCTGGGTGGTGGCCTCGTCATCGGGGAGCGTCCGCGGGCCCGCCACACCCAGGACCTTGATGCCCAGGCCCCGCACGCCCCGGATCCGGTCGCTGCGCAGCAGGCCAGACGTGGTGGACAACCTGGAGATGATCGGATAACTACCGGGCGTTGCGAACATGCCCTGGCGTAGGTGCGGTGGCAGGTCCGGATAGACCGTCAGCTCCCCGCGCAAGATGCCGTGGCTCTTCGCGTGCGCATCACGAACGGCATGCCGATACTTCCGGAAGGCCCGCTGATTGTTCCTGTGCAGCACCTTGACGATCTTGTCGATGGCTTCCTCCTCGCCGGGAGGTGCCGCGTCCATGTTCTCGTTGTACCGAAGGTAGGTACGCGTCGCTTCGATCGATTCATCGGTGGCGCCCATCGCGGTCCGGTCCTCCCGTATTAGTGGTCCGGGACGGTCGATATCCATCGGACACGGTGACGTTCTCAGTGTCGTGAATGCCGGAGGTGCCGCGCATGAGTACACGACTACTCAATCCTGCGCTGCGGCCAGCGCCCATGTGCGTGAATTGACGAGGTATTCCCGGTGCGATCGGAAATCCGATTTCGTGGGTATCGAGTAGCGCAATACTCACGTTCTGACGCGTCAGAATTTGTCAGCATTACGGTATGGCGAAAAAGAGTGGACCCGCCACATCAGCCACCACATTGGCCTCGTGGCTTGCAACACGAATTGATCGGTCGGTCGGGTGGTCACGCCTGCCCACGGCATTCGGCATCGCAGTGCTCATCGGGCTCCGTAACGCGCTGCGAGCCGACAATCTGTTCGATACGGGGCGGGCGCCGGGTGGATCACCGCCGCCGGAGGACGCCGCCTACCGCAGTGCCCGGACGTTGGACGGCACCTACAACAACCTCGAACATCCGCTGATGGGGTCGGTCGGCAGCCGGTTCGGGCGTAACGCGCCCCTTGCCCAGACCTTCCCCGAGTCCTCCGAACAACTCCTGGACCCGAACCCGCGGCTGATCAGCCGCAGGCTGCTGACCCGCGACGAGTTCATTCCGGCGACGACGCTGAACGTGCTGGCCGCGGCATGGATCCAATTCGAGGTCCACGACTGGTTCAGCCATAACACCGTCGAAGCCGAGCCATGGACGGTTCCGCTCGACGGGAACGATCCGTGGCCACAACGGCCGATGCAGATACGCCGCACCGCACCCGACCCATGCCCCGATGCGTCCGGTCCCCCGACGTTCGTCACGCAGGACACCCATTGGTGGGACGGATCGCAGGTCTACGGCGGCACCCGCGTCATCGCCGATGCGCTGCGCACTGGGTCCGGGGGCACGCTACGGCTGGACGGACAAGGCCTGCCGCCTGCTGATGTCGAAGCGCTGGCCAGCACATCAGAGACGGCCGTGAACTTCTGGGTCGGCCTGGCCATCCTGCATTCGCTGTTCATGCGGGAACACAACGCGATCTGCGAGCATCTGGCTGCCTGTCATCCGGAAATGTCCGACCAGGAGCTGTACGACAAGGCCCGCCTAGTCAACACCGCGCTGATGGCGAAAATCCACACGATCGACTGGACTCCCGCCATAATCGGGCACCCCACCACGGTATTCGCGATGAACTCCAACTGGTCCGGCATTCTGGGCGAGCGCCTAGGCAACCTATTTCGGCGCCAGCCGCATAACGCTCTGCTGCGCGGTATACCCGGCTCCCCCACAAGTCTGCATAACGTGCCATATTCGCTGACAGAAGAATTTGTCGCGGTGTACCGCATGCACCCGCTAATTCCCGATCGTTTTGTGCTGCGGTCGGCCTCCGATGATTCCGTGATCGCCGAACACGAATTACCGGATCTGGCCGTACAACATGTGCGAACCCGCTTCAGCGAGACGTCGATAGAGAACATCATTTATTCGTTCGGCCGTGCCAATCCGGGTGCGCTGACTCTGCATAACTTCCCGCGTCATCTGCAACGTCTGGAGCGGCCGGACGGATCCATTTTGGACCTCGCCGCCATCGACGTTCTTCGGGTCCGTGAACGGGGCGTGCCCCGTTACAACGAGTTCCGGCGGATGCTGCGTCTGCGGCCAGTGTCTTCGTTCGGCGAGCTCACCGACGACCCCGTGGTGGCCAAGGAGCTCGCGGCCATATACGGCGATGTCGAGCGAGTGGATCTGATGGTCGGGCTGTACGCGGAGCCCAAACCGAAGGGATTTGGGTTCAGCGACACCGCTTTTCGAATCTTCGTGCTGATGGCGTCCCGCCGGCTGGAGAGCGACAGATTCTTCACAACCGACTTCCGGCCCGAGATCTACACGCCGGAAGGCATCGCGTGGGTCAGGGACAACTCGATGCGTTCGGTGCTGCTCCGGCACTTCCCGTCCCTGGACGCCGCCCTGGACGGTGTTGCGAATCCTTTCGCACCGTGGACGCCCGTGTGGGCCAGCAGATCGACCGAGTAGGCGAATACTCATGACCGACAAGGACGTTTGGGTTCACAATCGTCAGATGAGTTCCACCGGATTCATGCCCTTCGGTGTGCGATGAGCAGCCCCGTGCCACGCGGGCCCAAACGGCCATCGGTCATCAGCCCGATGGTCCTGGCCGATCCGCAGACGGCACTGCCGGCCGAGGCCAACGCCTTGGTCACCGACGATGACGATCGCAGGATGGTGCTGATCGAGCTTCTCGTCGGCGCGGGCGTCGACCCCGACGATGTGCGCGACCAATTCCTGCACATGTTCCATCGGGTACTGCGCGACGAGCCGCCCACACCAACGCCCGTCGGCCGCCACTATGTACGGTGCATGCTCACCCCCGATGAAATCCAGCGTCTGGTCCGTGGCGGCGCCAGGTCCCCTACCGCCAAAAGCGCACAACAAGCGCTGCAGCTGATCCGGCGGGTGTGGCCGGATCTGGTGGTGGAGGCGCATCTGGACCGCTCGCTCACCACGATCAAGGCCGATGCGGCGATCCGTACCTATGGCTCCGGCGGGACCGGAGTCGTTTGGGCCGTGCTGGATTCGGGAATCGATGCCGAGCATCCCCATTTCGCCGCTAACGGCACCCTCACCGCGGATTCGGTGATGCCGCTGCACAAAGATTTCACGCTGTCCCCGGAGGCCTCGAAGGGGCCGCTCGTCGACGTCTACGGGCACGGCACCCATGTGGCCGGCATCATCGCGGGCGAATCCCCCACCGACCCGAAACTCATCCGGATCGCGTCCACTCAACCGACCGCCGAGGGGTTGCCGGAATGGGTTCCGCGAGTGTTGGCGCAGGGGTCGCGGCTATCCGGGGTGGCGCCGCACGCCAACCTGGTGAGCCTGAAGGTCCTCGACGACGATGGCAAGACCCTGTCCAGTGTGCTCATCGACGCCCTCAACTATGTGCGCGAGATCAACAGCTACGGTAACGATCTACAGATCCACGGCGTGAATCTGTCGCTGGGATGCGGATGGATGCCAAGGGATTACGCGGCGGGCCAAAGCCCGCTGTGCCGCGAGCTCGATCTGCTCACCGGGTCAGGGGTGGTCTGCGTCGTGAGTGCCGGAAACCTCGGGGCCGGCACTGCGGCGGCCGGTGTGGGCGCCGCGATCTTGGGCACGACGGCCGATGTCTACGGCCAGCTCTCCACCATCACCGATCCCGGCAATGCTGCCACCGCCATCACCGTCGGCTCGGTCCACCGGTACCGGCCGCATACCAGTGGTGTCACGTTCGACTCCTCCAAGGGGCCGACCCTCGATGGCCGACGCAAACCCGACCTGGTGGCCCCTGGTGAGCGGATCACCTCTGCGGCAACCGGTCTCATGGCCAAGGGCATTGACCTGTTGAAGGACTACGGCACCGAGGGGGCCGCCAACTACATCGAAGACAGCGGGACCTCGATGGCCGCCGCACATGTGTCGGGTGCGATCGCCGCATTTTTGTCGGCTCGCACGGAGTTCGTGGGTAAACCACAAGAGGTCAAGGACATCTTCCTGAAGTCGGCCGTCGACTTGGGGCGTCACGAGTTCTTTCAGGGCGCGGGGCTTGTCGACCTGATGCGTGCACTATCCAACACCTAGAGACGAGCGAGTACACCATGATCACGATCAAAGGATTGCCGTACTACGAACCGGATTTCAATGCCGATGGCTCACTCAACGACGCCACCGGTGACGGCGACGGCGGTCTGCCGGCCGCAGTCGCGGCCGGGGGTATCACCGATCTGTTCCTGATGTCACACGGATGGAACAACAGTGTGGCCTCCGCCCGCCAGCTCTACACCGCGATGTTCTCGTTGATCGCCGATCAGCTCGGCGGCGATACCGCCGGTGTGGCCGTCGCAGGAATCAACTGGCCGTCGGTGCTGCTGCCCGACGACAGCCCGGACAGCGCGCTGCCCGTACCTTCCACGGGCGCGGAGCTCGCCGCGGCGCTCACGCCACGCTTCCCCGGCCAGGCCGCGCAACTGAAAAAGATGGGCGAGCTGCTCGACGAGAAACCGCAGCAGTCCGCCAAGCTCATCGAGTTCCACACCTTGGCCGCCGGACTGGTGACCACCCCCGCCCAGTCGCAGGAAGACAGCGGCGAGTCCGACATCGTGAAGGGTGATCCGCTCGCGGTGTTCGGGCAAGCCTCCGCCATGGCGCCGAAGTCGACGAGTGCCGCACAAGGACTTGGCAATCCCTTCGCCGCGCTGTGGTCGGGTGCTCGCGAGATCCTGCGCACGATGAGCTATTACGAGATGAAGAATCGGGCCGGAGTCATCGGCCAGCGCGGCCTCGGTCCGCTGCTGGCTTCACTTTCGGGCCCCGACGGCCCGCCCCGTATTCACCTCATCGGACACAGTTTCGGGGCGCGACTGGTCTCCTACGCGCTGGCAGGGCTTCCGACAACCGGCACGAGCCCCGTCAAGTCACTCACCCTGATCCAGGGCGCCTTCTCCCACTTCACCTTCAACCGCAAGCTGCTCTTCGATCCGGGACGAGGTCCCGGCGGCCTGGCCGGGCTCGAAGAGCGTGTGGACGGGCCGCTGCTGTCGACATACACCGCCGCCGATCGCGCGGTCGGCTGGTGGTATCCGGCGGCCAGCATGCTTGCGCGACAGGACAGCCAAGCCGGACAGGACCCCTGGTTCCGCTGGGGCGCAATGGGTCACGACGGATACCAGCAGGACCCGGCCGCCACGACACTCGAGCTTGCCGTGGCCGGAAAGCCGTACGACTTCCAGCGCGGGCATTTCTACCGGCTTGACGCCAACAAGGTCATCGACGACGCCAGCCAATCCCAGTTCAGCGGTGCGCACAGCGATATCAAGCACCCCGAGGTGGCGTGGGCTATCGTCTCCGCCGCCCGCGCCACCCAGAACTGAACACGAAAACTGCTCCCGCAGTGTGAGATCGAGTACCGCACTACGCATGAATCAAGCTCCGGTACCGAACAGGATGAATACGTCCTAGCTCGAACTCACACCCTATGCAGGGAGACAAAAATGGCCACCGCAGTCAAGTCGACGAATCACAAGCCGTCCGAGACCGAGTACGAAATTTCAGGGGCCGCCGGTGCGGCTGCTGTCACCGAACACGAATTGCCGTCGGCGCGAGCGGGCGACGCCGACGCCGAAACCACCAACGCCGCAACACAAGCACACGGTGAATCCACAGTCAGTGAACTGGGTTCCGTCGACGGGTTGAGCACCGACGAGTCGGAACTCGCGCCATTGGACGCCATTCTGGGTAGTTACCCCGAGTTGGCCAACAGTGCCGAGGTCATCATCGGTACCGATGATCGCGTTCGGGTCGGCAACACCACCACGTTCCCCTGGCGCGCAATCTGCCACCTGATCATCACCTCCGCCAACAACCGCACCTATGTCGGAACGGGCTGGCTGATCGCTCCCCGCACCGTGATGACGGCCGGGCACTGCGTCTACATGCATGCCGATGGCGGCTGGGTGCGCTCGATCCAGGTGATCCCGGGGCGCAATGCCGGTGTCCGACCGTTCGGCACGCACGTGGGTACCGCCTTCCGCAGCGTCACCGGCTGGACCCAGAACCAGAATCGCGACAACGACTATGGCGCAATCATCCTGCCGGCGTCGTCACGTCCGGGCGATCAGACGGGATACTTCGGTTTCGCCACTCGCAATGACGATTTCCTGAAGGCTGCGGCGCTGAACCTGTCCGGGTATCCCGGCGAGAAGAACGGTGAGCAGTGGTTCATGGCGCAACGCACCAAGTCGGTCTCCGACCGCGTCATCACCTATGACATCGACACCACGGGCGGTCAGAGCGGTTCACCGGTGTGGGTGTTGCAGAACGGCAACCGTTACGGCGTCGGCATTCACACCAATGGCGCCAACTCGGGCAACTCCGCCACCCGGATCAACAGCGCCGTCTTCAACAACATGTCGACGTGGAAGAGTGGCGGTATGTGACAAGGCTTTTCAGGTAATCGGAGAATCCGGACACAGGAGGATACGTGGTCGGCATCTCGTTTCGAGACTCCGCCGGGCGCCCGATGGCCGGTGCTGTGATCAGCATCGACTCGGCGCCCGGCGAGGTCCACG
Source organism: Mycobacteroides sp. H003 (assembly GCF_001440135.1). NCBI lineage: Bacteria > Bacillati > Actinomycetota > Actinomycetes > Mycobacteriales > Mycobacteriaceae > Mycobacteroides > Mycobacteroides sp. H003. The sequence goes on from NZ_LJYL01000034.1 coordinate 442,821, forward strand.
ATATTGCCATGGTGGCCGACGATTGGGGCGAGGTGGTCATCTCCGCACCGGTGGCTGGTGACTATCGATTTCTTGTGTCGCACACCGGGAAGACCTTTCATGCCACGGCCCATATCGCCGAGGGACAAGATCAGCTCACGGTGACCGCTGGCTAGACCGTCCCGGCGCCGATCAGTACGACGTCTCGCGCGATGTCGCACGCGTGGCCGGGTAGCAACCGTGCAGGCCGCTGATGAGGCGATGCGCCTCGTCAAGTTCCTTGCGCATGGCACGCAAGCGCCGATGATGGCGTGGGGCAGCAAGATTCGCGTGGCGGTCGATCTGCCGCTCGGCCTTGTCGATCTGTTGCGACACGTAGTTCACATGCTCATACAGCGACCGCAGCAGGACCCGAGCCTGCGCCACCGCCGCGTCTTCAGCCATGCGGGCATGGTCGCACCAATTTCCCCACTCTTCGCGCTGGCACGGGGCTGATCCGGAAATGAACCACAACAGATGTAGTGCCTCCCTGGCGAACCACTCACCGAGCCATTGACTTCGTAATAGTTTCGATATTACTTTCGTAATAGTTTCGTAGGCGCGGAGAGGAGGCACGGTCATGGCACGTTTCTTCCGTCATGGCGAGCTGCCCCTCGTGCTCCTGGCGCTGCTGGCGCAGCGGCCCATGCACGGTTATGAACTGATGTCCGAACTATCACGGCTGTTCGGTGCCGGTGGCTACCAACCATCGCCCGGCACCGTGTATCCCGCAGTCGAAGCACTGGCCGCCGAAGGCCTCCTGACCGGCCAGACACGCGAGGGCCGGACGGTCTACCGCGCGTCAGCCGAGGGCCAGCGGGCACTGACCAGCAGAGCTGACGTGCTGGCAGGCGTGGAGCTGCGCACCGGCGCACGGTTCGGCCGCGGCGACTCATTCGAGAAGATCCTCGCCCGGTTCTCCGCGCGGATCATGCCGTCGGCAGGCCGGGTGGATCCCACCGCAGTGGAGAAGATCCTCGATCAGGCCGCCCTGGAGATTACTGGCCTTGCCCGAGTTGACGATCGCAGGAGAGGAGCCAAGCAGTGAGCGATGACGCCTTTGAACGAGCAGTGGAACGTGCCGAACGCCGGGCCGACGAGGAACAGCGACGGATCGATCGAAAACGCCGGGCATGGATCGGGCAGATGAATCGAACTGCCTTCCGGATCCACGCCAGCACCTACGCCGCTGTGCAGGTCCTGCTCGTGGCGATCTGGGCGCTTACCTGGCAGTTCGACCATGGCACGGCATACCCGTGGTTCATCTATCCCCTCTTGGGCTGGGGAATCGCCCTCATCGCCCACTACGTCGTCGCCAGCTCCATCTGGCGTCATCATCCCGACACCGACCCAGAGCCCTGGCCTGCCGAGGGCGTCAATCGAGCCACCCGTGAAACACCCACCCAGGAGCCGCTATGAACACCCCTGTTGACGAAGCCGCCCGGCCCATCAAGACAAGGCGTATCACGTTCCGGTATCCGACCGGTTCATTGAATCGCCACTACGTGCAGGGCGATCTGGTGATGAGCCACATCATCGCGATGCTGTCGGCAGTGTTCCCGGAGGGAGAGGACTACTTCATCCGGTCCGTCAAACACTTCTCTGACCAGATCACCGACCCCGTGCTGAAAAAGCAGGTGGCCGGGTTCATCGGTCAGGAGGTGACACATGGGCGCGAGCACCGCGAACTCAACGAGCGACTGCAGCAGATGGGTTATCCGACGGGCATCGTCGACCGGCTGACCAAGCGAGGGATGAGTCTCTACACGCGGTACCTGCCGCCTCGATTCAACCTCGCCATGACGGCGGCCCTGGAGCATTACACCGCGACGCTCGCCGAGACCCTGCTGACCGATCAGCGCGCGCAAGATCTGCTGGGCGAGGGCGAGGTCCGCTCGATGCTCCTCTGGCACGCGCTGGAGGAGTCCGAACATCGCGCCGTGGCCTTCGACGTCTATCGAACGGTCGGGGGCACCGAGCGCATGCGCGCGTGGGCGATGCGGCTGATCACGACGGTGTTCCTGTGCGGGACGCTCCTGGACACCCTGATGTCGCTGCTTCTCGACCGGGCGACGTACAACCCCGTCAGGTTGTTCAGAAGCATTGCCGAACTGCGGCATTCACCCTTCGTAACCCGGGACGTGCTCGCCCGCGTCAGGGCCTACAACCGGCCCGGTTTCCATCCGGATGAGTTCGACAACACCGACCTCGTGGAACGCTGGAACACCGAACTCTTCGGCGAGCAGGGACAGCTGGCCGGCCATCTGCGCTGAGCCGATACACCGGGCACAATCTGCGCATCCCCCTGAAAAACACCTCAGGCCCCCTCGAAAGGGGGCCTGAGTGCTGTGGCGGGTGCAGGATTCGAACCTGCGTAGGCGTAAGCCGACGGATTTACAGTCCGCTCCCATTGGCCGCTCGGGCAACCCGCCTTATCAGACGATGCAGGATACAACGATAGGGTCGTGCCAACGCAAACCGACTGGATACGGAACATACGAAGACCAGAAAGAGGAGCAGTCATGGCGGATTCATCGTTCGACATCGTGAGCAAGATCGACCGTCAGGAGGTCGACAATGCGCTCAATCAGGCGGCCAAGGAGCTGACCACACGATTCGACTTCCGTGGGACCGACACCACTATCGCCTGGAAAGGTGACGAGACCATCGAGCTGATCAGCTCCACCGAGGAGCGCCTGAAGGCAGCCGTGGACGTCTTCAAGGAAAAGCTGATCCGCCGGGATATCAGCATGAAGGCCTTCGATGCGGGCGACCCGCAGCCCAGCGGCAAGACCTACCGGCTCACCGGGACCCTCAAGCAGGGCATCGACACCGAGAACGCCAAGAAGATCAACAAGATCATCCGCGACGAGGGCCCCAAGGGTGTCAAGTCGCAGGTGCAGGGCGAAGAGATCCGGGTGTCGAGCAAGAAGCGTGATGATCTGCAGGCCGTCCAGGCACTGCTGAAGGGCTCGGACCTGGATATTGCCTTGCAGTTCGTGAACTACCGGTAGCAGGATCGGTCGATGATCCCCGCTGTCTCGCCGTCACACCTGATCGGCTTCGCGCTCGTCGCGTACGCCCTCATCGTGATTCCGGGACCGAGCGTGCTGTTTTCCGTTGGCCGTTCGCTCAGCGTGGGCCGCCGCGCGGGCCTGCTGAGCGTGCTGGGCAATACGGCGGGTACTGCGGTGTTCGTGGCGCCTGCGACAGCCGGACTGGGCGCCCTGCTGACCGCCTCCTCCTGGGCGCTGACGGCGGTGAAGCTGGTTGGCGCGGCCTATCTGATCTACCTTGGCGTACAGGCGATTCGGAACCGCAAGTCACTCAACGAGGCATTGAACGCAGACCGGCCTGCGGCAGGACAACGACACGTCTTCCGGCAGGGCTTCATTGTCGGCCTGACCAATCCGAAGACGGCGCTGTTCTTCGCCGCGGTGCTGCCGCAGTTCGCCGATCCTGCCGCGGGCTCGGTGCCGACCCAGATCTTCCTGTTCGGCATCGTGTTCATCGCGATAGCTCTTGTCTCGGACAGCCTGTGGGCACTGCTGGCCAGCACCGCGCGCAATTGGTTCGCCCGTTCACCCAAGCGCCTGGAGACCATGGGCGGTGCGGGCGGCTTCATGATTGTCGGCCTGGGGGCCGGGGTGGCGATCTCAGGTACCCACGCCTAGCGAGCCTCTGCGCAGGCGGTCAGCAGCGCTGCCAGCAGTGCACGATCGGGCCGGTACGGGGTGTTGAAACCCAACCGGTGCACCAGATCGCCGTAGCGGTCCCGCAATTGGCGCGCGCCCTGCGCGGGGTCGGTCACGGTGATCGCCGCGTTATCGACGAACTCGTCGTCGATCAGATTGGTCATCGCATCCCATTCGCCCTGTTTGGACAGCTCTTTGAGTTTCGGGCCAACCTCTGAGCGCCCGTGCAGCTCCAGGATCGGCCAGTAGGCGGGCGTGGACCCATAGAAGGCGAGCTGCTTGCGCACCGCCGCCCGCGCACCCGCCAGCTCGGTGTCGTCGCGCCCGATGATGATCATCGGCGAGTGGTGGATCTGAATGTCGGCGAGTGTCTTTCCGGACTTCTGCGCGCCACGTGCCAGCGTCGGCACGGTGATCTGCGCGAGGTAGTCGGGTGTACAGAACGGGTGCGACAGAAATCCGTCGGCCACCTCGCCCGCAACCTCGGTCATCCCGCTACCGACACCGGCCAGCCAGATCGGTGGCGGGCCAAAGGCGCTCACCTCGGCGGGATCAGGCATGAACATCGGCGTCATGAGGGTGTTCTGATAGAACTCGCCGCGATAGTCCAGACGCCCGCCTTCCTGCCACGACTGCCAGATGGCGCGCACCGCCAGCACCATGTCACGCATCCGCGCCGCGGGACTGCTCCACGGCATGCCGAACCTACGGGTGATGTGCGGTTTGATCTGCGTGCCGAGCCCGAGGATGAATCGCCCGCCCGAGTAGGCCTGCAGATCCCAGCCAATGTTGGCCAACAGCATCGGATTTCGCGCGAAGGCGACCGCGATGGAGGTCCCCAGGGTGACATCCCTGGTGTGCTCGGCGGCCAGCAGCAGCGGCAGAAACGGGTCGTGCGCGCCCTCGAATGTCCAGATACCCGCGTAGCCGGCCCCCTCGGCTTCGGCGGCATCGGCGGCCATGGTGGTCAGCCCGGTCGTGAGCGTCACATCGATCAACACCGCACTCATATTGCCGAAGTCCATATTCGTGGCGCATCGGGCCCATACCCTGGCGGGCATGGCAGCACTTCGTGAACCACAAGTCGTCGTCCTCGGGGGCGGATCCTGGGGCACCACGGTGGCCTCGATTGTGGCGCGCCGCAGCCCCACCCTGCAGTGGGCCCGTTCGCCGGAAACCGTCGCGGATATCAATGAACGGCACCGCAATTCACGCTATCTGAGCGACGAGGTCGAGCTGACCGAGAGCCTGCGCGCCACCTCGGATCTGCACGAGGCCATCGAGCAGGCCGACGTGGTGATCATGGGCGTTCCCTCACACAGCTTCCGCGAGGTACTGACCGAGATCGGGCAATCCTTACGTCCGTGGGTGCCGATCGTGTCGCTGGTCAAGGGTCTTGAGCAGGGCTCCCGAATGCGGATGTCACAGATCATCGAGGAAGTGCTGCCAGGACACCCGGCGGGCATCCTGGCCGGGCCCAACATCGCCAAGGAGGTGGCTCGCGGGTATGCGGCCGCTGGTGTGGTCGCGATGCCCGATCAGCACCAGGCAGCGCGCCTGGGCGAGCTGTTCCGCACGTCGCGCTTCCGCGTGTACAGCACCAACGATGTGGTGGGTGTGGAGATGGCGGGTGCACTCAAGAACGTCTTCGCCATCGCCAGCGGCATGGGGTATGCGATCGGCATCGGCGAGAACACCCGCGCCATGGTGATCGCGCGGGCACTGCGGGAAATGACCAAACTCGGTGTGGCCATGGGCGGTAACCCCGAGACGTTTCCCGGCCTGGCGGGCCTGGGCGACCTCATCGTCACCTGCACGAGTGCCAGCAGCCGCAACCGGCACGTGGGCGAGGAGATCGGCAAGGGCAAGACCATCGACGAGATCATCGAATCGATGAATCAGGTGGCCGAGGGCGTGAAGGCGTCCTCCGTGGTGATGACCCTTGCCGACGAGTACGGCATCCAGATGCCGATCGCCCGTGAGGTCGACGGGGTGATCAACCACGGCTCCACGGTGGAGCAGGCCTACCGCGGACTCATGGCGGCCACACCCGGCCACGAGGTGCACGGCACCGGGTTCTGATCAGGCGGGCAGGTACTCGGGCTTCACCACATCGCGCAGCTCGGATAGCGCCACCCGGCTCTGCATCGGCCCCTCGGCGTACGCGGCCACGCGGTATGGCTCGAAGGAGAACAGCAGCGCGTCGCCGTCCAGCGAAAGTTCTGTGAAATTGCCTGGCTCCGGAACTGTTCCGGTATCGACGAATTCGGTTCCCACACCGCCGAGCTGCGCGCGCAGATCGGCGCGGACCAGCGCGGCGATCTTGGGCAGAGCCGTCGCCGGGTCGATCACCAGCGACCCGATGGTGATGGGCTGTTTGGTGACGCGGTCGAAGGCCAGGGTGCGAAAAGCGAATCCCGGGTGATAGCCGCCGAGTGACTCGCTGATAGAGAACCGCACGCTGTCGGAGGGATGCACACCCTTGCCCTGATACGCCTCGAAGCTGACCTGCAGCGCCCACGGCTTGCCTTCGGGTGGGGCTCCCGCACGCTCGACGGACTTGCGGAAATTAGCGCGGATATCCGCCACCAGCTCGTCGGTCGCCTTCTGCAGCTCGGGGAAGGACGAATCCCACTGGACGGGGATGAGCAGGTGCTGGGTGGCCTGCGGGGTGACCTCGTCGATGACGCAGCCCTGAGCGGCATCCCAGCGACCGCCGTGTTTGGGGCAGGCGGGCTCGCCGGCGGGGTCAACGGCCGCGGTGGGGGTTGCCGCGGCGGAGGCCGACGCACTGGTGGATTCCTGCGCGGGGGCGTCCGTGGGTGCTTCTCCCCTATCGCAGCCGACAAGGACGATGCCGCACAGGACGGCGATCAGCAGGTTCCCAAGACGCATGCGACCAATCTAACCAGCGGCTAGGTGGTGTAGCTGCCGCCCGGACCCACCACGAAGCCGTTCTGCCAGCGGTTGTTGACACAGGTCAAGGTGCCGCCACCGTCCAGGCCGCAGCTGACCTCGCGGTAGCTCAGGCGATGCCCCGGCGCCAGGGGCTTGAAGACATCGCCGCCGAGGCCGTAGATCGGCCGGTCGGTGCTGGCGAAACCGGGGGCGTTACTGCCGCTGACGAGGTTCGCTCCATTGGGCGCCCCGGGCAGCGGGCCGCTGCAGCCATAGCTGGCATCGGCGCGCTTGATCATGCAGGAGATCCCACCGGGAATAGTGAAGCCGTATGCCGTGTCCGCCAAGACGCTGTACTCCAGCGGTGACACCGGAGTGAGGCCGTTGACGTTCGGAAGCCCGGACGGGTCAAGAGGATTCGGGGTGTCCGGGTCGGCGGACGCCACGCCCGCCAGCACGACGGCGGCAATCGCGCTGGTCACAGCGCCAAGGATCGGCAGGGTACGCATCCCGTGACCATATCCAAGATCGCGCACAATCTCGCGTCTACTGGTCAAAGACGATATCGACACTGTCGGTGACCGGAACGGCCTGACAGGCCAGCGTCAGCCCCATCGCCAGGTCGGCATCGACCAGGGTGTCGTTGCGGAGCATCCGCACCTCGCCGCGGCGCACCGTGCAGGCACACGCGCTGCAGGCACCCTCGCGGCATGAGTACGGCGCATCGAAGCCCTGGGCGAGCAGCACGTCGAGCAGCGGGGTGTTCCTGGGCCACTCGACGGTGACCTGTGTGCCGTCGAGTTCCACCGTCGCCTCCGCGGTGTCCCCGCCACCCTGCGGGACCACGATATCGGCGAACGGGTCGCCGGTCAGCGACTGGTAGAGCTCGACGTGAATGTGGCTGGCCGGCATCCCGACGGCCGACAACGCGGCGCGCGCCCCGTCCATGAACGGCGCCGGGCCACAGATGTAGGTGCCGTACCGGGTGTAGGCCTTGAACAACTCGGCCATGGCGTCACGGGTGGGCAATCCGCGCTCGGATTCGAGCCAGTGCACAACCCGCAGCCGGTCCGGGAACTCCACCATGATGTCGTCGATCTCGGCACCGAAGATGACGCTCTGCTCATCCCTGTTCGCATAGAACAAGTAGACCGTTCCGGCACCACCCAGCAGCACCGACTTGGCGATGGACAGCATGGGGGTGATGCCGCTACCGGCCGCGATCAGCAAGAAGTCGCCGTCCAGCGACCGCGGCACGAAAACCCCGGACGGGGTAAGCACGGTGAGGTGATCACCCACGACGACGTTGTCGCACAGCCAGTTCGACGCGTAACCGCCGTCCGTACGTTTGATGGTGACGACGAGGTCGTCATCGAGATGCGGTGAGCTGGACAGCGAGTAGCAGCGGGCCACCGATCCCGTTTGTTCACTGGGGATTTTCAGCGTGAGGAATTGACCCGGTCGATACCGGAAGGCATCGACGAGGGCATCGGGCACTTCGAACACCAGGGAAACCGCATCCCCTGTCTCCCTGATGATCTCGACGACCTCCAGTGAATGTACGTGGGGATTGCCAGTCACCTTAGGGGCATCCGGTGTGACGGTGTCTGTCATCGACGGCGCCTAGAGCTCGATACCGAAACGCGCCGCGATCTTCTTGCCCGGCCCGTACTTGCCGAGTCCGTAGAACGGCGCCATCAGATCCCCGTAACGCGGTCCGATGATGCGCGGTATGGCGTCGAACACCCGGGCATCGGGACCGATCAACACCCGGGGCCGATTCTTCTCGACACCCCGCAGAATGATCCGCGCCGCCGAGTCCGGCCGGGTGATCGCCGCGAGCTGGAAGCCCTTTCGGACGGTTTCCCGGTCGACTCCCTCCGGGATACCGCGCGCACTTGAGGCGATGTTGGTCTTGATCCCGCCGGGGTGCACACAGGTGACTCCGACGGGGTACTTGGCCGCCCGGATCTCCTGACGCAGCGCCTCGGTGAAGCCACGAACAGCGAATTTTGCTGCGTTATAGGCACTCTGAGACGGGATGCCCATGAATCCAAACACCGACGACACATTGACGATGTGGCCATCGCCCGATTCGATGAGATGCGGCAGAAAGGCCTTGGTGCCGTGCGCGACACCCCAGAAATTGATGTTCATCAACCAGTCGAAGTCATCCCATTCCATGTCTTTGACGTCGGCGGACAGTGCGACCCCGGCATTGTTGAACACCAGGTTGACCTGACCGAACTCGTTCTTGACGTCGGCCGCATGGGCGTACACGGCGGCCCGGTCGGCGACGTCGAGTTCAAAGGGGATGGCGGTCGCGCCGGCCTTCTCGCAACGCCCGGCGGTATCGGCCACGCCCGCGGTGTCGATATCCGAGAGCGCCAACCGCGCGCCGCGCTGGGCCAGATTCAAGGCCAGGCTGCGGCCGATACCCGAACCGGCACCGGTGATGACGGCGACCTTGTTGTCGAAGTTCTTCATGGTTTCTCGCTTCTGTTGGGCGGAAGTGGCGGCCTAGCGTGCGGACAGACTTGGCGAGGTCTGCCGGGGACCGTCCGCGAGGGGAATGGTCTTGCGCACAGCCGGGCGCACCACACCTTCGAACTCATACTCGGTGGGATCGACTTTTCTTGTCTGCGACCAGTATTCGAAGGTGAATCCGGACCACAACGTCCGGTTCTTGCCATGCTCGTCCAGGTACCAGCTCTGGCAACCGCCGTTGTTCCAGACTGAGCCCTGCAGCTTGCGCTGAACCTCGGCGTTGAACCGGTCCTGGGCCTCGCGGGTAGGCACAATCGCCTGGGCGTAGGCCTCATCAACGTGTTTGATGGCCTCGGTGACGTAGTGGATCTGCGACTCGATCATGAACACGATCGAGTTGTGGCCCAGGCCGGTGTTGGGGCCCAGGAGGAAGAACAGGTTGGGCATGCCGGCGATCGTGATGCCGCGATGAGCGGTGACACCCTCTGCCGACCAACGGTCGCCAAGATCCTCGCCGTTCTGGCCCTTCAGATCCAGGTACTTGTACGAGTCGGTGACGTGGAAGCCGGTGCCGAAGATGATGGCGTCGACCTTGCGTTCGATTCCGTCGCTGGTGACCACACCGTCCGCGGTCACCCGCGTGATGGACTCGGTGACCAATTCCGTCTTCGGGTTCTCGATCGCCTTGTAGTACGTGGCCGAGCCCAGCAGGCGTTTGCAGCCGGCCCGGTAATCCGGTGTCACCTTCCGGCGCACGTCCGGATCCGAGATCTGGCTCTTGATGTACGCACGGCCCAGCAGCTCAACGCCTTTCAGCAGGGCCGGGCGCCGGTTCATCGCGTATGCGCCCGCCTCGGCGCCGAAATACATGCCGCTGCGGAACAACGCCCGCAGCCCCGGGATGCTCGCGAACGCCCGCTTGGCCGCCGGCCCGAATTCGACATTGCTGCGCGGCAATACCCACGGCGGCGTGCGCTGGAAGAGTTTCAGCTCGCCGACCTTGCCGACGATCTCGGGGACGAACTGAATGGCGCTGGCACCCGTACCGATGACGGCGACCTTCTTGCCGGTGAGGTCGAAGTCGTGGTTCCACTGCGCGGAATGAAAGACCGGCCCCTCGAAACCCTCGAGGCCATCGATCTCCGGGATGCTCGGAATGTGCAGGGCGCCGACCCCCGAGATGAGGAACTGGCAGATGTACTCCTGCCCACTCTCGGTGAACACATGCCAGCGGTACTCACTCTCATCCCAGTACCCGCGAGTGACGCGTGTGTTGAAGGTGACATGCCGGTACAAGCCGTACTTGGCGGCGACTTCCTTGAGATAGTCGAAGATCTCGGGCTGCCTGGAAAAGAGTTGATCCCAGTTCGACCGCGGCTCGAACGAGAACGAGTAGAGGTGCGTCGGCACATCGCATGCCGCACCGGGATAGGTGTTGTCGCGCCAGGTGCCACCCATTTCGCCAGCCTTTTCAAGGATGCGGAACGGCACCCCCATCTTCTGCAGCGCGATCGCGGCACCGATGCCCGAGAAGCCGGTGCCGACTATCAGCGCCCGGACCCGGATGGGATCGGCGGAGCCGCTGTCGATCACAGTGTCGGGCTGCTGTTCTTCGGACGGTGTGTCGGTGACAGTCATGTGGCGCAATCGCTTTCTGTTTTCGAAGGTGGACCCTTGGCACGGCAGAACTGGCTCATTGCCACCGGCAACGAGCCAGTTCTGCTCTCGCGCTTATCGCGACTTGATCTCGGCCAGGATGTCGTCTGGCATCGCCCGCGACATCCGCAACAGTCGCCCGGTGAATTTGCCGTCCAGGAAACCGATCTCGTGCATGAAGCGCATCAGCGGCTCCGAAACCCATGTCGCGTTCTCGCGGTAGTTCGGTGACGTCAAGAAGGCGTACAGGCCGCGCAGCGGATGAATCCCCACCGACCGGTATGCCTTCGGGTTGAAGAGCACCGGGTAGATACCGATTACCGCAAGGGCGAAAACCCCGCGATGGAATGCGTTGGACACCGGGCCTCGTTCAGCGATCTGACGCACCAATTCCTCACGCGCATAGGTGATATGCCGCGCCTCTTCGAGCACATGGATCTTCATCAGCTGACGCGCATGCGGCTGCACCGTCTCATCCATCATCGATTCGCGCTGCGCGCGGTCCAACACCTCTTCGACCAGCAAAAGCCCGCCCAGGCCCGACGGGCCCAGCGGCGCCAGTCCCAGAAGCCGGATGACGCGCGTCGCGAACTTGGGATAGGTGTACGGCTCGACGCCGAGCTTGTTCACGAGACGACCGAACATGGTGGAGTGCCGCGCTTCCTCGCTGACCTCGGTCAGCGCGTAACGGCCGTGATCGGTCGCTCCCCCGTTCTGCTCGACAACCTGCCGCCACAGCATGGCGCTGAGACCGGTCTCCACATAGATGCCGAAGCTGAGTACCGAGCCGAGCTCATGACGCGTCAGTTCGATGCGCTGTTCCTGAGTCAGCTTGTCCCACAGTTTGGTGCCATACAGCGACGTCCGCTGCGGAGTTGTCCAGTACAACCCAGGAACCACGGGGGCGTCCCAGTCGATGTCGACCTCACCGTCGTAGGCACGTTCCGCGGCCGAACGCAGCAGTCGCTGCGCCGTCTTCTGCCGATCGCCCACGGACTTGCCCCGCACCGACGAAGCGCCGGCCTCGTGAAGAGCCGTTGGTTGGTCGATGGTCGTCATTGATCCCACCCTCCAATTTTATACATTACTTTCAGTACCCGTTACTTTGAGTCTTAACGTTGCACCCTGGTTTGTCAATCCCCGAATGGGGTCATAAAAGGCCGCGACCTCCGAGAATCGACCGCGCGGCGCTGGTCGTGAACATTCCTGCGTCCTGGGCGATATCGAGGTATCGCCGCAACAACACCTGATTGCGGTGGCGACTGTTCTCGCTCCGCGCCGCCGCCCTGCGGCCGGCCCGCTCGGTCAGGCCCACGCTGCGGTACACCTGCGGACGCACGATCAGCGAGGTCGCCAAGACCGTCAACAGCGCAACCGAGATATCAGCCGGGGCAGCGGGCAGATACCGCCGGGCATCCACCGCGCGGTACAGCTCGTCCTCGGCGAACTCGAGCTGACGGCGGCCGACCAGCACGCAGATCTTTGCGACCTGCCGGACCACAGGCTGCGCCTGCTCGTCGGCCTCGAGCTCACTCATCAGCTGATGAATCAGCCTGTGCAGCAAGAGGATGAATCCGCGACCGAGAGGACCATGCGGAATGAGTGGCACGAAGAACCGCTGCAGTCGCTGCACGGCCATAGGCGCGGGCGCAAGCTCCAACCCCGTCTTGTTGATCAGCCGGCCGACCATGGTCGCGTTGCGGCTGATATCGCGAACGCTGGCCAACAGAAAGCGGGTGTAGTCATCGGCGAGCGTGTTGCCCTCGATGACATCCCGGAACATCAGTGACGCCAGCGCACCCTGCGCATCCACGACGAAACTCAGCAGACTGACCAGCTCCTGGCGCGCCAGTTCGTCACGCTGCTCCACCGACAGCGCACCCCACTCGGGGGTGCCGTAGAGCGACACCCGATGGGACGCCAGCCAATGCATCCCGGAGCTCAGCGGCGCATCCCAGTCGATGTCCAGTTCGGGGTCGTAGCTGAGCTCTGTGGCTTCGAAGAGCAATCGGCGCGCCGTCTTGAGCCGATCACCCACCCGGCGACGACGCGTAGGAACGCCACCGTCCACCGTGGTGGCCTGACTGAACTCGTAGTCGGTGTAGTTGATGTCTTTGTAACTACTGGACGTCACGTCGCTGCCCTCTGATCACCCAAGGTTTAGTACCCGTATTAAATAGTATCGGGTACTCTTTGTTACGTATATGCCAGCGAGCTTGCCGGGGCGGTATCCCGGTTGTCAAGAGGAGAGTCATGACCCTTCCCCGACAGGACGACACCAACAGCGTCTTCAGCCATAGCCCGCATGATGATTCGGACTACATCGGCGAGGCGACGGTGACCGTTCGCGGTGTCGAGGTACCGGTCCAGCTGGAGCTCAAGGGGTACAGCGAGCCGATCGACGGCATTTACCGATGGATCGGACGCATCAGGCCGAACGAACAACTGACCGCGATCGTCGGCGACGAGGCACGCGTGCATGCCACGATCCGCACCACCCACAGCGCGCGGGATGCCTTCATCGGCGACCCCGACCCGTGGAATCGGTATCGGGTGATCGGGAAGAGCACTCCGCCCTTCCACGTCGCTACCGATCTCTCGGAAGTCGAACCGGAATAAGGGTTTTCGCCCCTACTGCCGTCGAGCGCGAATCAGCGCCACGAGTTCGCGCTCAACCTCGCGCAGTGGCTGCACCGAGCGCGCCGCCCGCGCTTGCAGCAGCGCCCCCTCGATCGCGCTGACAATCAGCGACGCCACGCCGTCTGCGCCGTCGACCAGGCCCGAGTCCCGCAACGAACCCTCCAGCTGAGTCCGCATCCCCAGGAAGGCGTCGTGGGCCGCGGTCCGGATCTGCTCCTCCCCCGGACCCGCGAGCGCAGCCGCCGCATGAGGGCATCCGGTGTCGAAGTCGTGGGTCTGCAGCTGGTTTGTCCACCACTTGATGAATTTGGCGAGGACGTACTCGGTATCGCCACGCTCCCTTAGCGCGCCAAGGAACGCGTTGGCCTGCGCCGAGGCCTCCCTTTCGGCCTCGGCGATGAGCTCACCCTTGCCCTCCGGGAAGTGCTGATAAATGGAGTTCCGGGCCGCGCCGCTGCGTTTAAGCAGATCAGCGAGGCCGGTGCCATGCACCCCGCGTTCGCGCATCATCGCGATCGCGCTATCGATCAGCCGCTGCCGTGGACCCGGTGTCACCTCAGCCTCCTCATCCAAATGGACCGATCGGTCCATGCCCTGCTACCGTCGATATGGACCAATCAGTCTACGCGGAAGGTGCGGTATGACCATCGAAATCGAGAACCTGTCCGGACTCGAACTGCTGAAGAGCATGGGAGGAACGCCAGAGGCGACGCCACCCATTTCCCGGCTACTCGGGATGCAGCTGGAAGAAATCAGCTTCGGTTCCGTCGCATTCAGCGTGGTCACCCGGCCCGAGTTCGCCAATCCCCTCGGCACCCTGCACGGCGGAATCTGCGCGACGCTGCTCGACTCCGTCATGGGTTGCGCCGTGCACTCCACGCTGGAGGCTGGAATCGGTTACGGGACACTCGAACTCAAGGTCAACTATGTCCGTACCGTCGCCACCGACGGCGAGAAGCTGATCGCGACGGGCACGGTCTTGCACCCAGGGCGCAGGGTCGCGACCGCCGAGGGCAAGGTTGTCGACTCCCAGGGCCGGCTGGTGGCACACGGGACCACCACGGTGATGGTGTATCGCTGATGAGTGCCACCGAGGACTTTCTGCGGGCCTCGTCGGCCGTCGGAAAACTCGTCACCGCAATACTCCCGGAGCAGTGGGACGAGCCGACGCCGTGCGCCGAGTGGACTCTGCGCCAGCTGGTCAACCATCTGATCGACGTGAACTACTCGCTGTCCGAGCGCTTCGGCGGGCCCGGTGGCGGCGCCGACGATGATCCCGCCGCGGCGTATCAGCAGTCGGTCTTGGCATTGAGCGAGACGCTGACACGCCCCGGGGTGCTCGAGCAGACCTATCCCGGCCCATTCGCCCACACGACCGGAGACAACCAGCTTCGGATCCGGATGGCCGACCTGTTGACCCACGGCTGGGACCTGGCACAGTCCACCGGCGTTCCCGCGGACCTGCCCGCCGACCTCGTCGAGAATGCGCTGGGCCTAGTTGAGCAGCGTGCCGGAGCATTCGCACGGTCGGGGAAGTTCGGTACCCCACAGCCCGTCGCCCCGGATGCGCCCGTACTCGACCGGCTGGCCGCGCAGACCGGACGCACGGTCCGGTTGCCGTCGAGCCGTTAGAAGCGGGCCATATCCTCAAGGCGCGCAATACGATCGGCCATCGGTGGATGTGTCGAGAACAGCGATGCCACCCGGTCGCCGGCCCGGAACGGGTTGGCGATCATCAGGTGCGACTGGCTGGCCAGCTGCGGCTCCGGCGGCAACGGTGCGGCCTGCACCCCGCCGGAGATCTTGCGCAGGGCCGAGGCCAGGGCCAGCGGATCTCCGGTCAGTTCGGCGCCCGACTGGTCGGCCTGATACTCACGTGAACGGGACACCGCCATTTTCACCACCGTGGCAGCCACCGGCCCCAGCATCGAAACCAGGAAAAGGGCAAAGGGATTCGGGCGATCGTCGCCGCCACCACCGAAGAAGTTCATGAACATCGCCATATTGGCCAGCCCCGAGATGACGGCCGCAAGCGCACCCGCCACACTCGAGATCAGGATGTCGCGGTTGTAGACATGCGAGAGTTCGTGGCCCAGCACGGCACGCAACTCACGCTCAGAGAGCAGATCGATGATGCCCGTTGTGCAGCAGACCGCGGCATTACGCGGATTGCGGCCCGTCGCAAAGGCATTGGGCGCATTGGTGTCACTGATGTACAGCCTGGGCATCGGCTGGCGTGCCACGGTCGCCAGCTCCCGCACGATCCGGTACATCGCGGGCTGCTGCAGTTCCGTCACCGGCTGGGCGTGCATGGCACGCAACGCCAAGGTGTCGCTCTTGAAGTACACGTACGCATTCATGCCCACGGCAAACAGAACGGCCAGCAGCAGGATGCTCTTGCTGTGGAACAGCGAGCCGATGAACACGATCATCGCCGACATGCCGCCCAGCAGGAGCACTGTCTTCAGTCCGTTGGCGTGGCTCGGTCCTGCCGTCGACATGAGCTTCCCTTCCGTTTACTCGGTTCACCCAAGCTAACGAAGCAGGGCGCGCTCGGGTTCCGCGCGCTCAGCCGTGACGACGGACGGTGTATTCGATGAGCACGCCCAACGCGTCGCGGGCGGCACCCGCGGGCAGCTCGACCAGCTCGGCCTTGGCGCGATCGGCGTAGTCCAGTACCACCGACTTCGCCTGAACCAGCCCGTTCGATCCCCGCAGTAGCGTCAAAGCCTCTTCCACCTCGGCATCGTCGGTGATCGGCGCGGCCAGCAGGACACGCAGCCGATCGGCCTCCGGCCCGGTATCGCGCAGGGCGTACAGCATCGGCAGCGTGTGCACCCCCTCGCGCAGGTCGGTGCCAGGTGTCTTACCGGACTCGTCGGTGAGGCTCTCGATATCGATGATGTCGTCGGAGATCTGGAACGCGGTCCCGACGATGGCACCTAGACGGCTCAGCCGCTCGATCTGCTCGTCATCGCACCGGGAGGTCATGCCGCCGAAGCGTCCGGTCGCCGCGATCAGCGACCCGGTCTTCTCGTGGATCACCTTGAGGTAGTGCTCGGTCTCGTCACCGCCCTGCGGCACCCCGGCGGTCTCCCGCATCTGGCCCGTCACCAGTTCGGCGAAGGTCTCCGCGACGATCCGCACCGCGGTGGGCCCCAGCCGGGACACCAGCCGCGAGGCCGTGGCCAGCAGATAGTCCCCGGCGAGGATCGCGACGTTGTTACCCCAGCGAGCATTGGCGCTGGGCACGCCGCGACGCTTCTGCGCCTCGTCCATGACGTCGTCGTGGTACAGCGTGGCCAGGTGAATGAGCTCGCACACCGCGCCGGCGAGGATCACCTCGTCGTTGTCCGGATCGGGTCCGGTCTGGGCGGCGAGCACCGTGAACAGCGGGCGGAAGCGCTTACCGCCTGCGTGGAAAAGGTGCAGCACCGACTCCGTCAACAGCGGGTCCGACTGCCCAAGCTCGGTCACGATGAGGGTTTCGATCGCGGCCAAATCGTCGCGCACCTTCGCGGCGAATACGGGATCACCGAGGTCAACTCCGGCCACCGTGGTCGAGTTACTCACCGGTCCAACATACTGTGAAGGTGCAGACGTCAGCGGACCTGGTCGTCGTCGGTGCCGGACCAGCCGGATCGGCGGCCGCGGCGTGGGCGGCACGCTCCGGGCGTGAGGTGGTCCTGGTCGATTCGGCGGTGTTCCCCCGAGACAAGACCTGCGGTGACGGGCTGACCCCGCGCGCCGTCGAACAGCTGGAGCTGCTGGGGCTGAAACCATGGCTCGACGAGCACATCCGGTACCAGGGTCTGCGGCTGCATGGATTTGGCGGCGACATCGAAGTGCCCTGGCCCGGGCCATCTTTCGGCGGCACCGGCAGCGCGGTGCGCCGCACCGAATTGGACGACAAGATCCGGCAGGTGGCGGTGGATTCCGGGGCCAAGATGGCCCAATCCACCAAGGCGGTTGACGTCGAACGCGACTCGGCGGGCCGGGTCACCTCGGTACGGGTGCTCGACGACAGCGGCCCGGGCGAGATAGCCTGCAAGGCCGTCATCGTCGCCGACGGTGTGCGCTCCCCTCTGGGCAAGGTCCTCGGGCGCGAGTGGCACAAGGACACCGTGTATGCCGTCGCCGGTCGCGCGTACATCGAGTCGGCACGCGGCGACGAGGAATGGATGACCTCGCATCTGGAGCTGCGTTCACCCGAGGGCCAGGTGCTCCCCGGGTACGGCTGGATCTTCCCGCTGGGCGGCGGGCAGATCAACATAGGCGTCGGCGCACTCGCCACCTCCAAGCGCCCCGCTGATGCCGCGCTGCGTCCGCTCATCGAGTACTACACCGAGCTGCGGCGCGAAGACTTCGGGCTCAGTGGCCGCCTGCACTCCATCGCCTCGGCACTGCTGCCGATGGGCGGTGCGGTGTCCGGCGTCGCGGGCCCCAACTGGATGCTCATCGGCGACGCCGCCGCGTGCGTCAACCCGCTCAACGGCGAGGGCATCGATTACGGTCTGGAGACCGGTCATCTGGCCGCCGAGGTGCTCGACGCCCACGACTACGCACAGTTGTGGCCGGAGCTGCTCCGCGACCGGTATGGCCGGTCGTTCTCGATCGCGCGACGGCTCGCGGCGTTGCTGACCCTGCCGCGCTTCCTGCCCGTCATGGGTCCGGTCGGCATGCGCTCTCAGGTGCTGATGCGGGTCGCGGTGCGGCTCATGGGAAATCTGGTGACCGACGAAGACCATGACGCGGTAGCGCGCGCCTGGCGAGTGGCCGGTGGCGGCTCACGCCGCATCGATTCACGCCCGCCGTTCAGCTGATGGGAGCCTGTGGTCAGAGCGTGGCCACATGCAGGGCGACAATGCCGCCAGTGAGGTTGCGCCACCGCACATTCGACCATCCGGCCGAGATGATCTGCTGCGCCAGCGCCTCCTGATCGGGCCATGCCCGGATCGATTCGGCCAGATACACGTACGCGTCCGGATTACTGCTGACGGCGCGCGCCACCGAGGGCAGCGTCTTCATCAGGTACTCCATGTACAGCGTGCGGAAAGGCCGGTTGACCGGAGTCGAGAATTCACACACCGCAAGGCGGCCACCAGGTTTGGTGACGCGCGCCATCTCCCGCAGTCCCTCGACGTGATCGACGACGTTGCGCAGACCGAAGCTGATGGTGACCGCGTCGAACGAGTGATCCGCGAACGGTAGCCGCGTCGCATCTCCGGCCACCTTGGGCACAGTGCGATGCGCACCGGCCTTGAGCATGCCGACCGAGAAATCCGCCGCCACACACCAGGCGCCGGACTGGGTGAGCTCTGCCGTCGAGACCGCGGTGCCCGCGGCGATGTCGAGCACCTTGTCCCCTGGCTTCAGTTTCAGCGATTCGCGGGTGGCACGGCGCCAGGCGCGGTCACGACCGAAGGACAGCACGGTGTTGGTGATGTCGTATCGCTTGGCCACCGCATCGAACATGGACGCGACCTCGTGCGGGTCCTTTTCCAGGGTGGCGCGGTTCATACCGTGACGGTACAGCGCACTAGGCCGTCATGATGCCGCGGCCCAGCGTGGTGCCCGCCGCGGCGGCGTAGTGCTCAAGCAGCTCGTCGCAGATGGCGGGCCAGGTGCGTGACAGCACCCCCCGGCGGGCGGCCGCCGAGAATCGGCTGCGGGTCGCCGGCTGCACCAGATGATCGACGGCCATTCCCAGCCGCGCCTCGAAATCAGCCACCGGCAGCAGCATTCCGTTGCGTCCCGGGATCACCAGATCACGTGGTCCACCGGCATCCGGAGCGATGGCCGGGACCCCGCTGGCCAGCGCCTCCTGCACCGCCTGACAGAACGTTTCGTGCTCGCCCGGGTGAATGAAGACATCGAGGCTGGCGTATGCCCGCGACAGCGCCGACCCAGTCAGCTCTCCGGTGAAAATTGCTGTGGGCATCAGCTTTTCGAGTGCGTCTCGCTCCACGCCCCCGCCCACGATGACGAGCTGCAGGTCATCGCACTGAGCCAGCACCGCCAGGCGTTCCACATGTTTCTCGGGAGCCAGACGCCCGACAAACCCGATGATCGGCTTGCCCTCGGGCGACCAGGAGTGGCGCAGATCCTCATCACGCGCCGAGGGCGCGAAGCGTTCGATGTCGACACCGCGTGACCACCGAAACACTCGTGGTATTCCGTGCGCGGCAAGGTCTTCCATCGCAGAAGAAGACGGGGCCAAGGTGCGGTCGGCACGGCCGTGCAGATGCTTGGTCCAGCGCCAGGCGGCACGAGCGGCGAAACCGGCGCCATAGCTGTCGGCGAAACCCGCCACATCGGTCTGGTAGACCGCGACGGTGGGGATGTCCAGATGCTGGGCGGCACGCAACCCGCCGTATCCCAGGACGAAGGGTGAGGCCAGGTGCACCACGTCGGGCGCGAAATCACGAAGGATCCGCACCATGCGTGGCTGCGGCACGCCCAGCGGCAGGGTGCTCACCTTCGGAAACATGACGGCCGGCACCCGGTGCACGGGCACTCCGTCGTATTCGGTACCAGCGGGGGCCTGTCCACGGGGAGTGTCCGGTGCGATGACGACGGCCTCATGCCCGGTGCGGCGGAGGTGCTCCAGCACCCGCAGCACCGAGTTGGAAACTCCGTTGACGTTCGGCAAGAACGACTCGGCGACGATCGCGATGCGCACGTAGACAGCATGTCAGCGTCACCTGGCAGTTAGGTTGCCCCCAGGCATACGTCACGCAAACTTAAGCGTGAATGGGCGCCGCACTTCGCCGCTGTATCCATGCAAGCCCCAGCAGCACCGTTCCAGCGACCGCCCAGACCACGACGATGATGGACCCGGCCGGAACTATCGACAATGAGGCGTTACGCCCTTGTACGCGAACCAAATCCGGGTCGGATTTGTCGTATTCGACATATATGCGCATGCCCGGGCTGAGCTCGGACGGGTAGAGAACGCCCAATTCCGGCCGGTACGTGACTCGTTCGGGCGTGACGAACTCGATGGTGGATCGCCGCGGCCCGGCGCTGAGCACCTCGGCCAGCGCGACACCCATATCTCGTTCGATGGCCTTGTCGTTTCGCCAGGCGCCCGCGACCAGTAGCAGTGACTGCAGGGTCATCAGTCCCGCCAATATCAGCACCCCGATCCTGACCCTCCTGATGACACGGGAGCGTCGGTTCACAGGGCAGCCCTGATGGCGGCGTGCAGTTCACGCAGAGTGGAGCGGTCGGCCTTGACCTCCAGAACCCTGATGCCCCCGGCGGGTTCGTCCAGTGCGGGGCCGAGCTCCTCCACGGAGATGGATTGCGAATCGACATGGTAGGCCCGGCACAGGGCCGCGATGTCGACATCGTGCGGGGTTCCGAAGATGCGGGAGGACACGTCACCGAATCTCGGATCGCCCTGTTCCAGCAGTTCGAAGATGCCGCCGCCGTTGTCATTTGAGACCACGATGGTCAAGTTCTCGGGGCGCGGCTCGGTCGGGCCTATCAGCAGCCCCGAGCTGTCGTGCACGAAGGTGAGATCACCGATCAGGGCCACGGTACGACCCCCCTTATGCGCCAACGCCGCACCGATCGCGGTGGACACCGTGCCATCGATACCGGCGACCCCACGATTGGAACGCACCCGAACATCTCGGGCACCCCACGGGACCAGCGCGGCATCGCGTACCGGGTTGGAGGCGCCGAGCACCAGCTGGTCGCCGTCGCGCAATGACCCACATACCTTGGCCGCCACATGCAAACCGGTGGTCAGCGGATGAGTACCCAGCTGTACGCGCACCGCGTCGAGCGCCTTCTGGTGCGCGTGCGCGCACCGTTGCAACCACGCGGCATCCGGATTTCCGGACGTGACTGCCCGGGTTCCGGTGGCCTGGGAGTTGCCGGACACGTCGGGCCAGCGCGGGCCGGTGGTCAACGCGTATACCGGAATTCTATTGTCCGCCAACAATGATGACACCTGACGGTGCAGGGTCGGCCGTCCCAGCATGATCACCTGCTGCGGATGCAACAGGGTCAGCGCCAGTGGATGCACAGGGTTGTCGGGTTGGGGCGCAGTAGGTTCGGCCACCGTGGGCAACATCGACAGGTTGGGGTGCGCGGCCGCGCCATGCCCCGCGATCACCACGGTATCGGGGGTCAGGTCGATCTCGACGGGTTCGTCGAACGTCACGTCCGGGGTGTAGGTCCACGGCATCCCGCCGGGGCGGCCCGCGGGTATCGCGCCCCCGTCGCGATCGGGCACAAGTGGTTCGCGCAACGGAATGTCGAACTGCACCGGGCCGGCATTGGCAGTGCGGGATCCCTTGGCGGCAGCCAACACTCGACAAGTCGCCGAACGCCAGTGCGGGTTCTGCGCCTCAAGCTTCTCCGAGCCCTCCTCGGCCAGACCGATGCTGATCGCGGCGCGAACCTGGGTGCCGAAGTAGCCGAGCTGCTCCATTGTCTGATTGGCACCGGTGCCGAGCAGTTCGTAGGGGCGGTTGGCGGACAGCACGATCAGCGGAATGCGGGCGTAATTGGCCTCCACCACCGCGGGCCCCAGATTGGCTACTGCCGTGCCGGACGTCATCGCCACCGGCACCGGAGCGCCGCCGGCCGCCGCCAGACCGACCGCCAGGAAGCCCGCGGTGCGCTCGTCGATGCGCACATGCAGACGCAACCGGCCGGCCTTGTCCGCATCGTGCAATGCGAAGGCCAGGGGTGCGTTGCGCGACCCCGGACACAGCACGACATCGCGGACGCCGCCGCGGATCAGCTCGTCGACGACGGCATGGGCCTGTGCGGTCGACGGGTTCATGCCATCAGGGTGTCATACCGCCTGTGAGGCGCTCGCAAAGAACTCCAGGATTACGCGGTTGACCTCGTCGGGACGTTCGATGAAGCCCAGGTGCCCGGCGTCGGCGATCTCGACGTAGGTGCCGCCGGGGATGGCCTCGGCCACCTCCCGGCCGAGGTATGGCGGCAGGGTCATATCGTCGCTGAATCCGATGACCAGCGACGGAACCGTGATGCCTGAGTACGCGCCGGGCCGATCGGGGGCAGGGATGGCACTGCGCTGGTGATCGATGCCACCCGAGGTCGGCTCCGGCCACAGCGTGAACATGTCGATCCAGTCCTTGATCGCGGCATCGTTGTTGAGGGTCTTCGGCGAGAAGTTCAACAGCAGACGCATGGCCGCCTGATATGCCGCCGGCACCTGCACACCCGATGCGGACAGTTCGAGCTCGGCCTTGCGGAAGAACGATCGGGTGGAGTCCTCGCGCCCCCGCGTTCCCATGAACACCGCTGCGGTCACCAGGTCCGGACGGGTGAGCGCGAGTTCCTGGGCGATGAGCGCGCCCATGGAAAACCCGACCAATCGGGCCGGAGCCGCGCCGAGGCTCTCGATGAGCGCCGCGGCGTCGGCCACCATGTCCTGCAGGGTGAAACCGTCGGCGCACTCGGTGGTCGGCGGTATCCCCCGGTTGTTATAGGTGATGGTGCGATAACCCGCGGCACGAAATGCCGGTACCTGGTGCAGGTGCCAGCTGCGCCCGGCACCACCGCGCCCCGAGATGAAGACGACGGGATCACCGGAGGCGCCGAGCGCCAGGGGCCCACGATCGTCGTAACTGATCTGGATGCCGTTGATGTTCGCGAGAGGCACGTTGAGAGAACCTACCGGTTCAGCAGCGGGTAGCAGTCGGCCACACGGCGCCGCCACCAGTCGCGGCGGTCTGCGGCGGCGACGAGTGTCGCCAGCCGATCCGGGTCGGGTGTGAACGACGACACCGGCAGGTAACCGTCCTCGGGCGTCGGCGCCTGCGCCACATCCTCGACAAAGAATCCCCCGGTCCCCAATCCGCAGGCATGCTCGAGCACCGGCAGTGCCGCGGCCGCACGCAAACCGATACCGATACCGACCGCGCTGTCCAGGGCGCTGGAAATCACCGCGGGCATACCGATCCGCGAGGCGATATCCAGCAGCGCGGCCACCCCGCCGAGCGGGGCCACCTTGAGCACCGCGATATCGGCCGCGCAAGCCCGCGCAACACGCATCGGATCGCTTGCACGCCTGATGCTCTCGTCGGCCGCGATCGGCACATCCGGGAGCCGCCGACGCACCTCCGCCAGTTCCTCGACCGTGGCGCAGGGTTGTTCGGCGTACTCGAGAGCGCCCGTGCGGGTCAGTGCCCTCAGTGCCTCAACGGCCTGCTCGACGGTCCATCCCGCGTTGGCGTCCACCCGTACGGTGGGGATCTGCGCGCGGACCGCCTCGACACGCGCGATGTCGTCATCCAGGGTCTGCCCGGGCTCGGCCACCTTGACCTTGGCGGTGCGGGCGCCCGGGAAACGAGCCAGCACCTCGGGCACCGCCGCGGCGGCCACCGCGGGCACGGTGGCGTTGACCGGAATTCGGGTGCGCCGCGGCTCCGGAAGCTCGTAGTAGGCGGCCTCGATCGCCGCGGCCAACCAGGCTGAGGCCTCAGGCGGCTGATATTCGGGAAAGGCACCAAACTCACCCCAGCCCGCAGGGCCGTCGACCAACGCCACCTCACGGGTGGTGATGCCGCGGAATCGCACCCGCATGGGTAGCGCGACCACGTGCAGCCGGTCCAGCACATCGTCTAACGCGGGCAACTCCACACCTGCGATCGTCGCACGCAATTCAGAACGTCCGACGAGAAGCCCTGAAAGTGACTTTGGCTTCTAGAGCCGCACCGCAACCGGGTGCGAATCTGCTCGCATCGATGGATAGGCAAAGGAGAGCAGATGCTGACGGTTCACGGTCTCGCGGGATTTCAATCGGGCTGCCGGTGCGCGGGCTGTTCCACGGCCGAGTCGCAGCGACTGCAGCGAATCGGTGACTCAGAACGCGAACGCTGGGAGCGGATCAACCAGCGGGCCGCCCGGCGAACCCAGCGCTACTTCGCCGACGCCGGGAATCATCCGTTGAACTGGCAGAAGCCCTGGACCACCGAGGAGATCGACAAGGCCCTGGACGCGTCGACCACCGCGGCACAAGTCGCGGCTCGCTTGGGCCGCTCGATCGGAGCCGTCCACGCGGCACGGCGGCGGTTCGGCCCGCGCGCCAGTTAAGGCCACCAACTGGTCAACTTTCAGTTGACAGTGCGATATCGTCAACCTAAGGTTGACGCATGGCCGACTTCTCCCTCTCTCTCGACAACTTGATCGAGTCGGTGCGCGGGATGCATCCCGACGGCACCGCCTTGGACCGCCTGTCCGATGCGATGTTGCTGGCCGGACGGCTCTCCGATCATGCCGATGCCCTGATCGGACATTTCGTAGACCAGGCCCGACGCTCTGGCGCCTCCTGGAGCGAAATCGGGTCCAGCATGGGCGTCTCCAAGCAGGCGGCGCAGAAGCGCTTCGTGCCATCGGTACGGATGTTCTCCCGCTTCACCGACCGGGCCCGGCGATCAGTCGTGGCAGCAGCAGGGTTCGCACTCACCGATGGCACACCGATCACCGTCGACCACCTTCTGGCCGGAACCGTAAGTGATCCGAAAGGACTCGCCGCACTTATCGTTTCGCAGTCCGGGATAAGCACCGAAGCCCTAGGAATTCCCGTGCGGGCGCTACCCGACTACGAGACCGTCGCCCCGAAACTGCCCACCGCGGAATTCGACGGTGATGCGCAGGAGGCACTGGAAGCCACGTTGCACACCGCACTTCGGCTGGGCCACAACTACATCGGTACCGAGCACCTGCTGCTGGCAATCCTGTCCGGCCACACGGAAATCTCCCGAAAGCTCTCCGATCTGGGCCTCAACGCACTGGTGGCCGAAGAGCAGGTGAACCGTCTCCTCGGCGACATTTTGAACGGTAGAACCCCCTAGTCAGCGCGACCCCAGGGGCGTACCCTAATGTCATGCCAGTTGACATCAAGCCCGTTCCCAAATGGCTCAGATACTTCAACAAGGTCGTCATCGGCGGGCACAAGATAGGCCTCAAATTGCCGATGGTGGTCCTCACCGTGCCGGGCGCCAAGTCGGGCAAGCCGCGGCCGACTCCCATCACCCCGTTCACACTCGACGGCCACCGCTATGCCGTCGGCGGAGTTCCCGGATCGTCATGGATTACCAATGCACGCAAGGCCAAAGAGGGCACCCTGACCCAAGGCCGCCGCACCCAGCGGGTCCGGATCATCGAGCTGTCGCCCGAAGATTCCCGACCTGTGCTGCGCGCGTTTCCGGTCGAAGTACCCACCGGAGTCGGCTTCATCAGAAACGCCGGACTGGTCAAAGAGGGCACCCCCGATGAGTTCGAAGCTCTCGCCGGGATTGCCGCCGTCTTCCGGTTTGATCCGCTGGAAGGCTAGGCGCCCGACTGCCACACGTAGTGATCACCGGAATCCAATCCCGGGTGAAGGATCCGAGATTGGTTACCGCCATTGCGCTTCGCCTCATACATCGCACGATCGGCGCAGGCGGTCAGTACATCGATGGCCTCTCGTGATGCCGCCGACGCCACACTGGAAACCGGCTGCGCCGCCACCCCCACACTCGCGGTCACCGCGATGCCTGCCGGCTTGGACGCCGTCACCGCTTCCCGGAGCCGGGTGGCGAAATCAATGACGGCATGCGCAGGGCAGATTGTCACTACAATGAACTCCTCGCCGCCCGAGCGGCCCACCGTGTTTCCCCGCATCGATTCGCCCACGAACGCGTTGGCCAGGTCGACAAGCACCCGGTCACCCGTGCCGTGGCCGTACTGATCGTTGATCGACTTGAAGCGATCGATATCGACGATGGCGGCGGCGACCACTCGGTCGCCTTCCAACCCGTGCTCACGCATCAACCCGCCGTGCAGACGCTGCCACTCGCCGTAGATGCCGCGCCGGTTGAGCAGCCCGGTGAGCGGATCCCGCTGTGCCGCCAGCGCATCCAAGCGCACCACCGCGATCCCGAATTGGATGACCATGGGTATCAACACCACGACCACCAGCATGCTGGTCACTTTCACCACCGCGGTCATCGCCGCACCCACCGTGCCCTCGGCAAGCAGACGCAGCGACAGCGCGAAGATCACCGGGCCGCACCACGCCACGTGCGCCAGCAGCAGCCGGTTACCCAGGAAGAAGCTGACGTACGCGCCGACCGGCGTGAACAGCACCGTTCCCACCAAACCTGCCAGCGGGTCGGAGTCCTGCCAGCAGGCCACCGCGATTCCGACGTCGGCGAAGGCGACAAACGCGACCGCTTCACGCAGAGAAGGCCACGGCCCTACAACCCAGCGCACCGCCCACCCCAGCGCGCCGAGCGCGCACACCACGACGATGGCGCGACCCACCGTGCTTCGGGGCCCGGTGTCGCTGAACTGCACCGCCACGCAGATCGCGGCGAAGATCAACGCATACCCGCCGATGAGGTTGCGAACGGTCCGGTCGAGCTTGCGTTCCCGCAGGAAGGCCCGCAGCCAGCCCGTCGGGACCGGCTCGGTCCACCACTGGAGCAGAAAACTCATCCAGGCGGTGGCACGGACGTACGAGACAATTCTGTTCAGCGGCATCTAAATTCCCGGGTTGGCGGTCGGCGCGTTGCGCCTCGGGACCATCCGCACGGTCGGCAGTGGCGGGGCAGGCAAACGAGGCACCGCACCCTCATATCCCTGCACCTGCCCGAAGCGCTCGGACTCGGCCTGCCACTCCTCGCGAAACCCCGCGATCTCGTCGTGATCACGGCCGACGAAGTTCCACCACATCACGATCTGCTCACCGAACGGCCTGCCGCCCAACAGGATCGCCCGCGCTACCGCATCGGTCGGGTTGAGCACGGTGAGCTGATCGACGCCGGTACCGACGTATCCGAGCTCGCCCCGCGACAACCTGGTTCCGGACAACTCCACCGCCTCGGTGTCCACCAGCAGCCCGTGCTCAAAACCGGGATCGACGTCGAATCGCACCAGGCTGCGCGGTTGCAATGTCAGCTCGGCACCAAGCAACGGCGTGGCAGTGCGCACCGGCGATACCTGCCCCGCCAGGGTCCCCAAAAACACACGCAGACTGACCCCACCCACGGCGACCGCATCGGGCGCGTAATGCTGAAAATCCCGTGCCGCGTCCCGGGATTCATCGGGCAACGCGACCCATAGCTGTACGCCGTGCAGCGTGGTGGTGTGGGCCGTCGACACCTCCGAGTGGCAGATGCCGTGCCCACCCGTCATCAGGTTGAGCTCCCCCGGCCGCACCATCGCGTGCACTCCGTTGCTATCGCGATGCTCGATCTCTCCGGCGAACAGCCAGCTGACCGTCTGCAGTCCGGTATGCGGATGGGGCGCCACATCCATGCCGCCGGACTGCGCGATGTCGTCGGGTCCGTAGTGGTCGGCGAAGCACCAGGCGCCGATCAGCGATCTCCCGGCCTGAGGCAGGGTCCGCAGCACCGTCATCGCACGTGGCCCCCCGAGAGGAACCTCTCGGGGAGTGAGTATTTCGACCACCGGACGGCCACGTCCATCCCGCGGGCACGGCCCGCCCTCGCAGCGGGTCTCCGTCGGGGCTGTCTCGGTATTGCTCATGTCCTCATCATCGGCCGAACTCACGGTGCGTGCGGCATAGTTGGTCACCATGGACGGATCCGAATCCACCACCACGGTCGCCGACGCACCCGATAACCACCGATTCGAGATAACGGCAGACGGCGAACGCGCGGGCTTCACCGAATACCTGGATACCGCGCTGAGCGGCACGAAGGTGCGGATTTTCTATCACACGGAGATCGACGAGAAGTTCGGCGGCCGCGGCCTCGCCGGGACACTCGTTGAGTCGGCCCTGACATCCACACGGTCCACCGGGCGCAGGATCGTGCCGGTGTGCCCGTACGTCCGGAAATTCGTCGGCAAGCACCATGAGTTCGACGACATCGTCGACCCGGTGACACCGGAGGCACTGGCCGCGGTCGAGGCCCGCCAGGGATGACCGCGAAGCGCGTCTACATCGACAAGCAGACTCCGTCTGTCTACCAGGGGCTGACCAAAGCCGCCGCCGAACTCCGCGCCCAGGCCACCGAGGCCGGGCTCTCGCGAACAACGCTGGAATTGGTCAATATTCGCGTATCCCAACTCAATCGCTGCCTGTTCTGTCTCGATCTGCACACCCGGGTCGCGCTCGAGGAAGGTGAGTCAGCTCAGCGGATCGCAGTACTGCCGGTGTGGCAGGAGGCCGAGTTGTTCACCGATGTCGAGCGCGCGGCCCTGACGATCGCCGAAGCCGTGACGGAGGTCACCGCAGGCCACCTCACCGATGAGCAGTACGCCGCCGCGCGGGCGCATCTCTCCGACGATCAGGTATCAGTGCTGGTCTGGTCGGCCATCATGATCAACACGTTCAATCGGATCTCGATTCTGAGCCGCCACCCGATCACGCGGCGCTGACCCCCGGCACCTGGCGCGGGAATACAACCGAGCCACCATGAGTTAGATTTCTTACGCCAGGCTAATGATCTGGCCATTGACATATCTCACGGGGAAGGTATTCGACGATGCCTCAGGTGCGTGCCACACGTTTCCGCAAGTCAGCGCGCGCGATAGTGGTCGCCGCGACGCTGGCTACCGCTCTGTCCGGGTGCACTGTCTACAAGACGCTCACCAAACCCTCGGAGACTCCCCCGCCGCCGCCCGCGACCTCACAGGTCAGCGATCAAGACCAGATCCGTCAAGTCACCGCCCAGCTCGGCAAGGCCCTCGGCAGCCTCGATCTGGACGCCGGTAATGCCCTGACCTGCCCGCGCTACCAGGTGTCCAGCCGCACCGCGGACGAGAAGCTCGTGCCCTCGATCAACTCGTGGCAGGGCGCCGAGGAAGCCTTGATGTACGGCGACACTTCCACCTTGTCCAGCAGTGTGGCACAACGATTCCCGAGTGCGGGAAGCAGCGAGCGCGCCACCCTGGTCAAGGCGATCGTCGGCCGCGACCAGTTCGCTTATGCCGCGACCGTGCTGCAGGTGATCCGCGAGAACACCACCGTCGAGAAGTTCGCGATCGACAACATCAAGATCATCGGCGACAGCGCCACCGGAGACATCACCGCGACCTACAGCTTTGGCGGTGCCGCTACCCAAACCCAGACCAAGCCGAACCAGTTCCGCAAGGAGGGTGGCAAGTGGGCCTGGTGCCAGCAGCCGCCGCCGGGCCTGTTCACCCAGTGGACGACATCCACGTCGGCACAGTCGTCGGCGTAGTCGTTCACGGGTAGCGTCGACCGGCCGCACATCGGGCGGCCTCTAGAGTCGGAGCCATGACCCAAGACGACGGGCAGACCGCCAGTCCCTTTGACCCGACTCGCTGGCAGCCGGTGGCGGGATTCGAGGATCTGACCGACATCACCTATCACCGGCACGTCAGCCAAGGGACCGTCCGGATCGCGTTCGACCGGCCCGAGGTGCGCAATGCCTTCCGGCCGCACACCGTCGATGAGCTCTACCGAACCCTGGACCACGCCCGGATGACCTCCGATGTCGGGGCGGTGCTTCTCACCGGGAACGGCCCCAGCCCCAAGGACGGCGGCTGGGCATTCTGCTCCGGCGGCGATCAGCGCATCCGGGGCCGCACCGGCTACCAGTACGCCGGAGGCGAGACCGCCGAGACTGTGGACCCGGGCCGGGCGGGCCGCCTGCATATTCTGGAGGTGCAGCGCCTCATCCGCTTTATGCCAAAGGTGGTGATCGCCTTGGTGAATGGGTGGGCCGCCGGTGGTGGACACAGCCTGCACGTGGTGTGCGACCTGACCTTGGCCAGCCGCGAACACGCGCGCTTCAAGCAGACCGACGCCGATGTGGGCAGCTTCGACGGTGGCTACGGCAGCGCCTACCTGGCCAAGATGGTCGGGCAGAAATTCGCCCGTGAGATCTTCTTCCTGGGCCGCCCCTACACGGCCGAACAGATGCATCACATGGGCGCCGTCAACGAGGTCGTTGACCACGAACACCTGGAGACGGTCGCGCTGGAGTGGACCGCCGCCATCAACGAGAAGTCGCCCCAGGCACAACGAATGCTCAAGTACGCCTTCAACCTCACCGATGACGGGCTGGTCGGGCAGCAGCTGTTCGCCGGTGAGGCAACACGATTGGCCTACATGACCGATGAGGCCGTCGAGGGCCGTGACTCATTCCTGGAGAAGCGCAAGCCGGACTGGTCGCCCTACCCCTGGCACTACTAAGACCCAAGCGCCCGCTCAGCACGGATTGGGCCTGCAGCGACCGCCCGACGACGGCGCGGCGACCGTGACAGTCGTCGTGGATGTGACCGTCGTGGGGACGGTGACGGTCGTCGTACTGGTGATCGTGGTCGGCACGATTTCCGTGGTTGTCTCGGTGGTGGTCAATGTCTCCGTCACGGTCGTGGTCGACGTCGACGTTACGGTTGCCGTCGAGTGGGAGGTCACCGTCTCCGTCACCGTCCTGGTCGAGGTACCGGTTTCCGTCGCGGTGACAGTCACCGGTGCCGCCGTTGGTGTGGTGGAGACCGAATTGACTACCGGCGTAGGCACATCACTCCCCCCGCCCGCCGACTGGGCGAGCGCGACACGGGTACCCACCGCGCCAGTGCCGATCACGATGGCCACCGCCCCGGCCACCAGATACCACGTCAAGATCTGGCCTCGCAGCTGTCCGATTCCGGTCGCCACCGATCGGGGAACGTCGACATGTACCGCTCGCCGATCACGCGCGACGGAGCGCAACAGCCCGCGAACGGCCGGATCACTCATCGGTCCAACCCCCGGGCATAGGCAATCGGTGCGAGAACGCCGTCGGCAACCCGGAGTTCTGCTTGCACCTGCGACGGCGTCAACCCGAGCATGTCCGAGAGATCATCGATGCCGACGTCGGCGAAGGCGCTGAGCACCGCGGCCACCCGCTGAACCTGCGTCAACTGGGACAACGGGTTTGGCCCGGCGGCGGGCCGCCCGGTCAGCGTGAGCCGCGAATGCGCCATCAGCGCATGCACAAACCAGCACAACGTGAAGATCTGGATCGACTGATGCACCGGCCCTCGCCACTTCAGGGTGGCCTGAGCGATGGCGGTTTCCATCAATCGCTTGCCGACGTCTGGGTCATCACACAGCAGGCTCGCGCACTCTTCGAAGATCGGCTTCTGGATCTCAAATGTCCGCGCCAGCTCTTCTTCCCGCCGGGTGAGGTCGGCAGTTATCCGTAACCCGGACGGCAGACCGAATTCCACCTGTTTGATCGCAGGGAACAGCGCCAGCGTCAACGCCAGTAACCCCACAAACCCGAGCACACCCAGCAGCAGAGGGCTGTGGACAAATGGCCCAGCGGCGACCGCGGCGATCGCGACAGCGACGGGCAGCATGATGCGCGGCTGGAACAGATCCGTCCATCGTCGAGGCTCGGTCTTACACATCGCGAACACCCCTCTATGCGAACTGAGTGGGGCAATCGTCGCCGCAGCGTCGCGGAGAAGCGCGAGTAACCGACTACTCGATTGTGCGGGCGGTTACCGCGCCGCGCGCTCCATCCAGAAGTCGAGTTCGAGGTCCTCTTCGGCGCATTGGCGGTACTTCGAGAAGTCGGTGACACCTGCCTCGGTGAGCACCTCGTCGTCAATGAAGCTGTTTCCGGTTACCTCACGGCTGGGCTTGATCAGGATCTCGTACGCGGCGTCGGCCATGATCTCGGCCGAGCGGCAGCGGGCCACCAGTTCTGCGCCGAGGATGTTGCGGATTGCGGCGGTGTCGATCGTGGTGCGCGGCCACAGCGAGTTCGACGCGATGCCGTACTCACGCAGTTCATGAGCCAGCCCGATGGCCACCAAGCTCATGGAGAACTTCGAGATGGTGTACGCGGTAGTGGTCTGATCGAACCACTTGGGTTCCAGCGTGATCGGCGGTGACAGGGTCAGGATGTGTGGGTTGTCCGCCTCCTTGAGAGCGCCGATCGCCGACTTGGACAGTGAGAAGGCGCCCCGCGCGTTGATGTCCTGCATCAGGTCATAGGCCTTCATCGAAATCGATTCCGAGGGAGCCAGATTCAAGGCGCTGGCATTGTTGACCACAATGTCGATCCCGCCGAACCGCTCGACCGTCTGGGCCACTGCCGAGGCGACCACCTCGTCGTCACGGACATCGCCGAGAATCGCGAGCGCCTGACCACCGGCGGCCTCGATCTCTTCGGCGGCGGTGTAGATGGTGCCGGGAAGCTTCGGATGCGGCTCGGCCGTCTTCGCCATGATCGCGACATTCGCACCGTCACGCGCGGCCCGGAGTGCGATCGCCAGCCCAATGCCGCGGCTGCCTCCCGACATGATGATGGTCTTACCTGCCAGCGATCCCATAGCCACGTCCTTGTCGTCATAGGGGATGAGTGAGGCCAGCGTAGGACACCGCCGGTAAGGCATACCTTCGAGACCTAAGTCACCCAGGCCCGGCATTTCGCACTCATCGCGAGGGGCATACAGTTCTTACTCGTGAGTAAGAACTCGGTGAGCAAGCGACTGAACATCGCCTTTGCGCGCGCCCTGATGCAGCCTTTCCCCAGCCCATCGCTCATTCGGGCGAAGTTCGACGCAAACTACGGTGTCTCGGTCAAGGACAAGCGCGTCCTCATCACCGGAGCGTCCTCTGGTATCGGCGAGGAGGCCGCATACCAATTCGGCAAGCTCGGCGCGAAGGTCATCGTGGTGGCGCGACGCGAAGACCTGCTGAACGAGGTCGCCGCGCGCATCACCGCCGCCGGCGGCACCGCGGATGCCATCGCATGCGACCTGTCCGACCTGGACGCCATCGACAAGCTGGTGCAGACCGTGAACGAGCGCCACGGCGGCGTCGACATCCTGGTCAACAACGCCGGTCGCTCCATCCGGCGTAAAACCTACGAGTCTCTGGACCGCTGGCATGACGCCGAGCGGACCATGCAGCTCAACTACTTCTCGCCCCTGCGGCTGATCCGCGGGTTCGCACCCGGCATGGTCGAACGTCGCAGCGGCCACATCATCAACGTCGCGACCTGGGGAGTGCTCACGGACGTGGTGCCGCAGTTCGCGGTGTACAACGCCTCCAAGGCCGCACTCTCGACGGTGAGCCGCATCGTGGATGCCGAATACGGCAAGTACAACGTGCACACCAGCACGCTCTACTTCCCCTTGGTGCGTACCCCGATGATCGCGCCGACCGAGGCATACACCAACGCAGCGGCACTGACCTCCGCTGAGGCCGCGGAGTGGATGGTGCTGGCGGCCCGTACCCGGCCGGTGCGTATCGCCCCGCGAATCTCGGTGATGTCGGCCGCCACCAACGCAGTGGCGCCCAGCCTGGTGACAAAGGTGGCAATGTCGGGGCGCGAAACCCTTTAATATCCCGGCGCCCGTGATACACACGGGTATGGAGATATTGTCCAGCCGAATTTTGTTGCGGCCTAAGGACTATGACGCGACGCTGGCGTTCTACCGGGACACCCTGGGGCTCGCCATCGCACGCGACTACGGAGCCGGCATGGTGTTTTTCGCCGGACAGTCCCTCATCGAGATCGCCGGGCACGGCCGCGCCGACGGCCCCCTCACCGCATTTCCGGGTGCCCTCTGGCTCCAGGTACGCGACGTGTATGCGACGCAGACCGAGCTGGAGAGCCGCGGTGCCTCGATAAGCCGTGCCGCACAGCAAGAGCCGTGGGGTTTGCATGAAATGCATGTGGCGGCACCTGACGGTGTCACGCTGATCTTCGTGCAGATCCCACCGGACCACCCATTACGCAAAGACACCCGGCGGTAGCTTCCGCCGGGTGTCTTTGGTTGGTCTCGCTACTTCTTGACGAACGGAAAGAAGTCGATGCCCGTGTGGTGGATGATCGTCGTCCGGGTGATCCACAACAGCGCGAGCACGACAACCGCTCCCACCAAAGTGAAGAGCGCCAGCCCCAGGAACTTCACGGCCGGGTTGGGTGCGGTGACCGTGCCGTCGTCATTGGCGCCGCCGGCACCCGAGGAGTAGGCGACCAGGCCTGCCGCGAACAACGCGGGCAGACCCGCACCGAGGACCAACCCAACAACGAGCACCTTGCCGATGGCTTCCAAGTAGTTCATGGAGGATTCCTTCTTTTCGCTGGGGTTGGGTTAGACCGAGGCCGTGTCGTTGGCGGAGTCCTTCTTCGAGGCATCCTTGCTCTCGCCGGACGCTTCGGTCTTGGCCTCGCGGACATCGGCGGGCACCACCGAGTTGGTGGAGTCGTCCCAATCGGCGTTGACGTTGCTCGAGTCGACCTTCTCCTGCTGGGCACGCCACCACATGTAACCGGAGAGCCCGACCAGCAGGGCGAAGATGATCAGGTCGCCGACCATCGGCGTGGTGAGATCGCCGACGCCCTTGGAGAGCCAGTAGGACAGCGCGCCGACGATACCGGCGGCGGGCAAGGTGACCAGCCAGGCCAGCACCATGCGGCCGGCTACGGCCCAGCGCACCTCGGCACCGGGCTTGCCGACACCACTACCCAGGATGGAACCGGTGGCCACGTGTGTGGTGGACAGGGCCATACCGGCGGCGCTGGAGCTCAGGATGATCGCGGCCGAGGACGCTTCGGCAGCCAGACCCTGAGGCGATTCGATCTCGACGAGACCCTTGCCCAGGGTCCGGATGACACGCCATCCACCGAGGTAGGTCCCGAGGCCGATCGCGATGGCGCAGCTGGCGATGATCCAGAACGGCAGGCCGGTCTCCTTGACGTTTCCGCTCAGGTGGCCGGTGGTGATGAGCGCCAGCGCGATGACACCCATGGTCTTCTGTGCGTCGTTGGTTCCGTGCGAGAGCGCAACCAGGGAGGCGGTGGCGATCTGGCCCCAGCGGAAGCCCTCTTCACGACGCTTCTTCACCACGTTGCGGGTGATGCGGTAGACCAGCCAGGTGCCGGCGGCCGCGACCAGACCCGCGATGAGGGGGGCGGCGAACGCAGGGATGATGACCTTCTGCAGGATGCCGTCCCACTTCACGCCCGAGAGGCCGATGGCGGCGAGGGCGGCACCGATAAGGCCGCCGAAGAGTGCGTGCGACGAGCTGGACGGAATACCGAAGAGCCAGGTCAGCAGGTTCCACAGGATGCCGCCGATGAGGCCC
Organism: Mycobacteroides sp. H003; assembly: GCF_001440135.1. Lineage (NCBI taxonomy): Bacteria > Bacillati > Actinomycetota > Actinomycetes > Mycobacteriales > Mycobacteriaceae > Mycobacteroides > Mycobacteroides sp. H003. Next base: position 478,281 of record NZ_LJYL01000034.1, read on the forward strand.
GCGAAGATGATCGTCAGGCCCATGGACGGGGTGATGTTGGGCAGCAGATGACCTGTCTTGCTGTCTTGCACCTTGATAACCGAGGTGGTCACCGTGACGGCGACCTCGACAGAGAGGAAGGCGCCGACAAGGTTCAGGACGCCAGCAAGCAGAACCGCGGTCTTGGGCTTGAGCGCACCCGTTGCGATGGACGTCGCCATGGCGTTACCGGTGTCATGAAACCCGTTGGTGAAGTCGAAGGCCAGTGCCGTTGCGATCAACAGCACCAGAATGATCATGGTTGCGTCCATGGCGCTAATTCTGGGGTAAAGGCCTTGACTTTGACCAGCTGATGGACGACCAAGTTTGTGCGCTGACCGGCCAGTTTGATATTTCCCGCAAGGAGTTCACATTCCGTTAACCTTCCGGGTGCTGACTGTTCGAACTGCGCGCGGGCCTCCTGGCTGATTGCGGCTAGTTTTGCCTGGCGACAACACCAACCAACAGCACTACGATCCGTACCAAGTCGATACGAAGAGGACGGCCGCCCGTCCGTACAGGAGTTTGAGGCCGTGAACGCATTTCTGAGCAAGATCGTCACCTGGCTTCGGGCGGGATACCCCGAAGGTGTCCCGCCGCCCGACTATGTCCCGCTGTTGGCACTGCTCGGCCGCAGGTTGAGCAATGACGAGGTCAAGACCGTGGCCCGCGAACTGATGGCCCGCGGCGACTTCGACAACATCGATATCGCCGTACTCATCACCCAGGTCACCGATGAGCTGCCGACCAGCGACGACATCGAGCGCGTCCGCGAGCGACTGGCGAAAAAGGGCTGGCCTCTAGATGATCCGCGCGAGCCCGCGGACCATCGTGACGAACCGGGCTCCGGTCAGGCCACCGACCACCCGGCGTGACCCGGCTACTGCGCGCCCTGCCCGTACCCAGCGGGCAAACCATGCTCGGCCTGCTCCCGCGCCTGGCAGAACTGCTGGACGGTCGCGGCGACGCAGTGCTGCCCGTACCCGCCGATGACGCCGATCAGGCACATTTCCTCGCCTCCGAACTCGCCGCCGACGAACCGATCGCCGAGGATGTCGCGGTGGTGGTGTCAACCTCCGGCACCACCGGAAAACCCAAGGGCGCCATGCTCACCGGGGATGCGCTGACCGCCAGTGGGGCCGCAACACACGCCCGCCTGGGCGGGACCGGCCAATGGCTGCTGGCGCTGCCACCCCATCACATCGCCGGAATGCAGGTGCTGCTGCGCAGCATTCAGGCCGGAACCGAGCCGGTGGTCCTCGACGTCTCGACGGGCTTTTCGCTACCCGACTTCGTGCGCGCCGCCGCCGAGATGACCGGAACTCGTCGATACATCTCCCTGGTGGCAATACAGCTGGTCAAGGCCTTGGAAGACCCCGTCGCGTCCGAGGTGCTCGCATCCTTTGACGCGGTCCTGTTGGGCGGTGGTCCGCTACCGGCGCCCGTCGCCATCAGGGCGGCGCAGGCACGCGTCCCGGTGATCCGGACCTACGGCATGAGCGAAACCTGCGGGGGATGCGTGTACGACGGCGTGGCACTCAGCGGAGTCCAGGTGCGCATCGGAGCGGAGGGCCAGATCAGCCTCGGCGGTGCCACCGTGGCATCGGGCTACCGAAATATTCTGAACCACAAGGCATTTGCGGAGCCCGGATGGTTCCACACCGATGATTTCGGCGAGCTGCACGATGGCCGGCTGCGGGTGCTGGGTCGACTGGACGAGGCCATCGGCACCGGCGGCCTCACCGTGGTTCCGCAGGTGGTGGAGGCCGCCCTGGCCACCCACCCGCTGGTCGCCGAATGTGCGGTATTCGGTGTGCCCGATGATCGGCTTGGCCAGCGCGTCGCCGTGGCGGTGGTGCCTTCGCCGGCGGGCAATCCGACGCTGGAGGATCTGCGGGCTCATGTCACCGCGGCTCTCGACGACACCGCCGCCCCGCGCGAGTTGCATCTCCTCGACGAACTACCCCGGCGCGGGATCGGGAAACTCGACCGTCGCGCTCTCGTCAAACGCTTCTCTTGACCTCAAGCTCACTTGAGTTCATAGCGTTGGTCCCATGACACGTGAAGAGTTTGTGCCAGGTTCCGCGCCTCTGGTCCGGCACCGCGATCGCGAGATCCTCAGCACCGCAGCCGGAAACGCGACCGGATTGGTAATGGATTCCGACGCGACCGGTGGAGCCGTCAGCGTCCTGAGCGTCTACCTGCCCAAAGGCGCCGACGGGGCGGCCCCGCACTTCCACACCCGATCCACCGAGCTGTTCTACCTCGTGTCGGGGCGGCTGGAACTCCTGGCGGGCGATCGCATCGAGGTTCTGGAAGAGGGCGACACGCTGCTGGTTCCGCAGCTGATGCCGCACGCGTTCGGCGCCACACCGGACAGCGATGCCAACCTCTTCACGGTGCTCTCCCCCGGGGTCCAGCGCTTCGACTACTTCCGGCTACTGGACCGAATCGTGCACGGCCAGGCCGATATCGGCGAGCTGCGGGCGTCGCAGGAGACCTACGACAACCATTTCACGGAAAGCGCGGTGTGGTCTGCGGGACGTGGCCTGTCGGCGCTGGATGCCCCGTAGTCACGCGGCCTCGGCAACCGCCTTGATCCGATTGAGGGTCTCCCGCATGCCGTTACGGTTGGTGCGTCCGCGCGCCCAGCCAAGCAGCGCCCAGTAGATCCGAACCGGCAGTGACGGTGTCAGCTCGAAGGATTCGGTGACGTCGGTGCCGTCGCCCGCGGGCTCAAAGCGATATCGCCAGGTATTGACCGTCTTGCCGTTCGGCAAGAGCACTGCAAAGGCGAAAGAACGTTCGCGGTCGCATTCGACGATCCGGCACACCGTCCAGTAGACGGGCCCCTTCTGATTGCGCTTCACATGACCACGGAACCGCACGCCCACCGCGGGACTGCTGGCGCCGTCGAGCCATTCGGCCTCGAACGTCTCTGGACTGAACTTTCCCGTGTTGGTGATATCGCTGACCAGTTCCCAGATCTTGTCGGCAGGAGCCGCGATATGCACGGTGACCGAATCACGCATGGCGTTACGGTACCCGCGATTAATCTCGGTGACGGGCCGGGTCTATATGACCATGACCCTTACCCCTCATTTCGACCAGCGGTTCAGCGAGCCCGGCGCGGCTGCACCCGCATGGAGCGACGTATCGACGCTGCTTGCCGCCGCCGAGCTGTACTGGATCACCACCGTGCGCGCCGACGGCAGCCCCCATATGACTCCGCTGGTGGGCCTGTGGCAGGACGAATCATTCGTGTTCTGCACGGGCCCCACCGAACAGAAGGCCCGTAATCTCGACGCGAACCGCACCGTGGCCATCGCGACCGGGGTCAACACATGGAATGACGGGCACGACGTCGTGATCGAAGGGGCGGCCGACCGCGTCACCGATGCCTCCACCCTGCAGAGCCTCGCGGACGCCTATTTCGAAAAGTACGGCGAGGATTGGAAATTCACGCCGAGCGAGGGTGGCTTCGGCGAGGGCGATCAGTTCGCGGTCGTCTACACGGTGACGCCGTCGAAGGTGCTGTCCTTTACCAAGAACCCACACGGGCAAACGTGTTATGTCCGCTAGGGAAGCTCGATCGGCAGCGTGACGCCGTCATGCGCGCGGCAGTGCCCACAGGTGTCGACGGATTCGGTCGCGGTGACGGCAGCGCGCACCAACTCCTTGAAGCCGCCGATGTTGCGTTCGAACTCGGCGAACACGTCTACCGCGCGCACCCCTTGCCCGTGTTCAATTCCAGCGTCCAGATCGGTGACCAAGGCGATTGCGGCATAGCAGATTTCGAGTTCGCGAGCCAGCACCGCCTCGGGGTACCCCGTCATGTTGACCAGGGTGAAACCCTGCGAGGCGTACCAGCGACTTTCGGCTCGAGTCGAGAACCGCGGCCCCTGCACCACCACCATCGTGCCGCCGTCCACAGCCTCGGGTTGCAGCGATACAGCACGCAACCCCGGGCAGTACGGGTCGGCGAATTCCACGTGGATACCGCCGCTGTCGAAGAAGGTCTGCTCGCGCCCGCTGGTGCGATCGACCAGCTGATCGGGTACCACGATGGCCCCGGGACCCAGATCAGGGGTAAGACTGCCCACCGCGCACGGTGCGAAGACCCGGCGCACACCGAGCGCGCGCAGCGCCCACATATTGGCGCGATAGGGCACGGTATGTGGCGAGAACTCGTGGCGACTGCCGTGCCGTGGCAGAAATGCCACCTCACGCTCTCCCACCAGCCCGACCGTGATGGGCGCGCTGGGCTGACCGTACGGCGTCGTCGGGGTGACGGTCCGCACCGGTTTGTCGAAGAACGAATAGAAACCGCTTCCACCTATCACCGCGAGCATGCCGTCATTGTCGTGCAACACCCCGGCCAGCGGCCAATTGGGTGCGTCGCGCACCCCTCAAACAATTAGTCGCCAAAATACCTGCGACAGTTCCCGACAAATCTGGGCAACAATTTTATCAACGACACCAAGGAATAGGATGAATGTTGCTGCCGCCCAATGATGTAGAGAATGTCACCGTTCCCGACGGTGACACGGCGTAGATGAGAATTGCTGATAGAAACTCAGGTTTTTCGGTGAATTATGCCGTTCTGCCAGACTCGCGCCGGCGACCTTGACGCATCCTCCACCACGTCTACCGTAGAGGAGTGAATTCGATTGGGCATCAACTACATCGAAGACAATTCCTGATAATGACCGCGTCGGCCGCGGGAGCCCTCACGCTCGCATCATGCGCCGATGAACCCCGGGGAGAAGCGCCTCAGGAAGAGGAGAAGACCAGCGTGTATACATTGCCGAATCTCGACTGGGATTATTCGGCCCTGGAGCCGCATATCTCCGGCGAAATCAACCAACTGCACCACGACAAACATCACGCCGCCTACGTCAGGGGCGCCAACGACGCCGTGGAGCAGCTTGCCGAAGCCCGCCAGAAGGCCGACAACGCCGCAATCGTACTGCTGGAAAAGAATCTCGCCTTCAATCTCGGCGGCCACGTGAACCACTCGATCTGGTGGAAGAACCTCTCTCCGAATGGTGGTGACAAACCACAGGGTGACCTGGCAGCCGCCATCGATCAGCAGTTCGGCAGCTTCGACAAGTTCCGCGACCAGTTCTCCGCAGCGGCCAATGGCGTTCAGGGGTCAGGCTGGGCATGGCTCGGATACGACACCCTCGGCAAGAAACTCCTGACGTTCCAGATGTACGACCAACAAGCCAACGTGCCGTTCGGCACGATTCCCCTTCTCGGCTTGGACGTCTTCGAGCATGCCTACTACCTGCAGTACAAGAACGTGAAGGCCGACTACATCAAGGCCTTCTGGAACGTGGTGAACTGGGCAGACGTCCAGGCTCGTTTCTCGGCGGCACTATCGAAGACCGCAGGACTCATCTTCCCGTAGCGGGTAATCGGGCGCGGCCATGGCAGGATCGGCCGCATGGCCAGCATCGCGCAGTGGATCGAAGGTTCCCGTCCCCGTACCTGGCCCAACGCGCTGGCACCGGTCATCGCGGGCACAGGCGCCGCCGCGGCGGCCGGCAGCCCCGTCTGGTGGAAAGCGCTGCTGGCCCTGACCGTATCGGTAAGCATGATCATCGGCGTCAACTTCGCCAATGACTACTCGGACGGAATTCGCGGAACCGATGACGACCGGGTGGGACCACTACGGCTGGTCGGCTCCCGGCTGGCATCGCCGTCGGCAGTCAAGGCCGTCGCCATCGCGTTCCTGGCTCTGGGCGCCGCCGCGGGATTGGCGCTTTCCATCACCACCGCCTGGTGGCTGGTAGCGGTCGGCGCAGCGTGCGTCGCCGGCGCCTGGTTCTACACGGGGGGTTCGAAGCCCTACGGATACAGCGGGTTTGGCGAAATCGCCGTCTTCATATTCTTCGGCCTGGTGGCCGTGCTGGGCACCGAATACGTACAGACCTTGACGATCAGCCGCACCGGCCTGGCACTGGCGGTGGCAATCGGCAGCTTCTCCAGCGCCGTATTGGTGGCCAACAATCTGCGCGATATCCCCACCGATCGCGAATCCGGCAAGATCACGCTGGCCGTCCGATTGGGCGATGCGCGCACCCGGATCCTGTTCCCGGCACTGCTCGCCGTTCCGGTTCTGGTCAGCATCGGCCTGGGCATTGGCCACCCGTGGCACCTGCTGGGGCTCGTGATGTTGCCCCTCATGGTCAAGGCCGCCCGCCCAGTCGTCACCAAAGCGCAAGGGCCGGAGTTGATCCCGACATTGCGCGACACCGGCCTTGCCATGCTTGGCTGGGCGATTCTCACCGCCTCGGCCCTGACCTGGCTGAGCTAGCCCTCGCGGACCGTGACGTCTTAGGAGAAGTTCTTACAGACAACCCCTGTGTTTTGGCAGGTCACACCGGTATGGTCCGGTGCGCTTACCCATCCGCCGCCCTGGGTGAGGCCCGGGGGTAGATCTGAGCGATTCGGGTTACCGGTGGCATCGCAGAACACCCAGCTGTTTTGGCACGCATGCCCCTGACCGTGCGGAAGGGTTCCCCAGCCGGTGTTTCCATCCCTGCCGGGCTGCTGATTGGTAAACGACCAGCGTGACCCATCGCCCACACCTGGTCCGGGTATTGGCGTCACCGGATCGGCAGGGCCCGCGAGTGTCTGTCCCACCGCCGGCTCGCGCAGAACACTGACGCCCGGCGCCCCGAGCCCCAACAGCGGGAGGGCTAACAACGCCGTACAACAAAGAACGTTTCTGGTCTTGGTAAGTGCATACATGGTGACTCCGTAGGTCCGCATATTCAGGTGCGGCCCCCGGGAAACCACTAACAACGAAAAACGTTAGGCGCCGCTTCTATGTCACCTACAGTACACCTGCCGTTCACTTTGACTCAATCTGAAGTTAAAGTGTCGCCAAACCCTTACCCCGGTAGGGGTATTCACCTCGCAATGTGGTTACAACCGTCCACTACCTGGGCATAAGACACCGCAAGATAACGGCGGCGCGGCGAGTTCTCTGATATCCGTAGGTCCCGACGAGGGGCCGCAGCCAACGGCCCATTGACCATGAGACGTCTCAGTGATAGCGCCCGAGTTACCCGCGTCATGGCCGACCGGTACGCGCCACGCACATCACAAACTGAACGCTCCCACAGCGGTCCAGCTTCAGGTGTCCGCAAACGCGATGCCCGGCGCCCCGGGGTCAATCCCCTCGTGGCGCTAGGCGGCCCGATCGAGCAGTCCGACCACTGCCTGCCGCAGCTCATCGGCGGGCACCCGCTCGGTGATTACGGCCAGAGCCACCGGGTCACCACCCCGCAGAATGCCCAGCACCATGTGCTCACATCCGATCCAATTGTCTTTGTGCGCAATGGCTTCCCGCAAGGCTAGCTCCAGGCATTTCTTGGCTGAGGAGTTGAACGGGATCATCCCAAAGGGGCGCCACCCGCGGGCACGCCCCTTGCGACGCCCCGATTTCTCAAATGCCTTGTCGAAGGCTTGCGGGCCGAAGACTTTCGACACACTGTCACGCACCTGCGACAAATCGATGCCAATGGCCCTGAGCGCCTGGGCGTCCTCGTCGTCCAGCGGCGGCTCCTGCGATCCGGCGCGCAGCCGATCACGCACGGCGTCGCCGGTCAGCCCATACCCACCCAGCAGGTCCAGAAGAGGTCCGCCAGCACTGTCCAGCACACCGACCAGGACATGCTCGGCCCCGATGCGCGATTCGTCCATCTCGCGGGCCTCCTCTTGCGACAGCACCACGGCGACCTTGGCCGATTTCTGGAACTTCTCGAACATGGCTGCTCACTTCCTCGCGCGGTTGTATTTCTGATGCACTGCCTGGCGGCTCACTTCGAGAGCCTCGGCGATCGCCTGCCAGCTCCAGCCCTGGTTGCGTGCATTGGTGACGTGGATTGCTTCGAGTCGTTCGCACAAGCGCCGCAACGCCTGTACGGCCCTCAGGCCGACGGCCGGATCAGTGCTACTGACGGCGTCGTCCAGATCGGCCGAGGGAAGATCACCCATGGTTGTCAATATAGATTGACAACCATGGGGCGTCAAGGAAGGTTGACAGGCGGCCTACCAGCCGACAGGCAACTCGAACAGACCCCCGGTCAGCAGGTCGGACCGCATAGTCAGTTCCGAGACTTCCTTACGCAGATACAGCCCGGGCAGCCGCTCGACCAGCTGCCCGAGCACCGTGGTGAGCTGCAACCGGGCCAGCGGCGCACCCACGCAATAACGCGCGCCGTACCCGAACGTGACATGAGCCGCGGTGTGCCGGGTGACATCCAGCCGGTCCGGGCCGCCGAATACGGCCCGATCGTGATTGGCCGCACCGACATCCAGCAAGAGGAGGTCTCCGGCAGCGATATGCACCCCATCGAGGTCGAGATCTTCACGCGCGTATCGCGGTATCTCGCCGCCGCCCGTACGCGAGGCACGTAACGTCTCTTCCACCGCGTTGGGAATCAGGTCCGGTTGTGCCACAAGCAAAGCCCACTGTTCGGGATTGGCCAGCAACAGCAGTGCGGCCAGACCGAGCTGGACAACGGTGGTCTCATGCCCACCGAGAAGCAACGCCATCGATTGCGAGGCGATCTCGTGGTCGGCGACACCGTCCACAGCACAGAGACGGGAGATCACGTCATCGCCGGGGTCCTCGCGCTTACGGCCAACCAGTTGTAACCCGTACACGAAAAGCTGGCCCATCCCCCACTCAGACAGACTCCGATCGCGGGTATTCGATGCGGCCGTGGTCCATTCACGAAACTCGGCTCTGTCCGCGTAGGGCACACCGAGCAGTTCGCACAACACCATCATCGGCAACGGCTGGGCGATGGCGGTGTACAAATCGGCGGGCGGGCCCTGCTCGATCATCGCGTCCAGCAGTTTCGTGGACAATTCGGACACACGACTTTCCAACGCCCGCATCTGCTTTGGCGTGAAATGCGGTTGCATGAGCCGTCGCCCCCGCGCGTGGTCGTCACGTTCGGTCTCATAGTTCCCGATCGGTCCACCGAAGAACGCCGATTTACCGGACCGGGCAGCGGTTTCGGGCTCGGGGTGTGACCGGCCCACCCGATCGTCATCGAACAGCTGCCGCACTGCCGCATGTCCGGTGACCAGCCAGGCCGGGTCTCCGACTGCGGTGGTCACCCGGTGCACGTTCCCGGCACACTGCAGCTCCCGCTGCAGGGGAGCCGGCGTGAACAATCCCTCACGCGCGAAGGGCAGCTGCGGCGGTTCCATGAAATTACTGACCCCCAGGATCAAAAATAGAACCTCTAGTCAATTACCCCAGGCATCATAAGCGACCCGCCATGACCAGGTTCTCAAAATTCGGAAAACCATCAAAATTTGCCAACGATTTCTTCTTCATACATATCCCCTATTAAAAGCAGCTCTATGAGAGATAAATACATTGCCACTATGCGGGAGGGGTCGATGATTCCGCCCCGGCTGAGGCCGGGGCATATCAGGGTTATCGATTGCCCAGACAGAAATTAGGACACGTTCTAGTGTGAGAACTTGTTCGAGAAACAGGCCTTTGATCGCTCATCCGGTCAAACACCTTGGGGGTGGAAATTGACACAAGCGGCCAGCGTTCCGTGCGCCGAGTCGGCCACGACCTACGTCAGTCCTCCGGGCCTGCGCGTGGCCCGGATGTTGTCCAGGCTGCCCAGGTTGGGAGACACCGTTGGATTGATGTTGGATCCCACCTTCTACCTGTTCGAGAAATATCTGCGACATGGCCCGGTCTTCACGGTCAAGACGCCCTATCAGACGTACACGGTGCTGGCCGGAGCCGACGCCGCCACCTTCATGAGCAGTAAGGAAGGGCGCGAGTGCCTGACGGTCGGCAGCTCATGGCGTTTCGTCGAGGAGCAGTTCGGCGGCAGAGACTCATTGGTCGCCGTGGACGGACCCCAGCACAAACAGTGGCGCACGCTGCTGCAGCGCGGCTATTCGCGCGAGGCCATCGCAGGCCGATACGCGGAGGCCGTAGACGTGATCGACGATGCCGTCAACAAGCATTGGAAGCCGGGGCAGTCGGTACCGGTCCTTCCCGCAATGCAGAAGTTATCCATCGCACAGGTCGGCACGTTCGTAGGCGGCGTCCGGCCGACCGACAACGACATCGAAGATATCGCGCTCGTAACCCGCGACATCCTGAAGATCGCTCCAGTACAACATATTCCGAAGTTCATGCTGCGCCTGCCGCGCTACGTCAACGCACGGTCACGCATGGTCAGCGTGGCACAGTCGGCCATTGCCCTGGCGCGAGGTACTCAAGCGGGCGAAGGACCGTCCAGGTCCGCCCTACTGGACGACATCCTCGAATCCTGTGCCGACGATCCCGAAGCAACCAACCAGCGCAATATGCTGTTCCACTCGGTCCTGCCCTACTTCGCGGGAGTTGAAACAACCTCGGCAACAGCAACATACGCGCTCTACCTGATCCTCAAACACCCGACGGTCTTGGCCAGGATCCAGCGCGAAGTGGACGCCATGTTTGCCGCAGGCGACATCACCCATGACGGCTTGTTCCACGCGACCCCAGTACTGCACGGTGCCGTGATGGAGGCGATGCGGCTACACCCCATAGCCTCCTTCATCATTCGCGTGGCAGCACAGGATTTCGAGTTCCACGGGCATCGCATCAGACGCGGGGAAGGGGTGTTTGTCGGCACCACCGTCCCGCACTTCCTCAGTGAGTTCTACCCCGACCCGATGAGATTCGACGTCGACCGCTATGGCGACTCGGTGGGACCCAACCGCACACCCGGTGCCTATTCCCCCTTCGGACGCGGGCCACACATGTGCGTGGGCAAGGGGCTGGCCGAATCGTTGATGCAGCTGATGCTTGCGCGCATCATCCACCGCCGCACTTTGGAACCCAGTTCTCCGTCTTACCGGCTCTCCAACCGGATATCGTCGAGCTCTCCGTCTCCGAAGTTCGCTGTCCGCGTGGTTAGTTCACGCTGACGATGCGGTCGTTCAATCTGAAGACACGAGGCTGGCGTTGCGACTTGCGCTCGACGTCGGCGTGGTACGGAGACAGCTGCAAGATGCGGGCCCAGATCACGTCGCGGTCGGCCCCTTGTAAAGGTTCGGCCATGCAGGCCCGCTCGCTACCACCGATGTTCACTCGGCATGCGGGCCGTTTCATCAGCCAGGACGACCAGAGTGGATGTTTCGGCCGTGACCAGTTGGTACCAACCACATACACCGCCCCGTCGATCATCAAGTACTGCAGGGGCACAACGACTTCCTCTCCGCGGCCATTGGTGACCAACAAGGTCAACGACGGAATCCGCGAGACGGCGGTGATGGTCCACCGGCCACCCGCGAGCCGGTACAGCACCCGGTCCGCGATGACGGAAGACCGACGGATCGGCGCCGCCAGATTGTGGTGCCCCACTGACAGCACCGCCTTGCGGATCACCCCCACAAGCCCGCCCCGCTCCTGCCATGCCTCCGCCGATGTGTCGATGTCAACCTCCCCGGTCCAGGTACCCGAACAATGCCATGACGATAGCGCTCGACGCTGGCGCGGCAAGCTGAATCTGATCGATGACCCTGATCTGAAACCAGCGATCACAAATCCCGAGAACGTTGTGACCGAAGCGAATTCCGCTCCCGACCGATAGGAAGAACCGAGATGGAACAGCTCACCGGATACGATGCAAGCTTCCTCTACCTTGAGACACCCACGCACTATCACCAGGGTTACGGTGTCGTCATCCTCGACACATCAACCATGGCGGACGGTTATAGCTTTGGAGCGGTACGGGACTGGCTGAGTTCTCGAGTCGCCGAGATTCCCACCTATACCGAGAGAGCCCACGACCCCTGGTACAACCTCGGCCATCCCTTTTGGGTTGCCGACAGCTCGTTCGACCTGGATCGCCATGTGCACCGTGTCGTGCTCCCGTCGCCCGGCACCGATGCGCAGCTCGCCCAACGCTGCTCCGAAATCGCCTCACTCCCCCTCGATCAGCGGCACCCGTTGTGGGAAATCTGGGTGCTGGAGGGCATGAGCAATGGGAACGTGGCGATTCTGATCAAGCGCCACAACGCGAGTCTCGACGGCGTTCGAGGCAACTCGCAGCTGGGCCAGCTGTGCGGCAATGAAGCCACCGAGTTGGCGGTAGTCCGCGATGCCGGGCCGATCGAGCCTCTCGCCCTCATGTTAGGTGGCTTACGCACCCTGGCCGGTAAGCCGGTCAAGATGGCCAAGATGCTTGCCGAAAACATCAGGTCACGCCGCCAGGGGGATGCCCCGGAGCTTCCGCCCGGAGTCCCCGAGCCCATGTCGGCGCCACGCACTTCGTTCAACACCACGCTGACCTCCAATCGCAACCTGGCATGGATAAGCCTTCCGATCGCCGACGTGCTGCAGGTGAAAAGAAGGCTGGACGTGAAGCTGAACGACGTCATGCTCGCGCTGACCGCGACCGTGATACGCAAGTACCTCATCGAACGCGATGAACTCCCGGACCTACCGCTGCGCGCCTTCGTCCCGGTCTCGGTTCACGATAAGCCCGGCCAGCACGGCCGAAACCGCACCACCGGTCTGCTGACCAGCCTGCAGACCCGCACCGACGACCCTGTGCAGCGAGCGCGAGAGATCGCCTCCATCACCGACGCGGCCAAGGTGCATGCCGAGGCGCTGGGCCCCGGACGGATCCACGACTGGTTCGACTTCAGCGCACGGTACTGGGGTCTGTTGTTCCGCGCCTATTCCCGCCTGCGGATGGCTGATCGGCACAAGGTGATGCAGAACCTCGTGTTGTCGAATATTGGCGGGCGCCACACAGATCTGTATTTCGCCGGAGCGAAAGTGTCCGGTTTCTATCCCTTCGGGGCACCCTTCGACGGCGGTGCGCTATTCGTCACGGTTGCCTCTCACGACGACCGGCTCAACGTGGGCCTGATCGCGTGCCCCGAGATAATCCCTGCGCTCGCCGACATCGCCGCAGGGTACAAAGAAGCGCTCTCCGAATTGTCGGAGGCCCTGGATACCGCCGAGGCCATGTCCAAATGAGCGGCCAGGGAGGGGCAGAGACCGCGCTGAATGCCGATAGGTACCGCGCCGCGACCCAGGACACAATCGGCACACTGATCGAACTCAACAGATCCAAACGCCCCAACATTCTCGTCGCGGGGTTGGCGATCACAGCAGAGAGCGCGCAGGTCGGATATCTCATCAGTGAATTACTCTCTACTGGAACGGATTACGTCACCTATTTCGGGAACTCGCTGGAAGAGGCATTGTCGGGGGCCATTCGATTGATCCGCCACACCAGCAAGGTGACCGGCGATCGACACAGCGAGAGCTGGATTCTGGTTGCGGACCGCGACGAAAGGCTGCGGCGGTACTTCGATCCCCTCGGTGAAGGCGCGGGCGAGGGGATGACACGCCACGTGAGATTCGTGTCCTCCCCCGCAGAGGCGCTGGCGGAGCTTCCGACACGGGCATGGTCAGGGCTGGTGGTCCTCGATCCCGATGGCGAGACCGCCGATCTACTGTCGACAGCGCAGCACCACAACATGATCCGGGTGGTAGCGGAGAGCCGTCCCCTGGGTGTCGCCGAGGTCAGCAGACCCGCCGACGGTGACGTCTTCGTCTTCGGCGAGAACCTCACCGATTTCCAGGCCCCGTTCGGCTCCTATTCGATGTCGCAACAAGCCTATCGCGTCTGGAACAACCCACTGGACGCCATGGCGCAGACATCGACGTTCGCCGCGAACGCCACTGCCTTGACCCTCGTGATCGAAACTCTGCGCCGCCATGGGTATGTCAGCGATCTGCAGGAAACGGTTCTCGCCGACATCCATACATCACGGCGGGTACGTAACGACCATTTCCGCCAGTTCTCGAATCCATCCGCAGCCAATCTGATGGAGGCCTTCGGTCTCGATTTCGACTTATCGGAAGCCGATGGCGCGCGGATCCTATTGCGGGACGGGACAACACTGCTTGACTGCGCACTGGGTAACGGCGCCAACCTACGCGGGCATAATCCCCCGGATATCACACAGCTACTCGCGGACCACGATGAGCACGCGGACTACACCACACTGTTGTCCGAGTTATTGTGTGAGGTAAGCGGTTTCGACGAGGTACTGCCAGCGGTCAGCGGGGCCACGAGCGTGGAAGCCGCCCTGTCTCTGGCACGGCTCGCACGTCCCGACAAACCGCGCATCGTCACTTTCCGGGGCAACTTCTCCGGCAAGACCATCTCTACCCTCAATGTCAGTCGCTACGGACCGCAGCGTTCTGCCAGCATCGACGGCGCGTTCGAACCGTACTACCCGGACGTGGTGTTCATCGATCCCTTCGGTGCCCAGGCGGCCCAGGAACTCACCCAGGCCCTGGAGCATCCGGATGTGGGTCTGGTGTGGTGTGAACTGATCCAAGGGATGTCCTGCCGCGCGATACCTCCCGAGTTGCTGCACATAATTACCGATGCCAGGCAACGTCGCGGCTTTCTGGTCGGTATCGACGAGGTGCTCACCGGCGTGTGGCGCAGCGCCGAGACATTCCTGCTTCAACAAACCTGGATGCCCGGCGTCGTGGACATCGTCACCATTGCCAAACCCCTGTCGGACATGATGTTTCCCATGGCGGCTGCGCTGGCGACGTCGACAGTGGTCGACGCTGCGCGCGAAACAAATGCCCGTGCCGTATCCGATCTACAGGGCCGGTACCGAAACAACCTCGGCGCGCACATTGCCTGGCACGCTCTGCGCAGTGTCGACACCCCGGAGTTGCACACCCAGCGCCGAGCCGAACGCGCCACCCTCATCGAGGGCCTACGCCGTCTGGCAGCCAGGTCGCCGCTGTACCAGTCGGTGGAGGGCTACGGCACGCATCTACGCCTCATCGTAGATCCGCGGTACTTCCCGTTCCAGGAGAACGGCCTGATGGGGGAATTACTGGGCCAGGCCATGGAAGACCTGATTCTGCGGCGCTGCAAGGTGATCCTGGGACGCGGCCGCTTCTTCCCCCCACTGTTCCCTCCTTCAGGGACGATGGCCGAGGCCGTCGAGCGGCTGGAACGCGGATTCGACGGCGTCACTCCGCTCACGGTGTACGCGACCCTGGTGCGCTGTCTCGCGGGTCTCACCACCTTCATGGCGAAAAGACAGCTCCAGCGGCTGGTACCCGGCTCGACCCCGGCTCGGGGCGCCAGGATGGGCCGGGCCACGTGAGCGGCTCAGTCGGATGGCGGGTGGCCGGCCTCAAACCACCATGGGGCCACCAAACCGGCAGTGATGCCGGCGATTTCATTGGTCTCGTGATACAGCGCCCGTGCGGCCTCTGTCGAACTCGCGGTGGGCCATGGCAGATAGCGGTCAATCTTCGCGTAAGCGAGACCGGGCGCGGTGTCACCGCGCGTCAGGAATTCATGCAACCAAGCGGCAGAACGCTCGGGCGTGCTGAAGCCCTCCGAATTCTCGAATCTGGTGAGTATCGAGCGGAACAGCCAGCGGGACAAGCCATTCATATTCCTGGTGATGCCGGTGGCCGGCATGATCCCCGGATCGTAGGAGAGCACCGCGTAGTCGTCCGGGACTCGCTCGGAGTAGGCGCGGCACAGTTCCACCGTTCCCCTCTTACTGGTCACATACGCCTGCGGCCCGCCAAGCGCACCGGGCAGACATGCCTGGGCCAGCGGAAGGCCGGAGGGCTCGGGGAGCCCGGTCCACCAGCGCCGACGATCGTGAGCGCCGGAACCCACAAACACAACTCGCGCCTCGGCGTCCAGGGATGGCGACAACAAACCCAGGAGCAGATGCGGCGCTATCAGATTGGTGACCATGGTGCTGTCGAGACCACCGTATGCAGATCCCGGCCGACGTCCCGGATGAATCCCGGCGTTGAGCACCACCGAACCGATCGGCCCGAGGTCTCCGGCGCGCACCGCATTGTTGAGCTCAGCCGCGGCCTCCCGAACACTCTCCAGCACCGCCAGATCGCACACCACGTAGTGCACGTCATCCGTCCCGAAACGACCGATCAACTCGGCCCGGCGTATTTCATTGCGGCACAACATAATCAGCCGATACGAGCCGGAGACAGAGAGGAGCTGCGCAAGTGCTGACCCAAGCCCGGACGTGGCACCCGTCAGGATCAGCGATCTATTGCCGGTTCGCCGCATAGTTCAGGAATATACGGCCATAATCATCTCGAATCAGGCAGGGAGACCCAAGTGAGCTTCGAACACGAGCAAGCTGTCGACGTCCTCGTCGTGGGTGCCGGTATCGCCGGAATCAGTGCGGCATGGCATTTCGCCAACCATTGCCCATCATTGAACATCGCAGTGCTGGAGAGCCGTTCGGAGATAGGTGGCACGTGGAGCCTGTTCCGTTACCCGGGCGTGCGCTGCGACTCGGACATGTACACACTCAGCTTCTCCTTCGCGCCGTGGACCGGGCGGGAGGCGATCGTGGACGGTGGCACCATCCTTCGGTATCTGAAAGACGTAGTCGCCAAGGAGAATCTCGAGCCGCTCATCCGATTCAATCACGGCGTACGCGAGGCCCGATGGTCGTCGGAGACCGCCAAGTGGACGCTGGCAGTCGACACTCCAGACGGTCCACGAACTATGACTTGTTCGTTTCTGATGGTGTGCACCGGCTATTACCGCTACGACGGCGGATACCTGCCGGAGTTTCCCGGCATCGAAGACTTCCACGGCCCTGTGGTGCATCCCCAGGAGTGGCCCGAAGATCTCGCCCTCAAAGACAAAAGGGTCGCCCTCATCGGCAGCGGTGCGACCGCGATGACCCTCGCACCGCGACTGGCCGAGGAAGCCCGACATGTCAGCGTGGTGCAACGCTCCCCAAGCTATGTCGTGAGCCGCCCGCAGCGTGATCGCTTCGCCAACCTGCTCTTGCGCTGCCTCCCCGACAGTCTGGCGTTACAGATCATCCGCGCCAAGAACATCTCCCTGATGACACTCTCCCTCTATCTCGCCCGCCGGGTTCCAGAACGCATGGGCGAGGCCATTATCGATCGTGCGAAACGCGAACTCCCGCCCGGCTATGACAGCGATACCCATTTCCGGCCGCGTTACAAGATCTGGGACAACCGGTTGTGCCTGATCCTCGACGGCAACCTGTTCGAATCGATCGGACGCGGCGACCTCAGCATGGTGACCGGGGAGATCGAAAGGTTCACCAAAACCGGACTAGTCCTCACCTCCGGTGAGCAGGTGTCTGCTGATGTCGTGGTGGCGGCCACCGGATTCCATATGCGGCTGTTCGGCGGTATCGAGTTCTACCGCGACGACGAGCCCATCGACTTCAGCAGCACGGTCTGCTACAAGGGGATGATGCTCGACGGTGTACCGAATTTCGCCTTCACCGTCGGATATCAAGCCGCGAGCTACACGCTCAAGGCGGACATCGTGTCACGGTATGTCAGCAGGCTGCTCGACTATCTCCACTCCCACCGGATTTCCTCGGTGACACCGCATCTCGACGACGATTCGGTGTCCCTAGAGCCGTTCACGGGATATCGCCCGGGTTATGTGGAACGCGTGCTGTCCGACCTGCCACGCCAGGGCTCGCGGCCGCCCTGGCGGCTGAGCATGAACTACTACCGGGACATGTGGATGGCGCGCGCGCAACCCGTCCAGGATGACAACCTCCGGTTCTCACAAAGCGTTGCGCAATAGGATAATTGGACCAGGCAATGACGACACCGGCGTTCCGAGTCACACGTCCGTGGCCGATCCGCATGCTCAATCACGCCGGACGACCGCTTGCCAGGATCGGGGCGGCCCCGCGGCTGGACGCGCAGCACCTGCGGGCCGCGGCAAGCCGCGCCGCCGGACTGCCGTGGATACCCGACGACTATCTCGACACCGCACTGGATGTTCTCGTGGCTTCGCTGCGCGACGAGGCGGTGCTCAGTTTTCTGGGCCGAAAGATGGTGCAAGTGCGACTCGTCGGGATGCTCAGCACGCGTCTGCGCTTGCGGGAACTGATCAGGAAACATCCCGAGATAGCGGAGCTGCGGGTTGAGGCGCCGATAGTCATCGTCGGCCTGCAGCGGACCGGAACCACCCTGCTGCACAGGCTGCTCGCTGCCGACCCGGCAGCGGGATCGATGAGTTCATGGGAGGGCGCCCAGCCGCTCCCCCACTCAGACGAGCCCACCGGCGCCGCTCATCTGCGAATAGCCAAGGCCGCCAAGGACGAGGCGTCGTTGCGGTATCTGGCACCGCAGTTTTTCGCCATCCATTCGGTAGAGGCGGAGGCCCCCGAGGAGGATGTGCTGCTGCTCGATTTCGCGCTGCACAGCCAGATGCCGGAGGTGATGTTCCATGTCCCGTCATACGCGAGCTGGCTTGCCGCACAGAACATGCAACCCGCATACGAGCTGCATCGACTGCTTCTACAGGTGCTCCAGTGGCAGCGACCCCGGGGCCGATGGGTACTCAAAACTCCCGCGCACCTTGAACATCTAGACGTACTACTGCGGGTCTACCCGGATGCAGTGGTGGTCTGGACACACCGGGACCCGGCACAGACCACCGCTTCGTCGTCAAGCATGCTGGCGCACTACCAGGCGCTGTTCAGCGACCACGTGGACCATCACCGGCTCTCCCGGTACTGGCTCGGCAAGAACGCGCAGATCATCGACCGCGCGATCACCGTTCGCGGTAACCATCCTGAATCGTTTGTCGACATCAATTACCCTGAGCTACTGAATGATCCGATGAGGTCGGTGCAGCGTATCCATGACGCTGCCGGGCGCCCGCTCTCTGATGCGGCGGTCGCGGCCATGCAGACGTCGTTGCGCACGAACAGACAGCACAAGCACGGTGAGCACCGATACAGTCTCGAACAATTCGGACTGACGACAGAAGAAGTGGACGACGCATACCAACGGTACGTAGAGCACTTCTCGATCGAGCGCGAAAGTGGTGGCGTGCGTGAGCGCCTATGATCTCGACGGCGTGGTGACACAACCTTTCACCGATGCGATCGCCGAAGCCGAGCGGCTGGTCACCACCGCGCCTCATATCGAATCGGAATCGGACCTCCTTGAAGGTCTCGACTACCTCGCCGGGAGTATCGCCGCCTCTGTGCACCTGGTCTTCAACTTCAGTGCAGAGCATCCGATGTTGCTCAGCGGCACAGGACCATTCACCAAAATGGGGCTCGATAATCCGGACTTTCTGTACTTCGCCACGCAGGTCGACGGACACCATGACTACGTGCTCAGCGGTACTCGCGGCAGCACTGTCGACCTCAACTTCCAGCTGCTCGACAGTGACTACACCGACACCGAAGTGCCGGGCAGCGTCACCGCCTTCGACGATCGCGACCTGGTAATCGCCGAGGACGGCAGCTATCGCGTGAGCATCGGTGCGACGCCAATCGCGGACTGCCACAAACACATCCCCATCGCGGCGCGCCCTGCGCAGCTGATCGTCCGAGAGGCGTACAACGACTGGTCCGAAAGACGGGGGACGGTGGTGATCAGCCGTGCCGACACCATCGGCTCGGGAGCGGTGCGCCTCACCAAGGACTTCATTGCCGGCAGATACATGGGTGCCGGGCTGCACTTGGTGAACCGGGTAAAGACGTGGCTGCAGTTTCCCCAGTGGTTCTACATGAACAACCCCGCCAATGTCTTCGAACCGCCGCGCATCACTCCGGGAGGGCTGGCCACCCAGTTCTCGTCGGTGGGCTACTTCGAACTCCAACCTCACCAGGCTCTCGTCGTGACCGTGCCGAAATCCGAAGCGCCGTACCAAGGTTTCCAGGTGGGCAGCATGTGGTATGTGTCGCTGGACTACGCCAATCATCAGACGTCCCTGAACGCAGAGCAATCGCATGTGGACCCCGACGGCATGATCCGGCTGGTGATCAGCGACCAGAACCCCGGTGTCTCCAACTGGATCGAGACCCTGGGACACCGGCGCGGGTTCCTGAAGTTCCGCTGGCAGCGGACGGACCGTCCCATCCTCGACGAAGACGGCCCCCGCGCCGAAGTGGTGGATCTTGACCGCCTCCCGGCTACCTTGCCGTTCTACGCAGATGGCGCAATATCGGCGCAGCAGTGGCGCAACCGCATCGCCGCACGACAGACGGCGGTGGCGTCGCGGATGTTGGGATAATGCGCCACGGTGGCTGCCCGGTGTCTTTAGGAGGAGTCCTTCGGCTTTTCGCCACGCAGCCGCGCCTGCAGATCCGCACGGTCGGCCCGGCGCCGCTCGTCGACCACGGCGATGCTGGCAGTCACCCGGCGACGCAGTGGCGCGAATACCGCCATGCCCAGCGGCAGCGCGATGATCAGCGCGAACAGGATCGCGATGGCCAGGGGGAAGTCCTCGTACCCGATGAGCCGGGCCACCCAGAAGATGACGAGCGTCAGGATGACCGCGAGCCCCAACCGCGCCAGGGTGTACACCGCGATATCGATAGCGAGCCGGCTCCCCGGCGACCGTTCAGCCACGTCACCACCCTATCGCTGCGCCGTACACCGACCTTGGCCGCGCGTATATTCGGAGGTAGTTGTTCAGGAGGCTCTTGTGTATTACGTGCTCATCGCGGTCGTACTCGGCGCGCTGGTCTACGCCGGATGGCGGATCAGCCAATCGGTGCCCGCCCGTCCGCAGACCCGCGTGACCGGCCCCGACGACGACCCGGACTTCCTTTGGCGCATCAGCAAGGACGGCCCGTCCGAACACTGACGCTGCGCGGCCTGTCGCCGCATGATTCCAGGGACTAGCCCTGGAACGTCTGCTGCTGGCGCTGTGTGCCGGTGAACCCTTGCGCCACGACGGCGGCCAGCTCGATGAGCGAACGACGCGTCGCGGGCCGCAGCCGGTCCAGGCTGATCTCGGCACCCTCTTCCAGGTGCGGATCGAACGGCACCAACCGCACGGCACGGCACCGCCGCGAGAAGTGATCGACGACCTTCTGCATATCGACCTTGCCCGAACGCGGACGCACCGCGTTGATCACCGCAACGGAGCGGCGCACCAGCTCGCGATGCCCATGCGCATCGAGCCAGTCCAGGGTGGCCGAGGCGCTACGGGCACCGTCGACCGAGCCGGAGCTGATAACCACGAGAGTATCGGCCTGTTCCAGCACCGAAGACATCGCGGAGTGCATGAGTCCGGTGCCGCAGTCCGTGAGCACCACGCTGTAGAAGCGCTCAAGAATCTCCAGTGTGCGTGCGTAGTCCTCGGCGCTGAACGCCTCGGAGACCGCCGGGTCACTTTCGGATGCGAGCACCTCCAGGCGGCTCGGCCCCTGCGAGGTGTAACTGCGGACATCGCTGTAGCGCTGGATGGAATTAGCGTCCCGCAGCAGGTGACGCACCGTCGCCGGCGTCTCCAGCGGCACCTTCTGGCTCAGCGTGCCGCGGTCCGGGTTCGCGTCGACGGCGATGACGCGGTCACCGCGAATAGAGGCGAAGGTCGCGCCGAGAGTCGCGGTGACGGTGGTCTTACCGACGCCTCCCTTAAGGCTCAGCAGCGCGATCTTGTAGCAGCCCTGCAGCGGCTGGTTCACCTGGGCGACGAGGTCGTTTTCCTCGGTCTTCTTGGTGCCCTCGCCGAGGTTGATCGTCCCGAACGACGCCCGGTAGACGGTCTTGCGCCAGCCCGCCGACGGCGCCGGTTTATGGGGGCGCAGCAGTGCCGAGGTGGACAAGTCGCGCGAGGAAGGCGGCAACTCGGGCCGAATCTGGCCTCCGATGCCGGTCTGCTGGCCGCCCACCGGGGTGTAGTAGCGAGAACCACCGAGGGGAGGCTGCTGAGCTTGCTGAGGAATACCCGAGGCAGGGGTGTCACTGGCCCAGCGATCCGCCGTGAAGGGCGTCGACTGCGCGGGTGACTCGCCCGAATCGCTGAATCGGTTATCGGCCCGGAAGCCGCCCGACGACCCGACCGCACCGATCGCGGTGGGATCGGGGTTCTCCTGTCCACCGGACGGCGTGAAGTCCAGTGGCGCGAAGGAGCCGCCGAGAGTGTTGAGCGATGGCACCGAGGGATCGTGGCCGAGGCCCGCAATGTCCTGCTGTGGCGCGAACGGATCCTGGTACGGGACCGCTTGGAACTGTTGCGTCATCTCATGCGGCTGCTGTGGCGAGCTCTGGCCGTACATCACCGGCTGCGCGGGCTCCTGTGCCGCCCAAGGCGGGGCCGTCGGTCCACCCTGCGCCTCGTCGGCGTAAGGCGACGGTCCATCCGGCGCGCGGTGCGCGGGATAGTCAGACATCGATCCCCCAATGCATTGGTTGGATGTGCAGCTCGGACACGGAGAGCCCGGAGCAACTGTTCGGAAGGACTCAGCATCGCACCCTATCGCAGGTGTGATGAACCGATCTGGCGGAACAGTTCCCGCGGACCCCCCTAGCTCACCCCAGCGTACGAGTGAAGACCGACAGTGACCAGGTTCACGAAGAAGAGGTTGAACACCATGGCCACGAATCCAGCCACGTTGATCCACGCGGCCTTCCTGTCCCGCCACCCGGCAGTGGACCGTGCGTGCAGGTAGGCGGCATAGATGACCCACGCGATGAAGGACACGGTCTCCTTGGGGTCCCAGGCCCAGAACCGCCCCCACGCCTCCTCGGCCCAGATGGCACCGAAAATCACGCCGAACCCGAAGATGGGGAATCCGAAAATGGTCGTCCGATACGCCAGCCGGTCCAGCGACTGGGCATCGGGGAGCCGCTGCACCAGGGTGTTGTCCGGGAAGTACATCTTGACCAGGAACAGGATGCTCGCCACCCCGGCCACCAGGAACACACCCGACCCGAGACTGACCACCGACACATGGATGGGCAGCCAATAGGACTGCAGCGCGGGCATCACCGGCGCGGCGTAGGTGTAGAGGTACCGGCCGGACACCGTCAGCAGAATCAGCACAGGAATCAGCACGAAGACCCACAGCGCGCGGTCGTAGCGTTTACGGAGCACTACAGCCGCGGTGACCAGGCCGCACGCACACGTCAGGTTGATGAACTCGTACATGTTGCCCCACGGCACCCGGGTGGTGGCCACACCGCGCAGCACGATGCAGACCAGCAGCAACCCAATGCCCAAGTACACCAGCGCCTGTCCGGCGCCGCCGACCCTCTCGCCCAGGGGCCGCTTGCCCTTGGGCACCACCAGGCCCGGCTGATTCTCGCCGGCGGACACCACCTCGCCACCGGAGCTGACGAGCTCGCGTTGCGCGGTCTTGTTGCTCTGCCGGTAGGCCAGCTCGATGGCCAACAGCACCAGCGCACCGACCATCACCACGATCGCAGAGGTGAAGGCGTAGTCGGAGAACCTGGCCAGATCTACGTCGATATTGGTCGAATTCATTCGGCATCCTCATCCTTGTGGCCGTTCCCGGCCCTGGCGACAGGCAGATCCTCAAGGCAGCGGTCGCACAACCGCTCGAATTCGTCGCCCCAGCCGGAGCTGTCGGTACGCGCCAGCCCGCCCAGCTCGACATTTACCGTACCTGCGGTGGCGCCCGGGGTCAGCCGCGCCCAGACTCGACGGCGTTTGATGACGAGCGAGACCACCAGGCCCGCCATCATGGTCAGCGCGAAGACCAGAACCCACAGTTGGGCAGGGTCGCGCGACACCTGCAGGTTCACGAAGTTGACGGCGCCGTCGAACTTGACGATGGTGCCGTCGTTGAGCTTGACCGACTGTCCCGGCAGCAGATTCGCGCGTGCCACCTGATTGAGACGTTTCTGTTCGATCATGCGGGGGTCGAGCTCGAAGATCGACTGCGCGCGACCCGAGTCCAGTCCGGTGTCTCCGCGGTAGATGTTGATGGCCACGGCGGGCTTACGCATCTCGGGGAAGCTCGACGAGAGCAGGGTGCCGTGCAGTTGTTCTGTGGGCGCGAACAGGCCCTGGATGGCGATCTGATTCTTGCGACGCACGTTGGGGTCCGGGTAGGTGCCCGCCGGCGGATCGATGCGCACGGCCCCGGACGACAGCAGGGTGGTGGGGTCGTCCGGTCGCCACTGGATGGTCTCGCTGCGCTTGCGCCCGTCCGGGAAGGTCACGGTGAACGTGGGGGCGTATCCGTAGCCGAGCAGGTACACGCGGTTGCCGTTGACACGCAGCGGATGGTTCATGGCCAGCCGCTCCGGCCGCCACACGTTGTTCTGGAGATCGTCCCCGGCCTGGTACTCGATGTGCGATTCGAACGAATGCGCCTGCCCGGAAGCAAGGTATGTGGCCTTGAAGTCTTTGACCTTGACGCATATGGGGTCCAGGTTGGTGCCGTCAACGGTGTTGCCCGCCCGGAACGAGTCGAAGGCCGCCGGGGATGACGAGCAGAATCCCGGACCGTTGTTGGCGATGACAATGACATTGCCCTCGTATCCGAAGAGCTTGCCGACCGCGAACGCGACCAGCAGGCCGACAAGGGAAAGGTGAAAGACCAAGTTCCCGAACTCGCGCAGATAGCCCTTCTCTGCCGAAATCTCGGTGATCCCGTCTTTTTCCCGGGTGACTCTGCGCCAGCCCCGGAGCCGGCCCTCGATGGTCGACGCGACATCGGACTGGTCGGCCCGCACCAGCCTTTCCTGATGCTTGGGCAGCCGCCCCAGGTTCCGGGGCACGGGAACCGGCTGCGCGCGAAGGGCCTTGGCGTGCTCGACGGTGCGGGGAATGATGCATCCCACCAACGAGACGAACAGCAGCACGTAGATCGCCGTGAACCAGAAGCTGGAGAACACGTCGAAGGCCTGCACCCGGTCCAGCCACGGGCCGATGGTGGAATGCTCTGCCAGGTACTCGTCGACCTTCGCCTGGTTCAGCGCGCGTTGTGGCAGCATCGCACCCGGTATCGCGCCGAGCGCGAGCAGCACCAACAGCGCCAGCGCCGTACCCATCGAGGTCAGGCCGCGCCAGGTGTTGCGCGCATAGGCAAGAAGACGCTTAGCGATCATCACTAGATGGGCAACCTCGCGTCGGAAACGAATGAATCACGAACCCAGGCAACGAAATCTGCCCACACACCGGTCACCAGCGCGACCCCGACCGCCAGCAGCGCGATACCGCCGATGATCTGGATGGTCCGGGTGTGCCGTCGCAGCCAGTCCATGCCGCGCACCGCACGAGCCGAACCAAAGGCCAGCAGCAGGAACGGGATTCCCAGCCCCAGGCAGTAGGCGATCACCAGCGTGATCCCGCGAGCCACGTCCGCGCCCTCGGTGGCCGAGGCCACCGCGACCACACCGGTGAGAGTCGGCCCCAGGCATGGCGTCCACCCGAGGGCGAACACCGCACCAAGCAATGGCGCTCCGGCCACGGTGGAGATGCGGCGCGGTGTGAACCGGAAATCACGCTGCAGCGCAGGCACCAGACCGATGAACACCAGACCCATCGCAATGGTGATCACTCCCCCGATGCGTTGCAGCAGCATCTGATTGGTAATCAGCGTGGTGGTCATACCCATCACGGCGACCGTCCCGAGCAGGAACACCGCGGTGAATCCGGCGACGAACAGCAATGCCGAACCCGTGACGCGCAACCGATGAGACCGAGTACCGGTTCCGCTCTCCGGTCTGTCGTCGGCGCCCACCACGGCAGCCAGGTAGGACAGATACCCGGGCACGAGCGGGATCACGCACGGCGAGGCGAACGACACCAGACCCGCCAGCGCGCAGGCACCCAGCGCCAGCAGCAGGGGTCCGCTGGTGGCCGCATCCTGGAACGCGGAGCCGGCGTCGGCGAGGATCACTTCGTGGCTCCCGCGGGTTCTTTCGCGATCCGCTCCACCGCAGGCTGTAGGTCCTGGGGCAACAACTCACGCAGGAACACCGCCGCCACCCGGTGCTGACGGTCCAGGATCAGGGTCGCGGGAATAGCTCCGGTGGGGAACTTCCTGCCGAACGCGATGAGTGTGCGCATCGACGGGTCGTAAATGGACGGGTACGGCACCTTGCGGTCGGTCACGAAATCCTGCGCCTTGGTGATCTCGTTGTCCCGGACGTTGATCCCCAGGAACTCGACGCCCTGTGCGTGTGTGGCCCTGTACACGTCTTCCAACGCGGAGAACTCCGAGCGGCAGGGGCCACACCATTGCCCCCACACGTTGATGACAACGACCTTGTTGGCGAAATCCTTGAGCGACAGCGTCTTTGTGGGGTCCAGCAGGTTCTGCCCCTCGATGGATCCCGGTGCCTGACGCGCTTCGGGCGGATCGTAGAAAATATCGGTCTTGCCGCCCGGTGAGACGAATTGAAACTGCCCACCGCGCGCCACCGCATCATCACCGGTAGAGCACCCGGTGATGAGCAGAACCAGCGCGGCCAGCGCCACGACCACACATCGCACGAGCTACCCCGCCGGTTCCGAATACACGACATCGACCAACGCATCGCCGTCGAACACCAGCGAGGTGAGTGAGGCGACGTTGCACTGACGCTTACGGGGGTCGTGCCACAGTCGCTTACCGAGCAGATGCTGGCGGGCGGTCCACACCGGCAGCTGATGGCTCACGCAAACCACCTCGGCGCCCGCGGCGCGACTGCGCGCGCGGTCGATCGCCGCCGACATCCGGAACGCGATGTCGGCGTACGGCTCTCCCCAGGACGGGGTGAACGGGTCGCGCAGCTTCCACCAGTTCCGGGGGTCCCGCAAAGCGCCGTCACCCACCGACACCTTCATACCCTCAAAGGAGTTGCCCGCCTCGATGAGATCGTCGTCGGTCACGATGGCGAGTCCGTGCGCCTCGGCGATGGGTGTGGCAGTCTGCTGAGCACGCAGCAGCGGCGAGGCAATCACCGCCGCAATCTTGTTGCCCCGCAGCGACTCTGCCACCTTCGCGGCTTGTCCCTGCCCCTTGTCCGACAACCGGAAGTTAGGCAGCCGACCGTACAGAATGCCCTCCGGATTGTGTACCTCGCCATGGCGCATCAAATGAACAGTGGTGCGGCTCATCGAAATTCCTTACCTCTCCTCGACAGAGGCCGCGGCACGGGCAGCGGCGGGCAAAGCGTCGGCAATACGGTCGAACGCCTCGTCATCGAGGGCGGTGGAAACGAACCAGGTCTCGAACGCGCTCGGCGGCGCGTACACATCGCGGCTCAGCAGCGCATGGAAAAATGCGGGGTAGCGCCAGGTGTCGGTGGCTTTGGCGCTCTCGAAGTCATGCACCGGCTCGGCGCCGAAGAAGAGGCTGAACATGTTCCCGGCGCGACCGATCTGGTGCGCCACCCCCTCGGCATCCAGCGCCGCGGTGATCAGAGCGATGAGCGCATCGGCGTTGCGATCAAGCGTTTCATAAGCTTTCACATCTGCCGCGCGCAAAGAGGCCAGCCCTGCGGCCACAGCGATCGGATTGCCGGACAACGTGCCCGCCTGATACACCGGCCCCAACGGGGCCAGGCGCTCCATGATGTCGGCGCGGCCACCGAACGCGGCGGCGGGCATGCCACCGCTCATCACCTTGCCGAACGTCACCAGGTCGCCGGCGACCTGGTCGATGCCGAACCAGCCCGAACGGCTGACGCGGAAACCCGTCATGACCTCGTCCATGATGAGCAGCGCGCCATGGTTTTCGGTGATGCGTCGCAGTCCGGTGTTGAAATCCGGTGCGGGCGCGACGGTGCCCATGTTGCCGGCGGCCGCCTCGGTGATGACAGCGGCGATCTGATCGCCCTGTTCGGCGAAGGTGCGAGCCACGGCACCGATGTCGTTGTAGGGCAACACGATGGTGTCGGCCGCGGAGGCGCCGGTGACACCGGGCGAGGAGGGCAAACCCAGAGTGGCCACACCGGAACCGGCATCGGCCAGCAGGGCGTCCACATGCCCGTGGTAACAACCGGCGAACTTGACGATCTTGGGCCGTCCGGTGAATCCGCGAGCCAGGCGCACCGCACTCATGGTGGCCTCGGTTCCGGAGTTGACCAGACGCACCTTTTCCACCGGCTGCACGCGATCGATGAGTTCGCGCGCGAGCTCGATCTCCCCCTCGACGGGTGCGCCGTAGGAAAGCCCGTCCTTGGCGGCCCGTTGCACGGCCTCCACCACAGCGGGGTGCGCGTGGCCGAGGATCAGCGGACCCCAGGAGCAGACCAGGTCCACGTACCGGTTGTCGTCGACATCGGTGAGCCAGCAGCCGGCGCCGGATTTGATGAACCGCGGGACCCCGCCGACCGCCGCGAAGGCACGCACCGGCGAGTTCACTCCACCTGGGATGACGGCCGAGGCGTCGGCGAACAGACGTGCGGAGTTGGCTGTCTCGTCAGGCACGGCATCCAGTGTCTCAGCTGGCGCCAAATCGTCCACTACAGGGTGTAGTGGATCAGGCAAGTCTGAGCGCGAAAGTGGGGTGATCGGCGTCGTCGGGCAGCTGGGCGAAGTAGCCGTCCACGACCTTCCCCGCCTTGGGCTTATAGGCGGCGATGATGGGCGCACGGTCAGCGACCGGGACCTCGGTGGCCGTGTATGCCGTGGTGGTGCCCCTGACGGTGAGTGTCACCTGCGGGCTAGCCCTGACATTTTTCACCCATTGACTCTCACCACGGGTGGACACCAGGTACTTGACCCCATCGACATCCACGGTCGTGACCGGGATCTGCTGCGGCTCGCCGCTGACCCGCTTGGTGATCGTGAGCGTCTCGCCGATATTGGCGGCCATCGCCACCCGGTTGAAGACCTTGCGCACGAACCAAGGGGGCTTGAGGTATGCCATGGATCACAGTTTGATGGTGGTATGCAGATACCGCAATCGGTCGCGCGCTTCAACAAATACGTCACCAACCCCGTCCAGCGGCTATGGGCGGGCTGGGCCCCGAGCTTCGCCATCATCGAGCACAGGGGCCGCAAGTCGGGCAAGGAGTTCCGCACGCCCGTCACCGCCTTCAAGACTCCCGACGGCGTGGCCATTTTGCTGACCTATGGCCCGGATCGGGATTGGCTGAAGAACCTCAATGCGGCCGGCGGCGGCAGGATCGTGCGCCGCGGGAAAACCCACGACGTCGTCAATCCGCGGGTGGTCAGCCGGGACGAGGCAGCAGCACTGGTCAAGAGCCGCGCATTCGGGAAGCTCCCGTTCGATCAGGCCGTGCTGCTGACCTACGCGTAGCTCTCCCCTGCGCTGGTAGACCTGCGTCTACCAGATCTTCACGAACTTGTCCGGCGGATTCACCATGGGATCGCCTGCCAGGCAACCGAAATCGGCGGCGAACGGTGCGACATTGGGCACCACACCGTTGATGCGCAACGCCGGCGGTGAATGCGGATCGGCAGCGAGCTGGGTGATCGCGGCCTCCGGACGCTGCTTGTCCCGCCAGATCCGCGCGTAATTCAGGAAGAACCGCTGCGTGTCGTTGAACCCGACGATGCCGTTGATCTTGCCGCCGCCGCCCTTTTTGGCCAGCTCCGCGACCAGCGCGTCATAGGCGGTGTTGACACCGCCGAGGTCCGCGATGTTCTCCCCCAACGTGAGCTTCCCGTCCACATGCAGGTCGGGGCGCCCCGGAATCGGTGCGTAGGCATTGAACTGCTCCACCAGCCGGTTGGCGCGCTTCTCGAACTCCTCGCGGTCGTTCGGCGTCCACCAATTGACCCGGTTGCCCTCACCATCGAATTGGCTGCCCTCGTCGTCGAATGCGTGGGTGAACTCGTGCCCGATCACCGCACCGATACCGCCGTAATTGAACGCCGGATCGCCCTTGGGGTCGTAGAAGGGCGCCTGCAAGATCGCGGCGGGAATGGTGATGCTGTTCTCGGTGGGGTCGTACTGCGCGTTGACCGTCTGCGGTGTCATTCCCCACAGCGACCGATCGGTCGGATGCCCGATCTTGGCCATGTCGAAGTCGTGGTTGAACTTCAACGCCGCGGCCCGGTCGGTATAGAAGTTGTCGCCGGTCAGCTTGAGCTTCGAGAAGTCCCGTTCCTTGCCGGGGAAGCCCACCTTGAGGATCAGCTTGTCCCACTTACCTTTTGCGGCCAGTTTGGTCTGCGGGCTCATCCAGTCGACGGCCTCGATCCGCTTACGCAACGCCTCCTTGACATTGCCCACCATCTCGGTGGCCGCGCGCTTCGCGCGATCGCTGAACATGCGATCGACGTACAACTGCCCCAGCGCCGGCCCCACCAGCGTGTTGACTTCCTCCAGCCCCTGCTCCCAACGCTGTTTTTGCGCGGTGGTTCCGGTGAGCGCCGACTTGTATTTGAAAGCGTTGTCGCGGAAAGCCTTCGACAAGGCGTCGGCCGATCTGTGTACCGCGTGAAATGTCAGATATGACTTCCAGGTGTCCAGATCGGTGGTGGACAGTAGCCGATCAAACGTCGTGAAGAACTCGGTCTCGGCCAGGGAGAAAGCCCTGGCCTCCGGGGCGCCGTGCGCCTTCAGGTAGGCGCCCCATTCGAAGTGCGGCGTCACCGCATTGGCCTGGGCCACGGTTACCAACTTGTACTGGTTGGCCGGATCACGTTGCTGCACAGGGCTCAACGTCGCGGCGGCCAGCGCCGATTCGAGCGCGGCCACCTGTTCGGCCCGGGCCTTGGCGGCCACTTGGTCCGCGCCGATCAACCCGAACGTCGACGCGATATACGCGCGGTAGGCATCGAAGACCGGTGCGTACTTCGGATCGGTGTAGTAATCCTTGGCCGGCATACCCAGCGCGTCGGCCCGCGCATAGCCGATCTGTTCGGTGGCATTGGCGTAGTCGGCACCGGCAGTGAAATCGAAAACCAGATGTTGTCCGGTGGCGCTGTCGGCAGCCAGGAAGGCCGCGAGTTCTTCAGGCGATGCGATCTGATCGATCGCGGCGAGCGTCGGCCGGATGGGGTCATATCCCGCCGCGTCGAGCTTCGCGTCGTCGGTGGCGGCACGGTACAGAAGCCCGACCTGATAGTTGACCGACTCATGATCAGCGGTACCCAGTCCCGAGACCGCACCCTCGACGATCTCGCGCTGAACCTTGCGAGACTCGTCGGCCAGCATGTCGAAACTGCCGTAACTGGACTTGTCCGCGGGGATGGTGGCGTCTTCGGCCCACTTCGCGTTCACAAACCCGTTGAGATCAGTGCAGGCGGCAAAACGCATGCTCAGCTGCGCGTTGTCGAATGTCGGAATAGGGGCGTTCGATGCCACCGGAGTGGTGCGCTGGTCCTGGGTACACCCGGAAATGGACAGCACCAGCACTAACGCCGCCACACCGGCGGATCGACTCAAAGGCATGCCCACCATTTTGCCCATCTAAGCCGCTACGTCGAGCCTCACACTGTGGCGGGTTTCACGGAGAGGGGGAATTGGTTCGACTGGCTAACGGTCGTACGCTGGCACGAGTGCCGGTGCAGGAGATGCTTCTCGTCGCGCTCGCCGCGTTCGGTGCCGGTGCGATCAACGTGGTTGCCGGGTCCGGCACCCTCATCACCTTCCCCACTCTCATCGCGTTCGGCTACCCGCCCGTGGTGGCGACGATGTCGAATGCCATCGGACTGACTGTCGGCAGCATGACGGGCGTGTGGGGGTACCGCCGCGAGCTGAGCGGACAATGGCCCCGGCTCAAATGGCAGATACCGGCGGTACTGATCGGCGCGCTCATCGGGTCGTTCCTGCTGCTGCATCTCCCCGAGAAAACGTTCGTCACCATCGTGCCCGTGCTACTGATCCTGGCGCTGGTACTGGTGGTGGTCGGACCCCGCATTCAGGCCTGGGCGCGCCGGCGTTCCGAGGCACAGGGCCTGAGCGCAGATCATGTCCCTCCGGGCCGCATGGCCGCACTCACCGGAGGGAACTTCCTCGTCGGGATCTACGGCGGGTACTTCACCGCAGCCCAAGGCATCATGCAAATCGCGGTGATGGGAGCACTGCTACCCGAATCCATGCAGCGGATGAACGCGGCCAAGAACGTGCTGGCCATGATCACCAATATCGTTGCCGCTCTTGCGTACACGATCGTCGCCTTCGACCGGGTGAGCTGGACGGCGGCCGGGATCATCGCGGCGGGCTCATTCGTGGGTGGGCTCGCCGGCGCGCGCTGGGGGCGCAAACTCTCCCCCGGCGCGTTGCGGGTGGTCATCGTGGCGGTAGGCCTGATCGGCTTGTGGCGCCTGCTCTTCTGACCCTGCCGCGGTCGACGAACTAGACGGTCTCGATGAAGACGCCGGCCGGTGTGTAGCGGACGTTCTTACTGGCCCGCGGACTTCCCACCACTACCTGGATCTTGGGCTCCGGCTCATTGGCGAAGAACTTCTCGATGGTCAGCACGCTTACCGTGCCGTCCTGCACCCCAGAATCCTTCACCGCCGAACTGAGCACACTCGTCAGGACCGCCGGAGTAACGATGTCGCTCTTGAACGAGCTCTCGTCAACGACGCCCGGTTCGTTGCGGCTGACATCAACAGGCCTGACCTTCACGGACGAGCCGTCGTAGCGGTACTCGTCGACGTTCTCCCGCTTCTTGGGGTCGATGGCCTGCACCGCCACCGAGGTGTATCCGCTGATCGTGAACATCAGATAGTCGGCCGGGCTCGCGCCGATCTTGTCGTTGATGGCCGTCAGGGCCTTGGTCAGCTCATCGGTGTTCCAGCGTTCGACGGTGTCCTTACTCGGCGCTCCGGCAGCCTGCGAGGCAACGGAATCGAGTGCGTCGGTTGCCTGCCGACGAATGTCGGAACATCCCGCCACCGTCAGACCCAATGCGACACCCAGCGCGATCACACGCATAACCACCCGACGACTCCTCCTGTTGGCCCTTCACAGCATTCGGTAAGGAAACTAGCGGAAGGTTCGCAGCCGAAGGCTGTTCAGTACCACGAAGACAGATGACATCGCCATCGCCGCGCCCGCGATCATCGGGTTGAGCAAACCCAGGGCGGCCAACGGAATGGCGGCGGTGTTGTAGGCGAAGGCCCAGAACAGATTCGCCTTGATGGTGCCGAGCGTCTTGCGCGAAAGCCGCAGTGCCGTCGGCACCGTGGTCAGGTCACCGCGCACCAGGGTCACATCGCTGGCCTCGATCGCAGCGTCGGTACCGGTGCCCATGGCCATCCCGATATCGGCCGTGGCCAGCGCGGCGGAGTCGTTGACCCCGTCGCCCACCATCGCGACCTTCTTGCCCTCGGCCTGCAGACGCTTGACGACATCGGCCTTCTCGGTGGGTTTGACTCCCGCGACGACATCGCTTGCGGCGATACCGACTTCCTCGGCGACGCGTGCGGCCACCTCCGCGTTGTCACCCGTCAGCAGCACCGGAGTAATGCCCATGGCCTTAAGTTCGTCGATGGCCTGCCGGCTCGACGGCTTCACCGTGTCCGCCACCTCGATCTCACCCCGGCGCAGGCCACCCCAGGTGATCGCCGCGGTGGTGTTCTGACCCGCGATGGCCTCGATCGACACCTCGTGACCGTCAACGATGCCGGTTACCCCGATGCCGGGCTCGTTACGGAATCCGGTCACCGGTGACAGCGACATCCCATGCGTCCGCGCCGCGTCCACGATGGCCCTGGCGACCGGATGCTCGGAGGCCGACTCCACCGAGGCGGCGATACGCAGGATCTCGTCGGCGTCGGAGACACCTGACCCGATGTTGCGGCGCACAGCCACAACGCTCATCACGCCGGTGGTCACGGTGCCTGTCTTGTCGAGTACAACGGTGTCGATGCTCTTGACGTTCTCCAGCACCTCCGGACCCTTGATCAGCACACCCAGCTGCGCCCCACGCCCGGTACCCACCAGAATCGCTGTGGGCGTGGCCAATCCGAGCGCGCACGGGCACGCGATGATCAGCACCGCGACGGCTGCGGTGAACGCCGACGACAGCGGGTAGCCCTGAGCCACCCAGCCGACGAACGTCAACGCCGCGATTACGAGTACAACGGGCACGAATACCGACGACACCCGATCAGCGAGCCGCTGCACCTGTGCCTTACCGGTTTGCGCCTCCGACACCAGCTGCGCCATGCGGGCCAGCTGTGTATCGGCGCCCACCTTGTCGGCGCGTACGACAATCCGCCCGTGAGTGTTGACGTAGCCACCGACCACCAGGTCTCCCGCGCCGACCTCTACAGGTACGGACTCACCCGTCATGGTGGCGGTATCCAAGGCCGAGTGACCGTCGACCACTACGCCGTCGGTCGCGACGCGCTCCCCCGGCCTCACGACGAATTCGTCGCCCACCGCCAATTGCTCGACGGGGATGCGCGTCTCGTGCCCGCCACGCAACACCGCGACATCCTTGGCACCCAGGGATAGCAGCGCCCGCAGCGCCGAACCTGCCGAGCGCTTGGCGCGTGACTCGGCGAACCTGCCCGCGAGCAGGAACACGGTGACCGCCGCAACGACCTCGAAGTAGACGTGGACATCCCCGTGGGTGTGCCCGGCGCTCGCGAACAACACCCACAGCGACCACACGTACGCCGCGATGGTGCCCAGTGACACCAGGGTGTCCATGGTCGAGGCGCCGTGGCGTGCGTTGACGAACGCGGCACGGTGGAACGGGTAGCCGCCCCACAGCAAGATCGGTGTGGTCAGCGCCGCGACCACAATCTCCCAGCCGGAGAAATGCCAGGGCATCACCATCGAGATGGCGACCACCGGGATGGCCAACAGCAGTGAGCCGAGCAGACGCGTCTTGAGCTGATTGTCGGGCACGTCGTGGTTCATGTGATCGTGCGGATCGGCGCCGTCGTGCTCGTGGCCGCTCTGCGCAGCGCCGCTGCGTGAGCCGCCGACCACCTGGGCCTTGTAGCCCACCGACTCGACAGCCTTGACCAAGTCCTCATCGGAGATCGAACCGTCGTGCTCGACCCGGGCGCTCTCCAGCGCCAGATTCACGCGCGCGGTCACACCCTCGAGCTTGTTGAGCCCCTTCTCCACACGGGACGCGCATGAGGCACACGTCATGCCATGCAGCCGCAGATCGGTGGTCTCCATGCCCGTGTCCGTGAACTCCATGCCTAAATCATACCCCTAGGGGGTACCAAACGATAGGGTGACCTGCGCTACAAGTCGCGCCGCGCCACCACGATCTGCAGTGGCATCGGCAGCTGAACTCTGGCGCGGAGTTCGACAGCTATCGACGGATCCGCGTGTGCAGCCAGGCTACGCAACGCCTTCGGGCCATAGGCGCGCAGCTGGCTGATCGCACCGTCGTGCAGCACCGGGCGTACCCAACCCACAGCCGCCGCGAAGAGATATGACGGCGCCAGCAGTGGAGCCGGCAGGCGCAGCAAGTCGATGATCAAGAGCGTGCGTCCCACCCGAGTGCCCTCGGCGAAGACCTTGGCGGCAAGCGACGGCGGCAGATGATGAAACGACAGCGCGAACACCACCAGATCGAACGCACCGTCCGGGGCATCGATAGCTGTCGCATCCATGGCGCGCACGGTCACCCGAGAGTCCGAACCCAGATCCGACGCCGCGATACCCGCGACCGAGGAGGGCTCGATATCCGTCACCGTGATCGAGGCGTCAGGACGTAACTTCAGCAGTTCACGAGAGAGGCCGCCATGGGCGGCGCCGAGCTCGAGCACGCGCGGACTGTCGATACCGGCCAGGAATCCGGCCGCCTGCTCCGCATTCCACCTGTGCAGCCCCTTCTTCTCACCGAGGAGATCAAGCGCCTCCACGACGGCGCGTTTCTTCGCCGGGACATCGTCGCGGTCCAGGTACTCCAGCCGGTCCGTTTGCAGCTTGCGGTCCCACAAGCGCGCACCGAATCCAGCACGCGGCATCAGGTCGATATCTGCGGTTGGTGTCATGACACCAGGCTATCCCGATATCAGGAGACCTGATATTAGAATTAGCTGTGAATCGCCCGATCCGCGTCACGACGGGCCCGCACACCCCGCGACACCGCGGAAACCAGGAAAACCCCAGCCAACGCGGTGAGCACAAGCGCCCGTGCCACGCACGCGCCGTCCAGGGCGGTGAAATACAGCGTCGGCTCGCCCTTGGCGATGGGCGCGACCTCGGTGGGTATGCGCGCGGCCACCGCCGCCCACACCGCGAGCACCATCGCCACCGCCGCGATGGCCAGATCCAGCACTACGCGCTTCCCGAACTTCACCACTGCTCACTCTCGATATCGATTTCCGGATCGTCACCCAGATCCATGCCCGCCGGTGGCGCCGGCACCAACGTGGTGAGCGCGCTGCGCAGCTCCTCATGCTTCTTGGCCCACGCCTGCGCGCGACGCCCCCCGGTCAGGCGCAATCCGACAGGTTTGCGCCCCTTCGGCACACCCGTCAGCTCGCCCAGCGGACGCGATTCCTCCCATACGTGACGGTCGGCGTCGGGATATAGCCACTTGATCTGGCTGACCGCCAGCGTCTCGCCACCCTGACGAAGTTCGGTGGGTGTCAGCTCCACCGTGGCGTGCACTCGCGCGGCGTAAATCTGCAGCGCGATAAAGAAGGCCACGATGGCCGCTGTGATCAACGGCATGACCGGACTGAAGCCCCCCTTGCCCCACACCTGCAGGCCGAACATGATCAACCCGGCGAGGGGACCGAGCAGCAGCCACCGCCACCGCCCACCGGGCTCATAGAACAGACGCGGTTCAGCGTCGGCCACGTCAGCCATGTTCACCCCCTTCGAACCAGTTCTGTGCGGTCGGCCTGATGATCAGCACATTGGCCACTATCAGCGATAGGGCGGCGATGAGCAGCAGCGGGCCCACCGAACCGGTGCTGGCCATCGCAATGGCACCGAGCACCGAGACCACCGAGAGCGTGATCAGTGCCCGCCGATAGCGCATGTCACCTTGCCTGGTCCGCCCGGCCAGAAATGCGATGCCAGCCGCCAGCAGGATGCACAACACACCCCACGCCCGGAAGTACGTGACGAGATTTCGTACGTCGGCGTCGGTCAGCTCCGGCTTCGCGACCGCCCGCACCGCGTCATAGCGCTGAGTCACTCCGGCCAGGCCGTTCAGGAACAGGGCCGCCGACGACACCACCCAGAACCAGAACGCCACATCGACGATGCGTGGGCGCGGCTGTTCGGGTGTCATTCAGGCAGCGTATCGGGGGTGTTTAGCGCTGCCTTGTCAGGTACGCGGTGGAGTCCTCACGATGCAGCAGAAACAGGCCGCCACAGATCAACACGGACGCGGTGATGCCCGAGAGCGCCTGCACAATCGCCGGCACCCCTTCCAGGTCGATCAACCGGGTAGCGGTGAACACCACCGATCCCACCGCACCTCCGGTGAGGAAGGTGCGGGCCAGCCGATATCCCGCGCGCATGAGGAAGATCCCGGTGACCACGAGAGACCCCACCACAACGACGATGAACCCGTTGAAGGCGTACACGGTCCAGAGCGGGGCGGCCTTACGCACCTCCGGGTCCTGCTGCCATTGACCGACGTTCGCGGCCATGTAACTCACGATCATCAACGGCAGCGAGGCCAGCCACAGCCAGCAGCCGGTGTCGATGTCGTCGGGTCGCGGCTTGGCCGGACCGCCCGGGGGTTGTCCAGCCAATCCGCCGGGTTGGTGCGGATCGGGATACATCACGCGACCACGGTAGTGGAGAAGGACAAGACGTCTACCCCAGCCAGCCTGCGACGTCCGCGGCCCAATAGGTCAGCACGATGTCAGCCCCCGCGCGCCGGATCGAGGTCAGCGTCTCCAATGCCATGGCCGGTAAGTCGATCCAATTGTTCTGAGCCGCAGCGCAGATCATCGAATACTCACCCGAGACCTGGTATGCCGCAACCGGCACCGGCGATACGTCGGCCACTTGCCGGAGCACGTCGAGATAGGCCATTGCCGGTTTCACCATGAGGATGTCGGCACCCTCCTCGACATCAAGCTCGGCCTCGCGTAGGGCTTCCCGGCCGTTCGCCACGTCCTGCTGGTAGGTGCGCCGGTCTCCCTGCAGTGACGAGCCCACCGCCTCGCGGAACGGCCCATAGAAAGCCGAAGCGTACTTGGCGGCATACGCCAAAATGATGACGTCGGTGTGCCCGGCGGCGTCCAGTCCGTCGCGAATGGCGGCCACCTGACCGTCCATCATGCCGCTCGGACCCACCACATGCGCACCCGAATTGGCCTGCGCTACCGCCATATCCGCGTACTGCTTGAGTGTCACGTCATTGTCGACCCGGCCCGCGGCATCCAGCACCCCGCAGTGGCCGTGATCGGTGAACTCGTCGAGGCAGGTATCGGCCATCAGCACCGTGGAGTTGCCGAGGTCGGCGGCCAGGGTCGACAGTGCCCGGTTGAGGATGCCCTGCGGATCCAGCCCGGCGCTACCGGTGGCGTCCTTGTCCTTCTCCTTGGGAACTCCGAACAACATGAGTCCGCCGACACCGGCCTTCACCGCGTCCTCGGCGGCCCGGCGCAAGGATTCGATGCTGTGCTGCACCACGCCCGGCATGGACGCGATGGGGCGTGACTCGGTAACGCCGTCTGCCACGAACATCGGCAGCACCAACTGCCGCGGTGCCAGCGTCGTCTCTGCCACCAGCCGACGGATCGCCGGGGTGGACCTCAGCCGACGCGGACGCTGGTAAGGAAACGACACCGCAATGGCCTCCGCTATCTGTCCGCTGCTTCTCCGGCTATCTCTCCGCTACTAGCGCCGACGGCTCTTCTTGCGCGGCGGCGGCAGCGCGCCCTCGGTGCGCAACCGCGCGGCATGCTCGGCGAGGGCCTCGACCAGCGGGCCGACGGCGGCGGTCTCCGGCTGCACGTCCACACGCAGCCCGAATTCGATTGCGGTCTCCGCGGTTTTCGGTCCGATGCAGGCCACGATGGTGCGCGCATGCGGCTTCCCGGCGATACCCACCAGATTACGAACCGTCGAGCTCGAGGTGAAGCACACGGCGTCGAATCCACCGGTCTTGATCATCTCGCGGGTCTGCGCCGCGGGCGGCGCCGCACGCACGGTGCGGTACGCGGTCACGTCGTCGATTTCCCAGCCGCGCTCCCGCAGCCCCTCGGCGAGGGTTTCGGTGGCGATGTCGGCGCGAGGCAACAGCACCCGGTTCACCGGGTCGAAAACGTCGTCATAGGGCGGGAACTCGTCGAGCAGACCGAGCGAGGACTGTTCGCCCGCCGGCACCAGCTCGGGGTTGATACCGAACGCGCGCACCTTGTCGGCGGTGGCCTGACCCACGCACGCGATCTTCACACCGGAGAACGCGCGGGCGTCCAAGCCGAATTCGGCGAACTTCTCCCACACCGCACGCACCGCATTGGTGGAGGTGAACACCACCCACTGGTAGCGACCGTCGACCAAGCCCTTGACGGCCCTTTCCATCTGAGCCGGGCTGCGGGGAGGCTCGACGGCGATGGTGGGCACCTCGACCGGCAGAGCGCCGTAGCCGACCAGCTTGTCGCTCATCTCGCCGGCCTGATCCTTGGTGCGCGGAACCAGCACGGTCCAGCCGTACAGTGCGCGGCTCTCCCACCAGTTCAGCTTCGAGCGACCACCGACCACGCGGCCGATCGTCAGCACCAGGGCGCCGGTCATCGGTCCGTGCGGATCGTTGGCGTCCACCGGGACACCGTCGATCAGTGAGGCCAGCGTGGTCTCCACGGTCCGCTGTGCGCAGGTGGTGCCCTGCGCGGTGACCGCGACCAGAGTCTGGTCGGACAAACCGTGCTCGATGAGCGCCTTGGCGGCATCGGGCACATGCGTGGGGGTGGCGTGCAGGATCAGCGGACCCGGAGCAGCGGCCAGCGCCGCCCAGTCCACATCACCGCGCACATCGGCGACGGTGTGCGCAGAGCCCGGAGGCAGACCGGCGTAGGCGGGCACCGCGGTGCTCGACGACAGCCCGGGCAGAATCTCGAAGGCGACCTGGGTACGGGTGACCGCGGTGACCTCGGCCAGCACCGAATCGATCGAGAGCGGATCGCCGGCGACCAGCCGCACGACGTCCACACCGTTCTTGGCCTCAGCCACCAGGGTCTTGGCGACATCGGCCGGATCACCCAGCGCCGGACGGATGTCGATGGTCAGCGGCGGCTCGACAACGGCCTCGACGTCACTCGACGTGGGCGCCTCATCGTTGCCGGTCGCGGGCTTGGCGGGCGCGGGTTCAGGAAGCTCGACCGCAGACCCGACGAGATCGAGCACCGCTTGCGGCACATCGGGGTCGGTGAACGCGACCGTGGCGCCGGTGAGTACCGCGCGCGCCCGGACGGTCAACAGACCGGGGTCGCCCGGGCCGGAACCAACGAACAGGATGCGCCCTGGCTTCTTGCGCCCTCGGGTCACTACTGCCTCCCATATCGGCGGTTTGCGCCGCCTATTCAGCTGTCATCAGTGCTCGCGCACCGAGATCGAGCAGCTCCCTCGCGACCGCGAGCCCAAGCTCTGCGGCCCGATCGGGGGTGCCAATCCCGGAGGCCCGAATCACGTCAGATCCGTCCAGCGCCGCCGCACATCCGCGCAACGACAGTTCGTCGAAGACGCGGCCATCCTCATCAATCGACTCGACCACCTCGGCGATCGCGCCAACCGGTGCGGTACAGCCCGCCTCCAGCTCGGCAAGCAGAGCCCTTTCGGCAGTCACCGCGGCGCGCGTGTCGGCGTGATCGAGTTCCGCCAGTACAGCCACCAGATCGGTGACCTCACTGCGGCACTCCACCGCCAGCGCTCCCTGAGCCGGCGCGGGCAACACCTGCACCGGTTCCAGTGTCTCGGTGATGCGGTCCAGACGTCCGATACGGGCCAAACCCGCCCGGGCGACTACCACAGCATCAAGATCACCATTGGAGACCCTGCTCAACCTGGTATCCAGGTTGCCTCTTAGGGGGCGAATTTCCAAACCGAGACCCAGTGCTCTAAGCTGCGCGGCCCGCCGCGGGGACGAGGTACCGATCACCGAACCCGTCGGCAACTCCCCCAGCACCAGTCCGTCCCGGGCCACGAGGGCATCCCGATAGTCCTCACGAGGCGGAATGGCGGCGATGACGAAGCGTGGGTCGGCCGCCGTTGGCAAATCTTTGTAGGAATGCACGGCAACATCGACGACGTTATCGGCGATGGCCTCGCGCAGAGCGGCCGTGAAGACCCCCACACCGATTTGCTCGACGGGTGCCGACGACTGGTCCCCGGCCGTCGTCACGATTACCAGCTCTGCCTCGTGTCCTTTGGCGCGCAGCGCATCCCGGATAACCCCGGCTTGAGTCGTCGCTAACAGACTGCCGCGGGTACCAATTCGGATCATCGGCTCTCTTCGTGTAATTCCTTTGTGGCAAGCGGCAATTCGCCGGCCGTGGCCACCGCCTCGACAGTGTGCGGATCAAGCTCGAACAGCTCGCGCAACGCCTCGGCATAACTGTCGCCACCGGGTGCCGACGCCAGCTGCTTCACGCGCACCGTGGGGGCGTGCAACAGCTTGTCGACGACTCGGCGAACTGTCTTGGCGACCTCGTCGCGCTCGGCCCCCGCCAGGCTCGGCAGCCGGCCATCGAGCCGCAGCAGTTCGGCCTCCACCACCTCAGCGGCCCGTTGGCGCAACGCGGTAACCGTCGGGGTGACCTCGGCCATCCGCTCACCGGTCAGATATCGGGCCACCTCGTCGTTGACGATCTGGCGAGCAGCGCCCGCATCATCGGCTGCCGCGCGCGCGGTGGGCTCACGCTGGATGCGCTCCATGTCCACCACGACGACGCCGGGTAGCCCGGCCACCGTCGGATCGACGTCGCGCGGCATGCCCAGATCGCAGAACACGAGTTCACGGCCGCCGCCCAGGGCGCGGTGAACATCGGCCAGTGAGATCACCGGCCGGACCGCTCCGGTACAGGAAACCACCACATCGGCTTGTGCCAGCGCCTGGTCAAGATGGTCCAGGGTGATCGCCTGCGCGTTCACGCCCGCCTCGCGCGCCGTCGCGGCGAGCCGTTGCGCACGCTCGGCACTGCGGTTCACCACCCAGAGGTTGTCGATCCCGGCGCGAATCAGCTGCGCGGTCGCCAGTGAGCCCATCGAACCGGCGCCGACCACGGCGGCGGTACGTCCCGGCAGACCGTCGAGCTTGCCGTCCGCAAGATTCAGGGCCACCGACACCACCGAGGCGCCGGCCGCGTCGATACCGGTCTCCGAATGCACCCGCTTGCCCACGCGCAGCGCGCTTTGAGACAGCTCATGCAATACCCGGCCCACCGCTTGATGCGTTTCGGCGGTGGCATACGCATTGCGCACCTGACCCAACACCTGCTGCTCGCCGATCACCATGGAATCCAGGCCGCTGGCCACCGCGAACAGGTGCTCGACAGCAGCCTCGCTGTACCGGACGTAGGCGTACTTGGTGAGCTCGTTCATGCCCATGCCGGCGTGGCGGGCGATTGCCTCACCGATCACGGTCAGGCCGCCGTGGAAGGCCTCAACCACGGCATATACCTCGACCCGGTTGCAGGTCGAGAGCACCATGACCTCTGTGACCAGGGGCGATTGCAGTATGTGTTCGATGATCTTGGGCTGATCGGCCTCGCCAATCGCCAGCTTCTCCAGCACCGGCACAGGCGCGCTACGGTGCGAGGCTCCGAACAGCAGGACACTCACCGCAGGTCACTCCGCTGACATCTCACTGTCCAGCTCCCTTGCTTTTGGTGAGGCTCGAACTTCATGCACGGTAGCCCGAAAATGGCCACTGGGCAAAATCCAAACAGCCTGTTATCGGTCACGTTTCAGGTCCGCCCGGAGCCGAGGCTCGTCTACTTCCCAATAGCTGTGCTCCTGACCGTCCAGCAGCACCACCGGAAGCCGGTCACCGAACTCCGCTCGCAAAGACGAATCTGTGATCGCGGCCTCATCTACATCGGTGACGGTGAGTGGGACCCCGAACTCGTCGGCCAGGGCCGCCAATTCACGCTGCGCACGCTCGCAGGCAGAGCACCCCACGCGTGTCAGCAGCGTTAGTGACGTCATATGTCAATTCTGCCACCGGGTCCCCCGAGTTCCCGCCACCCTCAGTAGGGTTAAACGGCATTCGGAAACGGCGGACAGGAAGGGCGGTTAAGCCGGTCATGACCAGCCCCCAGATCAACGGCGACCCCCCTACCGAAGGCCCCGCGGAGGACCAGCTGCTGGCCGAAGCGTTCGCCGAAGACGTCGCACGCGCCGCCTCCTTCGCCGAGGCAGACGCCGCGGCGGCCACCGAGCAGCCCACGGGTCCGCCGCCCGCTGATCTGACCGCGGCCGCGTTCTTCGACGTCGACAACACCCTGGTGCATGGCTCCTCGCTGGTGCACTTCGGCCGTGGCCTGGCGCAGCGCGACTATTTCCAGTACTCGGACATGCTTCAGTTCGTCTGGGCGCAGGCGAAGTTCCGGCTGACCGGCCGGGAGAACTCCGACGATGTCGCGGCGGGCCGGCAGAAGGCGCTCTCTTTCATCGAGGGCCGCAGTGTCGACGAACTCGTCACACTCAGCGAGGAGATCTACGACGAGACGCTCGCCGACAAGATCTGGCCCGGCACCAGGGCGCTGACTCAAATGCACCTCGACGCCGGCCAACAGGTGTGGCTCGTCACGGCCACTCCCAAGGAGCTGGCCGAGACCATCGCCCGGCGGCTGGGCCTCACCGGGGCGCTGGGCACCGTCGCAGAATCGGCGGACGGGGTGTTCACCGGCCGGCTGGTCGGCGACATCCTGCACGGGCCGGGCAAGGCGCGGGCCGTGCGCAACCTGGCCATCCGCAACGGGTTGAATCTCAAGCGCTGCACCGCCTACAGCGACAGCATCAACGATGTGCCGATGCTCTCCTTGGTGGGAACCGCGGTGGCCATCAATCCCGATGCCGAGCTGCGGGATGTGGCACGGCGCCGGGGGTGGGAGGTCCGCGACTTCCGTACCGCGCGCAAGGCGGCCCGAATCGGCGTGCCCTCGGCGGTGCTGCTCGGCGCCGCGGGTGGAGCCCTCGCGGCCGCACTGGCCCGTCGTGAGAAGTAATGATCGGCATTACCGCTGCTGATAGGCTCAGCGCCGCTTGAACTGTCTAGATTCGTACCTGACCTGCAGCGAAATGGGTTAATGCATGGCCATCCGCCAAGACATCGTCGGAACGCACTACCGCTACCCCGATTACTTCGAGGTCGGCCGCGAGAAGATGCGTGAATTCGCCGCGGCCATCAAGGACGAGTGCGAGGTGAACTCGGGCGTCGTGGCTCCCATCACCTTCCTGGCGGTCGCGGGCCGGCGGGTGCAGCACAAGATCTTCACCGAGATGGATCTGCCCATCAACGTGGCACGCGTGTTGCACCGCGATCAGAAGCTCAAGTTCCACCGCCCCATCAAGGCAGGCGACCGGCTCTACTTCGATAGCTACCTGGACAGTGTGCTGGAGTCGCACGGCATGGTGACGGCCGAAGTACGGGCCGAGGTGACCGATGCCGACGGTGAACGCGTCGCGACGAGCATCGTGACCATGATCGG
The DNA here is from genome assembly GCF_001440135.1 of Mycobacteroides sp. H003. Lineage (NCBI taxonomy): Bacteria > Bacillati > Actinomycetota > Actinomycetes > Mycobacteriales > Mycobacteriaceae > Mycobacteroides > Mycobacteroides sp. H003. The sequence goes on from NZ_LJYL01000034.1 coordinate 522,632, forward strand.
CGAGGCCGAGGGCCACGAAACCGACGCGGCTTCCATGGCCGCGAACATCGCCTCACATCGCAAGGCTTAGCGGCCTCGACGGTCCTGCCGATAGGTGCTCGGGGTTGTCCCGAACCAGCGCTTGCAGCTTCGGGTGAACACACTCTGCTCGGCGTAGCCGAGCTGCCTGCTCAGATGATCGAGACTCAGATCGGTATCGGACAGCAGTCGCTCGGCAGCTTCCCGACGGGTTTGGTCGACGAGCTCGGCAAAGGTTGTGCCCTCGGCGCCGAGTCGCCGTTGCAGCGCCTTCGGGTGCACCCCGAGGTGTAAGGCGATGTCCCCCAAACCAATCGCTCCGGTCGGGAGCAGCTGCCGAATAAGGACACGGGCCAGCTGACTGGAATCCGGTTTGCGGTTGGCCTGAGTGCCCGTCAAGTAGTCGACGGCAGTCTGGTGGGCCAGATGATCCTTGGGCAACGACTTCTGCATGTCGGTGGCCCGCAGGGTGAAACCACCGACAGGCTCGCAGAAGAACGGTGAACAGCCGAAATAGCGCTGATACCCCGCGGCCGCGGTGAGTGCCTGGTGCGGTAGATGAACGGAAACAGGCCGGTAGCCCCCACCCAGGAAGTGATGCAGCACCCGCAGTGTGACACCCAGCGACAGTTCGACTGCCTGCGCCTGCGGAGGGGCGGGGGTCAAGAGATACTCGAACTCGAACCGGCACAGCGACGGATCCCGGTGCGCTGTGACCCGAGCGCCTATCGCCGGACAGTATGCGCCCATGAACTTTTCGAGAATCGCGAAGGCGTCGGCAACTGTGGCCGCCGTGCGCGCCGCCAAACCCACCGGCCCCAGGATCTCGATGCCTTGCCGCCGGGCCAGTCGGCGACCGAAGTCCGGCGCGTTAAGGGCCGCCGCGGTTTCCTCCAGTGCGCGAGCGCCGTTGCGCAGAGAGATGAACCGCTCGTAGGATCCGGCATCTGCCGGTGAAACCCGCGCTCTGCCAAGCAGTTCACTGCCGTCCCCGCCGAGTTCGGCCACCAGCTGGTGATAGTTGGTGAGCGCCGAACCACGGATCACCGACATGTCTCAAACTGTCAAATATTTGTCTTCCAATGTCAAGACAAGCAGGTGGGATGTGCTGCACGATCAACGTTCGGCGAACAAGATCGTCACAACAGGAGAGGGTGAGCCCGTGAAGGTTTGGTGTATGCAGTGGACCAAATTATTGGTCGTGATGAGCACCGTCGCATTGGCGGCGGGACTTACCAGCTGCTCGAAAGAGTCTGGTTCCCAGAAGCTTTCCACCGACGAGGCCAAGTCCATCGCCATGGACGCGTATGTATTTGGCTATGCCCTTGTCACCATGGAGATGACCCGCCGCGTGATGACCAACGTGGAGAAGGTCGAATCTCCGCGCGCCCCAATGGGACAGCTCATGCGGATGCGCGAGTATCCCAACGCGGCCTTTCGCGATGTCACCGCGCCTAATGCCGACACCCTCTACACGAACGCGTTCCTCGACGTTGGCAAGGAACCGTGGATCGTGAGCCTGCCCGATGCCCACGATCGCTATTACCTGCTTCCCATGCTTGACGGGTACACCAATGTCTTCGAGGTGCCCGGCAAACGCACGACAGGCACCGGCCCCCAGACTTATGCGATCACCGGCCCTGGCTGGAAAGGCGAACTGCCCCAAGGAATCAAGGAATACAAGTCACCGACGTCGATCGTGTGGCTACTGGGTCGCATCTACTGCACTGGAACCCCGGAGGATTACGCCGCCGTCCATAAGATGCAGGACGAAATCTCGTTGGTGCCGTTGAGTTCGTACGGCAAGCAGTACACCCCGCCCGCTGGCACCGTAGCTCCGAGCATCGACATGAAAACGCCCGTCCGTGACCAGGTCAACAATCTGAGCACCAAGGCATACTTCGACATGCTGGCCACCCTGATGAAGGACAATCCGCCCACCGAGGCCGACAAGCCGATCGTGGAGAAGATGGCCAAGATCGGCATCGAGGCCGGAAAGCCCTTCGACATCGACAAACTCGGTGCCGACACCGTCAGCGCCCTGCAATCGGTGCCCAAGGAAGCATTCGGCAAGATCATGGCGCACTTCAAGGACGCCGGCGAGAACATCAACGGGTGGGTGTTCACCACCAAGACCGGCGTATACGGCACCGAGTACCTACAGCGCGCAACGGTCGCCGCAATCGGGCTCGGCGCAAACCGGCCCGAGGATGCCGTCTACCCCACCTCGGAGGTCGACAACACCGGGAAACCGTATGACGGGTCACGTCAGTACGTGCTGCACTTCGACAAGGATCAGCTACCACCTGCCGAGGGGTTCTGGTCACTGACGATGTACGACGCGGGAATGTTCTTCGTCGAGAACCCACTGAACCGGTACACACTGAGTCAGCGCAACAACTTCGCGACCAGCCCCGACGGATCGGTGGATCTGTATCTGCAACACGACAATCCCGGACCAGGAAAGGAGTCGAACTGGCTCCCCGCACCCGAGGGAAAGTTCAACCTCATGCTCCGCCTGTACTGGCCGAAGGAAACGCCGCCGTCGATCATTGACGGCACCTGGAAACCACCCGCCGTACAACAAGTCCCGTAAGGAGATGTCCATGAAACTCGTTGCCACAAGCCTATTTACAGCCCTGAGCGCCGCAGCACTCTTCACCGCGGCGGCCGCGAATGCCGAACCCGAACGTCCGCCGAACTGTACGGCGGCCGACCTCGCTGGAGTCTCGGCGGGCGTCGCCGCCTCCACCTCGAGTTATCTATACACCCACCCGGAGGTCAACGACTTCTTCACGAGCCTTGCGGGCAAGCCGCACAGCGAGATGCAGAGCGCGGTGAAGGCCTACTTCAGCACCAACCCCGAAGCCGAGAACGATCTGCGCTCCATCCGCCAGCCCGTCGTCGACTTCCGCGAGCGCTGCCAGCTGCCGCAGGAGCGGCAGCCATGAGGCCCGGTGTAGCCGCGGCAACAGTCGCGGTGGCCTTCGCGGGGCTGCTGCCCATTGCGCTGCCCACGGCCAACGCCGATGTCTGCGTGGGCGGCGGGCGCCGAGTCTCGGTGAGCGGCTGCATGAACGTCGCCGACACCGTGCAGCGATACGCACCTCCGCCCGAGGACTACGCACCCTTGCCGGACGATCCTCCGCCCCCTCCCCCCGCACCGAACGTTCACGCGTGCGTGGGCTACAACGGCCGCTGGGTAAGTGCGAGCGGCTGCAACCCCTGACGGTGAGCGGCTAGCCGTCTTTTCCGAGGCCGGCGATGTAGTCGACAAGAGCCGTATGCAGTCGATGCCGCCGGAAATCGGCGGCCGGGTCGGGCCGCCAGAAGATCGGCAGTTCGTTATCTTCGGCTGCGCGATGACACTTCAGCAGCAAGTCGTCGTTCAGTGGTTCGGCAGCCCGTCGACGCAGCGCCGATTTGAGCTCGTCGGGAAGTGCCTCCCACACCGCTTCCGGCTTCAGATCCACGCTCACTGCGCCAGGCCGCTGTTGCCCATATCGGCCAAACTCAGCTGAGTACCCGGGGCCGCCGGCGAGTCGCGCAGGATGATCGCGGACGGCTCGGCGCCCTCGGGAAGGTTGAACGCGATGGACGCCACGATGCTGTTGCCGGGATCGATTTCCGCACCGAGCACAGGCTGAGAGGCGTTCTGGTCCGCATCCACGGTTTGATCACCGGCGACAAGTTGCTGAATGGCCGGCTCGAACCGCTGGCGATCGGTGCCGTCGTTGATCACGCGCACTCCGACCAGAACGTGGCCGCCCTGCGCATTCTCGGGCAGCCCAGGATCGCCCGCGACCAGATACGCCGTGACGTCGGTCACCGCGATGGCTAACTGGCCCGAACGCCCCTGATGCCCGAGGTCGGCCGCTTCGGGCGTCACCGAAGCAACTTCACTGACTGGCATCGATCGAGGGATGCTGATGTTTCTACCGTCGTCGAGACCCAACAGTGTGGCAACCACAATGAAAGTCGCAATAACGCCGCCGAACAGCATCGGCGCTGCAGGAAAATCGCCACCCCGGGAGAAGTGGGCAATGCCACCCTGACCCTCCAGCGAAGGTTGAGTCACAATACTAATCCTCAATTCGGGGTAGCGGTACAACAGCTGAGCGCCCCCGCGATTGACCAAAGGCTAACACTAATAGAGCCTATCGGCACGTCGGTACATTCGTTACCGACGAGGGCCAGTCGTTTGCGAGGAAAGGCCGCCAACACGGGGCTTCGCGCCGATGTAGCTTTGCTGATTTGAGCACAGCCCAGCAGGCTCCCCGGCGCGACGTGCGATGACGGCAGCAAGTGAGCAGCGAGGGCGCCGCACAGACGGGCTAGTTAGCGGTTGGATCTCCGTGGGCACCCCGGACCGCAGGCGGCAATGACGCGGCCGCCCCCACTCGGCGCCGAATCCTCGTCAGCTGTATTGGGCGGCGAGCTTGCCGATCACCGCGGTGAACTCGTCCATGGTGGTGTCGAGAATGTCCCGCACAGACTCGACCGCACCGATGCGCCCGGCCACCTGCCCGCCGAGTGGCACGAAAGTGTCCATATCGCCCCCGAAGTAGAGGTCCAACGGATTCCCGGTCTCCATGAGCGACACCAGATCCCGTCGTTCCATCTCTTCGGTGCGCTCGCTGCGCAAGGCGCGCAGGCCTGGCTTGGTCAGCCTGTTCAGTAGCACGGTGTCGGTCTCGCGCGCAGCGACCACCGCTGCCTTCCAGTTGCCGTGGATGGGTGACTCGGCGGCCGACATCATCCGGGTACCCATCTGCACGCCCTCGGCGCCGAGGGCGAAAGCCGCCGCCATGGATGCGCCGTCACAGATACCGCCGGCGGCGATGATCGGAACGTCCACCCGCGAGCGCACCAGTGGCAGCAACACCATGGTCGAGGCACCCTTGGGATCCTTGAAACCGCCGCCTTCGACGCCTTCCACCACCAGGCCATCCACTCCCGCGTCGACAGCCTTGAGGGCGGCCGCGAGCGTAGGGACGACATGAAAGACGGTAAGGCCGTTGTCCTTGAGGATCCGGGTGTACTTGTTGGGGTCGCCTGCGCTGGTCGTCACGAACGTCACGCCCTGATCGACCACAAACTGCGCGATGGACGGATCTCGCACGAAAGCCTGTGCGATGTTCACCCCGAATGGTTTGTCGGTGAGCTCACGCATGAGGCGAATCTCGCCCTTGATGGCATCGAGCTCGCCCGAGCTTGTTTCGATGATGCCGAGCCCGCCGGCTTCGCAGACGGCGCTGGCCAGCTGGGATCGCGCGATCCAGCCCATCGGAGCCTGCACGATCGGTCGCTCGATACCCAGCAGTTCGGTTACCCGGTTGGTGATCACGCATCGAACTTACGCCGCCCGCGCTGCGCCCCGCGGCGAGGATCTGCGATACGAAACCGCCGGTACACGGCGTATCGGCGTAGAGGGAAGGCCTAGCCGAAGAACATGTTGCGACGACCCGCGAGCAGCCGATACAGCGTCTGCTGGATGGTCTCGCGGACCTGGTCGGTGACCTCGAATGTCACCATCGGATCGTCAGCCGCCGTCTCGTCGAACCCGTCCGTGGGGATGGGTGTACCGAATTCGATATGCCACTTGGACGGCAGCGGCACCAACCCGACGGGACCTGCCGCCGGGAACAGCGGGGTCACCGGGAAGTAGGGCAGACCGAACAACCGGGCGATCACCTTCAGGTCGGCGATCATCGGGTAGATCTCCTCGGACCCGACGATCGAGCACGGGATAATCGGCGCTCCGGTACGAATGGCTGCCGCGACGAATCCTCCACGGCCGAATCTCTGCAGCTTGTAGCGATCCTTGAACGGCTTACCCAGTCCCTTGTATCCCTCGGGGAACACGGCGGTCAGCTCGCCCGCGGACAGTAGCCGGTGCGCGTCGGCGGTGCACGCCAGCGTATGACCCGCCTTTCGCGCCAACTGTCCCAGGAACGGTGCATCGAACACCATGTCGGCGGCCAGGTTGCGCAGGGTGCGGTTGCCGGGGCACCGGTCGTGCACGGCCACCGAGAGCATCAGCCCGTCGAGCGGCAGCACACCCGCATGGTTAGCCACAACCAACGCCCCACCGGTCGCGGGAATGTTCTCGACCCCGGTCACGTCCACCCTGAACCATCGGTTGAACAGTGGCCTGAGCAAAGGAAGCAGCAGCGATTCGTTGAGGTGCTCGTCGAATCCGAAATCGTCGACGCTGTAGTCGCCGCCGACTCGGCGGCGAATGAACTCAGCGACGGCGGCAATGTTGGCCGCGAGGGCAGTCAGCGACTCTTCATCGCCCAAAGGGGCGTTGCCCTGTGCCGCGCGAATCTCGTTGAGGTCGTGGATGACTGCGGCGGTATCCGCGGAATCTCCAGTTGGCGCATCGTTGGCCAACGATGACGGATGCCGCCGGCCGGCATCGGCCCGCGCCTCGGCCCGGCGAGCGCGTGCAGCATGGCGTTCCGAATTAACCTGCAGTTGAATGACTTTCGCCTTTGTGTCGCCTGCCATGCTTCTCACCTCCGCCCTATGTCTACGAACTGATCTTCTGCGCGAGAGCCACCGCGCGATCTCCCAATGAGCGTACCCACTCCGGCTCGATTACTGGAGTGATCCCGCGTCCCCGAACGTAGTCACCAAAGGCCCCAACGGTCGTCCACTTGGGCTGATACCCGAGTTCGACCTTCATACGGGTGTTGTCGATCGCGCGCCCATAGGCCAGCCAGTCACGCTGTTCGGAACTCAGCTCGGTGTACCGGGTGCCCTTGGTGAACGACGCAATTCCCGCCACCGCAAACGACGGCACCGGGATGCCGAGTTGCCCGGAACGGCGAACCGCCTGCGACATCATCATCATGCCGTCGGCCGCGATGTTGAAGGTGCCCGCCTTACCTGCCATGGTGGCGCGCTCAAGCGCGCCCAGCGCATCCTGCTCATGCAGCAGTTGCAGGCGGGCGTCGCGCCCAAACACGGTGGGCACTAGCGGGCCCGCCAGATAGCGCGCCAACGCGGTGTCCATACCGGGGCCGATCAAGTTGGCCAACCGCAGGATCGTCACCGCCACATCGGGGCGCCGCCGGGCCAGACCGCGGGCATAGCTCTCGATATCAATGCTGTCCCGTGCGAAGCCGTCGGACGGTGGACGGCGCGCACCCATCTCCTCGGTGAACATCACCGGATCCCGGGGACCGGCTCCATAGACCTGTGCGGTGGACTTGACGACAACGCGCTGCACAGTGGGCGCCTTCTGGCACGCCGCGAACAGCTGCATCGCACCCATCACGTTCAATTCCTTGAGCGCGGCGCGCCCACCCGAACGCGGCGAGAACGAGGCCGAGGCGGTGTGCACCACCGTGTCGACCTCGCCGTTGCGGATGACCTTCGCGATGAACGGGTTGCGGATATCGGCCCGCACGAACTCTGCCCGCCCCATCCTGCGCAGCAGGTCCTTGCTTGGGGCGACAGCATCTACCGCGATGACACGGTTGATCATCGGGTTCTGCACCAGACGCGCAGCCAGATAACCCCCGAGGAATCGGCTGGCTCCGGTGACCAGCACCACCCGCGGGTAGTGCAGATTGGTCTCACCGGCGCTCACGGACGAAGCCTATCCATCACGGCACCAATGGGCATCCCGAGCGGATGCCCACTAACGCAAGGTTTACTTACCGAGTTTTCTGCGCTGAACCCGAGTGCGGCGAAGCAGCTTGCGGTGCTTCTTCTTGGACATACGCTTACGCCGCTTCTTGATAACTGAACCCATGAACTCCTGCTAACTACTTTGAAATCGTCTTTACCGTGGACGCGTGCACAGCGGCTATTTCCCAGCCGTACACAAGGCGCCCTAACCCCAAAAAGGCTTACGCCAGGGTGCCGCATGACTCTACCTGCTGCGGCCTCAGGTCAGGAAACCGGCAGAACCGGCAGCCCCCCAGGGGGCATCTCCCGCTTCGAGGCGCCTTATCCGGCGTCGAAGTAGGAGGCCTGCAGCAGATCGTTGACCGCCTTGGCATGCACACGGAACGACCGGCCGACCCGCACCGCGGGCAGCTCGCCGTTGTGCACCAGCCGGTAGACGGTCATCTTGCTCACGCGCATCAGCGCGGCGACCTCGGCGACCGTAAGGAACTGAGCCTTGCCGGATTGGCCAGCGGCCGCCGAGTCCCGGCCCGGCTTGGCGCCGGCCCCGTCGCGCGCGGATGGCCCGTTGATTGACGTCATCGCATACCCATTTCCCTAGGCACGTGTCGTGCCGCCAATCTTCCCCATCGGCGGTACGGACACGCACGTGCTAGAAGGAGAATAGCGGGACCAGTGGGGTTACTGATACCCGTGTGGGCTAATTGATCAAGATTTGGTTAAATTACTCTGATGTGATTCCGAGCTGCTCGGAGCGTGTTTTTGCGGCTTCAACGGCGGCATAGACGCTTGCCCGCAAACCTCCACGTTCCAGTTCGCGCAGCGCAGCGGCGGTAGTACCACCCGGCGAGGTAATCGTTGCGCGGAGCTCGGCGGCGGTCGTATCGACCTCCGTGCGGGTCTGCAGTCCGGGGGCCCGATTTTCGTCCGTCTCAGCCCGTTCGAGCAGCATCGCGGCGGATCCGGCCATGGTCTGGATGACCAGATCGGTGGCGACGGGCCGCGTAAGACCCGAGGCAACCCCCGCATCGACCAGCGCCTCGACGAGCAGGAAGAAGTAGGCCGGGCCCGATCCGGACAGCGCGGTAACGGTGTCCATCTGCGATTCGGCCACCTTGATGACGCTGCCCACCGACTCCAGCAGCTCGGCGACGGCACTGAGCTGCTCGTCGGTCGCGAATCGGCCCTTGGCGACAGCGCTGACCCCGGCGCCGACAAGCATCGGGGCATTGGGCATCACCCGCACCACCGGAGCCCCGGCGGCCAGCTTGGATTCGAAGAAGCTCGCGGACACTCCCGCAGCCACCGAGACCAGCACCTGCTCGGTCTCCCGGTCGCTACCTTCGGCGTCCAGTTTCGCCAGCGCCGCGGCGATCTCGCTGGTCGCGCTCTCGACATCGGACGGTTTGACCGCCACCACAATGAAATCGGCACCTTCGACGGCATCCGCCACCTCGCTGACGCGGATGGAATACGCCTCTGCCAGAGCCTTTGCGCGAGCGGGGACCTTCTCGGACACGACGATGTCCTTGGCCTGCCGTCCGGCCCTCAGCAGCCCGGAGATAAGTGCTTCGCCGATATTGCCGCCACCGATGATTGCGATTCTGGACATGGCGACCAGCATGGCAGACCCATTAGCGCACCCGGAAACGGCTTTCTGAGCTCCAGAGCAAGGTGCCGCAGCGGTATGTAGGCAGCGATATGCACATTCGCGCCGATTTGTGACTATTCGCAGATCTGCGCGCAGATGGTGGCGCACAGTGGGATAACCGGACTACAAGTTACATATGTCACAACCGCAGCGTCGCGCGCAGACCTCCCCCGTTTTCGCGCCGGAATCCTGGGGCACCGGTCTACCGGACGGGGTACAGGGCTGGGCACAACCCGAGTTCGACCGGGTGGTCCGCAAGTTCGCGTCGATGTATGTCGGCCATACCGGGGGCGGCGCGCTCTGCGCCTACGTCGATGGCGAACCCGTGCTCGACATCTGGGCCGGTGAGGCGCGTCCCGGTGTTCCGTGGACCCGCGATACCGCACCGATCGTGTACTCGGCCTCCAAGGGGGTGACCGCCACCGTTATGCATCGCCTGGCCGACCGAGGGCTGCTGGCCTATGACGCCCCGGTCGCCCGCTACTGGCCGGAATTCGCCGCCAACGGCAAGGAGTCGGTCACGGTGCGCGATGTCCTGGCGCACAAGTCGGGACTGGCCGCGCTGGCTCCGATCGCCTCCACTCCCGAAGAACTTCTCGACCACGAACTGATGGAGCAGCGACTCGCCGCAGTGCCTGTCGGGCGCTACTACGGGAAATCCGCGTATCACGCGATGAGTTACGGCTGGATCCTGGCCGGACTCGGGCGTGCGATCACCGGTAAGGACATGCGCACGCTCTATCGCACCGAACTCGCGGAGATCCTCGGAGTGGACGGCATTCACCTGGGGCGCCCGCCCGCCGATTCACCGACAATTCCCGCGGGGATCTATGCACAGCTCGACAAGGCCGTGAAGACGCCATTTCTTTCTCGTGGCCTGTCCATCGGGGCACGCGTGGTGGACGCCCTACCGGGCGCGCGGGGGGCCACCGGAGCAATCCACGTGCCCGGAGCCGAACGGATCGTGGCCGACGACGGGCATGCGACCGCCCCGCTGTACGACACCCAGATGGGCGCGGGCAACGCCATCTGTACCGCACCGGCCCTGGCCAAGCTCTACGGCGCACTGAGTAACCGGGGAAGCGTGGACGGGCGGCAGCTGCTGTCCGCGGAGAAGACCGCCGAACTGGCCGGCGGGCGCGGGATCAGGCCCAATGTCGCTCTTACCCGCGATATCTGGGAGCTCGGCTATCACTGCATCCCCGCGCCGGGATTGGCGGGAGGTTTCGGGCATATGGGGGCCGGCGGCTCCACCGGATGGGCGGACCCGAACCGCCACATAGCTGTTGGGCTGGCACACAACCATTTGATACTTCCCAACCCGCTGCACAATGTGGCGTTCCCCCGGTTGTGGGCGGCGACAGTGCGGAGTGCGCGCTAGGCCGTGGCCGCAAGCGCCTCTCGATCCTCGGCAGCGAACGTGTCTTCCAGTTGCAGCGGCGAATAGTCGAGGTCGATCTCGCCGAGCGGACGGCCGCGCGCGCTGCTGATGGTCCCGAACCGGCGCATTCCCTTGTCGGCGGAGTACTGCATGAACTCGTCCAGCACGAGCCCGAACGGGGTGTCGGCGCCGTACAGTCCGAAGCCTTCCTCGGTGAGACGCAACGCGATCGGGATGAGTTCGTTCATGCGGGCCTCGAAGACCGACCAGTTGGCGTCATCGGCGGCCACGTGACGCCGGCAGGTGAAGGTGCCCCAGGCCATGTGCCGGCGCTCGTCGTCACCGATCCGGCGGATCAGCTCCTGCATACCGGGCAAGATGCCCCGGTCAACGCAAATCTTGTGCCATGCAAAGTATCCCGTGAGTGCCAGCATGCCCTCGACCACGTGGTTATAGGTCACCGAGGCGCGCACCTGTGCCGCCGGCGACGGGTCGCTGGCCAGCGTGCCCAAGGCATCCGGCAGCTCATCGAAGAAGATCTCGCGGTAGGCCGGAAGGTCGTCGAGGTACCCGTGCAGGTCGTCGCCGACGCCGACTGCATCAAGCCAGAGCCTGAAGACTTGTGTGTGCTTTGCCTCTTCAAAGGCGAACTGCGTCAAGTACATCTCGTCACCGAGTCGCCCCTCGGCGCGCATGGCCGTCATAAACGGCTGGATGTCCTGGGTCACCGACTCCTCGCCGGCGATGAACTGCGCGCAGAGCCGCGTCGCATAGTCACGTTCCCGATCGGTGAGCGCGTCCCAGTCCGCCCGGTCGCGCGAGAAGTCGATATCGGCCGGATCCCAAAATTTCGCATTGCCGCCGACGAACAGCTTGAGCGGCAAGGAATCCCAGTTGAGTCCTCCCTTGCGTAGCGATCCGTAATGTGTCCGCGTCATGAGGGCCTCCTAGTGTCGACGTTGACCTAGTGACCATCTTGAATGTGAGGCAGCTCACAATCAAGGGGCTAGCCCACCGGAGCCTGGTCAAGGATCACGCGGGTGGCCAATTCCGCACTCTGCGCTGCCCCACCGATGGTCGAGGGGAAGTCGGTCGCGGTCCAGTCACCCGCCAGGGCCAGCCCGCGCACACTGGTGCGCTGCGGCGGACGGGCGCCCGCCGTTCCCGGACGCTCACTGTAGGTGGCACGCGGCATCCGCACCACCTTGGCGTGCACTAGTTCGGCGTCCCGCGCGGCCGGATAGTAGTTGCGCAGGAAGCGCATACACGTCTCGATGATCTCGCCGCTCGACGACAGCGAGTTCAGTTCGTACGCGGCGCTGACCGTGATCTCGTACGAGTACAGCCCACGTTCACTACCGTCGTATCCCACCATCTTCTGCCGATCGAAGACCTGCTCGACCACGCCCTCACCACCCACAAGAGCATCGAGGACGGTCGTCAGCCCGAGCGACTTGTTGAGATACAGGTAGACGCTCACCAGCGGAGCGGGAACGAGCTTGGCTGCCGCACTGTACAACTGCTCGTGGCCGGGGACGGCGTCAAGCAATCCCTCCACGGCCCACGGCGGGACCGCACAGATCACCGCGTCGGCCGGTATGAACTCACCATCGGTCAGCGATACACCAGAAACAGCATTGCCGTGCAACACGATTGATTTCACTCCTGCGCGGCCCCGCACCTCGCAACCGTGATTGGCGAGCATCTTCTCGGCACCGGTGACGAACAGCGAGGTGAAGTCGACCGTGGAGTACAGCAATGTTCCGTTGCGGGCCGCCCCGCGCCCCCGCCGGGCCATGGTGACCAGAAGATTCCGGAAAGCGCTGGCGGAGATCAGATCCGGCTTCTCGTTGTGCGCGCCGATGATCAAGAAATCAATCCAGGTGTCACGCGCGACCTTGGGCATCCCGATGCGGTCGAGCCACTCTCGCGCGGTAATGGCGTCCAGATCACCGGGTGGGCGAACGCAATCCCTGACGATCCGCAGATAAGCGCGCCATACCCGAAGCCGGTCCCCGATGCTCGCCGCGGGCAGCCACGCGAATGTGCGGAACAGTGAGGTGTCGTCCACCTCTCCCCCGGGCAGCAGCCGTCGCGCATAGGTTCCGGACTCAGCGGCCAAAAGATCTCGCGCCCCTATGGTTTCGAGGTAACGCAACAGCTCTTCCATCGAGCCGGACATGACGTGGACACCGTTATCGGCGACGTCGTCGACCTGGGGTATCTCGATGGAATGGGTGCGCCCACCGAGGGTGGCCCGACGTTCCAGCAGGGTCACCCGGAACCCGGCCTCAGCCATCCACACCGCCGAGGCGAGCCCCGCCACCCCGGCGCCGATCACCACGCAGTGTTGGGAAGTGTCAATCACGCGCGGCACCCAGCCCATGCGTGATGTAGTCGGCGAAGTAACGGCGCACCGCCGCCGGATCGGACAGATCGATCACGATGGGTGGCAGCACCTCGATGCTCATCAGGGTTCTGATGATCCACTCGGCGGCCTCCTCCGGGACGATGCGACCTGGAATCTCCTTACGCTCCTGCGCTTCCCGTATGCGGGGTGTCCAGAACGCGACCGAGCGCGCCATCAGGTCCTCGCCGCGCTCATCCAGGATGAGGTCCAGCAGATCGGTGGTGTGCAGGGCGAGATGATCCGTCCATCGGCGGTGCTCGCAGATTCCCGAGGCGGCGGCCGCGACCTGATCGACCAGCGTGGTCTCCGCACCCACCGCCGCTGCGAAGAAGTCGATGAAAGCGTCTGCGAGATAACCGAATGCGGTGTCGATGGCGGCCTGCTTACCGCCGAACCAGTTGTAGAGGGTGCTCCGCGACACCCCGGCCTGCTCGGCCGCCGCGGACAGATTGAACCGCTGCATGCCCGATCGCACCAACGTCATGGCGACTGCGGCAACTATGGGCTCGGGGATGTCCTCGCGGGGACTATCGGACGCCGCCACCTTCATGTTGGACACAATATGAAAAAGTGTCCAACCCGTCAATGGTCGTTTTCGCGGGCCGGCCCGCGGCGGTTAGGCGGGTACGCAGATGATGACCGGAATATCCCGGTCGGTGTTCTTCTGATATCCCGCATAGCCGGGGTTGGCCTTGACGATCGCCGGCCACAGCGCGGCCTTTTCTTCGGGCGAGGCGGTGTGCGCCGTGAAGGGACGCGCGACATCGTCCACCGCGATCTCGACGGCCGGGTTGGCCACCAGATTCTTGTACCAGGCCGGGTTCTCGGACCCTCCGCCGTAGGAGGCCACCAGCACCACCTTGCCGGGTTCGTAGATCGGCGCGGTCAGCAGCGTGCCGCGACGCTGCCCCGTCTTACTGCCGATGGTGTACAGCTCCACCGGCTGCATACCCAGCAGCTTCTTGGGGTACCGGCCGCCGGTCAGCGCCAGCACGAGGCGGTGCCCGTTCTCCAGACCCCAGGCGCCGAGCCGGATGGCCCAATCGGGTTGCTTGCTCATCGAAATGCTCCTTAGACCGGTTCGCAAATGACGACGGGGATGTCCCGGGTGGTGCTGCGCTGATATCCCGCGTACGGGTTACCGAATCCCCGGGTGATCTCCGGCCACAGCTCGGCCTTCTCCGCTGCCGACGCGGTACGCGCGATGTACGGCTTCGTCTCTCCGCGCACGGTGATCTCGACGTTCGGATTGGCGACGAGGTTCAAGTACCAGGCCGGATTGTGCGAGGCCCCGCCCAGCGAGGCGATCACGACGATCCGTTCCGGCGTGAAGATGGGCGAACTCAACAGGGAGGAGCGGCGCTCACCGGACTTGCGCCCGATGGTGTGCAACTCCAGTGTGGGCATGAAACCGAGCTTGTGCGGCCAGCGACCGCCGGTGAGTTTCAGCAGGGCGCGGTGCCCATTCTCCAGCACCCAGGCGCCTCCCTCGGCGGCCCAGTCAGGCGTCTTCTGCTTGTCACCCATGCCTGATACTCCTTTGACGAGATCCCCTACGGAAGGTACACCGATCAGTTCGCCGGCACCATGGCGAGCTGGCGAGACTGCACCACCAGAGCGCCCTCGGAGTCGATGACCGTGTGTTCGGAATCAAACCAGTGCTGGCCGATCTGGTTGGTACTGCACAACACTCGCAGCCAACCGTCCGCGGGCAACGTACGCAGATACGTGGTCAGCTGCACGGTGGGTGCCCAGCCGAAACGCCCCAGCGGGAACGTCACCGGTACCGAGATGTCACCGCACACCAATGCGAACAACCCGTCTGGCGCCATATCGCGCGGTCGTGCCCACAGCACGATCTCGGGCTTGCCCCGCTCGCTCAGGTCGCTCATGGACCGCAACGAGGGCCGAACGTCGATCCCGCCGAACAGGTGAAAGATCTCCCCCATCGGATGACCCTCGGCGATCGGGGCCACCCCCGGCGGCGGTTCAGCGGGCAGCTGCGTGAGTGCGGGCGGCAGGGCCGTCAGCAGCGGGCCCACGTGCTGCTCGGGCGTGCCCAGGGTGACCACGGCGTGCACCGCGGTGCGGCCGTCCTGGACGAGTTCGGCATCCACGAGCGAGATCTGCCGTCCCCGCTTACGCACCGATGTGCGCACCTGCATGTCACCGGGCGAGGGCGCGAACAGATAGCTTGCGCTGACGGCGATGGGCTCGCTCTCGCCGAGCGTCTCGCGCGCCGCACCGGCAAGCAACGCAAGCATGACGCCGCCGTGCAGCTTGGGTCCGATGGTCCAGGTGTCATTCAGGTGCGCGTCAAACAGGCCGTCGCCCGCGGGCGTGAGGGCCATTGCTTGCGCGAAGGGAGCGTTAACCACGCCGCCTATCGCACCAGATGCGTTCTGGCGAACTCCAGCGACTCCCTCAGAATCGCCTCGCGCTGGTCCTCGGTACGTGCGGCCGAGGTGTGCACCTCGAGCACCACCTGCCCGGTGAAGTCACCGGCCGCCAGCTCCCGGCACACCTGCGCAACTGGCTGAGTTCCCTTGCCGGGCACCAGATGTTCGTCGACAGAGGCGCCCGTGCCATCAGTGAGATGCAGATGCGTGAGCCCAGATCCCATCCGGCGCATCATGTCCACCGCATCGGTCCCGGCGGTTGCGGTGTGTGACAGGTCAAGCGTGTAGTGCGCGTGATTGGCATCGGTCGGATCGAACGACGGCGCAAAGGCGGATACTCCGATTCCGGGCCTGCCACCGCGGCGCTTCATACGCTCCACCGATGTCTGCCCGGCACCGAACAGACGGTCGGCCCGCAACGGGAACATGTTCTCCACCGCGACGTGCACATCGCTCGAGTCCTCCAGCGATGCAACCTGTTCGGCGAAGCCTTCGGCGTACCGGCGCTGCCACCGAAATGGCGGATGTACGACGACGGTCTGCGCACCCAGTTTTTCGGCGGCCCGAACGCTGCGTTCCAGCTTGGGAATCGGGTTGGCGCCCCAGACGCGCTGCGACACCAATAGGCACGGGGCATGCACGGATAACACCGGCATGTCGTACTTGCGGGAGAGTTTGGCGACGGCGCCGACGTCCTGACTCACCGCCTCGGCCCACACCATGAGCTCGACACCGTCGTACCCGAGCCGGGCCGCGTACTCGAAAGCTGCTTCGGTTTTGAGTGGATACACCGAGGCCGTTGACAGACCAACCTTGATCGCAGGGCGCACGGTTGGATAACGCTACCTAATCAACCGCTTGCAGCATGAGCACGAGGGGGCCGAACGCGATCAGGGCTCCCACCACGATCGCGATCAGGATGCTGGCCAGGTCGACCGTCTTGCGGATCACCCACAGCGAGGCGACCAGAATTGCGATGAACAACACGCCCAGGAGTAACGCGAAGCCCTGGTTCCAGCTCCACAGTTCCCGGAACACGAAGAACAGGCCCGCACCCGCGGCGGCCGCCAGCAGGTACTGCGCGGCAATCCAGCTGCCCTGCAGGTAGGTCTTGATCTTCTCCCGGCGGTCGGCTTTCGCCTCGGCCTTGGATTTGTCGGTGTCGATCGCGGCGAGCTGACTGACCTCGGGCTCGGACGGGTCACCGTGCGCGCCGACAAGCTCCTGAAGCTCGTGCTCCAGCTGATAGTCGTCTTCCTGATCCTCGAATTCGTCGTCCTCGACGTCCTGCTCGGCATCGTGCGACGTCCACTCGACGGCCCGGCCGTACTCGTCGTACTCGCCGTCGTCCTCGTACTCCGCCTCATACTCCGCGTGGTACACGGTCTCTGGTTCGGGCGAGTGTTCCGGCTCCGGTGTGACGGGCTCCGGTTCGGGTTGGGGCTGTGCGACGGCCGCGGGCTCGGGTTCGGGCTCAGGTTCCGGCTCGGGCGTGACTGGCTCGGGTGTGACGGACTCGGGCTCCGGGCGAGACACCGGCGGGACCGGAATCGCGGGAGCCGGTGGCGCTGCGGGTACGGCGGGCGCGACTACCGCCGGCGCCGGTGCCGGTTCGGACTTGGGCGGCTCGGCGGTAACCGGGGAGATGACGCCGGTCGCGTCGTTGAAGTCGATGGACTTGCGCGGTTCTCCCGGCCGGGCGACTGGTGTGGGGGTCGGCGGGAAGATGCTCCGAAGCGGTGATTCCATCGCGGAAGGCTGAGCGGGCGCCGGGGCCGGTGCGGCCGTGGTGCCGCGACGGGCGGCCTCATCGGCCATGCTGTCGCCGCCGAACAACGCATCTTCGTTGGAACGCAGGTAGGAACGCGCTCCCGCCTCAGCTGCCTTGGGGGACTCGGGCGGCGCCGCCGTTTCCGGAGCAGGCGACGGTGCCGGGTTGGGGCGCGCGCGACCACCCTTCTTGTCACGGATGACGGGGATCTCACCGGTCAACTCGGCCACCGGGATGGCGTCGGCGTTGCCGCGCATCCGGCGGCGATGGCCGCTGATCTTGCCGTCGGCGGCACCATTGCGCGCCAGCAGCTCGGCAACCGATACCGGCCGCTGCGTGTCGTCTGAGTCGGTCATGTCCTCTCCTACCGTCCGAGGCTAAGCGGGACGGGGTCAGTCAACGAGTGCAGTGCCATCGGCTTCGCTATCCAGCTTGCGCAGAATTAGCCCTTCGCGCAGAGCCCACGGGCAGATGTCGACCGCCTCTAACGACAGAGCACGCATGCTTGCCTCCGCGACGAGTGCTCCGGCGACGATCTGAGGCGCCCTGTCGACACTGACTCCCTCCAACTCCGCACGGTCTGCGGTAGTCATTCGCGAGATGAACGCGATCAACTGACGCAGTCCGCTTGCTGTAAGTGTCCTCTTAACTCGTGGTCCTGCGCCGGAAGGTGCAGCACCGGTGAGTCGCGCAAGCGACCGGAACGTTTTCGAGGACGCTACGGCCAGATCGGGCACCCCTGCTGCCGCCACCTGTTTGGCAGCGTCCACCAGTTCCGATTCCAGCCAGTCACGCAGCATAGCGACGCGGCGACGTCCCGGCGGATCTTCGGCCAACCACTCTCGCGTCAACCGTCCGGCCCCCAGCGGCAGAGACAACGCGATGTCTGGTTCTTCGTCGACACCGCAGGACAGTTCCAGCGAGCCACCGCCGATATCGAGGTTGATGATGCGCCCGGCGCTCCAGCCGTACCAGCGCCGCACGGCCAGGAAGGTCAGCCGCGACTCGTTGACACCGGAAAGAACGGCGAGATCCACGCCGGTTTCCTTCTTGACACGTGTCAGCACCTCATCGGAGTTGGTGGCGTCCCGAACGGCCGACGTGGCGAACGCCATGATCTCCGCGCAGCCGGAGCTGCGGGCAATCTTGGAGAACTCCTGGATGGTGTGCACCAGGCTGTCGGAGCCCTTCCGGGTGAGCTTGCCAGACTCATCGATGGCCTCCGCCAGACGCAGTGCCGCCTTGGTGGAGCTCATGGGTGTGGGGTGTCCACCCCGTCGGGCATCAACCACCAACAGGTGCACCGTGTTGCTGCCGACATCCAGCACGCCTAATCGCACGCAGCACACGTTAGTGGGTCTACCGTTTACATCTGTGACGACGCTGCCAAAACAGCCCTTTGGACGTGACGCCTCCCTCGATGGCCAGGAGGTGGAGCTCGACTTCGCCCGCGAGTGGGTGGAGTTCTACGACCCGGAGAATCCCGAGCATTTGATCAAGGCCGACATGACCTGGCTGCTATCACATTGGACCTGCGTGTTCGGCACTCCCGCCTGCCAGGGCACGGTTGCCGGACGACCCGACGATGGTTGCTGCTCGCACGGGGCGTTTCTGTCCGATGCCGACGATCGGGCGAAGCTGGACGACTCGGCGAAACAGCTCACCGATGAGGACTGGCAATTCCGCGAGAAGGGGCTGGGCCGCAAGGGCTACCTGGAGAAGGACGAGCTTGACGGGGAAAAGCAATGGCGCACACGCAAGTACAAGGGTGCGTGCATTTTCCTGAACCGCCCCGGCTTCGCAGGCGGCATCGGCTGTGCCCTGCATTCCAAGGCCATCAAGCTGGGTGTCGAGCCGCTGACGATGAAGCCCGAGGTGTGCTGGCAGCTGCCGATCAGGCGGACGCAGGCCTGGGTGGACCGGCCGGACGGTTCGCAGATCCTGAAGACGACGATTACCGAGTACGACCGTCGCGGCTGGGGTGAGGGTGGCGCAGACCTGCACTGGTACTGCACCGGAGACCCGGCCGCACATGTCGGCAAGAAGCAGGTATGGCAGTCGTACGCCCCGGAGCTGACCGAGCTGTTGGGCGAGAAGGCCTACGCGGAGCTGGCCGCGATGTGCAAGCGCCGCAGGGGGCTGGGACTGATCGCGGTGCACCCCGCAACCGTTGCCGCGGCACCCCACTAGTGCCTCAGAGGCCGGCGAAGAGGTCGGTCTCGGGAGCGCTCGTCGCCACGCGGGTGTGCGCGAGCTCGAATTTCTCCGTCGGCCATAGCTGTTGCCGCCAGGTCCAGGGCACCAGGAAGAACGGTCCGCTGGGATCGACTTGCGATGCGTGCGCCCTCAGCGCCTTATCGCGTACGGGGAAGTACTCGGCGCAGGAGACTTCGGTGGTGACCCGGCGCCCTCGCAACCGCCTGGTCACCGAGCTCACGCGCCGCACCCAATCGGGGACCGCGACATCACCCGCTCGGGGACCCTTGGGTGCTGCACCGGATCCACGGCGGCTGACAATCCGCTCCACTCGTCCCACAAACTTCACCATCGCCGGTGTCACCCGGACGATCTCGTGGAAGTAGTAGAGCTTGCGCACCTCCTCACACGCCTCATATGCGGCGACGGCGAGCTGGTGACAGCGAATGTGGTCGGGGTGCGGGTAGCCGCCACACTCGTTGTAG
This sequence comes from Mycobacteroides sp. H003, assembly GCF_001440135.1. Classification (NCBI taxonomy): domain Bacteria; kingdom Bacillati; phylum Actinomycetota; class Actinomycetes; order Mycobacteriales; family Mycobacteriaceae; genus Mycobacteroides; species Mycobacteroides sp. H003. The sequence goes on from NZ_LJYL01000034.1 coordinate 542,584, forward strand.
GTGATCATCACGTCCGGCCGGAAGCGCCTGATCACCTCGACAAGGCGAGGCACCGATTCGGCCAGTGGCACCCGGGCGAATCCGTCCCCGGGTAACAGACTGGGGTCGAGTTGCAGACCCGAGTCCATGAAGCCCAGCCAGTGATGTTCAACACCAAGGGTTTTTGCTGCGAGCGCCATTTCCTGACGACGCACATCCGGCAGGTTCTCGTGGTTGCCCGGCAGGTTCATCGCCGGGTTGAGAATGTCGCCGCGCTCGCCTCCGGTGGCCGTGACAACCAGCACCTCGTGCCCCTCGGCCGCGTACTTGGCCAGAGTGGCCGCGCCTCGGCTCGATTCGTCGTCGGGGTGGGCGTGCACCGCCATCAACCGCATGTTGTCAGTGGACCACAGTGTGTCTGCGGTGCACCTGCCCGGTCGGGGCCGCGGTTCAGCCGGTGCGTTGCGGGCCACGCACCGGCAGCTCGCGGGCGAGCCCGCCCAGGCCGAACCAGAAGATGGGCTTGAGGATCGCGGCAACCGGGCGAATCGCGATATGCGATCCCGGAATGTTCGTCAGGTACCTCGGCGCACAGGCCAGTGTCCAGTCGACGGTAGCCTTGCCGGGATCGGACTCGGGAAGCACCCGGTACTCCTCGCACCACGACCCGAACACCGGCAAGGTGGCATCCAGCGCCGTGTATCGCATGACGTGGGGGGCGTCGAAGTGAATGATCTGCTCGTGCTGGGCGAACACCATCCAGGAGTGGATGTACATCTGGAAGTCCCGCACGGTGCCGGCGGTCGGTGTGATGTCCTGCGGATACCGGCAGCCCCAGACGGACGGCAGCCACGACCACATCCGGTCGCCCGACACGACCCTCCATACGTCTTCGGGTGGCGCGTCGAAAGTGCGCCGGACCCGGGTCACGAACGGCGCGGTGGCGAAGAACTCCTCGACCCCATCGACCGGGATGGGGACTGCGTCAAACCGCATGTTCGATCTCCTTCACCGGGCTGTTAATCCGCCTGAATTCGTAAGCGCCCGAAGGAAATTGGACACTGCGGCGGTAGGACTGCAGGACCGTCCACGGACGCACATAGGGGGTGTCGCCCTGCGAGTTGATGAAATAGCTGTTGGACCCCGCGCAGTTCACCGTGAAGTACCGATTCAAGTTTGCGCCACTGCGGGCGATGTTCGCCTGGAAGTCGTCCAGCGCATCCTGGGTGACCTCGACCCAGGTGGCTCGTTTGGCGCGAGCGAGTTGGAGGACGGCCCCGATGTGGCGCATCGAGTTCTCCAGGATGTAGTGGAAGCTGGTGCCGGTCCAGGAGTACGGACCCACCAGCATGAACCGGTTCGGAAGACCCGGCACCGATGTACTTTGGTACGCCTGTAGCCCGTTTTCACGGTAGAACTCGGCGAGGTCGAATCCCTGGGTGCCCAATACGGTTCCCACCCGGTAGGTTTCGGGATCGGAGAACATCTCGTATCCGGTGGCCAGCACCAGAATGTCAACGGGGCGTTCGACACCCGCCTTGTCGACGATGCCCGTCGGGGTGATCCGGTCGATACCGTTCGATACCAGTGTCACGTTCGGCCGGTTGAAGGTCGGTAGGTAGTCCGCCCCCAGCGTGCCGCGGGTACACCCCGCCCCGAACCGCGGCCGCAGCTGATCGCGCACCTCGGGATCATTCACTTTGTGCCGGAGCCAGCCGCGATACGCCCAGAGCGCCACCTTGTCGAAGATCGCTGCCCCCACCCGGAACAACGGCTTGGGCGTGTAGATCAGAACGCGTAAGCCAAGTTCTATGCCCGCCAAGGCAATCCCGTTGACTGTATTGGCGAATCTGCGCCCCGCCAACAGCCGCTGCAGTGGGCGCGGCATCCGGAAGTCTGGTTTCGGGAAGTACCATTGCGGCGTCCGCTGGTACACATCGAGGTGCTCCACCTCGCCGGCAATGGCCGGCGCTATCTGCACGGTGGAACTTCCCACGCCCACAATTCCGACCCGCTTGCCGCGCATGTCCACATCGTGTTGCCATCGGGACGGCACCTGGATCGGACCCGCGAAGGTGTCCAGCCCTGGGATGTCCGGCGCCGTTCGCGGGTTGATGTAGGCGCCTATCGCGCTGATCAGGAACCGCGACGAGATGACCTCACCGTCGGCGGTATGCACCTGCCAAAGGTGGTTCTCTTCGTCGAACACCTCTCGTTCGACACACGTACCGAACCTCGCGTGGGCGCGCAATCCGTGCTCGGCGACCAAATCCTGTGCGTACTGCTGTATTTCGGCGCCGGTGGCGAAGAATCGTTGCCAATCCCCCTTCGGCGCGAAGGTGAACTGGTAGGCGACGGTCGGGATGTCGGCACCCACCCCGGGGTAGGTGTTGCGCAGCCACGTGCCTCCGAAGTCCTCGTCCCGGTCGATGATGACGAAGTCCTGGATACCCATCTCGAGCAACTTGATGGCCGCGCAGATGCCACCCAACCCGGCACCGATGATCGCGACTTCGTAGTCGGGCTCGTCATGCAGACCCAGGGTTGGATCCACGGTTCGTTTCACGGCACGTTCCTTCCATTACTTGCGGCGTACGCACGGCTCTTCCCCACCCGTCCCCCGCTCACATATTTAATAGACTGACATGCCATTCACTAAATAACAAGTCCCGCCGGTCGCATAGTGCTGCGCAAACTCGCACATCACAGGCCTATGCGTGACCCGAAGTATCCAGTACTATCCGTTTCACTAATTTTGAATCAACCGATGTGCACTGGAGGGACCGTGGGCAACCAGCCAGATCTGACGCTCGCCGAGACGTTCGTGGATCCCACCCGGATCACACACTCCCCCACGCGCGAGCACGGCTATCTCGACGTGCTCGGCCCCGAGGACGACGAGCCGGTGTCCCTGGCCAACCGGTTCATGCAGAGCCGGCTGCTGGCGGCGATCTACGAGCGCGCCTGGCGGCCGATGTTCACCCGTGGATTCAGTTATGGCGGCAAGAGCACCCTCAAGGCCCACACCGCATTGATGGGCGAGATCGCCGGGCGCGGCGATCTGAAGATCCTCGATGTCGCATGCGGTCCTGGTCTGTACACCCGCGAACTCGCCGCGCAGCTCGGCAACGACGGCGCGTGCATCGGCCTGGACCTGTCAGGCCCCATGCTGCGGCGGGCAGTGCGCGACAACTCGGCCGAACACATCGACTACATCCGGGGGAGCGCGCACGCACTTCCGTTCGCCGACGCGACATTTGACACCGTGGTGTGCCTCGCCGCGCTCTACCTCATCCCGAATCCCGAACAGGCCGTGCGAGAACTGTGCCGAGTCGCGGGACCCGGCGGCCAGATCGTGATCTTCACATCTCTGCGCACCCCGGCGGCATCGCTACCGGGTGTCACCGGAGCCATGCGCATCGGCGGCTTCCGCGCGTTCGGCCGCGAAGAAGTCACCGGCTGGCTACGTGCTCAGGGGTGGACCGATATCGACCAAACACTCACCGGCCAGGGACAATTCATCCGCGCCCGCCGCGAGGCCGCGCTGCGCATCGCGACCTGACGGCGGAGCGCTCTCTACTTCTTGTTGGGCACCAATTTGATGAGATCGGTCATACCCGCCTTGGATGCGAAGTAGCGGGTAAGACCCGGCGCCAGCCGGTTGTTGAGATACTGCAGCCGGGCCTCGGGTGTCACGGGCACGACCTGCTTGTTCTTACGTACCGCGTTCACGATCTGGCGCGCCACCTTGTCGGGGCCGTATCGACGCATCGCATAGGCCTTGTCACCGGCCTGTTGCATCCGCGCCTCTTCCTCAGCGTCCACACCCGAAATCTTGGTGTTGGCAACAATATTGGTGTGTACCACGCCGGGGCAGATGGTGGTGACACCGATGTTGTTGGCGGCGAGGTCGGCGCGCAGGCAGTCCGAGAACATGAACACGGCGGACTTGCTCGTCGAGTATGCGGTGAAGGCCTTCTGCGGGCTGTAGGCAGCCATGCTGGAAAGGTTGACGATGTGCCCACCGAGTCCACGTTCGGCCATCTTCGCGCCAAATGCCCGGCTGCCGTTCACCACTCCGAACAGGTTGATCTCGATAACACGGCGGAACTCTTCCGAGGGTGTGTCGAGGAAGCCGCCCGCGGCACCCACTCCGGCATTGTTCACCAGGACGTCGGGTACACCGTGCCGCTTGACCACCTCCTCCGCGTGCGCGTTGACAGCGTCCTCGTCCGCGACGTTGAGCCGGTAGGCGTGCGCCACACCGCCGGCCTCTTCGATGAGCGTGACGGTCTCGTTGGCACCGTCGAGGTTCACGTCCGAGAGCACCACCTCGGCACCCTGTCGGGCGAATTCGAGGGCGGTCTCTCTGCCGATACCGCTGCCCCCTCCGGTGATGACCACCAGCTGGTCTTCGAACGGCTTGCGGCTCTTACCCATTTCTGCCCTTCGTAATGCGCGGTCGGGCTCCTTGCCCGATACCGCGTCGATGAGTTCGACAGCCGCCGTGGCGAGCACATTCGGGTGCGAGAACGGCAGCCAATGGCCACCGTCGACCACTCGCCGCCATGTCCGCTGGTTCCATTTGAGCTCGTCGTCGTAGTTCGACTGGCGCACCGCGGGATCACGGGTGCCGACAATCACCTGGACGGGCACACCGGTGTGCCGGTCCTGCGGGTGCAGCATCGCCGGGAGCGCGTTGGCCCGGTAGACACGCAATGTCCTGGTGATATCGCTCATGAACGTCGGCCCGAGGTGAATTTGCTCGACAGGTGCACCTTCGGCGACGGACAGTCCAGCACGCCAACGGTTTTCGTTCATGGTGAGCTTGAGCAGAACATTGGGAATGACGGGGGTCATGGACCCGAACATGTACAGCAACGAGCCAATCTGCCCGAGGGCAAGCGCCACATTCTTCGGAGTGGGACTGCCGAGTCGCGAGCGCACCCACCGGCTCATGTGATGCGCAGAGGGTCCGGACACGGAGGTGAACGAGGAGAACCGGTGTTCCAGGTCGGGATTGCAGATGGCTTCCCACATCGCGACACTGCCCCAGTCGTGGCCCAGGACATGCACGGGCTTGTCGGGGCTCACCGCATCCGCGACCGCGACGTAGTCGCTGGCCATCTCGGCGAGCCGGAAGTCACGGAAGCTCTTGGGGTTGGTGCTCTTTCCCGCACCGCGATTGTCAATGGCAACCACCCGGAAGCGGTCCCTGAGCAGCGGCGTGACACCGTCCCAGAGATGATGCGAATCGGGCCATCCGTGCACCAGCAGTAGGGTTTCCCCATCCGGGTTGCCCTGAATGAAGTACGCGACGTCGATATCCCCGTTGCGCACCACGTGCTCGGTGACGACGTCGTTCGTCACTCCGTCGGCGCGCTCTGTCGTGAGAGTCATCCCATGTCTCCGTTCTTAGATGTCCAGTACCAGTCGCCCGCCGTCGGCACGAGACACACATAAGAGCATCTGGCCTTCGGCGCGCTGAGTTTCGGTCAAGAGGGTGTCGCGATGATCGGGGTTCCCCGCGAGCACCTTGACTTTGCAGGTGCCGCAGAAGCCCTGCCTGCACGAGTACGGCGTGCCGGGCCGGGCCGCGAGAACCGCATCCAGTGCACTGTTCTGCGGTCCGACATCCAGCACCGGGCCGCCCCCGCCCAGCTGCACCTGGAATGGCACCCCATTCTCGATCGGCGGAGCCGAGAATCGCTCGAAATGCAGTTCTGCGCCCGGGTACTCAGCGACCGCATCGCGAATCACCTTCAGCATGGGGCCGGGCCCGCAGCAATACACCGCCAGATCGGGATGCAATGGCGGCAGCAGATCGGCTGCCGTCGGCATCCCGTCCTCGTCGTCGGTACGGACGGTGATCCGCTCGCCGTACCGGGCCAGCTCATCGCGGAACGGTATGGACTCCTTACTGCGCCCGGCGTAGGTCATCGTCCAGGGGAGCCCACGCTCTGTGGCGACCGCCAGCATGGGCAGAATCGGTGTGATGCCGATCCCGCCGGCCACGAAATGGAACTGGCGGACCCCGGCGTTCAGGTGACCTGTAGTGGCCAGCGGGAAGGCGTTTCGCGGCCCTTTGACGCCGAGCACGTCTCCGACGCGCACCGCGTCGTGCAGCTCGATGGATCCCCCCTTGCCTTCGGGTATGCGCCTGACCGCTATCCGGTACCGGTACCGGTCGCGCGGGTCACCGCACAACGAGTACTGACGCACAGCCCCCGACGGCAAGGTGACATCCAGGTGTGCGCCCGGTCGCCATCTCGGCAGTTCTCCACCACCCGCGGCAGCCAGCGTGAAAGCCACCACGTCCTGATCGGCAGCGACTACCGAACGTTCCCGGACAACCAGATTCAGTGAGCGGTCCACCCATGTGGGTTGACGCACGGGCCCCAACAACGGGCTCAGCCGCAGCACGGCGGGCAGCGTCTTACCCAATGCGGCGACGGCGGGCGGCCCCACAACGTCAAGAACTTTCATGCCCCAGCCCAGAGGGTGGCGACCCGTAGGGGCCGCCACCGGGAGTGCCCGCGTCATGCCACGGCCGCGGCTTTGGCCGCCGGAGACTTCGCAAGATACGCGACCGCCTGTGCGGTGTCCCCGATCGATTCCGGGGTGAATCCGGGCCGCAGAAAGCTCCGGAAACCCTCCCCCAGAACACTCCATTTCAGCGTGGCGCCGCGCTTCATCGCCCGGTTCGTCTCGCGTAGCCAGCGCGCCAGGCTCACCTTCGGCAGGCCCGGATCGGCACGTGCGAGCAGCCAGCTGAGCAAGACGAGCCCGACGGGGATTGTCGCGCAGGAGCCAATGAAGTACGCCAGCATCCGGGGCCGTCCGACCCCAAGGTGCCGAGCAAGATCCCAAGCCACACTGCGGTGTTCGACTTCCTCCGCACCGTGCCAGCGGAACATGTCGGTGATCACCGGGTCCGCACCGTAACTCTCGAAGTCGAAGTTGAGTAGCCAGTCTCCCGCGGTGGCGGTGAGGTGCTCGATGCCCGCGATGATGGCGATGCCTTCCACCATCACGCGATAGCGCACCTTCGCCGGAAGCCGATCCAACTGCTGTTTGAAGGTGTCGAGCACACGGTCGGTCAGATCGTGCAGCGGCTGTGCATCGATACCGTGCTGCCCGAAGTACTGCAGCAGCGCTTTGTCGTGCGTGTCGGAGTGCAGTTGCTCCTGACCGATAAAGCCGATGACCTCTTCACGCAGCTTGTCGTCCTTGATATGCGGCAGCGCCCGGCCGAACACCTCGACAAAGAACAGCTCGCCGGCAGGCAACATGAAGTTGAGCGCCGACAGTGCGTGTGAAGCCACCGGCTCATCCGGGATCCATTGCAACGGGGAGTTCGAGAAGTCGAACGTGACGTTGCGGGCATGCAGCGCCACATCGCCGATGTCTGATGTGTCGTTCATCTGTCTACCTCCTTGCTGCCGTGGGCTTTCGAGCCTCCTCGACGCCACCTTGGCGCGGAAGCAGATTCAGATCATCCAACTTGCCCAGCGCCCAGGCTCCCCATCGCTCGGCTCGTTCGATCGAGAACGCCTGGGTGGTACGACGGTTGATTCCCGGCGCCACTCGGCCCAGGACGTACCCGAGCCATGCCTCGGTGCGCACCGGCACCACCGCAAGGTCGTACTTCACCGCGCGCAGAACGGCGCGCGCCACCAGGTCGGGGCTCATCGGGGAAAACGGCAGGCTGGCCGCGAACTCCTGCACCCGGAGCATGATTTCCTTACCCCGATCGACCATGGCTTGGTCCACGCCCACAGTTATTCCGTTGATCCCGATATTGGTGTTGATGAATCCTGGGCAAATTGCGCTAACACCAACACCTTTCGGACCAAGTTCCAGGCGAAGACATTCGGTGAGCATCTTCACCCCGGCCTTGGACACCGAGTACGGAGCCATCACCGGCGTCGGCGTGAAGGCCGCTGCCGAGGCGATGTTGACGATATGGCCGCTGCCGCGTTCAACCATCTGCTCACCGAAGACCCGGCACCCATGCACCACTCCCATGAGATTCACCGAGAGCAACCGGTCCCAGTCGGCCGGACTGAGTTTCAGAAATGCCCCGCCCAAGGCGATTCCAGCGTTGTTCACCAGCACGTCGGCTACGCCATGGTCGGCGAGTACGTCCCGCGCGAAGGTCTCCCACTGAACCGGATCGGTAACGTCCAATTGCACCGCCGATGCCGTGTTGCCGTCGGCGCGGATCATGGCCGTGGTGGCTTGAGCAGAGTCAAGATCCATATCGGAAACGATCACGTGGGCACCGTGTTTGGCGAATCGAATGGCGGTGGCCCGGCCGATGCCGCTGCCTGCACCGGTCACCACCACCAGCTGGGGCTCAAGTTTGTTGAGTTTCACCTTGGTCTCCTACCGCACGCTCTCGACAAGAATCGGAGCCTGACGCTCAGTGTGTTTGGCCGCCGCACGCTCACCCAGACGCTCGAATCTGTCGATACCGAACGGAGCCATCAGTCGCCTGTTCAGGGCCGGGAACGCCCGCGACAGGAAGTACCCCAACCACGATTCGAGCTTCACCGGAACCACCACGAGATCCAGACGGACCGCACGGGTAACGGCCCGCGCGACGAGGTTGGGGCTCATCGGCGTCCACGGCAGCTTCTCCGTGACGTCGCGCATTCTCTGCATGCTGCGCTGGCTTGCGTCAACGATTTCCTGGTCGACGCCCACCATGGTGCCGTGCAGACCGATATTGGTGTTGATGAATCCGGGGCACACCGCGCTCACGCCAACACCCTTGGGCCCCAATTCAAGCCGCAGGCATTCGGTGAGCATCTTCACCCCTGCCTTGGACACCGAATATGGTGCCATCACCGCGGTCGGCGTGTACGACGCCGCCGAGGCAATGTTGACGATGTGGCCTCCCCCACGCGCGACCATCTGCTCACCGAAGACCCGGCATCCGTGCACCACCCCCATCAGATTCACGGACAACTGCTTATCCCAGTCCGCGGCGCTCAGCTTCAGGAATGGGCCGCTGACCACAATTCCGGCGTTGTTCACCAGCACGTCCGCCACGCCATGTTCGATGGACACGTAGCGGGCAACATCCTCCCAGTGGGCGGGGTCGGTGACATCGAGCTGCACAGCCGATGCGTTGCGCCCCTCCGCGTGGATCAGATCCACTGTCTCATTGGCGGTGTCCAGATCCAGATCGGTAACCACCACGTAAGCACCGCGTTTGGCGAATCGGATGGCGGTCGCTCGCCCAATACCGCTCCCCGCACCGGTCACCACCACCAACCGGGGTTCCAGCGGATTGTTTCTCATGCACTCTCGCCGACGGTCGATGCCACGATCTCGGGAACCACAGAGCCCGTTGAATAGCGATATACGTCGAGGTTGTAATGCCGGTTTTGCCAGTACATCTCGCCGTGCGTCGTCGGCCGGAATGGCGAGTCACCATTCTGATCCAGGTAGTACGTATTCGAACCGGCGCACACATCGGTGAACAGGAAATTCTTCTCCTGCCGCTTCAGGCACTTCTGGAAGTACTCGTCGTGGGCCTCCTGCCGGATCTCACAGACGGTGGCTCCGCGGCGCTTGGTCTCGGCGATGGCCCGCGCCAAGTGCGCCGATGTCGCCTCGATCATCCACAGGTAGGACCCCAGGACAAATCCATACGGCCCGGTGATGGAGAACATATTGGGGTACCCGGGCACTGAAACCCCTTGGTAGGACTGGAAACGGTGCTTGTCCCAGAAGTCGCCGAGATTCCGTCCGTGGCGCCCGAGGACGGGAAATGGTGGCACAGAACCCTTGTCCCACAGCTTGAATCCCGTCGCGCAGATCAGCACGTCGACGTCGTGCTCAACCCCGTCCACCGTACGCACTCCGGTGGGCGTCACGCATTCGATCGATTCGGTGATCAAACTGACGTCATTCCGGTTGAACGTCTTGAGGTACTCATTGGACATCGACGGGCGCTTGCAACCCAACCCGTACTGGGGGATCAACTTCTCCCTGATGACGGGATCATGGACCTGCTCGCGCATCCAGCGGCGCATCGGCGCCTCGCCGGCACGGCGAACCGCGTTGATCAGCCAGGCCGGACCGGCCACCTGACCGCTCATCGCAAGCTCGATGCCGACGGTCGCCACCGATCGGATGGCAGAACGAATCCGCCTGTTTCCCAGCACCCTCCGCCCAAGAGAGCCGATTTCGAGATCGAACTTCGGCCCCACCCAGATTGGTGTGCGCTGGAAGACCGTGAGATGGCTGGTGTGGTCGACGATGGCCGGAACCAACTGCAGGGAGGTCGCCCCGGTCCCTATCACCGCGACACGCTTACCCTCAAGCGCCACATCGTGATCCCACAGGGCGGTATGCAAGAGCGTCCCGGCGAAGTCATCGACTCCCGGGATGTCGGGCATCTTCGGGCGTTCCAGGCCACCGACCGCCATCACGCAGTATCTGGCGGTAATTTCCTTTCCGCCGTCAGTAGTCAATCGCCACAAGCTGTTTCGCTCATCAAACTCCGCGCGGATGATGCTTGTCCCTAATCGCAGCTTCTCGCGCAGTCCGTACTTGTCCACCATAAAATCGGCGTAGTGCTGTAACTCGTCCCCCGGCGCGAACAGACGCGACCAATCGCCACGTTGTTCATAGGAGAAGCTGTACACCACTGACGGGATGTCAACCGCGACCCCGGGATAGGTGTTCGCATGCCAGGTGCCACCCACCTGGTCCCATTTGTCGATGACGACGAAATCGTGGATACCTTTGCGTTGCAACGCAATGCCGGTTCCGATTCCACCGAATCCGGCCCCGATCACCGCTACCTCGTGATCGGGTTGTGTCAGTTCGGCCGTCGTTGAATGCCGTGCGGCAGTGCTCACCGTTCGCGTCTCCTTTGACGTGTCGCGGGCTACTTGAGATGGTCGACGAGAATGCCCTTGGTGCCGAAAAGCTCTTTCTGCCAACGATCCAGCAGTTCATCGGTGTTGATGTCGTCGGGATGAAAGCCCGGTCGCAGATACTTGCGGACGTCTCCCAGAATTCCCTTGAACAAGGGCCCGCCGAAAAGTCCCCGCGCTTCTTTCAGCAGTCGGAGCGGTTGACGCCGCGCGACCGGATCGGACAGCAGCGATCCCGCCAGGATGCCGAGCGTCAGCGGCGGGACGATGGTCATCGCGGCCAGCGTGAGCCCGATCCTCATCGTCTCGGTACCGCCAACCGCGCGATACACATCGAACGCCACCGACTTGTGTTCCAGTTCCTCCAAAGCGTGCCAGTTCAGCAGATGCCAGACCTCGGGATCACCCGGAATGGCCTGTACCTCATCACTGCCCAGCAGCCGCTCGGCCAGGATCGCGGTCATGTGTTCGGCCATGGCCGTGAACGCCAGATGCGCGTGGGCGGGGAGCATGTTCTCAAACCTGATCAACCGGTCAACCTGCTTCTGCGAATCCCACCACGCGATGGGATAGCCCATTTCGACCAGCTTCTCGTTGACCCGGCGATGCTCCTGCCCGTGCACCGACTCCTGCCCGATAAATCCCGCGACACGCTTCTTGAGCACTGGATCGGTGATCTGGTCAGAGAACTTGCGCACCGAACGGATGAATCCCTCTTCCCCGGGCGGGAAGCCCCCGGAAAGTCCCGCGACGAAGTGGCTGTACACGATGTCGTCTTCCACGAAGTACTTGTGGGCATTGCCGTCATCGCCGAACCGAAATCTGATCCGCCGAGTCTTGGGGTACGCCGCAGCTGGGCTCACCATGTCATCACTCCCTTGTGACGGTAAGTTACTAGTACTCAAAGTACTACCTGGAGTACACCATAAGACGGCGGCGGCATGGGACGCAATACACCGCGGCAGATGAAATAGGCGCGACACAGCGCCGGGCCGATCAGCGATAGACCCAGCGCGAGAAGACAAGAAGCGCCCTGGAACAGCGCTGAAAGCTATTCGGCAGGTACGAGGACGGGTTCGTCCGGATTCAGCTCGACGCCACGGGCCTTGGCCGACGCCGCGAGCCCACCCCACACGTAAACCACCAGCTCGTCGACGAGGGTCTCCTTGCTGATGACCGGCTCATCGAACCAGCGCAGTACGGCAATACCCGTGGAGGCCAGCATCGCGTCGATCACGTATTCGATGTGGTCGGCGTTGCCGCCGCGCGAGCTGAAGACCGACCCCACCAGCTGGGCAATGGCATCGGACAACGGGCGCCCGCTCTCGATGAGCGATGTCGCATTCGCATACTGAACGCTCAGCAGAAAGCGCACGAGGTTGGGCCGCTCATCGACGAGGTCGACATAGCCGGCCAGCCCTGAGCGGAAAAGTTCGAGCAGACTGACGGACAGGTCGATGTTCGAGACCAAACGCTCGACAACCAACTCCTGGACGCGCATCGCCACCGCGGCGAAGAGGGCTTCCTTGTCGGTGAAGAAGCGATACAGCTTGGGCCGGGATATCCCCGCAGATTTCAGGACGTCGTCGATCGAGAGGTCGGGACCGAGCTCGTCGATCGCGTTCAGGGTGGCCTCTACCAATTCCGCGCGAACCTTCGCACGGTGCTCGCGCCACCGGTCGACGCGCGCATCACCGGTCAGCTCAGGAAGGCCGCGATCGGGATACACCTGCGTTGACACGACCACATCGTAGACCGAATAGCTGGGCGTCCGAGGCGCATAGCACCACGTAGGAGGACAATGACACTAGCGACCTGTCGGGCAACGCGGGCGACTTTGAACAGCATCTGCGCACGGTGTTCACCCGCCTGTTCGACATGCTGGACAACAGCCCAGAGATCTTGCAGGTCATCCTGCGTGAGGGCTTGCTCGACTCGGCGATGACCAAACGCATGTTCGGCATCCTCGACCTCATCGAGTCCGTCAACATCACCATCATCGAGCAGGCCCGCGCCGACGGCACCATCACCTCGGCCATCGACGCCACCTTTCTGGCGCATGCCATCACCGGGATGTCGATGGCAGCCACCCTCAAGGCGGTCCGAGGCGAGCTCGCGGGAGATGCGCGCCAGGCATACATCGACTCGTTTATCGAGCTGGTGCGGTCGATCACCACCGTTCCCCCCGCACTCGCAAATTCTTGACAATTCGCGTCCCAAGATCTGGAACCTCCGCTAGCCTCTGCCCTAGCCAATAAACTGACCACTGAACCAGTGAATTGCTAGAGGACCGGGTCGGGGGACCTCCGACAGCCTCGTCATGACAGCGTTCCGACCGGGACGCATGGCATACCCACATGCGTGGGCACACGCTGCAACGTGTCAAACGCGGCAACCCCGCGCTTGACACGGACCATGACCTACACCACACTAAGCCACCGACTGTGATGTGGGGTACTAGATACCCACTGTTACACAGTTGTCCATTAAGCGGGCTGTTCGTCCAGGTCGGGCCCGAAATGAGAAGCCAGAGGAGCCACTGTTGAACTCAGCCGTGAGTCAAGTAGTGGCCGAGACGCGCGCAGAGACCGCTCCGGTGGACTGGTTCGAAGACTCCGATGGTGAATCCGACAGCAAATCGAGCGTGGACAGCGGGCCCGGTTCTCCCCCCGGCGGAGCATTCCAGCTACTCGATCGGGCGCCCGGAATCGTCCGGCGCCCCGCTGAATATGTGATCTCTCAGACCGATTCGATGCTGAAAACGCTCGGACGTTATGTCGATCTGGTGGCGCAATCTTTCGCGTTTCTTGTCAGCGACATCGTCCGGCTGCGCCATCCGTGGCAGGACACCGTGATCCAGTCCTGGTTCATCCTGACAGTCACGGTTGTTCCGGCGATCCTGGTGTCCATCCCGTTCGGTGTAATCGTCGCCGTTCAGGCGGGCAGCATCATCTCGCAGGTCGGCGCCTCGTCTATCTCTGGCGCGGCCGGCGGCCTGGGCGTGATCCAGCAGGGCGCACCCATCGTCGCCGCCCTCCTCCTGGGTGGCGCGGCGGGGTCGGCCGTCGCCACCGATCTCGGTGCCAGAAGCATCCGGGAAGAGGTTGACGCCATGCGGGTCATGGGTGTCAATCCCGTCCAGCGCCTGGTCACCCCGCGACTGGCGGCGATTCTCTTCGTGTCACCGCTGTTGTGCATCTTCATCATTTTCGTGGGCATCTTCGCTGGCTACCTGGTCAACGTGGGTTTTCAGGGCGGCACGCCCGGCAGCTACCTGTCTTCGTTCGCCGCGTTCGCCAACGTCAACGACGTCACCGTCGCGGTTCTCAAGACCTGGCTGTTCGGTGTCGTGGTCATCCTCGTGGCCTGCCAGCGCGGCCTGGAAGCCAAGGGCGGCGCACGAGGTGTCGCCGATGCCGTCAACGCCACCGTGGTGATCGGCGTGGTCACCGTCATGGTGCTCAACACCGTGATCACCCAGATCGTCGCGATGTTCATGCCATCGAAGGTGGGCTGAGAATGGCGACATCCCGTCCGGGCCGATACTTCCCCGACGAACTGCCCGCAGCCGCCAGGTCGATCTGGAACTTCACCAAGGGAGCAGGCGGCTCCGCCGAACATCTCGGCCACCAGATCACGTTCGTCGGTCTGGTGCTGGCCGCCATACCGCAGACCCTCAAACGCTACCGGCGACAAACCGGTGTCCTGCTCGTCGATATGACCTGGGGCAACGGCTCGATCATCGTCGGCGGCGGGGTCATCGGCGTCCTGGTGTTCATGGGCATCGCGGTGGGCGCATCTGTTGGGATCGTTGGCTTTTCGACCCTGGACATGGTGGGCATGGGATCTCTCACCGGATTCATCTCGGCCTACGTGAACACCCGGGAGATGGCACCGATGATCGCCGCCATCGGATTCGCCGCACAGGCAGGATGCCGGATGACCGCCGAGATCGGGGCCATGCGTATTTCCGAGGAGATCGACGCGCTGGAAGCTCAGGGCATCAGGTCCATTCCGTTCGTGGTCACCACCCGCGTGATCGCGGGCGTCATCATCATCGTCCCGCTGTATGTATTGACCCTGCTGCTGGCCTACGGCTCCTGTGCCTTCATGGTGTTCTTCGTCCACAACCAGTCACAGGGCGTGTACAAGCATTACTTCGACTCATTCGTCCATCCGATAGACGTGCTTTATTCGGTGATCAAGGCCGTGGTGTTCGTCGTCATCATCATCGCGATCCAGTGCTATCAGGGCTATTACGCCGGCGGTGGTCCCGAGGGCGTTGGGATGGCCTCGGGTCGCGCCATCCGGGCCTCGCTGGTCGCGATCGTCCTTTTCGACATGCTCCTCACGTTGCTCTTCTGGGGCAACAATCCTGGAATTCAGATATCGGGGTAATGGGTGGCCATCTATAAAGATCCGAGCGGACGGGCCGCAGGCCCCGGGGCGCTCAAGTTACGCGGGCTTGCCCTGGCACTGGTGGTTGCCGCGGGTAGCTACTCGCTGTATCAGTCCGGAATCGGCAGCTACGGGCAACCATTCGAGCTCACGCTCATCACCAACACCATCGGCGAGGGCATGGGCCCCGGCGGCGAGGTGAAGTACCGCGGTTACAACATCGGGCAGGTCAAGTCACTGCAGACCACCGGATACAACAAACAACGGATGACCGTGATCCTCGACGGCCGACAGGCCAAGGCGCTCACGTCAGATACCAAGGCGCAGTTCACTTCATCGAACATCTTCGGCACTGCCGCCGTCGAACTCGTCAGCAGCGGCGTCGGCGAACCGCTGAAACCCGGGGGCGTGCTCGAGATCAGCAGCGATGTCCAGGCCGCGTCCATCACCGGATTCCTCCGGATGGGTCAGCGGCTGGGCGCGATCCTGGACACCCGCGAATTCAATGCGATCATCGCGACGTTCGAGCGCCACGCCGATCTGACCGGCCCTGTGGTGAAGTCGTTCTGGGACTTGTTCGCGATGATCGCGGATACCCAGAAGGTGCCCTTCTCCAAAACACTGGATGTGATGGCCTCATTGATCGACGGGACCAACGACTTCGTCCCCGTGATCGGATCTACCAATAAATTGCTGGACAGCCTCAACTTCATGGTGGGTCCGGGCAATACCGAGCGCGCGACGGCCGCACTCGACTCCTTGTCGGATCTGCTGAAAGTGGCAGGCGACGGACTGCACACGAACAACGACTGGCTCGTTCCGCTGATTCGATCGATCATGGATCTCGCTGTCCCCTATACCTATTTCCTGGGGAGCCTGGCCCCGGCGTACGACCGGCTCAACGGTCTGTTCGATCGCACCACTGCCGCATTCCCTGTCGACAACGGCAAGGTTCGCCTGAACGTGCAGCTGATCATGGACACCGCCCCCGGGCTCGGCGCGGCATTGCCGATGGTGCCTGAGGGGCAGGCTTCCAACGCGGCCGCCCCTGTTGGCCCTGCCCCCGGACCGTCGGCTGGAGGGCAACGATGAAACGGATTGCGCTTCTCATGACGGGCCTCACCGCGATTCTCGCGGTGGCAGTGGTGCTGACTCTGATCATCGTGAATGCCCTGCGCACCCCGGTAAACGGTCCGGTCCGCCGCTTCGACGCGCTGTTCACCGATGCCTCCGGGCTCATCATCGGCAACGATGTGCGCATCTCCGGCGTACAGGTCGGCAAGGTCGAAAAGATTCATCTGGACGGCAAGAACGCCCGGGTCACGTTCAACGTGCTGACGGATCACCCGCTCTACCAGAACACCACGGTGGCAATCCGGTACCAGTCCCTGGTCGGTCAGCGGTACGTCGAGATCGCGCAAGCGCCGACACCGAGCGCACCGCTGGCGGCAGGAGCCACCATACCGCTCGGCCAGACCATTCCCTCCTTCGATATTGCCAAGCTGTTCAATGGTTTTCGCCCCATATTCGAAACACTTGACCCCGCCCAGTTCAATCGGCTGACCGAGAACATCCTGCAGCTCATCCAGGGCGACCAGCGGGGCATTGGGCCGATCCTGCGGGATATCGATGCCGTGCTAAAGCTTTCGGTCGATCGTCAGGCCGCTCTACAGGCCATCATCACGAATCTGGGTGATGTCTCCAAGGAACTGGGCGGCACCTCAGATCAACTGTTCTATTTGATCAACGACCTCAACGATGTGCTGACACCGTTCGAGAAGCAGGCCGACGAGTTCAACAGAGCAGGCGCGGACGCGCTGCCGGTGCTGCGCAGATCGGTCAGCATGCTGCGGTACATCGAGAACACGGTGGATGGCGCACAGTTGCCCCTGTACGACGTGGCCAGCCGCACCACGCCGGGGACACCGACCATCATGGCCGGGCTATCGCTGATACCAGACTTGGTACAGGGCATGCGTGACGCCTTGATCGAGGAGAAAACAGCGCCCCCCACCGCATTCGAGTGCAAGAACGGGATCGTCAAAATGCCCGGTATCGGTGAAGTGTCCTTCGCCAACCAGGATCTGGTGGTGTGTAAGTGAGCTTCTTCAAGAAGATCTTCGCTCGAAACAATCCGATCCTCGACGAGCACGAGGCAGCCAAGCGTAATCGCCGCAACGGGCTGATCGGGGTCCTGGTCATCGCCTCGGTACTGGCCGCAACAGGCGTCGCTTTCGTCAACACCAGCGGCATGAAGACCTATG
Source organism: Mycobacteroides sp. H003 (assembly GCF_001440135.1). NCBI lineage: Bacteria > Bacillati > Actinomycetota > Actinomycetes > Mycobacteriales > Mycobacteriaceae > Mycobacteroides > Mycobacteroides sp. H003. Next base: position 560,120 of record NZ_LJYL01000034.1, read on the forward strand.
CGCTGCATCTGCGAGCTTCCGGAGGGCTGCGTGCCGGCGACGACGTGCGCATCGCCGGGATTTCCGTGGGCAAGGTATCGACCGTCAGTATCGATAAATCACTGGTAAAGGCCGTCTTTACGGTGGATCACTCGGTCCCGGTCGGATCCGAGTCCCGTGCCGACATTCGGATGCTCACTCCACTGGGCGGGCACTATCTGGCCCTCTACCCGGAAGGCAGCACGCCGCTGGGCAACACACCCATTCCGCCCGAGCGCACCAGTGTCCCCTTCGAGATCAACGAGTTGTTCCAGAAGTTCACACCCGTGGTGAAGAAGGTGGACGCCAAGGTCATCCACGACAGCCTGATGGAAGTGGCGAACGCAGTCGACAAGTACCCCAATGGTTTACGCGACTTCTTTCAGTCATCGCAAGCGCTCATCAAAGCACTTGAGCCCACCACCGAGGACTTTCACGCCACGCTGAACTACGCCAATGAATATCTGCGTGCCTTCAAGACAGGCAAGGAACAACTCGCCACGATCGTCACCATGCTGTCCAAACTCGGTGCCAAATACAGCAAGTCGACGACTGACCTGATCGAGGTGTTCGTCCTGGTGAGGGACCTCTTTCGACTCTTCAATCGGTTCTTCACGGCGTACGCGCGCGATTACGAGCCCATGCTCAACGGCCTCGATGACATCGTCGACACCCTCACCAAATACCCCGAGAAGCTCGGCAAGGCCGCCGAACAATGGGGCCAACTCGTGGGGATTGTCCTGCCCATGCTCAGCGGCAACGGCATCACCATCAACGAGAACGACCGGGTGATCCCCGGGCAAGACGTCTGCCTACCGCACTTCTTCAGGTTCTGTTGAGGCCCTTGATGACACAGCCAGCATTTGTGAGCAGCATTCGGACCCGTCTCGCGGGTATGCGTCCCGCCGCACGCGCGGGTCTGGTGAGCGCCGTCGGCGTGGTACTTGTCGCGGTAGTGGCGGTTGCCGGAATCTTGGGTGCGCGCACTGTGTTTCCCGCCGTCAAGAACATGGTGATGCCGTACCTGGGGAACGCGCATATCCCGTTCCTGGACGACACCCGGGCGCTCTGCGCGAATTTCCGCGACGGATCCGGTTTGTACAAGGGCAACAAGGTCTTGCTTCTCGGTGTCGAGATCGGCACCGTGACAGCCGTCACCAACAAGCCCGACCATGTCGAGGTCGACTTCGACATTCCACAAGACATGGAGCTGCCCGCCGATGTGGGCGCAGCCAGCTATTCGCAGTCGGTGATCACCAACCGCAGTATCGAACTCACCCGCTCATGGAGCGAGGGGCCCAAATTCACTGGCGATCAATGCATCTCGACAGAGAACACCAGAACTCCGGTGACCGTCACCGAGTCGTTCTCCGCCATAGGCGAACTCGCCGATACGCTGATGCAAGCAGCGCCTGGCCAGGACCCGGCGAACTCGCCTGGCGTACAGGCACTGAACAAAACCCTCAAGGGTGCAGCTCGATCGCTCGACGGCGTCGGCCCCGGGTTCAAGGAGATGCTGAACAACCTCACCACGATGGTGGGCGATCCCTACAAGGCCGACGCCGACTACCGGCAGCTATTCGAGAACAGCGCCATCGTCACATCGAACTGGTTGCAATATTGGAACGAGTTCGCGGGTGTGGTCGCCTCCCTGCCCGATAACGCACGCCTGATCGAGGGCATCTCGGAGAACTTCTCGGTCGGCCTCGACTACCTCACGACGCTCCTTCCGACGCTGAACGGCATGGTGCAGCGCGCCGCCGGCCGGCTCTACAAGAACGTCTTCGACAAGCTGGTGCCCTGGATACGCGACATCCTCAACGCCTACACCCCGCACATCCTCACCTTCTTCAACACGTTGCCACCGGTGATCAACTGGCTGGCCGATGACATCTATCTGCCGAACACGAAGACCCACGGTGTCACCTATGTTCCTCCACGCGTGGCCATCTCGCCGGAACAGGCCAGTGCCATCTGCCAGAACCTGCGTGACCGCAACACCCCCGGCTCCCAGGCCGCATGTGCACCGGGCACCGCCTCGGACCCCGTGACCCTCGGTTTGACGAATCTGATCATGGGAGCGGCACTGTCATGATTCGACGTGTACTGATCGTCCTGTTCGCCGCCGCATTCACGGTGGTCCCGGCGTGCTCCACGGAGGCACTGGATCCCACCAAGATGCCGATGCCCGGCGCGTACATACCGAAGAACACGTACCGCCTCAAGATCGAATTCTCCAGTGTGCTCAATCTGCCCGGACGGGCGAAGGTCGACTCGGGTGGCGTCCAGGTGGGCCTGTTAGATCGGGTGGAGCTCAAAGGCACAACCCCCGTCGTCTACGTAGATATCGACGGCGGTGCGAAGTTCCCGCGGAACGTCAAGGCCGAACTCCGGCAGGCCACCGTGCTCGGCGACATCTACATCGCCATGATCTCGCCCACCGATCCGGCTCCGACACATCTTCAGGATGGCGACACCATCGCCCTGGCCAACACGGTGCCGGCGGCCAACGTCGAAGATCTCATGCGGTCCATGTCAAACCTCATCGGCGGGGGCAGCCTCAACACGATGCAGACCACCGTGGCGAACATGAACAGCTCCTTCCCTCCGCCCGAGGAGCTTGACCGCATCCACCGCGCGCTGGCCGGAATCATCAATGACCTGTCCAACAATCAGGACACCCTCAACAAGATCCTGACGAATATGCAAGCCGTCAGCGAGTCCTTCCGAGCCAATAAGGGAACGTACCGACGGCTTCTGACCGAGGGACCCACCAAACTGCCGTCACTGGCCAAAGTGGTTCTGAGTCTTAGTGATCTGATCATCAATGGCGCCGAGTTCGGACGGCAGATCGCCCAGATACTGGACTACCCGAACCTCATGCAGATCCTGTCCTATCTCACGCCATTCATCCACAGCGCCTCGACCGCCGACACCACTATCCCGGTGCTCGGCGACAAGATGGTCCGAACCATCCGCGACAGGATCATCCCGTTCTTCAAGGATGGCGGTCCCAAGTACACCGTGACCGATATCCAAACTCCCGATGGCACATTGGGAGTCAGCCCCGGGGAACGCGCCGACTCGGTTATCCGGAACATGCAGACGATGGGGCTGGTGCGATGAGGCTCAATGTCCTACTCACTCTCGCGGTGCTCTCGATCATTTCTCTGGTGGGCGCCGTCTACATGGCCTTCGGTGTCCTAGACATCGCCTCCACCAACAAGACCAATCACATGACGCTCATGCTGGAAAGCTCTGGCGGGCTGATGTCCACCTCGCAGGTCACCCTGCGGGGCATCAAAGTCGGCCGGGTGACCAACATTCAGGCCACCCCGTCGGGATTGGCGATCTCGATGGCCCTCGACAGCGGCTACCCCATTCCCGTCGACAGCCAGGTGAGCGTCCAGAATCTCTCGGCCGCGGGAGAGCAGTACGTGGAGTTCAAACCCGCGCGCATCGAGCCCCCCTACTACAGCGACGGCGCCGTGATCCCGGCGTCGAAGGCAGCGCCGGTCTACACCGTGAGTGATCTCCTGCAAAAGGGCAACGCACTAATGCAGGCCATGAACGCCGACGACCTGGAAATCACGCTCAACAACGTGGCTGCCGGATTCGTGGACAACACCAAGACCATCGATCAGTTGGCCACCACGGCAAGGCTGTTCGCGCAAATGGTGAAGGACGACAAGCACTATCTGGCCGAGGTCATTGGCAACACATCGACCCTGACCAACGGGCTCGGTGAGATCCGGGCCGGCGATATCTTGAAGCAGTCCGCCAAGACCATTCCGGGTAGCCTCGACGGCCTGGCGTCCCTGGTGAAAGTGATCGAAAAGCTGGAACCGGTCGTCGAAGCAGGCCTGGGCGATGGGAAGCCCCTGACGGATCTGGTCGAAAAGCTCTTCGACTACATCAACGCACTGTCCGAACCCATGTCGGAATTCGCGACAGTCCTCGAACCCATCGTCGCGCCGCTGCGCGATGTCAAGCTGGACGCCGGGCACTGGCTGGACTTCTGGAATTCCACCTTCAACAACCAAGGCGGACTGCGCATCCATCTCGGGGTACCCGAATGGCCACAGCCCGACACACCGCAGCCAGGATCAGCTCAGCCAACGCGGCCGGCTGCCACACCACCGGTCCCCAAACCCACATCGGCACCACAAACGGCAACAGCAGGAAGGCCCGGATCATGACCGACATCGACGATCGCACACTCACCCTCGATGACGCAGATCCCGATGAGCTCGCGAAATCGGAGACCAAGTCCACCACCGATTCCGCCGAGACCGAATCTGACGCGGAACCGAAAGCCAAGCGGGTAAAGCGGGCCAAGGCCGTTGAACAAGAAGCGGATCCGGCCGAAAGTGATAGCGCTCCCAATATCTGGAAGTGGATCACCTTCGGTCTGCTCGCGTTGGGAATCATGGGAGCGGTCCTCGGCGGCTGGCAGTATCAGAAGTTGTCCGATGCCCTCGCCGCCACTCGCGCCGGCGATACCGAACGCACCGCCGCCACCGACGCGGCGTCGGCGTACGCGATGAAATCGCTCACCTATAGCTTCGAAGACCCCGACGGCTTCTTCAAGAACGTGAAAGAGAACGCGGCAGAACCCCTGAAGAACAAGTACAGCGATGCCGAGAAGCTGCTCAAGGCCATCATGCTGCAGGCCCAGGTGACGTCCAAGGGCGAGATCATCGCCGCGGATGCCGTTGCCCAGCAGAACGGCATCTACCAGGTGGTGGTCACCACCCGACAGACCACCCGGAACGTCCAGAACCCGGAACCGCGGGCTACCACACTGGTTCTGCAGATCACGGTCAAGAAGGATGGCGACAACTGGCAGGTGACCGATATCGGCCCCAAGAATGCCAACTCGACCGGCACCATCATGCACCCCGGCGACCAGAAGCTGCTTCCCGACGAGACGGCACCCGCACCCGGTAAGGCGCCCGCGCCGGCCCTCCCGCCGCTGCCCACGCTCCCCGGTCAGAAGTAGGCAATGTCCCGGCGCATAGGTGGTCTGGGAGCGGGTATCGCCGCTGCCGCCCTGATGGTTTCGGCGCAGACGGTCCATCCCGTGGCCGTGGCACGGGCTGCTCTGCCGCCGTGCCCGAGCAGAGCCACCACGATCGTCCCGGACAGCCCCAAGGCACATACAGACTGCCGACTGTCTGCGGCCGACGGCACCGGGATCACCTTCGATGTGGAATATTGGCGTCCGCACCCCGACAACAGGGATGCACCGGACTACCCGCCGCTGTCGGCCCGGGTAACCATCAAGGACGCCGCCGGCAACAGGCTGCAAGAAGTGAACGAGCTCTTGGAGCCGTCAAGCCCCTCACCGGCCGGTCTGCAGGACATCGACGGAGACGGCCGCGACGAGATGATCATTCCGATCTCTACCCGGGTCATGAATGGTGCTGTCAACACCCGGTTTTCCGTCTGGCGAGCCGAGAAGAACACCACCCACTTCGAGCGCGTCCAGATGTTCGGACAGGCCGTCTATCCCAGTGGCGACGGGTACATCGTGGTCAACAGCGGTGCGTTCTCTAGCCGCGATCTGGATTTCTACCTGCCCACCGCCGCCGGCTACACCCACATCATCACGTTGACGATGACTGCCGAAGAGGTCGACCTGAACACCCGCAAGGTGCTCACCGCAAGCTGCATGGTGCACAAGCAGTCCGGCCTGGGCGCCATCGACATGGACTGGCAGGATTCGCCGGTGTTCTGTGATTCTCCTGCGGCCAAGTCGATTTGGCCGGATGCCGAGCGCGTCGAAACCAACAGAAGAGTGCAGGGCCGCTAAGCCTTACACCGCATCCCGGGATATGTCCGTGCCTTCCAGGAGCGCGATGAGCGACCGCATACCCGGACGGAAACCCCACGCGAAGACCACCCGCAGAAGGGGTTGGAGCCAGCGCAAGGGCAACCCGGAAACGAAACGCGGGGTTATCGCCACCGTCCAATCGACGGTGCAGCCGCCCGGAGTGCTGGTCAGCACGTAGTCCTCGGCCCACAGCTGCAACAGGGGCCAGGTTCCTGCCACCGCTGAGTAGGTGAGCCGATGCGGCGCCTCGTACCGCCAGAATCTCTCTCGCTGGATCCACAGGAACCGCCACGGTGCCGACACGGTGCCCATCTCTCGCTCCATGCCCACTCGCCGGCACGGTTCGTCATAGCGCACACCGCACCCGAAGGGCAGCCATGACCAGGCATGGTCACTGTCCAGCGCCGCCCACACCTGACCACGTGGCACCTCGAAGGTGTGTGAGGTGCGCAGCACGATGGCTGCCGATTCGAACGCGGAATCGTCCGCCGACATCGGGATCCGATACTTGGGGGCGAGCATCGGCCACCCCATCCTCAGACCACCACCTGTGAATCATTGACGACCGCAATGGAATCGACACGTTGACTCTGTTGCGCATACTCGTAGTCATCCACCGGGAACTTCTTCGCCGCCCGGCGGGCCTGCAGGGTCGTGGTCGGCCGCAACAACGGTACATCATCGTCGGCGTTCTTCCAGTACGACCGCACACCTCGATTGAGTTCCGTGAAGTAGTACTTCAGGTTCCGCCCGTTACGCAGCATGAGTTGGTGGAAACGGTCCAGTGCCTCCTGGCGCACTTCCATACGGCTGGCGCCACGTTCTCCCGCCAGGGAGATGGCCCGGACGATGTGCGTGACGGCGGTATCCGCCAGCCCGTGCCATCCGCCGTTGCCGGTCCAGGAGTAGGGCCCGACGATGATCCAGCGGTTGGGGAAGCCGGTGATCGAGACACTCTCGTACGCCTGCATACCGCGAGTGTTGAAGAAGTCCCCCAGATCACTGCCACCGGCGCCGGTCACACGTCCTCGCTTGTAGGAGGCGGGTTCGGAGAACAGATCGAAACCTGTTGCCGTGATCAAGAAATCGGCCTCATACACCGTCCCGTCCACGGTCTTGACTCCCGCGGGAACGACCTCGGCGATGGGCGTGGTGACCAGTGAGCAGTGCGGCTTGTTGAAGACCCGCGGAAAGGCGGAGTTGAGAGTCGGCCGGTTCCCCAGCGGCCCGAAGTACGGGAGAAGATCCCGCGCGACCTTCCTGTCCTTCACCACCGCACGCAGGTACGCGCCGTACAGTGCACGCCCGGCGGCATCGAACAACCGCATCAACGGCCGCATCACCGCGCCCGGGGTGTGAATCAGGAACCACAAACCCAGGCTCCCACCGAGCAGGGCCCCCCACTCGATCACGGAGAACAATCCGGGGATACGAAGCGCCCATTGGGCAATCACCGGGATCCGGAAGTCGGGTTTGGGGATGCAGTAGACGGGTGTCCGCTGGAAAACCACGAGCGACTCGGTCTCGTCGGCGATGGCACCGCACAATTGGACGCCGGTCGCCCCGGTGCCTATCACCGCCACGCGTTTGCCCCGCACGTCGTGCTCCGGCAGCCACTGCACGGGCGTCACCCGGGTACCGGTGAAGTTCTCGAGCCCCTTGATGCCGGGCTGCTTCGGATCGAAGAAGGGACCGATCGCCGAGATCACGAACCGTGCGGTGATCAGCGAGCCGTCAGCCAGATTCAACCGCCACCAGTGGTTCTCCTCATCCCACTCCTCGTTGCGAACGTCGACGCCGAAACGGAAGTGCGGCCGCAGATTGAACCGTTCGGCGACCTGCTGGTGGTAGGCCTGCACTTCGGAGCCGGGCGCAAAAACGCGAGACCACTTAGGGTTTCGGAAAAACGGGAACTGGTAGATCACCGACGGGATGTCGACGGCGATCCCCGGATACACATTGTCGCGCCAGGTCCCGCCCAGATCAGCGGCCCGGTCGAGGATCACGAAGTCCTCGATACCCGCCTGCTGCAAGCGCACCCCGGCACACAGGCCTCCGATACCCGCACCGATCACGACGACGTGATGATCGGGAACTGATGTGGTCATGAGGACTCCTCACTCGATGTCCGATACGGACTACTCACTGACAATTCCGGCATTGAAAACGACGGGCCTCCGGCCCGGACCCCCTCCGACGCCGTCACGGGATGACGTTGGTTCCCCCTCAACGGGCCGCCCTATTGGACATCGCAGCGTTACCCATCAAAAGCGGCATGGACACAGGTCTCCTTCTCGAAGGCTTGGCTAGTTCACCTGCACGGCAGTGGTTTCGGCCACGGGGGCGCGATCACCCGCCACCGGCAATCGGTCGAAGCGAAAATCATCGAGCGGAAAGCGTTTACTCGCACGCGTCGACTGGTACGCCGTGGTGGGGCGCAGGAACGAGAAGTCGCCATGTCGGTCGATGTAATAGGAGTTGGCGTTGACACACGCACGCCCGTGCATGAGCGTCGATTCCGCCTTGGGCGCAATGAAATCGAAGAAACGGTTGTTCGCGTCTTCGGTTACCGCGAAGGCGGTGGCGCCACGCTTGTGTGCCTCGGTGATGACCCGCACGGCGATGCGCGTCGCGTTTTCCACCATCACGTGCCAGGAGCTGCCGCTCCACGCGAACGGCCCGAAAACCATGAAGGTGTTGGGCAGTTGGGGCATGGTGACACCCTCATACGCCCTGGCACGATTGTTCTCGTAGTAGTCGGCCAGGTCGAAGCCATTGCGCCCCTTGACGGGGCGGGCACGATAGACCTCGGGGCTCTGCGACATCTCGAACCCGGTGGCCAGAACCAGGACGTCGATATCGCGGTGCGCACCGTCCGCCGTGACGATTCCCGTCGGGGTGATCTTGGCGATCGGATCGGTCACCAGGTCGACATGGGGCTGGGTGAAAGTCCGGTAGTAGATGTTCGAGACACTCGGGCGTTTGCACCCGAATCCATACTGAGGTGTCAGCTTCTTGCGCAGCTCGCGATCGCGGACCTGGCTGAACAGAAATGCCCGGCAGGCCCAGTTCGGAATGAGGGTTATCGGCGCAATCTGCTTGCCGTATACCGTGATCGCCACCAGGCCGACCTCCACCGCGGCGGCGGCGATCCCCCGGATCAGGGATTGCAGGCCCGGGACGTACTTCAAGGCCCACCGCGCGATACGCGGTATCGGGAAGTCGGGCTTGGCGAAAACCCAGATCGCCCGGCGCTGGTAGACGTCCACGTGGGAGGCCACCCGCGCCATCTGCGGAATGAGCTGAACCGAGGTTGCTCCGGTGCCGATCACCGCCACCCGCTTACCCTGCAGATCGAAGTCATGGTCCCAGTTCTGTGTCTGGATCACCTTGCCCGCAAAGGAATCCAGACCCGGGATATCCGGCACCTTCGGCTCCACAAATGCGCCGACCGCGGTGATGACGAACCTGGACGTGATGACCCGGCCGTCGGCAAGGGTGAGGTGCCACAGGTGGTTGTCCTCGTCCCATACCCGTTTCATGACCTCGTGGCCCAACCGCAGGTGGTCGTTGAGGCGGTACTGGTCGACCAGGCTTGCGATGTATTGCTGCACTTCCCGGCCTTTGGGAAAAGTGCGGGACCAGTTGGGGTTTTTTGCGAAGGAGAACTGGTACACGATTCCCGGGACATCTACTGCCACATCAGGATAGTGATTGTTGTACCAGGTGCCACCGATGCCCGCGGACCGCTCCAGGATGACGAAATCGGTCAGGCCGGCACGCTTCAATCCGATGGCGGCGCCGAGCCCGCCGATCCCAGCGCCGATGATGACGGTCTCGTGCTCGGGGGTACTCATATCGTCGCCTCGACCTGCCGGTCGATCCGGCCGTCATACTCGCTGCGGGCGCTCCGGTCTACGGGTCCGACCGTCCTGTCCGCATTCACGACCCGCCGGCCCAGCAGCCACAGCCACTCGGGAATCAGATGCTGTAACCGCAGCGCGAGGACCGTACCTCGCGGGGAACCGACCACTGCCGGCCGATTGCGCACGGTCCCGACCGCATCGCGTGCCACCCAGGTGGGAGGAATTATGCCCAGTTTCTCCCACCACTTGAACGGAATACCATCAACGAGCTGGGTGCGGACGGCCGCCGGCATGACTGTCGAGATGGTCACGCCGGTACCGACCAGCTCCTCGCGGGCGCTGCGCGCGAACCCGGTGGCGGCATGCTTCGAGGCGACGTAACTGGCCAGGCCCGGTGAGTGAATGGCTCCCGCCGCCGATGTCACATTGATGAAATGTCCTCTGCCCCTCGCGATCATCCGCGGGGCGAGCACCTGATAGGAGATGTAGTGGCTCCAGAAGTTGACGCGCATCGTCGCCTCGGCCACTCCCCGGGACTCTTCCAGCAGCGGCCCCACTGGCATGATGCCCGCGTTGTTCACCACGATGTCGATGGGCCCGACGGTATCCTCGACCTCGGCGACAACACGTCGATAGTCATCGGACTCGCCTACGTCCAGCGCGAAACCTCTTGCATCCGAACCAATCTCCCGCGCCGCCAGAACAGCGGCGTCACCGTCGAGGTCCGCGATGACCACCCGAGCGCCCTCACGCGCCAGCCGCTGTGCGATAGACAGCCCGATACCGCGCGCGCCTCCGGTGACCAACGCGACGGCGCCGTCGATCTGAATCTCGGTGAATTTCATGCGGCGGGCCGTCCAACATGAGCTCTGACGAATGCCGAGATCTCCCCCACGGCCGCCCGCGCATCGGGGAGCACATCCGCGGCGATCTGGAAATCGTGCACTTGATTCCTCCATATCTGCAGTTCGACAGGCACTCCGGCCTCGGCGAGCCGAGCAGCCGCGAATTCGGCGTCAGGGCGCAGGATCTCGTCACTGCCCACCTGAAGAAGTGTTGGCGGTAGGCAAGCCAGCGTGGCCGTGGCGCCCTCGACGAAACTGTCGAGGACCCTGAGCCCGGCGGTAGCCGTCTCCCCCGACATCATGAGGCGCTCCATGGCTATCAACGCCGCCCGCGGGAACAACGGGTCGTTGGATTGCGCGGCCAGCACCAGCTTGCCTGCCGGGTCACGTTGCACCAGAGGTGAAATGCACACGAGAGCGCCGGGTGATTCCAGTCCGCGACGCTGCGCGATCAGACTGGCGGCCAGAGCAAGGAATCCACCCGCGGAATCGCCGGCGATGACGATCTCCGAAGGCTGGTAGCCCATGTCGATGAGGTACCGGTATCCGTCGAGTGCGTCCTCGACCGCCGAGGAGACCGAGTGCCCGGGCAGCTTTCGGTAGTTGACGGCAAGCGACGTGACGCCCGCGCTCGTGACAATGCGCGACACCAGCCTGCGGTGCGTGTTCAGTCCGCCGACGACAAATGCCCCGCCATGTAGAAAGAGCATGGCGCCGTGTGACGAACCGCCTCCGGCAGACATGAGCTCGGCTTCGCAGTGCGTGAGTCGCACCCGGACACGACGCACTCCCCGAACGGGCCGCAGCACGATCGCCGCGAGGTCGATGACTCGGTACGGCCACGGCAAATGCGGAAAGCGCGCCCACAGTGCAATCACCGGATACGCGAAGAGGCGGATGACCAACCGTCCTAATCGCAACAGAACCGTCAGAGAGCCTCGCTCGGAGCGAGTGAGCTCCAGACGCTCCGGATGTAGCGGCACCACGTTGGCCGTCATCGGCGCTCCTCGGTGATCTCGAACACGGGTAGGTGTTTTATAGACTGACATGCCATTCATAAAAATACAAGACGGCATTTCCACCTACCCCGAGATGGCTGTTATCGCTGCTGAGCCCAGCTTTCTATGGCCTGCCCCATGGGGGTGGCGGTGTCGGCCATGCCGAGATACTCGCGCGCAATCGCCGACCAGGGCGCCTCTGCGCCGAGCCTGCCGAGGAGTGCGGCCACACACATTTCGGTGCGCCGCGCCATCGCATGCGTCTCCACTAGACGCTGGTTACGGATGCCGTCGTAGAACCTGGACGAGGGCAATACGGCATCGGCAACCGAACGCCGCGCGATATCCGGCGTCATCCGCAAGATCCCGTCTCCGAGATGCCAGCTACTGACCGCGCGGATGTACTCGGTGGCGGCGCTTCGCTCCATGGCCTCCGGGTCTGCCAGGAATCCCGCGGCCACCGCAAGCTCGAACGCCTGGTCATCGTCCCCGGAGAGCAGCGCCCGAAACACCTTGCGCTGCACCTCGGCGTCCTCGTAATCCATATCCATGCACAATCCGAAGTCCACGAAACCGACCCGCCCATCGGGAAGCAGCATGATGTTGCCGGGATGTGGATCCGCGCAGAAGAATCCGGTTCGGTACATCTCACCGCAGTAGAAGCGATAGATCGCCTCCCCCACCAGGTTCCGCACCGGCTGATCCTGTTCGGCAAGGCCGTCGAAGGCCATACCGTCGAGGTACTCGGTCACCAGGACGTGCTCGGTGCACAACTGCGCGATCGGTTCGGGGATGCGCCATGCCGGATGCCCCTGGAACGCGTCGAAAATCCGCTGGTGGTGGGCTAGCTCGGCCCGGTAATCCACTTCCTTGATCATCTGCCGCTGTACCTCCGCGACGATGGCCTGGGTGTTGCTCGCGGGCATCTTCTTCGCCGCCAGCTTGGTGACCAGCTGCAGATTCTTCAGATCCGCGCGGACCTTGGACGCGATATCCGGGTACTGGATCTTGACCGCGACCATCCGTCCGTCGTCAAGTTGGCCGCGGTACACCTGGCCGATCGAGGCCGAGGCGATGGCACCCGGGTCGAAGCTCACGATCCGGGCACGCAGCTCACCCAGCTCACGTTCCAGCGCCCCGTGCATCGTCTCGTCGGGAATCCTTGGGGCATTGTCGAACAGGGGTGCAAGCCGGGCAGTGAACTCGTCTCTGGCAGATTTGGATGTGATACCCACGTCCACCACAGAAAGCAGCTGGCCAAGTTTTTGCGCGGCGCCCTTCATCGAGCCCGCGACGGCCACCAAGTCGTCGGCGAACCGCAGAATATCGGCGTCCCGCCGGGCCGCGACGTCCGCCGAGACCGGTTTCATCGCCGTCGTTATCGCCGAGCGGACGGCGTGACCGGCGACAACCTTGCCCAGCGCCGCCGCCCTCTTCGCACGCAGCGGCACGCCAGCTCGAGTTGCGTTGGCCTCGTTGTCAACTGGTTCGCCGATGGGATGCTCCTTCATTGCCGCACCGACCTAGGGCGCTGGATTCAGACCATAAAGCAAAAAGTGCGTGATGGCCCGCGCGTACTCATCGATACGGTCAGTCCGGCCGTCGTCATCGACGACGAGGGTGACGGCGCCGACCAGCAAGGACACAAATGCCTGGCCGAGGAACTCGGTATCGATCGACGGGTTTATCCGGTCGGCACCGATCATCGAATACACGGACTGCTCGCTGCGCACCGAGGCGAAGCGGAAGAACTGAATGATCGACTGCAGTGCCTCCGGATCCACTCCGGCCGCCTCCGTGCACACGAAGATCAATGCGGGCAGCCTTTCGGCCACCGCCTCCAACGCGTTTGTAAATCCTTGCGCGAGAGCGTTTTCGATGTCCTGACGGGCATCCAGACGCCCAACCGGCCGCGACAGGACGGGCTCCATGGCCGAGAACTCACGAACCATCAGCGCATCGAGCAAGTCGCGTTTGTTCTGGTAGTAGTTGTAGAACGTGCCGTGGCTGACCCCGAGTCGCTCGACGATCTCGTTCACCCCGACGGCGTGATATCCATCGGACAGGAAGCAGCCGAGCGCCGCATCCAGGAGTTCATTGCGGCGATCGGACGCGACAGGCACCGGAACATGCACGGAATCAACGGTTTCCGCCGCGCCGCTCCCCGCGCTCGACTCCAGGACGACACCGTCGCGCAAGATGCCGCTTTCGGCGATCTGCGAAGCGGTACTCACGAAACGTTCTCGGGTACCGGGGTTGTCATGCCGGCTTTGTGCGAGCAGAAAACCGGGCAGCACCAGGGCCGGCAAGAGCCGCGCGAGCACGGCGTGGTTCTGTGCGTCCTCGGCCAGCCATCCGGCCCGACGGCCGCCGTCCAGGCCCCGCTGCACGTAGGAGTCGAGCATCGACTGGATACCGAGGACTCGCTGCTTGAGCTCCTTGTCGGCGGCGGCCGACTGGACGGTGAGAAGTTTGAGCAGCGCAGGCTCCTGATCCACCAGCGCGTAGAGGCGGCGGCCGCCCTCCATGATGATGTCGTTTCGTTCTTCGATGCCGCCGGTTCCGCCGACTACCTCGAGAAAGTCGTCGAGCGCCAGGGTGTCGACGAGGCGTTCCACGGCATAGTCGAAGACCAGGTCGAGAACCTCGCGCTTGCTGTCAACGTATCGGTAGACGGTGCCTTGTCCCATGCCGGCACGGCCCGCTATGTCGGACATGCTGGTCTGCTCGTAGCCGTTTTCGGTGAAGGCCGAAAAGGCCGCGTCGACGATCTGCTGACGGCGTTTGTCGGCAAGCCCGGACACCGGGGGGCGTCCTCGGCGAGGCGGATCCTGCGCCACTCGCTGCTCCATCGACGTGTCTGACCGAACCGAAACCGGAGCGTCCCACAATTACGAACGCCTCGATGCCGTCAAAGTCTAAACACGTACGTGATGGCCCCTGCGGTGAGCGGTCAGCCCTCCAGCTTGTAGCCCAGGCCGCGCACCGTCACCAGATGCACCGGATTGGCCGGATCCGACTCGATCTTGGAGCGCAGCCGCTTGACGTGTACGTCAAGCGTCTTGGTGTCGCCGACATAGTCGGCACCCCACACGCGGTCGATCAACTGACCGCGGGTAAGCACCCTCCCGCTGTTCCGAATCAGGTATTCGAGCAGGTCGAACTCCTTGAGCGGCAGGGTGATCGCTTCCCCGTTCACCGACACCGTGTGCCGATCGACATCCATGCGGACCGGACCGGCCTCCAAGACGCCATCGCCCGCGGTGGTCTCTTCGGAATCCGATCCGCGGCGCAACACGGCGCGAATGCGGGCGATGAGCTCGCGCGCCGAGTACGGCTTGGTCACGTAGTCGTCGGCCCCGAGCTCCAGCCCGACGACCTTGTCGATCTCGCTGTCGCGTGCGGTCACCATGATCACCGGAACGCTGGACTTGGCGCGCAGCTGCTTGCACACGTCGGTACCGCTCATTCCGGGCAGCATCAGGTCCAGCAGCACGATGTCGGCACCAGCGCGTTCGAATTCGGCGAGCGCCGAGGGCCCGTCGTTGACGATGGTCGCCTCGAAGCCCTCCTTGCGCAGTAGGAAGGCCAGTGGATCGGCCAGCGAGTCTTCGTCCTCAACAATCAAGACACTGGTCATCGACGTACATGTTCCTCTCGTGTAGTCGCTTGACGCTCCTCGCGTAAGCGGCTGGTTGGTGCGTGCGGCGGGGCTTGGTTGGTCGCGTCTTTGCGGGGGGTGGGTTGATCTGCTTGCGGGCCGTCTGCGGATTCTTCGATCACGTCATCCTCTTCCTCATAAACCGGGAGAGACAGCGTGAAGGTCGACCCGGTGCCGGGCTGGCTCCACAGCTTGATGGCGCCGTTGTGATTGGCCGCCACATGCTTGACGATCGCCAGACCCAATCCGGTGCCGCCGGTGTCGCGGGAGCGCGCCTTGTCCACCCGGAAGAACCGTTCGAAGACACGTTCCTGATGTTCCTTGGCGATCCCGATGCCACGGTCGGTGACGGCAATCTCGACCTTGTCGCCCCGGCGCCGGCGGCTGATCGACACCGGCGATCCGTGCGGCGAGTAGGCAATGGCGTTGGCCACCAGATTGCTGATCGCGGTGATGAGCAGCGTGGGGTCACCGCGCACCTCGAAACCACTGGGCGCGTCCGTGGTGACCGCGATATCGGCGTTCTCGGCGGCCACCTTGGACCGGCTCAACGCTTCGGACACCACGAAGTCGACGTCGACGACCTCCAGATCGGGAAGCTTCTCGGCGCCCTGCAGCCGGGAGAGCGCGATGAGTTCGGTGACCATGTTGCCCAGGCGACGGGACTCCGCGAGAACCTGCTCACCGAAATGCTGCACCGTCTCGGGTTCGTCCGAAGATTCCAGTAGTGCCTCGGCGAGCACGCCCATCGCGCCGACAGGCGTCTTGAGCTCATGGCTGACATTGGCCACGAAGTCGCGGCGGGTGGCCTCCATACGGACATGCTCGGAGTCGTCGTCGACATAGATGACGGCCCAGCGCGGATCGGCATCGGAGAGCCTGCGCACGTGCCCGCGCAGCGAGAACCCCGCGCGACCCGGCGCCTTCGGCTTGGTGGTCAGATCCACTTCGACGGCCTCACCGGTGGCCAGCGTCCGTTGGGCGGCGGTCCATGCCTGCTCGTCGAGCTGGCGGTCGCGTACCAGGCCCAGCTCCCGCGCGCGGGCGTTGACCAGGACGACGTCCTGGTGTTTGTCGACGACGACAATTCCGGTCGGTGAGATGGCGACAATGCGCTCGAGCATCTGGGAAACGGTCAAACCGCTCTGGGCTACCTGCGAACCTTTCCGGGCCGCGCGGTGGGTCGAGGAGCGGCGCGAGTACCACGCGCCCAGCACCGCACCCGCAGCAAGCGCCGCGAGGGCTGCGATCGTCACGATCACAACCAGAGAGCCCGATGAGGCGGTCACGCGAAAAGCGTACGCATTCGGTGAACGTCACCCCAGCAGCGTGCGGCTAAATGCCGAGCAAGTCACACATTCCCGCACAGGTGTTAGGCGTGAGTTCACCGAATATTCGCCGATTGGCGAAGTTTTGGTGGGTCAGGCTCACCGGGAAGGCTATTTGGCGCCCTGATTGGCTACCGCCGCGGCTCCTGCCGCAGCCGCCTCCGGGTCCAGGTAAACCCCACCTGCCGTGATCGGTTTGAGGTTCTCGTCAAGGTCATACCGCAACGGAATACCCGTGGGGATGTTCAGTCCCACGATCTCCTCGTCCGAGATCCCGTCGAGGTACTTCACCAGGGCCCGCAGCGAATTACCGTGGGCGGCAACCAGAACGGTCTTACCCGCACGGAGTTCCGGCACAATGGCCTCTTCGTAGTACGGCACGAATCGCGCCACCACATCGGCCAGGCATTCGGTGAGCGGTCCACCGCCGATATCGACGTAGCGAGGATCCTGATCCTGGCTGTAGTGGCTGCCCCGATCGATGGGCGGCGGCGGGGTGTCATAGCTGCGGCGCCAGGCCATGAACTGGTCCTCGCCGTACTTGGCCTTGGTTTCGGCCTTGTCCAGACCCTGCAGCGCACCGTAGTGGCGCTCGTTGAGGCGCCAGTCCCGCACCACCGGGATCCAGAGCCGATCAGCGGTGTCGAGGGCCAAATGCGCGGTGTTGATCGCGCGGCGCAGCAGCGAGGTGAACAGAATGTCCGGCAGCAGTCCCTGCTGAGCCAGCAGCTCACCACCGCGCTGGGCCTCTGACCTGCCCTTTTCGGTCAGGTCGACGTCGACCCAGCCGGTGAACAGGTTCTTCGCATTCCACTGGCTCTCACCGTGGCGCAGCAGGATAAGGGTGGCTCCGTGTGCCTGATTGGAGGTCTCGCCGCTCATGAGCGCCAGTCTCTCATGTGGCTGCCCAGCTGCTCCCGACGTATCAACCCTGTCCCCTGTTCAGATCGGCGCAGCGCATGTCCCGAACCACCGCTGACGCATTGGTCATGAGTTCATGCACGGAGTATCTGCATGCGACCGGGTCGCGTACCACCCCCACGCGGACGCGCAGCACGTTGAGCGCATTCGCGACATGAAGTGCCACCACCGCGCCCGACCACCTGGCCGACGGCGGCTCCGGAACCCTCATTGCGGCGGACAACTTGTTCACCGTCCGTGCGGCGGGGTCATCACGATGGGCGGGCTGTGCGGCGTCGAGCTCCTGGACAACCATGTCCAGGAGGACCTCCTCGGCGATAGCCGCTTCAAAGAACTGGACGTGCTGGATGTAGACGGGGTCGCCGCCGTTCATTCCGGTATCGCAGGCGAAAAACACCGCGGTGACGGCCCGGGGCGAGAGGCCCGCGGACGCGGCGAGGCCCACCGCCGCCGCCGCGACCTCGAAGAGTCCGGCGTCATCGGTGAATCCCATCTGTTCCCGGCCCCAGCCAGACGAGTCAAAGAGCGACTTCACTTTGGCACCTCCTGCACTCGTCGAGACCACTGGCCACGGGATGCGTGTTTGACGATTCAGTCGAAAACCTTTACCGGAATCAACTTCTCGATCTCGGACTGCAGTATCTGCTCGATTCGCCGCGCAGTGTTCTTGCCGGTCACGAGCTTGGTGAAGTCGATACTCAAGCGCCCGTTGTAGCTGGTGATGAAATAGATGCGTCCCTCAACCATCGCGACACCCCTTGTCGCGATGAATGCGCTCACGGCGTGGAGCTCGACGCCGCAACGAAAATCGTTGATATCTACCCCGTCTGGTGTTGCGAAATCCGACACGCGACCCCAGTTGGTGATCTGGATGGCGGTGAAGGTTGGGACCCAACCTCCCATCGGCACCAGCAGGAAGTACCGTCTGGCCAACGCCAGCGCCCGACGGATATCGCCGCGGACAAATGCGGTTTGGTGAATGCGGGTGGTTCGCAAGCCCTCGCGGATATCCGCCATGACGTGGCGGGCGAGGTCAAGCGCGTCGCTACCGCGCCCGACCTCGAGGATCGTCTCGGCAATGCCCAGCACGTTGGTGCCCTCCGTCGGCGCGACCGGCGGATCAATCCGGGAGCGCAGATTCACAAATGAGGAAACCGCCACGGGTAGTTCGCTTTTCCCTGAAATCTCGCGTTCGGCGAGCACCAGCGCAGCGCTGACGAGCCCGTTGAGTGTGACCCCATGCGTACGCCCTACCTCAATGAGCCGATCGGTCTGCTCCACCGACAGGTGAATGCGTGCTCGTTGGGCACGACGTGGCCGAAACGCGGTCCAGATCCGTTCGGGCCCGCGGTATGCGGGGCGAAGGTCCATCAACTGCCGGGACGTCGATTCGGTGTAGCCACGCGCACGCAGCAGTGTCTCCGAACTCGCCGGAATGGGATGCGCACCCATCAACCCGCTGATGCCGTTGCCTGCGCGCGTTCTCCCCGTGTAGAGACTCCACAAGTCGTGCAGGTATGCCAGAGCCGCGTCGGCATCTGCGATGGCGTGATGCAAAAGAAACGTCACACGGAACTTCTCACCCGACCGGTAGACGTGCAGTGCACACACCTGCCCAACGGGTAACGCCGAGTTCCCGGACATGACGTAATCCCCGATGTCGGCGTCGCCGACATCCCAGAACACGACGGCCGGCCGTTCGCGACCTGTGAATCGAAGTTCAAAACCTTTGCGCGACACATGGATTCGACCGCTCAATAACGGGTACATGCCCACGAGGTCGTCGATGGCCCCCTCAAGCGCGACATCCTCCAGTGCGCCCGTGCCATAGCAATGTTGAGCCACCGTGGTACCCGAGACGACGAACACGGACTCCGAAGGCGCGAGAACACGCGGGGGCAGCAGCTCGGGCATGAAGCTCCTTTGACAAGCCAGATATTCGATACACAAAGTTATCGATACTGAAAGTACCCGATACTTGTCATATTGCCACGTGTCGCGGCATCGCCGCAGGTTACGGCGCCAGCCGCGTGCCCGAGGTGTCCTCTATTCGGCGATTATTCGGCGATTGCCGCCACCGCGGCCGTCCGGTCGCGCCCTACCTGGCCCGCGAAGGCATAGTCATCGAGCGGGAACGCCTGCGACGAGCGGCGTGCGGACTGCGTCGTCTGGGGCCTGATGTACGCGGATTCGCCGTTGTGGTCGAAGTAGTAGCTGTTGGCAGTGGTGCAGTTACCGGTCTGGAACAGCGAGTAGGTGTAGCGCGACCGCGCATCCCTGGTCCACGCGTCGGCCGCGTCAGCACGCACCTCGACATCGGTGGCCCCAAGCCGTTGAGCCTCGCCGATGACCCGCCCGATATGGATGGCGGCGGTGTCGACCACGCTGTGGTAGGTGCCACCGGTCCAACCATATTGCCCAAAGACGTTGAAACTGTTGGGCAATCCCGGTATGGAGAAGCCGTGATAGCTCTGCGGTGGGTGGTTCTGATAGAAGTCGGCGAGATCGAAGCCGCCCCGGCCGCTCACCGGCCGGTCCCGATACACCTGCGGGTCGAAGAACAACCGGAATCCGGTGGCGAGGATCAAGGCGTCGATCTCTCGCTCCACGCCCGCGGCGGTACGAACACCGTCGGCGGTGATGGTGTCGATCGGATCGGTAACCAGCTCAACGTTCGCCCGGTTGAAGGTCGGCAGATAGGTGTTGGAGGTAGCAGGGCGCTTGCACCCGAAGTCGTAGTCGGGGGTCAGCTTGGCCCGTAACTCCTTATCGGGCACCTGCAGCCGGTACGAGACATTACCGAGCAGCCAACGCAGCGCCCCTGGGGTGTTGCCCAGGCGACCGGCATTGAGCACCCCGTAGACAAGCGCACCGCCCACGATGAATTCCAGGCCCTCCTGCAGCAAGCGCTGAGTCCTCGGTATCCGGCGGAACAGTGCCCGCACCGGTGCCGGCATGCTCGGGTCGATCTTGGGGAAAACCCAGATCGGCGTCCGCTGATAGACGTCGAGATGGCCGACTTCACGTGCGATCTCGGGAATGATCTGCACAGCACTGGCCCCGGTGCCGATGATGGCGACACGCTTGCCCTTCAGATCCACGCTGTGGTCCCAGGCCGCCGAACGCAGGACGGTGCCGCGGAAGTCGTCAAGCCCCTTCAGTTCTGCCGGTTTGGGCTCGGGAAATGGGCCCGCCGCGACGACGATGAATCTGGCCGTCACCTCCTGCCCATTGACCCGAAGCCGCCACAACTTCGCGTCCTCGTCCCAGGTACGCGCGCCCACGTCACTGCCGAATCTGACGAATCGCTGCACGTCGTTCTCGCGGTACAGCCGCTCGATATAGCTGAGCACCTCCCCGCCCTTGGCGTAGAACCTGGTCCACTCGGGGTTCAGAGCATGGCGAAACTGGTAGGCCTGTGCCGGAATATCCACTCCGATACCGGGGTAGACGTTCTGACGCCAGGTACCACCGACGCCGTCCATGCGCTCGTAGATGACGAAGTCGTCGATACCTCGCCGGCGCAGCTCCAACCCGATACCGAATCCGGCCAGCCCGGCACCGATGACGGCGACATAGTGATCAGGTTGGTCACTCATGCACTGACCTCGTAGGTGAGTTCCTTGGACCAGCTCGGCTGTTCGGCAAGCCAGCGCTTGGGGTAATAGTCGGACAGCTTGACCATGGTGTTGGCTACCGCGTGATACGGGCCGTGCAGAGGGTTCTGCGCATTGGTGATCATCGCCGCACCAAGCCGCAGTACCTGGTACACCAGCAGTCGTGTGCCCTTGCCACGGCTGCCGACGTTGACGAACCGCTCCATCGCGTCGTACAGGCGCTGCTCACGCAGGCCCATGCCAATCAGATTGCCCTTGATCCGGTTGATGAGCGGGATCCCGGTGCCGAGCCCCAAGAGCAGACCCATCAGCAGCGACGGGTTGAGCACGGTAGCGACATTCTCGATGACGACACGGCGCAGGTTGCCCTGGCCCATCATGTCCAACACATGGAAATCGACTGCCAGATGGCGTGATTCGTCGGAATTGATATGCCGGAAGGCCTGGTGGCAGATCGGGTCGTTGACCTCCTCCAGCAGGAATTTCAGCAGCGCGCCGTCCAGGGCCACTTCCAGTAACGGGATGATGGTGCCCAGCACGGTCAGCGACAGCCCGTCCGAGTAGCGGTCCAGCCATTCAATGGCCAAGCGCACGTTCACATTGGGGACGGGCACTTCATCCTGCTCGAGCATGCCCCAGCGCCGCATCAATGCCAGCTCGGCATTCGCGTGCTTTTGCTCTTCGGCATGGAAGTACCGATAGATCTCCGCGAGCGTCTCGTTGGGGGCCTTCTTGGCCAACGCCGAAAAGCCTCGCGCACCGATGTTCTCGATCCAGACCAGGTCGGCCATGAAGGCCTTCAGCTTGGGCCGCTGCTCATCGGTGATCTGCTCGGCACCGGGTGCGTCCCAGTCCACATCGGCCAGGGCCCACTGTTTGTCCTTGATGGTCTGCAGCATGTCTTCCAGAACAATGGCCATCTCTCGTCCTTCCTACGCGGTCCGGGCCGTGCGTGACGGCCGATGGGTCAGCACCCCGGTGATGAATCGGGCGGCCTCGCTCAGCGCCGGGTTGGCCTCCGGAATCAACCGGGGCAACGCCTGGAAAACATGGATCTGGCCGGGCCAGACCTGCAGATCGCACTGCCCGCCGGCCCGCTCGATCATGTGTGCCAGCTGCTGCGCGTCGGCGGCCAGGAACTCGACTCCGCCAGCCTGAATAAGAATGGGCGGCAATGCGATACCGGGCGGAAAGCTCAGGCGTAGGCGTGGCGAATCCGCGGGCTCAGCGCGGGTGTATTTGTCCACCAGATGTTTGGCGGCCGCCGCGGTGATGACCGGGTCGGGCTGCACCTTTTCGCGTTCGGCGGCCAGACCGAGCGTCAGGTCCAGCAGGGGCGAGAACAATGCCATCGCGCCCGGCTGGGGTATACCCAGCCGATGATTCTCGATGAGCAGGTCCACCGCGAGATGGCCACCCGCCGAATCACCGGCGACCACAATGTCCTGGGCAGCGTGGCCACGCTCCAGTAACCAGTCATAGGCGGCCCGAACATCGTCGGCAGCGGCCGGGAAGAGATGTTCGGGTGCCAGCCGGTAGTCGACGGTGAAGGCCGGCAGCCCCGTTGCCTCCGAAAGGCGGGCGACCATCGAACGGTGAGTTTTCGCCGAGCAGATGACGTAGCCGCTGCCGTGGACGTACAAGATGACCGGACCGGGATCATCGGCGCTGAGCGCCGCGCCCGCCCGAACCCATTCTCCCCGTAGCGGATCTCTCAATCGAGCCACCTCGGTACCGCGGGGCATCGATCCGCCGATCGCCATGATGGTCGAGACGATCTGCCGCGCCAGCAGCACGCCCGGCTTACCCGTTTTGTCCAGGCGGGCCCGGGACAGCACTGGCCGCAATCCAATGGCGGTGAGCGCTGCGGCGGCTTTGGTGCGCCGTGAGGCCTCGACAACCACGGTTCCGGTCGCGTCCAGCGAGCGCAATGCCAGCGACACCCCGCCGACTACCGCGTTGATCCGTGCCTGCGTCTTGCGAGCACTGTCGCGACTCGGTTCGGTCGTCGGCGGATCGGCGATGAACAAGTTCGGGAAACCGGCCACCGTGGTCGGGATGCTGCCCGCCTGCTTCAGCTTCCGACGCCGCGCCCCCACCACCGACACCCTCTCGGTGCTCGAGCCCGCATCCGGGTTGGACGCGAAAATCACCGCATCGCACTGGTGGTCGATACCTTCGGCGGTGCGGATGCCCCCGCTGCTAAACCGGGCAATCGGCCAGGTAACCAGCTTGCAGTTGCGCGCCTGCAAGGCGGTAAGGAACTCATCGGTCACCACGACGTTGGGGCGACCGGTGAGCCTTAACGGCGTCAGCTGACGCCGAATCCAGGGGTCCGGCACGCGCCGGCGCAGGTTGCGCTGGGCCACCACTTCGAGCAGTCCGCGCGATTTGGGCCGTCTACCCGAGAACCAGGCCTGGCGCGTCTCGTCGCGCAGCGTGCGGTCCAGAAGTTGCCCGATCCGGCCACTCGGCCGGGGCAGTATCCAATCGGGTGAGCTCTGAAAAAGTTTGACAGTGGCGGCATTTCGCACCACTACCGGCAGAATCGACGAGGCGGCGGCACTGTTGCCCACCACCGCGACGCGCAGCCCAGCGAGCCCCGCACCGTCACCGACCTCGGCGGCATCGAGGACCTTTCCGGTATATCCGTCGAGTCCCGGGATGTCCGGACTACCGCCCACCGACCCGGTGGCCAGCACCACCGTATGTGCAGTGACGCGTTGTCCCCCTTCTAAATCCACAATCCATACGTCATCGTCGAGTTCAATGCGGGTGACCTCGCTGCCGAACGTCACATGGGGGCCCAGCCCGAACAGGGCAATGGTGTCGTCACGCCAGCTCCCCGGTTCCGGCCGGGCGCGGTCAAGCACGGTGAAGCCGGTGATCCCTGCCTCCTGCAGGCCCACCGCAGTGCCCAAACCGGTGTATCCGGCGCCTACCACGACGACCGGCAGCACCGGGCCGGGCATCACCGCACCACCTTGACCGGGGACTCCTGTTCGTAGGCGGTATCCCATAACTCACGCGGATCGGTGTCCTCGGGAAGCAATCGGCCCAGTCGCGAGATGATTCCAGCGCCCCACGAATAGGGCACGGGAGCATGTCGTTTCATGGCCCAGATGAGTTTGGCATCGGGCTGCGGCACCACATAGAGCCGCCCCCGGTCGTGTGCGTTGAGGGTGGTCTTCGCGATCCATTCCGGCGACACCCCAACCCATTTGAATGCGGTGCTCGCGAGGTTGCTCAGTGGCCCGGGGATACGCGCGCCATCCAGGATGTTGGTTTTGACCGCCGTGGGGCACAGCACGGTCACGCG
Source organism: Mycobacteroides sp. H003 (assembly GCF_001440135.1). Classification (NCBI taxonomy): domain Bacteria; kingdom Bacillati; phylum Actinomycetota; class Actinomycetes; order Mycobacteriales; family Mycobacteriaceae; genus Mycobacteroides; species Mycobacteroides sp. H003. Next base: position 584,529 of record NZ_LJYL01000034.1, read on the forward strand.
CACCCCGCTACCGGCCAGCTCGGCACGCAGCGTCTCCGACAGCGCGAGCACGGCGGCCTTGCTGACGTTATAGGGACCCATCAGTGGCGCGGCCGCGAAGCTGGCGGCCGACGATACGTTGATGATGCCGCCGAATCCCTGTTCCCGCAGCAGCGGCGTGAAGACCTGGCAGCCGTAGATCATTCCCCACATGTTGATGCCGATGGTGGCGTTCCAATCGTCCATCGACACCTCACCGATGGGTTTACCGCCGGTTCCAATCCCCGCATTGTTGATCACCAGATCCGGGGTGTGTCCCAGCCAGTCGGTAGCGACATCGGCCAGCTTGACGATCTCGTCGTACGAGCTGACATCACACGCGACCGGGTGCGCGCTGACCCGTCCGAGCTGGTCGGCAGTCTCTCGCGCGCGGGCCAGGTTGATATCGGCGCACACCACCCGGCCGCCGCGGGCCACGATGGCCTCTGCGAATGCTCGGCCGATCCCGCTGCCCGCGCCCGTCACCACTGCGCTGGCCCCGTAGCTGACCTTTGGACGTCGGCGCGGGTAGGCTCCCGCGTCGGGTGCCGTCATTGGCATCACCCTTCGCTTATCGCTTACGCATCACTCGTAAACGTAAACTAAGCGTCTGTCACGCCCGACTGCTTGTCAAGAGTCCGGCGAGATTAATGTCGGGTTAGTCGTACCGCGTGCAGGCTACCGCAGGGCAGTCAGGCCATCGATCGAGCTGCCGTTCTTCTCCAGCGCACTATCCAGAGTCATCTTCTCCTCGGGCACCTTCTCGATGTGCTTCTCGTACACGTCGCGATGTCCCACGAAGTCCATCAGCGGAACCGAATAACCGCACGAATCGGCCACCCGGGTGACATCAACCAAAATGATTGAACGCGCACCCTTTTCGAGCTCCTGGGTGAAGTGGCTGCGAAGTTCCGGGTACTCAGGCTCGTTGAACTGCACCACACGCGCGGTGCCATGGAGCCTGATGATGCGGCAGCGCTTGTCGAACGAGCAGAACATGAGCACGATGCGCCCGTTGTCCCGCACGTGCGCGATGGTCTCCGCACCGCTGCCGAAGTAGTCCAGGTAGCCCACCCGGTGTGGACCGAGCACCGCGAAGGTCCCGGCCATGCCCTTGGGGGAGACGTTGACATGCCCGTCCGGGCCGGAGGGTGCGGTGCCCACGAAGAACACCGGCTGCTCGGTCAGCCATCGAGCGAGCTTGTCGTCGATCTCCTCGTACACATGGCCCATGCGCTCCAGGGTGCCACTCGGGTCTGAGAATCCGCCAGCGGATTTCGCAGGTCAGATACGCGCGCGCAGGTCCTTGCGCAGGATCTTGCCCGCCGCGCTCTTGGGGATCGCGTCGATGAACTCCACCTGCCGAATCCGCTTGTGCGGAGCCACTTTCTGCTCGACGAAGGCCATAACGGCCTCATCGGTGAGGTCGGAATCGGTGCGCACCACAAAGGCTTTGGGAATCTCGCCACTGGACGGGTCGGGAACGCCGATCACGGCGGCGTCGCCGATACCCGGGTGGGACAGCAGCAGCGCCTCCAATTCCGCGGGCGGCACCTGGTAGCCCTTGTACTTGATGAGCTCCTTGAGCCGGTCGACGATCGTCACCACTCCGTCGGCACGCACGACAGCGATATCTCCGGTGTGCAGGAATCCGTCAGGCTCGATCGTGGCCGCGGTGGCCTCCTCGTTGCCGAGGTAACCGGCCATCACATTGGGGCCCCGTACCAGCAGCTCGCCGGGGGCACTCTCGCCTTCGGCCGGTACATCGATCTCCGCACCGGTCTCGGTGTCGATGAGCTTGTTCTCGGTGTTCGGGACCGGAATACCCACCGAGTTCAGCGGAATGTCGGGCCGGCCCGGTGGGATGAGGTGGCTAACGGGGCTCAACTCGGTCATGCCATAACCCTGGCTGACGCGGCAATTGAGGCGTGCGGCAACGGCATTGCCCAGCTGTTCGTCCAACGGAGCGGCGCCGGAGAACACCGATCGCAAGCAGGAGACGTCGTGCTTGTCGACATCCGGATGCTTGGCCAGCACCACCGCCACCGGCGGCGCCACGAAGACGTGGTCCACGCGGTAGTTGGCGATGGAACCCAGGAAGGTATCGAGCTCGAAGCGCGGCAGGATCACCAGCTCGGCGCCCAGCTTGAGCTGCACGTTGAGCAGTACGACCAAGCCGTAGATGTGGAAGAACGGAAGGACGGCCAGCACCCGGTCGCCTTGCTCCACTCCGTACAGGTGTTTGGCCTGCGCGATGTTGGCGACCAGGTTGTAGTGGGTGAGCATGACGCCCTTGGCCTTGCCGGTGGTTCCCGAGGAATACGGCAGCACTGCCAAATGCGTTGCCGGGTCGAAGGAAACCTCCGGCGGCGCCAGATCGGGCCGCACGATGTCGGCCAGCGAGCGACGCCCCTCGACGGGGTCGATGGTGATCACATTGGCAGCATCGATGCCCGCGATCTCCGCGGCCTCCAGCGCGCGCGACAGCAGCGGCGAGACCGTGAAAACGAGCTGCGCCTTGGAATCGATGAGCTGCTTGGCCAGTTCCTCGGCGGTGTACAACACGTTCACGGTGCTGGCGGTACCGCCCGCACGCAAGATGCCGTGCAGCACCACCGCGAACGTCGAGCAGTTCGGCAGGAAGACCGCTGCGACATCGCCGAGGCCGAACCCGCGGGCGGCCAGACCCGCCGCCGTGGCGTCGACCTGCGACCGCAGCTCGCCGAAGGTGGTCTGCGCACCGGAAAGCCCGTCGATCAGCGCGACACGACTGTCGTCTACGCCGGTATCTCCGAATACGTACTCGTAGACCGAGCAGTCGGGAATGGAAACGTCGGGCAGAGGGCTACGAAACGTCACGCCGGACAGTCTTGCACGCCGCGTCTAGTCCGTGCTGATGGTCCTTGTGTCTTCGGGCCTGTACTGCCCGGCGCCGGTCAATCCTCGATGAGATGCTCGAAGGCCTCAAGGTTCTTCAACGACTCGCCCCGCGAAGTACGCCACGCCCATTCCTTCTGAATGGACGTCTTGAATCCCAGCTCCAGCAAGATGTTGAAGTCGTTGTCCACGGCTTCCAGCACCTGTCCGAGCAACCTGTCGATCTCGTCCGGGGTAACGGCGGGCAGCGGCAGGCGGCCCACCAGGTAGATGTCGCCCATGTTGTCGATCGTGTACGCGACGGCGTACAAGCGGCGGTTGCGTTTGAGCAGGTAGCGGTAAACACCCTCGGTGTTCTCGTCGGGTCGGCGACAAACGAACACCTCGACGCGCACGGCATGCTCGCCCGGGCTGAGCATCGTGGTGATCTTCTGCTTGCGTTCGCCCGGCAGCTCCACGATCAGCGCCGGTTTGCCGTCCGGCCCGTGGTGCTCGGTAAAGGTGACCTCCCGGTCCACCAGCGTCCGCACAATGGTGGCGTAGGCCTCCCCCGCGGTGGTCATCGCCGCAAACCGGACAGCCGGCGCGACCGGAATCGCGCACGCGGCGCACGCGGCGTCGCGGGCCTTTGTGGTGCACGGTAATCAGCGATGGCGCGGCTGTAGCTGGCCAGCAGGGCCTCAGCGGTGCTGGACCAGGAGAAGCCCGCGGCGTGCGCCGCGGCCGCCTGGCTGAGCTCGGAACCGTTACGCGCCAACAAGTTCCCGATGGCATCCGCCCAGTCCTGGGTGCAATGCGTCGGGACCAGAAGACCGGTACGTTGATCCGCGACAGCTACCGGAAGGCCTCCCACGTCGGCCGCCACCACCGGGGTGCCACACGCTTGAGCCTCGATCGCCACGAGGCCAAATGATTCCGAATAGCTGGGCACCGCAACGATATCGGCTGCCCGATATACCTGGGCAAGCCGCTCTCGTGACTGCGGCGGTAGAAAGGTGACACGGTCCGCGATGCCGAGATCCACGGCGAGATCCTGCAACGCCGTGGGCTCGTCGAGACCGCTACCGGATGGCCCACCGACGATGAGAACTCGCACCCCTGGCAGCTGCTGGGCCGCACGTACCAGCAGGTCGGGAGCCTTGAGCGGCTGAATTCTTCCGACGAAGGCGACGATCTGTTCATCGGCTCGCAGGCCGAGCTCGGCACGCGCGGCCGACTTGTCTCCGGGCGTGAACACGTCCAAATCGACACCCGGATGCACGATATCGATGCGGCCGGGGTCTGCGGCATGTATCGAAACCAGCTGCTCTGCTTCATCTTTGGTGTTGACGATGAGCCGGTCGGCCTCATCCACCACCTGCTGCTCCCCCACCGCACGCAACGCGGGCTCCGGACGGTCTCCTTCGGCGAGCGTCCGATTCTTCACCGCGGCGAGCGTATGCGCGGTGTGAACCAGCGGAACGCCCCATCGGTCCCGGGCCAGCCAGCCCGCCTGACCGGAAAGCCAGTAGTGCGAGTGAACCAAGTTGTAGTAGCCCGGCTCGTGGACCGCCTCGGCGCGCAACACCCCGGCGGTGAATGCGCACAGCTGGGTGGGCAGGTCGTACTTGTCCAGGCCCTCGAACGGCCCCGCGACGATATTGCGCACGGTCACCCCATCGGCGACGGACACCACCGGCTCATCGGAGGACGCGGTGGCACGGGTGAAGATGTCGACGGCGACACCCCGGCGAGCCAGTTGAAGGGCCGTTTGCAGCACGTAGACGTTCATGCCACCGGCATCGCCGGTGCCCGGCTGAGCCAGTGGCGAGGTGTGTACGGATAGGACGGCGATGCGGCGCGGCTTCAGCGCCGAAACCGCCCGGCGCGCGAACTCATCGCCACTAAGCACACTGCCATCTTGTCACTAGCGCACAAGCCATCGGTGCGCAGCACTCCTACCAGCGGCTTGAGCCTCAGCGTGCGGCGATCTTCTGCCGGTATCCCTCTTCGAGGATCTTGCGCAACTTCTCATCCGAATGCGTGATGGCCAGCGAGATGAACGGTGAGATGACCTTGCCCAGCGCCCGCCCGGCGAGCCCGCCCGGCAGCCGGTAGTCGATGTTGATCTCCAGCTCGGTTTCGTCATCGGATATCGGCCGGAACCGGCATTCGATCTGGTTGTCAATCCCGGAACGCGACTCGGTGGTGAACAAGGTGTCGGGGTCCCAGCCCGTCACCTCGATCGTCGACCGGAGCGTGGCGCCGAGGTTGATGGCGATGTCGTATTTCGCCCCGAGCCCCCGCGGCACGTCGTTCACAAAACGAACGTGCTCGATTCCGAACATCCAGGCCGCCAGATGGTGCGCATCACTGATGTAGTCGAAGGCATACGCCATCGGCACCTTCGCAGAGGACACGTGGTGGATATGCGTCATGCGCACATGCCTATCACTTTTTGGCCCCGAGTCGTAGATTCGCGGCCAAATCGCCAGCAATCACATCGCCTCGGTGAGGCTATGGCGGAAAACCGCGGGAATTCCCGCCATAGCCTCACTCTCGGCGCATGACGAGCCCTAGGCCAGTGCGGAGGTCTCCGAGCGCCGGGCCGATGCCCGTCGCATGGCGCCCAGCGGATCGGCGAACAATCCCCCCAGGGACACCACACCGGCACCCGCTTCCTGAACCCGGTTACCGAACGCCGTCACCCGAATATCGCGCTTGGACAACGTCGATCGATCCAGGAACGCCGTCTCGACGTCGTTCATCACCTCGGGGTATTCGGTGAAGGCCTGCCCACCGACGATCACCTCGTCTGGGTTCAGGATGTCGCGCAGTAACGCCACCGACTGCCCCAGCACCCGGCCACGCTCGGAAAGCAGTTGCTGCGCAGAGTCATTGCCGCCACGCGCGGCTTTGTATACCGCGCTCACCGACACGCCGTCACCTGCCGGCACGATACGTAGCCTGCGCGCGGCCGCCAGCACTGCCTCGTCACTCACGGTGGTCTCCAACTTGCCGGTGCCACCGAGCAATTCGGAATCAACCGGCAGCGCCGCGATAGTGCCCGGACCGCTGGACGGGCTGTGCACCCGGCCGTCGATGGCCAGCGCGAAACCAACTGTCTCACGGGCATATACGTACAGACTCGTCAGGGAACGGGCCGCGAAACGCCGCAGCCCCAGCAGCAGCTCTGCGCCAGCCATCGCATCCACATGCGAGGCCACCGAGACCGGCAGCCCCAGCGTGTCGGCGAAGACCCGGCCAACGGGAGCCTCGGTCCAGCCCAGACGCGGGTGATCCACCGTTCCGGCCGGTCCGTCGACCACACCACCCGTGGCCACCCCGATCCACAGCGGGCGACGCCGGTGCCAGCGGGCCAAGTACCGCTGCGCACTGCCGGCCAGCGAAGCCAGCGCGGCGCCCTGCGGGCCGTTTGGCGTGGGGGTTTCCACCACATCCAGGGTCCGGCCGAACAGGTCGGTGGCCACGATGCTGGTGGCGCGGGCACCGATGTGAATGCCGAGGGTCAAGAAGGGTTCATGGTTGAGCTCCACCGGCACCCGGGGACGGCCGATGGCGCCGGAGACCGCCAGATCGGCACGTTCACGCAGCAGCCCGGCGTCGAGCAGCGCCGTCACCTGCCGGTTGACGGTAGCAATGGAAAGGCCTGTGACCTGGGCAATCGCGTCGCGAGCCACGGGTCCGCGCACACGTGCGGCACGGAACACAGAGGACGCGGCGCTATCGCCGATGTACAGGGCGGGCGGGTGAATCTGGTGGCGGGAAACTGGTCGGCGAACCGGAGAAGTCATGAGAAGGGTCCTTTGGCGGGGGCCGGGTTCAGACGAAGACTGAAACGCGGGCTACTGATGGCTAATGGTGTTGTGAACTGGGGCGATACCGCACCCGGGACGTCAAGAAAGACGTGCAGAAACTAGGCGCAGCGACAGACGCAGCGACAACACAGCTCGCGAGCCAGCGGCAGCCGAGAACCAATACCCGCGATCACGAAAGTGACCCGGGGTTCGGCGGCGCGCTTGATGGACACAGGCGCAATTTAGCATCCCTACGAGGCAATGTCCTACTAGCGGCCCATTGCCGCTCCCTGACTACAGTGGCGTCCATGACCAATCCCACGTTCGACGGCCGGGTCGCGGTCGTTACCGGCGCCAGCTCCGGAATCGGTGCAGCAACCGCGAAATCACTTGCAGCCCTTGGATTTCATGTTGTGGTTGCGGCGCGACGCGAGGACCGCATCAGCGCACTGGCCGGGGAAATCGGGGGCACCGCGGTTGTGCTCGATGTCACCGACGCCGATTCGGTTGCCGCCCTTGCGCAGAGCCTGGATCGAGTGGATGTCCTGGTCAACAACGCCGGCGGTGCGTGGGGCCTGGAGCCGGTACTGGAAGCGGATCTGGAGCACTGGCGCTGGATGTGGGAGACCAATGTGGTGGGCACCCTCCAGGTGACTCGCGCCCTGCTGCCCAAACTGATCGCTTCCGGCGACGGACTTATCGTCACCGTCACCTCCATCGCCGCGCTGGACGTGTACGACGGCGGCAGCGGATACACCTCGGCCAAGCACGCGCAGGCCGCGCTGCACCGCACACTGCGCGGTGAGCTACTGGGAAAGCCGGTGCGGCTCACCGAGGTCGCTCCGGGTGCGGTGGAAACCGAATTCTCGGTGGTGCGTTTCGACGGCGACCAGGACCGGGCCGATGCCGTCTACCGGGGCATCACTCCGCTGATTGCCGAGGACATCGCCGAGATCATCGCGTTTGTGGCGTCGCGGCCATCGCACGTCAACCTGGACCAGATCGTCGTCAAACCGCGGGATCAGGCCTCCTCTACCCGCAGGGCGACACGCGACTGAACACGCAGAGCGCCAATCCTCTTCTTCGACAAACAGATCCGAGCGACTAGCGGGGCGTGGTCGTCGGCGTACCGGACAATGACGGCGCTCCGGACGGGGTCAACGGGGCTGATGTGGGCGTCCCGGAGAGTGTCGGCGCGCCCGACGGCGTGAGCGGAACGGTGGTCGGGATGGACGAGGTAGACGGCGTGGTCGTGATCGCCCGTTCCTTGGGGTTCGGGGGCAGCGCCGACATCGATTGCCAGGTCGGCCAGTCCACCACCCAGTCCCACAGATCGCCGTCGGCGTACGACAGCTCGATCGAAGTACCGGTCACCTCAACGGGATCGCCATAGATGGCGGTGCGGAAGTACGACTCGGCATCCCCCAGCGACAAGTTGATACAACCGTTCGTGACATTGGTGCTGCCCTGCTGGCCAACGGTATTGGGGTTGGCGTGAATGAACTCGCCATTGTTGGAGATCCGGACCGCGAAACGCTCGTGAACGTTGGTGTACCCGGCTGCCGGGTTGGACATCCAGAAATCCTCGTACTTCTCGGTGACGACGTGAATCCCGCTGCGGGTGACGTTGCGCGGCAGGTCCGCCTCGCCATAGCTGCACGGCAGGTCCAAGATGGTGCCCGCGTCGGTGGTCACCCGAATGCGGTGACTCGGCGCATCGGCGTAGACAATCTGGCGGCGCCCCACGCTGAAGTCCAGGGACATGTCCTCATTGCCAAATGCCCCGTCCCCCAGGGGAATTCCATAGAGATTGGCCTTAACCGCCACCTTGGTGCCGGCCTTGAAGTACTCACGTGATCGCCAATGCACCCGGGAGCCCTGCTGCTCATCGGGCAGCCAGGCCCAACCACCTTCGGTGGGCGGATCGCACGTGATGCTCAGCGACTTCTCCGCCGCGGCCTTGTCGGCGATGTGCGCGTCGAACTGGATGATCACCGGAGCCGCGATCCCCACCGTCTGCCCATCGGCGAGCTGGAACTGACCGTTGACCTTCGCCGTCGGCACCAGAGTGGTGAACGAGCCGGACACGGCGACGGCCTTACCGTCCAGACCTACCGCCGAACCCTTCCAGGAGTACGTGACGTCGAACCCCAAGGGCTCGGTGGTGCGGAACCTCGTCTGGTCGCGGCTGAGAGCTCCGGCGACGACCTTGCCGTCGGCGTTGACCAACTTCACGTCCTGGAACCACCCGTTGGCCACGGTCACGCTGACCGGCGCAGTCGGGTTGACGTCCTTGGCCTTGTCATCCGGCAAGAAGGTCAGGACCGCTCCCGGTGACGGGGCATCTTGCGGCGCATTCGGGCCGACGGTCGTGCAGGCCGCAGCAACAGCGGGCACCGTCAGACCCAACATCGTGAGCGCGCGCCGCCGCGTCAGCGCATCACGGATATCCGGCCTGGGGTACTTCACGACACCCCACGATACGGGCCGCTGCGGACAGCTTCGCCCAGCCCGACCAGGATCACACGTTGGATCGGGCGGGACATGCGGTTTTGGCCCGCGCCGCGGCTAGTAGACCGGGATATCGAAGATCGCCGCGGGCGCGCCGTACTGCGCACTCCACCCGGCCCAGGCGACATCGCTCGGGCCGACCCGCTTGTCGACGAGCGTCCAGCCCTGCTCGTCCTGATGCAGCAGCGCTACGTATTTCTTCGACAGCACGCCATTGGCGGAGGCTTCGGCAAAGGGGGTGCCGGTGTAGTCGATGGGGTTGCCGTCGGGTTCCTGCATGGCAGACCACAGAAAGGCCCAGCCGTCGGCAGCCTTGAGGCTGCGCACGTCGAGACGTACCGGCTTGCCGAGCTGGGCCGTCACGTCCGCGAGCGCCGGTGCCAGGATCGTGGTTTCTTCCGGGGATGCCGGGTCCACCGCGGTGGCGCCGGGGTCGGCCGCCGCCAGAGGAGCCACCAACAGGCTGGTCCACACCAACAGCACCAGGAATCCGCTTCGCATGGCCGCTCCTTCGTTCCGGGACATTCGAACGGTAAACGACCAACACCCGCATTCACCGAAGGCGAGCCCTGTGGCGGATTCCGGCCGAGTCAGAACTAGACCCCGAGCACGGCCGTATCTTCCGGGGCCAATACCCGGCCGTCCGCCGCACGCAGCTCGAAGCGTTGCACCGGCCGCGATGTCTCGCGATCCACCAGACAGACGCGTGGTTCTCCAGGAGCGAAACAGAACTCGTCGCTCCACTGCCGCAGTGCCACCAAGACAGGGAAGAGCCCGCGGCCCTTCTCGGTCAGTTGGTACTCGTGGCGCGCCCCGGCCGGAACAATCTCGAGGATGCCGTTGTCCACCAATGTCGCCAGCCGAGACGCCAGGATGTTCTTCGCGAGCCCAAGACTCTTCTGAAACTCACCGAATCGGCGCAAACCGTCGAACGCGTCACGAACGATCAGCAGCGACCAGCCGTCCCCGACCTCACCCAACGGCCTGGCCAAGGTACAGCTCGAATCCGCGTGACTGGCGCGTCCCACCATCGACGACCTCCTTTGGTTGCAATATGCAACCATTCATGCCACGCTTCAACGGTTGCGAAGTGAAACCAACTCTACCCAGGGGTGCATGTGCTGACCAGACCCGTCATCGTGTTGTTCTCGCTTGCCAGTGGCCTCGCGGTGGCCACCATCTACTTCTCACAGCCGCTGCTCGACACGATCGGCGCGCAATTCTCCATGCCCACAGCGCACGTCGGTATCGTGCTGACACTCACCCAGATCGGGTACGCCATCGGCCTGCTGCTGGTCGTCCCCCTCGGGGATATCGTCGACCAACGCCGGCTCATCATCGGGCAAACCGTCCTGCTGAGCGCATCGCTGTGCGCCACCGCAATATCGCCGAACGCGTGGACATTCCTGGCCAGCGTCACCGCGCTGGGCGCACTCGCCGTGGTGACGCAGGTGATGGTCACCTACACCGCCGTGCACGCCGCCCCGGAGCGGCAGGGATGGGCAGTCGGGGTGGTAACCGGCGGGATAATCAGCGGAATTCTCTTGGCACGCACAGTATCCGGCGCGCTATCCGATCTCTTCGGCTGGCGCTCGGTTTATGCGGTGGCCGCCCTCGCTGCGGTCGCCACGGCCGCACTGTTGCAACGCACACTGCCGCAATCCACGCGCCCACACCGCAGGCTGCCCTACCGCCGGCTGCTGCTGTCAACCATGTGGCTGCTGCGCAGTGAGCCGGCGCTGCGCTCTCGGGCCATCCTCGCGATGCTCATTTTCGCCGCCATCACCGTGCTCTTAACGCCCATGGTGTTACCACTCATCACTGCGCCATATCACTTGTCGCATAGCGAAGTCGGGCTCTTCGGGCTGGCCGGCGCCGCGGCCGAACTGGGCGCCTTCAAGGCCGGGGCATGGTGCGACAGGGGCTGGGCAAGCCGGGTGACAGGCGCGGGCCTGTCGTTGATGCTGGCGGCATGGGCATTGGCGGCCACCCTGCGCTGGACGCTGCTCGGACTCGCCCTCGCGGTCGTGATCATCGACTTCGGCCTGCAGTCGGTGCACGTGGCGAACCAAAGCCTCATCTATCGGCTGGAGACCGAACTTCATGGTCGTCTCACCGCCGCCTACATGACCTTCTATTCCATCGGCAGCGCTATCGGCGCCATCACGTCGACGTGGATGTACTCCGCCCACGGATGGTCCGGAGTCTGCCTGCTCGGTGCCATCATCAACGTTGGTGCACTTGCCTATTGGATCGGAAGCAAGACCAGCTCAGGTGCAGCGCCCGCCGCGGACACCGACAGCCGTTGCCGGGACAGCGCCGGCCACGCCTGTACCGCACAGAACGGTGCGCACTGATCCTGCCCGGCGTGCGTTCCGACGTGCACACAACACTGTGTCAGCCGCTCCTCGATCATTGTCGACATGTCCATGAACGGCTTGACCGTAATCCGCACTATCCGCTGTCCGAGCATGCGGCGCAACTTCGCCCGGCGTCCCGGTAGTGCCGATGCCGCAAGAGTCGTCAATGTCGAGATTCCCAAATCGCAACTATCGCAAATGGTTTTCCACACATCACCGATTGTGGGATGCGATAAGGACGACTGCTCGGAAAGCAGACCCATCAGCGACTCCTTGACCGCCAACCGGAGCTGCTGCGGGACCTCCTGGTCTGCAATGCGATTGGATACCAACCCCAGATTCTCCTTGAGACGCTCGGACCCGATGAGGGCGGTCAGCGACCGCCACACACCCGCGTCGTCACGCAACATGTATCCCACCGAACAACAGTGCGGATGTGAACACGGCAGCGCCGTCAAGTCACGCCAGGTGACGACGTCACCGGTCTGTAGACCAAGGCGTTTGAGCACACCGGTGTGGGTGAGCCGTTGCAGGGGATCGATCGCGCCGGCCCGGCCGGACCCGAACTGCGGCTGAATCGATACACCACCCACATACGGCGTATCGAGGGCGAGCCGGATGACCGCACCGATATCGGTGTCGTTGACACCGAGCGCGGCGGTCATGACCAATGTCGTGAAGATTTCTCTATGGGAGAGACGTTGCACCGCCTCGGCTTTGATTCTCGTCAGATCGCCACCTCGATGATGCCGCGACGCGTCCGCCGATGGGCCGTCGTACTGCAGGTAGACCTCCACGCGTTCGCGGTGGCGTGCCAGCAGGTCCAGTAGCGCGTCATCTCGGGCGATGAGAACACCGTTGGTATTGATCAAGATCCGGGTGATAGGCCGATTCATCAACTCATCGAGCAGCTGGCCGAGATCGGGGTAGACAGTGGGTTCACCGCCGCTGAGCATCAGGACATCCAGCCGGCCGTTCTCGCGGGCCAAGCGCTGGTCCACGTTGGCGAGCACACGCTGCACAGGTACCACACCGTGCAGGTCTGGTGACGAATCGGCGAAGCAGGTCGGGCAACGCAAATTACACGCTTCGGTGATGTCGGCCAACAGGATGCAGGTGTGCTGCGTCTGCATCTCGGGCAGCCCACGCAGATACGCCATCGGGATGGGATCGTAATTGCCCGGTACGTCCGGAACGTGGGTCTTGGTTGGGGCCGTCCACTCCTCCAGGTACTCAAGGATCTCGGCATCCTCGTCGTAGAGCGTGCGCACCAATCCGTGCACTCGGCAAGCCCGTTCGAGCCAGACCCGATCATCACGATGCGCGAGCCAACCTGAAAGCCGGTCCACCTCCGCGAGCGGACGCTCCGGGTTCACCTCATGACACAACGGGCAGAAAGCGTTGACGTAGCGCAGGATCCGATCCCCGCGCAGCCCCATACCAGCCACGTCTACTCCAACCCTTCCAACATCGAAATGCAGCCCACGATGAACCCCGTCATGATCGCCACCGTCGCCCAACCGATCATGAATCCGATTCCCAGCCCCCGAACCCAGCCACGTCCCCAAATGGTCAATCCCAGACCACCTCCCAAGCCGATGACCGACATCACGACGGCCAGCGTGATGGCCCTGGTGTCAGGCGAGAATCCCCCACTCATCGCGTTCTCCAGGACCAGAAAGGTCCCGAAGGTCATCACCCAGAAGACGAAGACCCCGACGAATGTCATCCCCACGACCGCACCACCGGCCGGCCTCGGCGAAGCCTGACGGTACGGGTAGTACCCCGGCGGATACTGCGGATAGCCCGGCGGCGGTGGGTATCCGGCGGGTCCGTACGAATACGGGCCGTACGGGTACTGCGGCGGGTGCTCGCCCTCTGGCGGCGGCTGCGGCGGGACGGTCATTGGTACAGCACCGGATTGAGCCCCGTACAGAATCCGACGGTGAGCATCGACACCAATGCCCAGCCGACCATCAGCCCCACCCCCCAACCGCGCTTGTCGCGATCACCCTTCCTGGTGAGCACGCCACCCACACCGAACGCCACCGCGATCCCCACCACCGCGACAAAGCCGGGGACAATCTCGAAGCCGATGCCAGCCCTGTCGGCCAGCGATCCGCCGATCATCAGCGCGAGGAATCCGAACACGGCATTACCGAAAATGAACGAGAGTGCACCTGCAACCATCGTCGCCCCGTTGATGCCAGGTTTGGGCTGTTCCGGTGGGTAACTCATGCCCGCACCGCTTCGGAAAGGCGGCCGCGGAAGATGCCGTCGTAGTATCCCCCGCGATATCCGCGCCACAGCCGCCAAGCCGCGAATGTCATTCCCACCAGCAGAACCCATTGCGGTCGAGTGAGATTCAGCCACACTGTCTCGTTGGCACGGCTGAACTCGACGAAGAATCGGAATACCGCATACGCGGACACGTAGAGGACGAAGAGCTCGCCGGGATGCGTCACGCGTGAGCGCAACCACCACCACAGCACCGCGAAAGCCACTAACTGGAAGGCGATCTCGTAGAGAAAGGACGGATGCATGGCCGCGCCGGCCAGGCATCCCAGGCAGTTCGGCCGCGACGCCGGAGCATGCACCCCCCAGGGCAGCGAGGTCGGCCGCCCCGGAGCCTCGGTGAGGTGACACCCGATCCGGCCCACGGCCATACCCAACGCCACCGCGGGTGCGAACAGGTCACCGGTCTTGGCCCGGTATCCGATGAGTCGCTTGGCCACCAGGACACCGATGTACGCCCCCAACAGCCCGCCGATGATGCTGCGTGATCCGAACATCCACGCCTCGACCAGGCTGGGATTGTGTGCCGGGTTCAGGTGTTCCAACCAACCCGACAGCCGCATCCCGATCGCACCGCCAACCAGAGCACCCGCCACCGCGATCAACGACTGTTCGGCGGGGGCGCCCCGACGGCGCGCTTCACAGGCGAAAACAACGGCGGCGACCAGCACGCCGAGCCCCACGAAGAGCCCGTGCACGCCGATTCCCAGCCCCATTGGCTCACTGTACGAGCCATCGCCGCAATGCAACGCTCGATTACCGGAAGTTACAGCGCGCAGCCCACCAGCACCGGCTCGGGAACCAGCCGCACCCCGAAGGCATCCAGGACTCCATCGCGGACAGTCCGGGCCAGCCCCAGCAAGTCAGCGGTGCTCCCGCCTCCGCGATGTGTCAGTGCCAGTGCATGTTTCGTCGACACCCGCACCGCCGACCGTTCATCCGGATAACCCTTGACGAACCCGGCCCGCTCCACCAGCCAACCTGCCGAGAGCTTCACCCCGTCAGGGGCCGGATACTGCGGAAAGGCGATATCGGGCCCCAACCGTTCACGCACGCGTGCCCGAATTGCGCCCAGATCTCCCTCAGCCACAACAGGGTTGGTGAAGAATGACCCGACACTCCAGGTGTCGTGATCGGAGTCGTCGAGCACCATGCCCTTACGGCGGCGCAGGCCTAGTACCGCCTCGCGCACCGCCAACGCGTCGAAGCACTCCCCCGGCTCCGCCCCGAGCTCCTTGGCCAGCTCCGGATACCGGATCGGCGAGCTCAGTCCATCGGTGGACAACCCGAATTCGACCTCCAGCACCACGCGCGCGTCGGTGCCCTTGAGAATGCTGGTGCGATAGCCGAACCCCAGTTCGCCGGGCTCGTACCAGCGCACCTGGCCGGTCGCCCGGTCCAGCACCCGAACCCTGCGCAGCAGCGAAGCCACCTCGACGCCATAGGCGCCCACATTCTGTACCGGCGTGGCACCGGCGGTTCCCGGGATTCCCGAGAGACATTCCAGTCCACCCAGACCGGCATGCAGCGACAGCGCCACCAGCTCGTCCCAGTTGGTGCCCGCATCCGCACGCAGTAGCGGCCCATCCACCTCAACACCGGCCGCCGCGATGTGCACCACGGTGAGGTCCGGAAGATCGTCGGCCAAAACCAGGTTCGAGCCGCCCGCCAGCAGCAGGGTGGGATGGCCATCGAGCGCGGCCAGTGTGCCCGTCAACTGTGCTGTGCTCTCGCACCGAATGAGCGTGGCGGCCACCGGCCCCAGCCGCAACGTCGTCAGCGAGGCGAGCGGGGCATCGTCAGCGACAACAGCGCCAAGATCCTCGATCTGCGCGCGCGTTGCTCGTGCCAACCTCACGGGCCGTAACGGTAGCCTTGCCACCCATGGCCCGCTCATTTGACCTGTCAGTGGAGTACTCGGCAACCGTCGAGCAAGTTCACGCGGCCTTCGCCGACAAGGCCTACTGGAACGAGCGTCTGGCCGGTTCCGGCGCAGATACCGCAACCCTGGATTCCCTGAAATCCGAGAACGGCGCCCTCGAGATCGTCACCACCCAGGTGTTGCGCAGCGACCGGCTGCCCGGCATCGTCTCGCAGTTTCACCGAGGTGACCTGCAGATCGTCCGCACCGAGAAATGGGGTGCCATCGCAGACGGCACATCCGAGGGCACCGTGGTGGGCTCGATCCCGGGCGCACCGGTCAGCCTGTCGGGCACCGCGCGGTTACAGCCGGGAGCCAAGGGTTCACGACTTGATCTGAAGGTCGGCGTCGAAGTCAAGATCCCCCTGGTAGGCGGCAAAATCGAGGGATTCGTCGGCGGAAAGCTCATGGACCTGCTCTCTGCGGAACAGCGATTCACCTCCGAATGGATCGCCACCCACGGCTAACCTGGGTCCGATGTCCAGGCGTTCGGTCTTCACGGTGAATTTTCCGGCTCCGGCCGAGAAGATCTACCAGGACTTTGCCAGCCGGGACTACTGGGAAACCTTGATGTCGGCGTACGGATGGCTCACCCCTGTCTCCGAGATTCACACCCACACCGTGACCGATCGCGGTATCGACGTGGTGCTCAAGCAGAATCTGCCCCGCATCTATCTGCCACCGATCGCGCAGAAGGTGATGCTCACCGACATGGTGATCACCCGCGTGCAGCATTTCGAGCCGTTTGATCAAAGCAAGGGATCCTCGCTGGGCAGCTACGGCGCCTCGGTTCCCGCCGGACCGGGCTCCTTCGCCGGCGTGTGCAGGCTCTCCGACACCGATCACGGTTCTCAGCTGAGACTCTCCAGCACGTGCAAGGTGTACATCCCGTTCATCGGGGGCAGGCTCGAAGACTTGATCCTCTACCACGTGAACGACCTGTTCCGGGTGGAGGAAGGTTTCATCACCGACTGGATCTCCAAGCACCACTAGATCGCGATGCGGGTGTCAGTAGTCCGACTCGGCGGCCAGTAGCTCGGCGAGGAACGCGTCATCGGCCGGCCTGGCCAGTCGGGAGCGGGCGAAAGCCCGCACCCGATCGCGTAACCCACTGGGCTCACCCGCGCCACCGGCGCCCACTCTCACTCGCATCGCCGACCAGTCGGCATTCCAGGCGGGCACCTCTTCAGCGGGCCGCTCCTGTGCGTCGAAGACCGGCAGCACCGCGCCGCCATCGGCATCCAGCACGCCGGCCGCATGAAACACACCGCAGCGCAACAAGACCGGAATACCTTCGGACGATTCCGGACCGGATATCGCCGCCCGCACCCGGGCGGTCACCGTCGCATCCTCGGTAACGACCGCCCAACCGAGATTCTGCTCGGCCGCGTCGAAAATCCCCGGCGGCACGTCCGACCAGGCGATCGTCACGCTGCCGAAGGCGATCGCACCGGGGGGCCGGGGTTCGTCACCAGAGCCGGCGGCCAATGCATAGTCCTCGCGCCGCGCGGCCCAGATGTCCGGTGAATCCCACTGGAGCCCAATCTCATCGGCAAGTTCGCGACACCGTGCCACGAGCAAATCCACGCGCGGGTCACGATGAGAACCCAGTGCCGCGCCATGCGGTGCCAACAGCCCAGCGACATCCGCGTCCAAGGTGTCGTCGGTGAAATAATCCTCGGCCGCCGCAGTCAGCACCGCGAGCTCGGCGTCGAGCACCGACCGGTCCAGTACGGCGATGCCGTCACGGCGGCTGGCCGGCCACCATCTCCGAAACCAATGTCCCAACGCCAACCGCCGCAAGACATCCGTAGATCCCGGTAGCACCGACACCGACGACAGCTCGATCACCTCGGTGGGATCACGATCACGCAGCGCCTCGACGACGGCGACATGTCCGGCCTCTCCGAGGACCCTCCACATCCAGTCGGCCCGCTCCGCATCCGTGAAGCTGATCACCGGCGGATCCGCAAGGGCTTCGATCGACCACGACAACACCGCACCGCTGACCTCGAGAACGGCGACCGCCGGAACCGGCGCAGGCACAGGACCTGTTGTCCACAAACCTGATTCATTGATCAGTTTCATCCGGCGACCTGCAATTCCAGCATGGCTTTTATCCGCTGCCGGTGGTCCAGGCTCACCGAGCGTGCCACCCCTTCCAGCAGCGACCGGAGATCATCGACGTCACCGCAGGATTCCTGCCAGACATCGCGACCATGCAACCGGGCCCACAACCTGCTCAGGTAGGGCCGTGCGAATGCGGTCAGGTCGTCGATGACCTGGCGCTGTCGGGGGTGGATGGCGTCACCGGCGGCAAGGTAGCGCCGGGCATGCATGACGTAGGCCTCTTTCGCCAGCCGAGCCTGGACGCGTCCGGACAACTCGTAGCGCGTCGCCACCGAATCGCCCAGTGGCCGCAGGTCCGTGGCCACCTCGACGCCGGCCAGCAGGGCGGCCTGCTTGTCCTCGCTCAGCAGACCCCATGGGGCGCAGGCTCGGTCGACCTCCTCGGCACACAGCAAGGGAACATCGGGCAGCTCGTCGCGATCCAGCGCCCGGCGCAGCGTGGCCCGTACCCGGTCAACAACGCTGCGATCCATCGGACGGGCACCCTCGGTTTCTCCGTCGATGACCGGAGGCCGTTGCGGCTCAGCGGAACTCAACCCGATGTCGACAATGGACCACGGCAGAGCGGCAGCGTCGCCATGCGCGCTGGCGCCCAGGTTGTATGGGGTGGCATCGGCAATCAGGGCCGCCCACACCCGTTGACGCGCCGACATCTCGCCATGACTGTCGGCCGCGCCGAGCACCGTGGTGAGGCCCGTGAAGAACGGTCCCGTGATGCTGTCGTCCGGCCGCACATCGCGCCAGCTCCGATCCCGCAACCTGGCGAGCCGGGCCACCACATCCGGGTCCTCGACGTGACGGTTGAGTACCTCGATCGCCGTCCGGTCCCGGTCGCGATGCAGGTCGTGCAGAATCTCCGTCACCGTATGCCGATCCGCAACCTGCGGAACACCTTTGGTGACGGCCAATTCGAAACAGACCGGGAAGTACAGCTCTTGAGCGTTGCCGGTGGTGATGCGCTGCCGGCGCCGCTCGGCCTTGAGCATCACGAACCAGTCTGCGGTGGCCCGCAACTGCGGGCCATGCCCCACGATCAAGGCGTGCATGGCCGCGGCCACCTCCGCCCCCAGCACCGGCGCGGAAAAGGCCGCATTGCTACGCAACCGCAGGACCAGCGGGTCCAGGATTCGTTTCACGGTCCGGCGCAGCGGCCCGCCATCGTCGGTGCTGAGCACCTCGACGCCGGAGCCGATCGCACGCCAGGCCCGGTCGATGACGGCACGCCGCGGCACCGCCGACTGCACCACGACGGCGGCCTCGGATGTTGCCGACCCGATGCTCACCGTCACAAGGGTAATCGTTGTCTGCCGACCAAAAGTTGGGTTCGGTAGCAGCCGGGCGGGCCGACGCTATCGACATGAACACAGGACTGTTTCCCACCATTGCCAGAGTCTTCGGTGGATGCGCGGCGTTGCTGTCCGGTCACCGGAACACGTCGGCGCATCCGGACGAAGAGGCCGACGAACGACTCGTCACGATCGAGGAATTCGCCGCCGAATTCGACCACTTGCTGATCCGCAAGCGGCTGTTGACCGGGGCGCAGCGCGCGGTGATCGCCCAGGGCACCCGCTCCCGCGGAGTCGTTACCGGGATGAATGCCACCGGCGCGGGCCGTGAGGTGCAACTGGACCTCATGGTGACGCGGCCGGACGGCGGCCAGTTCCCGGCACGGGAGACGGCGGTGATACCTGCCGCCACGCTACCGAAGATGGCGCCCGGCAGCATCGTCGACGCGTACTACCGGCCGGGTGACCACAGCATCATCGCGGTCCGGGTGCACGCCGGCTGATTCAACGGGCACCGTCAACGGCGAAACTGACCACAGCCGCCCAATGCAGCGGGCTCGCCGCACGGTCGCCGTCGCGCCAGCGCCGCAGCTGAACTCGCTGCCAACGATTCACCGCGCGGCCGGCATCCTCTTCGCAATGCGCACGGTCCACCTCTGCGACCGTTTCGGCCATAGGATCTGTTGTGTGCGTGGAGAACTGGCTGTAGGCAGCTGCTGTCGGAAGCGACCACAAGGTCGCGGTCACCAACTCCGCCCCACCCAGGATCATCGCGGCGGCAAGCCCCGTCGCCTCATCAAAGCGGTAATCGCCGCCAGACGAACAGGCCAACAGCGCCACTCGCGGCGGGATCGAGAGCCGCGCGGCCATCATGTCGGCGGCGGTCAGCGGGTGCTCCTCGGCCAGATGCAGGGCCGCCCGCTCGGCGTGGCCGACGGTGCCCTCCGCCGCGCTGGCGTGGCCGACGTACAGCATTCTGGCCGGGCGCTGCGCACACATCTCCGCAAGCCGGTGGCGGTCGATATCGTTCCGGCGGAACAGTTCCACAGGTGCGTCGACCGCAGGCAGCACCTGGCAAGCGTCCATCAGCTCGCCGAAATGGCGGGTCAGAGGCGCCTCCGGAGACGGACGGCCCAGCACCGAACCCAACGTTGAATCCGGGCGCTGCCCGGGAACTCGCGGGTCAAGCAGCAGTACCGCAGGACCGTTGTGGCGATCGCACCACCGCGCCGGCTGCCGTGGCGCATGCACGATATTGGGCGGCACCGCCATCAGCACGTCGACCAGCTCCATCAGCCGGAAACCATCTGTGCCCGGCATGGCCAACTGCCCCCAGGGCACCCGGGACAACCGTGGACTGGGTGTCACAAACAGCACCGCACGCGGAGATGACACGGACTCGGACAACAGCTTCCAGCCGTCGGCGGCCACCAGCTGGGAACCCAACGCGCGGGCCAGGTCGAGTTCGGCATCAGGCCGCGCAAAAGCTCCCACGGTCAGCGCCCGTTCGATGGCCAGGAGCGCAGTCTCGGACTCGGACGGATCCGGTAGCGCGGAAAAGAGAGCGCCGCAGGCAATTTCCAGGGCTTGCTGCTCGATGACCCAGGTGACCGTCCGGGACGGATCTCCCACCACGCGCAGGCTCGCATAGGTGGCGATGCCGAGATCGGCGAATCGCAGAACCAAGGTGTCGGTCACGGCCAGGTCGACCATTCGTCATCGGCGGCGGTGACCTCGCGGCCATACCGCTGCCAGGCCAGTTCCCGATAGCCGCTCATAATCTGATCACCGGCGGGATCCATCCGCATCGGTGGCAGCGGCCCGAGGCGGGTGAGCCCACCATCCGCCTGCACCGGCGGAGCCGCGGCCACCAGCGCCAGATCCCCCTCGACGGGAACCGCCGCAGTGGCTGTCGCGGCCCAGGCACCGGGCGCCGAACCTGCCTGCTTCTCGCTCAGCTCAGCAGTGAAAGCCCCTCGGGCACTGTGATATTCAATCAACTCGGTGAGCAGAACGGTATTGCCCCATTCCTTCGCCACCGCGAAGGCGCCCGCCAGTAGCGGCGCCGACACACACCTGGCCCAGCGCATCCGCGCACCCGCATCGGGGATGGCGTAGCGCACCGCGTCGACAGCCAGCGCCGCAGGCACCTTCAGGTCTGCGGCCTGTCGAAGCTTCGACATCGCGCGCCGGTAACCGGGACCGTCCACATCACCGGGCACCGCTCCGGTAGCGGGGTCGAGACCAAGATCGGCCAGCGCGTCGGCACGCCAGATATTGCCCAGCTGATCGTCGAGACGGGCATATTGCAGCCAGCTGTGCCGCGGGTACGAGTCCAGCAGTTCCCGGGCCTGCGCCACCTTCTCGACCGCAACGGCGAAGTCACCGCGAAGAATGGAGATCCAGCTGCGCTGCAGCAGGATTCGGTGAATGTGCAGCGGCTTTTCGATCTCGCGCCAATGCCGCTCAGCATGCCCCCAGCATTCGTCGGCCTCGTCCAGCGCGCCCATCCGGAATCTGATCAAGCCGAAGTACAGCCAGCTACGGGACACATCGTGCGCCCGGACGTGCTCGGCAATCGCCGGGTATGCCTGGTGAACCAGCGTCTGGGTTTCGGCGATATCGCCGTCCGACCACCGCGCCGCAGCACGCTCCAACTGCGCACGGGCAGCAGCCAACTGCCAGTCCCGCGCGCCGGCGCGCGCCTCGGCTCGGCGCAGCCACGGCTGCGCCTCATCAAGCCGGCCGGTCTCGACGCAGAACCGGCCATACGACAACGCTCCGTTGACAAACAGATGATCGGACTCGGGGTCACCCGCACCCGCGTATTCCTCGAGCTGATCGAGGAGTACGGCCCATATCGGCACCGAGTCCGCATACATATCGTCGTCGCACAAACCCCTGGCCATCAAAATTCTGGCGTAGCAGATCAGGCCGCGCTGTTCGATGGCCAAATCCTCGAAGTCCCCGGGCGTATCGATCAGAGTGTCCAGACTCGCCGCGGCACCGTCGTGATCACCGCTGGCCGCCGCCAATCCGGCGGCGAGGAACGCGGCACGCCGGGTGTAGCGACAGATCAGGTGGTCGATCTCCGCCTCGGACATGGTGACCCGCGCGGCCAGATCGGGGCGCCGCCCCGATCGGATTTCCGCGTAGGAGGACAGACACTCACGAATCCGCCGTATACCTTCCGTCACACCGTCGTAGGCGGTACGCACCAGATAGACCTCGGCAAGCTGGGCCAACACCTCGCATGCCAGATCGTCGCGGTCGGCCTCCTCGGCCTGGGCCAGCAGTGACAACAAGATCTCCTTAGCGGCCTCTTCCTTGGCCGCCAGCGCCAGGTGACGGGCCCGCTCCAGGTCACCGATGATCGTCACCTCCGAATAGTAAAAAGCGGCGGGCGTGCTGTGCACGCCCGCCGCAGTCGAGATGTCAGCCGCAGCTCACCTTGATGGTGAACGGCTTGGTGATCATCCCGGCCATCGGGTTCTTGACGTCGGCACCCGACGCTTCGCCCGTGATGGTGTACGTCTTCCCGTCGACCTTGACATCGGCCGAGCCGACGCTGGCACCCATCCCGCTGCTCACCGCGAGCGCGGCACCGTCGTACACCAATCCCAGTGACTGCACCTTGGGCGACGCCTCGTCGGTCATCACCACACCCAGACCCTGCTGGCCGTTGACGGCGCCACTGGCCACGTTGATCTTGCCGCCCTGCTTGACGCACGTCACCGACTTGAGGTCGAGGCCGGCCAGGTCCTTGCCGTCCACCTTGACCTCGGCGTTGCTGCCCGAGCTCACCTGCGATCCACCCGGCTTGTCGGTCGAGCAGCCCACCACCACCGCACCGGCGGCGAGAAGTCCCATGGCACCCACGATCACTCGATTCATCATCTGTCCCTTCATCGTCCGTCGCCCCGATGGCTCCGTCATGGCTCAAGTGAAGGCGGACCCATCCGCTACCGATCCCAAGAAATCCCGATTACCGCAGGCAGCAGCCGTCCAGGCACCATGGACCCGTGGCACCACCGGGATCAACCGGCTGCGCCGCAGTGACCGCTGGCTGGTCCATCACCCCGAGGTGCAGGCAGTGCTGGCCGGTGCCGCCGACCCCCTGGTGGTCGATCTGGGATACGGCGCCATGCCCACCACCACCCTGGAGCTGGCCTCACGGCTGCGGACGGTTCGCAAGGATGTCCGGGTGGTGGGGCTGGAGATCGATCCGGCACGGGTGGTTCCCCCGCGTGACGGGGTCCATTTCGGTCTCGGCGGATTCGAGCTGGCAGGCCACACACCGGTTCTGGTGCGCGCCTTCAACGTGTTGCGCCAGTATCCGGAATCGGAGGTGGCGCAGGCCTGGACCACGATGGCGGCGCGGCTGGCGCCCGGCGGGCTCATCATCGAGGGCACCTGCGACGAGCTCGGCCGCCGCTGCGCCTGGCTACTGCTCGACGCATCCGGACCGCGAACACTCACTCTGGCCTGCGATCCCTTCGATATCGACGAGCCATCCGATCTGGCCGAGCGACTACCGAAAGCCCTTATTCACCAAAATATTCCGGGCCAGCCCATCCACGATCTACTCGCCGCGGCCGACCGCTGTTGGGCGTCGGCAGCACCGCACGGCGTGTTCGGCCCCCGAGTCCGTTGGCGAATGATGTTGAAATCACTGCGCGACAACGGTTTTCCTGTCGAGCCGCAACGCCGACAGGTTCGTGATTGCATCTTGACGACACCGTGGGCAGCCGTCGCGCCACTGGCCTAGGCTTGGAGGCATGCGGATAGTGTTGGCGCAGATCACCAGCAGCGCCGATCCCACCGAGAACCTGGCCACCGTCGCGGCCAGGGTGCGTGACGCCGCCGACCAGGGCGCCACCCTGGTCGTCTTCCCGGAAGCCACCATGTGCCGATTCGGTGTACCCCTGCGCCCCGTCGCGCAGCCAGTGAACGGCCCCTGGGCAGACGGAGTCCGCACGATCGCGCAGGAGGCGGGACTGACCGTCGTCGTCGGGATGTTCACCCCCGCCTCGGACGGACGCGTCCACAACACGCTGCTGGCCACCGGCCCCGGCGTGGACACCCACTACGACAAGATCCATCTCTACGACGCGTTCGGCTTCCGCGAGTCGGCGACCGTCGCGCCCGGGGACAACCCGGTGCTCATCACGGTCGACGGTGTCACCGTCGGACTGACCACGTGCTACGACATCCGCTTCCCCGCCCTCTACACCGACCTGGCACGACGCGGCGCGCAAGTGATCACGGTCAGTGCGTCCTGGGCCGCCGGGACCGGAAAATGGGATCAATGGACGCTGCTGGCACGGGCGCGGGCGGCCGATTCGACATGCTTCATCGCCGCATCCGACCAAGCGCTGCCCGCTCTGGAGGCACCTGCCAGCGGATCACCGACAGGGATCGGCGGCAGTCTGCTGGCCTCACCCACCGGCGAACTCATCGCACAGGCAGGTCCGGAAACGGAGCTCATCGTCGCGGATTTGAACCTGGACGCGGTTGCCGAGACCCGCAAGATCTTGCCCGTCCTTAACCCGTCCTCAGTCGAATAGGGCACAATCGCGCGGGTGACGACACCGCCTCAGCCGCCGCTCGGACCACCTGGATCGACACCTCCCGAGCCTTCGCCGTGGCAACCGCCGTCCCAGCAGGTTCCGCCCGCGCAGCAGGAGCACGCACCGACCCCGCCGCCGGAGCAGCTGCCAACCCAGCAGAGCCCGGTGGCGCCGCCGCCGGTCGAACCCCCGCCCGCAGAGGCACCGCCGCAGCCCGCCGAACCTGAGAAGGGTCGCGACTACAGGTCGCTGGTACTCATCGCGGTCATCGTCGTCGCCGTGTTCGTGGCCGCTGTACTCGGTATCGAGCTCTACGCACGCCAGCGGACCAGCAGCGAGGTGAACGCCGCCACCTCGTGCCTGGTGCAGGACGGCGCGACCGCGTCGTTCGGCCCGATGCCGCTCGTTGTGCAATACCTCGGCAATCACATCGACAAACTCACGATCAAGACCGCGGGCAACCAGATCGCACAGGCCAAGAAGATGTCCGTCGCCATCACGGTGCGTGACATCTCGCTGAAGAAGACCGCAGACTCGCTCGGCACGATCGGTCGCCTCGACGTGGAAGTGTCCTGGCCGACCGCCGGCATCACCGAGAGCGCCCGTGACCTCGTGCCGGGAATGCTCGGCTCGTTGGTGGGCGATGCGACCACCAACGAATCCACCGGTGAGGTGACGCTGAGCGCTGCCGGAGGGCTGGCCCAGATCACCACCAAGCCGGTCATCAAGGACGGCATGGTGACGCTGCAGTCCGAGAACGTCTCCGCGTTTATCGGGCTGCCGCGCGAGATCATCCAGCCGGCGCTCGACACCTTCTCGAAGGGACTCGTCGGCGGCCAATACCCGATGGGGCTCAAGGCCCAAGAGGTCAAGGTCACCAACGACGGCATCACGGTGAAACTGTCGAGCACCAATCAGCCGATGAAGCCGGTCGAGAACCCCTGCCTGCAGAACCTGTCGTTCTAGTGCAGAAAGCCGTCCAAGACGGCGCG
The DNA here is from genome assembly GCF_001440135.1 of Mycobacteroides sp. H003. Taxonomy (NCBI): domain Bacteria; kingdom Bacillati; phylum Actinomycetota; class Actinomycetes; order Mycobacteriales; family Mycobacteriaceae; genus Mycobacteroides; species Mycobacteroides sp. H003. The sequence goes on from NZ_LJYL01000034.1 coordinate 610,286, forward strand.
GCTACTCGATAGACCGAGCCGGGTCGCGCCGGCCTGGAGCATGGCCGCGGCATCCTGCGCCGTGCGGATACCGCCACTCGCCTTGACCTCGAGCCGGCCGCCGACCGTCTCGGCCATGATCTGCACGGCCTCCACCGAGGCTCCACCTGCCGGGTGAAATCCGGTGGAGGTCTTCACGAAATCAGCGCCGGCGGCCTCACTCACCCGGCTTGCCTGGCGGACCGCCTCGGCACCGGCGTATTCCAGCAGCGCCGCGGATTCGATGATGACCTTGAGGGTCGCCGACGGGATCGCACGCCGGACTGCCTCGATATCGGCCTGTACCGCGGCGAAATCGCCTACCACCGCGGCGCCGACGTCAATCACCATGTCGATCTCCGTTGCACCCGCGGCCACGGCAAGGGCCGCCTCATGCGCCTTGACGGACGAAAGATGTTTTCCCGACGGAAATCCCGCGACCGCCGCAACAATCAGCCCCGGAGCCTCCACCGGCAGCATCGAAGGCGAAACGCATACGGCGAGCACTCCGAGATCGGTGGCCTCGGCGATGAGGGCTTGCACGTCCTCGGGTGTCGCTTCGGGTTTGAGCAGGGTGTGGTCGATGCGTGCGGCGACCTCCCCGCGCGTGGGCCAAACCGCCGGTGTGCCTACCGAATCCGTCATGGGCGTAGCGTCCCATACGTGACCTCCCAGCATGAGCGTGCGGTCGTGTTCGCTGCCCTGCACCAGTCCGGGGCATTCGTGGTCCCCAACCCGTGGGATGCCGGGTCGGCCCGGATCCTCACCGGTTATGGCTTCCCCGCGCTGGCCACCACCAGTGCCGGGTTGGCCTTCTCCCTCGGCCGGCAGGACGGCGCCAACCTGGTTAGCCAGGCCGAGACGCTGGCCAACGCGTCCCACATCGCGGCGGCCACGCATCTGCCGGTTTCGGCAGACCTGGAGAACGGCGGCCCCACCATCGGGGACATCGCCATGACGATCCGCGAAGCGGCAGCCTCGGGGTTGGTCGGCGGGTCGATCGAGGATGCCACCGGGATTCCAGACGCCCCGATCTTCCCGCTCGCCGAGGCGGTGGACCGCATCACGGCGGCAGCGCACACGGTGCGCGATCTCCCCTTTCCGTTCACGCTCACGGCCCGTGCCGAGAACTTTCTGTATGGCCGGGCAGACCTGGCTGACACCATCACACGACTGCAGGCGTACGCCGATGCCGGCGCCGACGTGGTGTACGCACCGGGCCTGCCGGACGCAGACGCGGTCCGCGCGGTGTGCGCGGAGGTGGATCGCCCGGTCAATCTGTTGGCCGCGGGATTCGTGCTCAACCATTCGGTTGACGAGATCGCCCAGTGGGGCGTGCGCCGGATCAGCCTCGGGTCCGCGATGGCACGCGCGGCACTCGGGGCGTTCGTCGACGGGGCACGGGAGATCGCCCAGCATGGCACCTTCGGATTCGCGAATCGAGCCGTCCCCTACGCGCAAGCCAACGCGCTGTTTCCGTAAACCTTGCGGTGCACGTGCTCAGCCAGATACGCGCCTAGCCCGCGGGAATCAGCCCTACGACACCACTGCACATCTGCCGGAAATTGACGATCCCGAAGATGCTGCCGCCGGGGACCAATTGGCATCCCGCTCGCCCACCGGTCATCGGGCCGCTGCCGCCACCGCCACATTCCGGCCACGCGCCAAGGCCTTGCGATTGCAAAACACTCTCGGCCACGGCAATCTGCTGTTCACGGGAAGCATCGGCGGGATTGCCCACACCACCATGAGATGCCCACGTGGACGGCTTGAATTGCAGGCCACCATAGAAACCATTGCCGGTATTTGCCGACCAGTTTCCGCCGGATTCGCATTCGGCAATCGCGTCCCAATTCACAGAGTCGGCCGACGCGACACTCGCGGTCATGGACAGCGACATCGCAAAAAGCACATTCATGATCAGACATACCGCACGCCTGTCGCGCACCCATCGTGCGCGGTCCATGACGACCTTCATGTCACTGCACCCCGATCCTCTGTCCCCGGAGAGATCACGTGATGCGTGATGTACCACCTGCCACTCCGGTCGTGATCAGATTGTGATCACTGTTGTAATCGTTACTCACGAGGTGTGCGTTACGCAAGCGGAGAATGGTAAGAAAAGTTGCCATTGGGCTGTCTGAGGCTTTAGTGAATTCTTACTTCCACCAATAACACCGAGATAAACCACCGGTCTCGGGTGAATTACACATATGTAATTCACGGACACAATTGATTCACGTCACACTGCAATGTGCTTACCTTTACGCGGCGCGCCATGAAGCCCCCGCCGCAGCGGCGAATCATGGTGCCGGAAGCCGGCGCAGACAGGACCTAGATCTCAGGTCCGCCGGGGTTGCACTGCGACACCGTCATCAATGCCTCGTCCACCTGCGGCCGCCAGGGTTCCAGGTTCCAGCTCGGCTTGTTCGGAATGAACACCCGTCCATACCAATGGCAGTCGAATTGCATTCGCATACCGGGCGTTTGCGCGTCGGGGGCCAGTGCGAGGACCTCGGCCCAGGCGATATCGGCACCATCGGGCGCCTCGTACGTGCGCCCGAGCGGCGTTGGATAGACACGCAGTGTGCGACCCAAAGATGTTGCACCCCAGGAAACGTGGTCAATAAGCGCGGGCTCCGCAGCAGCCACGGGTACCACATTCACGGCCAGCAGCACGGCCATCACAACCAGGGCCGCGACCGCACGCATTACCGCGACTTGCCCTGCACCTCAAGCACACGGGGCCGAACATCCACGAAGTACACCCCGGCGCCCACCGCGGCGATCCCGGCGGTCAACAGCTCCAACCCCGGAATCAGGGTGAGCACGGCCGCTCCGGCAAGAATGACTATCCAGGTGGTCTTGGTCTGCTTTTCCGCGGCCACGAACGCATCCGCCGGCTGAATCGCGGCATGAACCAGCGCGACGATCGCCGCGACAAGAGCGACGAGGGAAATCAGCGCGAAGACATGAAAAGTGAAAGCCACCCGATCAGCCTACGTGGCTGATCGGGTGGCTGTCGGAGCTGGAAGTGCCTACTTCTGGGTGATGGTGCGGGTCGCGGCCTTCTTGGCCGGAGCCTTCTTGGCGGGCGCGGCCTTCTTGGCAGCAGCCTTGGCGGGGGCGGCCTTCTTGGCGGGGGCCGCCTTCTTGGCCGGAGCCTTCTTGGCGGGCGCGGCCTTGGTGGCCGGAGCGGACTTGCTCGACAGGTCGATGCCGACCAGCTTGGCGGCACGCTCACCGACAGCGCGGGTCTGGCTGGCCACGGTGCCCAGCGCCTGCTCGGTCAGCTCGGCGTAGTTGCCGACCAGACCCTCAGCGCGAGTCACGTTCTCCTCGATACCGGGGGTGCTGCGGATACGCTCGATGGCCTCTTCGCCACGCTCGGCGAGGTTGTTGTAGATATCGGTCGCCACCTGCAAGTAGGCCTCGGCGACCTTGCGCAGCTCTTCGGGGGTGAACCGGTCGCGCAGTTCGTTGACGTCGGTGGGCAGCTCGGCCGACAGCTCACGCAGCCGGTCACGGGTCTCGTCCACGCGGGCACCGGCCTCAGAAGCAGCTTCCTCGGCACGCTCGCGCAGCTTGACGACCACATCGGCGACGGCGGCCAGGGCAAGGTCACCAGCGCCGACGGCTACGTAGAACGGGGTTTTCAGGTCGTCGAACGAGGTGTTCTTCTTGGTCATGCCAGATTCCTTTCGGGGATGGGGAAAGTTATTCAGTTGTCGCCAGGGGACTCGGGGTCGGACTGAGCCAGATCCGAATTTGCTTCAGCGTTTTGCTGAACGAAAGAGCTGTAGACGTCCAACAACACCTGCTTCTGCCGCTCGGTGATGAAGGTATCGGCAATGATGGCGTCCCGTACCGGGCTGGCATCACTACGATCCAAAATGCCCGCACGCACGTATAACACCTCCGCCGAAACCCTTAGCGCCTTTGCGATTTGATTGAGCACCTCGGCCGACGGACGGCGCAGTCCGCGTTCGATCTGACTGAGGTACGGGTTACTTACGCCGGCCTTCTCGGCCAGCTGACGCACGGAGACCTGCGCGGCCTCACGCTGTGCGCGGATGAAGCCTCCGATATCGGAAGCGGCGTTGCTCACAGCGGTGGCGAGGTCTGATTCCTGCGACATAAGAACCACGGTAAGCTGCAGTGCTAGCTATTGCAAGCACTTCTGTTAGCAATGTGGGCCAAGTCACTCCCGGACGGGAATAGCCGGGTCAGGGCCTTTTTAGAAGAGCACCTGCGCGACGGTGTAGATCACCAAACCTGCCAGCGAACCCACCACTGTGCCGTTGATACGAATGAACTGCAGGTCACGGCCGACATGCAATTCAATCCGGCGACTGGCCTCCTCGGCATCCCATCGCTCGATCGTCTCGGTGATGACGGCCGTTATCTCCGCACCGTACTGATCCACCAGATGCCGGGCCGCACGCTCGACCCAACCGTCCACCTTGTCGCGTACGGACTCGTCGTCGCGCAGCGTCTCCCCGATCCGCACCACGGTGTCAGCGATCCGGGTACGTAGCTCGCTGGACGGATCATCCACCGACTCGGTGATCATCTTCTTGGCGGCGGACCAGGCGGTGGCCGCCGCGTTCTGGACTTCGGCGCGTGCCATCAACCGGGCCTTGATCGCCTCGGCCTTGGCGATGGTCAGGTCATCGTGCTGCAGGTCGTCGGCGAAGTCGTACAACAGCCTGTTCACAGATTGGCGCAGGTCGTGGTCGGGATTGCGACGCACCTTATCCGTGAAGTCGACCAGCTCCCGGTAAATGCGGTCACCCACGAAGTGGTCGACGAATTTGGGGGTCCAGCTGGGCGAGTCACGCACCACCACTCGATCAATGGTGTCGCTGGCACCCAATGCCCACTCGAAGGCCCGATCGCACAGCAGCTGGATGACCGGCGCGTGGCGGTCCTCCTTGAGCACCGTCGAGAGCACGCGTCCCACCGGCGGCCCCCATTTGGGTTCGGCGATCCGGCGCACGATCACGCTGTCGATGGTCTGCTGCACATCCTCGTCGCGCAGCATCTGCGCGCCGACCCGAAGCACGGTAGAGGCCTCGGCCGCGACACGCTCGGCATGCGACCGGTCGCTCATCCATTTACCCAGCCGTCCCGCGATCTGCGCATCGCGCACCTTTGCGGTGATGACAGCCGGCGACATGAAGTTTTCCCGGACGAAGTTTCCGAGCCCCTCGCCCAGCTGATCCTTCTTGCGTTTGATGATCGCGGTGTGCGGGATTTTTAGCCCAAGCGGATGCCGGAACAATGCGGTTACAGCAAACCAGTCGGCAAGCGCGCCGACCATACCCGCCTCTGCGGCCGCTCCGACATAACCCACCCAGCCCGGCGCGCCTACCGACTGCCACCAACGGCACGCCAGAAACAACACGGTGGCTCCCACCAGGAATCCCGTGGCCACGGCTTTCATTCGGCGAAGCTGTTTCCGGCGCTGCTCGTCGACGGCCGAATTGCCCATCGCGAAGACACCGCCGGATGCGTTCCGCGTGCGCGGCTGATCGCTGTGCTTGCCTGCCACGCCTCCATCATCCGGTATCGAGCGCGTTACGCATCCCCGAGGGGGCCGTCAAGTAGTATCGGTTACAGATAACTATGGGAATGTGGCGATAACCGTGGCAAGTAAAACGCAGCCTGCGGCTATCAAGACTGATGGTCGCAAGCGCCGCTGGCATAAGCACAAGGTCGAACGACGTACCGAGCTCGTGGACGGCACTCTCGATGCCATCAGGCACCGGGGACGCGATATCAGCATGGATGAGATCGCCTCCGACATCGGTGTCTCCAAGACGGTGCTCTACCGGTACTTCGTGGACAAGAACGATCTGACGACCGCCGTGATGACCCGGTTCGCGCAGACCACGCTCATCCCCAAGATGGCTACGGCACTGACTGCCCGCCTCGACGGCTACGACCTGACCCGGACCGTGATCAAGGTATATGTCGAGACCGTGGCCGCCGAGCCGGAGATCTATCCGTTCGTCATGGCCAACAGCTCCACCAGTCGCAGCAAGGCCATCGCCGACTCCGAGCGCATCATCGCGCGCATGCTCGCCCTATCGCTGCGTCGCCAGATGTCTGAAGCGTCGATGGACACTCATGGTGTGGAGCCGTGGGCGTACATGATCGTGGGCGGCGTCCAATTGGCCACTCACTCCTGGATGTCGCACCCGCGGATGAGCTCCGATGAGCTCATCGACTACCTGACGATGATCTCCTGGAACGCGGTGCTGGGCATCGTGGGTGTAGGGGGATCTCGCGAGACGTTCGTCGACATGCCCCATCCGTCACCGGTTCCTCCCGCGCTACAAACGCGTCAAACCCACCCGGCGTAAGCCGACCTCACTAGGGTCACAGGGCATGACCCTCAAGATCGACACGTCCGCTCTGCGCTACCGGTCCGGCCTGAACTTCGCCGATGTCGATACCCGTTCCACACCGGGGTTCGACGGCGCGCGAGAGGACGGCGAGGCGCTGCAGGCGGAACTGTCCGAACGCCTGGGGCTGCTGCAGGAGATGCTGTACGCCAACGGGCGCAGCGGAGACCATCGGTCGGTGCTGCTGGTCCTGCAGGGCATGGACACCTCCGGCAAGGGGGGCATCGTCAAACATGTTGTCGGGCAAGTTGATCCACAGGGAATTGAACATGCGAGCTTCGGGGTGCCCACCGAGGAAGAGCGTAAGCACCACTACCTGTGGCGGATTCGCAACGCACTGCCCGCGGGTGGGCAGCTTGGTGTCTTCGACCGTTCGCACTATGAAGACGTCCTGGTGGTGCGAGTCCACGACCTGGTGCCTCCGACGGTCTGGGGCGCCCGCTACGACGAGATCAACGCCTTCGAGAAAGAGCTGACGGAGGCCGGCACGACGATCCTCAAGGTGGCACTGGTGGTATCGCTCGACGAACAGAAGAAACGCCTAGCCGAGCGCCTGGACCGGCCGGACAAGTACTGGAAGTTCAATCCCAACGACATCGATGAGCGCGCGTTCTGGCCCGCCTACCAGGAGGCCTATCAAGCGGTGCTGGAGCAGACCAGCACCGAGTACGCGCCCTGGCACGTCATTCCCTGCGACCGCAAGTGGTTCAGCAGGCTAGCGGTGACCGCACTTCTCGACGAAACACTAGATAGCCTCAATCTCTCGTGGCCGCCCGCTGATTTCGACATTGAGGAACAGAAACGCCGCCTCGCGCAAGCGTGAGACGGCGTTGACCTGTTAAGTCTCGCTATTTGACGAGGGTGAACTGACCGACGTTGGTGATACCGCGACGGAAGAAGTCCGCACAACCGGTCAGGTACCGCATGAAGCGGTCGTAAACCTCTTGAGACTGAATCCTGATGGCTTCCTCGCGGCGCTGTTCAAGATTCTGTGCCCAGATATCCAAGGTCTTGGCATAGTGCGGCTGCAGCAAATGCACGCGCTCCAAGTTGAACCCGGAGCCAGCAGCTAGCTTCTCGATATCCTCGACGGCCGGCAACTGCCCGCCGGGGAAGATCTCCTCACCGATGAATTTCATGAATTTCAGGTCGCTAATGGTGAGCGGAATTCCATTTTCCCGGAAGAATTTCTGGGTGTGGGCCAGAATGGTATGCAGAAGCATTCGACCGTCATTGGGAAGGATGTCATATGCGCGTTCGAAGAAGATCGGGTAACGCTCTTGCTTGAATGCCTCGAATGCACCGATCGTCACAATTCGATCGACTTTATCGTTGAATTCTTCCCAACCCTGCATGCGAATTTCCGCGGTGCGGCCGGTTTCCGCGGCGACCTTCGCCAGACGCGTGCGGCTGTACTCGCTCTGGTTCTTGCTCAGCGTGATACCGACGACGTTGACGTCAAACTTACGCATGGCGCGCTCCAGGCAGGCACCCCAGCCACAGCCGATGTCCAGCAGCGTCATCCCAGGCTCAAGGTTGAGCTTGCCCAGCGCCAGGTCGAACTTGGCCAGCTGCGCCTCGGCGAGAGTCAGGTCGTCGCGCTCGAAGTACGCACAGGTATAGCCCATGGTTTCTTCGTCAAGGAAAAGGCCATAAAATTCGTCCGAAATGTCGTATATGGACTGAGATTCCTCGTAGTACGGCTTCAGATCGGACATTTACTACAGCACCTAATTCCCATCACATTTTGGCTACTCTGTACTGGACGGCACCCTAGCATGGTCAACTGTGCCTACCTCTTAGGAACGGCCACCGGCCAGTCCAACTGCCTCAACAGCGCCCGGGCCGACCCCTCTACCTGTTGAGCATCCTCTGCGACCCCCAGAACGCGCAAGGTCGCGTCCGCCAACGCCTCCGGAGAGATCGAATCACCGTCGGCACGAAGCATGATTACCGACTCGACGAGCCGGAAAGGTAGCCGCTCCACCCCATCACGGATCATGTCCGCGCGGCCGGCCGCCGCCGCCAGATCCTGATAGTGCGTGCGGAGCTGGTCCCGCTTGCCCCGGAACACCGCGAATCGGTCGGCACGCAGATCGGGTAGTAGATAGAGCGCACCCAGGTTCCATCGGCTCGCCGCCAGCTGGGCGGCATCGGCCAGCGCCAGCGCGTACAGACGCACGACCGGCGCCTCCGGGCGATCGGCGATCAGCCCCGCGTAGTGCAGGGGCTGGTCGATCGTCATCGCCAGCAGCGCATCGAGGATGTCGTCCTTGGTCTTGAAGTGGTAGTACAGCGAGGCCTGCTGCACGCCCACCGACTCGGCGATGCGCCGGGTGGTGGTTGCCGCGAACCCATCGGTGGTGAACAACTCTGCCGAGGCATCGAGAATCTCGTCGCGGGTCGTTTTTCCCTCGCGAATCGGACTGGTGCGCCGCGGTCGTCCTGACATTGTGCCGACCCTTCCATGTACCGCTCGGCAACGCCCTCATTCCATCGGGTGGTGAGCTTTTCGTCATCGCTGCGACATCTGCGAAACGACAATGTTACACCGCACCCACGTTCCGAAACGGCACTGTCACCCATGCGTACCGGGCGCCCGTCAGACTTACTTACCTATCGCATGACAGATATTTCTTCCCACATAGACGTGGGTTTTCCAACCACACAGGGCGCATGAAACGGTGCCCCAGGACCGACTTGGGAGTGCCCATGAACGCCCCTACGGCCACCGAATCCGCGGCCCGGTCCGCGGCGAGCATCGCCGGATCCGACTCCGACGACCTTGCCGCGTTCGGCTACAAACCTCAGCTACACCGGAGCCTTGGCAAATTCGCATCCTTCGCAGCCGGATTCTCGTTCGTCTCGATCTTGACGACGATCTTCCAGCTGTTCGCATTCGGGTTCAGTTTCGGCGGCCCGGCCTTCTTCTGGACCTGGCCGATCGTCTTCGCCGGGCAGTACATGGTGGCGCTGAATTTCGCCGAACTCGCGGCGCGCTACCCCATCTCGGGAGCCATCTATCAATGGGCCCGCCGGCTCGGCGGTGCTGTGGTGGGCTGGTTCGCCGGCTGGTTCATGATCATCGCCCAGATCGTGACCGCATCTGCGGCGGCCATCGCCCTGCAGGTAGTCCTGCCGACGATCTGGAGCGGATTCCAGCTCATCGGCACGGACTCCTCGTTGACCAGCGTCAGCGGCGCCTCGAATGCGGTGTTGTTGGGATCGCTGCTTCTGGTCGCGACCACGGCGATCAACGCCGTCGGGGTCAACTGGATGTCCCGCATCAACTCCATCGGCGTCACCTGCGAGATCGTTGGTGTGGTCGCCGTGGTGGGCATGCTCTTCGCCAGCGCCGAACGCGGTCCGAGCGTGGTGCTACACACCGGCGAGGCGGGCAGCGGATATCCGTGGGCCTTCCTGGCAGCGGGGCTCATGGCCGCTTATGTGCTTGTCGGATTCGGTTCGGCCAGTGAACTCGCCGAGGAAACCCGGAACCCCCGCCGGGTCGCCCCGCGCACCATCTTGTCCGCGATCGTGGTGTCGGCGATCGGCGGGGCGCTGATGATTCTGGGCGCCCTGATGGCCGCCCCCAGCCTGACCGACGGCCAGCTCGCCACCGGCGGCCTTCCCTATGTATTGGACAGCAAGCTGGCGTCCCCGTTCGGCACCCTGCTGCTCGTCGATGTGGCCATCGCGGTGTTTGTCTGCACTCTGGCCATCCAGACCGCAGCCTCACGCTTGATGTTCTCGATGGCCCGCGACGGCAAGCTGCCGTTCTCCTCCGTGCTGTCGCATGTGAACCCACGAACCGGCACACCCATCGCGCCGGCGGTGGTGGTCGGGGTGTGCTGTGTCTTGATCCTGGTGGTCAACTTCGGCAACGCCGCACTGTTCACGAGCCTCTGCAGCGTCTGTATCGCACTGATCTACCTGGCCTACCTGATGGTCACCACACCGTTATTGTTGCGCCGCTTGGGCATCGGCGGCAGCAAGTGGGACGCGAATGTTGGGCAGACGGATGCCGACGGACGAAAACTCTTCTCCCTCGGGCGGTTCGGGCTCCCGATCAACATCCTTGCCGTCTGCTACGGCGCCTTCATGGTGCTCAACCTGTCCTGGCCGCGCGCGGCCGTCTTCGATCCGGCCGGCACCCACCCCTACCTGGTGTGGATAGCACCGATCTGCATCGCCGCAGTGCTCATCGCCGGGATCGCGGCCTATCCGCGACGTGCCGATTCCACCACCGAGGAGCTCTCCTGATGACGACCGCTACCACCAAGGGAGCGCGCGACCACGCCCGCTCACAGGCCGGGCAGATCACCGACGCGATGCCGGTGCTACCCGCCTCCAACTGGCCCTGGACCCCCGGCGATATCACCGCGTCGGCCCTGATTTGGGCTGAGACCATCCCCGGGGGCCGGTACGCAGGCAAGGTGCTCGGCCGCGGCACCCGACTACGGCTCACCGACGTCACCGGCTCGGCGTGCGTGAGTGTGATGCTGCTGCGCGTCGATGCCCCATGGGAGCGGCTCAACGTCGCCGACACCGTCAAGGTGCCGTGGCAGGCCTATCTCGGCACCGGTCATCCCTTGCTCTCGGATCAGGGCCGGGTGCTGGCCACCATCGTCGCCGACAGCTCCGGACATCACGACACCTTCTGCGGAACCAGCACGTTGACCGCGAATGCCGCCAAATATGGTGCGGGCGATCTCTATTCGAATAGTCCCGCGGGGCGGGAGCTGTTCACGCTGGCCGCCGCGAAGCACGGGCTGGCTCCGCGTGACATCGGTCCATCGGTGTCGTTCTTCCACGGGGTGCGTGCCGAGGCCGACGGCGCACTACACAGCACCGGCACCGCCGGCGCAGGGGCTGCGGTGGATCTGCTGATCCACCTGCCGGTCATCGCCCTGCTGGTGAACACCGCCCACCCCCTCGATCCGTCGGAGAGCTTCGACACCGGACCCGTCCAGGTGCTGGCCTGGCCCGCGCCCGATGAGTTGGCCGACCTGCCCAACAACGATCCGGAATACCAACGTGCGGTGCTCAACACCGAAGACGCCTGGGCCGCCGCCCGGAACGGAGGAACACTGTGACAAGCACGGTTCTCGACGAAGTCGTCCCTGCCCGTGCCCCGTGGGGCGCTGTCGTCGCCGCCGGGAACGTGCTCACGATCATCGACCTGAAGGGCAACCAGGCCGTCGACACCCTGTTGTATTCGGCAACCGACACCGCAGTGCGTTATTCGGCACAGGCGACCATCGCTGCGCAGTCAAACCTGTTCCTGCGCAGTGGAACAGTGCTGCGCGCAGAAGACGGCAGTCCGCTGATGACCATCGTGGAGGACGAAGTCGGCAGCCACGACACCATCGGTGGAGCATGCTCGCAGGAATCGAACACCCTGCGTTACGGCCACCACACCAAACACCAGCACGCGTGTGTGGAGAATTTTCTGCTGGAAGGCGCCAAGTGGGGCCTGGGTAAGCGAGATCTGGTGTCCAACATCAACTTCTATATGAACGTCCCGGTGGATGGGGACGGGACACTCGGGATTGTCGACGGCATTTCGGCACCGGGAAAGAAGATCAAACTCCGCGCCGAGGTCGACACCCTGGTGCTGGTATCGAACTGCCCGCAGATCAACAACCCGTGCAACGGATTCGATCCCACGCCGGTACGAATGGTGGTGGAGAGCGCATGAGCACCATGACGGTCACAGCACCCGGCATGCTCACGACGGTGCAAGACTGGCCCGGACGCACCGGGTACTGGCAGGTGGGCGTGCCACCGTCCGGCCCCATGGACGACCTGTCGTTCCGGCTCGGCAACAAGGCCGTCGGCAACCCCGAGGGCGCCGCAGGACTGGAGGCGACGCTCGCGGGTCCCACGCTGCGTTTCGCCGAAGACACGCTTGTGTGCGTGACTGGCGCACCGGCACCGGTGACCCTCAACGGCAGGCCGGTCCCCCAGTGGCGTGCCATCACCGTTCCCGCGGGCGGCACGCTGTCGGTGGGTGCCGCGGCCGACACCGGCATGCGGATCTACGTACTGATTGCCGGCGGCATCGAGGTGCCGCACTTCCTGGGCAGCGCAGCCACCTTCACCCTCGGCGGGTTCGGCGGTCCAGCGGGACGTGCCCTGGCCGCCGGGGATGCCCTCCCGCTGGGCCACTCCGACGGCACCGAACCGCAATGCATTCCCGGCGCCGCACAACCGGCCATCGGCCATCACTGGGAGCTCGCGGTCACCGAAGGGCCCCACGGCGCACCCGACTTCTTCACCCGCAGCGATATCGACGAACTGCTGTCCACCGACTACGAGGTCCACTTCAACTCCGATCGCACCGGCGTGCGCCTCATCGGCCCCAAACCTCAATGGGCGCGCACCGATGGCGGTGAGGCGGGCCTGCATCCGTCGAATATCCATGACAACGCGTATTCGATTGGCGCCCTGGACTTCACCGGCGACACCCCCATCTTGCTCGGCCCCGATGGCCCCAGTCTGGGCGGGTTCGTCTGCCCGGTCACGGTGGTTTCGGCCGACCGGTGGAAGCTGGGGCAGCTGCGCGCCGGCGACACCCTACGATTCGTCAGAATCGAGGCCTCGCGCAGCGCGTCGCTGCGCTCGATCGGTATCGATCGGCGTGGGCACTGGCCCTCGGTGTTCTCCACTCGTGGCGACGGCGACGACGGCGTACTGGCCTACCGTCCGGCGCGTGAGGACGCACCCGATATGACGTACCGGCGCAGCGGCGATGACAACATTCTGGTCGAATATGGCGACATCACACTGGATTTGGCCTTGCGCGCGCGCGTTCACGCATTGCACCAGCGACTCGAGGACACCCACACCAACGGCATCGTCGATCTGACACCGGGCATCCGTTCGCTGCAGGTGCACTTCGATCCCGACAGGCTGCCCATGGGCAAAGTGCTGGGACTGCTCGACGATATCGACGAGCATCTGCCCGCCTCCGACGAGCTGGTAGTGCCCAGCCGCCGGGTGGCCATGCCTCTGTCGTGGGATGACGTCACCGTCCGCGACGCCATGGAGCGCTACCGCCTGGGTGTGCGCGCGGATGCCCCGTGGATGCCATGGAATATCGAATTCATCAGGCGCATCAATGGCCTGGACACTGTGGACGATGTCTATCGCACGGTGTACGACGCGTCGTATCTAGTGCTGGGTCTGGGTGATGTTTACCTGGGCGCACCCGTGGCCACCCCCGTCGATCCCCGGCATCGCCTGGTGACCACCAAGTACAACCCGGCGCGTACCTGGACCCCCGAGAACGCCGTCGGTATCGGCGGGGCGTATCTGTGCATCTACGGCATGGAGGGACCCGGCGGTTATCAGCTGGTGGGGCGGACCGTACAGATCTGGAACCATCGGCACCCGGACAACGCCGGCGCGTTCGAACCCGGGACGCCGTGGCTGCTGCGGTTCTTCGACCAGATCAGCTGGTACCCGGTGAGCTCCGAGGAGCTGCTCGAGCTGCGCGACGAGCTTGCCACCGGACGCGGCGCCGGCGGCGTCACGATCACCGACGGTGAGTTCTCCATGGCCGAATACTCAACGTTCCTTGCCCAAAACGCGACGTCAATAGGCGAGTTCCGCGATCACCAACGCTCGGCATACGCGGCCGAGCGCGAAGCATGGAGCACTGCGGGCGAATTCGCCCGGGTCTAGCAAGTGAGCGCCCCGAACCCCTCGCTCGCGAATACCGGGGCGTGTCACTTTGCTGTCTGAATTAACCATCCCTGGCGATCTTGGTCAAGAGAAATGGGCACACCGACATTTCCAGGGGACGAGAGCGACGCTGTCGCCAAACACGGCAAGGGCGCACCGTTCGCACACGATCCGGGCTGAGATCTGTGCGTACGGTGCGCCCTTGCGCTGTGGGGTGGCTTACTTGGCCTTGTATTCGTAGAACCCGACGCCACTCTTCTTGCCAAGGCGCCCGGCCTCGACCATCCGGAGCAACAGCGGCGGAGCCGCATACAGCGGCTCCTTGTACTCGTCGTACATCGAATCGGCGATGAGTTTGAGGGTGTCCAGGCCCACCAGGTCCGAAAGGCGCAGCGGTCCCATCGGGTGCGAGAGCCCCGCCACGACCGCCTTGTCGATGTCTTCGACTGTGGCAAAACCAGATTCGGCCATCCGGATGGCCGCCAACAGGTAGGGAACCAGCAGGAAGTTGACCACGAAACCGGAGCGATCGGCGGCACGGACAACCTGCTTACCCAGCACCTCGCTGGCGAAGGCCTCGGTGCGCGCGGCTGCCTCGGGCGTGGTCACCAGCGTCGAGATGAGCTCGACGAGCGGCAGGACCGGCACCGGGTTGAAGAAGTGCAGCCCCAGCACGCGGCCTGGATTCTTGGTCGCCGCAGCGATCTTCATGATCGGGATACTGGAGGTGTTCGACGCGAGAACCGCATCGGGATCGGTGATCACCTCGTCGAGCTTGGCGAAGATCGAGGATTTGATGGACTCGTCCTCGATGACCGCCTCGATGACCAGCTGACGATCAGAGAAGTCGGCCAGATCGGTGGTGAACTTCAGGTTGGCGACGGCGGCATCGCGCTCACGCTCGGTGATCTTCCCCGCGGAGACGCCGCGGTCCAGCGACTTGGTGATGCGGTCGCGACCGGCAGTCGTCAGCGCCTCGGTGGTCTCGAACACCAGGACGTCGACACCGGCACGTGCCGACACCTCGGCAATACCCGCGCCCATCTGTCCGGCGCCGATAACTCCTACGCGCGTGATTCCATCCGTCATCTTCGTGCTACTCCCTGAACATCGTTGTTAGTTTTGACTTTCCAGCACACAGGCCCCGCCCAACGGGATACGTGGGCGGGGCCTGTGCTGTCAACTCAGTGGGTCACACCGAGAGTCTTGACGTGGGCGCATTGCCCGGCTAGAGCTCGGCTCTGCTTAGTGGAACTGACCCTCTTCGGTCGAGCCCTTCAGCGCCGCGGTCGAGGTGTTCGGGTCCACGGTGGTGGCGATCCGGTCGAAGTAGCCGGCGCCGACCTCACGCTGGTGCTTGGTGGCGGTGTAGCCACGAGCCTCAGCCGCGAACTCGCGCTCCTGCAGATCGACGTAGGCGGTCATGCCCTCGCGGGCGTAGCCGTAAGCCAGGTCGAACATCGAGTAGTTCAGGGCGTGGAAGCCGGCCAGGGTGATGAACTGGAACTTGAAGCCCATGGCACCCAGTTCCTTCTGGAACTTGGCGATGGTCGAGTCGTCCAGCGCCTGCTTCCAGTTGAAGGACGGGCTGCAGTTGTAGGACAGCAGCTGGTCCGGGAAGTCGGCCTTGACGGCCTCGGCGAACTTGCGGGCGACCTCCAGGTCCGGCACACCGGTCTCCATCCAGATGAGGTCGGCGTAGGGAGCGTAGGCCTTGGCACGCGCGATACAGGGCTCGATGCCCTTCTGCACGTTGTAGAAGCCCTCGGAGGTGCGCTCACCGGTGACGAACGGCTTGTCGCGGTCGTCCACATCGGAGGTGATGAGGGTGGCGGCCTCGGCGTCGGTACGGGCGATGACGACGGTCGGGGTGTTGGCGACGTCAGCGGCCAGGCGCGCGGAGGTCAGGGTGCGGATGTGCTGCTGGGTGGGGATCAGCACCTTGCCACCGAGGTGGCCGCACTTCTTCTCCGAGGCCAGCTGGTCCTCCCAGTGGGTACCGGCGGCACCCGCGGCGATCATGGCCTTCTGCAGCTCGTAGACGTTCAGGGCGCCACCGAAACCGGCTTCACCGTCGGCGACGATCGGCACCAGCCAGTTGTCGACGCTGGTGTCACCCTCGACGCGGGCGATCTCGTCGGCACGCAGCAGGGCGTTGTTGATGCGGCGAACCACGGCCGGCACCGAGTTGGCCGGGTACAGGCTCTGGTCTGGGTAGGTGTGGCCGGAGAGGTTGGCGTCACCGGCAACCTGCCAACCCGACAGGTAGATGGCCTTGAGGCCGGCACGGACCTGCTGCACGGCCATGTTGCCGGTCAGCGCGCCCAGCGCGTTGATGTACGAGTCGTCGTCCTTGGTGACGGCGTCCCACAGGATCTCGGCGCCACGACGGGCCAGGGTGTGCTCTTCGACGACGCTGCCCTGCAGCTCCTCGACCTGAGCGGCGGTGTAGTCGCGGGTGATGCCCTTCCAGCGGGGGTTGGTGTCCCAGTCCTGCTGGATTTCAGCCGCGGTGCGCGGCTTACCGACGTTCGACATTGGTGCTCCTTACTTGCTCTGGCGTTAGGCTGTCGCAGACAGATTGTTAACGCCCAGGCACGTTCACTGCGTTGACTGTTACGACGATGTCACAGACCATATGCGCAGGTCCACCCGTTCCCAATGCCAATTTTCGCTAGGTATTCACGGGCTTTTGCTAACCTTGCGAAGCGGCTAATCGTACGCCCGTACTGTTGCTACCGATCGGTAACCAACAATCCCCTGTTCAGAACGCTCGTACTGTTAAACCGTCGACACCGCGTCTAGTTATCGAGCGAATATCGATGCGAGAGCCTTCACTTCGTCGCCAACGACATATGTGAGCGTTGTAACACTGCGACCGGGGACGCCAAGCTCGGTTCCGTCCTCGTAGACGTTGGTGATGATCTCGAGCTTGTCTCCCAGCGAAACCGCGGAGTCGTGCTCGAGGCTCACCCGATAGGGGCCCGACAGCAGCTCCGGATTCCGCGAGAGGTGATCCTCGACGATGCTCCAGTAAACGGAGTTATTCATGTGGTCGAACAGGTCCATATCGGTGAAGCGCACCGGGAAGTCCCGGACATCGGTCGCCGTCTCACGGTTACCGGGCTTGTTGTAGGGCTTCCACCGCAACCGGTCCACCTCCGTGGTGGACGCGACGGTGGCCAGGAAGTCGTCTTCGATACGCGCCGGACCCTGGGTCTCGCGGCTGACGTGAATCCAGAACGCCTCGGACTCGATAAGGCCGCCCGCTCTGCCATCCACCCGCACCCGCATTTGGCACCACCGATTAGAAGTGGCCGAACACCAGCGGCGCAGCCACAGCGCCTCCCTGAACTCAATCGGCTTGATCACGTCGATCATGGTGCGGCGGACTATCCAGTGCGGGTGGCTGTCCTCGGCCTCCACGCCCCGCAGGTGATCTTGGCCGATGTCCTGGATATGCCGAGCGGCCCCATCCAGCCGTAGACGCCCGCCGGAGTCGACGTCGGCGATGCGAACGGGCCAACGCCCCTCGTAGACGTGAGGATGCGCGTGCGGAACGGGCATCATGTCCTTGTCGAGGCCGGTGCTGGCTTCCACACTCACGGTTCGGTCCTTTCGCGAAGTCACGCCGGCTCCCGGCACGACGGAGACTGCGTCAACCGCGCATTCTTCGCAATCCATGGTCCCACAACCGAAACCGGCCAAAAATCGACAGCGTGTTGCGGCGTATTCGATTGAGGGCCAGTTGATCTCGCATTCTTGACGGCTCGTTCACGCAGCGTGCTCTCCGCTGGGCCATACGATCACCTGGTGGTAGCCACGCGGCCGGAAGGTAACTACCGGGTCGGCCGAGGTCTTCTCACGGCCGCCGGCCTGTTGTTCGTCATCGCCATCGGCGGACTCGCGCTCACCGGACACACCCTGGTCCGATTCTCCTCCGATGAAGCGGCCGGCCCTTATCCGCTGTGGATGCCGCTGGCCTCAACCTTGACCGTGCTGCTGCTCACGCGCCTGGTACCGGCGCATCTGCCGGCGATCGACCCGCTTGCCGACATCGATCGGGGGCGCCTCATCCGTGAGGCGTGGGTACTGGCGGGAGCGGCCCTCGCATTCCCCGCCCTGATCATCACGGCGACGACCGCGGGGATACCGCGTGATGCCGTGTACAGCTCCATCAAGGTGCTGATGTTTCTCGTGATCCCCCTGTTGGCCTTTCGGATGCTCCGCGGAGACGGCCCCAAGGCTCGATGGAGAACCCACCTGGACCGCACCCGCACGCTGGCGCCGATCGTTCCGGTTGTCGCATGGATCGCACTCGCCCGACTCGGCCCTCTCGCGCCACCGGCCAGCGCACTGGCCGGCCTGCCCGACCCCGTCACCGTGGCGGTGGCATCGCTGATCACATTGCTGACCGCAGGCGTGCTCGAGGAGGTCTTCTACCGGGGCTTTGTACAGACCCGGCTGGAGTCGTTGGTGGGCCGCTGGCCGGCCATCGCCACCGCGTCAGTGCTCTTTGCCGCCATGCATCTCGCCTCACACGTCCACGCCACCACCTTGGCCGTGGACCTCGCGACCATCGTGGCGGTTCAGGGAACGTTCGGCGTGATGCAGGGCTATCTGTGGAGCCGATACCGAAACATCTGGGCTCCGATAGCCATTCATATCAGCGTCAACCTGATCTACCTCGACATGCTCATCAGCTGACGATCGTTCCCGCACGCATAGACACATCACCGCCGCAATGACGCAGAGTCCAGCGGCGACCCGAAAAGCGTTGTCATAGTTGCCCTCCTGATCGCGCAGCCATCCCGCACCTGCTGCTGCGATGGCCGCACCGAGCTGGTGCGAGGCAAAAACCCAGCCGAACACCACGGGGGTGCGATCCCCGAAGTAACTTCGACACAGCGCGATGGTCGGTGGCACGGTGGCCACCCAATCCAGCCCATAGAAGATGATGAACACCCAGGTAGACGGCTCAGCACGCGCAGAAAGCAACGCCGGCAACAACATCAGCGATAGGCCACGCCCGAAGTAGTAGATGCCCAGCAGGACACGCGCATCGACCCGGTCGGTGAGCCATCCGGAGAACACCGTTCCCGCGACATCGAAGATCCCGATCAGCGCCAGCAGGCTTGCGGCCATGGTCGTCGGCATCCCGTGATCGTGCGCCGCGGGAATGAAGTGTGTGCCGATCAATCCGTTGGTGGTCATACCGCATATCGCGAAACTGCCTGCCAATAGCCAGAAGACCGGTTGTCGCGCTCCGATGAGCAGTCCCTCGAACGCCGCACCGAAACCACCGGATGCGGCCCCCGACTCGTCAGTGTCGGCACCGTAGGGGCCAACTTCCTTATCCGCCGGTCGGTTTCGCATGAACAGCACGACCGGCAGAACCACGGAAAGTGCCGACACAGCCACGATCACCGCGGCCCACCGCCAGCCGTAGGCGCCGGCCACCACCGCCACCAGCGGCAAGAAGATGAGCTGCCCGGTGGCGCTGGCGGCGGTCAAAACGCCGGTGACCAATCCACGGCGCGCGACGAACCACCTCGTTGCGATGGTGGCCACGAATCCCATCGAGATCGATCCGGTGCCGACGCCCACCAGCACACCCCAGAGCAGTAAAAGCTGCCAAGACGAATCCATGAACGCGCTCAGGAAGGTGCCCGTAGCGATCAACAGGAGCGCCGCCGCCAGCACCGAACGCACTCCGAACTTATCCATCAACGCGGCCGCGAATGGTGCAGTGAGCCCGAACAGCGTCATGTTGATCGACATCGCCAGCCCAATGGTGCCGTGCGACCACCCGAACTCTGCGTGCAGCGGATCCATCAGAACGCCTGGGACCGATCGGAATCCGGCCGCGGCAAGCACCGCGACAAATGCCACCGCGGCGATGGTCCAGGCAGGGTGCAGCCGGCGGCGGCTGAGGGTTTTGGAGGTTTTGGGCACCGGAGACTGCGTCATCTGCCCAGGCTGACCGATACCGGCTCGACCCACAATTGGCATAAATGCCAATAGGTGTGAAGATCATGCCATGGCACACACGGTGGCCGTCTTGATGCTCGAACCTCTGGTCGGCTTCGACGCGACCATCCCCTCGCTGATGTTCGGTCAGGCCGGTGCCGACCACTACCGGGTCATCACCTGCGGATTGTCCTGTGCCCCAGTCAAGACCACCTCGGGATACACGATCACCCCCGAGGAGGGGCCGTCTGCGTTACATCGCGCGGACACCGTCATCATCCCCGGCACCAGGTATCCGCCGGCGCGCCTTCGGGGCGAGTTGACCGAGGAACTCCGCGCCGCATTCGACACCATCCGCCCGGGCACGCGCATCGTCTCCATCTGCACCGGAGCCTTCGTGCTGGCTGCCGCGGGACTGCTTGACGGGCGCCGCGCTACCACCCATTGGCACAAGGCAGACGATTTTCGTGCCCTATATCCACGGGTGCTGCTCGATGAGGCGGTCCTGTTCGTCGACGACGGCGACGTGCTGACGTCGGCGGGGCTGGCCTCGGGAATCGACCTGTGCCTGCACATTATTCGACGAGATCACGGCACGGCGGCCGCCAACGCCGTCGCGCGGTATTGCGTGGTGCCGCCATGGCGGGAAGGCGGCCAGGCACAGTTCATCGACCGCCCGCTTCCCGAATGCACCGGGAATTCAACGGCATCCGCTCGCAGCTGGGCACTGGAAAACCTCACCGAACCGTTGACGGTGCGGCAGCTGGCCGACCATTCCCGAATGAGCATGCGAACCTTCAATCGGCGTTTCCGCGACGAGACCGGACTCTCACCCGGTGATTGGGTGCGGCAGCAGCGCGTCGAACGCGCCCGGGCGCTCCTGGAATCGCACGATCTTGCCGTGGATGAGGTGGCGCGAAGGTCGGGCCTGGGCTCGGCCGCGAATCTGCGGCATCACCTGCGCCGCGGATTCGGCATGAGTCCCACCCACTACCGAAAGACGTTCCGGGGCAGCTAGACGATGCCTACGCCGGTAAGCACCTGCCAGACCCCGACCACCGCGAAAAGAATGAGAAGCACCAGCTGCCGGTGGGCAAGGGCCCAATTGTGAACCGGTTCCAGCACGGCTTGAGTCCTCGCCGGGGCGATCACGTAGCTGATGAGGGCCACCTCGAAAACGGCGAGCATCGCGAAGACGAACACGATGGCAGCCAGAATCTGCGTACCCATGGACGTTCCCGAGCCGACGATGATGGTGTCGACGAGGAGCACCAGCGGGGGCGGCGGCATGTATCCAATGCCGAGGACCAGGGCGACCCACAGCGCGCCGTTTTCCCAGGCGCCCTTGCCATGGTGGAAAAGACGTCGAAACTTCGACACCACAACGCTGATGGCACTTCTGATGCGGCCGACAGACTGGGGTTCGGCGGTCGGCGTCTCTGGATCGAGGACCAAAACCGATGAATCCCCGCCCCCGCCTGCGGCCACAGGCTGATTCTCTCTCTTGCGCGACCGAAGCCGCACGGCGATCACAACGGCCAGCACAATGCACAACACACCTGTGCCCAACTGGAGAGGCTTGACCGAGGAGCCCGGGTCCGCCGTCGCGAGATTCTTCGCGAAGGACGCAAAACTCGGGACGAGATGCAGTGCGAAAAGCGCGACAAGGAAGGACGGCACATTCACGATCAGTGCACCAACCCAGAAGGCCAAGAGGTTCTGCACCGGGCGAGGCCGGGAGATGACCACCAAAATCAGGCCAAGCAGCACCGGATTGAGTGACATCAAAAATGCCAACCCCAACAGTTCGCGCCACATATCGGTAACCCTACTCTGTTTGCTCGCGAATGGCAGTGCCAGCCGAAATGCGATGAATCATGCTGAATGCACTCATGAGACCGCTAGTCATTCCGGTAGTACGCAGCCCAAATAACTTAGCCATCATGAATCAACGTGCGTTACGACCCCGACCATTTCTCGCACGTTAAAGCAATCCATGCAATCGCAAGTCAGTCGCGTATTTGGCGATGATTGGCGCCGTGACTTGCGGAATGTCGTGACCGGAACCGATCTTGGCCTTTCGCACCGCGGCCTGGAATCGGTCGGCCGGGGCCATGGACCCCCGCGAGGGTTCCGGCGGCTGACCGTCCCAGCCGTGATCCTGCAAGATTTTCAGCATCTGCAACACAGAGCCTTGGCGTTGATGATCCGGCAAAGCGTGCAGGCCGGCCTCGAAGCGCGCCACCCATTCACTGAAATCGCTGACGCGTTCAATTGGGTGGCCGGCCTCGATCAACCAATCGACGTACTCGTCGATTCCGATGCCGTCGTCATGCGGATTCATCACGTGATACGTCTCGAATCCGGTGAACGCTCCGGTAGACGAGCCCGCTGCCTGCCCTCCCAGCGTCGTGATCGCCTCGGCGACGAATTCCACGGGAAGCCCGTCGAAGTGCGCGCGTTGACGATCGCCTTCCTCGGTGAGCCGGTAGACGGAATGGGGCGCAACACCGGTGGCGACAATGCTCAGCACCATTCGGGCGACCGTGTCGGAGGCATTGACCTGGCCCGCGTAACTGGTGCCGACCATGATCATGCCCGAGCGGAACACCGTGACCGGCAAGCCAACCTTCTCGTGGGCTTCACGGAGTAGCACCTCGCCCGCCCACTTGCTGTTGCCATACCCGTTGGCGTAGCTCCCGTCGGAAGGACGGACGGCACTGATGAGCCGAATATCGGCGTCCTCGACAAAGGTTGACTTCTCGATCTCGCGCCCGACGTCTGCCGTCGACACAAACGTGTACGGCTTGAGCTTCGAGGTCAGCGCGAACCGGATCAGCTCCGCCGTGCCGACCACGTTGGGTCCGAACAGCTCGCTGTAGGGCAGAACGCTGTTGACCAGCGCCGCGGAATCGACGATCAGGTCGACGGTCCCGGACAGCCGTTGCCAGGTCTCGTCATCCAGACCAAGGCCCGGCTCGGCCTTGTCACCGGCGATTACCTGCAGCCGGTCAGCGGCGAGCGCTTCATAAACCCGGATGAGTTCGGCGTCTCCGCTGTCGAAGGTCTTGTCGAGACGACGTCGAGCATCTTCGTCAGACTTGGCACGCACCAGGCAAATCAGCGTGCCATCAACATCTTCCAGCTCCTTGAGCCATTGCAGCACGAGGTAGCGCCCCAGGAAACCGGTGGCCCCGGTCAGCAGCACCGTCCGCGGACGCGCGTCGGCACGCGGCAGTGCCGGAGCCGCCTGCAGCGTGGCCTCGTCGATGAACTTGTCCAAGGTGAGGTCGCTGGCCCGCACCTCCAACGCGCCGGGCCCGTGCACGGACGCATAGGTCGGCCCGCTGGCTCCGGAGCTTGCGGCGCCGTCCAGATACACGCTGAGGCTGCGCACCGACGGGGACTCGAACAGAGTTCGCACCGCCAGCTGGGCATCGAGCGACGTGTTGATCGCGGCAACCACGCGCATCGCGGAGATCGAGTCGCCACCCAGATCAAAGAACGAATCGTCGGTCCCGACCCGATCGACACCCAGCACCTGGGCGTAGATGCCGGCGACCGCCTCCTCAATCGCATTGGCAGGCGCGCGGTAGCGGGCCCTGTCGTCGTACTCAGGTATCGGAAGGGCACGCTTGTCGAGCTTGCCGTTGACGGTGAGCGGTAACGCCTCCAGCCGTACCACCGCGGCCGGGACCATGCAGGGCGGCAGTCGCTTGGCCAGGGAGCTGCGTAGTTCGGCGGGCTCACCGGCCCCGATGAAGTAACCGACCAGGCGTTTGTCTCCGGGACGGTCCTCACGGGCGATCACGGCCGCCTGCTCTACCCCGTCCAGGTCGGCCAGGGCGGCCTGGATCTCACCGAGTTCGATGCGGAAACCGCGAATCTTGACCTGCTCATCGGCACGGCCCAGGTACTCGAGCTGGCCTCCGGCGACCCAGCGCACCAAGTCCCCGGTGCGATACATGCGCGCCCCCGGCTCCCCGAATGGGCATGCCGTGAACCGCGATGCGGTCAGCCCTGCACGGCCGACATAACCGATGCCGACGCCAAGTCCGGCCACATACAATTCGCCGACCACACCCGGCGGCACCGGACGCATCCACCGGTCCAGGACGAACAGCGCGGCGTCGGGCACCGGAACACCGATCGGCACCACACCCGATCCGGCGATCAACTCGCCGAACGTGGCATAGATGGTGGTCTCGGTCGGACCGTAGCCGTTGATCATCACCCGGCCAGGCGCCCACTTGTCCACCACTTCGGTGGGGCAGGCTTCACCCGCGACAACCAGCGTCATGTTGTCCAGACCTTCCGGGGACAACATTCCGACCGCCGAGGGGGTTTGGAACAGGACGGTGACCTTCTCCCGGATCAGCAGATCACGGAAATCGTCTGGGGACCGCACCACCGAATCCGGAACGATCACCAACCGGCCACCGTGCAGCAGTGCGCCAAAGATCTCCCACACGGTGATGTCGAAGACAAGAGACCCGGCCTGCGTCCACACCTCGCCCGGCCCGGTGGGCATGTGAGTGAGCGGGAACTTAAGGGCCTGAGTCACATTGGCGTGCGCAATGGCCACACCCTTGGGAACACCGGTCGTTCCCGACGTGTAAATCGTGTACGCGATGTCATCGGGTGCCGGGGTGAGCAGCGGAGTATGGCCGTAAATCGCGCCGGTGGGGTCGTCTTCGGCATCATCGAACTGGACGACGGAGACTCCGGATCCGTCGAACCGTGCGCGCAGCTCGGCGGTCGTGACAGCCGCGACCGGCACGGCGTCGGACAGCATGAACTCCAGTCGTGTATCCGGCACCGAGGGATCGATCGGCAGATACGACGCTCCGGTCTTGAGAATTGCGAGGATCGCCACGATCGCGTCGTCGGAGCGGGGCATCAAGAGCGCCACCGACTCACCCGGACCGGCACCGTAGATCGCCAGCAGATTTGCCAATCTCGTTGCGGCCTCGTCCAACTCGCCATACGTAGTCGAGCGGCCCTCGAACGTCAGCGCCACCGCCTCCGGGGCACGATTGACCTGCTCGGCGAACGACTCCGGAATGGACAGCACCGGCTCCGGCCCCCGCGCCAGCACCTTGCGATTGCCCCAGCCATCAAGCTGTTGGTGCTCGCTGGCCTTCAGCACATCGAGCGCCGAGAGCCGTTGCGAGGCATCGGCAACCATCGAGGTCAGCACCCGCTCGAACCGCTCGAATACGGCCTCGATCTGGGTCGCGTCGAACTTGTCGGTGTCGAATTCGACGCGAATTCCCAACTCATGACCGGGTAATGCCATCACCGACAGCGGGTAGTGGTTGTACTCGCGCGTGACGAACTCGGTGATCGCCAACTCCTGCACACCTGTGAACGCGCTGGTGTCAATCGGATAGCTCTCGTACAGGAAGAGGGTGTCGAACAATTGCTCGTGGCCCGCGATGTGGTGAATCTCGTTGAGGGCCAGATGCTCATGCTCGATGGTGTCGTTGTGGGCACTCTGCAACTGCGCCAACAGCTCTGAGACTGTGGTGGTCGCGGTGGCGCGCGCCCGCACCGGCACCGTGTTGATGAGCAGACCCACGATCGAGTCGGACCCGGCCAGCTCGGCGGGCCGGCCCGAAACCGCCGTACCGAATGCGACGTCGTGCTGTCCGGTCACCACCATGAGCAGCTGCGCCCAGGCGGCCTGCAGCACCGTGCTGATCGTGGTGTGCTGCGACCGCGCGAGATCGGCGAGGGCCTGCGTGGTCTCAGCCGACACCCGATAGGACTCGATACCTCTGGCACCCGGAGGCGCGGGCGGTGCGACGAGCGTGGGAGTGTCGAAGCCCTCCAACACCGTGCCCCAGGCCGAGCGCGCTGCGTCACGATCCTGTTCTGCCAGCCAGCTCACGAAATTGCGGTATGAGGACGGCGCCGGGAGCCGATGCCCGAAGTAGCTCGCGAAGATCTCCTGCAACAGGATCGGCAATGACCAGCCGTCGATGACGACGTGGTGGAACGTCAGCACGAACCGGTGCTTGTTCCCTTGGGTGCGAATCAGCGCTGCGCGCAACGTCGGTCGATCGGCAAGGTCGCAGACCGCGGCACGCTCGGCGGCGCAGAGCCGCTGAATCTCTTCGTCAGGAGTCAGATCGTCCCCACGAAGGTCGAGGTATCGCCATGCGATGACCGGATCGGCAAGAATCACCTGTACCGGATCTCCGTACTGAGTGCAGAACCGGGCCGCCAGGTTGGGGTGACGGCGCACCACTGAGTGCACCGCGTCGCGGAGCCTGAGCTGGTCAACCAGACCGGTCACCGTGATGTCGAGCTGCACCGCATAGAAGTCGACTCCAGCTGCCTCGTCTTCCAGTGCGCCGGCCGCACGGGCGAAAGTGGTGTGGAACAGCAGACCCTGCTGTATCGGTGTCAGCGGGAGCACGTCAACGATGTTGTGCTGTTCGTGCAGCTCATCGATCTGCAGTTGGCTCAACTGTGCGGGCGCGATATCGGACGGGGTCAATCCGCCGCCGCCGTTGCGGACATACGCGCAGATTCCGGCGAGTGCTTCGAACCACAGCTGACTCAGCCGCTGCACCTGGGGTTCGGTGACCGACGAGGGCGCCCATGTCCACCCGGCCCGCAGATGCGCGCCGGATTCGTCACCGAGTCCGCCCTCTACGATTCCGGCATTGAGATCCACCGTGTACATCAGCGGCATCGACACCGAAGACGCCACGCTGGTCGAGGTCAAGCTGTCCTCGTTGATCCGCCACAGGTCGTCCCCGAGATCGGCTGCCCCGGCACCGAGGCGCCCGAGGTAGTTGAACCCGATGACCGGCTCCGGCGCGGCCAGATCCACATCGCGGTTCAGGTACCGCAGCAGCCCATAGGTCAACGGATCGGGAAGTGCGCGCAGTTGCTCCTTGGCGCCCTTGATGATTGGCCCCAATTCGGCAGCTCCGCCGGCAACTTCCTGCCAGGACAGACCCCGTACGCTCAACGCCACCGGGTACTTAGTGGTGAACCAGCCGACGGTACGCGACAGATCGACATCGTCTGCCAGCTCTTCGTGACGCCCATGACCCTCGACGCCGATGCCGACCGAATCCACATTCGAATCCAGGAATTCGTTCCACGCCAGCCCGAAAGCGATCAGCAGGATGTCTTGCACGCCAGCGTGAAACGCAGCCGGGACCTCACTGAGCAACTCGCGGGTGGTCTCGGCGTCGAGCGATACCGACAACGTCTTGGCAGTGGCGTAGGTGTCCAGCTCGGGCAGCACGGCAGGTAATGGCGCGGGAACCGCGGTCACCTCTCGCCAGGTGTCGGCCGTTGCGAGCACGTCGTCCGAATGTGCGTGCGCGTCGAGCAGCGACGCCCAGCGGGCGAACGAGGTCCCTCCGGTCGGCAACTCTACCGGTTGCCCGCCATGGTGCTGCGCCCAGGCGATGTTCAAGTCTTCCAAAAGAATTCGCCACGACACACCGTCAACGGCCAGGTGGTGAATCATCAGGGCCAGCTGCCGGGTCTCGGGGATCCAGACCGCACTCAGCTCAGCGCCCGCGGCCGGATTCAGCTGCGCGCGGGCCGCCACCAACTCTGCATCGGACAAGGTCTCGGCGACACGCAGGCAATCACGCGCGTTCACCGCCCCCTTCTCCGGGACGGTCAGCGACCACACGTCGGCATCGGGAGCATCGCTGTCCTCGGCACGCAACCGCAGGGTGGCATGCCGGTCCAGCAGCGCCTGCAGCACGACGACGACGTCGTCCTCGGTCACCCCGGCGGGAGCCTGCAGCACGATCGTCTGATTGAACTGGTCGGTGGGACCTTGTACGCCGTGCAACCAGTGCATGATCGGCGTAGCCGACACCGGGCCGATGCCCTCGTCGACGACTCCGGACTGGCTGTCCGAGAGCACGGCCACCGCCGCTACCCCACTGACGGTCTGTTCGACGAAGATGTCGCGTGGCCGGCACACCACCCCGGCCGCCCGCGCCCGCGACACCACCTGCATCGACAGGATGCTGTCGCCACCGAGATCGAAGAACGACTCGTCGACGCCCACGCGATCGACTCCGAGAACCTGGGCGTAGATATCGGCCAGGATCTTCTCGACAGGTCCGGTCGGTGCGCGGTAATCCGTACCGACACTGCGATATTCGGGTGCGGGAAGAGCACGCTTGTCCAGCTTGCCGTTCACTGTCAGGGGCAGCGTCTCCAGCACCACCACTGCGGCCGGAACCATGTACGCCGGGAGCCTTTCGGCCAGTGCGGTGCGCGCCTCCACCGGGTCGGCGCTCCCCATGATGTAGCCGACAAGGCGCTTGTCGCCGGGACGGTCCTCGCGGGCGATCACCACCGCCTGCTCGACTCCATCCAGGCGGGCCAGTGCCGCCTGGATCTCACCCAGCTCGATGCGATACCCGCGGATCTTCACCTGCTCATCGGCGCGGCCCAGGTACTGCAGCTGGCCGTCCTCACCCCACTGCACCAAATCTCCGGTGCGATACATCCGCGAGCCCGGCCCACCGAACGGGCAGGCGAGGAACCGCGATGCGGTCAGTCCCGAGCGATGCGCATAACCGGGCGCGACGCCGTTGCCTGCGACGTAAAGTTCGCCGACCACGCCCTCGGGCGCGGGCCGCAGCCACTTGTCCAGCACGAACAGCGCCGCCCCGGGCACCGGCGAACCGATCGGTGCCACATCCGAAC
The DNA here is from genome assembly GCF_001440135.1 of Mycobacteroides sp. H003. Lineage (NCBI taxonomy): Bacteria > Bacillati > Actinomycetota > Actinomycetes > Mycobacteriales > Mycobacteriaceae > Mycobacteroides > Mycobacteroides sp. H003. The sequence continues at coordinate 639,073 of NZ_LJYL01000034.1, forward strand.
CCGGCCTCAGCGGTCCACTCATCGCCGCGTAAATCGTGGCCTCGGTCGGGCCATAGGCGTTGATCATCGTTCGTCCGCTGGTGGCCCATCGATCCACCAGTTCGGTCGGGCAGGCTTCACCGGCGACGATGAGCGTCGTCGACTCCAACCGCTCAGGCGACAACATCCCTGCGGCCGAAGGTGTCTGGCACAGGACGCTGACCTTCTCGCTGATCAACAGCTCGTGCAGCTCATCCGGTGAGGACGCGATCGATTCCGGGACCACCACCAGACGTCCGCCGTGCAGTAGCGCGCCCCAGATCTCCCACACCGAAACGTCGAAGACCAACGAATGCCATTGCGACCAAACCTGGCCGGGTCCGGCCGGCAGATCCGCGCGCACCGCGTCCACCAACTGGGTGACGTTGTGGTGGGTGACCGCAACCGCTTTGGGAACCCCGGTCGTGCCCGAGGTATAGGTCATGTACGCAAGGTCATCGGGCTCCGGGGCGGGGAGCACGGAACTGGGCTGGCCGTCGATCAGGGGATCGTCGATCTCAGTGACCCGCACATCGAGTCCATCGAATCGCGAGCTCAAGTCGGCCGTGGTGAGAACCGCCACCGGTTCGGCGTCCGACACCATGAACTTGATGCGCTCGTCCGGATGGGCAGGGTCGATGGGCAGATAGGCAGCACCCGTCTTCAGCACCGCCAACAGCCCGATGATCGCCTCGCCCGAGCGCGGAACCAGCAGTCCCACAACCTCTCCCGGGCCGACTCCATTGCCCGCCAACAGATGGGCGATGCGGTTGGTGACCTGATCCAGGTCGCGATAGGTCCAGGACCTGTCCCCGCATACCAGCGCGACGGTCTCCGGCGCGCGCTCCACCTGGACCGCGAACAGCACCGGGATCGCGACGGGTTCGGCGGTGGGCTCGGTGAGCACCGCGCGGTTACCCCATTCGTCGAGCCGGTCGTGATCGTCGTCGTCGAGAAGATCCATCGACAACAAAGTCCGGGTGGGATCGGCGCTCATGCGGGCTCCTTCTTGTTCCCTTTGACATCGGATGTCATGGCCTCCAGCACACGCTGGAACCTCTTGACCAACTTTCCAATTCGGACGGCGTTGAAGACGTCAGTGTCAAATTCGACGCGGAGTCCCAGCTCGTGGCCCGGTGTGGCTTGCACCGCGAGCGGGTAGTGGTTGTACTCACGATTACTGAACCCGGTGATGGACAACTCGTGCACACGCGATAGTGCAGCCGTGTCGATCGGGTAGTTCTCGTAGACGAACATAGTGTCGAACAGCTGATCGTGCCCGACAGCATGGTGAATCTCGTTGAGCGCCAGGTGCTGATGTTCCAGCGTGTCTCCGTAGGCACCCTGCAGCTGGTTCAACAGGTCTGCGATGGTGGTGGTCGGCGTGATGGTCGCGCGGACCGGCACGGTGTTGATCAACAAACCGACCATCGATTCGGCGCCGACGAGATCGCTGGGCCTGCCCGACACCGCGGTGCCGAACGCGACATCGTTTTGGCCTGTGAGCCACATCAGCAGCTGCGCCCATGCGGCCTGCAACACCGTACTGACCGTGGTGCGGCAGGAGCGTGCGAGTTCACCGAGTGCCTGTGTGGTCTCAGCGGACACCTCGAAGGACTCCACCCCACGCCGACCCAGCACCATCCGGCCGGGCGGACCGACGAGTGTCGGGGTCTCAAAACCTTCGAACACCTCACGCCAGGCCGACCGTGCGCCGCTGTTGTCCTGTGCGGCCAGCCAGGTGACGAACCGGCGGTACGACACCGGCGCCGGAAGCCGCTCGCCAAAGTAGCTGGCGAAGATCTCTTGCAGCAGGATCGGCTTGGACCACCCATCGAGAACGATGTGGTGATTGGTCAGCACGAACCGGTACTGGTCCTCCCCGGTTCGGGCCAGCGCGGCCCGGAAAGCCGGTTGTCCGGCGAGGTCGCAGACCGCAGCCCGCTCTGCGGCGGAGAGCCGGTCGACCTTTTGCTCGACGTCCAGGCCACCGTCCGCGTCGAACTCGATGTACTGCCACGCGATTTCGGGAGCGGCGGGGATGAGCTGTATCGGTTCGCCGAATTCCTCGTAGAACGTGGCAACGACGTTCGGGCGCCGCTTGATCGCGGTGTGCACGGCCTCCTGGAGCCGCTTCGGATCGAGCGGGCCGCTCAGGGCGACATCGAGCTGCACCGCGTAGAGATCGTCACTGCCGTCCATCGCTTCCGGTGCCAGATTGGAGTGGAACAACAGCCCCTGCTGCAGCGGCGTCAGCGGCAGCACATCGGCGATCTGATACTGCTCGTGCAGCTGGTCGATCTGTGACTGACTCAGTCGCGCCGGAGCGACATCGGACGGAGTCAGTCCGCCGCCACCGGTGCGCACATGCGAGCAGATCCCGGCCAACGCGTCGAACCAGAGCCGGCTGATGCGGTCAACCTGGTCGTGACTCAACGCCGAAAGCGCCCACGTCCATGTCGCGTGCAAGCGACCCGAGTCGGGCCCGGCACCTTCCATCACGCCGGCATTGAGTTCGACGGTGTGCCCCAACGGAGTTGGGACCGAGGTCGCCGCGGCCGTGATCGACACCCCATCCGGGTCTATCCGCCAGAGATCCTCGGACAGATCTGCACCGCCGGCGCCGAGACGGCCCAGGTAGTTGAACCCGATCGCCGGGTCCGGTCCCCCGACGCCTGCGTCGGGGTTCAGGTACCGCAAGAGTCCGTAGGTCAGTCCGTCCGGCAACGCGCGCAGTTGTTCCTTGGCGTCCTTGAGGATTGGCGCCAGTGCGGAGTCACCGGCCACCACGTGCGCCCAGGACAGCTCACCCACTGCCAACGAGACCGGGTACTTACTGGTGAACCAGCCGACGGTGCGGGACAGATCCGCATCGCCCGCGAACTCTTCCTGCCGACCGTGGCCCTCGACGTCGATGCCGATCGGGGCTCCACCCGAGCCGAGGAACTCGTTCCACGCCAAGGCGAAAGCGATCAGCAAGATGTCCTGGACCCCGGCGTGGTACGCCGCGGGCACCTCTCCCAGCAGTTCCCGGGTGAGATCGGCGTCCAGCGATACCGACAACTGTCCCGCGCTGGCATAGGTGTCCATCGTGGGGTGCGCCGCGGGCAACGCGGCCGGGATCGCCTCTACCTGGCGCCAGGCGTCGGCCAACGCCACCACGTCGGCGGCGCGTGCGTGCTGGTCGAGCAGTGTCGCCCACCGGGCAAATGATGTTCCTCCCGGCGGCAGTTCCACCGGCTGTCCACCGTGATGCTGTGCCCAGCCAATGTTGAGGTCTTCCAACAAGATGCGCCATGACACCGCATCCACCGCCAAGTGGTGAACGATCAGTACCAGCCGACTGCTGCCGCGCTCCCACAGTGCGCTCAGCATCGAACCGGTGGCAGGATTCAGACGCGACCGCGCCTGACGCAGCGCCTCATCGGTAAGCACGTCCACGGTAAGCAGGCACTCGCGTGCGTCTACCGCCCCTGCCTCCGGAACCAGAAGCGACCATTCGCCGTCGCTGTCTTCGGCGCGCAGCCTCAGGGTGGCGTGTCGATCCAACAGGGCTTGCAGCACGGTGACCACGTCGTCGTCGGCCACTCCCGCGGGGGCCTGCAGCACCACGGTTTGGTTGAACTCGTCGACCTTGCCGCCGAGCCCATGCAGCCACCGGATGATCGGCGTGGCCACCACCGGACCTGTGCCCGCATCGACAACAGCCGTCTCGCCATCGGCGAACACCGCAACCTGAGCCAGCCGCGAGACGGTCTGCTCGACGAAGATGTCACGTGGCCGCAGCAGCAGACCGGCGGCGCGTGCACGGGCAACCACCTGCATCGACGAAATGCTGTCTCCGCCAAGGTCGAAGAATGAATCGTCGACGCCGATCTGTTCGACACCGAGCACTTGCGCATAGATGCCGGCCAGGATCTCCTCGACAGCATCCTCGGGCGCCCGATAGTGGTCAGCGTCCTGATACTCCGGTGCCGGTAGCGCCCGGGTGTCGAGCTTGCCGTTGACTGTCAACGGCATGGTGCCCAGGACCACGACGGCCGCCGGAACCATGTAGGCGGGCAGTCGCTCGGCCAGCACTGCGCGCACCGCGGCGGGATCCAGGGTGCCCTTGGTTGATTCGGTGATGTAACCCACCAGCCGCTTATCGCCGGGGCGGTCTTCGCGGGCGATCACCGCTGCCTGATCCACGCCTTCCACACGCGCCAGTGCCGCGTGTACCTCACCCAGTTCGATGCGGTACCCACGGATCTTCACCTGCTTGTCGGCGCGTCCCACATACCGCAGTTGACCGTCTTCGCCCCACTGCACCAGGTCGCCGGTGCGGTACATCCGCGAGCCGGGCGCCCCGAACGGGCATGCGACGAAACGTGTTGTCGTCAGGTCCGAACGCCCCAGGTATCCACTCGCCTGGCCGGACCCCGCCACGTACAGCTCACCGACCACACCCACCGGCACCTGCCGGAGCCAGCCATCCAGCACGAAGAAGGCCAGATGCTCCAGCGGCACGCCGATCGGGCTGCTGTTGCTATCGACGTCTCCGCTCCCGATCTCGCGGAACGATGCGTGCACCGTCGTCTCGGTGATGCCGTACATGTTGATCATCCGGGGAAGCCCCGGATGGCTGTCGAACCAGGGCGAAAGACGCTGCGGTTCAAGTGCCTCGCCGCCGAAGACCACCGTCTGCAGCTTGAGCTGCTGTCCCACTTCCGGTTGCATCGCATCGGCGGTTTGCAACGCGTAGAAGGCCGAAGGAGTTTGGCTCAGGACGCTGACTTGTTCACTGACAAGCATGGCGTGCAGATCTTCAGGGGAACGGACAACCGCGTCGGGCACGATGAGCAGCCGGCCCCCGTACAGCAGCGCGCCCCAGATTTCCCATACCGAGTAGTCGAACGCCAGGGAGTGGCATTGCGTCCAGACCTGTCCCAGATCCAGTTCTGCGTCAAGCGATTCCAGCAGCTGTGCGACGTTGCGATGGGTAACCGCCACGCCCTTGGGCGCGCCGGTGGTTCCCGAGGTGTAGATGATGTAGGCGATGTCGTCGACAGCGGGGACGGGCAACGCCACGTCGGATTGCCGATCCACGGCGGGATCGTTGATATCGATGGCGGGTATCCCGGACGCGCCCAGTCGCGGCAGCAAGTCCGCCGTCGTGACGGCGGCGATCGGCGCCGCATCGCCCAGCACGAACTCCACCCGGGAATCCGGATGTGCGGGGTCGATAGGTAGATACGCCGCGCCGGTCTTCAGTACGGCCAAGATCGCCGCGATCGCCTCCCCGGTACGGGGGAGCAACAGCGCCACCCGCTCACCCGGGCGGGCTCCACGGCTGACCAGATGATTCGCCAGCCTGTTGGCGGTCGCATCCAATTCGCCATAGCTCCAGGAACGTTCACCACAGGTGATCGCGATTGCTTCCGGCGCCCGTATCACCTGTGCGGCAAAGAGTTCTGGGATCGACGTCAATGCCAGTTCCGGGCGGGTCAACACCGCGCGGTTACCCCACGCATCCAACCGGTCGTGCTCACCGGCATCGAGCAGGTCGATCGAGGAAAGCCGGGTGGCCGGGTCCGCGATCATGGCCGCCAGCACCTGACGGAACCTGTCAACGATGATCTCGATCGTCGCCAATTCGAATACATCGGTATCGAATTCGACCCGCAAGCCCAGCTCATGGCCCGGCATGGCCACAACCGACAACGGATAATGGTTGTATTCACGGCTGCTGAAGTCGGTGATGGCCAGCTCCTGCACACCCAGCTGTGCGCCGATGTCGATCGGGTAATTCTCGTACACGAACAACGTGTCGAAGAGCCTGTCGAGGCCGATCGCATGGTGAATCTCGTTGAGCGCCAGGTGCTCGTGCTCCACGGTGTCGTTGTGGGCACGTTGCAACTGATCCAGCAGATCTGCAACAGTGCTGGCCGCGTTGATGTTTGCCCGCACCGGCACCGTGTTGATCAACAGACCGACCATTGATTCCGCGCCAGCGAGGTCGCTGGGCCTGCCCGACACCGCAGTGCCGAATGCGACATCGTGCTGCCCGGTCAACCAGGTCAGCACCTGCGCCCACGCGGCCTGCAGCACTGTGTTCACGGTGGTGCGCTGCGCACGTGCCAATTCGGACAGTGCGCGGGATATCTGCTCCGAAATCCGATACGACTCCGAGCCCCTGCGACCCGATGAGGCAAGCGAACCAACCAGCGTCGGGGTCTCGAAACCGTCGAGTGCCACACCCCATGCTCTTTGCGCCGCAACGTGATCCTGCGCTGCCAACCAGGTGACGAAGTTTCGGTACGGCGCAGGCGACGGTAGACGCTGCCCGTAATAGGCACCGAATATCTCCTGCAGCAGGATGGGCAGCGACCAGCCATCGATCACGATGTGGTGAGCGGTCAGCACCAGCCGATGCCGGCTTTCCGCGGGGCCACCGAGCCCGGAGATGAGCGTCGCCCGAAAAACCGGCTCGGTGAAGATCCGGCAGACCGCCGCACGTTCGGCCGCACACAGCTGCTCGACTTGCCGATCGACATCGCCAACCAATTCGGCATGCTGCCAAGCGATCACAGGCTCTGCGGGGATGACCTGTACCGGCTCCCCGTACTCCTCGCTGAAGCGGGCGGCCAGATTCGGGTGGCGTTTCACCACCGCGTATACCGCATCACGCAAGCGGCTCGCGTTCAGGGGACCTGTGACTGTGAGCCCCAACTGCACCGAGTAGACGTCGTCCTCGACGGAATCCCCGGTGGCCTCAGCAAATCCCGCCTGGAACAGCAGGCCTTGCTGCAGCGGGGTAAGCGGCAGCACGTCGGCAACTTCGTACTGCTGCACCAACGCGTCGATCTGCTGCTGAGTCAAGCGTGCAGGCACCAGATCAGACGGCGTCAGGCCGCCTCCGCCGGAACGCACATGAGCGCAGATCCCGCTGAGAGCCTCGAACCACAACCGACTGAGACGTGCGGCCTGTGCGTCGTCCAAAGCCGAAGGCGCCCAGGTCCAATTGGCCCGAAGTTCTGGTCCGGACTCGGCGTCCGAATTTGTCTCGACGATCCCGGCGTTGAGCTCCACCGAGTGGGCCAATGGCATCGAAATGGCCGCAGCCACATCGGTCATCGACAGGCTCTCGTGGCTTATCCGCCAGAAGTCCTCGGAGAGGTCAGCCGCTCCCGCACCTAGGCGCCCGAGATAGTTGAACCCGATTGTCGGCTCCGACCCGGTCAGCCCGATATCGGCGTTCAGATAACGCAGCAAACCATAGGTCAGCCCATCTGGCAGCGCACGCAGCTGCTCCTTGGCTGCCTTGATCACCTGACCGAGGGCCGACTCGCCCGCTGTCACCTGCGCCCACGACAGCTCCCCTACCGCCAAGGCCGCCGGGTACTTGGTGGTGAACCACCCAACGGTGCGCGACAGGTCGATGCGACGGTGCACGGCTTCGCCGATTTCTTCCTGACGCCCGTGCCCTTCGATGTCGAACGCGATCGGCGCGCCCCCGGCGCCCAGGAACTCGTTCCAGGCCAGCCCGAAGGCGATGAGCAGAATGTCTTGCACCCCAGCATGAAACGCCGCGGGTACCTCGCCCAGCAGATGCCGAGTCGTCTCGGCATCCAATGACAAGGACAGACGTCCAGCGTTGGCGTACGTGTCGGTGGCCGGCTGAACCGCGGGCACGTATGCAGGCGCGGTCAGCACCTCTTTCCACACATCGGCCTGCGCCACCACGTCGGTGGACCGCGCGTGTTCGGAGAGCAGTGAAGACCAGCGGGCAAAAGATGTTCCACCGGCCGGCAGCACCACATCGGCCCCACTGTGATGCTGCGCCCACGCGATATTCAAGTCTTCCAACAGAATTCGCCACGAAACACCATCGACAGCCAGGTGGTGAATCACCAGCACCAGCTGCTTGGTGTCGGAAATCCACGCCGCGCTGAGCACGGTTCCGGTGGCCGGGTTCAGCCGAGAACGTGCCGCCACCAACGTTTCATCCGATAACGCGTCAACGACGCGTAGGCAGTCGCGGGCGTCTATCGCCCCCGTCTCCGGAACGAGCAGCGACCATTCACCAGCGTTGTCCGTGGCACGCAACCGCAGGGTGGGGTGGCGATCCAGCAATGCCTGCAACACCGCAACCACGTCGTCCTCGGACACGGCCTCGGGTGCCTGAACCACGAGTGTCTGGTTGAACTCGTCGATCGCGCCCGCCGAATCCTGCACACCGCGCAGCCAGTGCATGATCGGCGTGACTTCTACGGGACCGAGACCCTCATCCACCACATCGGCTTCGCCACCGGAGATTTCGACGACAGCGGCCAGCCGCGACACCGTCTGTTCGATGAAGACATCGCGCGGTCGGCACAGCACACCCGCCGCCCGGGCGCGCGCGACCACCTGCATCGAGAGAATGCTGTCGCCGCCCAGATCGAAGAAGGAGTCGTCGACGCCGACACGATCGACACCGAGCACCTGGGCGTAGACGTCGACCAGAATTTCCTCGACGGCGGTGGCGGGGGCGCGGTAGTCGGCCCCCAATCCGCCATATTCGGGAGTCGGCAATGCGCGGGTGTCCAATTTGTTGTTGGACGTCAAAGGCAATGTCTCAAGCACCACCACCGCCGCGGGAACCATGTAGGGCGGAAGGCGTTTCGCCAAGGTGCTGCGCGCTTCGGCGGGGTCGACGGTCCCGGTGACGTAGCCGACGAGACGTTTGTCTCCCGGCCGGTCTTCCCGGACGATCGCGGCGGCATGGTCCACTCCGTCGAGTGCGCTCAACGCCGCTTGGACTTCACCGAGTTCAATACGGTATCCGCGAATCTTGACCTGCTCATCGGCCCGGCCCAGATACTGCAGTTGTCCGTCGTCGCCCCACGAGACCAGGTCCCCGGTGCGATACATGCGGGTACCGGGCTGCCCGAAGGGGCATGCCACAAAGCGGGAGGCCGTCAGATCGGAGCGACCGATGTATCCGGAGGCGACGCCCTCACCGGCCACATACAGTTCTCCGACGACGCCGGCAGGCACCGGTTGCATCCACGTGTCCAACACGAAGAGCGCCGCGCCGGGTACCGGCGCGCCAATGGGGACGGCGGAATCCGGCGCGCCTGCCACCAGCGGCGCACTGATCGCCACGCACATCGTGGTCTCCGTCGGACCGTACGCGTTGATCATCACCCGCCCGGGAGCCCACCGCTCCACGACCGAGGCAGGGCACGCCTCCCCGACCACCGCGAGCGCCGTGGACTCCAGGCCTTCCGGGGAAAGCATGGCCACAGCCGACGGAGTCTGCGTAAGTACGGTGACCTGTTCGGCGACCAGCACGTCGTGGAAGTCCGCGGGTGAGCCCGTGATCGATTCGGGGACGACCACAAGCCGGCCACCGCGCAGCAACGGCCCCCAGATCTCCCATACCGAAACGTCGAACGCCAGAGAATGGCACAGGGGCCATACGCCAGGGTTTGGTAGGCCGGCATCCAGCGACGACATCAGCTGGGTGACGTTGTGGTGAGTGACGGCCACGCCTTTGGGCGCTCCCGTGGTTCCCGAGGTGTAAATGATGTAGGCGATGTCATCTGGTCGAGCGCCCGGCGCGGGAGCCGAGGGCTCCGTCTCGGCAGCGGAGGGGTCAAGGTCGATGATCGGCAGATCGAAACCGTCCAGTCGCGCCCTGAGTCCGGCTGTGGTGATCGCGGCCGCCGGCGCCGCATCGCCGACGATGAACTCGAGCCGCGACGCGGGTACCGCGGGGTCTATAGGCAGATATGCCGCCCCGGCCTTCAATACGGCGAGTATGCCGATGACCGCCTGAGCAGAGCGGTCCGACAGCAGGACCACGCGGTCGCCGGGACCCACGCCTTGCGATACAAGCTGACCCGACAGCGCATCGGCGGCCTCGTCCAGCTCTCGGTACGTCAGAGTGTGCGCACCGAAGGTCAGCGCCGGAGCCTCGGGATCGGCGGCCACCTGGGAGGAGAACAGTTCGGGAATCGATACACGCGTGGCAAGCGGCCCCGCGAGAACCGCACTGTTGCCAACCTCAGCCAAGCTCGTGAACTCGTCGTTGACCAGGGAATTCAGAGAGGAGAGCCGCCGATCAGGATCGGCCGCCATCTCCGATAAGAGCCGCTGCAACCGCTCCGTGAGGTTCGGCACTCCGAACTTCGAGAACGGCAGTCCGTCGCCCGAGGTGCTCAGGAGTAGTTGGTCACTGGCTCCGATAAAGAAGAGTCCGAAGTGCCCCATGGGGCCGTGGTTGGTGTACGTCGCCGTGGCGGGCACACCAGCGAGGTCCAAGGTGAGTCGCATGGGGATGAAGTTGATGGCGACGCGATTTCCCGCCTGCCGGGGGCCCCGGAGACCGAATTCGCCGCCGTCCAGGACATGCGCCGGGAATCGTTGATGCTTGAGCAGTTCGCGAATGCGCACATCGACGTGCTGGCAGAATTCGGCGACCGTGGACTCCGGCGGGGCACTGAGCACCAGCGGCACCACGCCGGCCAGCATCCCCGGAAGCGTCTTTGACTCGGGACGAACACGGCGGCTAACCGGGAAGTCCAGCGCCACTTCCGACCCGCTCGTGGACCATCCGCGCACCAACAACGCACAGGCGGCTGTGATAACCGAGTACCGGCGAACACGCAAAGCCTTTGTCAAGTCTTTGATTTCGCCGACTACCGCGTCATCGATCTGAACTGACGCTGTCGGTGTGTAGCCCTCATGGCCCTCATGGGCATGGGGCGGGCGGGGGTCGAGGCCACTGTCCGGCGGAAGGTTACGGCTCCAGTACTCCCGATCCTCTGCGTAGTCGGTGGAGGCTTCGTACTCCGCCTCCAGCTCGACCAGATCCTGCAGGGTGCCGAAGTAGGCGTCGGGAATCGGATCCCCCGCGACCAGCGCGGAGTAGATCGATGCGATTCGGCGACTCACGATCGCCATGCCCAAGCCGTCCAAGTTGATGTGATGGCACAGCCCGAACATGTAGTACTGATCGTCGGCCGTCCGGATCAACGCGAATTTCAGCAGTTGGTCGGTCAAAGGCATCAATGTGCGTTGGATCGACGAGGCGATCTGGCGAGCGTGCTCGACAGGATCTTCCGAATCACGGACGTCATGGAAGTCCAACACGAGTTCCGAATGGTCAATCGCCCTCTGAACGATCTGACCATTGACCTCAAGGAAGGCGGCCCGCGCAGGTTCGGCTTCATTGATTGCCTGGCGGACGGCTTGCTCAAGTAGAACTCGTTCTACTTTTCCTTCGATTCGAACCAAAAGGCCAAGCTGCCACTCCGCACCGACGAGACCGCTTTCCTGGGAAAGCCAGATATCCAATTGTCCGCGCGAAAGCGGTAATGCCCCGTCTTCAGACTCCAACATTCGCCTACCCCCTCTCCGAAGGTTCAGCGCCCAAGACCCCCACCCTGCGCCAATCTCTCGCGCAGGCTCTTCGGCCGGATATCGGTCCAGTTTTGTTCGATGTACTCCAGGCAGGCGGCACGGTCCGCTTCACCAAATACAACCCGCCAGCCATCAGGCACATCGGCGAAAGCCGGCCATAGGCTGTGCTGCTCCTCGTCGTTGACCAAGACGAAAAAGCTTCCCTTGTCATCATCGAATGGATTGATGCTCACGCTTTCTCCAGGTTGCTTCGGTGGACATCGCAAACATACGGCTGAATTTATAGCGGCGTAGCGGGTTTCACAAAGTTCTAATCTTCGCAACTTTGACACATCATTGCTTACTACCGCAACTAATTAGCCACAAAATCGGTATGAATGTATTTATCCAGTTCAAGTATGGTTAGATAGATCTCTAGTTGTTGCGATGAACGCGCATACGAGTATACCAAGTCTGAGCACGCCACGTGAGGCGAGCGCGGGGCCGTCAGCGAGAGCAATCAAGTGACCACCGGTTCGCCTATCGTCCAGCAAAGTATGATATCAGAACTGGAGACGCACGTTACCTAATATTGGGGCTTGCTGCGCGTCTTAATCAAGTAACTTGAAGAAGTAGCCCACAGCTCAATATTTGGATGTTTTTCGAGTTCAGGTAACAAGTCGGGCCATTCCGTTACATTGCGCGCTGCGCCGAGAGTGTTACAACCTGGGGCGTATCGAATGAACTCGCCGCGACCTGAATTCTGATTCAGCCGAGAACTGATGGGGCAGAAGCCGCCCTAGCAACAGAATGTGACGGAGTATCGGGTACCTGGAAGTAAATGTGGTGACAAACCACTACGAATTAAGTTCTCGTCTATAAGAAATACCGAAGATATCCATGGCAGTTTGGCCACCTCAGCGGCTCCAGTCGGTGCTGCAACAAATTCCACGAAAAACATTGTTATGCGGGCATCGCCAGAAATATCCTGTGGCCGCGAAGATCGTCCATACCCGCACCGATTACACCGAGCACAGCATCCTCACAGCGTTCCTCGTCGCACATCGCCAAAAGTGTGCGGAAGCCGCGCGCGAGACCGCTTTGACCAACGATGAGAGCGCCCGAGAAGACGATATTTTCATGCGGACCGCGAAGCCCCGGCCCACGGCGAGCCCGCTACCGAAATAGTTCAGTCGTCGAGGTGCTCGGGACGGGCTTGCGTTCCCTCGATGGGCGACGATCCGGCTGGCATCAGCATGACAAACACCGGTAGTCGCACCACGGCACCATTGAGGATCGGCAGCCGGATCGCGACGGAAACGACTTCCAGCTCCAGGCGCTTACCCCGCCGAGTCTCCATCTCCAAGCGCCCGGGTAACTGCCTGGGCGTCGCGAGCCAGTCCAGACCGCGCTCTATCGACTCGACGACGTTCATGCTTTGACTATACCCACTCGACGATGAAAATCCTTGTCGGAAGACGAATCTGCCGCAAGGCCTATGCCTTGGTGAAGCTGTACATCCGATACTCCACCGCTCCCCCGCTCCGTAGGTCCTCGTAAGCACGCTGAGCCGGCGCAAACCTGCGAACCAACCCGCGCAAGAGTCTGGGCGTAGCGCGATCGATCACGTACCGCCAGCGCTCCAGGTTCTTCTCCATCCCGCGCCGGACCTCGACATTGATCCCCCGCTCGGACACCATCCGTAGCGGCGCGTTCGCGAGCGCCACCTTCCACCCAGCGACATCCTGAGCGCTGCGCGCATCTGCGTAGAGAAAATGTCCGCCCGGACGAAGCACGCGCGCCACCTCGGTGAGAAACACCGGAAATTGGGGATACAGGTGCGACGACTCGATATTGATCACCGCATCGAAGGACTGATCGGTGAATGGCAGGTTCTGCGCATCTCCGTGCGTGAACTCCAGGCCCGGAAGATTGTGCCGTTTGCGACAGAACTCGATCCCGTCCGGATTGAGATCCAGCCCCGTGTAGGACGTCGGATGCAATGTGCGTACGAGGTAGGAAGCTCCGCCGCCGTGGCCACAACCGACCTCCAGCACCCGCCTACCGTCGAGCTCCGTCTGGGTAGCGGTGCTGTGGTAGAGCTGAATGGAATACCGATCGGGCTCATCGGAAGCCGACAACGGGACATCCATCGCCGGATCCTCTTCGTAGCCGTAATTGAGGAACACGACGTTCTCTGTTTCGAGCTTACGGGTGGCATGCCGGTAGATGAACTTCTGCACCGCCTGAGTGAACTGAGCGTTCAGCTTGAAGATGACCCAATCTCGCGACTTCCGAACCGGATGACTGCGCACCATAGACGAATTATGGCAGAGTTCTGAGTTTCAGGCTGGCTTATCGAACTCCGAACTGCCTTGCGACAGTTGGAGAACCAGAGATAATGACTCAGTTATTCGGTCCACCAACGCGACAACGACTGAAGGGCCAGGAACGGAATGAAGTTTGCGCTGGCGTGCTACGGCACTCGCGGCGACGTCGAGCCCTCCGTCAGCGTCGGATGCGAGCTGACCCGACGAGGACACGACGTCTGCGTGGCTGTCCCCCCGGACCTCGTCACCTTCGCGGAGTCGGCTGGACTGGCCGCGGTTCCCTATGGCCCGGAACTACAGGATTTCCTACAGGACGAGTTCCTCCGGAATTTCTGGACTCAGTTGGTACGCAACCCCGTCGGTACGCTGCGTGAGCTTTGGGCGCCGATTGCCCGGTACTGGAGTGACACCAGCGCGACGCTCACCTCGGTGACAGACGGGGCTGATCTGTTGTCGACAGGACTCAACTTCGAGCAATCGGCCGCCAACGTGGCCGAGTATTTCGACATCCCCCTGATGATGCTGCACCACTTCCCGATGCGACCCAACGGTCAACTGCTTCCGATGCTTCCGGCACCGCTCGTACGATCGGGCGGAATGCTCTCCGAATGGCTGCTGTGGCGCGCCACGAAGGACGCCGAGGACACGCAGCGACGCGAGCTCGGCTTACCTGAGGCCACCGGACCCTCGCCGCGTCGGATCGCCCGCAGCGCAGCCATCGAAATACAAGCCTACGACGCGGTCTCCGTTCCCGGACTGGCCAATGAGTGGGCGAAATGGAATGGCAAGCGGCCTTTCGTCGGCGCCCTCACGATGGGGTTATCTACCACCGCCGACCATGAGGTGGCGTCCTGGATCGCCGCGGGGAAACCGCCGATCTGCTTCGCCACCGGCAGCATTCCGCTCGAATCACCGGCCGGCACCATCGAGATGATTAGTTCTGCGTGTGCGGAACTGGGTGAGCGGGCGCTTGTCTGCGCCGGCGGTACCGATTTCGGTGACATCGTCCAACCCGACCATGTCAAGGTCGTGGGCGCCGTCAACTACTCGGCGGTCTTCGCCGCCAGCCGAGCCGTTGTTCATCACGGAGGTTCGGGCACCACGGCCGCGAGTCTGCGAGCCGGCACCCCGACGCTGATTCTGTGGAGCACGGCCGATCAGCCGTACTGGGGAAACCAGCTCGGCAGGTTGAAAGTCGGTGCTGCTCGCCGGTTCTCGGCGACCAATCGAAAAACACTGGTGGCCGATCTGCGTCGTATCCTGGCGCCCGAGTACGCGGTGGCCGCCCGAGAGTTGGCTACTCGGATGACCAGCCCCGAGGAAAGCGTCACCAAGGCCGCAGATCTCTTCGAGGCCGCCGCCCGCGGTAAGGCAAGTAAGAAATGACCCTTACTGCGGTGGTTTGATAATCAGACCCTGGCCGGTCGGCAAGGCCACGATGTATACGCCCAAATCGCGCGCCACCTCATCCATGGCAATACGCTGTTCGTCGCGACCGCGATTCGCGTAGTCGTCCAGGAGCACAAATGCTCCTGGTGAAAGTCGCGGCCAGAAGTATCGCAGTGTCGCGACTTCGGGTGGTGCGCAGTTCATGTCGATATGCAGGAATGCCACCGCATCGGCATGGACTTCCTCAAGCGTTTCCGGAACTGCTCCAGCGATAACGCGCTGGTTCTTCCACTGCGCAAAGTTCGCCTTGACGCTGTCCACGGAGCTCACGTACATGCCGTTGCGTACGAGTTCCTCGCTCTTCTCAAGCGCCCCCGAGTCGCGTTCACCCGCGCTGACGAAGCGCGGGTCGAGTCCGGCGAAGGTGTCGAGGAGATAAAAGGTCTTCCCCAGTCGATCCCAATCGAGGTACTCCATGATGGCGCTGCTCAAAAAGCCGTAGCTGACGCCACATTCGACGAAGTCACCCTTCACCTTGCTCGCACTGGCAGCCGCCCACAGCCCGACATGTACGCGCCAATGCCACTGATACCAGTCGGTGCCACCGAGCGCGCGGACACCGCGCTGGTATGCACGCTGGAACGCCGGGTCATCGAGGAATGCGTGATTATTGAAACAAATCAGCGCATCGTTCGAATAGACGTTGGGCAGGAGCGTGCGCGCAAGCCAATATTCCTTGCGAACCGCCCACAGCCAAATACGGGTACGGAGCGTTAGCTCATCTGCCACAGCGGAAACGATAGCATCCGTCGTCAGGTTGGAGATGAGAAAAGCGCGTGGCGAATCGATTCAATCACGTCGAATAGCTATGGCTCACAAGCTGATCGATGCCATATCCGGCCCTCACACCGCATCGCGCTCCACCGGCGCCGCTGGCGCGGCGTCTACCTCTGCGGGACGTTTTCGGTTCAGTCGAGACTTCAGCGAGATCGCTTGCTTTTCCACCACAAACCAACTGAAGGCCGCTAGCGGCACGGTGGCCGCAGTGGCAATAGCGAAGAACAGCAACAGATTCAGACTACCCAGTCCCATGACGACCAGTAGCTGTTGCACGGGATAGGCATAGATGTACGTGCCGTAGGACAGGTCGTTGCGCAGGTTCAGTCGTGGATTGTGGATGAGCGAGCCCGACACTATGACCGCATACGCCAACGGCAAGGCCGCGATATCCCGATAGTTCTCCAACAGTCCGGAAGCCAGCACGATCACGACGCTCACCGCAACGAGCGACCAGCGCGCGGGAATGACGTCTTTGTACTGGTTCAGCAGGGCTCCTGCCGCGAACATGACAGCGAACCGTGCCACCATCTGCGCGATAGAAGTCGCCGCGAAGACCGGGTACGAGAGATACGCCGTGGCACAAAGGAATAGCACAAAGGCTGCGGGAACAACCCATCGCCGCTTCAGGAGTCCGACGACGCCCAGCACTGCCACCGCGATGTAGCAGATCATCTCGAAGACAAGCGTCCAGATTGACCCGTTCCACACGCCCGGCCATGGGACACCGCGCGGGGTGCCATCGACACCGGCGTAGTACACGTTCAGCAGACCATTGTTGATGACGTACTCGACCGGCTTGTGCGACGAGAACAACGCCGAGACCGATCCGCCCTGGATGAGGACACTGATGGGGGCTATGACGAACGCGATGATCAGTAGACACACCCACAGCCCCGGGAAGATGCGAAGGCCACGGGCAATCGCGAAGTCACGAAGCTTGGGTTTGCGCAGCCAACTCGCGGTGATGAGAAAGCCCGATATCGCAAAGAAGCCGTCGACGCCGACCTGCTCGATGAGTTGCTCGAATGGGCGATAGGTGATCGTTCGACCGGTCAGCGGCCAGGAGTGCCAGAAGATGACGCTGACCGCCAGGATCAACCGCCATGCGTTAAGCGCATTGTTTCTCGGGTCGAATACCTGGCCGAGCGTCGAGTTTCTCGCTGGCCTCGGCCCCTCCGGCCCACTCACGCGGAACACCTTGAGCGAGCGAACTGCTCCATGGCATCAGCGGCGGCCTCCGCGCTCTCACCCGGTTTGGTCATTCCGTTGGCGAGCTCGCGAGCCCGGTCAACGTAGTCCGGTGCAAGAATCTGGCGCAGATCCGCAATCAGAGATTCTCGCGTGGTGGTCGAAAAACGCCGCGTGGTACCCACTTTCAGCTTCTTTATCTGTCCACCCCAAAGCGTCTGATTGGCATCCATCGACAAGATCAACGTGGGGACCCCGGCGCGCAGGCTTGCCGCGGTGGTGCCGGACCCCCCGTGATGCACAACCGCCCGGCAGGCCGGAAAGACCGTCGCGTAGTTGACTGCTCCCACGACCTTCACGTGGTCGGGAAGCTGCGCATCGCTGAAGTCTGTCCATCCCGCGCCTATCAAGGCCCGCTCTCCCAGCTCCGCGCACGCCGAGCCGATCATCTCGAGTGCGGCAGTGGGGGATTCGACCGGCATACTGCCAAATCCGAAGAAGATTGGCGGCGTCCCGGCAGCGATCCATGAGGCGACGTCACCGTCGGCCTCGGCGGTCAACGCCATGGTCAGCGAGCCGACAAACGGCCGCAAGCCATCCCATTCCTTCCACTCCTCGGCCAGGCCGGGAAAACAGACCTCGTCATAGCCCTGGATCTCCAGGGAGCCGCGCTCGGCGATCCGCTGAGGCGACGGCCGTGAGGCCTTGGGTAGGCGGAGCTCACGCCGCTGCGTGTCCTCCACCTTCTTATTCAGGCGCCAAGCAAACCAGTCGAACGCTGTCATCGCCGCACGCCCCAACCGGGACGGCAGGATGGTGACAAGCTGACCGTTCGGCCGCATCGGGATGTGATGAAGTGTGACCAATGGAATGTCATGGTATTCAGCGACATTCGCAGCGGGCTCCTGGTAGCTCTGGCCCGCGAACAACACATCGGCATCCTGGGCCGCGGACATCAGCGTGGTGTTCATCTGCGCCCAGCATTCGTCGCTGAGCTCCCACATCTGACGCCACATCGTCCGAATCTCCCCCACCTTCCAGAAGGTGTGGAAGAAGAACGTCCAGAAATTGCGATACACGTCCAGCCAGGTCTTCGTATCCAACCCGTAGGAAACGGTCTCCAGACCGGCCGACTCCGTGAAGCCGATCAGGTCGGGCGGCACAGCCATGACCACATCGTGTCCCCTGCGCTGTAACTCACGAGCCACGACAACAGAGGGCTCGACATCACCCCGGGTTCCGTAGCTCGCCAGCACAAACTTCATCGCCTCTAACGCCTTTCGGGTATCGCGGTTCAGCGGAGTCGGGCCGCCGTCATTCCTTACGCCAGAACACGCCTGTTCCGTCAATTTCCTTGATCTCGGCGGTTATCCCGTGCTTCGTGCGGTAATCGGTGACGGCCTGTTTGCACGAGTCGAGCGCATGGTAGTCGTCGATGATGCAAAAACCTCCGGGAGACAAACGTTCGTAAAGCCCGTCGAGCGCCTGGATTGTGGATTCATAGAGGTCGCCATCAAGCCGCAATACAGCGATTTGTTGAATCGGGGCATCATGCAGCGTGTCTTTGAACCAGCCTGGAACAAATCGAACCTGGTCATCCAACAATCCATAGCGCTGGAAATTAGCCCTGACATTCTTTTCGGTCACCGCCAGGATCGGCGCCGCAAGGTGCAGCCTGTCGCCCTTGTCCGCCTTGTAATGCGCGGTATCCGGCGGAGGTACGCCCTCGAACGAATCGCAGAGCCACACGTTCCGCGTGGTGTCCCCATACGCGGCCAGAACCCCGCGCATCAGGATGGACGCACCACCGCGCCACACACCGCATTCGACCAGGTCGCCAGGCACATCATCGGCAAGCACCGTCTCGACGCACTGCTGCAGGCTGGTAAGTCGCTGCATACCGATCATCGTCAGCGCATCCGCCGGCCAATCCAGGCCCAAGTCACGCTTGTGCGCGTCGAACGGACGCTTGCGCACAAGCACGTAGTCGCCAAATTTGAAAAAGGGGCGGTGCAGCCAGTTCCAACCCACTGGCACAAGTTCATCAACTCCGTATCGGGTGAGGTCCTGTCGAAGCAGGCCCAGATAAGCGGATCGAGTGTCGTAATCGGTCACGGTCAAGAACTGCCCCTATCTCGAAATGCTGGTGTCCCGTCCCAGCGCTAACAATAGCCGTCTGTGCGACTCCGTCGATACGTTTCGGACCGGGCTACTCCCCTTGTAGGGGCTGCATTTTCAGCAGAATCTGTCAAGAATTCTTGTGAACGAATGTCGCCAAATATCTGCGGCACGCTGGCGATCGGAGATCCTGCCACCCTTCATTAATATTCAGCCTCATCGGAACACGGCACGGGGTAGCCGCTTCGACTCTTCTGCGCGATGAATCACGACTACGGAGTCGAACACCTCGATCCGGTCGATGATGGTGGCCGCGAACGGCACCTCGACTGTCTCAAGCCGCTTGGGATGGTCCTCCATGATCTGGTAGACCGAGCTCATCTCCATATAATGAGCGTGCATAGCGTCCATCAGCCATTTGGTGAAATCGATGAACGATTGGCGCTGGTCACGATAGATCGTCCAGTAGTTCGCGCAGACGTCCTCCACGATGTAGACCCCGCCGGGCCGCAGACGCGGAAATAGATACCTGAACGACCCGATCATCTGTTTCGGGGTGTGGCCACCATCATCGAGGACGGCGTCGAACGGGCCGAACTCCTCAACCACCGTACCGAGAAAGTGCGGATCGGTCTGGTCACCGATCCGCACGTGGATACCACGCCCCGGGTCGTCGTGCTGCGCAGACTTGGGGCTGATGTCCAGACCCACAATGGTGGCCTGAGGCAGGTGTTCCCGCCACATCTGTAGGGATCCGCCCCGATCCACCCCGATCTCGAGCATTCGCTCGATCCCCGTGAGCGCACGCTGGTAGATGGGCAGGTAATGACGCAGCTTGTGGACGTTGTCGGTGTTCTCGAAGATGCTCCCGATGGGGGTTTCCGCCGGTGCCGAGTTGTCGGCCCGCATCGAGACCGTCCTGGCCAGGTCCGGCCCCAGCGCACCGAGCATTCGACGGCGGGACCCGTACGGATAACGCCGCGCAATGAACGGAGGTTTGCGCTGCAGTGCCAATCGGAAGAGCGGCATGATCACGAGATCCTTTGCTGTCCTTTGATGTTCGAAGAACATCGCCCATTCTCAGAATCCCGAAATGCCATGCGAATCAGCCTACCGACATATCCATGGCGACACCTATGCGCTAACTGTCCTCGCGCGGCGATAGAGCCCGTTCTCGCGGCGCGCGGCTATCCGAGCCCGCGGGCCCCGCACGCGTCGCCGCCTGATCGGCATGCTTGCGTTTGAGGCGCGACTTGAGCGCGAGGGCACGCTTCTCGACCAGGAACCAACTGAATGCGGCGGGCACCAACGTCGCACCCGCCGAAACAATAAAGAAAACAAACGGATTCAGGCTGGCGAGGCCTGCGACAGCTAAGAACTGCTGCGTCGGCGAGGCATAGATATAGACACCGTATGACAGGTCCGTCTGGATATTCATGCGCTTGTTCTTGATCAGCACACCCGAAACGACGACGGCGTAAGCAAGCGGAAGAGCACCGATGACGCGGTAGTCGGGCAACATGCCCGACGCCAGCACAATCACCACGCTCACCGACACAAGCGACCACCGGGCCGGAATCACATCTCGCCACTGATACAGCAGTGCACCGGCGGAAAACATGATGGCACTGCGCACCGCGAGCTGCGGAATTGTCCATAGCCCAGGGAAGGTTAGCGGCGGCAGGAGAATCGCCGCAATCGTTGCCAATATCAGTATCACCGGTGCGGTCCAGCGACGGCTGGCGAGCCCGAGCAGCCCCAACCCCGCTACGGCGATGTAGCACATCACTTCGAATACGAGCGACCACAGGGACGCGTTCCAGATTCCCGGATACGGGATATCGCGCGGCGTCCCACCCACGTCGAACTGGAGCTGAATCAGCGCGCTGTTCTTCAACATGTATTCGATCGGCGCACTGGAGAACAGCAGCCTCGCGGCCGATCCGCCCTGGATCGCAACACTGAGCGGAGCGATGACAAACGCCGTTACCGCCAGTACCACGTAGTACCCGGGCAGGATGCGCAGGGCTCGCGCGATGAAGTAGTCGCGCGAGCTGGGATTACGGAGCCAACTAGCAGTGATCAGAAATCCCGAAAGAGCAAAGAATCCGTCAACTCCTACCGAAAACAGCAGTTGAAGTATCGCCTTGGATTCCACCACGTGACCCGTAAGCGGAAACGAGTGAAAAAGGATCACCTCTGTCGCCAAGGCGAGCCGACATGCGTTCAGCGCGTTGTTTCGCGGATCGAATACAGAACCGAGCTTCATGCGCCTCCACCACTCTTCGCCGGAAGCGTCATCGTATCGTCATCTCAGTTCGAGATCAGGCTTTCCGGTGTTTCCACATGTAGTTGGAAAACATTGTCACAACTGATGATTCATATTCGCGACAGGGTTTCTCGCCACCAGACCACAGTGGGGCGGCGATGCGCTCAAAAGCGATTCGGGCAGTCCTTGTCGATCCATTCCAGAAGTGCGTGCAGGCCATCCTCGAGCGTCCACTTCGGGCTCCACGCGAGCTGCTCGATTGCCGGCTCGACGTCACAGCTCGCGGCCCGCACATCGCCATCCCGAAACTTCCCGACAACGGTGGGTTCGGGCGCCGCACAGATGTCCGCAACCTTACGAGCCAACTCATGAATGGTTGTCGCAGTACCAGAACCGATGTCGAGAGTGCGTCGCTCGACTGCGGGTGTGTGTACCGCGGCAAAGAGCGCATCGACAACATCGTCGATAAAGACGAAATCGCGAACTATCCGTCCATCCTCGTACACCTCCAAGGACTGCTTCTCGCGTGCCAGACGCGCGAAGAGCGTGACGATTCCGGTGTACGAGTTGGTGAGTGACTGACCGGGCCCATACACATTCTGCAGACGCAGAACGCTGAGGTTGGTGTCATGGGCGGCCGCCCAGGAAGCCAACAGATGTTCTTGGGCAAGTTTTGTACCCGCATAGATATTGGTGGGCCGGGGCTCTGTCCTACTGGCGCAGCTGGCGAGCGGTTCCGAAGGCTCACCGGTGGGACCCTTCGGATCCCACTGGCCGGCAAGTAGCTGGGCATGGCTGCGCGGGCGTGGGTAGAACACTTCCGCACCGGACTGCCAGGCACCTTCGCCGTACACCGCGCGCGACGATGCGAGTACCAGCTGGTCGGGCACAAAAGCCGCACGGCTCAGGGCATCAAGGAGTTGGGTGGTACCCACCACATTGACCGAGCCGTGACGCGTCGCTTCCGAAAGCGACTGCGCGGTACCCGTCTCCGCAGCCAAATGGACAACCTGCGCGGGTTCGAACAACCGCAGCACCGCATCCCAGTCGGGGGCATGGGTCACGTCGCCCGTGAACAGCCGCACCGATGGCGGGAGGTCGATGTCCCGGCCCCTGGCATGCACCTGAGGATGTAGGACGTCCATCACCGCGACGTCGTATCCCGCCTGCACGAGGCGGTTGGATAGCGCGGATCCAATGAATCCCGCTCCACCAGAGATGAGTACAGATGTCGACAAAGCCGATTCCTCCCGTTCTTTACGGACCAGCCAGGTAACCGGCACGCACCGGTAATGCGTTCCGGGTCAATGATATCGATGGTCCAGATGACATCGCGCGGGGTTCTTCCCGCATGGACTGCCGCGCGATGACAACTGACCTAAACACGAGCAGCCCGCTCCTCCAAAAGGTCGGCTGCCTTGCCCACACTCTCGTACGGCTTGGACATGTGGGGAGCGATCTCCCGCGCCCGAACCGCATAGTCGGGGCTGAGGATCTCCCGCAGGTCCGAGACCAAGGTGTCCCGGGAAGTGGTCGAAAAGCGCCGAGAGGCGCCCACTTTCATGCGCTTGAGCTGATTTCCCCAAAATGGCTGATCACCGACGGTCCACAGGATCAAGGTAGGCACTCCGGCGCGCAGGCTCGCGGCCGTGGTGCCCGACCCACCGTGGTGAACAATCGCCCGACTCACCGGAAAGACCGCCGCATAGTTCACCACGCCGACCACCTTGACGTGCTCGGGTGGACG
This sequence comes from Mycobacteroides sp. H003, assembly GCF_001440135.1. Lineage (NCBI taxonomy): Bacteria > Bacillati > Actinomycetota > Actinomycetes > Mycobacteriales > Mycobacteriaceae > Mycobacteroides > Mycobacteroides sp. H003. The sequence goes on from NZ_LJYL01000034.1 coordinate 662,342, forward strand.
TACGTCGCTGAAGTCAGTGGCGCCGGCGCACACCAACGCACGCTCCCCCAATTCCGCGCACGCTGAACCGATCATCTCGACGGTCTCCGCCGGAGATTCCACCGGAATGCTTCCCGAAGCGAAACAGATAGGCGGTGGACCGGCGGCAATCCAGGACATGACCTCGTCATCGGCCGCAGTGGTCAATTCCATGGTCAGTGCCCCCACGAAAGGCCTTCGCTCGCCGTACTTCGCCCACTCATCTGCCAGCCCGCGGAAGCAAATACGGTCGTAGGCCTGGATTTCCAGTGAGCCACGCTGCCCGATCCGCCGCGGCGAAGGGCTTGTCGCCCTCGGTAAACCCAGCTCGCGTCGTTGCGCATCCTCAGCCCTCTTGGTCACACGCCAGGTCAACCAGTCGTAGGCGGTCATCGCTGTGCGGGTCACCGGCGGCGGCAAGCCAGGAAAGAGCTGACCATTGGGGCGCCACGGCATGGTGTGTAGGGCAACCAGTGGGATTCCGTAGAACTCGGCAACATTGGCGGCCGGCTCCTCATAGCCCACACTGGTCGACAGCAGATCCGCCCCTTCGGCCACCGACACAAGGGCCTTACTCATTTCCGACCACTGTTCGGTTACCAGTTTCAGCGCCTGCTGACACAACGCAACCAAATCCTGAACCCTCCAAAAATGACGGGTCCACGACATCCACAGGTCGCGATACTCATCGAGCTGGGGCCCCACCTGGACGCCATAGGGAACTGCCGAGAGCCCGACAGACTCGGCGAAGCCGATCAAGTCTGGCGGCACCGCCATGCGCACTTCATGGCCTCTGCGCTGCAGTTCTCGTCCGACAGCAACGGCAGGTTCGATATCGCCGCGCGTGCCATAACTTGCCATGGCAAATTTCATGACGGTGTCGACCTCCCCGATATGTTAGGTACTCGCAGAATGGCCGTCGGTGTTGCCGGTCATTATTACCGATCTTGTGCTTCTCGGATAGCCTCACAAGGACAGGCATACATCCGTCTCCAAATTCCGGAACATCAATTCAGCTACAGCCGAAAGAATTCCGCTTCGCGGGTTGCCACACTAAAATCGCTATCGCACAGGAATGCGGCAATGCAATACCGGCCGGCCCAGGTTCGGCAGGTCGCACGATATGCATATACGGCTGCGGGCGCGCCGGAACCACCTTGACATACTTTGTCGCCACGCACCGTTCACCAAAGCGGCCCGCATGCCCGCGGCCGGCGTTTGATTCCGTCGGCATTCCGCCTACATACGCGATAGGGTGGCCTACGGGTTGCGCCACGACAATGTACAAATTGTCCCCGCCGCAACCGAACTCGCATTGTCGTCGAGTAGGAGCACACATGCGCGGCATCATTCTCGCGGGCGGTTCGGGCACGCGCCTGCATCCGATAACGACGGGTGTCAGCAAGCAGCTGCTACCGGTGTACGACAAACCGCTGGTCTACTACCCGCTCTCCACGCTGATCATGGCCGGGGTCCGCGACATTCTGGTGATCACCACCCCCTCGGACGCCTCGGCATTCGAGCGACTCCTCGGAGACGGCTCGGCATTCGGCATCAACCTGACCTATGCGGTCCAGCCCAAGCCCGAGGGCCTGGCACAGGCGTTCGTGATCGGAGCCTCGCATATCGGCACCGACACCGCGATGCTCGCCCTGGGTGACAACGTCTTCTACGGGCCCGGCTTGGGCACGAGTTTGCGCCGGTTCGAGAACATCAGCGGTGGAGCCATTTTCGCGTACTGGGTGGCCAACCCGTCGGCATACGGTGTGGTGGAGTTCGATGCCTCGGGCGTCCCGTTGTCCCTGGAAGAAAAGCCCGCGACACCGAAATCCCACTATGCGGTGCCCGGTCTGTACTTCTATGACAACGACGTCATCGAGATCGCGCGCTCGCTGAAGAAGTCGGCTCGGGGTGAGTACGAGATCACCGAGGTCAACCAGACCTATCTGGACCAGGGACGTCTTTCTGTCGAAGTGCTCCCGCGTGGAACCGCGTGGCTGGATACGGGCACCTTCGATTCACTGCTGGACGCGAGCGACTACGTGCGCACCATCGAACGCCGACAGGGCCTGAAGATAGGCGTACCGGAAGAAATTGCGTGGCGCGCAGGTTTCATCAATGACGACCAGCTCGCTGCGCGTGCTCAGGAGCTGCTCAAGTCTGGATACGGAAGTTACCTACTTGAGCTCTTGCAGCGGAAATAACCCGATCCTCTGGTCGTCGGTAACGCAATGGACGGTGAGACGTATAAATAGTCATGGGTCTGAGAACACCCTGGGCCTTGAGTTTCATTGAATACGTAAAGTTGATGTGGTCGGTACGAGGAGGCAATTGAGAACATGAACAAAAAGTCATTGACGAAGATTGCGGCGCTGGTAGGCGGTGCCACGCTGGCGTTGAGCGCCGGCGCAGGGCTCGCATCCGCCGACCCCGTTACAGACGAGATGGTGAATAGCACCTGTACGTACGATCAGGCGAATGCGGCACTACATGCGGAGAACCCAATGGCCGCGGAGTACTTCGACGCGTCGCCACCCAACCAGCAGTTCATGCGAGAGTTCCTCGGTGCGCCGAAAGACAAGCGGATCAGCATGATCAACCAGGTGAGGGGCAATCAGGGGATCGAGTACGTTATCCCCGTCTTCCAGCAGATGGTGCGCAGCTGCCACAAGTACTGAGTCTTCATACGCAAGGGCCGGGCCGAGGTGAACTCGCACCCGGCCTTTTGCGTACGCGCCGCATCAGGCACAGATCAGTTGAACGACAACGTGATTAGTCGTTGAATTTCGGCAGTTCCGTGGTCGGCTCGTCATCGTCGAGGCGGCCCGGGCCAGGCGCCGCCGGGCGCGCGCCCACCGGTGCAAGCAGCGCACTCGGCGGACGCGGCCGCACTCGCTGCGGCCACCAGAACCACCGGCCCAGGAGAGCAGCGATTGCCGGCGTCATAAACGAGCGGACGATCAACGTATCGAACAACAGGCCCAGCCCGATCGTGGTTCCAATCTGACCGATGATCTGCAGATCACTGACCACCATCGAGGCCATGGTGGCCGCGAACACCAATCCGGCTGAGGTGACGACCTTTCCGGTGCCACCCATCGCGCGGATGATGCCCGTGTTCAGCCCCGCACCCAGCTCTTCTTTCATACGAGAGACCAGCAGCAGGTTGTAATCGGATCCGACCGCCAAAAGGATGATCACGGACATCGCCAGCACCATCCAGTGCAGATTGATGCCAAGGATGTACTGCCACAGCAGCACGGACATGCCAAAGGACGCACCCAAGGAGAGGGCCACCGTTCCGACGATCACCAAGGCCGCGATGAAGCTTCGGGTGGTGATGAGCATGATGATGAAAACCAGGCAGATCGCCGCGATGCCCGCGATCAGCAGGTCGTACGTGGAGCCGTCTTTCCAGTCCTTTGCGGTCGACGCGGCGCCGGCCAGATAGATCTTGCCGCCCACCAGTGGCGTTCCCTTGAGAGCCTCTTCTGCCGCGTTCCGAATCTGCTCGATCCGCGTGATGCCCTCCGGCGACATCGGATCACCGTTATGAGAGATGATGAACCGCACCGTCTTTCCGTCCGGCGACAGGAACGAACTCATCGCGCGCTGGAAGTCCGGGTTCTTGAACACCTCTGGAGGCAGGAAGAACGAATCGTCGTTCTTAGAGGCGTCGAATGCCTGCCCCATGGCCATCACGTCATTGGTGGATTCGTCCATCGAAGCGAACTGCCCGGACATGGTGGCGTACATGGTGAGCACCGAGGTGCGCATGCTCTGCATGACCGAGATCATCTGAGGGAACTGGACAAGCAGCTGCGGCATGATGGCGTCCAGCTGATCCATGTCCCTGACCAGAACCATCAGCCCGTCATCGAGCGCGTCGACCGCGTCCATCGCATCGAAGATCGATCGAAGCGAGAAGCAGATCGGGATATCGAAACAGTGCTTCTCCCAATAGAAATAGTTGCGTATCGGCCGAAGGAAGTCATCGAACAGCGCGATGCTGCCCCGCAAGTCGTCGGTCAGCTGCTGCACCTCGTGGGTATGGCCCGTCATGCGGTGCGTGGTCTCGGACATCTGCTTCATCACGAGGTACGTGCGCTGCATCGTCGCGATCATCTTCGACATGTCGTCGGCCTGCTTTTGCATGTCGGCGATGCGCTTCTTCTGGAAGCGGGTCGCCTGCACCTGGCCGGCGCTTTGCAAGCTGAGCAGGAAGGGCACCGATGTGTTGGCGATCGGAGTTCCCTCGGGCCGGGTGATCCCCTGCACCCGCGAGACTCCCCGCACCTTGAAAATGGCCTTCGCCACCTTGTTCAGCACCAGGAAGTCGGCCGGGTTCCGAAGGTCCCGATCGGTTTCGATCAACAACACATCGGGCGTCAGTCGCGACTCGGAGAAGTGACGTTGCGCGGCAGCGAATCCCTGATTGGCCGGGATATCCCCGGAGATGTACAGCCGGTCGTTGTAGCTCGTCTTGTATCCCGGCAGCGTGGACAACCCGACCAGTGCCACGGCCAGCGAGGCGACCAGGATCGGTGCGGGCCAGCGGACAATGGCCGTACCGAGCCCGCGCCACCGCTGAACCCGCAGCTTGCGCTTGGGTTCAAGCAGTCCGAATCGGCTGGCCACCGCAATCCCTGCGGGTACCAGGGTGACCGCGACCGCGACGGCCGTCAGCATTCCGATGGCACAGGGGATTCCCATGGTCTGGAAATAGGGCAGTCGCGTGAAATGTAGACACAGAATGGCTCCGGCGATGGTCAGTCCGGAAGCCAGGACGACGGGAGCCACACTGCGATATGTGGTGTAGTAGGCCGTTTCCCGGTCCTCACCGGCCTGGCGTGCCTCTTGATAACGACCGAAGAAGAAGATCCCGTAATCGGTGCCTGCGGCGATGCTCAAGAAAACCAGCATGTTGACGGCGAACGTCGACAACACGAAAACATCGTGGTAGCCCAGGAACGCCACAATGCCTCTGGCCGCGGCCAATTCGACACCCACCATGATCAGCAGCAGGATCACGGTGACAACAGAGCGATAGAGGATCAACAGCAGCGTGAAGATGATGACCACGGTGACCGCGGTGATCTTCAGAATCGATTTGTTGCCGGCATGCTGCATGTCCGAAGCGAGCGGCGCCGCACCGGCCACGTAGACCTTCACATCGGTGGGAGCCGAAGGCAGTGTCCGATTGACGATTTCGCGGATCGCGGCCACTGATTCGTCACCCATGGCGGTGCCCTGATTGCCGACGAGATTCAGCTGCACATATGCGGCCTTTTCATCGGGACTCTGCACACTCGACGATGTCAGCCGATCTCCCCATAGATCCTGCACGTGCTCTACGTGTTTGGGATCGTTGCGCAGCTCGCGGATCAGTCCGGCGTAGTACGTATGCGCGTCCTCGCCGAGTGGGTCCTTCCCCTCGAGCACGATCATCGCAGAGCTGTCCGAGTTCGATTCGTTGAAGTCCTTGCCCATGCGCATGATGGCCTTGACGGCCGGCGCATCTTGGGGCATCAGCGATACCGACCGCTCTTCTGCGACGTTCTCCAATGCCGGAATCGCCTTGGTCAAGTCCCAATTGACCGATGCCAGCGTCGTATACAGAATCAGCGCCAGCCAGCCCAGGATGATCAGGGGCGACAGGTTTCGTATGGTTCGCGCGATGAACGGGCGCGATTTCTCGGTACTCATGCGCCGCCGCTAGTTCCTCTGCAGCACGGAACGGACGAGGCGCGGTCCCTTCCACCCGTGCACCGCACCGACCGGCCGGGGCGACACCTGCAGTGGCCACCAGAACCACCGGCCCAGGAGCGCGGCAATGGCCGGGGTCATGAACGCTCGCACGATCAAGGTGTCGAACAACAGACCCAAACCGATCGTGGTTCCCACCTGCCCAAGGGTGAGCAGGTCGCTGACGATCATGGAGCCCATCGTCGCGGCGAAGACCAGCCCGGCAGCGGTCACCACCTTGCCGGTACCGCCCATCGCCCGGATGATGCCCGTATTGAGGCCGGCGCCTAACTCCTCTTTCATGCGCGAGACGAGCAACAGGTTGTAGTCAGAGCCCACCGCGAGCAGCACGATGACCGACATGGCCAACACCACCCAGTTGATCTGGATGCCGCAAATGTGTTGCCAGACAAGCACAGACAGACCAAACGACGCACCCAGCGACAACGCCACTGTTCCGACGATCACCAGCGCGGCAACCAAGCTTCGCGTCATCAGCAACATGATGATGAAAATGAGGCACAGGGCGGCGACCCCCGCGATCAAGAGGTCGTATTTTGATCCATCGACCAGCTCACTGACACCCGCCGCCGTACCCGCCAGGGAGATCTTGGCGTGCTCCAGCGGTGTTCCCTTGAGCGCTTCCTCCGCGGCGGTCTTGATCGGATCCACTCGCGCAATGCCTTCGGGTGTCGCGGGATCTCCACGTTGAGAGATGAGCATGCGCGTCGACTTGCCATCGGGCGACATGAAGATCTTCATGACCCGCTTGAAGTCCTTGTTGTTCAGCACATCCGGCGGCAGATAGAAGGAGTCATCGTTCTTCGATGCGTCGAACGCCTTGCCCATGGCCGTCGAGTTCTCGGTGGATTCATCCATCTGGGCGAAGATGCCGGACATCGTGCTGTGCATGGTCAGCATCGATTCGCGGGTGCTCTTCATGGTGTCGATCATGATGGGGAACTGCTCGAGCAGCTGCGGCATCAGCCTGTCCAGCTCGTCAAGATCGCCCACCAGAGTCTGCATCTTGTCGGTCACCTGATCGACGCCGTCGAGCGCATCGAAGATCGACCTGATCGACCAGCAGATGGGAATGTCGAAGCAGTGCTTCTCCCAGTAGAAGTAGTTACGGATCGGCCGCCAGAAGTCTTCGAAATTCTCGATGTGGTCCCGCAGCGTGGACATATCTTTCTGAAGATCGTGCGTGGTGCTGACCATCCGGTGAGTGGTCGCCACCATCTGTTTCATCAGATCGAACATGCGCTGCATGAGCGCGATCGTCGTGCCCATGTCATCGGCCTGCTTGAGCATGTCGTCCATGCGCGCACGCTGGAACGGCAGGCTCAACCGCTGGCTCGCGTTCGACATGCTGAGCATGAACGGCACCGACGAGTGTTCGATCTGCGTTCCCTCGGGACGCGTGATGGACTGCACGTTGGCGATGCCGGGGACCGCGAAGACCGCCTTGGCCAGCCTGTTCAGCACCAGCAGATCGGCCGAGTTACGCATGTCGTGATTGGCCTCGACCAACAGGATGTCGGGCGTAGACATCTTCGATTCCGGGAAGTGCCGCGAGGCGGCCACGAGTCCCTGTACCGCGGGGATGTCCTTCGGTATGTACTTCGCGTCGGTGTAGCTGGGGTTGTATCCCGGCAGCGTCAAAAGCCCGATGAGTGAGATGGCCACCGTCCCGGCCAGGATCGGTCCGGGCCAACGCACAATCGCGGTACCCAGCCGCCGCCAGCGCCGCGTCGTCACCTGGCGCTTGGGATCGAACAGCCCGAAGCGGCTACCTGCGGCGATGCACGCCGGAACCAGGGTGAGCGCAACCGCCACCGCGACCAGGATGCCGACCGCGCCCGGGATGCCCAGCGGCTTGAAGTACGGCAGCCGGGTGAAGTGCAGACACGCGATCGCACCGGCGATGGTCAGGCCGGATGCCAGCACGACCTTGGCCACCCCGCGGTAGGCGGTGTAGTAGGCGGTCTGGCGATCCTCGCCCGCCTGACGCGCTTCCTGATAGCGCCCGGTGAAGAAGATTCCATAGTCCGTACCTGCGGCGATGCCCACAGACACCAGCAGGTTGACCACGAAGGTGGTGAGACCCACGATCCCGTGCATACCGAGGAACGCGACCAGTCCTCGCGCAACCTGCAGCTCGATGCCGACGGTGAACAGCAAGATGATGACCGTGATGAATGACCGGTAGAGCAGGAGCAGCATCAGGAAAATCACGCCAACACTCACCAAGGTGATGAGGATGACCGTCCGGTTTCCGCTCTCCGACATATCGGAGACGACGGCGGCGGGACCCGTGACATAGGTCTTGACCCCCGGCGGCAGCCCCGGAGTGTCTTTGACGATCTTCTGAACGGCTTCCACGGATTCGTTGGCATCAGCCTGACCGAATCGCCCGGTGAGATTCAATTGCACATACGCGGCTTTGCCATCGGCACTCTGGGCGGCGCCGGCGGTTAGCGGGTCACCCCAGAAGTCCTGGATATGCTGCACATGTTTCGGATCGTCCTTCAATTGGCGGACGACGGCGTCGTAATACTTGTGCGCATCATCGCCGAGAGGGTTCTCTCCCTCGAGCACGATCACCGCGACGCTCTCGGAATTAGATTCCTGGAAAACCTTCCCCATCTGCGTCATTGCTTTGACGGAGGGCGCGTCCGGCGGGCTGAGGGAGACCGAATGCTCCCTTTCAACGATCTCCAGCGGCGGCACCTTGACGGTCAGCAGGACAGTGATCGCAAGCCAGCCCAAGATAATGAATACCGCACCCTTGCGGATAACGGTCGCCATTATCGGTCGGTGTGATTGACCTTTGCCGTTGCCCTCGCTCATGCGGCCTTCAGCAGGCATGAGGTAAAGGCATTGGTCTGATTTGTCACCTTCTCGGACTTAACCTCATCGTCCACGATGATGCGGCACCCGATACTGCGGCCATCCCCCTGCGCCATGATGCTTCCCACCGCTGTCGTCTTACCGATCTCGAATTTCACCGACCATGGCAATGGAATTTTCTGAATGAACAGCGGATCGCCATTGACATCGAAATAGCTGATATCGGCCACATTCCCCGGCGATCCGAAAACCTCGTACGACATCTTCTTGGGATCAAACGATTTGGCGTCACTGACATTCGTATCGGCATACGACGGACGGTTCTCAGAACCGAATACACCGTGAAGCCGCGACACCGTAAAACCGCCGGCACCAATTACCGCGAGCACCAGTAGTGGAATCCACAGACGCATCAAAAGCCGAAGAATCGTAACCCTCCTCGTCTATCTCCGCATCCGGCACCATGCTCGGACATGCACATCCCAATTGCAAAACGCGGAACACCTCAGCGGCGCTCCCCGGCCGTTAAAGATTAGACCATGCATGAGAGTCGCGTATGTACCCGTTGCACACCCGATATGCAATGAGTAGCACGCTATTTTGGATACGGACGTGTACAGATTTACTGCATACCGCCATGGGCAACCACGATCGCCCGATTCTCCAATTCCTACGAATGGGTGAACGGATGGCTAATCAGCAGCTGAGACCCCACTTTGTGACCTCAGGGCCGAACCAAGAGCCACAGTGGCGCCGGTCATAGCGAGAGACAGCTCAGCCAGCCATGTTCGCCCGTCACCCCCTCCCGGATAGGCCCAGAAAGCAAACCAGCTTGATTGCTCGCCGGCATCCGGTGCGCGCATCGCGATCCGGAGAACATCCTGGGCCTATCCGAACCTTGCCAAGACTGCGAAGGAGGAGTTCGCAAAGCGCGTAGGCTGGTCAGCGTGTCCAAGACGTACGTTGGAGGGCGCCTACGTCAGCTCCGCAGCGAACGCGGGTTCAGCCAAGCTGCGCTCGCCCAGATGCTGGAGATCTCCCCGAGCTACCTCAACCAGATCGAGCATGACGTCCGCCCCCTGACCGTCGCGGTGCTGCTGCGTATCACCGAGGTGTTCGGCGTCGACGCGACGTTCTTCTCCTCCCAGGACGACAGCCGCCTCATCGCCGAACTGCGCGAGGTGGTGCAGGACAAGGACCTGGACATCGACGTCGATCCTGCCGAGATCGCCGATGTAGTCGCCGGACACCCCGCACTGGCGCGTGCCATGGTCAATCTGCATCGGCGCTACCGGATCACCACCACGCAGTTGGCCGCGGCCACCGAGGACCGATACACCGACGGCAGCGGCAGCGGATCGATCACCATGCCGCACGAAGAGGTGCGCGACTACTTCTATCAACGGCACAACTATCTCCACGAGCTCGACACCGCGGCCGAAGAACTGACAGTTCGGATGCGCATGCACCGAGCGGACCTCGCCAGAGAGATCGCCGACCGCATCACCGAGGTCCATGGCGTGCAGATCGCCCGGCGCATCGATCTCGGCGACAGCGTGCTGCACAAGTACGACCCGGTATCCAAGACGCTGGAAATCAGCAACCACCTCTCCGGAGGTCAGCAGGTTTTCAAACTGGCCGCCGAGCTGGCGTACCTGGAGTACGGCGATCTCATCGACACCATGGTTGACGACGGCAAGTTCACCTCCGAGGAATCACGCAAACTGGCGCGGCTGGGGCTGGCCAACTACTTCGCCGCTGCCACAGTGCTGCCATACCGGCAGTTCCATGGGGTGGCCGAGGACTTCCAGTACGACATCGAGCGTCTGTCGGCGTTCTACTCGGTGAGCTACGAGACGATCTGCCACCGGCTGTCGACCCTGCAGCGTCCGTCGATGCGCGGGGTCCCCTTCTCATTCGTCCGGGTCGATCGTGCCGGAAACATGTCGAAACGTCAGTCAGCCACCGGTTTTCACTTCTCCTCCAGCGGCGGTACCTGTCCGCTGTGGAACGTATACGAGACCTTCGGCAACCCGGGCAAGATCCTGGTGCAGGTGGCGCAGATGCCCGACGGGCGCAACTACCTCTGGGTGGCGCGCACTGTCGAACGGCGTGCGTCGCGGTATGGACAGCCGGGTAAGACCTTCGCAATCGGGCTCGGATGCGAGTTACGGCATGCGCATCGACTGGTCTATTCGCAGGGTCTGGATCTGTCCTCTGAGGGTGCGACGACACCCATCGGCGTGGGTTGTCGGGTCTGCGAACGCGACAATTGCCCGCAGCGCGCCTTCCCCGCACTCGGGCGGGCTCTGGACCTTGACGAGCATCGCAGTACGGTGTCGCCATACCTTGTTCAGCAAGAAGGAGCCCGGCAATGAGCGATGGTCGCATCCCACCAGGTGGTCTACGCGAGCTCGGACCGATCAACTGGGTGATTGCCAAGGGGATGGCACGCGCGATCAGCGCACCGCAGATGCACCTGGCGACCACGCTCGGGCAGACGGGCACCAGGTTCTGGCCGTGGCTAGCCTATTCCGGCGCCATCCTGCGCGGCACCAAGCTGTCCACCCGTGACACCGAAGTGGTGATCCTGCGCGTGGCCCACGTGCGTGAATGCGCGTACGAGCTGCAGCACCACACGCGCATCGCCAAGTCCGCCGGGATAGATCCCGCATACCAAGAGCTCATCTTCGCGGGGGCCGGGGCCGAAGGACTCTCCGACAAGGAGCGCGCCCTCATCACCGGCGTCGACGAAATCCTGACCACCAGAACACTTTCCGATGAAGCATGGGAAGGGCTCTCCAAGCACCTGGACCGCCGCCAGCTCATTGGCTTTTGTCTGCTCGTTACGCAGTACGACGGCCTGGCCGCGACCATGTCGTCGTTGCGCATCCCGCTGGACCTCTAGCAGCCCGACCAGCCGACGCTAGCTCTCCAGGCGGGCGAGGTGTTCGGCACTGTACCGATCTCCCGCCGCCGCGGTAAGACTCTCGAGGCGCGCCAGATGCTCTGGTAGCAGTTCGATATCCACCGCGCCCGCGTTCTCGTCGACACGAGAGGCCTTCGTGGTCCCGGGTATCGGCACGATGTCGTCACCACGGGCGAGCAGCCACGCCAGCGCTACCTGCGCGCTGGTCGCCCCGATCGAGGACGCCACCGAGCGAACCTCCTCCACCAGGGCCAGGTTCGCATCGAAGTTTTCTGCACTGAACCGCGGCTGTTCCTTACGGAAGTCACCGTCGGCCAGTTGGTCCCGCGAGCTGATGGCACCGGTGAGAAAGCCCCGGCCAAGCGGCGAATAGGCGACCAGGCCAATGCCAAGGGCCCGGACAGTCGGCAAGATCTCGTCCTCGATATCGCGGGTCCACAACGAATATTCGTTCTGCAGCGCGGTGATCGGATGAACAGCATGCGCCCGGCGAATGGTCCCGGCAGACGCCTCCGACAACCCGATGTACCGAACCTTCCCTTGTTGCACCAGCTCGGCCACCGCCCCGATGGTGTCCTCGATGGGCACGTTCGGGTCGACACGATGCTGGTAGTACAGGTCGATGTTGTCGACACCGAGCCGCCGCAACGACCCTTCCACCGCGACAGCGATATTCGCCGGCGAGCTGTCGAGAATCTGTGGTCCACCATTGCCGTGGGACACCAATCCGAACTTGGTGGCAAGGACGACGTCTTCGCGCCGACCCGCGATGGCCTTACCGACAAGCTCTTCATTGACGAAGGGGCCGTAGATCTCTGCGGTATCGATCAAGCTGATACCCAGATCCAATGCGTGCTGGAGCGTGTGGATCGAGGTCGCTTCGTCAGGCCCGCTTTCGGCACCAATCGCGCGGTAGTAAGCAGACATCGACATGGCGCCGAGGCCGATCCTTGACACCGATAGCTCACCGAGCTGCGTGTACTTCATGTCAGTTCTTCTTTCCTCCGGCGGGTTGAGCCGAGGCGTCATTGACCGACTCCGTGTAGTGCGCAACCTTGAAATCGACGACCGCGAGGTCCTCGGTGAGCCGCTCCATCGTGGCCAGGATTCGGACACGCTGCGCGAACAGCAGTTCCAAACGCTCGGCGTGCGTCTCCGCGCCGCCCGACAACAACTCGATGAACCGCCGCATATCCCGCACCGGCATACCTGTGCGGCGCAGCCGCAGCATCAGCTCGACACGTTCGATGTCATCGGTGCGAAAGCGACGGCGGCCCCCGGCGTCCCTGGCTACCCGGGGAAACAGTCCCTCCCGTTCGAACCAGCGCAGCGCATCGATCGACAGGCCGGTTCGTTCGGCGACGTACGAGATGGGGAACCCCTCGTTCTGCGGCTCACTTGTGCTCACAAAAGCCACGGTAGAACCTGGAGTCAACTCCAGGTCAAGTGGAGATTCCGCGCAGGGCTCCACGAAAGTCCCCGCTGGTACCGGCGACGGTGCCACGGAGGCCGTTGACACCTTCCCGACGCCGCCGCACCATCGGAACATGCGCTTGGCCCAGGACTGTAGGTAGGCGCGCGATTTCGTTTGCGCGCTGCCTGTTTCAGCCCATCTCCCGCCAAACGAAGGCCTCTCCGCATGTCCGCTTCCGCCCATCAGCTCACCGTCAATGGCAGATCTCTTCAAAACGCCGAATCTCACGGCCTCGAGCGCGACGCCGTCGGCTCCTGGGGCGTCTTCGCACAGGGATTGGCAGCGGCAGCCCCCAGTGTCGCGGTCGCAACGGTGCCGTTTTCGCTGTTCGTAGCGGCCGGCAAGGGTGCCGCCTGGGCCGCGGTGATCGGCCTGGTGGCGGTGATCCTGATCGCCACCACCATCAGCTTTCAAGCCAAACGGACCGTGTCCTCGGGCTCGCTCGGCACGTATGCCGGCAATGGATTGGGCCCCGGTGCCGCGTACGCCGCCGGATTCAGCCTGCTCATCGGATACATCACCTTCGCGACCACCGGGACTCTCGGCGGCGTGCTGTACTTCGAATCCTTCCTTGACGCAATCGGAATCCACTCGGAGGCAACGCTCTTCAAGCTCGCGGTGGTCGCCGTCGTCGTCGGGGTCGCCGTCTATTTGCCCTATCGCGGCGTCTCCATCTCCGCGAAATATGAGCTCGTCTTCGAAATCATCGCCACCGCACTGATTTTGATCATCATTGTGGCCTCGTATGTCAGCTACGGCTGGCGCATCGACACCGAGCAGTGGTCGCTGTCCAACTTGGGTAACAGCACCACCTTCATCGCGGCGGTCACCGCGGTCGGTGCGTATGCGGGATTCGAGAGCGTGGCGTCCCTCGGCGCCGAATCACGCGACGCGCACCGCACCATTGCCCGCTCGCTGCTGCGCGTTGTGCTGATCATCGGCGTGCTCTACATCCTGGCCACCTACCCGCAGATCCTGCAATTCCGGAACATCGACGGCGACAGCGCGATACTCCCCCAGGTCGCTAGGAATTCCGGTGTGGCATGGTCGATCTACCCGATAAGCCTGGCGGTGACCATCGCGTTCATCGTGTTCGTCACTGCCGTCATCAACTCGGCCGCGCGCGGGCTGTTCACCCTGGCCCACGAAGGAGCGCTTCCAGCCACACTCGCCAGGGTCCACCCCGTCTACAAGACCCCTGTCGCCGGCATCTTCCTCATCGGAATCATCGCGGCAGCCTTCTCCGTCACCGCCACCCTCAGCTCGGTAGGCCGCTTGGTGTTCGACGTGTACGGAAACTACGTGGCCAACTGGGGCTTTCTCACCAGCTATCTGCTGGTGGTGGTGGCCACCCCGATCTGGCTGTACCGCATCAGAGCACTCACGCCCGCGCGGCTGGCGGTGTCGATAGCGGCCACCTTGGCCATCGGGTATGTGATCTTCAGCAATTTCTACCCGGTCCCCGCTTTTCCGTTCAACATCCTGCCGCTCATCTTCGGCGCGATTCTGCTCGCCGGGCTGCTGCGCTACTGGTACCTGCGAGCCCGGCGACCCGAAGTCGCGGCCCGGATCGGCTCCATCCAAACACTTTCCGATTCCGAGAAGGAACGGCTGACCGAGCTCGGCATCCTCGAAGTCCTGCACGAGGAACCGGCCGTCGAACCCGAAACCGCTGATTCAGGAGTTCTCGTCAAATGACCACCGTCGCCTCTTCGCCCACCCGCGCCTACCTGGGAGTTGGCGACACCGAGTTCGCCGCGTGGACGCGGGTCGCCCAACGCGCCGCCGAGGAACTGGCAACCACCGCGCTGGAAAGAGATCGTGCCAACCAGAATCCCGTCGCCGAGATCGGACTGTTGCGCGAGCACGGGCTACTGTCCTTCGCCACGGCCCACGAATTCGGTGGTGCCGGAGGAAGTCTGACGCAGGCGCTGCAGCTCGGCCGGATCATCGCGGCGGCCGACGGGTCCATCGGCCAGCTGCTGCTCTACCACTACTCCAACGGCGTGTGGACCCATATACTCGGGTCTGCGGCTCAACGGGAGCACATCGCGCGCGGGATCGGCGAGCAGGGCTGGTTCCAGGGCAGCGTCAGCAATCCACGCGATCCGGGCATCACGGTAACCCCGACAGCGCAGGGATACCTGGTCAACGGCAAGCGCACCTTTGCCACCGGGGTCGCGGTGGCCGACCTGATCACCGTGCTGCTCTACGAACAGGAGCCGATCAACGCGATCATCCCCCGCGACCGGGAAGGCCTGCGGTTCAACGACGATTGGGACAACCTCGGGCAGCGTCTCACCGTAAGCGGCAGCGTCGAATTCGACAATGTGCTGCTACGCCACGACGAGGTGCTCACCGGACTTGAGGAGTACGGTGACCGCCGCGAGCTCCGCGACGGACTGCGGGCGTTGTTCAGCCAGTTGATCTTCGTCCACCTGTATCTCGGGATCGCCGAGGGCGCACTCTCCGCCGGTGTCACCTACATCAAAGACAAGGGCCGTCCATGGCCCGAGGCGCATTCCACGGAGGTCACCGAGGACCCGTACCACCAGCAGCTGCTGGGGCGTCTGTCCGCAGGGGTGGCCGCCGGGATCGCCCTGGCCGATGCGGTGACCCGAGAGTTCGAACAGACCCTGGCGTCCGGACACGAACTGTGCGCGGACCAGTGGGGTGCGCTGGCGGTTCGCGTTGACCAGGCCAAGTCCATCGCCACCGAGGTGGCCTTGGATGTGACGCACAACATCTTCCAGGCCACAGGGGCTCGGTCGACGGCCAATTCCGTTGGACTGGACATTTATTGGCGCAACGCCCGCACGCACACCACCCACGATCCGCTGCCCTACCGGCAACGCGAGATCGGCCGATATCTATTGACCGGTGAGTGGCCCTCACCGCGCAGCCTCAACGGGCTGGGACGCCTCGCCGAGGCGACACAGGGCAAGCAATCGTGACGGATATCCGCTTCCTGCAGACCTCCGAGGAGCGCGAGCGTGCCTTCGCGGTGTTCTGGCGGGCCATGGTCGGGCTGCCACCCCTGGGTGATCTCGCGACCGACGGATTGCTGGAACCCGGGCGGTATTTGGGAGCGTTCGACGGCACGGAGCTGGTCGGCGGGGCCGATTCCTACACCAGCTGGCTCACCGTCCCCGGTGGTTCGCGCATTCCACACGCGGCAGTCACACATATCGGCGTGCTACCCACCCACACCCGGCGCGGAATCCTCACCACTTTGGTCTCGCGACAGCTCGCCGATATCGCGGGACGAGGCGAGGTCGTGGCCAGCCTGCGCGCCTCTGAAGCGGTGATATACCGACGCTTCGGCTACGGGGTGGCAACCAGTAGCGCGACCTATCGCATTCAGCGGCGACGGGCCCGGCCACAGAGCCCCACCGACTCCGGTTCGATCACCCTGCTCGATGCGGCGGCATCACCTGAAGTGCTCGCCGCGATCTACGACCGTGCGGCATGGACCGGGGCGGTGGCACGTCCACCGCAATGGTGGCGACTACACGAGCTGATCGATGCGTCCGCCCCGGGCAAGCCATATGTGGTCACTCATCCGGACGGTTACGTGAGATACCGCCCGCGCGACACCGCCGAGTGGTTCGCCAGCAGCGCACGCACCATCTCCGTCGACGATCTTGTCGCGCACAGTGATGACGCCTACCGCGCGCTGGTCGGTCACCTGTTGGATCTGGACCTTGTCGACGTCATCGAGATCGGCCCCCGCCCCATCGATGACCCGCTCCCCCACCTGGTGACCGATCCCCGCTCGGTGACGGTCACCGGTGTTCGCGACGAGACCTGGCTCCGGCTTGTCGATGTCGAGGCGGCGTTGGCAGCGCGCACGTATGCGGACACGGCACCGGTGGTGATCGAGGTACACGACGACCTGCTGCCACATAACTCGGCGCGGTTCGCGGTGGGCGCGGACAAGGTTCGGCGTACCCAACACACCCCCGATGTGTCACTCGATATCGCCGCTCTCGGTTCGGTGTATCTCGGCGGAAATTCGTGGACGCAACTGACGCGTGCCGGACTGGTGTCCGCGCAGTCCGCGGGGGCGATCACCTCCGCTGACGCCCTGTTCTCCACCGGTGCACAGCCTTTCGCCGGTACCAATTTCTAGGAGCGCACTGTGACTGATGGTCTTCGCCAACTTCACCTCCTTGCCTTCGGCAATGTGCGCTCGGGCGGCGCGTGGCGGCTTCCCGGCGTGCGGAACGGTCCCGCGAATCAGCTCGATACTCTGGTCGCCACCGCGAGAGCGGCCGAGGCGGCCAAGTTCGATGCCATCTTCTTCGCCGACGGCCTCAACTTCGGCCCGGAGGCCACCTGGGCGCACAAGTCCACCGAGGACTTCGAACCACTCACGGCCACCTCATACCTGGCCGCCGTCACCGAACGCCTCGGCTTGGTCGTCACCGGCTCATCGACCTTTCAACCGCCGTATCACCTAGCACGCCAACTGCTGTCGCTGGACCACCTCAGCGCGGGACGCGCCGGGTGGAACCTGGTGACGAGCTTCGCACAGGCCGCCGCCGCCAACTTCGGCGAGCGTGGCTTCCTCCCGCACGATGAGCGCTACCGTTTGGCCGAGGAGACTCTTCAGGTGGTGAAGGCCCTGTGGCATTCTCTGGAGGCGGACACCGTCATCGAAGACCGCGAGACCGGAATCTACAATGATGTCAACAAAATTCACGTGACTAATCACGACGGTGAGTTCCATAAGGTCAAGGGCCCACTGGGCGTCACACCGTCCCGCCAGGGGCAGCCGGTGATCTTTCAGGCCGGATCTTCCACCACAGGTAGAGCGTTCGCCGCCAAACATGCTGAGGTTGTCTTCACCGGGCAGACCGATATCGACCGCGCGAAGAGCTTCTATCGACAGCTCCACGACGAGGCCCGCGCCTCAGGGCGGTCCTCGCTACCCTTGGTCACCCCGTCTCTCGGCGTCGTTGTCGGCTCCACCGAGGCCGAAGCACATGCGGCGGAAAGCACTGTGTACGAACACTTCATCCCCGAATATCAGGCGGGGTGGCTCCTCGAAGTGGACGTCAACGTCATCGGCGCCGACCTGGACGGTCCCGTGCCCGCGTCCGCGTTCCCGGACAGCACCGAGACCCATCAAACCGCGCTCGCCGGATACAAACACCTAGCCACCGTGGGCAATCCAACAGTTCGCGAGTTCCTCTACCGCACCCTGAACGCGTTCGGCACTCGCTTTGTCGGTTCCGCGGAACAGGTGGCCGATCAGATCGAACGGTGGTTCACCGAACGTGCGGCCGATGGATTCATTCTGAGCACGTCCGGGCTGCCCGGCCAGTTCGAACTGTTCACCGAACAGGTGGTGCCGATCTTGGTGCGCCGTGGCCTGTTCCGCGCCGAGTACACGGGAGCCACGCTGCGCGACCACCTAGCCTTGCCCTGGCCCGCCCCGGTGCGTACACCCGCTCTGCTTGCCTGAGCACTAATCCTCAGCGCCGACTTCGCGCAGCGTTCCGTCCTTGACGTCGTAGATGAATCCGCGCACGCTGCCCTTCCGCGGGACAAACGGGTTGGCCTTGATCCGCGCCAGGGACTGGCGGACGTCTTCGTCCAGATCGGTGAACGCCTCGGCCGACCACGGCGGTTTGATACCGGTCTCGTCCTGAATCGAACGTTTGAAGGCGTCGTCGGTGAAGGTCAGCATGCCGCAATCGGTGTGGTGGATGAGAATGATCTCCTCGGTTCCCAGCAGCCGCTGCGAGATGGCCAATGACCGGATCTCGTCCTCGGTGATCACCCCGCCCGCATTGCGGATGACGTGCGCGTCACCTTCGTGAAGACCAAGCAGACCATACGGATTCAGGCGCGCATCCATGCACGCGACAACCGCGACCTTGCGGCCCGGCGGCAGCGGCAGATCACCCTTGTCGAAGTGGGCCGCATAGGCCCGCGCGTTGTTCAGCAGCTCGTCAGTGGTCGACATGGCGCGAAGCTACGCGCGAGCATATACATGGTCAACGGTTACGAGCGGTCTGATCCCAGATGTGATCGCACACCCTCAACAAGTACTCACGGACGCAGCCGTACGGCGGATGCCAACCACCGTTCAACTCGGACATCGCATCGCGAACCAACCCGCGGACTTCGCCGTCCGGGCGGACGGCAAGTAGCTCGCCGGGCGCAACAGCGAAGGGCACGGCGGAGCTCGAACCCACGATCTGCAGCACCGACAGTCGCGCGCGCGTTCGAGGTCCGAACATGGCCACACTTTGACGTTCGAGTTCGTTATGGAATTCCTGCGCGCTGAGAATTCCTTCCCGCCAACGACTCCCGTCAAGGATCTGCCCTATGGACAACACCTCGCCGATGTAGCTGCTGGTCAATCCATTAGTGACCGCCAAGAGTTCCCGGTGTTCGGAATCCAGCGCGGCGCCGAGATGCGCTGTCAGCAAGTTCAATTCGGACTGACTGGCGCCGGGACGGCGCTGCACAGGAGTCACGGACTTGACAAGCGCTGTCAGCTCAGCAAGCTTCGCGACGATCTCGGCCATCGTCGGTGGTGACGAGCGGATATCGCGCCCCCAGGTTCGGGCATGCGGGCCCATCTCCTGCTCGGCCAGGTACATGCCCTGCTCAAGATTCTCGTGATGTAGATACGAGTACAGGTCCGGCCACATCGTCCGCGAATCGATGTCGAGCCGGAACACACTTCCCGCTCGTGCTTCATCGGACTGCCCGGTGTATAGATAGAGGCAGCCGGCATAGCCGTTGCCGGTATCGGCGATCGGCGCGAACTGGGTCGAATCGTCGGCGACACCCAAGTCTTCGGCGGTATCTGTCTCATCAAACCATTGCGCGATGGTGCGAGCAGTCTCACCCCAGCGACCGCCGACACCAATATCGCTGGTGCCCAACAGGTTCGTACTGAAGTGGTAGCTCTCCCAGCCATCAGCCACACCGAGGAACTCACGGTACTGCGGATCTAACGGACGGCCGAGCCGTTCCTCGGTAGCGCGAAGTTGTTCCTCAGTGGCACCAGGATTTGGGTGGGTCACCGGATACAGTCCGTCGTCCACCGAGGCATGCCGCTGCTTGTTGTCGATCATTGCGTCGAGTAGTTGACGCCAAGCGTGCATTCCAACTGGTTCCGCCACGTTTCCCCCTCTACCGGCCAGCAGATTACGACGGGCCCCCCGGCCCGCGACAGATCAGAAGTTGATCATGTGCCCGGCGAGTCCATGGAACGCCTCCTGCAGCGCCTCGGACAGCGTCGGGTGAGTGTGCACGTTACGAGTCAGCTCGTTGACCGTCAGATCCCACTTCTGCGCGAGCGTCAGCTCGGGCAGAAGCTCGGAAACATCGGGACCGATCAGGTGCCCGCCGATCAATTCGCCGTACTTGGCATCGGCGATCAGCTTCACGAATCCGGTCGGATCGGCGAGGCCGTGCGCCTTGCCGTTCGCGGTGAAGGGGAACTTCGCGACCTTGACGTCGTAGCCCTCGGCGCGGGCCTGCTCCTCGGTGAGCCCGAAGCTGGCCACCTGAGGCTGGCAGAAGGTCGCCCGCGGCATCATCCGGTAGTCGCCCAGCTCCAATGTTTCTGCACCGGCGATGGTTTCGGCGGCGACAACAGCCTGCGCCTCGGCGACGTGAGCCAGCTGCAGCTTGGAGGTGACGTCACCGATCGCGTAGATGTGCGGCACATTGGTGCGCATCCGCTCGTCAATGGCGATCGCGCCGCGGTCGGTCAGCGCGACACCCGTCGTGTCCAGGCCAAAGCCCTCGACGTTCGGCGCAAATCCGATGGCTTGCAACACCTTGTCGGCGACGAGCTCGCTCTCCTGCCCGTCCTTGCTGACCTTGACCGTGACCTGCGAGCCATTGTCGGTGATCGACTCGACCTTGGTGCCCGTCAGGATCTTCACGCCCAGCTTCTTGTACTGCTTCTCGATCTCCTTGGACACCTCGGCGTCCTCGTTGGGCAGCGCGCGCGGCAGGAATTCGACGATGGTGACGTCCACGCCGTAGTTCTTGAGGACGTATGCGAACTCCATACCGATGGCCCCGGCGCCCGCGATGATGATCGATCCGGGCAGCTCGCGGGTCATGATCTGCTTCTCATAGGTGACCACGTTCTCCGAGAGCGACGTCCCGGGCACGAGCCGCACACTGCTACCGGTGGCGATGATCACATTAGAGAAGGTCAGCGTCTCGGTGGCGCCGTCAGCCTTCTTGACCGCCAGGGTGTTGGCATCGGTGAAGGTACCCACGCCTTCATATTCGGTGATCTTGTTCTTCTTCATCAGGAAGTGCACACCGGCCACACGCCCCTCGGCGACCTTACGGCTGCGGTCGAACGCGGCACCGAAATCGAACGTGGCCTCACCGCTAATGCCGAATGTCTTGGCTTCCTTGGTAAAGATGTGGGCCAGCTCCGCGTTACGCAGCAGCGCCTTGGACGGGATACACCCGACATTGAGGCAGACGCCGCCCCAATACTTCTCCTCAACAATGGCTGTGGTCAGGCCCAACTGGGCTGCGCGAATAGCCGCGACATAGCCACCGGGACCGGCTCCGAGAACGACGACGTCATAGTGTGCAGTCACGAACTCCACCCTAGTAGGACGATGTCAGGTGGGGAGCGTCAAGCCCGGTCTCGATACTGAATGCCCCAACTGCGCAGCGGTTCCGGGCACAGTGACTGGACTCCGGGCACCGAAGGTGCGGTGCACGCCACATAGCCGTACTTGACACCGGCGGCCGCCACCGAGATCGCGGGCGCCGTCAACACGGCAAAAGCGAGGGCGACCACTATGGGGAGCGGTTCGACCATGGCCAACAGCAGCGCGACCACCACGCAGACAAACACCCAGATCAGAACGTAGGTGACCGCGAGCGTCCGGTCGTTCGGCAACAGCGTCTCGAACCAGTGCTGGTACAGCAGCAGTCCGACCGCCCCGGCGGGAATCCACACCGCCAGCAACAGCAACAGCAATACCCAGCGCTTCAGGAAGGCTGGTTCCCGTTCGGCGGGCACCCGTACCGGCTTCGCCGGTTCGTCGGCGAGCACCGGAACCGCGCCGGTGTAGGGATCGGGCGTCATCGATTCGGCCGACGTGACCGGCATCGCGCCGGTGCGGTCGCTAGCGACGTCAAACGCTGCGGTCAGCGGCAACGCATCGGTGTCGATGCGGCCGGTGGTTACCAGGTCTTCGTCATCCTTGAACGCCGAGAACGCGGTGAAGGTCGCGGTATCCAATCCGTCTCTGGTCCTACCGCCATCGATCGGCACGGCCAGCGGATCGGCCAGGTCGCCCTCGACGATGCTCGGCTTCTCCGTGTCGTCCACAAGCTCGGCTTCAGCGCTCGCCTTTTCGACGGTGTTTTCTGCATTTTTGTCAGACACTGTGAATCACCTGTATCGCCGCAAGAATCCCGAACCACCCGGGAGAAATCGCCAGCACGAATGCCGCCGCAGCCGTCATCCATTTACGCGTGGATGCGATCAAGATGAAGAAACCGATCAAGCTCGGTACCGCGACAACAACGCCGATGAAGAGGTCGGGCCGCACTGGTTCGTGCGCGATGAACACGCTAGACATCCCAGCGACAAGTCCAACTGCTATCCCCAGCAGCATCGCGCTGGCTACAACCTGCGCGCGTGGCAGTGGTATCACGAGAAAACTCCTGCTCGGTGTTCTGTCCGCCCCCGGGCCACCTTCGACCATACTGCGATCACTGGCACACTGGCTCAAATGACGTCGGCGCGCCGCTCCCTGGACCCACATCTCTGGCTCGAAGACATCGGCGGCGACGAGCCGCTGAACTGGGTACGCGAACACAACTCGATAACAACCGGCGAGTTTTCCGGTGCACGTTTTGACCAAATGCGGGCCGAGGCGCTGGCCATTCTCAATACCGACGCACAAATCCCCTATGTACGTCGGCGAGGCGAATTCCTCTATAACTTCCGACGCGATGCCAACAACGCCCGTGGCCTTTGGCGGCGAACCACTTTGGATCAATACCGTCTCGATGAACCCGAATGGGATGTCATCATCGACCTCGACGCCCTGGCGGTCGGCGAGGATGAGAACTGGGTCTGGGCGGGTGCCACGGCACTACGCCCCGAGTTCAACCGGGCGTTGGTGAGCTTGTCGCGCGGCGGATCCGATGCCGTGGTGGTACGCGAATTCGATCTGCAAACACGACAGTTCGTGACGGACGGTTTCGTGTTGCCCGAGGCCAAGACTCAGATCGGTTGGATCGACGCCGATACCGTGTTCGTAGGCACCGATTTCGGGCCGGACAGTCTCACGGATTCGGGATATCCCCGTCTGGTCAAGCGCTGGAAGCGCGGACAGTCCCTCGATGATGCGGAACTGGTTTTCAGCGGCGAATCCTCGGACGTGATGGTGGGCGCGAGCTTTGACGACACACCCGGCTTCGAACGCACCCTGATCAGCCGGGCCACCGACTTCTTCAACTCCGAAGTACACGAGCTGAGTGTCGATGGCGAGCTGCTGCATATCGACGTCCCCACCGATGCCTCGGTGTCGGTGCACCGCGAATGGCTCCTGGTCGAACTCAAGTCGCCGTGGCAGTTGGACGGCGCCGAGCACTCCGCCGGGACCCTGCTGGCCGCTCGCTATGCCGATTTCCTCGCCGGGGACCGCACCGTCACTCCGGTGTTCATTCCCGATGAGCATGCGAGCCTGCACCACTACGCGTGGACGCGGGAACGGCTTACCGTCGTGATCCTGCGCGACGTGGTCAGCGAGATCATGGTGTTCACCCCGGGCAGCTGGGACTCCGAACCACTAAGCGGTGTGCCCTCCAACGCCACCACGCAGATCGTCGCGATCGATGACCTCGGCGATGAGATATTCCTTGACACATCGGGTTTCACCCAGCCGTCCACACTGCTACATGGCACAGCAGGCACCACGGGGGCCTCGGTATCCCCCATCAAATCGGCACCGTCCTTTTTCGACGGCAGCTCCTTTGACGTGACCCAGCACTTCGCACGGTCAGACGACGGGACCGCGATTCCTTACTTCGTCGTGCGCCCCAGCGGATCCACCGAAGCGGGACCCACCTTGCTCGGCGGATACGGCGGTTTCGAGGTCTCCAGGACTCCCGGCTATGACGGCGTGCTGGGCAAACTGTGGCTGTCCCGCGGCGGCACCTACGTGCTGGCCAACATCCGCGGAGGCGGCGAGTATGGTCCGGTATGGCACACCCAGGCAATGCGCGAAGGACGTCATCTGGCGTATGAAGACTTCGCCTCTGTTGCAAGGGATTTAGTGGAGCGGGGCATAACCACCGCGGCACAGTTGAGCGCACAGGGAGGCAGCAACGGCGGCCTGTTGATGGGCGTGATGCTCACGGCATACCCGGAGCTGTTCGGCGCGCTGGTGTGCCAGGTGCCACTGCTGGACATGCGGCGTTACCACCTGCTACTTGCCGGCGCCTCCTGGGTGGCCGAGTACGGCGACCCGGACAATCCTGATGATTGGGAGTTCATCTCCAAATACTCTCCGTACCAGAATATTTCGCCCGGGAAGCACTATCCGCCCGTTCTGGTGACCACCTCGACCCGCGATGACCGCGTCCACCCGGGGCATGCACGCAAGATGACCGCCGCGCTACAAGAGGCCGGACAACCGGTCTGGTACTACGAGAACATCGAGGGTGGCCACGGCGGTGCGGCCAATAACGACCAGTCGGCATTCAAGGCGGCCTTGGCCATCGAGTTCCTCTGGCGCCAGCTCGCACCCTGACCCGAAATCTCAGGGCGATCCCCGATGCGGCCGCGGTGGGCGGAGCAGACAATGGCTCCATGAGCGAATCCAACACCGTTCCACCATGGGTCAACAAGATGGTCAGGGGCCTGCTCCGCAGCCCGCTGCACCCTGTGCTCAGCGGCAACATCGCGTTGTTCACCTTTACCGGACGCAAGAGCGGCAAGGAGTACAACGTGGCCGCCACCTACATTCGCGACGGCGATGTACTGACCGTCTTCACCGACAGGGCATGGGCCAAGAACCTGCGCGACGGGCGCCCCGTCACCGCATTGGTGCGCGGCAAGCGGCTCGATGGCACTGCCCAGTTGTCCACCGGCCCCCAGATCGCCGGGCCACTAGCCGACCTGCTTCACAGAGTGCCGCGCGATGCCAAGTACCACAACGTGCGGCGCAACGCGGACGGCAGCCTCAACCAGTCCGATATCGACCGCGCCGCCGCCACCGAAAGCATGGTGACCGTGCGCCTGTCATGACCCACATCACTTAACGATGGCGACAGTCTCGCAAATCACGCCGCCCAGCCAGACGAGCGTCAGCGAATCACACATCTCGACGTGCACAGTTTGCTCGATAGGTTTTCCACCTCGTCAACCACCACTCGACCTGATCACAAAACCGCAGCTCACAGGTGCTAACTACTGCAAGCACCAAGGGACTCGATTCTTAATTTCCCAGTTCAGAGGCGGGGGAAAATTGAGGGATGGAACCATGCCATCGAGTGCCGTTACCGAAATCGAGACCGATCCGTGACCGTCGCGGGTTGTTGCCGTTAGGTGTGCTCGGCTAGCTTGGTAGCTAGCTGAATTATTGGCCTTGGCAAAGTTGCCTGGCGGGCCGTAGTTATTGACCGACATGACGTGAGCGCATTGCAGCGCTTCCCGATGTTCGGTAGTTGGAGCCAGATTGCCGTGAGGTGCACGATGAGAAACGACTTGTTCATCGGCTTGAGTGAGAACGGGTGGGACCGTGCTCCGTGGGATACCGAGCCAGAGTTTTCGCCCACCGAGCTAGACATCCTGCTGGATCGTCGGCTGTCCGTCAGTGACGCCGCCGAACGTGTCGGCTGCGTGGAGCACGACGTGCAGCGCATCCGCGATGCGCACGCCGCCTGACGTTCACGTCAGCGCCGCAACAAACCGCCCACTAGCCCCGACACCACGCCCACCACGATCACCAGGCCACCGGCCGCCATCGTGAGGCTCAGCCAATGGTGGGCATTGCCGATGGCCTGGGTGACCAGACTGTCGGCAACATCGCGCAGATTGTCGTTGACCCGGTTCAATGGCCGATCCAGGTATCGCCGCCCGATCTCCAGCCCCGCCCACCCGGCCGTGCCCACCAGTAGTGCCGAAATGCCAAGCCCAACAAGGCCCTTGGCGCGGCTACGGACCGCCAACTGAGTCAGCCCCGCGAGAACGAGGGTCAAACCGAAGGATATCCACACGGCAAGCTGACCGAAGCGCGCCACCGGCACCAAACGACCCGGCGTCAGACCTGCCAGGCTGTCGTCGGTGACCGAGACCTTCAGGGTCTCCGGCGCTTTGATGGAAAGCCCCTGCGGCACCAGGCTCTTGATCATGGGCGCCACATCGATCTGCCAGCTGCCCTGCGAATCACGTTGCGCCGAGTTCGAGTTCGTGAACAACCACTGGTGCGCCATCCGATTCACCGAAGCGAAGTCCGCACGGAACTGCGGGCCACCGGCGTACGTGGCGGTCAACTCCGCGACCTGGCTCTCGTTGACACGCGAGCCCTGCTTCTTTCCCAGCGACACGATCTGGGTGGTGAGTTCCCCGGCAATCGCCCGCTGCACCCTCGGGTCGTCAGCCGCCGGCGCGGTCAACGCCACATAGCCGTTCTCATCGACAATCCGGGACTGTGTCCAGGCTGCCGTCACCGTCAGAGCCAGCGCGGCAGTGGTCAGCAGCCACAGCAGGACCGCGAACAGGAATCGCATCGAGCCCAGGTTAGTCCGGCCGTCCGCACCGAGGCGACTTCGGGATCTGGAACCGGGGGTCGGCGGCGGGATCTAGTCCGTGAGCGCGCGACCCAGGATCAGTGGATCGGCCTGACCGACGACGTCGACATCCTTGTCGTCGTAGTCGAACTTGCCCAGAACGTGCCGCATCGCGCTGACGCGGGCCCGCTTCTTGTCGTTGCTCTTCACCACGATCCACGGCGCGTGATCGGTGTCGGTGAGCGAGAACATCTCTTCCTTGGCCCTGGTGTAGGCATCCCACTTGTCCAGGGAGGCCAGATCCATTGGTGAGAGCTTCCACTGACGCACCGGGTCAACCTGCCGGATCGCGAAGCGGGTGCGCTGCTCGGCGGAGGACACCGAGAACCACAGTTTGGTCAGGCTGATGCCGTCGTTGACCAACATCTGCTCGAAAAGCGGTGCTTGGTGGATGAATTCGGAATGCTGCTCGTCGGAACAAAATCCCATGACGCGCTCGACACCGGCACGGTTGTACCAGGAGCGGTCGAAGAAGACCATCTCGCCGGCAGCCGGCAGATGCGGAACATACCGCTGGAAGTACCACTGGGTGCGTTCCCGTTCGGTCGGCTTCTCCAGCGCGACCACGCGGGCACCACGGGGGTTGAGGTGCTCCATGAACCGCTTGATGGTGCCGCCCTTCCCGGCCGCGTCACGCCCCTCGAAGAGGATGACGTGCCGGGCGCCGGTGCGCTTGCTCCAGTTCTGCAGCTTGAGCAGCTCGATCTGCAGCAGCCGCTTCTCCAGCTCGTACTGATGGCGGCTCATCCGCTCGTCGTACGGGTAGTTCTCTCGCCAGGTGTCCACCGCGACGCCGTCGGGCGCGATGAGTACCGGATCGTCATCGTCATCGTCGTCGACGGTGTAGCCCTGCGCAGCGGCGGTAATGGTCTCGGTCACCAGCGGAAACTAACCCCGGCAACCGTCGCCAGGGTGGCCGACGAGTGAACGTGAGGTGTCAGCGGCGGAAGGGGCGCAGTGCCTTGTTCGAGAGCTTGGTCAGGCTCTTGAGCGCCACCGGCGCCAGCCAGCTCGGTCCGCTGTACCACAGCGGCTCACTGGGCAGCGTCACCCGGGTGTCGACGATGGCCTCGGTACGGCAGTACTTGAGCAGACCGCTGGCGCCACCGAAGCGCGAGCCCATCCCCGAGCCCTTCCAGCCACCGTGCGGCGCGGTCAGACAGGACAGGTTCATGATCACGTCGTTGATGTTGACGGTACCGCAATCAAGTTGCAGTGCAATGCGTTCGGCGCGCCTTCGGTCCTTGGTCCAGACGCTGGCAGACAGCCCGTACTCGCTGTCATTCGCCAGGGCGATCGCCGTGGACTCCTCGGAGAACCGCATGATCGGCAGCGTGGGACCAAAGGTCTCCTCCCGCATGCAGTCCATGGAATGGTCCACGTCGACCAGCACGGTCGGAGCGTAGAAGGTACCGCCGCCCGGAACCCGCGCGCCGCCGGTGAGTGCCCGCGCACCCGACGCAACTGCTTGGCGCACATGCCGATCCACGACCTCGAGCTGATTCTCGTCGATCATGGCGCCGACGCTGTGATCCATCCCGGCGCCGATCTCCAGACTGCGCACCTCGTCGACCACCAGGTCGACAAACTGTTCGTAGATCGAGTCGTGGACGTACACCCGCTCGACGGAGACGCAGGTCTGACCGGCGTTGAACATGCTGCCCCACACCGCGGCATGTGCGGCACGTTTGACGTCGGCGTCCGCGAGCACCAGCATCGGGTCCTTGCCGCCGAGTTCCAGGCTGACCGGGGTGAGGCGGCGTGCGGCGCGCTCCATGATCTTCTTGCCGGTGGCCGTCGATCCGGTGAACTGGATGAAGTCGACGTTGTCGATCAGTGCCTCGCCGACCTCACGTGCGCCGTGGACAATCTCGAACACCGGCGGCGCTCCGATTTCCTCCCAGCCGCGTGCGATGAGTTCATCGGACAGCGGCGTGCGTTCGGAGGGCTTGAGCAGCACCGAACAGCCCGCCAACAGGGCCGGGATCACATCCCAATATCCAAGTGCCACAGGATAATTCCATGGTGAGATGACTCCTACGACCTTGCGGGGCCGCTGATGCAGGGTGATCTTCTTGGTGTTCATGGCGATGGACGAGGCCGGCCGCGACTCGGGTGTTAAGAATTCCGCCGCACGAGGCGCGTAGTACGCGATGATCGCGAGAATCGACGGAATCTCGATGCCCGCGTCGATCTTGGACTTACCGGTCTCGGCGATCAACTGGGCCTCGATACGCGGCGTGTTGTCGGTCAGCCACTGCGCGAAGCGGGCCAGTACCTTGCCGCGTCCCTCGGGCCCGAGTCGCTCCCACGACGGCTGCGCCTTCGCCAGTTGTGTGGTGATCACGGGGATATCCGCGGGATCGGTCCAGTTCACCTGCCCGACGACCTGCCCGTTCGCGGGATTGCGTACGTCGCGGGCAGCGCTGTGGGCGGTGCCGAGGTTTTCAGACGTCGTTGTCATTAGAGGAGTCTGGCACGCGGGGACCCACGTCGCCATCCCCACTAGTTGGTTGGAATCATCCCGCGCAGGTAGGCGGCTTGACCCAGGTGCTGGGCACAGTCGTCCACGATGCTGACCAGCCGGACACTCGCGGTGACCGGCGGATCCCAGTGCTGATCGACAACACGCGCAAGTTCGGAATCGGTCAGGGTGTCGACATAGCGCAGTGTCATTTCATGCACGTCCTGGTAGTAGCCACTGAGCAGGTCGACCGTCGCGATCACCTTGGCCACATCCTCGGGCGTGTGCCCGTATCCGTTGGAGTCGGCGGGCAGGTCGAGGCCGAATCTCGGCTCCCATCCGCGGGCCGTCCACACCGGCTCGGCACCCGTGATGGCACAGATCTGCACGTCCTGACAGCGCGCCGAATGCCAAATGAGCCAGGCGATGCTGTTCGCGTCCGGCGTGGGCCGATAGGTCACCGCCGTATCCGACAGACCATCGGTCACCTCACCGACATGTTCGATGATCCGGGTAAAGCTGTCACGCAACAGTTCCCGCGCAGACGCGGCTGCCTCGAAGTCCGTCACGGTTTGACAGTACGCCCGGCCTTGGGCGCCGCCTTGGTCGCGGGCGCGCTCATCGTCAGCGCACCTGCCGCACAGCCACAGACAAGCACCGCGAAGATGGGCAGCAGCAAGGCGGTGTTGAGGGACAACGCATCGGCAAGCCAACCGATGAGGGCCGGCCCACCCAGCACCGCCACATAGCCAGTCCCGACCACCCACGACAGCACTCGGCCCTCGTGTTGTTCGTCGATATTGCCCGCCACGGTGAATACCTGCGGAACGCCACCGGCAAGCCCGAGGCCCACGGCCGCCCAGCCCGCCATCGTGAGAGGCAGCGCCGGCGACGCGATGACGGTCAGCAGACCGACCGCGGCCAGCGCACAGCCCCAGCGCAGGACCAGTACCCGGCCAACTCGTTCGACGAGCTTGTCGACGGTGAAACGACCCACCGTCATGGCCGCCATGAACACGCCGAATGTGAACGCACCCCATGAATGGGAGGCACCCAGGTGCTCCTGTGCGTGCAGACTGCTCCAGTCGGTCGCCGACCCTTCCGAGAGCATCAGCAGCATGGCCAATACGCCCAGGAGAAAGACCTGACCCCGGCGGCAGGTGACCGCGGGCGGCAGCGTGTACGGCACGGTGTCCGGCGCTTCGGCCTCACCGACGCGCAGCTTGTCCTTCAACAGCACACTGGCCGACGATCCCAGCACCACCAGGCACAGCACGGTGACGCCGAGGACCGTGACGAAGACCGGCACGTGCACCGCAAATGCCACGGTTCCGATACCGGCGCCCACCACATTGCCCACGGAGAACACCCCGTGGAACGAGGCCATGATCGGCCGACCGTAGAAACGCTCCACGTCGACCGCGGCAGCGTTCATCGCGACATCGGTGACACCGACGGCGACACCGCACAGGAACGCACCCGCTCCGGCGATCCACACATTCGTGGCCGACAGCGGGATATTGACGCCAAGCGCCATCGCGGCGCCTCCGGCAACGGCGATGGGCCCGCTGCCGAATCGGTCGACAAGCACACCGCTGATCAGCATGCCCACCAGCGCGCCGCCACCCAAGACCAGCACCACCAGACCCAGCGCCGTCGAGGACATCCCCGTGGCCTGCTTCATGGTCGGCAGGTGCACAGCCCAGGTGGCCACCACGAGCCCGAACGATGCGAATACACCGATAACGGCAATCCGCATACGCAGCGGTTTCGTCAAGAAATAGTCCTCACCTCGGCGTTGAGCCGGCGATCACGCCCCCACCGCGACCTCGGCGAGCAGCACTCACCGGTACCTGTTGACCACAGTACTGACCCTGACCACGACGGGCCGCAGCAGCGCCACATCGCCTTCGCCTAATATATCTCTTGACATTCATATGATTTCATGGTGATATGAGCCCATGGACGCCTTCATGGTGATCGCCGACCCGACCCGACGCCGGATCATCGACACCCTGCGCGAAGGAGCGGCCGATGTCACCACGCTGATCGAGCGACTCGATGTTTCGCAGTCCCTGGTGTCCAAGCACCTCGGCGTCCTGCGCGATGCCGGCACGGTTCGCGTGGAGGTCGCCGGGAAGCGCCGCGTCTACCACCTGGCCGACGATCCCCTGCCCGCCGTACTGGCCTGGGTAACGCCCTATCACCGCAAGTGGGCCAACGCGTTCGATCGCCTCACCCATCTCATCGACAGCGACGCCGACAGCGCCGCCGACGATCATGACAACACGAAGGACGACAACCGTGACTAATCCCCTGGAGGCCACCCTCACGCCGTGCGACGACCACGACGGCAAATGGGTCCTGACGATGTCCCGCGAGTTGAACCATTCGCCGGAGAAGGTGTGGCAGTGGCTCATCGACCCCGACAAGTTGCGTCAGTGGTCAC
The DNA here is from genome assembly GCF_001440135.1 of Mycobacteroides sp. H003. Classification (NCBI taxonomy): domain Bacteria; kingdom Bacillati; phylum Actinomycetota; class Actinomycetes; order Mycobacteriales; family Mycobacteriaceae; genus Mycobacteroides; species Mycobacteroides sp. H003. The sequence continues at coordinate 694,086 of NZ_LJYL01000034.1, forward strand.
CCGCAATACCCGATCGCCCACTGGACTCGGTGGGAGCCGCTCAGGTCCAGGAGACCCCGGCAGATCCGATACTCGACGGTGAAGTGCTCACCGTCGACCCGCCACACGAGCTGATCCATCGCTGGGGTCCCGACGACACCCTGCGCTGGCGAATCGAGTCCACAGAGAAGGGATGTCGGCTGACCCTCGAGCACTCGATGTCCGATAGGGGTAACGCGTCGGGAAATGCCGGCGGTTGGCATATCTGCCTGGACACTCTCACCCTCGCCGTCGACGGGACACCGCGCGGCCGCGTGGTCGGCCTCGATGCCATGACTCACGACTGGCAAAACCTCAACGACAGGTACGCGAGGATGCTCGGCTGAGCGCTCAAAGAATTTGCTGAAAATCCTCGACCATACTGCGGGCGAGCCAGCTAATTTAGATACGATTCTGCGTCTAAATTAGCCGTTGAACAGGAACTACAACCGCAGTGGTCAATATGTTCGCTTCGGTTGATTCACTCCCCTTGGGGTATGGCGTAAACGCTTTGCCCTACTTACTCTCATGCCACCGCATTCGGCAACGGCGCCGAAAGCACAGGAGGGGTCCTGATGGCTGCGCAGCATTCGGTTTTGGGGAAACGTCGCTCGCTCAAACGCTCGGTGGCCGCCACCGCGGCGGTGGCGGCGGCCTGCACCGTGCTGGCACCGGTCGCCATCGAGTCGCGAACCATCGCTTCGACGCTCGCGTCCTATGTCATCGGAGTCGGCGGCCGCGGCGACGGCGCAGGCGCGAACATTCCCGCCAAGCTCGGCGGCCTCAACGGCTTCTACGACCCTTCTTCCGACGCATACGTCCCCGTTTCCTATCCGGGGACGATGTGGCCCGTCGACGGCCTGCGGGACAAGACCTTTCGCCAGTCTGTCACTGCGGGGCACACGGTACTGGCCCACGAGATTGCGACCCATCCGGGGCAGAAGGTCATCATCGGCTACTCGCTCGGCGCGGTAGTCGTCAACGAGTCACGCAAAGACCTCGAAGAACAGTACGGACCCAACGGAAACCCGGATATCCAATTCGTCCTCATCTCCAACGCTTACAAGCCCAATGGGGGCATTCTGGCCCGCTTCCCTGGTATCTGGATTCCGTTCATGGATATCTACTCGACCCAGCCTGCGAAGCCGGACATCTTCACCACCACGGACATCACCAACGAATACGACACAATCGGCGACTTCCCGGCCTACTTCAACCCGCTGGCCATCGCCAATGCCCTTGTGGCATTTCCGTATACACATCCGGACCAGTTCTATGACGGCACCGATCTGAATAAGTACGACGACGCGAACGCCGTTGCCGACAAGACCCAGATCGACGGCAGCACGACCAAGTACTACTACGAAGACGGCACGACCAAGACGGTGGTCACCAACGCGAACGGCTCCACATCCACCTACTACGTCGTGCACACCGAACATCTCCCGCTGCTGCAACCGCTACGCGATCTCACCAACCCGATAGGCGCCTCCTTCGTACTGGATGCCATCGAGCCCACCCTGCGGGTGTTCATCGACATGGCCTACGACCGCGAGACCGGCCCGGGCACCGTAAAACCGTTCAGTCTCTTCACCCCATCGAAGAAAATCGTCGATGCAGTCAAGAAGCTGCCCGGTGCCATCGAGGAAGGCGCCGAGAACTTCCAGAACGGACTGCCCGGGACTGCGGCGCCCAAACAACCGGCACAGGTCGACAAAACCGCCAGTCCCGCTGCTCCCCAGGTTGATTCCACAAGGGCCACACCGCCCGCGGCCCAGACACCCGCACCGACCAAGCTCTCCGATCCCACCGCAATCGCGGTCAGCGCAAGCACCGTGCCCACCACGCAGGCCAAGATGGAAACGGGGACCAAACCCGAGGCCACGCCCGACGAGAACCCGGACCATGGCAAGCCTGCCGTCGCAACCGTCAAGGACGACATCGACACGTCGAAAAACACAACGAGGCCAACCCTGCGCCTTCCGAAGCTTCCCGCGTCACGCCCCGGAACGACACCTAAGAATCCGAAACTCCCGTCGATCAGAGAAGGCCTCACGTCGATACCGGGCCTGGGCGCCCGCAATGCGCCCGACGCCACCGGCACCGGTTCGGGGCCCAGCAAGGAAACCGTCGGCGCCGGAAATGGCGGTACTGCCGAATCCGGCGCCCACGCCGGCCCCAGTGACCACGCGAACTCGGGCGATCACGGCAAATCCGGGGACAACCATTCCGGGAGCAACGCGGCCTGACCCGACCGCCGCATCACGAATCAGCCAGATCAAAACCTCCGCGTTCTCGCGCGGAACCGAGTCAACGTGCCAAGACTGGGCGGAACATGCGCAAAGATGGCTGTGATCAGGGCTTCTGCACCATCAATGCCCTTCCGGAGCGGGGCACATCCCGGGGTATTGGGACCCAAAATGCGGGATCGCACTGGGTCGACGGCAGGTAAGTAGCAACCCCTCAGAGTGATGTGCGCATTCCTCATGTGGGCGCCTGGCACTGCGTCGCCTAGACTGGATGAATGCCAGCCAAGACCGAACCAGCCGCGATCGACGACCTCGAGCCGCTGGCCGACGAGACTGCCCACCAGGCGCAGCGCGTCGTGGCCGCCTACGCGAACGATGCCGACGAGTGCCGCATGCTGCTCGCGATGCTGGGTATCGGGCCAACCAAGGTCGACGCGTAACTCATACGTCTCCTCGCGATTCGTACTGAGAAACAAACATGGTGCCTCGATCGGATGAGCGATCGGCCGTCGAGCCCGCCTTCGGCGGCTCCGACTTTGTCGTCGTCGCCAACCGCCTCCCGATCGACCTGGTAAAGCTGCCTGACGGTTCTACTACCTGGAAGCGCAGCCCCGGCGGTCTGGTCACCGCCATGGAGCCGCTGCTCCGCAAGCGCCGCGGCGCTTGGGTGGGCTGGCCGGGTGTCGCCGACGCCGATGTCGAGCCGGTATCCGAGGACGACATGGTGCTCTACTCGGTGCGACTGTCGACCCAAGAGGTCAACGAGTACTACGAGGGCTTCTCCAACGCCACCCTGTGGCCGCTGTATCACGATGTGATCGTCAAACCCGAATATCACCGGGAATGGTGGCAGGCCTACGTCGATGTGAACCGTAAGTTCGCGGAGGCAACGGCCGCGGTGGCCGCCGAGGGCGCCACCATCTGGGTGCAGGACTATCAGCTGCAGCTGGTGCCCAAGATGCTCCGCATGCTGCGCCCCGACCTGACGATCGGGTTCTTCCTGCACATACCGTTCCCGCCCGTTGAACTGTTCATGCAGATGCCCTGGCGCACCGAGATCGTCGACGGACTGCTGGGCGCCGATCTCATCGGGTTCCATCTGGCCGGCGGTGCCCAAAACTTCATGTACTTGGCACGAAGATTAGTGGGCGCCAGCACGTCTCGCGCATCGATCGGCGTGCGCTCGCGGTTCGGTGAGATTCGGGTGGGCTTCCGCACCGTGAAGGTGGGCGCGTTCCCCATCTCCATCGACTCGGCAGAGCTCGACAGTGTGTCCCGCAGTAAGCACATTCGCCAGCGCGCCAAGGAGATTCGCGCCGAGCTCGGCGGTCCGCGCAAGATCCTGCTGGGTGTCGACAGACTCGACTACACCAAGGGCATCGATATCCGGCTACGCGCCTATGAAGAACTGCTCGCCGAGGGCCGCGCCAGCAGCAGCGACACCGTCTTCATCCAGCTCGCCACCCCCAGCCGCGAACGCGTCGAGAGCTACAAGAAGATGCGCGGCGATGTGGAGCAACAGGTCGGTCACATCAACGGCGAGTTCGGCGAGGTCGGCCATCCGGTGGTGCATTACTTGCATCGGCCGGTACCGCGCGAAGATCTCATCGCCTTCTTCGTCGCCGCGGATGTCATGTTGGTGACTCCGCTGCGCGACGGCATGAACCTGGTGGCCAAGGAGTACGTGGCCTGCCGCAGCGATCTGGGCGGCTCGCTCGTACTTTCCGAATTCACCGGCGCCGCAGCGGAACTACGCCAGTCCTATCTGGTCAATCCGCACGATATCGACGGCGTGAAGGACGGAATCGAGTCGGCGCTCAACCAGACCCCTGAGGAAGGGCGCCGCCGCATGCGGGCGCTGCGCCGCCAGGTACTCGCGCATGACGTGGATCGATGGGCGCGCGCATTCCTGGAGGCGCTGGCCACACCGGCCACCGGCGATTCGATCGCGCCGGAACAGCCGGCGGTGCTGGGCGGCGAACCCCTTTAAAGCGGCGTGATGTAGGAGATCAACCACTTGTCTCCTGAGCGCGTGTAATCCACCTGAATCGACGACGAGTCGTATACCGGAGTGCGCGACTGGTCCGTGATGGTGCGGTTCATGTACACCACCACCTGCGCCGAGTCTCTATGCGCGGCAATGATTCCGGTGCCCACGATACTGGTCTGGCTGACGATCTTGCGCTGCTTGGCCTGCGGGATGATCTCGCGGTTCGCCTTGTCTTCGAACTCACGCCGGTACTCGGGGGTCAGCCCCGCGTACTGTTCGTCGAGGCTGCGCTCGACGGTCTGATAGTCGTATCCGAAGATGCTTCCCACCTGCTTGCCGGCCTGCTTGATCAGCGTCTGTCCCGCAGCTCGACTGGCGATGGTGTCGACCCGGTGCCAGTACATACCGCCTGCCACGGCGGACAACCCGATCACGGCCAGCACCACAACCGCGACGAAAGTTCTTGTCAACCAGCGCATCAGCTCTGTCCGTCCGGCCATCTCAGGTCATATGCGGTCATGTTGCCCTGCTGATCCTCGGCGACGATCATCCGCATGCGGTACGACTTGGAGGGCTCGTTGACCCCCGAGTCGGCGTTGGTGAGGGTTACCCGCGCGGAGATGAGTATCGAGGCCTTCTTACTCACCTCGTCAACGCTCTCCAGGCTCGCCTTCTTGATCACCACCTCCGAGCTGGTGCCGGTTTGGTGGTACAGCGCTTTGAGATTCGCGGTGTTGTCGGGGTTGAAGGTGCCCCGCAGCGGTCCGCTGGTGCTGTTGACGAACTGGTCGACGTTCTTGTCGATGCTGTCCGGGCTGTAGGTCATCATGTTCGTCACCGTCTGCACGGCCGTGTCGACGAAATGCTGGTCGCGCGCGGCCCGCACGTCATCGCGGTGCTGGGCACGACCCATGAGCGCCAGTGCCACCCCCAATGCGCCAATCAGCACCACTGCCAGCACCGATGCCACCCATGCCACAGCGCGCGCGTTTCCCTGTCGACGGGAATCGGAAACGGAGGGTTCGGGCTTCGACCGGATCTCGGTGCGGCCCAACGACACACTGATGGGCTCGGCACTGGTCTCACTCGTGGGGCCGGCCGGCCGGGCTGCCCGCCGACGCGTTGTCTGCGACGTGGCCTTCGGCTCGTCTTGGGTCATACCGGCTTCGGCCCCAGCATCAAATCCGCCCACGTCTCCGCCTCACTACCGCGGTCCAGCGCAGGCGCGTACACACTCGGCTGGTTGTTGGCATCGAGGAACACACCATTCTTCGGATCATAGGCACGTGCCGCCATCGGCTCCGATTTCGCTGCTACCGGCATCACGTCGCCACCGGCCGGCGGGGCCTCCGGAGCCGGTGGAGGTGGCGGTGGCAGCGTCGGAGTACCCGGATCCGGCTCGGCACCCGGCGGTATGTTTGGGAACTTATTGGGCGGCAAGATGTTCCGCGGATCCTCCACCGGGGTGCCATAGGGTGCGGGCGGGCCGCGCCACGGGTTAGTGCCAATCGGCACGTATCCGCGCGGGTCACGGCACAGCTGAATGGTCGGTGCCCGCTTTCCGGGGAACTCCTGGCACGGGTAGTTGCGCGCGCCGCGTACCGCGCTGGGATCGTTCTGAGCGGTCTTGCAGTACATGTCCCTGGGCAGCTCGCGCAGGGTCTCATCGGCCGGGGTACGCATCAGCGGTGCCGGAACGAAACCGGTCAGGCATGGCGGCGGGTCACCCAGGTTCAGCCGGAAGTCCAGCTTCGCGCCCTCGTCCATCGGGGCACCGCCGGCGACGGTCAACAGCGCGGAGAACAACGCGGGCAGGATCACCAACGACTGCTCGATGGACTTGTTGTAGATGACGCCGACCCGCCCCAGATTGGCCAGGCTCGCCGCGAGTACCGGGAACGACGGGCGAATACCCGCGAACAGTTCGGAGGCTTCCTCGGCGGCACCCGGTGCCACCTTGAGGAACTGCCGCAGCTGCGGGTCGGCCTTGGCGAAATGCTCAGTCAATGCCGCCAGGCTGGAGACAGATCCGCGGATGTTGTCACCGCTACGGATCTGGGCATCCAGCAGTGGCCCCACCTGATCGATCAGCTTGGTGGTGCTGCCGTAGTCGGCGTTGGCCTCCTGGATCAGCAGCCGCGACGAATCGATCAGCCGGGAAAGTTCCTGACCGGATCCGTTGAATGCCTTGAACGCCTCGGACAGCACCTCGCGGAGCCGGGTGTCTGCGACGGTGTTGACCAGCCCGTCTGCCTGGCGTAGCAGGGTGGACACATCGGTGGGGATGGCGGTGCGATCGGTACCGATCACGTCACCTTGCCGGAGGCTTCCGGCAGCACCCGTGGGGGGCGGCACCAGATCTACGTACTGCTCGCCGATGGCGGAGACGCTCTTGACGACGGCCCGCACATTGCCGGGCACCTTGACGTCGTTGTTGAGCCGCATGCTGGCGGTGACGCCCTCGGGAGTCAGCGCCACATCGGTGACCCGCCCAATCTGCACGCCACGGTAGGTGACGTTCGCGTTCTGATACAGGCCGCCCGAGGCAACGAACTGCGCCTTCACATCGTGTTTCCCGATGCCGAGCGCGGTGGGCACCCTGAGGTAGAAGATCGCCATCAGCGCGACACTGATCACCGTGACGGCCGCGAAAATCATCAGCTGGATCTTGATCAGCCGTTCCATCAGCGACCACCTCCCTGTGGGGCGGCCGGGGCTGCGGGGGCAGGCAAATCGAACGGGCTGGTCTCCTTGCCGTTCAGGTTGGCCATGGATCCGATGAGCCATTCCGGTGGATTCACCACATCATTGAAATGTTGCATGTTCGGGTCGAAGAACGATGTGGTGAAAAGCGTTTCACCCAGGCGCCGAGCGGTCAGGTCGAACGTCACGAAGACATTCAGGTAGTCACCGCGCACCGCGTTGCGCAGATACTTGGTGCTGAACGGGAACGTGGGCAGCAGATCGAGGCTGTCGATCAACACGTCCCGGTTCTCGGCCAGCGCCCGCACCACCGGATACAAACCCTTGAGGTCGGCGACGAGGTCTTCCTTGGTGGTTCGGAGCACCCGGTCAGTGATCTTCGCGAGGTTGCCCACCGAGCGGAACGCCTCGATGATGTTGGCGCGATTCTCGTTGAGCACCTTCAGCGCGGGTTCGATTGAATCGATGGCGCGCCCAAGGCTTTCCTTGTGTTCGGCTAGGACTCGGGAAAACTTGTCGATGCCCTGCATGGCCGAGATGATGTCGTCCCGCTGCGCGTTCAGCGAGGAGATCAGCGTGGCGAGTTTGGGCAGCACCTGGGTCAGGTTGCCGGTACGGCCCTTGAACAGGTTGTAGGTCTCGTCGGTGATGTCTTGTATCGCACCGAGATTGCCCTTGTTGACCACGACGGAAAGCGCGGAGAGCACCTCTTCGGTGCTCGGGTATTTGCCGGTACGGCTCAGCGGAATCGTGGCACCGCCGGTCAGCCTGCCCACCGCGGGCTCGCCGGTGGGGGCCGCCAGCTCGATGTGCTGCGAGCCGAGCAGGCTGGTCTGGGCGACCTTGGCGACCGCGTTGGCAGGCAGCTTGACCTCGGGCCCCAACGAAACTTTCACCCCGGCATACCAAGAGCCGTCGGGCTTTTGGTATGCATCGATACCCGACACGCTGCCCACCGTCACGTCATCCACCATGACCGGGGAGTTCTGCGGCAACGTGGTGACATCGGGCAGCTCAACGGTGATGGTGTAGGACCGCGATCCATGTCCCGCGGTCCCGGGCAGGTTCAACGAGTTCAACCCGTTGAACTGGCATCCGCTGGCGACCACCGCGACACCGACTCCCATCGCCATGCCACGCAATACGTTTCGGCTCATCGCGGCGCTCCCGGAATCGCTGGCGGTGCAGCCTCATCCGCAGCCGCGGGGAATCCCGGCGGCACCGGTCCTGGCTCTGCGGGACGCAGCTCCGTGCCCGGGGGTGGCGGCGCGTTGACTTCCTCAGGCCCGAGCATCAACGCACTGAGGTCCTGTGGTGATGGCTTCGGCGGCGGCGGTGCGCCGTTGGGCCGAACCCACACCAGATCCTCGCGGGGGGCCTCGGACTTCGCCTCCGTCTCAGGAGTGTCGTAGATGATCTGTCCCTTGTACGCCGAGATCTGGTTGATCGGGTGCAGCAGGATCGGGGCGTAGTTGAATGTCGCGCGGCGTAGCACAGGGCCCATCCGTTCACGGCAGATCTCGGCCCGCTTCAAATACTCGGTCTTGGTGCCCGTTTCGAACACACCACCACAGATGAACTGCACCGGGTTGGCCAGGTTCGGAATCGAGAGCATGCCGTTCAACGTGCCTGCCGCGGGGTTGTAGATGTTGTAGAAGTTGGCCAGACCGTTCGGCGCGACGTGCAGGATCTGCTCGACGTCGTCGCTCTGGTCCGAGAAGATCTTCACGAAATCGCTCAGCTTGTTCACCGAGTCGACGAGCGCAGAGTTGGTGTCTCCCAGGAAACCTCGCACATCGGTGAGGGCCTGGTTGAGGGCACCCAAGGTGGCTCCAAGGTTCTCGGTGCTGGCTGCCAGTACCTTCGACACCGATGCCAGGTGAGTGCTGAACTGCACTATCTGTTCATTGGAGTTCGCCAACGCATCCACCAGCACCTGCAAGTTCTTGATGGTGCCGAACAGGTCCGTGCGCGAATCACCGAGCCGCCCGGCCGCCTGCGAAAGTTCACGCACCGCATTGCGGAACGAGTCGCCGTTACCGTCGAAGGTGCTCGCCGCCTGGTTGATGAAATCACTGACCGGCCCCTTGGATTCACCCTGCGGCCCCAGGCTGTCGCTGAGCTTGGCCAGTTCGGTCTTGACCTCGTCCCATTCGATCGGGACGGCGGTCTTGTCCAGTCCCAACGAGGCACCGTCGGCAAGAGCCTGTCCCTCCGTGTAGGCCGGGGTCAGCTGAACAAACCTGGCGGTCACCAGGTTTGGCGCCATGATGATCGCCTGTGCGCCTTCGGGCACCTTGAACTTGTCCGGGAGTTCCATGGTGACCTTCACGTCACCCTCGCGCGGCTCGACAGCGGTGATGCGCCCTGCCTTCACACCGAGGATGCGAACGTCATCACCCGGGTAGAGCCCGACGGCCGAGGCGAAATGGCCGATGATCTTGTGGGTTCCGCGGCTGGGCCACACCCAGTACAGCAGGCCGCCAACGAGTGCCACCGCGAGCAGTGCGTAGACGCTCTTCCGGAGCCAGGGTTTCAGACGGCTCTCTTGTGTTGTCATGGCGATTTCGGCCTCATGACTTGGCGTTCACCGATCAGACCGTTCAGGTAGTCCGAGAGACTGGCGGGCAGCTTGCCGGGCTGGAAGTAGGTGTCGAACATGACGGCGGTCAGCGTGGCGGGCGGGAAGCCGTAGACGTTGACGTGGAAGCCCGGTCCTGAGGAGACGACCTCGCCGAGTGCCGTGCCGTATCCCGGTAAACGCTTGAGCGCCTCACTGATATGGGCCTTGCGGTCCAGCAGATCATCGAGCACGAGGTTCAGTTTCTCCATGGTGGGCCGGAATTCCTGGCGGTTGTCGGCCACGAATCCACTGAGCTGCTGGGACAGTCCCTGCACACGATTGATCAGCTCACTGATCGCCAAACGCCGCTCGTCGAGCGCGGCGAACAGCTGATTGCCATCGGTGACAAGCTTGTTCACCTGCCCGGCACGCTCGGAAAGAATCCCGCTGACAGACTTGGCACGGCTCAACAGCTGTTCGAGGGCGGCATCGCGGGCGTTGAGCGTGCGTGAGAGCGAGGCGACACCGTCCAGGGCACCGCGCAGCTGCGGGGTGGCATCACGCATCGCATCCGTGATGACCTGCAGCGACTGGTCCAGTTGCGCCTTGTCGATTCCGCCCGCCGATGCGCCCAGATCGCTCAGCGCACTGTTGAGCGTGTATGGAGTTCTGGTGCGGCCCAACGGAATCTCGGTGATGCGGCCAGCTCCCGCCGGTGTCACCGACAGCGATTTTTCGCCAAGCACAGTGGTGGTTCTGATCGCGGCCAGCGACTGGTCACCCAGACGGATCGAGCGATCCACGGTGAAGTCCACGCGAACCTGGTTGCCCGCCAAGGACACATCCTTGACCTGGCCCACCTTGATACCCGAGACGAAGACGTTGCTGCCCGGCTCCAAGCCGCCGGAGTCCGCGAAGAACCCGGTGTACTGCCTACCCTGCGGCCAAAACGGCAGACCCGTATAGCCGAACGCCACCAGCACCAGCATCGCCACCACGGCGATACCGAAGATTCCGGTCCGTACCGGATCTTTCTCTTGGATGTCACTCATTTTTGAAGGCACACCTACCCTTCGACGGGTCGGGCGGTCCACCGAATGGGATCAGCCAGTCGGTTCCGACAGGTCCATTGACCTTGATCCGGATGGAGCAGTAGTAGATGTTGAAGAACGATCCGTAGGCGCCAAGAGCGTTGAGCCGCAGGTAGTTTTCGGCCAGGTTCTCCACGACGACGTTGATATCGGCCTTACGCTCGTCCATCCGGGTGGCCAGCTGGCGGGTCTGTTCGATGGTGCCCTTGATGTACGGACGGGTGTCCTTGAGCACCGACTCCAGCGATGAGGCTGTCGAAGCGAGCGGCGGCAACGCTCCGGCGATCACATCGCGCTGTTGCGCCAAGCCGGAGACGAGCTGCTGCAGCTGATCAACACTCGAAGAGAACTGGCTACTCTTCGAGTCCAGAGTGCCGAGCACCTCATTGAGGTGATTGATCACATCGCCGATCAGCTGATCGCGCTCGGCCAATCCCGAGGTGAATGAGGATGTGTCACCCAGCAATTGGGAGAGTGTCCCACCTTGCCCCTGCAGGATCTGGATGAACGCGTTGCTGATCTCGTTGACCTTCGCGGCGTCGAATCCCTTGAGCACGGGCCGAAGTCCACCGAGCAGCGCGTCCAGATCGAGGGCGGGCTGGGTGTGCTCTTTATCGAGTGTTCCGCCATCAGGCAGCTTGCGCAGCTCGCCGGGCCCCGAGGTGATCTCCAGATACCGGTCACCGACCAGGTTCTCGTACCTGACGATCGCGCGACTGGAGCTGTAGAGCTGATACTTCGAGTCGACGTCGAAGGTGACCTCGACATTGTTGTCTTGCTTGAGTGACACGTCCTTGACTCGCCCCACCGGTACACCGGCGATGCGCACCTTCTGCCCGGACCGCAAGTCGGAGGCCGTGGTGAAGATTGCGTGATACCGCTTGCCGGAACCGAATCGGAACTCGCCGAAGGTGATGATCAGTCCCGCTGCCACCAACAGCATCACCACGGTGAAGACGATGACCTTGATCTGTGTACCGCGCAGCATCAGAACTCACTTCGCTTCGCGAAGGCACCGTTGTACAGGTACTGCAGGGTGTCGGGAGCGTTGACCTGCAGCTCCTCCAACGGCTTGTAGGGGATGTACGCGTTATCGGTCACCAGGAAGGGCGACCGATACCACGACCCGTTCTGCGCCTTGGTCGGAATGTTCGGGAGACCACGGCAGTTGGGGCCGCCGGAGCCGTTCACGATGGGCAGGCTGTCCGGATAGGTGTACACGGGCGCACCGAGCGGAAAGCTGTTACTCAGGAACAGACCGGGCCGCACACCGCCGATAAGCGGGGTGAAGGTCACCAACGCCTTGGAGATGGCCTGCAGTGTGCAGGGAATCTCCGGCGAGTACCTACCGAGCAGCGTGGTGGGGGCGCGTAAGCGCTGCAGCGCCGCGGTGAGATCCTTCTCTGCCGGGGCCAGGGTCTCGTATCCGTTGTTACCCAGCCCAATCGCCGCAAGCAGCGTTGCCTTGAGATCCTGCTGCTGGTTCACGATGGTGCGGCTCAGCGTCGGCACATTGTCCAGGATGCGCACAATGTCTAGCGCGGCATCACTGTAGATCTGCCCCACCTGTCCGGCCTTCTGGAAATCCTGTTGCAGGGTGGGAAGTTTGGGATTCAGCTGATCCAGGTACTGGTCGAGCTCGACAAGACCCTGCCCGAAATTGTCGCCGTTTCCGCGTAGCCCCTCGCCGACCGCGGTCAGCGTGGCGTTGAGGTTGACCGGATCGATCTTGCCGAGCAGCCGGGTCAGGTTCTCGAACACCGTGTTGACTTCGAGGGCCACCGACTCTGCGGTCACCGTCGCACCAGGCCTCAGCGACGAATCCGACGGCTGTGGCGGAGCAAGGAATTCCACGGACTTGGCGCCGAAGACGGTGGTGCCCGCGATCCTGACAGAGGCGTTCGACGGAATCATCCTCAGGTCCTTGGCGTTGACCGCGAGCTCCAGCTTGGCCTGCTCATTGACGTAGGAGATCGACTTGACCTTGCCGATCTGCAGCCCGTGGAATTTGACCTTGCCACCCTCTTCCATCACCAGGCCCGCACGGGGCGAGACGACGGTGATGGGCTTGGTATCGGCGAAGGCGTCGTTGTACGCCAGGTAGGTCAACACAGTCAGCGCCACCAACACGGCGGCGAGCACCGTACCGGCTAGCCGGACAGACCGGCGCGACGAATCTCCTGACATGTGATCCCTAGCCCGAGAGATTGAAGTGGCCGGACCCGCCGTAGACGGCAAGTGAGATGAACAGAGTGACAAGCACAACCACGATCAGGGAGGTGCGCACGGCCTGACCGACGGCGACGCCGACACCCACCGGTCCGCCGGAGGCGTTGAATCCGTAGTTGGTGTGTACGAGCATCACGACCACTGACATGACGATCGCCTGCAAGAACGACCACAGCAGATCGGTGGGCACCAGGAAGGTGTTGAAGTAGTGGTCGTACACACCCGGGGACTGACCATTGATCATCACGGTGGTCGCGCGGGAGGCGAAGAACGCCGCCAGCACCGATAGCGAGTACAGCGGGATGATGGCGATGAGCCCCGCCACCAGACGGGTGGACACGAGATACGAAACCGCGTGCACTGCCATGGTTTCCAGCGCGTCGATCTCCTCAGCGACACGCATGGCGCCCAGTTGGGCGGTGGTTCCGGCGCCGATAGTCGCCGCCATTGCGATACCCGCCACCACCGGCGCGATGATGCGCACATTGAGGAAGGCGGACAGGAAGCCGGTAAGTGCCTCGATACCGATGTTGCCCAGCGACGAGTAACCCTGTACCGCGATGACGCCACCGGAGGCGAGAGTCAGGAAAACCGCGACACCCACGGTTCCGCCGATCATCACCAGGGCACCGGTGCCCATGGTGATCTCGGCAAGCACCCGGATGGTTTCCTTGCGGTACTTCGTCAGTGCTGCGGGGATGTAACTCAGTGACTGCGCGTAGAAAAGAGCCTGCTCACCGAATTTGTCGAACGAGCGTCCCAGACCACGCATATACCGAACGGTATAGGAGGTGACGGTGTGCGTCGAAAGATACGGTCCGGTCACTAGTGCTTCACCAGGACCCGCACACCGATGGCCGTCATGACCACGTTGATGACGAACAAACAAATGAAGGAGTAGACGACGGTCTCGTTGACCGCATCGCCGACGCCCTTGGGGCCGCCCTTGACGGTGAGCCCGCGATAACAGCCGACAAGTCCGGCGAAGATGCCGAACAGGAAGGCCTTGATCTCCGAGATCATCAGCTCGCCGAGGCCGGTGAGCACCGTGAGACCGTTGATGAAGGCGCCGGGATTGACACCCTGCAGGAACACCGAGAATACGTAGCCGCCGACCATACCGATGGCACAGACCAGGCCGTTGAGCAGCAGCGCGACAAAGGTCGAGGCCAGCACGCGCGGAACCACGAGCCGCTGGATCGGATCGATACCCAGCACCTGCATCGCGTCGATCTCCTCGCGAATGGTGCGGGCGCCCAAATCCGCGCAGATCGCCGTGGCGCCGGCGCCAGCGACGACGAGCACGGTAACCACCGGGCCCAGCTGGGTCACCGTGCCGAACGCCGTGGCGGCACCCGATAGGTCCGCGGCGCCGATCTCGCGCAGCAGGATATTCAGAGTGAACGCCACCAGCACGGTGAAGGGGATGGCCACCAGGAGCGTCGGCAGCAATGAGACCCGCGCGATGAACCAGGTCTGATCCAGGAATTCCTGCCCTTGGAACGGGCGGCGGAAGATGTTGCGGAACGTGGCCAATGACATGGAGACGAAGCCGCCGACGGCGCGTGCGGGCGCCGCGAGCTGCTGCTTCAACCTTTACTCCTGTCTCACGCATCCCGGTACCGCCGGAATCTCGCCCCAAAAGAACCGGTTAACGATCGGCGTGTACCTACCACACTGTGAGGCGCACCATACTAACGAGAAAAAATTCTTAGTGTCAATTCATGTACGAATAGACAAATCGCACGCCGTGTCCACTTTGTCCTGCGGGTTTGATGCGATAACTAGAACTCGTTCTATTAAATTCGCACCCTCACCCTCGTTGCTCTTTACTCCTCGACCATCAGTGCGGTCGCCGAAAATGTGCGCTTCGGATCGTGTCCAGCAAAGAAATCAGCCAGGGCCGAATTCAGTGCCGACGGATCCCACGCGTCCGAATCCGCAGTGAACTTCGCCTCCACAGTAGGCGCCGCCAACAAGGTGACGGTGGGTCCGTAAACAATGAACAGCTGACCGTTAACTGCTTCCGCTGCGGGCGAGGCCAAGTACCGCACCAGGGTCACGACGTGCTCAGGGGAAAGCGGATCAATGGAATCCTCGGGCGCGTCACCAAAAACGTCGGCCGTCATCGCGGTGCGGGCGCGCGGGGCGATGGCGTTGGCCCGCACCCCGTAGCGACCGAGGGCGCGTGCGGCCGACAACGTGAGGGCGGTGATACCGGCTTTGGCAGCGCCGTAGTTGGCCTGCCCCTCCGGCCCGAGGAGACCGGCCTCAGACGACGTATTGATGAGGCGGCCGTAGACAGGGGCACCGGCCGCCTTCGACGCACCGCGCCAGTAGGTGGCGGCGTTGCGGGTCAGCAGGAAGTGGCCGCGCAGGTGCACGTGGATGACGGCGTCGAACTCCTCGTCCGACATGTTGAAGAGCATCCGATCCCGGGTGATGCCGGCGTTGTTGACCACGACGTGCAGCCCACCGAGCGATTCGGCGGTGGAGATCAGCTCGTCGGCGGTAGAGCGCTCACCGATGTCACCGGCGACGGTCACGCCCTTGGCGCCCACCGCGGCGATCTCGTCGAGCACATCGCTGCCCTCCAGGGCAGGTGCGATGTCGTTGACGATGACCGTCGCTCCGGACCGGGCCAGGCCGATGGCCTCGGCACGGCCGAGCCCCGCCGCGGCTCCGGTGACAATGGCGACGCGGCCACTCAGGTCGGCATCAGCAATCGCGCTCATAGTGATTTCCCTTCAGTCCCATGCAATCGACGCACCGAATCACGCCGACACCGCTTCGCCGAACGCGAAGTAGGCCGGTGATTTACGAATGCCTCTAGTCTTTGCGAATCAAAGCGGCACGCGGGCACTCCGCGATCGCCTGTTCGACCAGATCTTCCTGATCGGCCGGTACTTCCTCCTGCAGGATGACGACATAGTCGTCGTCATCGACGTCGAACACCTCTGGAGCGATCCCGAGACACACCAAGTTGCCTTCACAACGGTCAGGAATTACACCGACACGCATTGGAAACCTCTTTCCGGCTCCATGAGCCGACTCCGTCGTCTAGCTGGGCTGTATCGCCAGACTACGACACGTGACCCACGACACAACCCTGGTGACGCCAGGATCTCTGGGCTGAGTTTGTGTCGTGGCGCCGCGCCTGGACTCCCTAGACTAGAACGTGTTACAACTCTTGTGTCAACGTGGGTCACACCTGAGGGCCACGGCAGCGGAGGTCACACATGCATATCGCCTACACGCCCGAGCAGGAAGAGCTGCGCCGCGAGCTACGCGCGTACTTCGACAAACTGCTGACCCCGGAACGGCGCGAGGCCTTGGCGTCCAATCAGGGTGAGTACGGCAGCGGCAACGTCTACCGCGAGACCGTGGAACAGATGGGTGCCGACGGCTGGCTCGCTCTGGGCTGGCCCAAGGAATTCGGCGGCCAGGACCGCTCGGTGATGGATCAGCTGATCTTCACCGACGAGGCCGCGATCGCCGGCGCCCCCGTGCCGTTCCTGACCATCAACAGCGTCGCGCCGACGATCATGCACTTCGGCACCGATGAGCAGAAGAAGTTCTTCCTGCCGAAGATCGCGGCGGGCAAGCTGCACTTCTCCATCGGATACTCCGAGCCTGGCGCCGGTACCGACCTCGCCTCACTGCGCACCTCGGCTGTTCGTGACGGCGACGACTACATCATCAACGGCCAGAAGATGTGGACCAGCCTCATCGAGTACGCCGACTACATCTGGCTGGCGGTGCGTACCAACACAGAAGTAAAGAAGCATCGCGGTATCTCCATGCTCATCGTGCCCACCACCGCGGAGGGCTTCTCGTACACCAAGGTCCGCACCATGGCCGGGCCCGGCACGAGCGCTACCTATTACCAGGATGTGCGTGTCCCGGTGACGAGCCGAGTCGGTGAGGAGAACGCGGGCTGGAAGCTGGTGACCAACCAGCTCAATCACGAGCGGGTGGCCCTGGTCTCCTCGGCGCCGATCATCACCGCACTGCGCGAGGTACGCGAGTGGGCACAGAACACCAAGGGCCCCGGCGGCCGGATCATCGACGCCGAATGGGTTCAGCTGAACCTGGCGCGCGTGCATGCCAAGGTCGAATACCTCAAGCTGATCAACTGGGAGCTGGCCTCCGCCACCGATGCCGCTCCCTCCCCTGCCGATGCCTCCGCCACGAAGGTCTTCGGCACCGAGTTGGCCACCGAGGCCTACCGACTTCTCATGGAGGTACTCGGGACGGCGGCGACACTGCGTCAGGACTCCCCCGGTGCGCAGCTGCGCGGACGCGTCGAGCGGATGCACCGGGCCTGCTTGATCCTCACATTCGGCGGCGGCACCAACGAGGTTCAGCGCGACATCATCGCGATGACTGCACTCGGCCAGCCTGCGGCGACACGCTAGAAGGGACTGCACTGCAATGGATTTCTCCCTGACCGAGGCACAGACCGACCTTGCCGGCCTGACCCGTACCATCGCGTCGGCGATCAGCACGCCGGAGCGCCAGAAGGAGCTCGACAAGCAGGACAGCCGATTCGACTGGCAGCTGTGGACCAAGCTCGTCGAGGCCGACATCCTCTCGACCGCGGCGCCCGAATCGTTGGGCGGCGGCGGATTCGGCGTGCTGGAGCAGTCATCGATTCTCGTCGAACTGGGCCGCGAACTCGCCGCGGTTCCATACCTGGAGTCGGTGGTACTGGCGGCTGGAGCACTCGCCGCGTTCGGTTCCGAAGCACTGCAGAATGATTGGGCTGCACCGGCTGTCGCCGGTAAGAAGGTGCTGACCATCGCGCTCGACGGCGAACCGGGCGAGGGGCCCGTCGCTGCCCGGGCCGAGGGCGCAGGTCACGTGCTGACCGGCAATCGGGTCCTAGTGCCGTTCGGCGTGGAGGCCGATGCGTACCTGGTACCTGCCGAGACCGAAAATGGTGTCGCGGTCTTTCTCGTGGCAGCCGACGATGCCGGTGTCACTCAGGAGACGTTGCACACCACCGGCAAAGACAGCTCCGCTGAGCTGATTCTCTCCGAGGTTCCCGTTCCTGCTGACCGCAAGGTCGGCGGCGTCGAGGTCGTGGAGTGGCTGCGGCTGCGGGAATCTCTGGGGCACAGCGCCTATCAACTTGGCGTTCTGGAGCGGGCGCTGGAGCTGACCGCCGACTACGCGCGCACCCGCGAGCAGTTCGGCAAGCCGATCGGTGGCTTCCAGGCGGTGGCTCAGCGGCTGGCCGACGGCTACATCGACGTCAAGGGTCTGCGCCTCACCCTGTGGCAGGCAGCATGGCGGGTCTCCGAAGATCTCCCCGCCGATGTCGACGTCGCCACTGCCAAGTTCTGGGCCTCCGATGCCGGCCACCGCGTCGCACACACCGCAGTCCACGTGCACGGCGGCGTGGGTATCGACGAGGACCATCCGGTGCACCGCTACTTCCTGGCCGCCAAGCGCGGCGAGTTCGCTTCGGGCAGCGCGACGGAGCAACTGCGCCGCATCGGCCGCGAACTCGCCGATACACCTGCCTAGTATCTGGTTGTGAGCACGCCGGAGAGCACAACGGTCACGCAGCTGCTGGCGAACCTGGCCGATGTTGAGGACCGGGGGCTGCATTTCGAGGGTTCGTTCACGTCGTGGCGTGACCATGTGGCCGAAAGCCGCCGCCTGGCATCGGTATTGCGCGCACGCTTGGACCCGTCGAAGCCGCCGCATGTCGGTGTGATCCTGGAGAACACCCCCGGGTTCGCGCGACTCCTTTCCGCGGCCGCACTAGGTGGCCTGGTGCTGGTGGGCTTGAATTCGACACGGCGCGGATCGGCTTTGCAGCGTGATGTCGAGCTCGCCGACTGCCAATTCATCATCACGGACGAATCCGAAACCGTTGTCGACCCACAACATCCACTGATCGAGATCACCGATGTGCGACCGGATGAACTGTTCATGCTCATCTTCACCTCGGGCACCAGCGGAGACCCCAAGGCCGTCCAGATCACCCATGCCAAGGTGGCCTCGGCGGGGGTCATGCTGTCCTCGCGCTTTGGTCTCGGTCCCACAGATGTCTGTTATCTCTCGATGCCGATGTTCCATTCCAATGCGGTGCTCGCGGGCTGGTCGGTGGCCGTCGCCGCCGGTGCGTCGATTGCGTTGCGCCGCCGCTTCTCCGCATCGGGATTCCTCGACGATGTCCGCCGATACGGGGCGACGTATGCCAACTACGTCGGTAAGCCGATGTCGTATGTGCTGGCGACACCGGAACGGCCCGATGACGCCGAGAACCCGTTGAAGTTCATGTACGGCAACGAGGCGGCTGCCGGCGATACCGACCGATTCGCCAAGCGATTCGGCGCCTTTGTGGTGGACGGGTTCGGGTCGACCGAGGGCGGGGTAGCGCTGGGCTGGGCGCCTGGGACGCCGCCCGGTGCGATAGGCCCCCTGACCCCCGACGTTCAGATTCTGAACGTCCAGACCGGACAGCCTTGCCCCCCTGCGGTTTTTGACCAGAGCGGCAAGGTGGTCAATGCCGAGGAGGCCACCGGCGAGCTGGTGAATGTGACCGGCCCCGGACGATTCACCGGCTATTACAAGAACGCAGAGGCCGATGCCGAGCGCATGGTCGAGGGCAAGTACCGCAGCGGCGACCTCGCCTATGCCGACGAAAACGGGTTCGTGTACTTCGCCGGACGCCTGGGCGATTGGCTGCGGGTCGACGGCGAGAACCTGGGCACCGCCCCCATCGAGCGCGTGCTACTGCGCCATCCGGATATCACCGAGGTTGCCATCTATGGCATTCCGGATCCCACCGTCGGAGATCGTGTCATGGCGGCCCTGATCGTACGTAACGGGTTCGAGGCATCGAAGCTGGGTGAGTTCCTCTCCGCACAAGAGGATCTCGGGCCCAAACAGTGGCCGTCATTCGTCCGAATAAGCACCGAACTCCCCCGTACTGCGACATTCAAGGTGATCAAGCGGCAGCTATCAGCTGAGGCGTTGGAAACCAGCGACCCGCTGTGGCGGCTCTCCGGGAGCACCTACATTCAGCCCTGACGCCCAGTGTGCGGATCTGGTCGAAATCTCGCTGATATTCGACACTATCCGCACACTCGGCGGCTAGGAGAGCGGCGGGCAGAGCTAGCCGCGGATCTGGTTCAGCTTGTCGACAGCGCTCTCGAAACCGGCCACCAGGTCGGCCACGATCTCGGAGGTAGGCCGAATCTCGTTCATCCGCCCGACAATCTGCCCCGCGGGGAAGCAGACAGTCTCCGGGTCATGCGCACGATTCATCCGCTCGTGCGCCCCGCTCACCAGAATGTTCTGTAGCGGCATCGGCAGCGGCGTGGGCGCACCCTCGGCATCCCACGCCTGAGTCCACTTGGTCTTCAGCAGTCGCGCGGGCTTTCCGGTGTAGATGCGGGTGCGCACGGTGTCGCTGGAGGTCGCCTTCAACAGCGCCTGCTGCACCACGGAATCGCCACCACTGGTAACGCTTCCAAGGTCATACTCGGCGGCGGTCAGCCAGATGGAGCCGGTCCACACACCCGAGGCACCGAGCGCCAGGGCTGCCGCGGCCTGTCTGCCGCTGCCGATACCGCCGGCCGCCAGCACCGGGGCGCTGCCGTCGAGGGCATCCACGATCTCGGGCCAGAGCACCATGGATGCTACATCGCCGGTATGTCCACCGGCCTCATAGCCTTGGGCCACAACGATATCGACACCGTTCTCGACATGCCGTTTGGCGTGTTCGGCCTTCCCCGCCAGCGCAGCGACCGGCACGCCGTGCTCGTGCGCCTGGTCGATCACGTCCTTGGGCGGGGAGCCGAGCGCATTGGCAATCAGCTTGATCGGATGCTTGAGCGCGACCTCCACATGTGAGCGGGCCACCGAATGCAGCCAGCCCAGCACCCCCGCCGACTCACGTTCGCCCGGCAATGGGGGCACGCCCAGGTCGGCAAGAGTCTTCTCGACGAAATCCTTGTGCCCCTGCGGAATCAGTTTGTCGATGTCTACCGCAGTGCCCTCGGTGGGCACCTTGGCCGGCATCACGATGTCGACACCGTAGGGCTTGCCGTCGGTGTTCTCATCCATCCAATTCAGAACGGCGTCCAACTCGTCGGGATCGTTGAAGCGGACACACCCCAGCACACCCATCCCGCCCGCGCGGGTGATGGCTGCGGCGACCTTCTCCGAGGGCGTAAAACCGAATATCGGATAGCGGATTCCGAACCGCTCACAAAGGTCGGTATGCATGGCTCAGGCTCCCGTGTTGACGTGCTTGGTGTTCACGAGGTCCACCTTCTCGGTTTCCGAGACTTCTTTGGCCCAGCGGTAGTCGGCCTTGCCCGCAGGATTGCGCTTGACGGTGTCCACAATCCAGACGCTGCGCGGCACCTTGTATCCGGCAATCTCCTTGCGCGCATGGGTGTCCAGTTCTTCGAAGGTGAGCTCCACGCCGGGACGCACCGCGACGACAGCGCCCACATGCTGACCCCACTTCTCGTCGGGCACACCGACGACAACCGCGTCGAACACGGCGGGGTGGCCCTTCAGGACGCTCTCGACTTCCTCAGGGAACACCTTCTCGCCGCCGGTGTTGATCGACACCGATCCGCGACCCAGCATGGTGACAGTGCCGTCCGCTTCGACGGTCGCCCAGTCACCAGGGATCGCGTACCGCACACCGTTGAACGTCTTGAACGTCTCGGCGGTCTTCTTCTCGTCCTTGAAGTATCCGACCGGGATGTGCCCACTCTTGGCGATGAGACCCCGCACCCCGGAACCGGGCTGGATCGGATTGCCTTCCTCGTCGAGAACCGTTGTGGTGGAACTGATCTTCACGGTTGGGCCACCCGGATGCATCTGCCCCTTGGTAACGGTGGACAACCCGCCGGTACCGGTCTCGGAGGCGCCGATCGCATCGGTGATCACCCGGTTGGGCAGCAGCTCCAGGTACCGCTCCTTGACCGTCTGCGAGAACAGTGCGGCACTGCTGGCCAACACCCACAGCGAGGACAGATCGCGGGCGCGGCCCACTTCGGTATCCAACGCGTCGATCAGCGGTCGCCCGATCGCGTCGCCGGCGAAGAACAGCATGTTGATCTTGTGCTTCTCGATGAGTTCCCACACCTCTTCGGGGTTGAACTCGGGCGCGAGCACCGTGGTGCGCCCCTGGAACAGGGCCATGAAGGTCGCGGCCTGGGTGGCGCCGTGGATCATCGGTGGGATCGGGAAACCGATGAATGGAGCGGCCTCGGCTCCCTGCTTGGCCAGGTCCCACTCACCCTCGATGTACTCGCCGGTGACGTAGTTGATCCCGCCGAACAGCGAGCGGTAGATGTCCTCGTGCCGCCACATCACACCCTTGGGGAAGCCGGTGGTGCCGCCGGTGTAGATCAGGAAGATGTCGTCGGGGCTGCGCTCGGCGAAATCACGTTCCGGAGATCCCTGCGCCAGCGCATCTGCGAACGTGACGCCGCCGTACGACGAGTAGTCGAGATCTGTTCCGTCCTCGACAACAATCGCGGTCTTGACGTTCGGGGTGCTCGGCAGGACGTTCGCGACCTTGTCCGCATACCGGCGCTCATGCACCAGGGCCGCCATATCGGAGTTCTCGAACAGGTAGTGCAACTCGGCCTCGACGTACCGGTAATTCACGTTGACCGAGATCGCGCGGATCTTGACGATGGCCGTCAGCGCTACGACGATCTCGATGCCGTTGCGGCAGTACAGGCCGACCTTGTCGCCGGGGCCCACGCCCTGGCTCTGCAGATAGTGCCCCAGCCGGTTGGACTGTTCCTCAAGCTCTGCGTACGTCAGCTTTCGGTCACCGGAAATGATGGCGACACGATCGGGCATAGTGTCGATTGCATGCTCAATGAGGTCGGCAATGTTAAGGGCCATGTCCATAAATTAGAACGTGTTACATTTTTAGACAAGCCCCGGCCCAATGAAGGAGCCTCATGACGGACACAGTGACCGAACAGGACGCCCCGCACGCCCTAGTGGAACTCCGCGATCACGTCCTCATCGTGACGATGAATCGTCCGCACGCACGCAACGCCCTGTCCGGGGAAATGCTGGAAATCATGACGCAGGCCTGGGACCGCGTCGACAATGATCCCGACGTTCGCGTCTGCATCCTGACCGGTGCAGGCGGGTACTTCTGCGCCGGAGCGGACCTCAAGGCCATGAACAAGCGCGCCCCGGGCGACCAGTTCTCCGACGGCAGCTACGACCCGTCCGTCATCCCCGGTCTGCTCAAGGGCCGGCGCCTGACCAAGCCGCTGATCGCGGCCGTCGAGGGCCCCGCGATCGCCGGCGGCACCGAAATCCTGCAGGCTACCGATATCCGCGTCGCGGGTGAGAGCGCCAAATTCGGTGTCTCCGAGGTGAAGTGGAGCCTGTACCCGATGGGCGGGTCGGCCGTGCGCCTCCCCCGCCAGATCCCGTACACGGTCGCCTGCGACATCCTGCTCACCGGCCGGCACCTCAAGGCCCCGGAAGCCAAGGAAATCGGGCTCATCGGCCACGTCGTCCCCGACGGCCAGGCACTGGACAAGGCCCTGGAGCTTGCGAACATGATCGCCGCGAACGGACCCCTGGCGGTGCAAGCGGTCCTCAAGACCATCCGCGATTCGGAAGGCCTGCACGAGAACGAGGCCTTCAAGGCCGACACCAAGGTCGGCATCGGGGTCTTCACCAGTAACGACGCCAAGGAAGGCCCCCGCGCCTTCGCCGAGAAGCGCGCCCCCAACTTCACCGGTACCTAGACCGGCCCACATAGTGTGGGCGGCGTGACGCCCATGTTCCCGCTGCAGTCGGTGCTGCTGCCGGGTGAGCCCCTGCCGCTGCGTATCTTCGAGCCGCGCTACGTCGCCCTGGTCCGGGACGTGATGGCCGCCGACCGTACCTTCGGCACCGTTCTGATCGCTCGCGGCAGAGAGGTGGGTGGCGGAGACGTCCGCCACGACGTCGGCACCGCGGTCCGCGTCCTGGACTGCGAGTCCCTCGGCGCGGAGCGCTTCGCGTTGCGTTGTGAGGGCGCGCATCGAATCCGCATCAACCGGTGGCTCGACGACGATCCGTATCCGCGTGCCGAGACCGAACCGTGGCCCGACGAACTCGATGAGCGGGTGCTGCCGTTGAGTGCCCTCAACGAGGTGCAGGCACGTATCGAGAACCTGCTGCGCCGGGTCGCGACCGCACAACAGGTGCGCCTGCCCCGCCGGTGGTCCATCGCCACCGGGCTGCCCAGCGGCGCCGAAAAGCGGCTGTACGCGTTGGCATCTCGAGTGCCCATGGGTCAGGCCGATCGGCACGCCGTGCTGGCAGCACCGACGTTGGAGACGCGGTTTCACGCACTGAATGAGGCCGTCGACACCGTCACCGCGATGCTCGACTTCCGCGAGGTTTAGGTCAGCGCCGCCAGCTGTTTGACGTGCGCGACACTGCGGCAACCGACCACCAGCATGGTGACCCCCGCGGCCTCCCAGGTCTTGATCTGCTCACGTACCTCGGCCTCGGTTCCGACGATGGTGGTGTCGAGCACCAACTCATCCGGAATCACTTCGGCCGCCTTGTCCTTGCGGTTGGTGCGGAACAGCTCGGTGACCTCATCAACCACCTCGCCGTAACCCATGCGCCGATACACCTCGGCGTGGAAGTTGAGTTCGACCGCACCCATGCCCCCGATATACAAGGCGGAGAACGGCTTCAGCTGGTCGAGCACCGAGCGGCGGTCGTCGGTGACGATCACCTGCGCGGTAGCGGCGATCTCGAAGTCCTTGCGGCTGCGCCGGGCGCCGGGACGCGAGAAGCCCTCGTCGAGCCATTCGTTGTACATGTCGGCGAGCCGCGGCGCATAGAACATGGGCAGCCAGCCGTCGGCGATCTCAGCGGTCAACGCCACATTCTTCGGGCCCTCGGCCCCGAGGAAGATGGGGATATCGGCACGCAGCGGATGCACAATCGGCTTGAGCGGCTTGCCCAGCCCGGTGGCCTTGTCCCCGGTCAGCGGCAGCGGATAGTGCGGGCCGTCGCTGCGTACGGGCGCCTCGCGAGCCAATACCTGCCTGATGATGTCGATGTACTCGCGGGTGCGGGCCAGAGGTTTGGGGAATGGTTGTCCGTACCAGCCCTCCACCACCTGCGGCCCGGATACGCCCAGCCCCAGGATATGGCGGCCACCGGAGAGGTGATCCAGCGTCAGGGCCGCCATGGCACAGGCCGTGGGTGTTCGCGCCGAGAGCTGAATCACCGAGGTACCCAACCTGATTCGGCTGGTGTCCGACCCCCACCAGGCCAACGGGGTGTACGCGTCGGAACCCCAGGCCTCAGCCGTGAAGACGGCGTCGAATCCGCCCTCCTCGGCGGCGGCCACCAGTTCGGGCGCGTTCTCCGGCGGGGAGGCCGACCAGTACCCCAGCTGCAATCCGAATTTCATGGCCCGACTGTAACCGGCGGGATATGCCGCGACCACCACCCTTGCGAAAAAAACTAGAACTTGTTCTACTCGGAGGTGTGACAGTCAGCCAAAGCAGCACAACCGGGCAATTGCCCCTCCTGACGGCACCCCTCGAACTGTCTTTTGATTACACCCGTTCGGTGGGACCGACCCTCTCCAAGTTCTTCACCGCCCTGCGCGATCGGCAGATCGTCGGCACCCGCGGCAGCGACGGCAGGGTTCACGTACCGGCGGCCGAGTACGACCCGGTAACCTACGCACCCCTGACCGAGGTGGTGCCGGTGTCGAGTGTCGGCACGGTCCAGTCGTGGTCCTGGCAGCCCGAGCCGCTCGAGGGCCAGCCGCTGGCCAAACCGTTCGCCTGGGCACTCATCAAGCTCGACGGTGCCGACACCGCGCTGCTGCACGCCGTCGACGCAGGGGATGCGGGCTCCGCCGGTATCGAGACCGGTGCCCGCGTGCACGCGGTATGGGCCGATGAGACCGTCGGCGCGATCACCGACATCGCCTACTTCGCACTCGGAGACCGTCAGGTCGACGTGCCCGCGCCCGCACCAGATCAGGAGCCGGTGACCATGCAGGTCACCCCGATCCGGCTGGAAGTTCAGCACATCACCTCACCGGAGGAGAGCGCCTATCTGCGCGCGCTGGCCGAGGGCAAGCTGCTCGGCGGCCGCACCGGCGCCGGTGGACGTGTGTACTTCCCGGCGCGTGGGGCCGATCCGCTGACCGGTGAGCCCACCTCGGACCTGGTGGAAGTGGCCGATAAGGGCGTCGTCACCACCTTCGCGATCATCAACATCCCCTTCCCCGGGCAGCGCATCAAGCCGCCGTATGTGGCCGCATATGTGTTGCTCGACGGTGCCGATATTCCGTTCCTGCACCTCGTCTACGACATCGATCCGGCGGATGTCCGCATGGGTATGCGAGTCGAGGCCGTGTGGAAGCCCAAGGAGGAGTGGGGATACGGGATCGACAATATCCAGTACTTCCGCCCCACCGGTGAGCCCGACGCCGACTACGAGACCTACAAGGACCGGATCTGATGAGTTCCGCTGCCCCCGCAGTAGCAGTTGTGGGCTTCGCCCACTCCCCTCACGTACGCAGCACCGAGGGCACCACCAACGGTGTCGAGATGCTGGTGCCCTGTTTCCGGGAGATCTACGCCGACCTCGGAATCACCAAGTCCGATATCGGCTTCTGGTGCTCGGGATCATCCGATTACCTGGCCGGTCGTGCCTTCTCGTTCATCTCGGCGATCGACTCGATCGGTGCGGTGCCGCCCATCAACGAGTCTCATGTGGAGATGGACGCGGCGTGGGCGCTGTACGAGGCCTACATCAAGATCCTCACCGGGCAGGTGGAGACCGCACTCGTCTACGGATTCGGGAAGTCCTCCGCCGGCACCCTGCGCAGAGCCCTTGCCCTGCAGACCGATCCGTATACCGTCGCTCCGCTATGGCCCGATTCGGTGTCGTTGGCAGCGCTGCAGGCGCGGGTCGGCCTGGATTCGGGGAAGTGGACCAAGGAGCAGATGGCACAGGTTGCCCTCGACGCCCTCGGCCGCGCCCAGCGCGTGGATTCCGAGGCCCCGGCCTCAAGCGTCGACGAGCTGCTGGCGCGCGAGTACTTCGCCGATCCCCTGCACAAGCACGACATCGCGCCGATATCCGATGGCGCCTCGATCATGGTGCTGGCCTCTGGTGACCGCGCCCGCGAGCTACGCGAAAACCCAGCGTGGATTACCGGATTCGAACATCGGATCGAGACGCCGATACTCGGTGCCCGAGATCTGACCACCTCGCCGTCCACGGCTGCCTCCGCGGCCGCCGCGACCGGCGGCGACCCCGGCTCCATCGAGGTGGCCGAGTTGTACGCACCGTTCAGCCATCAGCAGCTGATCCTCGCCGAAGCCATTGGCCTCAAGGACTCCACGACCGTCAACCCTTCGGGCGGCACCCTGGTGGCCAACCCGATGTTCTCGGCCGGGCTGGAGCGGATCGGCTTTGCCGCACAACATATCTGGAATGGTTCAGCAGGAAGGGTGCTGGCCCACGCGACCAGCGGGCCCGTACTTCAGCAGAACCTCGTCGCGGTGCTGGAGGGTAAGTAATCGTGGGTGCATCAAAAAACCTCGCTGCTGTGATCGGCACCGGGCAGACCAAGTACGTGGCCAAGCGCCAGGACGTCTCCATGAATGGCCTTGTCCGCGAAGCGATTGACCGGGCAATGACCGACGCGGGTGTCGGCTGGGACGATATCGACGCCGTCGTCGTGGGTAAGGCCCCCGACTTCTTCGAGGGCGTCATGATGCCCGAGCTCTTCATGGCGGACGCGATCGGCGCGACCGGAAAGCCCATGATCCGGGTACACACCGCCGGTTCGGTCGGCGGCTCCACCGGCGTGGTCGCGGCCAGCCTGGTGCAGTCGGGCAAATACCGCCGTGTGCTGGCACTGGCCTGGGAGAAGCAATCGGAGTCGAATGCCATGTGGGCGTTGTCGATTCCGGTGCCCTTCTCGGTGCCCGTGGGCGCGGGTGCGGGCGGATACTTCGCCCCACATGTGCGCGCATACATCGAACGCTCCAAGGCTCCGCTGGACACCGGAGCGATCGTCGCGGTCAAGGACCGGCTCAACGCGGCGAAGAACCCACTGGCACACCTTCACCAGCCGGATATCACCGTCGAGAAGGTGATGGCCTCTCCGATGTTGTGGGACCCGATCCGCTTCGACGAGACCTGCCCGTCCTCGGACGGCGCATGCGCAATCGTGGTGGGAGACGAAGAAACCGCCGATCGCCGTATCGCCGACGGCCATACAGTCGCGTGGGTGCATGCCACCGCGCTGCGCACCGAACCGCTCGACTACACCGGGCGCGACCGGGTGAATCCGGAGGCGGGACGCGACGCCGCGGCGGCATTGTGGCGTGACGCGGGAATCACCAGCCCGATCGACGAAATCGACGCCGCAGAGATCTACGTGCCGTTCTCGTGGTTCGAGCCGATGTGGCTGGAGAACCTGGGATTCGCGGCCGAGGGTGAGGGCTGGAAACTGACCCAGGCCGGCGAGACCGCCATTGGTGGCCGGATCCCCGTCAACGCCTCCGGCGGCGTGCTCTCCTCGAATCCGATTGGCGCCTCGGGCCTCATCCGTTTCGCGGAGGCCGCCATCCAGGTGATGGGCAAGGCCGGCGATCATCAGGTACCAGGCGCCAAGAAGGCGCTAGGCCACGCGTATGGCGGCGGTTCGCAGTACTACTCGATGTGGGTCGTGGGAAGCGAAAAGCCCGCAGGGAATGGGAGTAAGGCATGAGCCTCGCCGATGAAGCGGGCAAGCGTTCCCGTGCAGCCGTCGAAGCCCGCGACAAGCAGGCCTGGGTCGACAACTTCGCCGACGACGGCGTAGTGCAGGATCCGGTGGGTCCGTCGCCGTTCGATCCCGAGGGCAAGGGGCATCGCGGCAAGCAGGCCATTGCGGCTTTCTGGGACAACATCATTGCCCCCACCGAGAACCTGGATTTCATCTTCGACGCCACCTACGACTGCGGCACACATCAGGCCAACGTGGGCCGGATCGTCACCACGATGAACGGTTACCAGATGACGGCCGAGGGTGTGTTTACCTACGAGGCCAATGACGAGGGCAAGCTCGTCGTGTTGCGTGCGTACTGGGAGTTCGACAAGGTGGCGGGGACCGCCAAGAAGGTCTGACTCCGCCGAACCACATAAAGACCCCCGCGCTCGCGGCGACGGGGGCCTTTATGTCTTCGCGCTAAGAGGCCTGGCGACCGGCGCTGATCATCTCCTCGCGCGGTACCACTTTGATGCGTTCGCGGCCCTGCTCCTCGCCGAGGGCTACCTCGTGAGCATCGAGCCGTTCCCACTCCTCCCACGTGGTGTAGTCAATCCCGCTTCCCCGCAGATGCGCGAAAACCGCATCGGGGTCGGAGATTTCGGCGGGTTGAATACCCGGGAGGTCTACAAGCAGGCTGGAAATCGTCTCGGCTGCATCGGATTTGGTGTGTCCGATCAATCCCACGGGCCCGCGCTTGACCCAGCCCGTGACGTAGGTCGATTCGACCGGGATTCCGTCGATATCGAGCACCCGTCCGGCGTCGTGCGGAACAACCCCGGCGTGGTGGTCGAACGGCAGGTCCGCCAGGTGCGAGGAGATGTAGCCGACCGCGCGGTAGACCGCCTGCACCGGCCAGTCGGTGTATTCGCCTGTTCCCCTGACAGTTCCGTCGCCGATGAGCTCGGTGCGCTCGGTGCGCAGGGCTTCGACCCGATCGATCCCCAGCACGGCCGCCGGCGACTGGCACAGGTGGATGTGGATGCGATGCGGCGCGCCGGTGGGCTCGGTGTCCAGGTACTTCATCATGGTGTCGACGACGAGCTTGGTGGCCTTACTGGAATTGATGGCTTGCTGGCTGCCCTCGTCGATCTCAAATCCCTCTGGGTGCACGATGACATCCACACTCGGCGAGTGGGACAGCTCGCGAAACTCCATGGGGCTGAACTTGATCTGCGCCGGACCGCGCCGCGCGAAGACGTGCACGTCGGTGGCCTGGTTGAGCGCCAGGCCCTGATAGACGTTGTCGGGGATCTCGGTGCTGAGCTGTTCATCGGCAGGCTTGGCCAGCATGCGCGCGATATCCAGGGCCACATTCCCGGCTCCCAGCACCGCGACGCTCTTGGCCGTCAGCGGCCAGTCCCGCGGTACATCGGGGTGACCGTCGTACCAGGAGACGAAGTCGGCGGCGCCATAGCTTTCCGGAAGGTCGATACCGGGGATGTCGAGGTCACGGTCGGCGCGCGCGCCGGTCGAGAAGATCACCGCGTCGTAGAAGCGCCGCAGATCCGAGAGCTTGATGTCGGTGCCGTAGTGGACATTGCCGATGAACCGGATCTCGTCGCGCGAGAGCACCCGGCGCAGCGCCTTGATGATCTCCTTGATGCGGGGATGATCGGGAGCCACGCCGTAACGCACCAAGCCATAGGGCGCGGGCAGTCGATCGAACACATCGACCTGCGCCTGCTCGTACTCCTTGGTGAGGATATCGGCGGCGTAGATACCGGCCGGACCTGCGCCGATAACCGCGACTCGGATCTTCCTCATGCCATCCCCTTTGATTCGGACATCGATTAGGTAAGGCAAGCCTAAAAAGAATTCCGAAGAAAGTGGGACGCACGTCCAGAGATCCTGGTCACACTCCCGATCGCATCTCAGTAGCCTGAACGCGTGCTCATCGCGCTCATCCTCATCGTCGCCGCAGTTCCGCTCGCCCTATTCGCACTGCTCGTAGTCGGTATCCGGATGCAGATCCCCGCGATACTCAACGCGGTCCGCCGGTTCAATCGCGCCGTGACCAACCCCAGAGTGATGACAACCGCCGGTACCGCATCCACGTCAACAGCGGTCATCCACCACACCGGCAGGAACAGCGGACGTGCCTACGAGACCCCCGTCGAGGCCTTCGACACACACGAGAACACCGTGCTCATCCTCTTGCCGTACGGCGCGAACGCCGACTGGGTTCGCAATGTCATCGCACGGGGCGGGGCCGAACTGGTCCGGGCCGGGGAAACTCTGCGCCTTACCGACCCACGCGTGGTCCGCACCGCCGAAGTGCGTACCCAGCTGCCCGCCAAGGAACTGCGAATGCAGCGGGTATTCAACGTGCCCGACTGCCTGCAGCTGAGCAGGCCGTAGCGGTTACGTGTCCAAACCGTCCAGGTAGCGCTTCCCCAGCGCCTGGTAGGCGGCGGGAACGCCCTTGGTGAGGAACTCCGCGGGGGTGCCCGCGACGGGCCCCTTGACCTTGGCGGGCGAGCCCATCACCAGCACGTCCTCGGGGATTTGGCTGCCGCCGAGTACCAACGAACCCGCGGCCACCATGCTGCGCGAGCCGATGGAGGCGCCGTCGAGCACCGTCGCGTGATTTCCGATCAGGGCGCCGTCACCCACGGTGCAGCTGTGCACCAGGCACATGTGCGCCACCGTGGCTCCCTCACCGATATCGACCGGCATCCCCGGATCGCTGTGCAGCACCGACCCGTCCTGGATGTTGGCGCCCGCCCGGATCACAATCGGCGCGTAATCGGCGCGGATGACCGTGTTGAACCAGATCGAAGCGCCGGCTTCCACCGTGACATCCCCGATGAGACAGGCGGTCGGCGCGATGAACGCCTCAGGGTGGACGCTCGGGCTTTTTCCGTCGAGTGAGTACAAAGGCATGCGCAGACCCTAGCCAAGGGCCTTATTTGCGCTTGTGGCAGGCATATTTCTTGCGCCCCGGGGGGCCAAAACTGTAACATGTTCTAGTTGAAGACGGTCGCCACAGCGACCAGCATCGAAACACTGGAGGCAGCCCCGCCATGAGCACAGATACCGCAGGAATCGGCGTTCGCGAGATCGACGTCGGCGAGCTTCCCACGCGCTATGCCCGTGGTTGGCACTGCCTGGGCGTCGCAGAATCGTTCAGGGACGGAGAGCCGCACGCGATCGACGCGTTCGGTACCAAGCTGGTCGTATTCGCCGACACTCAGGGCGATATCAAGGTCCTCGACGGATACTGCCGTCACATGGGCGGCGACCTCTCCCAGGGCAGCATCAAGGGCGACAACGTCGCCTGCCCGTTCCACGACTGGCGCTGGGGCGGCGACGGCAAGTGCAAGCTGGTGCCCTACGCCAAGCGCACCCCCAAGCTGGCCCGCACCCGCAGCTGGACCACCGACGTCAAGAGCGGCCTCCTCTTCGTCTGGCATGACGCCGAGGGCAACGGCCCGACGGATGATGTGGAGATTCCGGAAGTTCCGGAGTTCGCCGACGACGGCTGGACCACCTGGGACTGGAACACCATCGTCATCGAAGGTTCCAATTGCCGTGAAATCGTGGACAACGTCACCGATATGGCGCACTTCTACTACATCCACTTCGGATTCCCAACGTTCTTCAAGAATGTCTTCGAGGGGCACATCGCCTCGCAGTACCTGCGCACCGTCGGCCGTCCCGATGTGCAGCTCGGTGGTTCCTCGCAGTACACCGGCGAGCAGATCCTCGATTCGGAAGCCTCGTACTTCGGGCCTTCCTTCATGATCAACTGGCTGCACAACAACTATGGCGGCTACAAGGCCGAGTCAATCCTGATCAACTGCCACTACCCGATCGACCAGAATTCCTTCGTGCTGCAGTACGGCGTCATCGTGCAGAAGCCCGAGGGCATGGACGAGAAGATGACCGGCAAGCTCTCGCGCGCCATGACCAAGGGTGTGGGACAAGGCTTCCTGCAGGACGTAGAGATCTGGAAGAACAAGACCCGTATCGACAACCCGCTGCTGGTCGAGGAGGACGGCGCCGTCTACCAGATGCGCCGGTGGTACTCGCAGTTCTACGTCGACAAGGCCGACGTCACTCCGGAAATGACCGACCGATTCGAACTCGAAATCGACACCACCAAGGCCAACGAATTCTGGCACGGCGAGGTCGACGAAAACCTGAAGCGGCAAGCGGACGAAAAGGCTTCCGCAGAAGCTCAAGCCGAGGCCGAAGCTCCCGCCGAGGCGACGCAAAGCTAGTGCGATGACGGAAGTTTCAGCATCGACTGAGGCCAACACCAGCCCACCTTCCGTGGAAGAGCTGGCTCAGTCGATGCTGGCTTTACATGGCGCCCACGGGGAAGACGAGGCTCACGAATCCGCTGGATCCGGCAGGCCGAACGGCCATTGGTCGAAGGCTCCCGCATTCGAACACAACCCGGAGCAGGCCGCGCTTCTGCACGAGGCGACCGAGAGCGACAAACAGCGGTATCTGACCTCCGGCCTGCAGGAGGTCGACTGCCGGTTCTGCCACGGCTCGGTAATGGTCAAGAAGCTGGGCATCAATCACACCGCGGTGCAATGGAATACCGAAGCAGCCGGACGCTGCGCCTACTTCGCACAGATACGCGAGGAGGGCACCAACACCGCGCGGGTGCGCGGGTGCCCGCGTCTGTCCGACAGCATCGCGCATGCCGTCGCCGAGGGGTGCCTCGACCCGATCTGCACGGCGCCCCCACCCGGGGACGGCTGAGCTAGAGCTCCAGCAGCACGGTCACCGGGCCGTCGTTGATCAGTTCAACCTGCATGTGCGCCCCGAAAATCCCGGCTTCCACCTGTGCGCCGAGATTGCGCAGTGCGTCCGCGAATGCCGTCACGATAGGTTCGGCGACACTTCCCGGCGCCGCGGCATTCCATGCGGGACGACGCCCCTTCTTCGTGTTGGCATACAACGTGAACTGACTGACCACCAGTACCGGGGCACCGACGTCGGCGGCCGACTTCTCCTCATCGAGGATGCGCAGTCGCCACAGTTTTTCCGCGAGTTGCGCGGCCGTCTGGGCATCGTCGTCATGGGTGACACCCACCAGGGCCAACAACCCCTGGCCTTCGGGGCGGATCGCACCGACCACCTCCCCCTCGACGGACACTGTCGCCGAAGTGACCCGCTGCACCAGAACACGCACGCTACGACCCTATCAGCGCTGCCAGTTTTTCCGCCTGTGCTCGAATCTCCACGAATGCCGTTGTTTCCCAGAGGTTCCCGCGCCTCAGTGGCCCTATTGCCCACATCGGCACCACCCCAGGCAGCAGCCTTCCATCGGTATCGGTATCCAACCCGAGGTTCAGTGGGCCGGGTCGCGCCAGGCCGTCGGCAAGGAGTTGGTTCCACAACCGATCGGCACCGGCGGTGAGATCGTATTGCGGCCCGGTGCAATTGATCACTGCGCACACGTGGAGAACCTGCCCTGTCGACAACGTCACGGCGACCCCGGAATCCGACGCAATAACGTCCTGCAGTTCCGCACGATGAACACGTAACGCACCGTCTGCGGTATCCCCGTCGATCTGAGCAGCAGTGCGCGGCGCCATCCGATGGCGGTGAATGTCCCACAGCCTGCGATATTTTCGCAGGAAACACTCGCGTTCACCCATACTCATACCCGCCCACAACGCGCCGACGTGGGGGCGCAGCGCATCCACGGCCGCACACATGTCGGCGCCCTCGGATATCACGTCCCGGACGTAATGCACGGCCTGCTCCAAGACGTCGCCGCGCTCAACAACGAACGCTGGAGCCCGCGCCGGAGGGTGTGGATCTAGTCGATGTGCTCGCGGGAGCAGCCCACCACGGGATATCGCATGCAGGATTCGGCCCGGCCGTCGCAGCGTGCAGGCCAGGTCGGCCATCGTCAGACCGGTTCCGACCAGAAGCAGGTCGCCGTCCTCGGGAAGGTTGTCGAGCACACCTGCGCGCCAGGGATCACTCACAAAGAGCGCACTGCGCCGCAACCAGTCTGGCGCCCAGGAGGTTCCGGGGGTATTCGGCCCGGCCGCCAGCACCACGGTGTCGGCGTGCACCTCGTCGCCATTGCATAAAGCAACCGAGAGCCCGCCGGCGTGCCGAGCCACCGCGACGGCGCGGTAATGGACCCGAGTCACGCGATCACCGCGTGCTCCTTCGAATGCACTGGAGAGGTAACGTCCGAACAGTTCTCGCGGAACGAAATCCTCGGGGCTCGCCTCTGGTAAGCCGTTTTCAGCAAGCCAGGCAACGAAATCTGCCAGCTCGGCAACAGTGACACTGAGCTTGCCCGCCGGAACGTTGAGAAGATGACGCGGATCCGCGGTGCGATAGGGCACTCCCGGCCCGGTCCTCCTATCGGGATCGATCAGTGTCAGATGTAGCGTCCCGGTGGCTGCGTGCCGCAGTAGATGCAGGGCGACAAGCGTTCCCGCCGCGCCGGCGCCCACTACGGCGATACGGGTCACAGCCCCGCGAAGCGCTCCATCACCGCTTCCTTACTCAGCCCATAGTCGGCAAGCGAGTAGACATGCTTGGGTGCGCGCGGGCCCTTTTGACTTTCGTCGTTCATCTTCTGCATCTCCACCAGAGCGGACGCCGACAGCTCCAATCCAAAGTGCCGGTAGATGGATTCAACGGTGCCGATCGGATCGGAGATGAAGTCGAAGTAGTCGACATCGCAGAACTGAGCCTCGTCGTACTTGGCGCGAGCAGACTTGAACGACTCCAGGCCCCGTGCCCAGGTATCCAGTTGATCGGCGCCAAGGGTCGCGCCGTCGAAGGTCTCTGACCAGCCTGCGGTGGCGTGCTCATTGAGCGAGCAGACCGAAGCGATGATGGTCTCCGCGGGGCGATGTGTCTGGATGACCAACGCGTCCGGGTACACCTCCATGAGCGCATCGAGCGCGAAAAGGTGGCTCGGATTCTTGAGCACCCAACGCTTTTCGATGTCATTGAGTCCAATCAGCTGCAAGTTGGCCTTGTAGCGCCGGTATGCCGGTGTCCAGTCCTGCTGCGACAGCCACTGGGCATATGACGGGACATGTGCAAGACATTCATACGACACCGAGTGCACCGACTGGCGCAGCAGCTGCCAGCATTCCTCCACCTCGGTTGCCGACATGTAGTGCAGGCCCATGAATTCCGGGTTATCCACGTGATGTTTGGAGAACTGTGCCTCGAGCTGCTGGTACACCGGGTTGGAATCCCAGGTGTCGCGAGCGGGCCGGGGCTGCGGGAAATCGGCCAGCCACATCTCCAAACCTTGGTGCATCGGATCGGCGTTGAGGAGGCGATGCAGCGCGGTAGTTCCGGTGCGTGGCAGGCCGGTGACGAAGATCGGCCGGTTGATGGCCACTTGCGCGTGGTCGGGATGCGCTTTGAAGGCGGCCTCACTGAGCAACCGAGCACCCAGTGCGCCGCGCAGGAAGACCCGAGACATCTTGGAGCCCAAGGGAGTCAGCCCGGCTTCGCTCTGATATGAGTCCAGCAGGACGCCCAGCGCTTCACGGTAGTTGTCGACGGACCCGTCCCCGAAGTCGTCCAGGCCGATCAGCCGGATGGCCGACTCGTGGAGATCATCGACTGTGCCGACACTGGTGCGTTCGGTGCTTGATTCGAAACTCATGCGGATCTCCTTGTGGCTAGGCGTGGAATTCGCCGCAGTTGACATCGAGGGCCTGGCCGGTGATCCCACTCGCGAGGCCAGAGGCAAGGAACAGCACGGCGTTGGCCACCTCATCGGTGGTCGGCAGCCGTTTCAGATCGGAATTCGCCGCCGTGTACTCATAGATCTGTTCGACGGTGCCGCCGTACTTCTTGGCCTGGTGCTCGAAGTAGCCCTTGAGGTTCTCGCCCCACATATATCCGGGCACAACCGAATTCACCCGAACTCCCTGCGGCCCCAGTTCCGTGGCCAATGATTGGGACATGGCCAACAGCGCGGCCTTGGCGATCTTGTAACTACCGTAACGAATCTGGGAATGCCGGATGACCATCGAGTTGATGTTGACGACCGACCCGTTCGATCGGGCGAGCGCGCCCGCAAAGCCCTGCGTCAGCCTCAGCGTACCGACCACCGTGAGTTCGACGCTATCGCGAATATGCTGATAGTCCGTCTTCTCCAGAGACTTCATCGAGGGAATGCTAAAGGCGTTGTTGACAAGGACGTCGATGCTTCCGAACGTTTCGGTGGCACGTTCGACGAGGTTGGCGACGCTGGCCTCATCAGTGATATCCGTGGCCACCGCAAGGGCTTTGCGCCCGGTCGCGGTGATCTGCTCAGCCACCTCGTCGAGGCGTGACTGGGTGCGTGCCGCGAGGACCACATCGGCACCGGCCGCGGCAAACTTGGTGGCCAGCGCACCGCCCAGTCCCGGGCCGATACCGGACACCACGACGACCTTGCCGTCAAAGTCGAGGAGACTCATCAGCCCAACATCCTTGCCCCGATGGCGTTCTGACGCTCGGCAATTCGACTGCGCCAGCCCTCCGCGTCGATCTGATTCAACGCATAGTGCGGCAGTTTCGCGGGCACATCGCCGATGTCCACCACCTCGACCGACGGACCATCGGCTCCTGTGAGCTGCCTATCGGCGCGTTGCCACCGGAACTGGAGGTATGCACGGCGATGCCCCAGCGTCTCAATCCAGTTGGTGACGCCAGGATTTGCGTTACTCACCACCATCCGGATGTTTCCGTCCGGATCCACCTGAGCCTGGCCGGAGTTCAGCGAGGTCTGATGGTTGATGTAATCAAGGGAGATGTACCACAGGCTTCCGAGCTGAAAACCCTGATACGGCGCATCGGATTTGGGGACGGTGATGATCATCGCCTGGTCGTCGGCCAGGTCATAGTGCCCCACCGAGGAGAACTGGGTGGCCAGACCGCCGGGCGTGAGTCGCGGCTCCGTCATGGTGTTGACGGGCAGATTGTCGTAGAACCATTTGGGGAATTGCAGCCACGTCTTGACTCGGTTCACCAGCTGCTTACCAGCACTGGCGTAACGTTTTTCGATCTGTTCCTTGGTCAGCGGAGCCGGTGCCGTACCTGCGGTGTCTACCCGCGCGATGGCGAGGGAACCGCGCTGCTGACGCCAGTCGCTGTACACCTCACGCATGACCAGCTGCGCCGGTCCGGGTCCGAGGGTGAAGTAGTTGGGCCGCGATTGACTGGCCGGCCCCGGGCCGAAACGGACCTCGAAGCTGCCGTCGCTCTCGATATGGATCTCGCGATCGTCGAAGGCAATGGCACTGCCCGGCACGTTCTTGTCGGTGTAGTCACCCCCGCCGAGCACCTGGAAGCTCAAATCAGCAGTAGTGCCGCGCTTTCCGGTGACCACGTACTCGTACTCGCCATTGACACGAGCACCGAAGTACAGGGTGTCGGGGTTATCCAGTCCCATCTTTGTGAACGGCCCCGTGCCGGATAGGAGGAATGGGTGATCGCGATCGGTATGAAAAGCCACGTGCGTACAGGCCGCAATGCCCTGCGCCAGATACTGAAGGCCCTCCAGCAGGTCGGCCTCTGATTCGATATGGGGTGCGGCGACAATCAGCTCCTCGGCTTCCGCGATCGCGGCCGTGAATGCCTCGCTGTACATGACGCTCCTGACTGGTACAAATGTGTACCGCAGTGGTAGAATCCCTCCAGACATTAGAGCGCCCTGCCAGGTACGTCAAGAATGTCTGGATCTACGCAGGGGCACAGGAGGTTTCGCCGGTGGTCGAGGAACGGGACAATGGGGCAGGCAGGACGTCGCCCCCTACCGAACGCGTGATGGCCGTACTCGATTTCCTGGCACGGCACCGCACCGAGCGCTTCGGACTTTCCGAATTGGCGCGCCGGTTAGGACTGAGCAAGCCCACCTGCCTGGGCATCGTGACCACCCTCGCCGAGTCGGGGTATCTCATCCGGGATGACCGCGACAAGACGTACAGCCTGGGCCCGGCGCTCATCCGTGTCGGCAGAGCCGCCCAGGAATCGCTGCGCGCCAAGCCGGCGAGCCGCGATCAATTACTCACGCTTACTCGAGAATTCGGGCACACCGCGGCGTTGTCCGCCGTCGTCAGCGATCGGGTCACGGTCCTGGAGGTGGTTAGTGACCCCGACCATCCAGTCCGGGTCGAGGTAGGCCAGAGTTATCCGTTCACTCCACCGGTGGGCCTGATGTTCGTGCTCTGGGACACCGACGAAACCATCGCCTCCTGGCTGGGCAAGGATCCGACCGCGCCCGGCCGTACCGCAGATGAACGGCTGCGCAAGGTAATCCAGGAGTGCCGTGCCGACGGCTATCTGGTCGAACTGCTGACCCCCGCCGGACGTCAGCTGTACTCACTCATGGCCGGAGTGCCCGGTGACATCCCCAACGAGTTGCGCGCCCTCCTCGGCGAGATCGTGTCGGGAATCGGCGAACGGGTCTACCTGCGCAGCGAGAACTACACCGTCGGCTCGGGGGCGAAAGTACGCCACCGGGTAAACGTGATGTCGGCACCGGTCTACGACCACAACGGCAAGCAGGCCATGGTCGCGAGCCTCTACATCGGCGACGACCTCACCGACGCCGAGATCACCGTGCGCGCCAAGGCTCTGGTACACACCGCGGACGGAATCACCGAACACATCGGCGGCACCAAGCCCGCCTAGCTCCACCGTTCCTCCCCCTCCGCCGAGTGTGCGCAGCACCGCGCCCACTCGGCGGTTTTGTCACCGCATCCCATTGACACCCAACAAGAACACGTTCTACTCTGAGCTGGACCGAATACGAACCGATACGGTACATATTTGGACCGAAATGGAGTAATCGCATGCCGACATCGCCCGATGTTCTTCGCCACAGAAGCTCATCACCCGCCGAGTCGTACGAGTTATCGCACTTGAGCGCGCTGGAAGCCGAGGCCGTCTACATCTTCCGCGAAGTTGCGGCGACCTTTGAAAGGCCCGTGCTGCTCTTCTCCGGCGGCAAGGATTCCGTGGTCATGCTCCACGTCGCGGCCAAGGCATTCTGGCCATCGCCGCTGCCCTTCCCCGTCATGCACATCGATACTGGGCACAACTTCGACGAGGTCATCGCTTTCCGCGACGAGACGGTTGGCCGCTACAACCTGCGGCTGGAAATCGGCAGTGTGCAGGACGACATCGACTCGGGTGCCGTCGTCGAGGAGACCGGACCAGGCGCCACGCGTAACCGCCTGCAGACCGCGACCTTGTTGCGCAGCATCAACGAACATCGCTTCGACGCGGTGTTCGGCGGCGCGCGCCGCGACGAGGAGAAGGCCCGCGCCAAGGAACGGGTCTTCAGTTTCCGCGATGAGTTCGGCCAGTGGGATCCCCGCGCCCAGCGCCCTGAACTCTGGAACATCTACAACGGTCGCCACCGTAAGGGTGAGCACATTCGGGTGTTCCCGCTGTCCAACTGGACCGAGCTGGACATCTGGCAGTACATCGAGTCAGAGAACATCACGCTGCCCCCGTTGTACTACGCGCACAGGCGCAATGTGGTGGAGCGCGACGGAATGCTGTTGGCAGACACCAGGTTCCTCACCCTGCAACCGGGCGAGGAACTCGTCGAGAAATCGGTCCGATTCCGGACCATTGGCGACGCCACCTGCACGGGTGCCGTCGAATCTGTCGCGTCAACTCCCAGCGCGGTAGTGGAAGAGGTTGCCGCAACCCGCATCACCGAGCGGGGAGCCACCCGCGCCGACGACCGGATCTCCGAGGCCGGCATGGAAGACCGCAAGAAAGAGGGCTACTTCTGATGAGTTCGCAGACCATCGAAACCACAGAACCTGCCCAGGAGCTCATCCGCATCGCCACGGCGGGCAGCGTCGACGACGGCAAGTCCACCCTCATCGGTCGCCTGCTGTACGACTCGAAGTCGATCTTCGCCGATCAGCTGGCCGCCGTGGAAGCCAGTAGCAAGGCCAAGGGCGAGACACATACCAACCTGGCACTACTCACCGACGGGCTGCGCGCCGAGCGTGAGCAGGGCATCACCATCGACGTCGCGCACCGCTACTTCTCCACGCCCGCACGCAAATTCATCATTGCGGACACCCCGGGGCATGAACAGTACACCCGCAATATGGTGACCGGCGCCTCGACCGCTGACCTGGCGATCATTCTGGTCGATGCCCGCAACGGGCTGACACAACAGACTCGCCGGCACGCGTTCATCACTTCGCTGCTCGGTGTCGAGCACGTGGTGCTGTGCATCAACAAGATGGACCTGGTCGACTGGTCCCCTCAGCGTTTCGACGAAATCAAAGAGGAATTCCGCAGATTCGCCACCAAACTGGAGCTGCATGACCTCACCGTCATTCCCGTGTCGGCGCTCCTGGGCGACAACATCGTCACCCGGTCGGCGAATACCCCTTGGTATGAGGGTCCGTCGTTGTTGCACCATATTGAGCAGGTACATATTTCGTCAGACCGCAACCTGATCGATGCCCGCTTTCCCATCCAGTACGTCATCCGCCCCCAGGGCGGT
This sequence comes from Mycobacteroides sp. H003, assembly GCF_001440135.1. Classification (NCBI taxonomy): domain Bacteria; kingdom Bacillati; phylum Actinomycetota; class Actinomycetes; order Mycobacteriales; family Mycobacteriaceae; genus Mycobacteroides; species Mycobacteroides sp. H003. The sequence continues at coordinate 735,221 of NZ_LJYL01000034.1, forward strand.
GCGGCGGCACCGGGCGCCGAGCACATCACCGACCTACACGACTTCCGGGCCGTGGCCGGAACCGTTGCCAGCGGCGTATTCAAGCCTGGCGACGAGATCGTCGCGTTGCCATCAGGTTTCACCTCAACCGTATCGGCGATCTGGGGTCCGGGTGGCGCGGTCGTGGATGAGGCCTTCGCCGGAAGCGCAGTGAGCGTGCAACTTGCCGACCAGCTCGACCTGGGCCGCGGCGACATGCTCTGCCGGCCGAACAATCGGCCACTGGTAGGTGGCCAGATCGATGCCATGGTGTGCTGGTTCACCGATGTTTCCACCCTCTCCGAGGGATCGCGATTCGTAATGCAGCATGCCAACTCGACGGTGAAGGCCGCCGTTGCCGGCCTTGACTACCGGCTCGACGTGAACAGCCTGCACCGGGACCAGGAAGCAAAGGAACTGAAGCTCAACGAGATCGGACGCGTGCAGTTGCGACTGCAGCGACCGATCATGTTCGATCCGTACCGGCGCAACCGGACCACCGGCAGCTTCATCCTGGTCGACGAGGCCACCAACAACACGGTCGCCGCCGGCATGATCTCCGGCCCGACTCTGCACCAGTCCAAGGTGGTCTGGCACTCGTCCGCGATTTCTCGCGAGGAACGCTCCACCAAGGGTGGAACGATATGGATCACCGGGCTCTCCGCATCCGGAAAATCCACCGTGGCAGTTGAATTGGAGCGGCGACTGGTGGCAATGGGCATTCCCGCCTATCGGCTCGATGGCGACAACCTGCGGCACGGCCTCAACGCGGACCTCGGATTCTCGGCGGCCGACCGCGCCGAAAACGTTCGCCGCGTGGGTGCCGTCGCCCAGATTCTTTCCGACTCCGGGGTGGTCGCGGTGGCCGCGCTCATCAGTCCGTATCAAGCCGATCGGGACAAAATCCGGGCCCAGCACGAAAAGGCCGGGCTGCCCTTTATCGAGGTCTTCGTCGACACTCCCGTGGAGGTCTGCGAGCAGCGCGACCCGAAGGGCATGTACGCCAAGGCCCGTGCCGGGGAGATCAGCGACTTCACCGGAGTCAACGCGCCCTACGAGGCCCCGGTGAACGCCGAGCTGGTGTTGCGTCCACAGGAAGGCAATCCAGAACAGCAGGCGGCTGCGATCTTGGAGTACTGGTTGTCTGTCTAGCGCTCGGTTTCCAATTCGTTGACCACCGAGTCCACGACCGCGCCCAGGTCGCCGTCATGCTCTTCAGCCACCCGCCGCTGGCGCTGATAAGACCCGCCATGGCGGTAGATATCCTCCACTGCGGCTAGCTCGGTCTCGCATTCCAACAGCCGCGCGATGGGTTGCAGCCGAGTCAGCAGATCGTCGAGGTCCTCGGTCACCAATCTCTCATTGCTGTCCTCATCCAGGATGATGACAGCGTCGAGCCCGTAACGCGCACTGCGCCACTTGTTTTCCTGAACATGCCAGGGCGGCATGGTGGGCAACGACTCCCCCGCCTCCAGCTTGCGGTCCAGGTCCACCACCAGGCAGTGCGTCAGTGCCACCAGGGCCTCGAGTTCGGCGACGTTGGAGATCCCGTCGAAGATCCTGATCTCGACGGTGCCCAGTGCCGGTGAAGGCCTGATATCCCAACGGATTTCGTTGAGTTGGTCGATGATTCCAGTCTTCATCTGATCGTCGACAAAGCCCTCGAACTGCTCCCAGGTCTGGAAGTGGAATGGCAGACCGGCGGTGGGCAACTGCTGGAACATCATGGCCCGGTTACTGGCGTATCCGGTGTCCTGCCCCTCCCACATCGGGGATGACGCGGACAGCGCCAAAAGGTGCGGGTAGTAGTTGAGCATCGAGGTGACGATCGGCATCACCTTGTGCTTGGAGGAGATGCCGACGTGCACGTGCACACCCCAGATCAGCATCTGACGCCCCCACCATTGGGTGCGGGCAATCAGCTCGTCGTATCGCGGGGCATCGGTGAGCTGCTGCGCCGACCACCGGGCGAAGGGATGCGTTCCGGCGCAAAACAGCTCCATGCCCATCGATTGCACGGTTGGCCGCACAGTAGCGAGGGTTGTCTGCAGGTCATCCATCGCCTCGGCGACCGTCCCGCAGATGCCCGTCACCACCTCGATGGTGTTACGCAGCAGCTCCTTGTGCACGTGCGGTGTCTCGCCGATCGCCTCCAGTACCGCGGAGGCCTCGTTGGTGAGGTCTCTGCTCTGGGCGTCGACGAGCGCGAATTCCCACTCAACCCCCAGCGTGGGTCGCGGTGACCCGCGAAATTCGATCGGGCGGGCCACTCTGGCGGCTAGCCCGCGTCGATGAGACCGCAGGCCACACGCTTGCCCGCATCACCCGTCGACTTGGTGGTGTCGTCGGGACCTGCCGTGCCATTGGCCTGGGTGTACCGCTCGGGCGGAACGTTGGCGAAGTTGTCGGCCTTCTCGTGGATGATGATCGAAGTGCCGTTGCCAGCGGTCAGATCATCCTTGGTGAACGAATCCGCAGTGGTAACCAGCTCTCCCGAGCCGTCCTTGAGAATGTTGATCGACACCAGATCGCCGCTGGACGGATGACCGGTGTAACCGGGGACGTTGAAATGTCCGCCCGCAGACAAGAAGTCACCCGGCGTCCCGCCGGCAGGTGCGGTGGAGTTGGCCTCGCACTTCTTGAACGAGTGGATGTGCAGCCCGTGGAACCCTGGGGTGAGCTTGCCATTCTCGGTGGTCTTCACAGTGATGGTGGCGAATCCGTCCTGGAACACGAACTCGGCCTTGGCCACCGGCGTGCCGTCGGCGAGCTTGAGCGTGGCGTTGAGCTTCTCACCCGAAGGGATCGGCTGCTCGCCGCCGTGGCCGCCGTGGCCGCCCGCGGTCGAGGGCGCCGTGGAACCGGTCCACACCGGAGGTGTGGTGCCCGGAGTGGTGCTGGCGGGCTGATCCGGGGAGCATCCACTCAGGGACAAGGCAACGGCAGCAAGGGTTCCGGCGGCGAGAACGGCGGGCTTAACCATGGGCCTCATCATGCCATCTCTCCTACAGCGTGTAGCACCCGCAGTGCCGATCCGTCAGATCGGTCAGATGGCGACAGCGACGACGACACCCGGCGGCTGTTCCACGAGTTCGGGTGCACGCGGCGCGGCCTGAACACCGAGCACCTTGGCGATTTCGTGGGCAGCCTCTTCTTCTCCGGCGGTCTTGCCGAAGAAGACGGTCGTGACGTTCACCTCGGGCATCGGCAGGTTGCCGACTTCGGCGACCTTCCAGCCTGCGGCCGTGACCTGGTCGGCGGCACCCCGCGCCAGGTCGGGCACCGAGGTGGTGTTGTACACACGAACCTCCGGCTTGGGCGCGGGCGGCGGTGTCGTCGACTTCGGGGCTGCGGCGGCGCTGACCGATGTGGACGTCGAGTCCGATGACGCGGACTTGTCCGATCCGAGAGCGTTGAACCCGACGAGCAGGAAAATCACTCCGAGAAACAGCAGCACCATCACCATGGCGCGAAGCGGCAGACCATGAGAATCGGGTACGCGTTCGTTCATTGTGAATCCACTCTACGGTCCGAGGGCGCCAGCACCTATTCAGGCCGGCCGCTCCGAGACAGCTATGTGACCTCAAACCCCAGGCGACGCGCCGCACGGGCCTTCTGACGGCTGGCACGCAGCCGACGGAGACGTTTAACCAGCATCGGGTCGGCAGCCAGGGCCTCTTGACGATCTACCAGCGCATTCAATACCTGGTAGTAGCGGGTGGCCGACATGCCGAAGAGCTCCTTGATGGCGTCTTCCTTGGAACCCGCGTACTTCCACCACTGCCGTTCAAAGGCCAGGATGTCGTGCTCGCGCCGGCTCAGACCAGCAGCGATCTCGACTCCGTCTGAGCCGACGGCAGGCGAATCCTGACCAGCATTCGCAGCCTTCGACTGCTCAGCTCGCGCCTGGGCGCCGTCCATAAAAGCTCCTGACCCAACCGGGCGTTTGTCGTCTTGTCTCTTGATCGATCGCGTTCACTGCAACACTGAAAATAACAACACTGTGGTTCGGCGATATTTAACCACGCTCAAACCGCAACTCCGGCTAGCCAACCCCGCGCGTCGGCTCTCAATACCAAGCCGATAGCTTGCCTTCCGTGGCTATTGTTCCTATCCGCATTGTCGGCGACCCGGTGCTGCATGCGCCAACCGAGCCCGTCCCGGTCGGTCCTGACGGTTCGCTACCCGACGATCTGCCCGAGCTGATCGCGAACATGTACGAGACCATGGACGCCGCCAACGGCGTCGGGCTCGCCGCCAACCAGATCGGCGTGCCCCTGCGCCTGTTCGTCTACGACTGCGCCGACACCCGTGGCGGCGGAACCCGCCATCGCGGCGTGGTGATCAACCCGGTCCTGGAAACCTCCGCCATCCCCGAGACGATGCCCGACCCGGATGACGACGAAGAGGGCTGCCTGTCGGTACCCGGAGAGTCCTTCCCCACCGGACGCGCGGACTGGGCGCGGGTCACCGGCCTGGACGCCGACGGCAAAGAGATCACCCTGGAGGGCAACGATCTGTTCGCGCGCATGCTGCAGCACGAGACAGGACACCTCGACGGATTCCTCTATATAGACACGCTGATCGGCCGGAACGCTCGCGCGGCCAAACGCGCGGTCAAGTCCAACGGTTGGGGCGTACCCGGATTGAGTTGGACGCCAGGACAAGTCGCTGATCCGTTCGGACACTAGAGCGACCCGGCGCCGTGTCCCTGCCCGAACTCGGTACGCGGGTCGCCATCCGCAGCCAACGGCCTGCCGGCTCGGTGCCCCCGTTCACCGACACCGTCGGCGAGTTGGTGGCAACGCATCCGGCGGTACGGGTACTGCATAAATCCGGTGCGGTGGTGGATATTTCGCCCCTCAATATCGTCTCAGTGCGCGTATTGCCCCCAGTTCCGGTGCTGAACCGGGACATCAGATCCGCGCAGCGAGCAGCGGCCTTCGCCTGGCCGGGTATCGAACACGCTTGGGTGGACGGATGGTTCGTGCGGGCCGCGGGCGGGTACACACATCGCGGCAACTCTGCTGTCCCACTGGAGCATTCGGCATCCCCTCGGTCGCTCGGCGATGTGGGTTTCTGGTACTCCGCACACCAGTTGCCCACCCTGTTGTGCCTGCCCGACCGGTTGGTACATCCGCCCGAGACGCTGGTGACGAGCGAGGAAACCGTGGTGATGGTGCGTGATCTGGGCGAGCCGGATGGCCCGCCCCTGCCTCCGGCACCACCGCCGGATTGGCTTGCCCTGCATGGAGATAGCCACCCCTTGACGGTGCCGGTGCTGACCGCGGTGATCGACGGGAAACTGGGCTTTGCTTCCGTCGCCGATGACGGTCCCGCCGTAGCCATCGCGCGCGGTGCCGTCACCGAGGGCTGGCTCGGAATTTCCGCGGTACGGGTGGCCGAGACCCATCGACGCCGGGGGCTGGCCCGACAGGTGTGTGAGGTACTGCTGGGCTGGGGGGCCGCGCAGGGCGCGCGCCGCGCATACGTCCAGGTACGGGCGGAGAACATGGCGGCGCTCGCGCTGTACCCGAGCTTGGGTTTTACCGAACAACACCGATACCGGTATGCACGTATCGAGGCCGTCAGCATCGAAAAGTAGGGTGACGTCATGCGATTGGCCACCTGGAATGTGAACTCCATCCGCGCCCGTGCCGACAGGGTGATCTCCTGGCTGGAACGCTCCGGCACCGATGTGCTCGCGATGCAGGAGACCAAGTGCTCCGACAAGCAGTTCCCCATGCAGGCGTTCACCGATGCCGGGTACGAGGTGGCACACGTGGGACTGAGCCAGTGGAACGGAGTGGCCATCGCCTCGCGAGTCGGGCTGGACGATGTGACCGTCGGATTCGAGGGTCAGCCCGGGTGGGCGTCCGGCTCGGATGTCGAGGAAGCCGCCGAGGCCCGAGCGCTCGGCGCCACCTGCAACGGAGTGCGGGTATGGAGCCTCTACGTCCCGAACGGCCGGACGCTGCAGGATCCGCATTACCAGTACAAGCTGCGGTGGCTCTCTGCCCTACGTGACGAGGCCGCCGGCTGGCTCGCAGCCGATCCCGCAGCACAGGTGGCGCTGGTGGGTGACTGGAACATCGCACCCACCGACGACGACATCTGGAGCGTCGAGGCCTACGAGGGCAGCACCCACGTGTCCGAGCCCGAGCGCACCGCGTTCACCGCGATGAACGACGCCGGATTCGCCGATGTGGTGCGGCCGTTCACCCCCGGTCCAGGCGTGTACACCTACTGGGATTACACGCAACTGAGCTTCCCCAAGAAGCGCGGGATGCGCATCGATTTCGTCCTCGGCTCACCGGAATTCGCCAAGCGGGTGGGCGACGCGCATATCGACCGTGAGGAACGTAAGGGCAAGGGCGCAAGCGACCACGCTCCGGTCGTCGTCGATCTGGACTGATACCGGCGCGAAGTTCCCGCAGCAAATCCTGCCCGCGCTACCCTCAGAGAACTACTGATCGAGGGGGTAGCGATGATGCGCCGGTTCCACGCGTTGGCGATCGCTCTGATGCTCACCATGGCGGCCTGTACGTCACCGCCCAACGGCATCGAGATCGTGACCAACGGAGAAACACCGATGGGACCGACACCGTCAACTACCACCACCGCGACGACGAAACCACGGCCCACGGTTCCGCTGCCGCCTCCGACCGGCAACATCGGAGACGTCAAGCTCAAGTATCTGTTTTATGAGGCGATCCGGCTGTCCGGGTCGATCGTGGCACCGACGATCATCGACGGCCGATTCAACAGCACGGGGTGGCCGACCCTGCTCTATCGACGGGATAAGTCCGACGAGTTGCTCGACTACGGATACGTGACCGGCATCAGCATCTCGCGCGAGCCGGTTACTCCGAACAACGACGCCACCACCCTATTGGGAGTCAAGATCCGGCTGTTCAAAGACGAGGCGTCCGCGGCAGCGGCGACGGAAGCCCTATTCAGCCTCCGAAACCAACTGGACCCTGGCGAATCCAAACGTGTGGAGACCGTGGAGATTCCAGGTTTTCCGGCTGCCAAGGCGTACGCCACACACAAAAACTACGGCCAGTCTGTCTACGCGGAAACCGTGGCGTATCTCCAACGCGGGCCACTCGTGGTGCGGGTTGACATCAGTCAGCAACCAGACGTCGAGAGCGCGGAAATCCTGTCCCGCTACCTGACCCGGCAGTTCCAGGAGCTGGAGCACTTCACGCCCACCCCGATTGAGCAATTAAGCTCGCTCACATCGCCTTTCGACCCTGATGGATCCTTGCTCAAACTCGCCACCGACAAGACCTCGTTCAACCCCAGCGGCAGCGGCGCCGTCTTCGACGCGCGTGGTGCGGCGCTGTTTCACTCCGACATCCCGGCGTGGCTTGAGATCTATCGCGAAACCGGTGTCGACCGGTTCATCGTCGCCGATAGCGCTCGAGTGACACGCGCGGGCGATGATATGGGCGCCAAACGTCTACTGGATGCACTGCGACCCGAGTTACTGGCCAGGACGGATTACGGCCCGCCGAGCGCGCCGTCCACCGTGCCGAACGCCGAGTGCCTGCAGTACAAGTCGGGTACCGGTGACGACCCGCTCCTGACGTGCCTGTTCCAGCAGGGACGGTATGTCGCATGGGTGCAGGGCGCCCTGTCGGTGATCGGTCAACGCGTCCAGGATCAGCGGAACCGGCTTAGCTAACAGAAATCAGCTGCGGACGACCTTCTCACCGTATGCTTCTGCGCATGGGTGGGGACGATCCCGTCAGCGAATCCAACGAGCCGGAGAATCGCAGGTTCCTGGATCGCTATTCGCTGAAACGGTTGCACCAGGTCGCGATCGTCGCGGTGTTGGCGACGACCGCGGCCTTCGGCGGATTGGAAACCGCCGAGCCGATGACGCCGGTGGCACTGGGATCCTCGTATTCGAACGGCGTCTACACGATCACACCGCATCGCGTCGCCCAGATCTGTGACCCCGCACGCCTGCCGACCCGCAACCAGTTGCTGTTGCAGAAGGCCGCTAAGGAGCGCCAGCTCGTGGGCCTGTTCGCGACCGTGGAGAACACCGCCGACTCGTCCGGGGTGGTGTTGCACGACCTCAAGCCCAGTAACAGCGCCGTATTCAGTCTGGTCGGCGACGATGTTCGAGACGAGGGCGCCTACGGGCCCTACGGCCTGCTATCGGTCCTGCAGCCGGGAAAGGTCCAGGACGTGATCGTCGTTTGGGGATTCCCGTTCGGCAAAGCGCAGCCGGGCGATGACGTCATCATCAAAATGTCCGACTTCGAACGAGCCGCCGGGGTTGCCAATACCGTCACCACCTGGGGTGCCACGGGTCATTACGGCGAGCTTCGCACCACCATCGGCAGGTGCGAGTGATGCGGCGAAATCGGGCCATCATCGCAGTCCAGGCCGTTGTTTGCGCCCTGCTGCTCGCAGGCTCGGCCTACCTATACATGAATGTGCCGAAACGCACCGACTCGTACGCGCCGCTCCTGGTGCACGGCACTGCCCCGGCACCCACCGCGGGCCGCAATCTGTCGGTGACCGTACATCGAGTGTTCTCGGCGCCCGAAGTCCGCGTGAAGTCATCGGTCAGCGACTCCAGCATCGACACCTACCAGACCAAGGGCCGCTACATCGCGATCGATCTCTCCTATGAAACCATCCGCACACCCGACAGGATCGATTTGCAGCTCGAGGCCGACCACCGCAACATCGACCGGGAGAACTTCGCCGCCACCAAGGCCTCCGGGCAACCAGGTGTCAGCGTGCGCAAGACATGGGTGTTTGACGCCCCAGAGCCTCCCAGAGCGCTCAATCTTCTCGCAATCATCTTCCCGGATAATGACTTTCGTATGATGCAGGGCTGGGTCGACTCACAACTCCTGATCGTCATCCCGCCCGAAATGATTCAAGAGCGGCCATTGCTGACACTCGTGAACGAGCAGGTCGTTCCATGAGAAACTGGCTGCGGCGCAACATTATTGGAGCGATACTGATTGTTGTCGGAGTGCTCACCTTCGGCATTACGGTGGGCTATCCCTCGTGGAAAGAGAACCTTGGGACCGATATCCCCGCCGCCACCGTGCCCGCCGGCGCCACGGTCAAGATCGACGGCGTGCTATGGCGTATGCGCGCTCTAGACATGCCCACTCCTGCGTACTCCAAGTACGACTCCCCTCAGCCACCCGGAACACGTTTTGTGGCGTATGCATTCGACCGATCCAAGGACGGGAAGCCAGCCGCGCTGGATGAGGGATGGGCGATGTGTCGCGCCACATTTGTCGATCAGAGCTATCGGCACTGGTATGGACAGATAGGGCTACTGCCGGTCTCGGTGTCGGATTGGACCCGGAAGCAGGGGTACGACACCTGCAATACTGCCGGCTCATTCGCGGCCGTCATGGTGGTTCCAGAGGACGCCGACATCACCGCAGTGGACGTCGAGTTCGCACCCGAAAAAGGAAGCGCGAAAAAATACCGCTTCGTGCGGTTCATACCTCCGTCGTGACCGACGGCCGCGAGGCTCTCTCCACGCAATGCCAATACATTGCCACCACAAGGCATATCCGAAGCGGATCGATCAATGCGCCAATCGCCGTCCGGAAGGACTCGCGATACGACGCCCACCAGATCCACTCATGCGGTCCCAGCAGCATGGCCACGCCGCGCCACATGTACCCGTCGGTCACGTAGACGTTGAAGTAGGCACCGTTGGGATCCAGGACCACGGTCGCCATGAATACAAAGACGAAGAAACACAACGTCACTGGTCCGGAATGCACGGTGAGCCGGAGAGTGTCACGCAGTTGATCGGCTATACCCAGCAGGCTTCGGAAGATTTCGGACGCACGTGTCTGGACGATGACCGGCAGTCGCTGCCAACGTTCCTTCGCCGCGAGGCCGGTTCGACTTGCCACATCGGTAACGCGGGAGCCCTGAAGTTCACCGAATGCCGCCTGGCTGGCCCCGGCCCACGTGGTTTGCGGCCGAGCCGCATAGACGGTTCCCACAATGGCAATCCACGTCACCGCCAACAACACCGCAAGCACGGTCGGCCCCACCGCATCGGTGATCCACTTCCACACCTGACCGAGCAGGCTGAAGTGCGCGAAAAACCGGTCCTTCTGCTCGGTGTACCAGACGATGACCTTGCGCTCAGATACCCATTTTGGGCTCCCCACAAGCCGATTCGACGCGGCATTGAGCAGCAGCACCACCCACAGAGCCTGTAGGTAGACGGCCACTAGCTGGGTCCAGGCAGGGAGCTTCTCGGAATACCTGGTCAAGGCGCCACGGGCCACGAACGCGATCAGTATCGCCAGATATGCCCGCCAGTCGCTGGGAGTCATGAACTCCTGAGCCTGCGTCAACGTCCTCTCGGGGGCGCCGCCGGAGTAGGCCGCGTAGGAGAGGTCGGCGTTCAATGAACCCAGGTACAACGCGTAGTCGGCCAGAATCAGCCGCCACGCCGCAAAGAGCACGAACACCGGAAGAATCGTCTTGAGCACGATGCCCACGAAGGCCTGATACCGCGACCGGCCATCGGTGTTCTCGTCGGGGAGGTTCGTCTCCCCGCGTATGACCAAAAACATCAGGATGTACGTGCTGAGTCTGGCGAGAGCCGCCAACGGCATGATCAGGTCGCCCCAGAATCCACCGAAGTGCACGCCCACATAGAGGGCCAGTTTGATCAGCCAGTACCGGGCGAGCCAGCCGACGAGCCAAACTCCGATGAGCCGCGGCCAGCAGCGCCACCACAAGATCCCCGTACGGCGCAGCAGATCCACCGGACCGGATATCCCCCACGTTGCCATGGGCAGATAGTAGCTAGCTCAGTCCTCCGCGTGGGCGTACTTGCCACCGGCACCCAGCGAGGCCAGAGCCGCGATCCCCATCATCAGCGCGGCGGCGACGAACACCACCACCAGACCGGCATGGAAGGGCTCGGCGATGAGATTCGGGAAGAACGACTGCCCCGTCAGCTCGGCCGCGTTGACCCCCGGCTGCTCCAGAACACCTGAAGGAGCGAGCAATTCACTAATGGGGTTGTAGCCGAGGAATGCCGCGAACAGGCTGCCCACTGGTGGTGTACCGGCCACTTGAGCGGCAGTGGCGGCGGGCACGCCCTGGGCGGTCAGACCCGACTGCATCGCCCCCGGCATCGTGGCGGAAAGCCCGACGATCATGAGCGAGAAGAAGATTCCAATCGATAGGGAGTTGCCCGCGTTGAAGAAGGTGCCACGCACCCCCGAGGCGGCGCCGCGCTGATGGGCGGGCACGCTCGACATGATGGCCGCGGTGTTGGGTGCGGTGAAGATGGCCGATCCCAACCCGTTGAGAAAGATGAGCGCAGCGAAGGCCCAGTAATTGAAGTTCACCGGAATGGCGATGAGCGCCAGGAACGTCACCGCCGACAGCACCATGCCGCCGGTGGCGAACGGCCGGGCGCCATAGCGGTCCGAGAGCACACCGGCCACCGGGCCGGCCAACAGGAAGCCAAGTGTCATGGGCAGCAGGAAGATTCCCGCCCACAGCGGGGTCGATTCATAGCTATATCCGCGCAATGGCAACCAGATGCCCTGCAGCCAGATGATGAGCATGAACTGCAGACCGCCACGACCCACCGACGCCAGTAGATTGGCCAGGTTCCCCAGGCCGAACGCACGGTTCTTGAACAAGCGCATATCCAGCATCGGGTCGGCCACCCGAGACTCGATCACACAGAACAGCACCAGCAGAGCGACACCGGCGATCAACGATCCGTAGACCAGCGGGTTGCCCCATCCGGTATTTGAATTGCCGTACGGCTGAATGCCATACGTGATGCCGGTGAGCAGCACAGTCAGCCCCAGCGCGACGGTCACGGTTCCGGCCCAGTCCAGCTTTCCCGGCGTGGGTTGGTCGATCTCGACGAGCGACCGGTACGACCACACGGTGCCCAGCAGGCCCAGCGGCACACCCACCCAGAAGATGGCGCGCCAATCCCATTCGGAGAGCACGCCTCCGATCAACAGCCCCAGGAAGGACCCGGCCACCGCGGCCACCTGGTTGATGCCCAGCGCCAGACCGCGCTGTGTGGAGGGGAAGGCATCGGTCAGGATCGCCGACGAGTTGGCCATCAGCATGGCCCCACCCACCCCTTGCACCACGCGCCAGGCGATGAGCCAGACCGCACCGCCGCCGTAGTGGAAGGGATCGAACGAGAGCACTACCGCCGCAACGGTGAAGACGACGAAGCCCATGTTGTATATCCGGACTCGCCCGTACATGTCGCCGAGGCGACCGAACAACACAACGAGCACCGCGGAGGCCAACAGATAACCCATGAGCATCCAAAGCAGATAGCTCACGTTCCCGGCAGCGAGCGGGTTCAGACCGATGCCGCGGAAAATGGCCGGAAGTGAGATCAGGACAATCGAAGAGTTGATGGTCGCCAGCAGCACACCCAGCGTGGTGTTGGACAGCGCCACCCACTTGTAGTGCGGATGGTCGCGATCCACCCGCACACGACGTCGGGCGGTTGCGATATCCGCAGCTGTCTCGTCGGTCCGTGTCATCAATTCAGTCATCGTCACCCTTGTTGCGCGCTTCTCCCCCGACGCGGCCAGCGGAGCATCCCAGCCCGGTCGTCTGTGGACACCACCGTGCACAACTTTAGCAAGGGAAACTATATTCCCAAAACTTTCGAGCCCTCATCTGTCAGATCGGGCTTCGGGCGCATGCCTCATCCGGTTCGAGTGCGAGCCTGACGCGTAAATCTGGCCGAAAATCCGGGTGAGGCTCGCACTCGACGGAGAAATCCGTGGCTCACCGAGTAGCGTGGCCAGTGTTCGTCAACGAACAGCCCCAACACAAAAAGACACGGGAGCGCACACCAGTGCGCTGAGAGGACGGCTAGGGCCGTCGACCGTATGAACCTGACCGGGTAATGCCGGCGTAGGGAGGAAGAAATGCCTGACCAATCACGTACCCCCGAGACCGTCACCACGGGCCCCATCCAGGGCAGCGAGAAGATCTACCAAGAGCTCGGCAGCGGCCTGCGGGTGCCGCAGCGCCGCGTCAACCTGACCAACGGTGAGCATCTGGACCTGTATGACACCTCCGGTCCGTACACCGACACCAATGCCGTCATCGATCTGCAGAAGGGTCTGCCGCCGCGCGCCGGGATCGTGACCGATCGCGGCACGCAACTACAGCGTGCCCGCGCCGGTGAGATCACCGCCGAGATGGAGTTCATCGCCGTCCGCGAGGGTGTCCCCGCCGAGCTGGTGCGCAGCGAGGTCGCGATGGGCCGCGCGGTGATCCCGGCCAACCACAAGCATCCCGAGAGCGAGCCGATGATCATCGGCAAGGCTTTCGGCGTGAAGATCAATGCCAACATCGGCAACTCGGCCGTCACCTCCTCTATCGCCGAGGAAGTCGAGAAGATGGTCTGGGCCATCCGCTGGGGCGCCGACAACATCATGGACCTGTCCACCGGTAAGGACATCCATCAGACCCGCGAATGGATCCTGCGCAACTCGCCCGTCCCCGTGGGCACGGTGCCGATCTACCAGGCGCTGGAGAAGACCAACGGCGACCCGGCAGCCCTCACCTGGGAGCTGTACCGCGACACCGTGATCGAGCAGGCCGAGCAGGGCGTGGACTACATGACCGTGCATGCCGGAGTACTGCTGCGCTACGTGCCGCTGACCGCCAAGCGTGTCACCGGCATCGTCTCGCGCGGCGGCTCGATCATGGCCGCCTGGTGCCTGGCACATCACCGGGAATCGTTCCTCTACACCCATTTCGAGGAGCTGTGCGAGATCCTGGCGCGCTACGACGTGACCTTCTCGCTCGGCGACGGCCTGCGCCCGGGCTCCATTGCCGACGCCAACGACGAGGCGCAGTTCGCCGAGCTGCGTACCCTCGGCGAGCTGACAAAGATCGCCAAATCCCATGGCGTGCAGGTGATGATCGAAGGCCCCGGCCACGTTCCGATGCACAAGATCGTCGAGAACGTGAAGCTTGAGGAGGAGCTCTGCGAGGAGGCTCCGTTCTACACGCTGGGTCCGCTGGCCACTGATATCGCCCCGGCCTACGACCACATCACCTCGGCCATCGGCGCCGCGATCATCGCCCAGGCCGGTACGGCAATGCTGTGCTACGTCACCCCCAAGGAGCATCTGGGGCTGCCTGACCGCAAGGACGTCAAGGACGGCGTGATCGCCTACAAGATCGCCGCACACGCCGCCGACCTGGCCAAGGGGCATCCGCGCGCACAACTGCGCGATAACGCATTGTCCAAGGCGCGCTTCGAGTTCCGCTGGGATGACCAGTTCAATCTGTCACTCGATCCGGACACCGCCCGCGAATTCCACGACGAGACGCTGCCCGCCGAGCCGGCCAAGACCGCGCACTTCTGCTCCATGTGCGGCCCGAAGTTCTGCTCGATGCGCATCACCGCCGATATCCGGGAGTTCGCGGCCCAGAACGGTCTGGAGACCCAGGAGGACATCGACGCGATGCTGGCACGCGGCATGGAGGAGAAGTCGGCGGAGTTCGCAGAACACGGCAACCGGGTCTATCTGCCGATCGCGTGAGCATGAACGCCTTCCTGCCCCTCCCGGAGCCAGGAGTCACCCCGGTGCGTGCGATGACCATCGCCGGGTCCGACTCCGGGGGCGGGGCGGGTATCCAAGCCGATATGCGCACCATGGCACTGCTCGGCGTGCACGGATGCGTGGCGGTCACCGCGGTGACCGTGCAGAACTCGGTGGGTGTCAGGGACTTTCACGAGATTCCGCCACAGGTGGTGGCAGCGCAGATGGACGCGGTCATCACCGATATCGGCATCCAGGCGGCCAAGACCGGGATGTTGGCCTCCGCGCCGATCATCGAGGCCATCGCGCAGGCATGGTCGCACCTGGCGCCTGGCGTGCCCCTGGTCGTCGATCCGGTGTGCGCGTCCATGCACGGCGATCCGCTGCTGCACCCCAGTGCACTGGATGCCCTACGCACACAGTTATTTCCGTTGGCAACACTCGTCACTCCCAATCTGGACGAGGTACGCCTGCTCGTGGACGTCGATGTAGTCGACGAGGAATCGCAAAGGGAAGCGGCGCGAAAGCTACATGCCCTCGGGCCCCAATGGGCGCTGGTGAAGGGTGGGCACCTTCGATCCAGCGATACCAGCACCGACCTGCTCTTCGACGGCACCGAATTTCACTACTTCCCCGTCGAGCGGGTGGACACCGGCCATGATCACGGCGCCGGGGACACCCTCGCCGCATCTATCAGTTGCGCACTGGCCCATGGTTTTTCCGTGGTTGAGGCAGTGGCATTCGGGAAACGGTGGATCACCGAGTGCCTGCGAGCCGCGTATCCACTTGGCCGAGGCCACGGCCCGGTATCGGCCCTCTTTAGACTCAACGTGTGAGCACCGAGGAACTTCCGGATATCGCCGGAATTGCGCATCACCCCGACGGGCAGCCGCATGGCGCCGTGGTGCT
Source organism: Mycobacteroides sp. H003 (assembly GCF_001440135.1). NCBI lineage: Bacteria > Bacillati > Actinomycetota > Actinomycetes > Mycobacteriales > Mycobacteriaceae > Mycobacteroides > Mycobacteroides sp. H003. The sequence continues at coordinate 750,727 of NZ_LJYL01000034.1, forward strand.
GACCCACGGCGCCGGCGGTAGCTGCCACTCCCCCATGCTGCGCTTGTTGTGCACGGCGTGGGCCGAACGCGGCTGGCTGGCACTACGTTTCGATATGCCCTTCCGGCGCAACCGGCCCAGCGGTCCGCCCTCGGCCTCATCGGCCGACAAGGACCGCGCTGGTATCGCCGAGGTGATCGAGAAGGCTCGTGCCATGGCGGACGGCCCGCTCCTGGCCGGCGGTCATTCGTATGGCGGACGCCAGACCTCGATGCTCGTATCGGAAAAGGGACCGATCATCGACGTCCTGACGTTGTTCTCCTACCCGCTGCATCCGCCCGGTAAGCCCGATCGGCTTCGCACCGAACATCTGCCTGGCATCGCGGTTCCGACGGTGTTCACCCATGGCACCTCGGATGCGTTCGGCACCATCGCCGAAATCAAGGCGGCGTCGGTCCTGATACCGGGCGGAGCGACGATCGTGGAAATCACCGGCGCACGTCACGACTTGGGGTCCAAGACAATCGACGTCCCGGCCCTGGCCATCGACGCCGCACTGACGGTTCTGAACCGAACCGACGGAGCCTAACCCTCGCCGACCGTGCGCCAGTCGCACGTCAGCAACTGCGCCGCTCGCCGCAGGTCGGCCTCGGCCTGCGCCACGGTGAGACCACCGTTGAGGCACACCTGAATGCAGCCGAACCACTGGTGCACCAGCAGCCTGATCACGGCCTCATCCTCTTCGGACGGATCGGAAAGACCGGCCACCTCGGAAATCAGCTCGTGGAATCGCTTCTCGACCTGCATCAGGTCCGGCACCTCGGCCAGCGACGCCGAGTTGGAGGACCGAATCATCGCGATCGCCAGCATGCGGCGCCGTGTCAGGCCGCGCAGCGCCCGTACCAGCGCTTCGCCCACCCGGTCGGCCGCCGTTTCCTTCCCGTCCGGAGAAACGGGAATGCGGCCCACTAGCCGTTCCGATTCCCGGACGAGAGCCGACACGAACAGATGCCGCTTCGTCGGGAAGTAGCGATACAACGTGCCGATGGCAACGTTGGCGTGCTTGGCGACGTCGTGCATCTGGACGTGGTCGAGCTCGCGCGTCATGGCGAGTTCCTCGGCCGCGTCGAGCATGCGCTTGTACTGCTCATGTTGGCGCCGGGTCGACGGCATGGCGGCTGGCCGCACCGGTGACACTTCAACCATGGCGCTCACGATCTTTTCACCTGCATAAATAACCCCGAAACTGGAACCTGTTCTAAATAAGGTAGCACTACCGCAGGCCCGCGCACTGCGATTTCGCGGTCCTGATTCAGATCCCGGTATTCGGCGTTCCCGCCAGCATCGCCAGCAGCAGCTCCGCGCGTACCCGTGCGATGTCGAGGTCACAGACCAGCAGCGCCTGCACCGTCTCGATACGTTTGCGCAGCGTATGGCGGTGTACACCGACCGCAGCGGCCGCCGATTCCCAATGGCCGTTCGCCTCCAGATAGGCCCGCAGGGACACCATCAGGTCGGTGCCGTGATTGGCGTCGTGCTCGACGATGGGCGCCAACGTCGCATTGGCAACGGCGATCAGCACTTCACGACTCGCGCCGAAGGACAGCAGCGCGCTGCCGGCAAGCGAGGTGAACTCCAGCGGTGTGCCACCGCGCTCGGCCACCGATGCGGCGAGCTTCGCGTTCTGTACCGCATCACCCAACCGCCCCACCGCGTGCGCTCCGCTCAACCCGGCTCGCAGCCCCTTGCGCGTGCGTCCATCCACGTCGATGAACAATTTCCGGGCGAATTCGGCGGTCTCCGATCCCGGCACTACGACGATGAGGCGGGACTCGGCGGCGTGCGCAAAGACCGGGTAGCCCGCAGACTCCATGGCACGGGTGACCGCAGACTGCACCCGCCGCAGCGCCGCCTGTGATTCGGCATCCACCACCAGCGCCCGGATCCGCCCGCGCCCGTCGGCGGCCTGCGCCAGTTGCGCCCATACCGGTTCCAGGTTCCGTTCATCGCCGAGCAGCAGCCCCAGCGCCTGCCCATTCAACTGCCGCTGCGCGTCCTGCAGCCGCGACGGCTTATCGAAATCCAAGGCCAGCAAGGAGTTTGCATGCCCCAGCAGCACCTGATCCACGAAGGTCAAGGGCGTCTTACTGACAACGGCCAGCACTCCGTAAGACGTACCGCCCACCCCGATCGTCTGTTGCGCAACGGCAACTTCCGGGTCCAGTTGTTGCGCGACGGCCGATACACCCGGGGTCAATGCGCCGCGGACCAGATTGATCGTCGCGACATCCAGATTGCGTGGATGACTGGCGATCACCGTGCCACCCGAGTCCAGCACCACGACGTTGGCACGCAGCGACCGCCCGAGCTCCGCCGTGACCGCCTGCACACCTCCGTTGACGATTGCGCGGGTGATCCGGGGCTGTGCCCGCGATGCGCGCAGCACCGCGTCATACTCCAGTTCGGCGATGTGCGTGCTCACCGCCTTGACCACGGCGGCAAAGGGAGTGCGCAGAGGCACCTCCAACAACGGCATACCCAGCTCGTCGGCCGCAGCCACCAACTCCCCCGGCACCTCGTCAAATGTCAGACCGGTACCGAATCCCAGTGCGGCGACCCCATTTTCATCCAGCGCCCGTAGATAGCCCAGCCGTTCCGGCGCCGTCGTGGGCAGACCGATACCGGTGGTGAGCACCAGCTCTCCACCGGATAGCCATTGGGCGGGGTCGGCGAGTTCTGTGGTGAGCGCCAAATTGATCTCGCGCCCCACACCCGCGGCGCCGCCCTTCAAGGTGAGTTTCAGGTCCGGCTGATCCAACACCCAACGCACCGGAACAGTCACCTCACGGGACTGTACAGAATGGTGAAAAACACCGCCAAGATTCCCCGAATTGTCGGATGATCAGGGATGTGTCCTGTCGCACACTGGTTGTCTGCGTGCTTTCTTGACGTGCTTAGACGGATTCCCTCGACGGATGGACGTGCAACATGCCGGACTCGATACTGCAGAACTACATTGACGGCCAGTTCGTCGATTCCTTATCCCTGAAATCTACCGAGCCCATCGACCTGATCAACCCGGTCGATGAGTCGGTGGTGGGGCGCGCCCCCGTGTCCAATGCCGACGACGTGAACGCGGCGGTGAGCGCGGCCGAACGTGCCTTCGCCACCTGGGGCAAGACCACACCAAGCGTCCGGCAGCAGGCGCTGCTCAAACTCGCCGACGCGATCGAGGCGCATATCGACGAGATCGTCGAGGCCCAATGCCGTAACACCGGTCAGCCGAAGGCGGTCATCGCCGCCGAAGAGGTGACGGTGAGCGCCGATCAGCTCCGGTTCTTCGCGGGAGCCGCGCGACTTGTCGAAGGCAAATCTGCCGGCGAGTACATGGAGGGGTTCACCTCCTATGTTCGGCGCGAGCCCATCGGGGTTGTCGGACAGGTGACCCCATGGAACTACCCATTCATGATGGCCATCTGGAAGATCGGCCCCGCGCTGGCAGCCGGGAACACCATCGTCCTCAAGCCCAGCGACACCACCCCGGAGAGCACACTGGTGCTGGCCCGGCTGACGAAGGGGATCTTGCCCGACGGCGTCTTCAACGTTGTGTTGGGTACCGCTACCACCGGCTCCGAATTGGTGAGTCATCCCGCCATCGGCCTGGTGTCGATCACGGGGTCGGTGCGGGCCGGTATCGCCGTGGCGGCCTCGGCAGCCGAACAGCTCAAGCGCAGCCACCTCGAACTCGGCGGCAAGGCCCCGGTCGTGGTGTTCGGTGACGTCGATATCGACAAGGCGGCCACCGGTATCGCACAGGCCGCCTTCTTCAACGCCGGCCAGGACTGTACGGCCGCCACCCGGGTGATCGTGCACCAGTCGATCCATGACGAGTTCGTCAGCGCCCTCAACTCCGCGGCACAGACTCTGCGGCCGGGCCTGCCCGATGACGCCGACAGCTTCTACGGGCCCATGAACAACATCAACCACTTCACCGCGGTCACCAAGAAACTCGATAACCTGCCCGCACACGCGACGGTTGTGACCGGCGGAAAACGTTGGGGCGACAAGGGGTTCTTCATCGAGCCCACCATCGTCACCGGCGTGCGCCAGGAGGATTCAATCGTCCAGGAAGAGACCTTCGGGCCGATCTTGACCGTCCAATCGTTTGACGACGCTGACGAAGCCGTCCGGCTGGCCAACGGAGTGCGTTACGCACTGGCCTCCAGTGTGTGGACCAAGGACCACGAAACCGCCGAAAAATTCACGCGTGAATTAGATTTCGGTTGCGTGTGGGTCAATTGCCATATTCCGCTGGTCGCCGAGATGCCTCACGGCGGGTTCAAGTACTCCGGCTACGGCAAGGACCTCTCGGCCTACGGCGTGGAGGACTACACCCGGATCAAACATGTGATGAGCGCGCACTAGCAATGGCAACCGACACCTTCCACCCCCTTGATCCCCTCGCGGCGGAGGAATTCACCACGGTCGCAAAGATTCTGGCGCAGACATGCGACGTCGGAAGCCACTGGCGATACACCTCCATCGAACTCGCCGAGCCCTCGAAGGCCGATATCGCCGCCTTCGACAACAACGGCACCCGGCCTGATCGCCGTGCACTTGCCACCTGCCTGGACACCTCACGCAACGCCACCTACAAGGCGGTCGTCTCGCTGACCACTGGCGAAGTGCTGTCCTGGGAGCACATTCCCGGGGTGCAACCGAACTTCACGGTCGATGAATGGGAAGAAGCGGACGCTGCTCTGCGCCGCCACCCCGAGGTCATCGCCGCACTGGCACAACGCGGCATCACCGACATGGACCTGGTGTTCATGGACACCTGGACCTACGGCGATGCCGTCATGCCCGAGAAGTACAAGGGCAGGCGCCTTGGATGGTCGGATACCTGGGTGCGTTCGAGTGCGGGCGCCAATCCCTATGCCGGCCCCGTCAACGGATTCCACTGCATCATCGATATGAACAGCATGGAGCTGCTGGAGATCGAGGACACCTTCTCCGTACCGCGGCCCGAGATGATGGGCGAATACGTGCCCCGGCACATACCGGAACGACTGCGTCAGCAGAGCACCCGGGAGCCGCTGCAGCCACTGCACATCACTCAGCCCGAGGGCACCTCCTTCACCATCGAGGGAAACAAACTCCGGTGGCAGAACTGGTCCTTGCGGGTCGGCTTCAACTACCGCGAGGGCATGACACTGCATGCGGTGACCTACAACGACAACGGAACGGTGCGGTCGGTCGCCAACCGCATGTCCTTCGCCGAGATGATGGTGCCGTATCGGGACCACTGCGAGGATCACTACCGAAGAACAGCTTTCGATATCGGTGAGTGGGGCATCGGCTTCATGACCACCTCGCTGGAACTTGGGTGCGATTGTCTCGGTGAGATTCGCTACCTCGATGCGGTGCTGCACAACAGCAAGGGCGAGCCGTACACGATCAAGAACGCAATCTGTATTCACGAAGAGGACAACGCAGTCCTGTGGAAGCACGTCGATCACGACCATGGCGCAGAGGTGCGCCGCATGCGCCGGCTCACGGTGTCCTTCCACGTCACCGTCGCCAACTATGAATACCTCACGTACTGGCGGTTCTATCAGGACGGGAACATCGAATGTGAGGTCCGTGCAACGGGAATCATGGTGGTGAGCAACTTCGCCGAGGGCTCGGCGCATCCGCATGGAACCTTGGTCGACAACCGGACGTACGCGCCGTATCACCAGCACTTCCTTGTCGCGAGACTCGACCTGGATATCGACGGCACCGAAAACACCGTCTACGCCAGCGAAACCGAGATCGAGCCCGTCGGCCCTGCCAATCCATACGGGCTGTCCCTGCGGCAGCGCAACACCCCGTTGCGCACCGAATCGGAAGGCAAACAGGACTTCTGCTGGCAGACTCAGCGTGCTTGGAAGGTCGTCAACGACAACACTCGCAACGGTATCGGCACCGCACCGGCGTACAAATTGGTGCCCGGTGCGGCAATCCCGGCGATGTTCGACCCGTCTTCCCCGGTGCTGGCACGTTGCCGCGCCATCGAGCACACCCTCTGGGTGACGCCGAACTCACCCGACGAGCGCTGGCCCGCAGGAGAATTCGTCACCCAGAGCAAGGAAGACCACGGCCTGCCCGCCTGGACTGAGAGCAACCGTTCCATCGAAAACACTGATGTGGTGCTGTGGTACGTATTCGGTATCCATCACATCACCCGTCCTGAAGACTGGCCGATCATGCCCGTCGACACCGTGAACTTCTGGCTCAAGCCGGTCGGATTCTTCGACCGTAACCCCTCGCTCGATGTCGCACCCACCCCGCCGAAGAGCTGTCACACGTCAGGACACGAGGAGGCCTAGCCGTGAACGATGCCGCCACGAGAGGTGCCAAACGGATCGCCGTTGCATACCTGGCCACTCCGGGCGGCGATGACGCGCTCGCCGTCGGCGCACAGATCGCCCGCTCCCTGGGGGCGCATCTCGATCTGTGCATGGTGCTGCCACTGGACCGACCCATCCTGGCACCCCTTCCACAGCAAGAGCGCCAGGACATCTTGTCCGAGAACGCCACTCACTGGCTCAAGCACGCCGAGGCCACCATTCCCGACGATCTCACCGTCGAGACACATATCAGCTTTCACGAGTCGATCGCCGAGGGTCTCATCGCCCAAAGCGAGGCCCTGGGCGCCGAAGCCATCGTGGTCGGTGGCTCTGGCGGCGGGCTGGTCGGCAGTCTCTCCCTGGGATCGGTGGTCAACGAACTCGTGCACTCCTCCCCCATACCTTTGGTGATCTCGCCGCGTGGTGCGCGCTACCAGAAGAACCTGCGCGTTCGGGAAGTCACGTGCGCCATGGGAACCCGGCCCGGCGCACACGTGCTGCTGGACACCGCGTTGCAGGCCTGCCAGCGCGCGAAAGCACCGCTGCGGCTGGTGTCCCTGGTGTCATTCGACCCGATTCCCGGCGGTGACGACGACCAGTCGGCACGTGAACGTGCTGCCATCCATGCCCGACAATCCCTCGAGACCGCCAAACTGATTCTCCCCCCGGATTTCCCGGTCACCTCAATCGTCGCCGAAGGACCCACTATCGAAGCCGCCGTGAACAAGCTCGACTGGCACGAAGGCGACATCATCATGGTGGGTTCCAGCCGTCTTGCGCAGCCACGGCGACTCTTCCTTGGATCGACGGCCGCGAAGATGCTTCGGGTGCTGCAGGTGCCCATGGTCGTGATCCCCAAGGAAGAGGCCAATCGTGATTGATGATCCGCTTGCGGGAAGACCATCTGGCACTGAAAGTGTTGCCCGCACCGAGCTGGAACAGGCCGAGCAGACCGAGGGACTCATCTCCAAAGGGCTCGCCGCCGGGCGTATCGGAACCTTCACCGGCGCCGTCCTCGGCATCTCCACAGTCGCGCCCGGATACACGCTTACGGCCAGTATCGGCCTGATCGTCGCCGCTGTCGGCCTGAAGATGCCGGCGATCCTCATCGCCGGTTTCATACCGATGTTCCTGACCGCATACGCCTACCGGGAACTGAATTCCCGCGCACCCGACTGCGGCGCCTCGTTCACCTGGTCCACCAAGGCATTTGGCCCCTACATCGGCTGGATGTGTGGCTGGGGAATGGTGATCGCCACCATCATCGTGTTGTCCAACCTGGCGTCTATCGGGGTGCAGTACGGGTACCAATTCCTCGGCGCCGTCTCCCACAACCAGACGATCGGCGAACTCGCCAACAACAAGGCCGTCAACATCATCTCGACCGTGGCGCTGCTGGCGATCGCCACCTATATCTCCAGCCGCGGAATCACCACCAGCGAGAAGGTTCAATATGTTCTCGTCGGGTTCCAGATGATCGTGCTGGTGATCTTCGCGGTCGTCGCCATCGCCAAAGCACCCAGCATGGCCGGACATCTCGATTTCGACCTGGACTGGTTCAATCCACTGACCGGACTAACCTTGAGCGCCTTTGTCATTGGGCTCATTGGATCGATCTTCGCGTTCTGGGGTTGGGACACCTGTCTGACCCTCGGCGAGGAATGTAAGGATCCGACCAAGGTGCCCGGCCGTGCCGGACTGTTGTGCGTGCTGTCGATCCTGCTCACCTACCTCCTGGTGGCCGTCGCGGTGATGATGTTCGCGGGCGTGGGCGACACGGATCTGGGTCTTGCGAATGAGGAGAACAAAGACAACGTCTTTGGCGCCCTTGCCAACCCGGTGCTGGGCAGCTGGTTCGGCCCACTGTTGCTGCTCGCGATATTCGCCTCCGCGGTGGCGAGCCTGCAGACCACCTCGCTGCCCGCCGCCCGCACCATGCTGGCCATGGGCACCTACGGCGCCTTTCCGAAAAAGTTCGCCGATGTCAGCCCCCGGTTCCTGACACCCACCTTCAGCACCATCGTGGCCGGCGCGGTGACGGCCGTTTTCTACACCGTCGTAAGCCTGCTATCGGACCGCACCCTGCTGGATACCATTGCGGCCCTTGGCATCATGATCTGCTGGTACTACGGCATCACCGCCTTCGCCTGTGTGTGGTACTTCCGCACGGAGCTTTTCCAGAATGCCCACAACGTGGTGTACAAGTTCCTCTTCCCGCTCCTGGGCGGGCTCATGCTGGCAGCGGTGTTCGTCATTTCCGTGCGCGAGAGCATGGATCCGGAGAAGACGGGCAGCGGCGCCTCGATCGGCGGCATCGGCCTGGTGTTCTATCTGGGCTTCGGCATTCTGGCGTTCGGGGCGGTGCTCATGCTGATCATGCGCGTCAAGAGTCCGGACTTCTTCCAGGGCCGCACCCTGACTCGCGACACCGCTCCGCTCGTCGAGTAGGCAGCCATGTCATCGACACAGGTGGCCATTCACGCCAGAACGGCGTATCCAAGAACCATCGGTGGACAAATCGTCCATTCCCAGATGCACTCCACGGCGACACACTGAGATCGCCGGATCGACGACAGGAAGTGCCATGACCGACATCGCCTACCGCCTCGCACAGAAGCGCAACATCGTGACGCCCCTGCCCGGGCCGCGTTCCAGTGCCCTGGCCGAGCGCCGTCGCGCGGCGGTATCCGCCGGGGTCGGCTCGACCGCGCCGGTCTACGCCGTTGATGCCGACGGTGGCGTGATCGTCGACGCCGACGGCAACTCCTTCATCGACCTCGGAGCGGGTATCGCGGTCACCACCGTCGGCGCCTCCCACCCTGCCGTCGCCGCTGCCATCGCCGACCAGGCCGCACATTTCACCCACACTTGTTTCATGGTCACGCCCTACGAGGGATACGTGCAGGTAGCCGAGCTCCTCAACGCCCTGACTCCGGGCGATCACGAGAAACGCACCGCACTGTTCAACTCCGGCGCCGAAGCCGTGGAGAACGCGATCAAGGTGGCGCGGCTGGCCACCGGCCGTCCGGCGGTCGTTGCTTTCGACAACGCCTACCACGGCCGCACCAACCTGACGATGGCGCTGACCGCCAAGTCGATGCCCTACAAGTCGCAGTTCGGGCCCTTCGCGCCCGAGGTCTACCGGATGCCGGCCTCCTATCCGCTGCGTGATGAGCCGGGTCTGTCCGGCGAGGAAGCAGCACGGCGAGCAATCTCCCGCATCGAAACCCAGATCGGCGCGCAATCGCTGGCCGCGATCATCATCGAGCCCGTCCAGGGTGAGGGCGGATTCATCGTGCCCGCACCCGGATTCCTGTCCACGCTGACCGCGTGGGCGCGGGACAACGGTGTGGTCTTCATCGCCGACGAGGTGCAGACCGGATTCGCCCGCACCGGCGCCTGGTTCGCCTCCGAGCACGACGGCATCGTTCCCGACATCGTCACCATGGCCAAGGGCATCGCCGGAGGCATGCCGCTGTCCGCCGTCACCGGCCGCGCCGACCTCATGGATGCGGTGTACACCGGCGGTCTGGGCGGAACCTACGGCGGCAACCCGGTGACCTGCGCGGCGGCCATCGCCGCACTGGGTGTCATGCGTGAACTCGACCTGCCGGCCCGGGCCCGGGCCATCGAAACCTCGGTGGTGTCGCGGCTGAGCGCGCTTGCGGAGGAGGTCGATGTCATCGGCGAAGTGCGCGGCCGCGGGGCCATGCTGGCCATCGAAATCGTCAAACCCGGCACCGGCAATCCCGGAGAACCGGATGCGGCCCTCACCAAAGCCATTGCCGCCGAGGCGCTCTCCCGAGGGGTTCTGATCCTGACCTGCGGAACCTTCGGAAACGTCATCCGCTTGCTGCCCCCGTTGGTCATCGGGGACGATCTACTGGACGAGGGCATCACCGTCCTCGCCGACATCATCCGCGAGAAGGCGAGCCGCTAGTGACTGATCACTCAGCCCTGATCGATGCCATTCCCACCGATCTGTGGATCGGCGGGAAGCAGGTGCCATCGTCCTCGGGCGCCCGGTTCCCCGTGCACAACCCGGCCAACGGCGCGGTGCTGACCACCGTGGCCGACGCCTCAACGGCCGACGGTGCCACCGCACTCGATGAGGCCGTGGCTGCGCAGCCCTCCTGGGCCGCGACCGCGCCCCGCGAACGGGCCGAAATTCTGCGGCGCGCCTGGGAATTGGTCATGGAGCGGCGTGATGATTTCGCACTGGCCATGACCCTGGAAATGGGTAAACCGCTGGCGGAGAGCCAGGGCGAGGTCGCCTACGGCGGAGAGTTCCTGCGCTGGTTCTCCGAGGAGGCGGTGCGCATCAACGGCCGGTACACCTCGTCCCCGACAGGCACCGGCCGGATCCTGGTGGCCAAGCAGCCCATCGGTCCGGCGCTGGCGATCACCCCCTGGAACTTCCCGCTGGCCATGGGCACCCGCAAGATAGGCCCGGCGTTCGCCGCCGGATGCACCATGATCGTCAAGCCCGCCGCCGAGACGCCGCTGACCATGCTCCTACTCGGCCAGGTGTTCGCCGATGCCGGACTGCCCGCAGGTGTGCTGTCGATCCTTCCCACCACCAGCGCCTCCGGTCTGACCGGCCCGCTGATCGAGGACTCCAGACTGCGCAAGTTGACCTTCACCGGCTCTACCGCCGTCGGAAAAGTACTGCTGTCACAGTGCGCCACAAGAGTTTTGCGTTCGTCGATGGAGCTGGGTGGCAACGCCCCGTTCGTGGTGTTCGACGATGCCGACGTGGACGCCGCAGTCGACGGCGCGATGGCGGCCAAGATGCGCAACATCGGCGAGGCATGCACCGCGGCCAACCGCTTTCACGTCGACAACGCGGTGCGCGCCGAATTCACCGAGAAGCTCACCGCCCGCATGGGTGCCCTCACCATTGGCCCCGGTGACCAAAGCGGCGTCCAGGTGGGCCCGCTCATCACCGCCAAGCAGCGCGCCTCGGTCGATGAGTTGGTGCAAGACGCCGTCAGCAAGGGCGCCGTCATCACCACCGGTGGCGCGATCGCCGACGGCGAAGGCTACTTCTATCCGCCGACCGTGCTCACGGATGTGCCCTCGAACGCAAGAATTCTCCGCGAAGAGGTCTTCGGCCCGGTCGCCGCGATCACCGGATTCGACGGCGAGGAGGCGGGAGTCGCCGCCGCCAACGACACCGAATACGGACTCGCCGCATACGTGTACACCACCAATCTGGATCGCGCACTGCGTGTTTCGGAGTCTGTCGAGTCGGGGATGATCGGCGTCAACCGTGGTGTGATCTCCGATGTGGCCGCACCGTTCGGCGGGATCAAAGAATCGGGCATCGGCCGCGAAGCCGGCAGCGAGGGCATCGAGGAATACCTCGAAACGAAATACATAGCGCTGCCCTAAATACCGCGACCTAGCCGGAATTTCCCACACCGGTGCAACCCGAGAGGCACACATGGCATGGCGGATGCCTGCGGAAACCGAACCGCACGAGCGGATCTGGATGGCGTTCCCGAAGCCCGGCCTCACCTTCGGCGACGATAACGCCGCGCTAGAGGCCGGCTATCAGGCCTGGACGGCGGTGGCGCATGCCGTACTCGCCTTCACTCCGGTGACGATGGTGGTAGACCCCAGCCAGCACGAACGCGCCCGCCGAATGTTGTCGTCGGAAATCGAGCTGTTGGTCGCCCCGCTCGACGACTTTTGGATGCGCGATATCGGACCTACGTTCGTCGTCGACGACGTCACGGGCGAACTGGGTGCCGTCGACTGGATATTCAACGGCTGGGGGTCGTCAACGCCGCAGGCCTGGTCGAACGATCGTGAGATCGGCCGCACCATCGCAGCGGCCGCCGGCGCGACCCTCGTATCGTCGTTGCTGGTCAACGAGGGTGGCGCCATCCATGTCGACGGCGCCGGCACCGTGCTGCTGACCGAGACCGTGTTGCTTGATCCGCTGCGCAATCCGCACGCCGACCGCAGCCGCGTCGAAGCCGAGCTGGCCCGCACCCTGGGCGTTGAGCATGCCGTGTGGCTACCACGCGGACTCACGCGCGACTACGAGCCGCTGGGCACCAAGGGGCACGTCGACATGGTCGCGACGCTGCCCGCGCCCGGCACCGTCTTACTGCATGCACAAACCAATCCTGACCACCCCGATTACGACGTGTCCGCACAACTGCGTACCGCGCTCGCCGATGCGGTCGATGCCCGCGGTCGCGCGTTCGACGTCGTCGATCTGCCGGCGCCGGCGACACTGCGCGACGCTGACGGGTTTGTGGACTGGAGCTACATCAATCACCTTGTCACCGGAGACGGCGTGATTCTGTGTGGTTACGACGAGCCGGAGGCCGACTCGCACGCCGCAGAGATCATCGCCGATGCCTATCCCGGCCGAGACGTGGTGCTGGTCGATGCGCGGCCGATCCTCGCCGGTGGTGGCGGTATTCACTGCATCACCCAGCAACAGCCAAAGGTTTAGGCAATGGATGTCGTTGAGGCGAGCATCGCCGATCTGCAGGCCGCACTCGCCGCCGGGGAAACGACGTCGGTCGCGCTGGTCGCGGAGTATCTGCGCCGGATCGCCGCCTACGACCGCGGTGGGATCACCCTTAACGCCGTACCCGTCCTGGATCCGCGGGCATTCGCCGCCGCCGCCGAGTCCGATGCGCGTCGCGCGGCCGGTGCCACGCTCGGCCCGCTCGACGGCATCCCGTACACCGCCAAGGATTCATACGCTGCGATGGGGCTGCCGGTGGCAGCCGGATCTCCCGCCTTCGCCCGGCTCATCGCCCAGCGCGATGCGTTCACCATCGCACAACTTCGTACCGCGGGAGCGGTGCTACTCGGGCTCACCAACATGCCACCGATGGCGAACGGCGGCATGCAGCGCGGCGTTTACGGCCGCGCTGAAAGTCCCTACAACAGTGACTATCTGACGTCGGCATTCGGCTCGGGGTCCTCCAACGGATCGGGTACCGCGACGGCCGCCAGCTTTTGCGCGTTCGGGCTCGGCGAGGAGACGTGGAGCTCAGGCCGGGCACCGGCCTCATGTAACGCGCTGGTGGCCTACTGCCCTTCGCGCGGTGTGATCTCGGTTCGCGGTAACTGGCCGCTCGTACCCACGATGGACGTCGTCGTTCCGCATACCCGCAGCGTCGCCGACCTGCTGGCGCTCCTGGACGTCATCGTCGCCGACGACCCTGACCAGCGCGGCGATTTCTGGCGTCGCCAGAAGTGGGTCGAGATCCCGCCCGCATCGACATTGCGGCCCAAAAGCTATACCGCACTGAGCGATTCCACCGCGGACAGCCTGCGCGGCACCCGGCTGGGAGTGCCACGGATGTATATCGGCGACACCACCGGAGACCGCCCGGTGCAGACCCGTCCCAGCGTTGTCGACCTGTGGCGACGCATCGCCGACGACCTGCGTGCGGCAGGCGCCGAGGTCCTCGAAGTGGACTTCCCCGTCGTCACCAATTACGAAGGCGCGGCGACGATGCTGGACCGTGGGCTCATTCCGTCCGGGTACGACGAGCGCGAACTGTGGGACCTTTCCATCTGGGGCTGGGAAGAATTCCTACAGGTCAACGGGGATCCCGAGTTGTCGCATGTGCGCGACGTCGACGGCGCGCTGATCTTTCCGCCGCCACCTGGCGCACTGCCCGATCAGTATGACCGTCATCAACTCGACCTGGAGGTCGATCTCGGCGAGTATCCGGCCCGTGCTGCCGCCGGCATCGCCGAGCTGGAACAGATCCCCCTGATCGCCGACGGCATCGCGGGGCTGGAGGCGACGCGCCGCATCGACCTTGAGGCGTGGATGGACGCGCTCGGACTCGACGCCGTCATCCATCCCGCAGTCGCCGACATCGGCCGCTCGGACGCCGACGTCAATCCGGCGTCGGCCGATACGGCCTGGCGCAACGGCACGTGGGTCGCCAACGGCAATCTCGTGCCGCGGCACCTCGGAATCCCTTCGGTCACCGTACCGATGGGCACCCTGGACGATATCGGGATGCCTGTCGGGCTCACGATCCTCGGTCGCGGCCACGACGATGTCCGGTTGCTGCGTCTGGCCTCCGCCGTCGAAGCCACTCGGCACCGGCGCACCGCGCCGCCGCGGACACCGGCCCTGCCGCCTATCGCATTGCCGGCCGAAGCCGCGGCCGGCGGGATCGCGCCGCGGTGCGTCATCACCGTCGAAGAATCCGACCTCGGCGACGGTGACTGCACCGTCGCTATCACCGTCACCGTCGACGGTATGCATCCCGTCGCCGACGCCACACTGTACGTCGACGGCGATGAACTCACGCTCACCCGAGGCGGCGATACATTCACCGCCGCAACGACTCTGCGTGCGGCGGCATCGCGGCCGCGCCATTCGGTCTGGCGCGAGGCCTACGGCTCTTTGATCGTGGCGTTGGTCCGCACCCACGACGGCCGAACCGCGGGAGCGTGGACGACCGCTTGCGGCATCGCCTGACACATCAGGCGGCGAACAGCTCCAACCGTCGCGGACTCTCGATCCCCGAGTAGTGACTGGCATCGCCAGTGAGGATCTGACTTGCCTGACCATAGATGTCCACCGGCACATCGCCGGCCAACGTGACGCGATGGAGCTCGCGCTGCTGGTCGCCGAAGTCGGCGATTCCGTAATGCTGGGTGGCCCGGTTGTCCCAGATGGCTACGTCACCCAGCCGCCAGTTCCACCGGAAGGTGTTCTCCAGCTTGGTGATGCGTGACTGCAGCAGCTGGAAAAGTGTCGCGAACTCAGCGCCGTGAAACTCCGGGAAACTCTTGACGAACTGCCCGAGCAGCAGGCTGCGCTCACCGGTCTCCGGGTGCACCCGCACCACCGGATGCAACGTTTCATACAGAGAGCTGGTGAACTCGCTGTAGTACGCGGCACGGCGCTCGGCGCTCACCCCGCCCGATGCGCCCGCCCCCACGTAGTCATACAGGTTGGTGTGGGTGGCCCACAGGTCGTCGGCAAGCGCACGCAACGGTGCGGGAAGCTGTTCGTACGCCGCGACCGTCGACGCCCAGGTGGTGGCGCCCCCATAAGACGGCAAGGTCACCGGCCGCAGGACCGACGCCTTCGGAATGCGGTCGACGAACGTGACGTCGGTGTGCCAGCCGTTGGCGGCCCCTTCGAGGTTCAGCAGTTCACTGCCGTGAGAAGTCACCGTGGGGTGCGGCAGCGTCGGCTCCCCGAGCAGACTGGCGAATGCGTACTGTCCGGCGTCGTCCAGGTGGTGTTGTCCGGTGAACACCAGCACCTTGTTGACGGCCAGCGCGACGCGGATTGCCTCGGCACGTTCGGCCGGAACATCGGCGCCGAGCTGCACACCGTCGACCCGGGCGCCAATGTGTTCGCCGAGCTTTTCGACGGTGATCCCGGCGTCACGATAGATACGTCGTGTTTCGTTGTCACTCACCCCCGAATCTCAACAATCCCGGCGCCGTATGCCCAGGGATAGAGCCAAGTCGATTCGAAAGGACCGCCGTCGACGACGGCAGATATGGTCGAACGGTGATCGCGTACGACGAGGAACTGCGGGACCGAATTCGCCGATTCCTGGCGGGCCATGACCGCCATACCGTCGATGATCCGGGGAAACGCCGCGCCGCGGTGGCCGTCGTGCTGGTCGATTCGGATCTAGGGGAAGACCGCATCGACCCCGCACCGGTGGAGGACTGGATTGGCGGTCGCGAGATCCCCGAGCAGGGGCTGGACGGCAGGATGGTCGATGTCTCCGGTGGAGCGGCATTCCTGTTATGCCGCAGAACCTCTCGACTCAACTCCCATGCCGCGCAATGGGCACTGCCCGGTGGCCGACTGGATCCGGGCGAGGACGCGGTGCAAGCCGCGCTGCGTGAGCTGGACGAGGAGCTGGGGGTGGCGCTGCCCGATTCGACGGTGCTTGGACTGCTCGACGACTACCCGACACGATCGGGATACGTGATCACCCCGGTCGTGGTGTGGGGTGGCGGCCGCCTGGAGATGCGTCCCTCACCCGACGAGGTGGTGGCGGCCTATCGCGTGGGATTACACCAGCTCCAGCGCGAGGATTCACCGCGCTACATCAACATTCCGGAGAGCCCACGCCCGGTGGTGCAGATCCCACTGGGCAACGACCTCATCCACGCCCCGACCGGGGCCGTCCTGTTACAGGTGAGATGGCTCTGTCTAGAAGGCCGCAGCGACCGCGTCGATGAGCTAGAGCAGCCGGTCTTCGCCTGGCGATAGCCAGCGCTTAGGACACGTTGGCGCGCGCCAGCACCGTCGGCGTCCCGTAGGGCGCGCTCTGTTCCGCCACCCAGCCCGGGTCCAGGTACACCGAGTTCGATGCGATCACATTGCCGTCGCGCAGGATCTCACCGAGGTAATTGCCGCCCTGGTCACTGAATATGCTCACCTGCGCTTCGCGAGCCGTCATCGATATGTCGTGCGTCCAGGGCACGAAGGGATCGAGCCAGGTGTACTTCTCCGCCTTCTCCCCCTTACCCGTGCGGTAGGAGATGACCACCTGACGATTGCTCCCCGGGTCCTGCGCTGTCACGCGGTAGGTCATTTTCACCCCGGGATCGGCATTAACGACCGGGGAAGACGGCAGCCCGATCATGGCACTGGATGCCAGAGCTACCAGCAGCACAAGAATTCTTCGCATGCGCTGGGATGCTAGCCGCCTCAGCGATCTCGCGGAGAGTGTCGCCGAACTTTGCGCTCCGGTACGCCGTTGGGCCCGGTGGTGGACAGCGCATACGTGCCGACGGCAAAGGCCACCGCCGGACCGTTGATCCCTAGCGCCTCCTTGCCGACATTCGCGAGGTTGTCCTTGGGGCCGTGGTAGTTGGGGTCAAATGGCTGACCCGCGCGTCCCTGCCACATCTTGGCTTCCGGGCCGCTCATTCTGTCCAGCGCACCCGAGCTGATTCCGCCCACCGGAATATTGGCGGCCAGGAATGGCCCGTAATCGGATCTGCCGTTGAACTCCTCGGCCGCCGGTCGTTTGCCCGCCAGGTTGAGGTATCCAGCGAAGGTCCGTTCGATACCCGCGGACCCTTCCGGAATGTCCAACGGCGGCCGGTTCGGGTCGGGTTTGGCGGCGGACTGGTCACCGTCGAGCACGAAGTACCCGGCATTGGGCGAACCGAGCATGTCGAAGTTCAGGTACAGCGCGATGTCATTGAGCTCGTCGGCGTTGCGGCCCTTGGCGTATTCGATCGACCCGGCCAGTCCGTCCTCTTCGGCGGCCCAGAAGGCGAACCTGACGGCGTTGTTGATCACCGGCTTGGGTCCGAGCTGCAGCGCACTCTCCAAGACCGCGGCCACACCGGTTCCGTTGTCGTTGATGCCCGGGCCCTTGGCCACACTGTCCAGGTGCGCTCCGGCGAGCACCACATTCGCGGGGTCGCCCGTTGCGGTCTGGGCGATGATGCTGCGTGAGCGCACCTTCGCGATGTTCATGTCCAGCACCAGGGTTATCGGCGACGAATTGCGGCGCAGCAGGGTGTCGACTCCCGAATCAACGATTCCAACCGGAATGGACAGCTGCTCATAGTAATTGGGTGTAAAAAGTCCCTCACCGGCACCGGCCTGCATCACGACCAGCACTGCCGCCGCACCCTTTTCCTTGGCGACATTGTGCTTGTCGACCACCGAACATCCGGCGCCGTCGACCACCGCGATCTGACCGTCGAGCTTGAGGGTGCCGTAATCGGCCGCGGCACAACCAGTGGCCTTACCCGAGGGCCGGATGATGTTGGCCTTGAGCCCGCCCTTGGGGGTCTGGGCGAAGTAGGAAGCCTGATCCACCGCGTAGGGGCGACCGCCGATGTCGACGAGCGGCTTGCCCTCGGTGAGTACCTTCAGCCTGGACAGCTCCGGGGCCTGTACCTCAAAACCACGATCTTTCAAGGCCTTTGTCACGTAGTCGGCGCTGGCGTCGTAGCCGGGCGTACCCTCGGCACGGTTCCCGCCGTGGGCGTCGGCCGCCTGCTGCAGCTGTTGTAGGTGCGCCATCATCGCGTCCACTGTCACCGAACGCGCAAGGTCGGCTGCGAGATTGGGATTCGGTGCCGCCGGTGCACCGGCACCCGGTGGAGTCGGGTTGGCGCAGCAGCTCGCCACCGCCGCAATCGCAAGCAGGGCGCAACCACGCGCCAGTCCCCGAAACAACGCCATCAAACAAACCTCAATGAAACCTCTTGGAACCCCGGTGGAGTTGTGCGAATCGAGCAATCGCACACGCTACCGCACCAACGTTGGTTCCCAAGGCCTTTCGGGACGTTGCAACGAACCTGTTACCGCCGTTAGTCCTTCAGCTTGTGCCGGGTACGGTCCTCGCGAATGGGCACACCGTTGCGTCCGTCAATGCTCTGCGCGTACAAGCCGATGGTGTAGGCGACTCCGCCGGCGTTGATCTTGAGCGCGTCCTTGTTCACGTTCGCCAGGTTGTCGCCCGCCTGGTGGTAGTTCGGATCGAAGGGCTGGCCCGCCTTGCCGCCCCAGTCCCGCGCCTCCTCGTCGGTCATCTTCTCCTCGGCCCCGGAGAAGATGCCGCCGGTCGGGATGCCCGCCCTACTGAATGCGTCGTAGTCCGATCGGCCGTCGTATTCGGTGTCGTGGGCTTTCTTGCCCTGATCGGCAAGGTAGGCAACCTCGGTCCGCTCGATACCGGCCGAACCCTCCGGGATACGCACCGGAATCTCGTTCGGATCGGCTTCTTCGGACAGGTCGCCGTCATAGGTGAGGTACGCGGCGTTCGGTGAACCGAGCATGTCGTAATTCAGATACAGGGCAATGTTTTTCAGCGCGTCCACGTCCAGGGATTTGACGTAGTCGGTGGAGCCGATCAGCCCTTCCTCCTCCGCGCCCCAGAACGCAAACCTCACCGCGTTTTTCACGTCCGGGTTCGGCCCCAGCTGCAGCGCGGTCTCCAGAACCGCCGCGGTACCGGTGCCGTTGTCATTGATCCCTGGTCCTTCGGGAACGCTGTCGAGGTGAGCACCGGCCATCACGACATCCGTGGTGGCACCCGTCTTGGTCTGTGCGATCACATTGCGCGCCTTGATGTCCTTGGTCTCCGCATCGACCTTGAGGACAACCTGGTCGGGATGTGCGCGCAGATCCGCTCCGGCCGACTTGGTGACGCCGACCACCGGAATCTTCGGGGTGGCGTCCTCACCGAGGGTGCCGCCCGCCTTGCTCTCATCGACATTGTCGGCGACGATCAGGCCGACCGCGCCGCGCTCGGCGGCAGCCCTCTCCTTCTCGGCGAACGGGCACGCTCCACGGTCGACCAGGACCACGGCGCCCTTGACATCCAGACCGTCGTAGTCCTCGGCGGTGCAGCCCGGCGATTCTTCCGCACGGGCCGCGACCAGCCGTCCCTGCGCCTGACCGCCCGGTGAGTACGACAGCACTGCGGCGTCGATCTTCTTGGAGCCGACCGTCAGATCCAACGATTTAGCCTGGAAGTACTTGAAGTCGAACTCGGGCGTCTGTACGTCGAATCCCTTGTCTTTCAGCGTCTTTACCACGTAGTCGACGCTCTGATCGAAGCCGGGAGTGCCCACCGCCCGAGTGTTGTTGTTCTTGTCGGCGATCTCCTGAAGCTCCGAGAGGTGCTTCACGACGTTGTCGACGGTCACCTTCTCGTGTAGCGAGTGCGCGAAACCAATCGCCTCCGCGGAGCCTGCCTGCGGCACCGAGCGGGGTGCGTCGCCGCCATCCCGCTCGCACGCCGTCGCTGTCACCAGTGCGCATACCGCGGACACCGCAACCGCACACACAACCCGCTTGGTCCCCATGGTTCTCCCTTGTCCGACTTAGACGTCGCGTCGCTGCACGACAGCCAGGGCCGCAGCGAGCGTGATGACAACCACGGTAGCAAAGTAGATGAGAGAGCCGGTGGTGCCCCAAACGAAGCGCACACCGTCGGAGGTGTACCACGGCACACCGGTAAACCTGATTCCGTTCGCGAAAGGAAGGAAGGGCTGCAACGCCTTTCCGGCATCAGTGAGCCAGCCCAGCATCAACTCAAGCACCGTCGGCCACAACAGCAGCACCGCAACAGCACCCGCGGTGTGCTTCAGCAACACACCTACCGCCACCGCGAGTACGGCACACAAGAACGCGTACACGCTCACCGAACCAATCGTGTTCCACACGCCGGCACTGTCGAGCGTCAAATTCGCACCCGCCACCGGTCCGGCCATGGCGCGCACCAGCACGATCGAGGTCAGCGTGGTGACCGCGGTGACCACTGCCACCCAGACCCCCGCGACCAGGGCCTTGGCGCCAATTACCGACAACCTGTTGGGCGAGGCCTGAAAGGTGTTTCGCACCATTGCGGTTCGATTCTCATTGGTCACCGTCATCGCGGCGAGCACCATCAGCAGCGGCACCCCCACGACGGTCGCACCGCCCGCGGCATCACCAGGGCTGATCGGCGCGTACACAGAGGCCGATCCGCCCTGCAGGCCCGCTAATCCCAAACCCAAGGCCAGGGCAAGCAGGCTGCACCACACCGCAGAACGCGAGGTGGATACCTTGATCCGCTCGGCCGCGATAACGCCCATCAGCGAACACCCTCCGCGTCCGTCACCGCGTCCGCAGACACCTGGCTGCGGTACTGCACGGCATCATCGGTCAGCGACAGGTACGCGTCCTCCAACGAAACCCGTTGCGGGGAAAGTTCGTACAACGTGACGCCACGACGTGCCGCAAGCTCGCCGACCTGTTCGATAAGAGCACCGCTGATTTCCAGCACGCTTGCCTCTCCACCATGTTCCGAAACGTGCACCGAGAAGCCACTTTCCTCTGCCGCCGTGCGCAAGGTCTCGAGCTGAGGACTGCGCACCCGCACCACATCGGCACCGGCCCGACTGACGAACTCATGCATAGATGTCGCCGCGATAAGCCGGCCGCGGCCGATGACCACCAATTGGTCTGCCGTGTTGGCCATTTCAGAAAGCAGGTGACTGGAGACCAGCACCGTGCGGCCCTGTGCGGCCAGACTCTGCATCAGAGTCCGAATCCAATGGATGCCCTCGGGGTCCAGGCCGTTGACCGGCTCATCGAACAGCAATACCTGGGGATCGCCGAGCAGTGCCACGGCAATGCCCAGGCGCTGCGACATACCCAGGGAGAAGGTGCCGGCATGACGACCGGCCACATCGGTCAGCCCGACCATCTCCAGCACTTCGTCCACCCGCCGGGAAGGAATGTCATTGGCAGCGGCGATCCACCTCAGGTGGTTACGCGCCGTCCGATTGGGGTGAAACTGCTTGGGATCCAGCAGCGCCCCAACCTCGCGCAGCGGATGGTCGATCTCGTGATACTGCTTGCCACCGATAGTCGCGGTCCCGGACGTCGGGCGAGCCAGCCCGACGATCATGCGCAACGTCGTCGACTTACCTGCCCCATTGGGTCCCAGGAACCCGGTCACGACGCCCGGCTCGATGGTTACCGAGAGGTCATCGACCGCCGGGGTCTGCCCATAGACCTTGGTCAGCGACCGCAGTTCGATCATGCGGCCCACTATGCCAGCTATTGCACTGGGGGTCCGTCCGGTGCCGGACTGGAGGCCTGCGCCCAAAATCGACGGGGTATGCGGCCGGCGTGACGCGCGAGGTGCCCGGCGGTTACGGCTGCTGCCATGGCCGCGGCCATGCGTTCGGGATCGGCGGCGCGGGTCACGGCCGTCGCGAGCAGCACGGCATCGCAGCCGAGTTCCATCGCGAGCGCGGCATCGCTGGCGGTGCCGATTCCCGCGTCCAGGATCACCGGCACTCCGGCGGCCGCCACAATCATCTCGATGTTATGTGTGTTGGTGATGCCCAACCCGGTGCCGATGGGTGCTCCGAGTGGCATCACCGCGACGCATCCCACATCTTCCAATCTGCGGGCCAGCACCGGATCGTCGGTCGTGTAAGGCAGTACCACGAACCCGTCGTCGACGAGTTGCTCGGCTGCACGCACCAACTCCACGGCATCGGGAAGAAGCGTGCGTTCGTCGGCGATCACCTCCAACTTGATCCAGTTGGTCTCCAGCGCCTCACGGGCCAGTTGCGCGGTCAGCACGGCCTCGGCGGAGCCGCGACATCCCGCGGTGTTGGGCAACGGCATGATGTCGAGTCGCTTGAGCAGATCCAGCACTCCAGTGCCCCCGGAAGCATCTACCCGCCGGATCGCGACGGTGGTCAGCTCGGTCCCGGACGCCAGCAGTGCCCTTTCCAGAATCGAGAGATTCGCGGCGCCACCGGTGCCCATGATGAGCCGCGAACCGAATGAGCGGCCCGCGATACACAGCGGTTCGTCTGCACTAACCACAGCAGCTACCCCCCTTGCACCGCGGTGACGACTTCGACCAGGGCACCGTCGGAAACCGTGGTGTCCCAATCGGATTTGGGCACGACGGTGTGGTTGATAGCCACCGCGATACCGCACTCGGGAAAGCCCAGTTGGTCGAGCAGCTGCCAGATGTTGGCACCCTCGGTGACCTCGCGCGCATCACCATTTACCTGAATGTTCATCGGGCCTCCTGACTATGTGCCTTCTCAAACCGGCGGGGATCGACGGCATCCGGCGGCTGGCCTCCGTCAAGCACCACCCCGATCGTCTTCGCCGTCCACGGCGCGAGGAGAAATCCCGAGCGGCCATGACCGGCGGCCACGAGAGTCCGATCGTCGATCCTGCCCACCATGGGCAGATTGTCATCGGTCATCGGGCGCAGACCCGCCGCGCATTCGGCGAATTCGTACTCCCCCAGACAGGGCAGCACCGCGCACGCGTCGTCGAGCAGATCCCGCACGCCCGCCACGGCAGGCGCGGTGTCGTGGCCATGCTCGTACTGCGTGGCGCCCACGACGACACCGTCGTGCCGGGGTACCAGGTAGACATGGCGTCCGTGTACCCGGGCCCGGATCACGTTCGCGGGCGGGGGCATCGCGCCGGGTCGCCGTCGCAGCCGCAGTACCTCGCCCTTTACCGGACGAATCGGCAGATTCGCGAGGGTTGCCGCCTGCACCCCGTTCGCGATCACGATCTGATCGGCGGATGCGTCTTCGGCGTGGGTAACCGCAGGGCCCTTACGCACACCGAGCGCCTCGCATTCGGTGGCCAATACGTCCAACACCGCGCGATTGTCGACGGCGAGTTCTTCGGGCGCGGTGAATCCGCGGCGGATGTTCTGCGCCAGCAGCGGCTCGATGTCGCGGGCATTGGTGGTCGCGGCAACGGTATGCCCGCGCCCGGCCAGCCAGTCCGCCATGGTCCTCAGCTCACCGACGTCGGCCGTGTCGACGGCCACGGTAAGTGACCCCCGTGCGGTGATCACCGCGCCTGCTACGTCCTCGTCGATGAAGCCGTCACGCCAGATCCCGAGGGATTCGATACCCAGATCCAGCAGGTCATCCTCACCCGGCCAGGCCTCGCTGTAGGGCGCAAGCATGCCGCCCGCCACCCAGGACGGGCCCTTTCGGCCGTCGTCGTGGACGGTGACCTGCCAGCCGCGGCGGGCAGCTTCACGTGCCACGGAAAGCCCGATGACCCCGCCACCGATGACGGCGACAGAGCCTGGTTGAGACGACATCACAATCGGAGTCACTCCCTTCGCCGGCATGACCCGGATCAGGTCGGACGGTCAGGGCCGGATTCGTTGGCCCACTCTCAGCCCGCTCATCCTGGGGCTCCCGCGTTACTTACACCTACAACGCTAGCGTCTTCGACTATGCACCCGCGTTCGGCCCGGCTTGGGTCTGCTCACCTCTATCTCTGTACCGACGCGCGCCGCGAGCGCGGCGATCTCGCCGAATTCGTGGATGCCGCCCTTGCCGGCGGGGTCGACATCGTGCAGCTGCGCGACAAGGGATCAGTCGGCGAGCAGCAGTTCGGGCGGCTTGAGCCCACCGAAGAACTGGAGTACCTGGCTGTTCTCGGTGCGGCCGCCGCACGTCACGGCGCGTTGTTCGCGGTCAACGACCGTGCCGATATCGCCCGCGCGGCGGGGGCCGACATCCTGCATCTCGGCCAGGATGACCTGCCTCTTGCGGTCGCCAGGGAGATCGTCGGTCCGGATGTGCTGATCGGCCGGTCCACACATGACGCTGCTCAGGCCCGCCAGGCGGCCCTGGATACCGAGGTCGACTACTTCTGCTGCGGGCCGTGCTGGCCGACGCCCACCAAACCGGGCCGCTCCGCGGCCGGTCTCGAACTTGTCAGCATGGCCGCAGCGCTCGGGACTGCCAAGCCCTGGTTCGCGATCGGCGGTATCGACGAGGCGCGGGTGCCCGAGGTGGTCGCGGCCGGAGCGTCGCGGATTGTCGTGGTGCGGGCGATCACCGCGTCGGTCGATCCTGGTGCGGCGGCAGCGTCACTTCGCGAGCTAGTTCACCCCGCGCATACCGCACGCACGTAAACCACGCAGATCTGCTGCACCCGGTATGCGCTCGGCGTACCCCTCAGGGCCAGATCTGCGCAGGAGCCTCCGGATACTTCGACTTCCAGCCCACCCATTGCGCATCGGTGGACCCGATCACGCTCTCGAGAATGGTCCACTTCGGGCCGTTCTTTCTGAGCAGGACCTCATACCGAGTGGGATCGGAGCCGCCGGTGTCCTGCAGTTGACCGTCGACCAGTGCCCAGTCGTCAGCACTCTTGAACGTCTTCACGTCCAGTTTGACGGGTTTACCCAGGTCGGCCTCGACGCGAGCAAGCGCGGTCGCCACCACCTCGTTGCGCTCGCCCGGTCCGCTCTCGGCTTTCTCTGAGCTGCAGGCACCCATCAGCACGCTCGTGATCACGGCCAGCATCAGGAGAAATCCGGTACGCATAACCGAACGCTACGGCAGTTGCCAGGCGAAGCGCCCGGGCTCGAGCTCGACGGTGCCGGGCCCGGAGAAACCATTCGAGGTCCCCTGCAGCGTCGCGACCACCCGCAGCAGCGGCCACGCCGACTTGAACCCGGGGTGCAACCGCATTCCCTCGATCTTTTCCTCGGGCACCCATCGCAGCTCGGTGCTCTCGTGATTGGCCTCGGTGGGCAACAACTCGGGAGCATCGGCAACAACCGTCGTGTACGTCCAGTGCGCCTGGCCGTCAATGCGTTTGGTCACCACCGAGGAGCGGATGGTCATGGCGCCCGGCTCGATTCCCGCTTCCTCGGCTGCCTCCCGGACCGCCGCCTGCTCGGCCGACTCATGGCTGTCCCGCGCCCCGCCCGGCAACGCCCAGGTGCCACCCTGATGACTCCACCAGGCCCGGTGCTGTAGCAGCACCGCGGGCTGGCCGCTCGCCAGCGGTGCGCGTAACAGCAAACCCGCTGCACCGAACCGCCCCCAGAATCGCGCACCCGTGTCAGCGACAACCCATCCGTCACCGTCGCCACGCACAGAGTCCACAGTAGAGCCACCTAAGACTAAATATGCTCTTAGACTTCCCATTAAGGCCGGGAGAGGAAGGTAAGAGGTGACTGTCGGGACGACGCGGTTAGCACACCCGTCGACCGAGCCCGTCGGCGCGACAACCCCCGTCGTGCCGGCTCATCCGTGGTGGTGGTTCCTCAAGTCCACTCCCGGCAAGATTCTGATGCTCGGTATCGTCCTGGCCACCGCCGGCGTGCTGTCCGCGGTGGCCACTTCGGCGAGCGTGCAGAACCGGCAACTCGCCCTGAGCACGGTGCTCAACCACACCGAGCCGCTGGCGTACTCCGCCGGGCAGCTGTACAGCACCCTGTCGGTCGCCGATGCCGCGGCGACCACCGCGTTCATCGCGGGCACCGAACCGCAGGGCGTCCGTGAACGGTACGAGCAGGCCATCACCGATGCCTCGACCGCACTCGTCGCCGCGTCCAGCGGTCTCACCGACCGGCCGATGCAGGAGCTACTGAGCCGCATCAACGCCGAACTGTCGGTCTACACCGGACTCGTCGAGACCGCGCGCACCAACAATCGGGCCAGTAATCCTGTCGGCGCCTCGTACCTGAGCGAGGCCTCCGCACTGATGCAGCACACGATCCTTCCGGACGCGCAGCTCCTCTACGAGGAAACGTCCAACCGCGTCGATCAGGAAACCAGCGCATCCACCCGGGTGCCCTTCCCGGTGATCCTCATCGTGCTGGCCACCATGATCGGTGGGGTCCTGGGCCATCGCTGGTTGTCCAAGCAGACGCGGCGCCTCATCAATCCCGGCATGCTGGCGGGCGGCGCGGCCCTACTGCTTATGGTGGTTTGGGTGGGTATCGCACTGGCCGTCTCTGCCTCGCTGGGCACCGACGCGCGCAACGGCGGCGCCCACTCGCTGAAAACCATCACTCAACTGGTCATCTCGGCTCAGCAGGCCCGCGCCGACGAGACGCTGGCACTGATCCGCCGCGGCGATGAGAGTGTGCGCAAGAAGTCCTATTACGACCGCATCGACGAGATGGACCGCAAGATCGGCGAGTATCTGAGCAACCCGGATGCCATTGCCCGCGCGGACCTGGAGCGGGCGCAGCAGCTGCTCACCAGGTGGCGGCAGGCCGATGACCGGATCAACGCCTACATCGGCGTCGGCAACTACCAGGCCGCCACCCAGGTGGCACTGGGCAGCAGCGAATCGGACTCGACACCGGCCTTCGACAGCCTCGATGCGGCGCTGCGCAACGGCGTTCAGGACAGCCGCCGCCAACTCCGCTCGGGTGTTCTCAATGCCGAACGCGCGTTGACGTTGTCCTCTGCGGGCGCGTTGATCCTCTCGGTGGGCGGCGCGATATGCGTGGGAGTCGGTCTGTGGCCGAGGCTGAGCGAGTACCGATGATGAGAACAGCGACGCAGGGCACCGCACGCAGACTTGCCGCGGTGGCGGTCATAGCCACCATGCTGGCCGGATGCTCGACGCCCGAGAACTCCACTCCACTGCCACAGCTCACCGTGCCGAGGCCGACCCCTGCCGAGATGACCGAGCAGGAACCCAACCTCGCGCCGTTGACCAAGGTCGACACCTCGTGCGACCCCACCGCGAGTCTGCGGCCCACCAACGACCGGGCCGCCAACGATGATGCGGTCGCGGCGATCCGCAGGCGCGGCCGGCTCATCGTCGGGCTGGACATCGGAAGCAACTTGTTCAGCTTCCGCGACCCGATCACCGGGGAACTGACCGGATTCGATGTCGATATCGCCGGGGAGATCTCTCGCGACATCTTCGGCACCCCCGAGCGGGTGGAGTACCGGATTCTGTCCTCGGCAGATCGCATCGCGGCATTGAAGAACTCGACCGTCGACATCGTGGTGAAGACCATGACCATCACCTGCGCACGGCGCAAGGAGGTCAATTTCTCGACCGTCTATCTGATGACCTACCAACGGATTCTGACCAGCAGGGATTCGGGCATCACCAACGCACAGGACCTCTCCGGCAGACGGGTGTGCGCCGCGCGCGGCACCACTTCCTTGAACCGGCTCTCGCAGATCACCCCGCCGCCGGTCATCATGTCGGTGGTGACGTGGGCGGATTGCCTTGTGGCACTGCAACAACGCCAGGTCGACGCGGTGAGTACCGACGACTCGATACTCGCCGGCCTGATGTCCCAGGATCCGTACCTGCACATCATCGGGCCCAACATGAGCGATGAGCCGTACGGAATCGGCATGAAGCTGGAGAACACCGATCTGGTCCGGTACGTCAATCGCACCCTGGAACGCATCCGGCGCGACGGCACCTGGAATGCCTTGTACCGCAAATGGCTGAGCGTGCTGGGGCCCGCCCCCGCACCTCCGAGCGCAAGGTACCGGGACTGATGAGTAAAGATCCCGGCAGCCTGGAAGACCCAGAGGATCTGGTCGACGACGCGGACGAAGACGAAGGTCCGGGCACGCGGCCCGCATCCCTGGCGGACCTGGATGCGGACTCCGCGTCCACGATGCGCCCCATGGCTACCCAGGCCGTGTTCCGTGCCCCCGATTTCACCCAGCCCACAACCCAACCCACCACACAGCCAGAGGTCCGCGCCACCACCACGCGAGTCCGGCTCTCCCCCACCCGCCGACTCGGCGGCGGCCTGGTCGAGATCCCGCGTGTTCCGGAAATCGATCCACTGGCCGCCTTGATGACCAATCCGGTCGTCGAAGAGTCCAAACGATTCTGCTGGAACTGCGGTAAACCGGTGGGCCGCTCCACGGAGGATGGCCCCGCCTGCAGTGAGGGCACCTGCCCGGCCTGTGGGTCCACCTTTTCCTTTCTGCCGCAGCTGAATCCCGGCGATGTGATTGCCGGGCAGTACGCCATCAAGGGCTGCATCGCCCATGGCGGTCTGGGATGGATCTACCTCGCGGTGGACCGCAACGTCAACGACCGTCCGGTGGTGCTCAAGGGTCTAGTGCATTCCGGCGACGCCGAAGCACAGAACATCGCGATGGCCGAGCGGCGATTCCTCGCCGAGGTGGCGCACCCCTCGATCGTGAAGATCTTCAACTTCGTCGAACACCCCGACCAGCACGGGAATCCGGTCGGATACATCGTGATGGAGTACGTCGGCGGCACCTCGCTCAAACAGCCCAAGGGCAAGGCCCTACCCGTCGCACAGGCCATTGCCTACATGCTGGAAATTCTTCCCGCGCTGGGCTTTCTGCACTCGGTTGGGCTCACCTACAACGACCTCAAGCCCGAGAACATCATGGTCACCGAGGAGCAGCTCAAACTCATCGACCTGGGCGCGGTGGCCGCGGTAAATGCCTACGGCAACCTGTACGGAACTCCCGGCTACCAGGCACCCGAAATCTCCAGGACCGGCCCCACTGTCGCGTCGGATATCTACACGGTGGGACGCACCCTCGCGGCGCTGACCCTGCGCATGCCCACCCGCAAGGGCCGATACAAGGACGGGCTGCCCAACGAAGATCCGGTGCTCGCCAAGTACGACTCGTATCACCGCCTTTTGCGCCGGGCCATCGATCCCGACCCCACCGCACGGTTCGGCAGCGCCGAGGAGATGGCCACTCAGCTGGTGGGAGTACTGCGCGAGGTGGTGGCGCTGGACTCGGGCACACCACGCCCGGGCATGTCCACCCTGTTCAGCCCGTCCCGGTCCACCTTCGGGGTCGACCTGCTGGTAGCCCACACCGACGTCTACGTCGACGGGCTGGCTCACCCGCCGAGCCTGACGGCGCCGGATATCGTGACAGCTCTTCAGGTTCCGCTTCTCGACCCCACAGACGTGGGTGCCGCCATCCTGCAGGCAACCGTACTGAGCCAGCCGATACAGACCCTCGAATCCTTGAAGGCCGCCCGCCTGGGCCGAATCGACGCCGACGGGGTGGATCTGACCGAATCGATGGAGCTGCCCCTGATGGAGGCACGCGCACTCCTCGATCTGGGCGATGTCGCCAAGGCCAACAGCAAGCTGGATCAGCTCGAGGACCGGGTGGGCACCCCGTGGCGACTGACCTGGTACCGCGGCATGGCGGCCCTTCTCAACGGTGACTACGACCAAGCCACAAAGCATTTCACCGCCGTTCTGGACTTCTTGCCCGGTGAGATCGCCCCCAAGATGGCACTTGCCGCCACCGCCGAACTTGCCAATGACGAGAAGAACCTCGACTTCTACCGCACCGTCTGGTCCACCGACAACAGCGTCATCTCCGCGGGATACGGGCTGGCTCGCACCCTGGCCTCCCGCGGGGAACGCGCCGAGGCGGTACGCATGCTCGATAACGTGCCCCCCACGTCGCGCCATTTCACCACCGCGCGTCTCACCAGTGCCGTCACCCTGCTCTCGGGTCGCACACTCACCGAGGTCACCGAGGACGACATCCGCGAGGCGGCCCGCAGGGTGGAAGCACTACCCGAGACGGAACCGCGTGTACTGCAGATCCGCGCGCTGGTGCTCGGGACGGCGCTGGACTGGATCAAGACCAATCATTCGACCGGACACCACATCCTGGGTGTCCCGTTCACCAAACGCGGCCTGCGCCAAGGTGTTGAGCGGAGCCTGCGGGCGTTGGCCCGCCGGGCCACCGAGCGCGCCCACCGTTACGCGCTGGTGGATCTGGCCAACGCCACCCGGCCGACCTCACTGCTCTAAGGCCGCCCCCACCGCCGCCCTGGCGATGGCCAGTTCCTCGTTGGTGGGCACCACCAGCACCGTCACCCGGGATCCATCGGTGGAGATGCGGCGAATCTCGCTGGACCGCAACAGGTTTCGTTCCGGATCGATCTCGATGCCAAGCACTTCGAGTCCGGCCATGGCATCGGCACGCAGCACTGCGTCGTTCTCGCCCGCCCCGGCGGTGAAGGAGATGACATCGGCGCCACCCAATGTCGCGATGTAGGCGCCAATGTACTTGCGCAGCCGGTGCACATAAACGTTGTACGCAAGCTGCGCCGATGCGTCTCCCGCCTCGATCAGCCGATGAATTTCACGAAAATCGTTGGCCCCGCACAGTCCGAGCATGCCGGAACGGCGGTTGAACACCGTGTCGATCTCATCGATGCTCATGCCGTGGCGCGCCAGATGGAACACGATGCCAGCGTCGATATCGCCGGTGCGGGTGCCCATCACAAGGCCCTCCAGCGGAGTGAGGCCCATCGAGGTCTCCACGGCGCGGCCATGCAGGATCGCCGACGCCGATGCGCCGTTGCCCAGGTGCAGCACGATCTGGTTGATGTCGGCGTACGCGCGCCCCAGGTAGCCGGCGGCCTGCTGTGACACGTATTGATGCGAGGTGCCGTGGAATCCATAGCGCCGCACGCCGTATCGCTCGGCGACCTCACGATCGAGCGCATAGGTGGCCGCCGCTGGCGGCAGACTGTAGAAGAACGCGGTGTCGAACACCGCCACCTGCGGCACATCGGGCAGCAGGCGCCGGGCCACCTCGATGCCCTGCACACCGGCCGGGTTGTGCAGCGGCGCCAGTGACGACAGCTCCGCGATCTGCGCGACCACGGCGTCGTCGAGCACCGTCGGCTCGTGGAACTTCTGTCCGCCGTGCACCACACGATGGCCCACCACCACCACGTCGTCGGTG
Organism: Mycobacteroides sp. H003; assembly: GCF_001440135.1. Lineage (NCBI taxonomy): Bacteria > Bacillati > Actinomycetota > Actinomycetes > Mycobacteriales > Mycobacteriaceae > Mycobacteroides > Mycobacteroides sp. H003. The sequence continues at coordinate 782,100 of NZ_LJYL01000034.1, forward strand.
TTGATGGAGTCGAAAACCAGCCGCAGTGCCTCTTCGTGATTGCGGACCGGCTCTTCACCGATGCGCTCCACCAGCCCGTGCGCGTCCACCCGGCCCGAATCCGGTTCGATGAGCTGGTATTTCACCGAAGACGAGCCGCAGTTCAGGACCAGTACCGCGCTCATCGGGTCAGGTCCTGGGCCTGGATCGCGGTGATCGCGACCGTGTTGACGATGTCCTCCACCAGAGCACCGCGGGAGAGATCATTGATGGGTTTGCGCAGGCCCTGCAGCACAGGCCCGATGGCGATGGCCCCGGCGCTGCGTTGCACCGCCTTGTAGGTGTTGTTCCCGGTGTTGAGGTCAGGGAAAATCAGCACCGTCGCGCGTCCGGCAACCGGGGAGTCGGGCATCTTGGTGGCCGCCACCGAGGGCTCCACTGCCGCGTCGTACTGGATGGGACCCTCGACCAGCAGCTCGGGCTGCCTGGTACGAACCAATTCGGTTGCGATACGAACCTTTTCGACCTCGGCACCGCTACCCGAGTTTCCCGTCGAGTAGGACAGCATCGCGACCCGCGGATCGATGCCGAACTGGGCGGCCGTGCGCGCCGAGGAGATGGCGATATCGGCCAGCTGCTCGGAGGTGGGGTCGGGCACGATGGCGCAGTCGCCGTAGGCCAGTACCCGGTCGGCCAGGCACATCAGGAAGATGCTGGACACTGTAGAAACACCGGACGTCGTCCTTATGATTTCGAACGCTGGCCTAATCGTGTGCGCGGTGGTGTGCACCGCGCCCGACACCATGCCGTCGACGATGTCGTTGTACACCAGCATGGTGCCGAAGTACGAGACGTTACGCATGATCTCGCGCGCACGATCAGGAGTCATGCCCTTGTGCTTGCGCAGCTCGAAGTACTGGCCCGCGAACTGCTCGGCGAGCTCACTGGTCTTGGGGCTGACCACCAGGGCATTCGAGATGTCCACGCCCAGCTCGGCTGCGCGGGAACGAATTTCCGCCTCTTCACCCAGGATTGTCAGATCTGCGACCTGGCGCTGCAGCAGCCGCCCGGCCGCCTTGAGGATCCTGTCGTCGTCGCCCTCCGGGAGCACGATGCGCTTACGGTTGTCCCGCGCCCGATCCAGCAGCTGATACTCGAACATCTGCGGCGTGGTGACCGAGGGAATCGGAATGGCCAGCTGCGCGATGAGATCCGCGCCATCAACATATCGATCCATCAGCGCTAGCGCGGTGTCGATCTTGCGGGCCGAGGCCACCGTGACCCGGCCGCGGGCATGCGCTGCGGCGCTCGCGGTCTCGAACGTGCCCGAATCCGTCTCGATGATCGGCAACCGCAGCCCGATCCCGTCCACCAGGTCGGCGATCCGTGGGTGCAGCTTCAGTCCGCCGTTGAGGATGATCGCGGACAGCGATGGAAATCCTTCCGCCACATGCGCGCTCGCCACCGCCAGCAGCACATCGGATCGGTCGGCGGGGAAGATGACGGCCTGCCCCTCTTGCAGGCGCTCCAAACAGTGCTCGGCGGTCATGCCCGCCACCATGAAGCTGGTGGCCTCGCGGGACAGTAGTGCCTCGTCCCCGCTGACCAACGAGCCCTTCACCGCTTTCATGAGCTCTTCTACCGACGGCGAGACCAGCAGCGGTACCTCGGGCAGCACCCAGGCAGGCTTGTCGAAACGCGATAACGCCTGGCGCACCTCGTCCAGCTGATCGGGATTACACCGGTTGGCCACAATGGCGGCGGTGTGCGCACGCTGCACCTTGAGCTCGCCGAGACAGACCTCGGCAAGGGCCGCCACCTCGTCCGGATTTCGACCGAATCCCTTGATGGTCAACAGAACCGGTGCGCCAAGATTGACCGCGATGCGGGCGTTGGTACTCAGCTCACTGGGACTCGCGACGTCGGTGTAGTCGCTGCCGACAATCACTACGGCATCACAGCGCTCCGCGACCGCGTGGTACCTGTCGACGATCTGGGCGATCGCCGCATCTGGATCCTGATGGAGATCGTGGTACGAGACGCCCAGACAGTCCTCATAGGCGATGTCGGCGGTGCTCTGCTCCAGTAGCAGTTCCAGGATGTAGTCCACACTCTCCCCGGACCGCGCGATGGGGCGGAACACGCCCACGCGTGCCACCGAGGCGGCCAGCCGATGCATCACACCCAGTGCGACGGTGGACTTTCCGGTATCACCTTCGGGTGAGGCAATGTAGATACTGGACGCCTTCAATCCTCTAGCCTCGGTCATGCACGCCTTCCTACACGAGTGAATCGCAGCGTCAGAATCTTGAACGGACGCAATGTCAGTTGAATATCGTTGACCCAGAGTTTGATCGCATCCGGATACTCGATCGGCCGTTCCAGCAGATCGGTCACGGCCACCCCGTCGTGGCTGAAATTCGCGTGGATGCTCACATCGGCCCGTCCACCGCGCGACTCGTAGAGCCGGACGATCAGATCACCGCTGCGGTCGTTGGCCAGCTTCACCGATTCCACGACGACGGCCGGGTTATCCAGGCTGATAAGAGGTTCGATGCTCGCCGCGGCGCCCTCGACGACCCTCGTGTCCAGGTTGCGCCGGTATCCCTGCTCGACGGCGTCGCCGATCGTCGCGCCGGGGCGTACCGAGAACCTCAATCGGTGATGTCCCTGATCGCAATCGGGATCCGGGAAGAGCGGCGCGCGTAAAAGGGACATCCGCACCACGGTGGTGGTGCCACGTCTGCTGATGTCGTGTCCGTAGGTCGAATCGTTGGCCACTGCCACGCCGTATCCGGATTCGCCCACATGCACCCAGCGGTGCGCACAGATCTCGAACTTGGCTTCGTCCCACGAGGTGTTGGCGTGCGTGGGACGATACACATGGCCGAACTGGGTTTCCGACGCCGATCGGTCGGCCTGCACGTCGAACGGGAACGCCAATTTGAGCAGCTTCTCGGACTCGTGCCAGTCGATATCGATCTCGATGTCCAGTGCGGGCGCACCATCCTGCAGCGTGATGCGTTGCACAAGATGTGAATTGCCGAATTCACGCTTGATCACCAGCGCACCGTCCGCGGCGGCAACCGAGCTCGCCGGCGTCAGATTGGTGACGGTGTTCCGGTAGAAGCCGTCGATATCCCAGGCGTCCCACTGGTTCGGCGTATCGCGATGCAACTGCAGCAGATTCCCCGGCGCCGCCATGGCCTCCCGGCCACTGGCAGCATCGATGAGGGAGACCAACAGACCGTCGGCATCGAAGGTGGCCGCCAGAATCCCGTTGTCCAGCAGGAACCCTCCGTCACTCGTCACGGGAGTGACGGAGGTGGGCTGATCGGCGACAGCGGCGCCCAGCGCGGGTACCCCGTCGCGATCGTGCGGCGCAGCATTGAAGGCCAGTCTGCGGTCACCCTGGCCCGCCAGGGTGCGCGTCGCGGATTCGATGATGGCTTCCAGCCTCGTCGCGATCGCCGCGTAGTTCCGTTCAGCGTCCCGATGCACCCAGGCGATGGAGCTGCCGGGCAGGATGTCGTGGAACTGCTGCAGCAGCACCAGCTTCCAGGTCTCGTCCAGCTCGTCGTACGGGTACTCGTATCCGGCGTGCACCGCTGCCGTCGCCGCCCACAGCTCTGCCTCGCGCAGCAAGTGCTCGCTGCGGCGGTTGCCCTGCTTGGTGTTCGCCTGCGAGGTGTACGTGCCGCGGTGCAGCTCCAGGTAGAGCTCACCGGACCAGCGCGGCGGGTTGGCGTACTCGGCTTGGGCGGCGGCAAAAAACTCCGCCGGGGTACCCAGGGCCACCGTGGGTGAGCCTTCCAGCGACCGCTTTCGCGTGGCGTAGGCCAGCATTTCGCGGGTGGGGCCGCCGCCCCCGTCTCCGTAGCCGAAGGGCACCAGCGACATGGTGCCCGCCCCGGAGTCGCGGTAGTTGCGCTGCGCATGCGCGAGGTCGCCGCCGCCCAGATCGGAGTTGTAGGTGTCGACGGGCGGGAAATGCGTGAACACCCCGGTGCCGTCGATCCCTTCCCAGATGAAGGTGTGATGCGGCATCCGGTTGACCGAGTTCCACGAAATCTTCTGTGTCAAAAAGTATTCCGAACCTGCGGCGGTGACGATCTGGGGCATCGCCGCGGAATAGCCGAACGAGTCGGGCAGCCACACCTCTGGGGTGTCGATCCCGAACTCGTCGAGGAAGAACTGCTTGCCCGCCACGAACTGGCGGGCCATCGCCTCCGCGCCGGGCATGTTCGTATCGGCCTCAACCCACATGCCGCCCACCGGAATGAACTGTCCCGCAGCAACTTTCTCCTTGATGCGAGCAAACAGGGTGGGGTACTTGTCCTTGATCCACGCGTACTGCTGCGCCGAGGAGCAGGCGAATCGGAAGTCTGGATGCCGGTCCATCAGGTCGACCATGTTCGAGAAGGTCCGTGCACACTTACGGACCGTCTCACGCACCGGCCACAGCCACGCCGAGTCGATATGAGCGTGCCCGACGGCGGTGATCCGATGGGCACTGGCATATGCGGGGCGCGCCAGCACGTCGGCGAGTTCGGCACGTCCGTCAGCCGCGGTACCCGCAAGATCCTCGGGATCCACCGTGTCCACCATGCGTTCCAGCGCGCGCAGAATCTCGTGGCGGCGCGGCAGATCCTCGGGGAGCGTATGCATCAACCCGTCCAGGGTGGCGATGTCCTGCTGCAGCCCCCACAGGTTCAGGTCGCGCAGCGCAAGGTCGATACCACCCAGCCGGTACAGCGCCTCATCACCGGAAGTAGCCTTGTCTCCCAATGGCATTGGCGACCAGAAATGCTTGCCGATGTCCGGGTTGGCGGCGGCCTCGATGTAGAAGTCCACCGGGGCGTCCGGATCGTCGATGGGCACGAACGCGTTGCGCGGCGCGATGCCCTTCACCACGGTGCCGTCGGGCCGGTACACCAACCCCTCGGCGTTGAAGCCCGGCCCGCCGGTGAAGCCGAGTTCGACCCTCATCTCCGGGGCACCCTCGGACCGACCGCGCCACCGCTCCGGAACGGTTCCGGTCACGTGCAGCCACATCGTCGACCAGGGTGGTCCCCAGGGCGTCCCGGGAGTGATCTCGGTGAATTCCTGCGACGCCGCCTCGGCGAATGGCACCGGCTCCCCCGGTGCGGTCCACGCCGTCAGTGTCAGCGGCGCCGAATCGACGTAGATGGCGCAGTTCAGCCGCTTATCGACGAAACGCCGAATGCGGTCCTCGACAATTCGCCGGTCGTCATGCATGACCTGACCCTATCGGCTCGCCGACTTCGCTCTAGGAGCTCTCGCCAAGACGAACAGTGACCGTCACGCGGCCGCTGTCGTCTTTGCGTGCGATTCCGTAACCGGGCACATCAACTCCGTTGAGCCGGAGCTGCAGCGGCCTGCCCTCTCCGAGGAAATTGCGCCACCATTTCTTGCTTTCGGGGATGCCGACCCAGATCACGATGTCATCTCCCGAACGCCAGTAGTTCACCGGCGTGCTGAAGATCTGCCCCGATCGGCGGCCGGTGTAGGTGACGACGGTGAAGTAGCGGCCCGCCAAGCTGCGCAGTCCGGGCACGTTCAAGGCCATCACCGGCACGGTGTTGACCGCATCGATAAAGCGACGAACTAGGGAACTCATCTGTACCTAACGGTCTTCGCGTAAGCGCTCATCCCAGCTTACGGAGACGAGGCTCAAGATCGTTCTTGAACAGCTCCAGGAACCGCTTCTGGTCGTGTCCGGGTGCGTGGAACACCAGGTGGTTCAGGCCCCAGCCCACGTAATCGGCGACCTTGGCGACCGCCTCGTCCGGGTCGGAGGCAACGATCCAGCGCTTGGCCACCTGTTCGATGGGCAACTCGTCGGCGGCGCGCTCCATCTCGATGGGGTCATGGATGCTGTGCTTCTGCTCGGGAGTCAGCGACAGCGGCGCCCAGAAGCGGGTGTTCTCCAGCGCCTTCTCCGGATCGGGGTCGTAGGAGATCTTGATCTCGATCATCCGGTCGATGTCGTCGAAGTTGCGCTCGGCCAGTGCCGCCCCCTCCTTGACGGCGGGGATGAGCTTGTCCTTGTACAGCTCCTCGCCCTTGCCGGAGGTGCAGATGAATCCGTCGCCGGCACGCCCCGCGTACTTGGCGACGACGGCGCCGCCGGCGGCGATGTAGACGGGGATGCCACCCTCGGGCACGTCGTAGATGGCAGCACCCTGGGTGCGGTAGTAATCACCCTCAAAATCAACGCGCTCACCGGTCCACAGTTCGCGCATGAGCCGGACCGACTCGCGCAGCCGTGCGAAGCGCTCCTTGAATTCCGGCCATTCACCGATGAACCCGGTGGCGATCTCGTTGAGCGCCTCACCAGTGCCGACACCCAGGAAGATGCGGCCCGGGTACAGACACCCCATGGTGGCGAAGGCCTGTGCGGTGACCGCCGGGTTGTACCGGAAGGTGGGGGTCAGCACCGAGGTGCCGAGCTGCAGGCGCTGGGTGCGCTCGCCGACGGCCGTCATCCAGGCCAGCGAGAACGGCGCGTGACCACCGTTGTATCGCCACGGCTGGAAATGATCACTCACGGTCGCACTGTCGAAACCGTGCGACTCGGTGGCGACCGCCAACTCGACGAGCTCACGCGGCGCGAACTGCTCCGCCGATGCCTTGTATCCCAGCTTCAGTTCCCGTGCCATCCGCGCGCTCCTCGCCTCAAGGGTGCTTACCGCTCATCGCAAGTTCTCCAACCACCCTAACCAAGGACTCATTACTCTCTATTTCATGGTCGAGATCACCCAGGTCAGCGACGCCGTGCATGTGGTCAACGGAGAGGCGGTCAACTGGGTGATCGCATCGGACGATTCGGGAGTCGCGCTGTTCGACTCCGGCTACCCGGGCGATCGCGATGACGTGTTGAAATCCATTGCGGCGCTGGGACACAAGCCACAGGACGTACGCGCCGTGGTGCTCACGCACGGGCACATCGACCACATGGGGACGGCGATCTGGTGGGCCGCCGAACACGGTGTCCCCGTGTATGCCCACAACGCAGAGCTGGGCAATGTGCGGCGCGACTATGTGGATCAGGCCGAGCCCTTCAAGGTGGTGCTGCACCTGTGGCGGCCCGGATGGCTGCCGTGGGTCATCCACGCGATGCGGCTGGGAGCCGGGGTCCGTGACGGCATTCCGACGGCGGCTCCGCTCGGGCCCGAGCTCGCGGATCTACCGGGTGCACCCGTCCCCATCCCGACCCCCGGTCACTCCGGAGGTCACTGCTCGTTCCTGGTCGCCGGTCACGTGCTGGTGGTCGGAGATGCCATCATCACCGGGCACCCGATCGCGAGCCGTTCGGGACCTCAGCTGCTGCCCACTCCATTCACCAAGGACATGGAACAGGCACGTCGCAGTGCGCAGGCCCTGGCCGAGGTGGACGCCGATGTGCTGGCTCCGGGGCATGGCCCGGCCTGGACGGGGTCACTGCGCGACGCGGTCGAGATCGCCCTGCGCACCTAGCGCCGAAGGCCGGATTCTCGCGCGCTACGCACTCGCGGTTTCGCGTGGAAAGTCGACACTCGCACCAGAGATGGGGTCCAGTCCCAGGTGTTCGCGCAGCGTCTCGTGTTCGTACTCGCTGCGGAAGGCACCGCGTTCCTGTAGCAGCGGCACCACGGTGTCCACGAAGTCATCGAGGCCGGCCGGGGTCAGGTGCGGGACCAGGATGAATCCATCGCAGGCATCGGCCTGGATGTAGCGGTCGACCTCCGCCGCGACCTGAGCGGGGGTACCGATGAACTGCTGGCGCGAGGTGACCTCCTTGATCAGCTCGCGGATCGACAGGTTCTTGGCCTCCGCAAGCTCCCGGTACTTCGCGGCAATCTCCCGCGGGTCGCCGTGGCGCGCCTTCCCCCGGGTGATCGAGTCATCTCCGGTGGGCTCGACATCCGGCAAGGGACCATCCGGGTCGTATCCGGACAGGTCGCGGCCCCAGACCTGTTCCAGATAGGCAAGGGCCGTCTGCGGGCCCACCTGCTGGTCCCTGATGTAGGCGGCCTTCTCGATGGCCTCTTGCTCGGTGTCGCCCAGGACGTAGGTGACTCCGGGAAATACCTTGAGCTGATCCGGGTTTCGGCCGTGCGCGACCGCACGGGCCTTGACGTCCGCGTAGTACTTCTGCCCTGCGGGAATCGAGGAGTGGATGGTGAACAGCGCGTCGGCATGCTTGGCGCCGAAGTCACGCCCGTCGGCCGAATCCCCGGCCTGCAGCAGCACCGGATGCCGCTGCGGAGATGCCGGCGCGGTGGGCACACCACGGACGGTGAACTGCGCACCCCGATGGTTGACCAGTCGCGGCTCACCCGATTCGTCCCAGCTGTCCCAGAACTTGCGTGCCACGGTGATGAACTCCTCGGCCCGGTGGTACCGGTCGGCGTGGTCCAGGAAGCCGCCGCGCCGGAAGTTCTCGCCTGTGAAGGCGTCGGACGAGGTGACCATGTTCCAGCCGGCCCGTCCGTCCGAGAGATGGTCCAGAGAAGCGAATTGCCTTGCCACATTGAAGGGTTCGTTGAAGGTGGTGTTGATGGTGCCCACCAGCCCAAGCCGTTCGGTGACGGCGCCGAGGGCGGCCAGCACTGTGAACGTATCGGGCCGGCCCACCACGTCGAGGTCATGGATTCGGCCACGGTGCTCACGCAGTCGCAGCCCCTCCGCCAGGAAGAAGAAGTCGAAAAGTCCACGCTCAGCAGTGCGGGCCAGATGCACGAAGGAGGAAAAATCGATCTGACTTCCCGAGGCGGGATCAGACCACACCGTGGTGTTGTTGACTCCCGGAAAATGCGCAGCCAGGTGAATGGGCTTGCGGTCCTTGCCTTCCCGAACCTGAATCGGATCCGACGGGGCGCTCATCAGATCAGCCCCCATTCCTTGGCGATGAGTTCATAGGACCTGCGCCGGTCTTCGTGCCGGTGAGTGATGGAGGTGACCACCAGTTCGTCGGCACCGGTGACCCTGGCCAGGGTGTCGAGCCGCTCAGCGACCTGGCCCGCATCGCCGACGAACTGGGTAACGACCCGATCTTCCGACTGACGGCGCTCCTCATCGGTAAGTGGTTGTGCACCATCGGGGTCGGGATACGCAATGGCGCCATGCCCCGATCGGATCGAGTGCACCCAACGACCAAAGGTGCTGGTGAGATGACGCGCGGTTTGCTCGTCGTCGGCGGCCACGGCGTCCGCCGAGACGATGATGTACGGCTCGGCCAGCGCCGCGGAGGGCTGAAACGCCTCGCGGTACGCCTCGATGGCCTCCAGGGTGGACCAGGGGGTGACGTGGTAGTTCGCCACGAAGGGCAGACCGCGCCGCGCCGCCACCTGAGCCGATTCGCCCTTGCTGGAACCGAACAGCCACAGCGGCAGATCGGCGCCCTCGCCCGGACGGATATGCAGCGCAACACCTTCCGGACTGACATATGTACCGTCCAGAAATGCCTGGATATCGGACACCTGCTGATCGAAATCGGCGATCTGTGCGCCCGGCTGCTGCAGGGCAGCGGCGGTGGCCCGCAGCTTCGGGTTGTCCTTGATGCCGAACTCCGTCGGTGCCTGCGGGATGAACAGCCCATCCACCTCATGGGCGGGGGCAGGTTCGGGCTTCTGCTCATTTCCGGCAAGCCGGTCCCTGATGCGATGGCCCGTGCGCCCGAGTCCCAGGTCGATACGCCCCGGGTAGAGCGCATCGAGGATGCCGAAACTCTCCACCACCGCGGCGGCCGTGGTCGAGGCAACCTGGACGGCACCGGCACCTACCCGGATCCGACGGGTAGCGGCAGCGATATGCGCGATGACCAGTGCGGGAACGGTGCTCGCGACCGCCACGAAGTGGTGCTCGGCGAGCCAGTAGCGCCGGTAGCCCCATTGCTCGGCATGCTGGGCCAGGTCGATCGAATTACGCAGCGCCGTCGCGGCATCCGATCCTTCGCTGACCGGGGACAGGTCGAGAACCGAGAGTGGGACGTTCATGCCGACTTCCTTGCGTAGCGGTTGGTGGCGGTAGGCAGGCCGAGCCGTGCGCGCAGGGTTCCGTTTTCATACTCGGTGCGGAACCCGTGGTGGGCCTGAAGAAGGGGCACGAGTTCGTCAACTATGACGGGAATGTCGAGCGCGTTGATCGCGGGCCGCAGGCGCACACCGTCGATACCCCATTCGTGCCATTGGGCGATGAGATCGGCCAGTTCCGGCGCCTGGCCGGTGAATATGGCTGCATCCGAATGGAACTCGTCCTCCCGGCCAAAGGAGACCACCAGATCTGCGAGCACCTTGATGGTGCGGTGACCTGCCGTGTTGTGCAGGCGGGCGGGGATCTCGGCGGCAGAGGCGCCGTCGTGCGGGGTGACGAAGACGAGGTCCGCATTCTTCGCGGCGAATGCCTGTCCGGGACGGCTGCGGGCGAGTGCCGCGACCACCGACTGCCCCTGCGGGGATCTGGGCGTAATGGACGGGCCCTTCACCGAAAAGAAGCGGCCCCCGAAGTCGGTGTAATGCAGCTTGTCCCTGTCGATGAACCGCCCCGTCGCCAGGTCTCGGATCTCGGCGTCATCCTCCCAGCTGTCCCACAACCGCCGTACCACCTCCACGGAGTCGGCGGCCTCCTCCAACAGGTCATGCAGCGAGAGCACCTTCGTGCGGCCGAAAACGTCGGCCTCATCCTCGGTATCAGCGATGGTCACCTGCCAGCCGGCGCGGCCACCGGACACGATGTCGAGGGTGGCTATCGACTTGGAGAGGTGGAAGGGCTCATTGTGGGTGGCCGGTGCGATGGGGATGAGCCCGATACGTGTGGTCACCGGGGCTACGCGTGCGGCGGTCAGTATCGCGTCCAGGCGTCCGCCGGGAGTGCGGGCGAATGAGTCTTCGAACGTCACGAAATCCAGCAGCCCGTGTTCGGCGTGCTGGACCTGCTCGGTCCAGTACTTTCCGGTCAAGGGGCTGCCGGTGTGCTGATCCGCGCTCGGATGCCATCCGTACCCGTCCAGAGCCAATCCGAGCAGTGTCGTCACGGCATGTTCAACGTCCACGAACCGCGTGACGAAGGCGTTTATCTCACCTTGAAGGAAAAGCCATTCGGTTCTCTGTGCCCAGCCAGGGCCGCCTACAGGTCCTTCTCGAACGGATGGATACCGACCTCGTCCGCGGACAGCGTCTGGTCATAAAGCGGCCGGTACCCCGCAGACAGGTACAGCGCCTTGGCCTCGGGCTGGCGGGGACCGGTGGTGAGGTAGATGCGCCGATACCCGCGGCTGCGAATCTCCTGTTCCAGTGCAGCCAGGGTGCGCCCCGCCAGACCCTGACGGCGATGGGCGCTGGACGTCCAGATGCGTTTGAGTTCAGCGGTGTCGGCGTCATATCGCTGGAAGGCGCCACCGGTCACGGCAGTACCGCCCTGTACCCCGATCAGCAGACCACCGTCGGGAGCCGTGAAGTGCGCGGCCGGGTAGTTGACCAGGAACTCGTGGTGCTCGTCCAGGGTCCCGCCGTATCGGGTGCTGTACTCCACCGCCAGCTCGGCCAGCAGCGGGGCGGCCAGCGGATCCTGCTGCTCCACCGTCACAAACTGCAGCAGATCCTCACACGCCGTCATGTCATCCTTGCCTGGGTAGTCCGCGGGGGTTGATCTCCGACTTGGCGACAGCCTCGTTCTCCAATCCCCAGCGCTGCAACACCTTACGATACGTGCCGTCGGCTATGGCGTGATTGATGGCGTCCGCGACAGCCCGAACCAGCCCATTGTCCTTCTTGATCAGGACCGCGATCTCCCCCTGCAGCGCCTCCCCCGCGCCGGAGAATGTGCCGACCAGCTTGGTCTGTCCGGTCGCCTGGGAATGAAACACCGCTGTGGGATTGGGGCCCACATACGCGTCGATGCGACCCGATGCCAATGCCAGGTAGTAGCCGGTGGTCTGCTGGAAGTACTTCAGATCGGCGGCGGGAAGACCAGCCGCGACGTTCTGTTCGTTCCATTGCACCAGCAGTGCCTCCTGGTTGGTGCCCGACCCGACGCCGATGGTCTTGCCGGCGATATCCCTGGCGCCCTTGACCTTCCAGTCCAACGATCGACGCACCTCGAAGGCGACGTTGTCCAAACGGTATGTCGCGAAGTCGAACTTGTCCTTGCGTTCCTCGGTCACCGTCACATTCGAGATGAACGCGTCGACCTCGCCCGAATCCACCTTGACGAAGTTCTGCGCCCAATCCGCCGAACGCAGATCTACACGCAATCCCAGAATGTCCGCCACCAGGTAGGCGAAATCCGTCTCGATCCCGATCATCGTCTTGTCGTCATCAGCGTAAAAGCGCAGTGGTGGTGCGGAATTAGCGTCCCCGGTGACAATCAGCGTGCCGCGCCTGCGGATGGCTTCGGGCACCTCGGCCGCGATCGTATCCACCGTGGCCAGGCGTACCCGGTCTTGGTCCGGACTCAGATTGAAGGCCGACGACACCTCCGGCTCCGCGCCCGCGCCACAACCGGTGAGGACAACCAGCGCGGCACAGCACAGCGCGATAAGACGTCTCACGCCAACACCTTGGATAGGAAGCCGACGGTGCGCGGATGCGACGGGTTGTCCAGCAGCTGTTCGGGCGCCCCCTGCTCGACGATCGCGCCTCGATCCATGAAGACCACGGTGTCGGCGATCTCCCGGGCAAGGCCGATCTCGTGCGTCACGATCACCAGGGTGGCGCCATCACTGGCGAGCTGGCGGATCACGTCGAGCACCTCGGTAACCAGCTCCGGATCTAGTGCCGAGGTGGGCTCGTCGAACAGAATAACCTTGGGTCGCAACGCCAAAGCGCGCGCGATGGCCACCCGCTGTTGTTGACCACCGGATAGCCGGCGCGGATACTCGGCCACCTTGTCGGCGACGCCGACCCGTTCCAGCAGCCGGGTCGCCTCGGCCACCAGCTCGGCGCGCGGCGCCCGCCGCACCGCCAGTGGCGCCTCGATCACGTTCTCCAGCACCGTCAGATGCGGGAACAGATTGAAGTTCTGGAACACAAAGCCGACCTGCGAACGCTGCCGCAGAATGGCTCGTTCCGAGAGCTCGTAGAGCACCGAACCGCGCTGCCGGTACCCGATGAGCTCGCCGTCGATGCGGATTGTCCCGCCATCCACCTTCTCCAGGTGGTTCAGGGTGCGCAGCAGCGTCGACTTTCCGGAGCCCGACGGCCCGATGATGACCGTCACCTCCCCTTGTTGCACAGTCAGATTCACATCACGCAGCGCCGCCACCTGGCCATAGGACTTGTGCACACCGCGCACCTCGATGGTGCTCATCGATGTGCGCCCCGGGCGTAATGCCGTTCGATGTAGTACTGCACGACGGTCAGTACCGACGTGATCACGATGTACCAGACCGTGGCCACCATGAGCAGTGGCACCACCCGCCCGTTGCGCCCAAAGATGACCTGCACCTGATAGAAGAGATCGGCGATGGCCATGGTGGACACAATGGACGTGCCCTTCACCAGGCTGATCACCTCATTGGCGGCGTTGGGCATGACCGACCGCATGGCCTGGGGCAGCACGATCCGGAAGAACTGACGGCGCCGGGGAATGCCCAGGGCTGCAGCAGCTTCCAATTGGCCTTCGTCGACGGACAGGATGCCGCCACGGATGATCTCGGCGAAGTAGGCCCCCTGGTGCAGAGTCAATCCGATCACCGCGGCGGTCAGCCCGCTCAGCAGCTCGTTGGTATCGACGGTGATCAGGCTCGGCCCGAAAGGAATCCCGAAACTGATGCTGTCGTACAGGTACGCGATGTTGAACCAGAACAGCAGCTGCACGATCAGCGGTATGGACCGAAAAATCCACACGTACGTCCACGAGATGGCCTGCAAGACCGGATTCTTGGATAGTCGTGCCGCCGCCAGCGCCACACCCAGCACAAACCCGAGCACGGTGCCGTAAATCGTCAGTCTGATCGTCAGCCATAACGCCGCCAGTACCGATTTGGCGGTGAAGTACCGCGCAAATGTCGGCCAGTCCCACCCCGGGTTGCGCACCAGCCCGTGCACGAACATCGCCACGAACAGCAGCGCCACAGCCGAGAGGATCCAGTTGCCCGGACGTGGCCGGCGCCGTACCCGCAGTACCGGCGGGCCAGACTCCTCAGATGCCCGAGCGCGCGGCGGCGCAGCGGGTGCCGATGTCATGCGGTCGAACCTAGGAACACCGACCAGTGCACAACAGTCTTTGGCTCCCGGCGAATCGAACGGCCGCTATCCGTCATGTCCGGCCGGGGAAGAATCCGCACCGTCAGAGTGTTCAAATAAGCCATGCCAGAAATCCCCGCAGGCTTCGAAGATCTCCTGGAACAGCGCCTCTACGGTCACCTCGCCACGGTCGGTGGCGACGGTTCGGCACAGTCCAGTCCCATGTGGTTCAGCTGGGACGGCGAGCGGGTGCGGTTCACCCACACCAACAAACGGGCCAAGTTCCGCAATATTCAGACCGAACCGCGGGTCGCCTTCTCGATCCTGGACCCCACCAACCCGTACCGATATCTGGAAGTGCGGGGCACCATCGATCAGATCGACGATGACCCAACCGGGTCGTTCATCCAGGAGTTGGCGCACCTGTACCAGGCACCCTGGGCCGGGAAGAGCACCGGCGATGAGGCAGACCGCGTCATCCTCTACCTGCGGCCCACCAAGTTCCTAAGCCACGGCTAGGCCAACGGCCCCAGCAGGCGCATGCACATATCGGTGGCCCTGGCCCCCAGTTCTGCTGCACTGCACCTATTTTCATCGGCAAGCCAGTCCTCCATGAGGAGGGTCACACCGCCGACGCCGAACACGGCCGCCTCCAGCAGCGCCGGCTCCGGCTGGGCAACCTCGGGTGCGATGGTCAGGAGTATCCCGCGCGCGACGCGGTTCTGAAGACTTCGGCGTTTAGCGGCCAGCCCGGGAAATCCCGCGAGGTCGGAGGTCAGAATGCGCAGCACCGCCGGGTCTGCGATGGAGTGCTCGAGGTAAGCCGTAAGCCCGGCTGTCAGCTGCACATGCGGCTGGTCGCCGGCCACTCGACCCGCCGCTGTCATGGCCGCGAACAGTTCGGTGAACACGTCGTCCACGATCTGCAGCACCAGATCGCCGATCGCCGAGAACTGCTCGTAGAAGTACCGATCGGTCAGCCTCGTGCGCGCACAGACACCCCGCACGGTGACCGCGGGCAGCCCACCATCGGCCCATAGCTCGCGGCCCGCCCGCACCAGCGCCACGCGCCGCTCGTCTTGGCGCTGCTCTCGCGTCTTACCACCGTACGTGCGGTGAGTCTGACCGTTCGTCACGCTGAAACGCCCTTCGTCTTGACATAGGCAACCTACTCGCTAATGTTGAGGACACCCGTCATCAGAAACTGCCCGACAACGCGGTCTAGGAGATTTCATGACACTCGCACCCGAGCATTCCGCCTCCGACACGGACTTTGAGGAGCTCATCTCCCGTCCCTTCGAGTCCCAGCTGCGCGAATACGACTACCAGCTCACCGATATCGACGGCGCCTTGCCGCCCGCGCTGACCGGCACGCTGTTTCGCATCGGTCCCGGCAAGTTCGAGGTGGGCACCACCGTGCTGCGGACGATGTTCGACGCCGACGGCATGGTGTCCCGATTCATCCTGGACGGCTCCTCGGTCCGCTTCACCAACCGGTATGTGCGCACCCAACAGTTCCGGGACGGGTTGCAGAGCGGCCCGATGCGCAGGCCCGGGATCACTACCCAGGTGCCCGGAAAACTACTGGCCAACCTCCAATTGCCCGCGAACACCGCCAACACCAACATCGTGTCACTGGCCGGGGAGATGCTAGCGCTCTGGGAAGGCGGGCCACCACATCGGCTGGACCCCGACACTCTGGAGACGCTGGGCACCAACGACTTCAAGGGCAAGCTCGGGTACGTCGGCGCCTTCTCGGCACACCCGAAATGGGACCCCGTCACCGGCGAGATGTTCAACTTCGGCCTGGATGTCTTTCCCACGCCACGACTGCGCTGCTACCGGGTGAGCCCCAGCGGCCAACTCTCGCAGATCAATTCGGTGACCCTGTGGGATATGGGCTGGAACCACGATTTCGCACTCACCGAGAAGTATCTGGTCTTCGTACTCGACCCGATCCGCCCCAACATCGGCCAGCTACTGCGTGGCAAGCGTTTCGACGAGAGCCTCGAATACCAGCTGACCAATGGCAGTACCAAGTTCATCCTGGTGCCACGCGACGGATCCAAACCGATTGTCATCGAACACGCCCCACAGACCCACATCCATGTCACCAACGCCTTCCAGGACGGTGCTGATGCGGTGGTCGAGTTCGTCAGATATGAGAGCCTCGAATTTCTGCGGCAATCGCTGCATGCCGCGATGGGGCCGAAGGACCACCCAAACCCTCACCACCACCTGGTGGTCCGCGAATGGCCGAACAGCCACCTGGTCAGATTCCGCATCTCGCCCAGCGGCAAGATCACCGAGGAAGTGGTGTCACAGTCTGCGAAAATTGAATTCCCGCAATATGACTGGCGGCAATCCACCCGCAATCATCAGATCACCTACACCGCAGGCACGCTGGAACGCCAGGGCCACTACAACGGCATCTTCAAATTCGACCATCGCACCGGCGCCATGACACACTGCGATTTCGGGACGGCCTCGGTGTGTGAACCCCTCTTTGTGCCACGCCACAAAGACTCGGCACAAGATGACGGCTGGCTACTCGCGGTCAATCACGACCTGGTCGAAAACCGTTCACAGCTAGTCATTCTCGACGCGCGTGATGTCGAGCAGGGCCCACTGGCGGTGGCCCACCTGACACACCACCTGCCGATAGGGTTCCACGGCACCTTCACCCGGCGGGTGGCCAACCCGTTTGCACCGCTACCACATCCGAACCTGGTGGCCTAACACGCCAATACTGTCACGCCTTGGAGGGCCACCAGCTCAGCTTGCCGAAGGCCTGAGCCAGGGTGGGCACCATCAGCGTCCTGACAATGAAGGTGTCCAGCAGGATGCCTACGCCGATGATGAACCCCATCTGCACCATCTGATTGACCGAGCCGACCATCATCCCCAAGAGGCTGGCGGCGAACACCAGCCCGGCCGAGGTGATCACCGAACCCGTCTGACGCACGGTCCGGATGATGCCAAGCCGCATGCCCCGGGCACTCTCCTCCCGCAGGCGTGAGATGAACAACATGTTGTAGTCGGCACCGACGGCCACAATCAGCACGAAGGTCATGGCCGGGACCGCCCAATCCAGCTGTTGCCCAAGGAGAACCTGGAACACCAGCACGCCGATGCCCAGAGACGCGATATAGGTGAGGAGCACCGTGCCCAACAGGTACAACGGTGCGACCACCGCCCGTAGCAACAGGCACATCACCAGGAAGATGATGAGGAGCGTGACAACGATGATCTCGCGAAGATCGCTGTCGTAGGCCTTCTTCAGGTCTGCATTGATGGCGGGAAAACCGCCCACTGACACCGTGGCACCAGCCAGGGCCGTGTTGGGAGTTGCCTCGCTGCCGACACGCTCCATATCGCGGCTCAGCTGCATCGCTTCGGGCCCATAGGGATTGAGCGGTGACTGAACCAGATACATGGCGGTACGCCCACCGTCCTGTAAGAATGCCGAACTCAGCTCCTTGAACCCAGGGTTCTGCAACATCGCCCCCGGGACGGAGAACCCGGATGCGGCAGGGGAATTGGAATCCTTCCCAATGGTCTGCAGGGTCACGGCCGCCTCACCCATGGACCGCACGGTGTCCTCAAGTTGGGTGTTCAGGTCGCGGATTCGCACGCCCATCGTCTTGACGGAGTTCATGTCCACACCCAGTCCCTGAAGCTGCTGGAAGTAGCCGGAGATGCGTTCGAACTTGCGTTCCATCTCGGGCAATTTCGCGAGTAGTCCGCGAATCTGCTTGAACTGATTGTTCATATCGCCCAGTAACTGGGTGATCGTCTTTCCGCCGGTGACCGCCCGCACCGACTCACGCAGGTTTTCCGCCGAGGCCAGTGGCCCCTTGTCGCGTAGCTCGACGAGCTGATCGCGCAGCTTCACACAATCGGGTTGCACCGGGCAGAAGGGGGATTCTGCCAGCGTCTGGGTCAACGACGCCCCGGCGTCGAGCGCCGAGAAGGTCGCCTCGACCGAGGGGCCCATCTTCGCGAGCTGATCCACCATCCCCGCCACCGTGCCCATCTGCGATATCAGCGACTGATACCGGTCCAACTGCCCTTCAACCTCTTTGGCCATCGACAACATCTGCGGCATCATCTGCTGCATCCGGACCAGATCCCCGTCGCCCAGTTCGTTGGTCATGGCCGACATGACATCGGCGAGCTTGGACATCCGTTCGAGCTGCGGCCGCAGGTCGGCGTTGACCTGCCCGCCTGTCTTATCGATCTGCGTTCCCATGTATCCGATCTGCCATGCCAACGTCGCCTGAGTGAGCTTGTTGCCATCCGGACGGGTGATGCCGACGACCTTCCCGACTCCCGGGAGTTGAGAGACGCGCTCGGCCATCTGGTCAAGATCGGCCAACGCACGCGGATTGCGCAGATCCGATGGCGCCTGTATCAGGAGATATTGCGGCATCACCGAATTGGCGGGAAAGTGGGCATTGAGAATGTGCATACCCTGGTTCGACTGGGCCGAATCCGGCAGCACCCGCGACATATCGAAACTGGGCCGCATGAAGGGCACGAAGGACGCCGCCGCCAAGAGGATCACGATCGCCGCACCGAAGACGGGCCAGGGGTGCCGCACGATGTTCACCCCCATGCGGTGCCAGTACACGCCGGCCCGATCGGGCCCGGGCAGCCCCAATCCGCGCTGGGCGGCCAGGCTCAGCGTCGCCGGTAGCAGCGTGGTGACCACGAAGAACGCGACGATAACCCCCATGGACACCGCCGGACCGGCCGCCGCGAGGAAGGCCAGCTTGGCGGTCAACTGGGCGATATTGGCGATCGCCACCGTGGCAGCCGTCGCCAGGATGACCCTGGTCATCGAGCCACAGGCGTGCGCCAGCGCATCCGGCGGCGCCTCCCCCGCGCGAATTCGCTCGTGGTACCGGCTCACCAGGAACACCGTGTAGTTGACGCTGGCCCCCATCAGCACGGCCATCATCAGCCCGGCAGACACCGAGG
The DNA here is from genome assembly GCF_001440135.1 of Mycobacteroides sp. H003. Classification (NCBI taxonomy): domain Bacteria; kingdom Bacillati; phylum Actinomycetota; class Actinomycetes; order Mycobacteriales; family Mycobacteriaceae; genus Mycobacteroides; species Mycobacteroides sp. H003. Next base: position 801,251 of record NZ_LJYL01000034.1, read on the forward strand.
ACACCGGGACCAAGCCCCGATCGGCAAGTCCGGCGATGACTCCACGCGCGATGAGCAGACTCATTCCCATCACCAGCAGCGGCAGCATCGCGGTGAACCACGAACGGAAGACCAACAACAAGATGAGGCCGATGACGACCACCGTCACCGCGCCGATCTTGGGCAGATCGCCCAGCGCGGCGTTGCCCATATCGGTGATGGTGCCCGCCGCGCCGGTGATGTTCGCCGTGGTGGCCGATCCGGCGAACGTCTGTTTCACCAAATCGTCAACCGATCGATATGCCCTCTGCGCCAAAGGAGTACCAAGGTCCCCGGCCAAACCCGCCATCGCGTACCACGTGGTGCCGTCCTCGCTGAGAACCTGCTTGCGCGCCACCGGGTTACTGCGCATCCGCGGATCGCCCAGCTGATCCTGCACGAAGGTGACGTACTCCTTGTTCGCGCCCAGCCGGTCGATCAGCGCGGAGTACCGAGCCTGCGACTCGGCATCAAATCCGTTGTCGCTGTGCATAACGATGATGACGGCGTTATCGATTCCGGGACGGCCGAAAGCCTTTCCCATCTCCTTCATCGATGCCAACGCCGGGCTCACTTCGCCCGTTGGCAGCGGACTGACCGAGTGTTCGTTGGCGACCCGCTCCAGCTGCGGCCAGGCGGCATTGACCAGAACAGCGACCGCTATCCACGCCAGTATCACCAGCTTTGCGTGCTTGGCCACGAAGCGCCCGGCCCGTTCGAACGCCGGACTGTATTGGTGCGACATCCTGGGCTCCTCAGATCAACGGCGGAAAGGTGACACTGGGCATGCCCGGCACGCCGGTCATCGGCATGACTGTGTAGCGCAGGGTGAAGGTTCCACCGAGGTCGTCGCCGACCACCAGCACGGTGTATCGGCTGTTGAGGTAGGCGTCCTGGCCCACCACGGTTTGATGTTCGAATCCCGCATCGGTCAGGAGCTTGCCCGCCGCGGCGACCGCTGAGGCGTCCACGCCGCTGACCGCCAAGGTCCGAGAACTGCCCTCGGCATCCTGGCGATATGTGCCTTTGATGACCGGGATATCACGCGGAAAGTCTGGGGGCAGAACGTTTACGCCGGGCGGGGGCGGGGGAATCGGCGTGACCGGCGGATATGTGGTGCGCTCTACGGCACCACCCACGAAATCGGACATCGAGCAAGCGCTTAGGGCCTGCGACATCATCACGGCGGCAAACACCAATACCGCGAAATGAACGATTCGTTGCGTCATGACGGGATACTACAAAGGCTTCGCCCTAAGTGCTAGCCCCTGCTAACTAAAGCTAGCCCGAATTAGCCGAGTGCCCGTTCTAGATCCGCGATGAGGTCCTCGGTGGACTCCAGCCCGACCGACAAACGCACCACGCCATCGGAGAGCCCGATCGCCGCACGTCCCTCCGGACCCATCGCCCGATGGGTGGTGGTGGCGGGATGGGTAATCAGCGACTTGGAGTCACCCAAGTTGTTCGAGATGTCGATGAGCGAGGTGCCGTCGAGCACCTCGAAGGCACGCTGCTTGCCCGCGTCGCCGTCGGCATCCAGCTCGAAGGTGACGACGGTGCCGCCGCCGCGCATCTGCCGCTTGGCCAGTTCGTACTGAGGGTGGCTCGGCAGGAACGGGTACCGCACCCAGCGCACCGCCGGATGCTGTTCCAGGAACTGCGCGATCTTGGAGGCGGATTCGTTGGCATGTCGCACCCGAAGATCCAGTGTTTCAAGGCCTTTCACCAGCGTCCAGGCATTGAAGGGGCTCAGCGCCGGCCCGGTGTGCCGCATCAGCGTCTTGACGGGTCCCTCGATGTATTCGGTCTCGCCCAGGATGGCGCCGCCAAGCACCCGGCCCTGCCCGTCGATGTGCTTTGTGCCGGAATAGACCACCACATCGGCGCCCAGCGGAATACCCTGCTGCAACAGTGGGGTAGCAAAAACGTTGTCCAGCACCACCTTTGCACCGGCAGCATGCGCCAGTTGGCACACCGCTTCGATGTCGACGAGTGATTGCATTGGGTTGGAAGGGGTTTCGAAGAAGACCGCCTGTGTAGGAACGGACAGCGCTTCCTCCCACTGGGAGAGGTCTTCACCGTCCACGAACACGGTCTCCACACCCCAGCGCGGCAGAATCTCGTTACAGACCACGAAACAGGACCCGAACAGGCTCCGAGCCGCGACCAGCCTGTCACCGGCACCGAGCAACGCGCCCAGCGCGGTGAAGACGGCCGACATGCCTGTCGCCGTCGCGAATGCCGCCTCGGCACCCTCGATGAGCCGCAGCCGCTCCTCGAACATGGAGATCGTGGGGTTGCCGTAGCGGGAGTACACATACCGATCGACCTCGCCGGTGAAGGCGCGTTCCGCGGCAGCCGCGCTCTCGTAGACGTACCCGGAGGTCAGGTACATCGCCTCGGCGGTCTCCTCGAACTCGGAGCGCAGCAGCCCACCGCGCACACCGATGGTCGCCTGGCTCACGCCGTCGGGCAGCGCCTTGGGTATGCGCACCGAGGGAATGCCGTCAGGAGTCTGGTTCATGACTGCCGCCACGGCAGACCGATGGCACGCCATCCGACGCCGCCACGGTGCCCGTTCTCATCCAGGTTGCCCTCGAACCCGTCAAGCACGTTGTAGGACGGGGCGATTCCCGCCTCGGTGGCCAGTTCCGCCGAACCGATCGACCGATTGCCGGACCGGCACAGGAAGATCACCGGGCGGCCGTCCCCCTGGGACGGCCCGGTCACGCCCGCGGCCGCCAGCTCCTCCAGGAACTGCTCATTGCGTTCGCCGTTAGAGCGCACCCACTCGATGTACACGACATCGCGGCCGAGCTCGGTGAGATCGGGAATCCCGACCCACTTCCACTCCGCCGACGTGCGCACATCGACAAGAACGGCCTCTGGGTTTTCCTTCAGCAGCGCCCACGCCGCCTCCGGGGTGATATCTCCTGCGTAGCCCACGAAGAGCCAGTCTATTGGTACTGGCTGCAGACCCTCCACGAGCCGTCTTCCTTGACGAAGGAGACGTCCGCGGTGAGCTTGGTGTCCTCGGATTTCATGTAGTGATAGGTCACCGCGGCGGTGGCGGTATCCCCGCTGATCTTGACGTCCTTGACGTCCTCCACATACCGGTTTCCGCGCGCCGCCTCGGATTTGTCCTGCGCGGCAATCACATTCTGTTCCGGGCCGACGATTGCTCGGCAGCTGCTGGCCACATAGTCGGCATAGGCATGTCGCTGCAGCGCATCGTTCTGCGCGATGACCGACTGCCCCACCCTGCCCTCTTCGGTGAGACCGTCACCCGACCGGAAGAACGTCGACACCGCAATACCGATCACCACGATTCCAAAGATCACCGCCCCGGCGATGAAGGGGCCGATACTCCCGCGATCCTCGGATTCCACCTGCTCCTCGGGCGTCACCGCAGATGCCTGGCGACCTGATGCGCGCGGCTCATCGCCAGCGCGGTATTGGGTGCGGTGGCGAGTGCCAACCCAACACGACGGCGCCGATGGACCTCCGAATGCCCGAACACCCGAATATCGCTCTCAGGTATCTGCAACGCCTCATCGAGCTGCCGCGGCGTCGGACCCTGACCGTCGCCGTAGACCAGCTCGGCGGCCGCCGGCGACACCAAAATGGTGTCGATCGGAACGCCCAGCACCGCGCGTGCGTGCATATCGAATTCAGATAGCCGCTGCGATCGCACCGTCACCAGCCCGGAGTCATAGGGCCGCGCACTCACGTCGCAGAAGTAGACCTCGTCGCCACGGACGAACAGCTCGACACCGTAAACACCGTGCCCACCAAGGGCATTGACCGCGCGGGCGGCAATCGACCGCGCCAGCTCGAGCGCCGCCTGACTCAGCGGCTGCGGCTGCCACATCTGCATCGCGTCGGTGCCACTCTGGCGGTGTGCGATGGGCTCGCAGAAATACAGTCTGGTCGCACCGCCGACCCCGGCCGTGCGCACCGTCAGCAGCGTGATCTCGTAGTCGATCTCCACCACGGTCTCCACCAGCACTCGCTGGATGTCACCGATGTTCGCCGCGACGGCCTGATCCCATGCCGGTTCCGCGTCGCTCTCCCGCAGCACCACCGATTCGCCCTGCCCGTAGGCGGCCGAGACCGGGCGCACCACCACCGGGAAACCCGCGGATTCGAGAACCTTGTGCAGTTCCTCGACCGAGTTCGCGAACCAGTAGGCGGGCGTGGGCAAGCCGAGTTCCTCGGCCGCCATCCGCCGCATCGCCTCGCGATCGCCCGCCAGTCGCACGGCCTTGGCGGTCGGAATGACCTGGGTGACCTTGCCGTCGGCCAGTTTCTCGAGCGCGTCGACCGAGGCCGTCTCCACCAGCGGCACCACGAACCGGGGCCGTTCCTTCTCGATGAGCTCGAACAAGGTCTCCGACTCACCGATCGATGCGAGCACCGAACGGTCCGCCGCGTCCTGGGCGGGCCCGGGCGTGCCGGTGTCCACCACGACGACCTCGGCACCCAGGCGCTGGAAGGAGATGGCCAGCTCCCTGGCGAGTTCACCCGAACCCAGCAGCATCACCGTGGTGCGGTTCGGGGCGCCAGGCTCCGGTGCGTCCCCGGCAGACGCCGCCGTCTCGACGGGGGGCTTCACCGCCTTGGCGGCCTTGGGCACCTTGGCGCCGTTGGTGGCACGGATGGCGTCCTCGGTCACCGGCGCCGTCTCGGCGGGCCCGGGCTCCACGGTGTCAGTTGACGCCGTCGACCCTTGCTCGCTGGGGGGCGAACCCTCCTGCGTCACCACGATGTCTTTTACGCCTTCCGGTCGGTCTGTTGCCCTGTTGGACCGTGCCTAGCGTGCCAGATTGCCACACATCCTCAACCCAGAGTGCTGTGGATATAACACCAGCGCCAATCCTCACCGGGCTCATGGGAACGCATCACCGGGTGTCCCGAGGCGTGAAAATGCGCGGTGGCGTGCTGGTGGGGACTGGAATCGCAGCAGCTCACCCGGCCGCATTCCAGGCACATCCGCAAATGGGCCCAGACCTGCTCGCCCAGCGCGGCGCAGTCCTCGCAATGCCCGGGGGTCCGGGGTTCGGGATCGGGCCCGGTGGCGGCCACCAGCTCCGGACAGGGGCCCGGCCCCGGTGTCGACGCGGGCGCGGCAGATCCGCGCCGGAACAGCCGCTTCATACATGCCCTCTCAACGTGCCCGCTTAGGTGCCAGGACCACTCTCCGCACAGAATACGAAGGTGAACGTTTCACTGCTGGCAGTACTCACGGCCGCCCTCGTCCTGGCAGCGATTTCCCGGCGATTCGGGCTTCCCACCCCGTTGGTACTGGTCGTGGCGGGTTTGGCGGCCACCGCCATCCCCGGCCTGCCGTCCATCGAGATGGACCCGGACCTAGTGCTGTTCGTGATTCTGCCGCCGCTGCTCTACACCACGGCGCTGGAGAGCTCCTACGTGAACCTGCGCAAGAACGTGCGGGCGGTCAGCAGCCTGGCCGTGGTGCTTCCGCTGGTCACCACGGTCGCGGTGGGCTTCGTGGCGTTCTATGCGGTTCCCGAGCTGCCGCTGGCCGGCGCGATGGTGCTCGGCGCCATCGTGGCACCGCCCGATGCGGTATCGGCCACCGCCATCGGCCGCCGCCTGGGCCTGCCGCGCAACATCATGACGCTGCTGGGCGGCGAGAGTCTGCTCAACGACGCCACCGCACTCACCGCCTATCGGGTCGCGATCGCCGCGGCGATCGGGCTCGGCGCCACCGTGGCCGACGGGCTCAAGATCTTTGCGCTCGCGGCCGTCGGTGGGGTGCTCGTCGGGGTTGTCATCGGGAAATTGGTCAACATCATCCGCTGCAAGCTCGACGATCCGCTGTCCGAGAGCGCCATCGGCCTGGTGGTGCCGTTCTTCGCCTACCTGCTCGCTGAGGAGATACACGGCTCCGGTGTGATCGCGGTGGTGGTCGCCGGCCTGATGCTGGGACACCGCTCGGTCCATGCCGGATACGCCACCCGGCTACAGGACGATGCGGTGTGGAAGGCCGTGCAGCTGCTGCTCGAGTCCTTCGCGTTCCTGCTCATCGGGTTGCAGCTGCCCAAGGTCATCGAGGGACTACGCGGCCTGTCGTTCCAGACCATCCTGCTCTCGTCGATCGCGGTGCTGGCCACCGTCATCGTGGTGCGCATCGTGTTCGTCTTCGCATTCGCCTATATGCGTCCGCCCGGCCAACGCCCGTCGGCACGTGGGGTCTTTGTGGTGGCATGGGCCGGGATGCGCGGTGTGGTGTCGCTGGCGATGGCCTTCGCGGTGCCGCTGTCCACCGTCACCGGCGAGCCACTGCCCGGGCATCCACACATCGTGTTCCTCACCTTTGTGGTGGTGGTGGGAACCCTTCTGCTGCACGGCCTTACGTTGCCGTGGGTGATCAGGGTGCTGGGCGTGCAGAGCGACGATGAACGCAAGGACGCCCTGGCCGAGGCCGCCGCCCAGGACAAGGCTGCCCGCGCGGCGGCCGATCGTCTCGAGGAACTCCTGGATGACAACGACGGCATCGAGGACACCAACGTGCGCAGCCGGGCCGCGGAGATCCTGCGGCACTGGAACACCCGGCGCCGCAACGCGGCCTGGGAGCGCCTCGGACGCAGCGATGAGGATGCCGGTGAGAGCCCGATGGCCGCGTTCCGGAACCTGCGCCTGGAGATGCTCGAGAAGGAGCGTGAAGTGTTCATCGCCGAACGCGATGCGGGCAATATCGACGACGAGGTGCTGCGCACCGTGTTGCGGGGGCTCGACCTCGAAGAGGCCACCATGAATCAGGCCGACAGGTAGCCCGTCACGGCTGGCCGGGCAGCAGCTGCACCATCAGCCCGTTGGCATCGGCCAGCGCCGTCCCGGCGGCGTCATAGAGCTCCGCCGAGACGAACGCCTTGCGGCGATCCACCTCGTCGATGCGGCTGCTGGCCGTCAGGGGCACACCGACCGGCACCACCTGGCGGTAGTTGACGTGCAGGAAGGCCGTACGGCTGATCGTGCGGCCCGCCATGATCACCGTCATCCCGAAGAGATGATCGAACAACAGCGGCAAGATGCCGCCGTGTACGGCGCCATTACCGCCGAGGTAGAACCGCGGGAAGTCACCATGCGCCTCGATACCGTCGGGTCCGGCCTTGTCGATGAACCACGGCGGCAGCAACAGGTGCCCGTTGGCGGGCTCATCGGCGACCCGATTGGCAGGTCCGACACCCTCGGGCGCCTGGTACGGGTCCATCAGCTCGACGAGCTTCTCGGTGAGATCGGCCGCCTCGTCCCAGCGCGGATCGTCCATATCGGCCGACACCGCGAGATCCTGCAGCCGCCGCATGGCGGTCAGGAACCGCCCGAATCCGGGCCCCACCGAGGACGGCGAGTACTGGGGAAAACCCCCGCCACGGATTTCACGGATGGCCCGATTCATCTCTTCATGCAGTGCGGCGAGTCTGTCCCCGTCGGCAGTCATGACTTCGAGAGTATGTCCCGCCGCACAATCGTCTGATCGCGGCCCGGCCCAACGCCGATGCATGACATCGGCGCACCGGCGAGCTCTTCGAGACGCAACACGTAGTCCTGCGCCTTGGCGGGCAGGTCGCTGAACTCGCGAGCCGTGGAAATGTCCTCCCACCAACCCGGAAGCTCTTCGTAAACCGGTGTGGCGCGGTAAATCTCGCTCTGGGTCATCGGCATTTCGTTGGTGCGCTTGCCATCCACCTCGTACCCGACACAGATCGGGACGGTCTGCAGACTCGACAGCACGTCCAGCTTGGTCAGGAAGTAGTCGGTGATGCCGTTGACCCGGGTGGCGTACCGGGCGATGACGGCGTCAAACCATCCGCAGCGCCGGGCGCGCCCGGTGGTAACGCCCACCTCGCCGCCCGTCTTGGCCAGGTAGGCGCCATGTTCGTCGAACAGCTCGGTGGGGAACGGACCCGAACCGACGCGGGTGGTGTACGCCTTGAGAATCCCGAGCACGGTGGTGATCCGGGTGGGCCCGATACCGGACCCCACCGAAGCGCCGCCGGCCGTCGGATTCGAGGACGTCACAAAGGGATAGGTGCCGTGATCGACGTCGAGCAGCGTGCCCTGCGATCCCTCCAGCAGCACCGTCTCACCGCGTTCCAGCGCCTGGTTGAGCTCAAGACGCGCGTCGGCGATGCGATGCTTGAATCCCTCGGCCTGCTCCAGCACACCGTCGACAACCTGATCCGGGTCGAGTGCCTTGCGGTTGTAGATCTTGACCAGCACCTGGTTCTTGAATTCCAGTGCGGCATGAACCTTTTGGCGCAGAGATTCCTCGTCGAGAACATCGGCGACCCGGATCCCGATGCGCGCCACCTTGTCCTGATAGCAGGGGCCGATACCGCGGCCGGTGGTGCCAATCTTCTTGGATCCCAGGTACCTTTCGGTCACCTTGTCGATCGCGACGTGGTACGGCATCAGCAGATGCGCGTCGGCGGACAAGATGAGACCCGAGGTGTCGATACCCCGCTGCTCCAGACCCGCGAGCTCGGTCAAGAGCACGCCCGGATCGACGACGACCCCGTTGCCGATGACGTTCGTCACCCCCGGGGTGAGGATCCCCGATGGGATGAGGTGCAAGGCGAAGTTCTCTCCGTTGGGCAACACCACGGTGTGTCCGGCGTTGTTACCGCCCTGGTAGCGGACTACCCATTGAACCGAGCCACCGAGCAGGTCGGTTGCCTTGCCTTTCCCCTCGTCGCCCCACTGGGCGCCGATCAGGACTATTGCCGGCATGTGCGTTCTCTGCGCTTCCCTGTTGGCAGCCCCCACCGCGGGCCATCGCGGCGCAACGCTGCGCGTGCAAAATGTTGTTCAGCCGGTGAGCCACTGTATCGCAAGAGCGCTGGACTGCGAGGGCACCGCACGTATTCGGACCGACGAAGGAGGTCGCTGGTGAGTACCCCGAGCGTCACCGAAACGGCGGCGGCGCGGGTTTTGCTGTTCGGCACCCGCCGACTGCCCCGCATTCTGCGTGACCTCCCCGTGGACCGGGTCGAGGGATCCGACGCGGTACGCACACTCCTGGATGCGCTTCCGGACGGCACACTCCGGCTCATCGTGGTCGGCGGAGACGGTGATCTGGGGCAGGTGCTGACCCGGCTGATGCGCGCCGAAAGGCTGGACGTGGAGTTGGGTTTCGTGCCGGATCGCCGTTCACGCGCACGCCGGACCTATCGGATCGGGATCGGCGCGGCCCGCCGGGCCCGCATGGGCCGCGCACACCGGGTGCCACTCATCCGGGACGACACCGGCACCGCCCTCGCCGGGCGCGCCTCATGGCAGGGCACCGACGGCGAAGCGGTCACCGGCGAGGCCACAGTCGACGACACCCTGCTGTTCGAGGGCATCGCCGCCGTCGATATCGAACCCATCGAAGCGCTGCCGGGCCTGCGAGCCGGAGTCCGGGGCCGAGCACGCCTCCTGCCCCGCCGCTGGGTGACCGGACGGGCGGCTCAGCTGGGAACCGAAGGTGCCGTCGTGGTCCGTGACGGTGTCGCGGGCGCTCGTCCCGTCACCCGGTCCACGTTCTATCGGCACCAGCAGGGCTGGTTGCTCGTCCGGTAGCTTCGCACCGGTGAAGACCTCCCAGTCCGTCCGTCCCAGCCCGGTCTTTCTCGCGCTCGTCGCACTCACCGTTGCCGGGGCGGTGCTCGCGTGGCTCGGCGGCAATTCCACCGAGCCGCTGGCCCGCGGCGGGGTGTTCGTCTTCGTGTTCACCGGCTGGGTGGTTTCCCTGTGCCTGCACGAGTTCGGACACGCGTACACGGCTTGGCGTTTCGGCGACACCCAGGCACGCGGATACCTGACGTTGAACCCGCTGCAGTACACCGATCCCGTGCTCTCGATGGTGCTGCCGCTGGTGTTCATCGCACTCGGCGGCATCGGGCTTCCCGGCGGCGCGGTGTACGTACACACCGCCGGGATGACCAACCGGCAGCGCACCCAGGTGAGCCTGGCCGGGCCGAGCGCCAATGCCGCACTCGCGGTACTGATTCTGGGGACGACAGCGCTTTTCGCCGATCGCGACCATGTGGTGTTCTGGGCGGCGATGGCCTACCTCGGTTTCCTCCAGGTGACGGCGGTGGTGCTCAACCTGTTGCCCGTGCCGGGTTTGGACGGCTACGGCGCACTCGAGCCGCATTTGAGCCCGAAAACGCAACGCACGCTTGCCAATGCCAAGACGTTCGGATTCCTGATCCTGTTCGTGCTGTTGATGTCGCCGCCGATCAACAGGGCATTCTTCGATGCGGTCTACTGGATCGTCGCGTCATTGGGCGTCGACCCCGATCTGTCCCGTATCGGCGGCTGGCTGTTCCGCTTCTGGGGCAAGCTGCTCTAGCCGGAACCGACCGCTACCAGTTGGCGTGTTCCTCGCAATGCTCCTGCGCCTCAGGGGGTTCCACCTGGATGGTGGCATGAGGAAGACCACGCTCGGCCAGTACGGACCGTGCGGCCGCCAGCACCTGCGCTGCGTCGGCCGTGCTGGTCAGGTGAGCGGTGGCCATGTCCTTTCCGGGCACCAGGGTCCACACATGCAGGTCGTGCACGCTGCTCACGCCATCCACCGCCAGTAACGCGGCACGCAGCTCGTCGACGTCGATGTGCTTGGGCGAGGTCTCCGTCAGGATGCGCAGCGCGGCCCGCGCCAGCGAGAACGCTCGCGGCAGGATCCACAGCGAAATCAGGACACCGACCACAATGTCGGCGTATCGCCAGCCGGTGGTCAGGGTGATGATCGCCGCTACGAGTACCCCGACGCTGCCGACGGCATCGGCCAACACCTCCATGTAGGCGCCGCGCACCGCGAGACTGCTTTCCGCGTGCGAGCGCAGCAGCCAGATCACCACGACATTGGCGGCCAGCCCGGCCAGCGCGACCACCATCATCGGCAGACCCGGCACTTCCGGGGGTGCGCCACCGGTGAGACGCTCCACCGCTTCGTACATGACGAACGCCGCGATGCCGGTGAGCAGCGCCGCGTTGACGATCGCGGTGAGCACCTCTGCCCGGTGCCATCCATAAGTCCGTGCCGCCGAGGTACTGCCGCGGCGCGCCAGCAGGATGGCGCTGAGCCCCATGATGAGCCCGACCAGATCGGTGAGCATGTGGCCCGCATCGGCCAGCAGGGCCAGCGAGTTGATCAGTAAGGCGACGACAAGCTCAAGTACGAAGAAGGAGCCGACGATGCCCAGCGAGACCCACATGCGTCCCACCCGGGCGTCGGCCGGATTGCCTACATGCCCGTGATCGTGACCGGCTCCCACTGTGACTCCTCTCGGCCTCTCGAACTTATATGCAAAAGTTCGCATAGGCCAATGGGTCATTCCGCCGCCGCGCTTCGCCGACACGCCGCGCGGTGGCGAATTCGTATCGCACATTGCCGCCACAAGACGGCGCGTCGACGTCAGGAAGTAAGTAGCGCGGGGCGAGCGGCCGGATCGCAGTCGTCGAGCAGATCGCAGCACCGCGCGAATTCGTGGCTCTCGCCGATCAGCTGGGCGGCGCGCGCCAGGGCTGCCACCGCTCGCAGGAAGCCACGGTTGGGCTCATGCGAGTAGGGCACCGGCCCAAAGCCCTTCCATCCGTTCCGTCGCAACTGGTCCAGGCCCCGGTGATACCCGGTACGCGCGAATGCGTAGGCGGTGATGATGCTGCCGACCGAGCCGTCACCGTCCAGCGCGTTCTCCGCCAGTTCGGCCCAGGCGATCGATGCGGAGGGGTACGCCGCCGCGACCGCGGCAGGATCCCGGCCCTCGATCAGGGCCGACTCGGCCTCGGCGTCTCCGGGTAGCAGCACAGGCTCGGGACCCAGCAGATCATGCATTGGACTCATGCAGCCATTCTGACGCCAACCCGATCCCGCGATCGCGATAGGGTGGGCGCGGTCGATCGCGCCTGCGCGAAAGAGCGCTAAGCACGGATAAGGAACGAAACGCATGGCGAACCCCACCGGTGGAAATTCCGAGGCCAAGCCCGACTCACAGGGCGACGAGCCTGTGGACTCTGCCGAGCAGCCGGAAGGCGCCGCGCACACCCCGGAGATATCCGATACCGCCGATACCGGCCCGGTCCCCCCGCTCGACGATGCGCAGACCGTAGTGATGCCTCCGGCAAAACCGGACGTTCCGCGCTATACGGCACCGGGCTTCGACGCCAACAAGACCGAGATGATCGCGCCCGTCGGCGACGATCCGAAGACCGAGATGATCCAGCCACTGGCGACCCAGGCGCGCCCCAAGATCGCGACCCCGGAGACGATCGCACCACGCAAAGAAGAGAAGCGCAGCTGGGGCTGGGTGATCGCGCTGACACTCGTCGTCGCCGCGCTGGCCGCGGTAATCGTGCTCGCGGCCGTCATCATCTCGCGTACCAGCGCACCGAAGGCATCGCAAGAAGAGTTGGTACGCAACAGCATTCAGAACTACGACAACGCCATCCAGACCGGCAATCTGGCGGCGCTGCGCGCCATCACCTGCGGCGAGACCCGCGACGGCTACGTCCGCTACCCCGATGCCGAATGGTCCCAGACCTATCAGAAGGTGGCCGCCGCCAAGCAATACCCCGTGGTGGCCAGCATCGACGAGGTGGTGGTCAACGGCGAGCACGCCGAAGCCAATGTCACCTCTTTCATGGCGTTCGCACCGCAGACCCGCTCATCGCGCAGCTTCGATCTGCAGTTCCGCGACAAGGAATGGAAGATCTGCCAGTCCGACTAACTCCCGGAGCCCGAGGACGAGCCGCCGCCACCGGACGAGGACGAACCACCGGAAGACGAGGACGAGCTCGAACCGCTAGACGAGGTGGAGCCGCTAGGCGAACCGGCGCCCGTCTCACCCGCGCTGTCCCCACCTTCGCCACCAGACTGCTTCTTCGTCCCATGCGATGAGGTACCCGTGCGCGCAGATCCTGCCGGCGTGGACTTGTTGGCGCCACCATCACTGGCACGCGAGCCCGTAGCGTTGGTATGGGATCCAGTGTCGGATCCTGTCGTGGCGGAACCGTCGGCACCCGCACGACCGTCCTTGCCGAATGCACCGCCCTTGCCGCCTACCCCACCGGTCTTTGTGGTGCTCTTGGTGCCATCGCCGTTCGCATCGCCTCCGGCACCACCGCCACCGCCGTTGCCGATGACACCCGAACTTCCGCCGGTGCCGCCCTTTCCGCCCGTGGCCGGTCCGGTCTTCACGAGCCCGCTGGAGGTCTCGGCCTTGCCTCCGGCCCCTCCGCTGCCGCCATTGCCGACGACGGCGTGCGAACTCGCGCCATTGCCGCCATCGCCGCCAACCGCGCTGCCGCCCAGGCTCGACGAAGCACCGCCCGCGCCACCGGAGCCGCCATCACCGGTAAGACCACCCGAGGCTCCGCCGGTGCCACCGGTACCGCCCTTGGTCTCCCCATAGGTTGTCTTGGCCTCGCCACCGGCGCCACCAGCGCCGCCGCTGCCCGCGACCAGGCCGCCGCTACCGGTTCCTGGTTCGGATGCCCTGGTATCAAACGAATTCGAGGTGCCACCCTGGCCGCCCGCTCCACCATTGCCGAGCATGCCCGCACTGCCACCGTCACCACCGGCACCGCCGGTCGACGTTCCGGTGAAGAAGTTACTGCCCTCTCCGCCCTTGCCACCGGCACCGCCGTCACCCGCCAGCGCACCACCCTTGCCACCGTTACCACCCGCACCGCCGACACCGGTCTTGCCATCGGCCGTCGCGGATGCGTCGCCGCCCTTACCGCCCGCACCGCCGGTGCCGATCAGACCGGCGTTACCGCCGTCGCCACCCTTCTGCCCGGGCAGTCCGTCACCGCCGGCGCCGCCGTTACCGAACAGCAGACCACCGTTACCGCCCTTTTGACCGGGTAAACCCTTGCCGCCGTTGCCGATCAGCAGACCGCCATCCTGGCCGAGGCCACCGTCACCGATGATCAGGCCGCCCGGTCCGAACAGCGGGCGCTGGGTGTACACACCGGCCGCGTTGGGTGAACCGTCACCGATGATCAAGCCACCCGGTCCGAACAGCGGGCGTCCGCCGAACAGGTTCCATGCCGAGCCCCCGTTGCCGACATTGGTGGCTCCGCACTTGCCCGCCATCCCCGAAACGCAATCGGCATAAGCACGTTCGGCGATTGCCTTTTCCTCAGCCGACTTCGCGGACGCGAGCCGGTCCTTCGCAGCAGCGGCGGCGTAATCCGCAGCGGCCTTGTCAGCGGCCGCCTTGGCCGCCGCGTAGCCGTCGGCCTTCTGTTGTGCCGCCGCGAGCTCGTCAGCGGCCTTCTGCGCATCTGCTCGCGCCGCTGCCGCCTGATCGGCGGCGGCCTTGGCGGCCGCCTCCGCGGCCGCCCGGTCTCCCGCGGCCGTCTGTGCGGCGGCCGTAGCCTGCGCGGCCAGCGCCTCGGCGGCCTGTGCCGCACGCTCGGCCTCATCGGCCTGTTCCGCGGCGATCCGGGCTGCGGTCTGCGCCTCGGCGACCTCGGGCGCCGGTGCCCCCGTGGTCAATGCGGTATCCAGGGCGGTCTGCGTGGCCGCTGCCTGTTTCGCGGTTTCGACGGCCTTGGCACGAGCAGCCGATGCGTCGGACACCGCACTGCCCGCCACGGCACCCGCACTCGCCGCGGCCGCGGTCTTGTCCGTCACCGCACGCTCAGCGGATGACTGCTGGGTGTCACGCGCCTGCGCCAGCTGCGCGGCCGCACCGACCTGGATCTCGGTGGATTGAACCTTCTGGTCCGCCTGAGCCTTCGGATCGGTCTGAGCCGCAGCCGCAGCCTCGGCGAAGATCGGGCGGCAGTCCGCGGCAATGATATTGAGGCGCTGCTTAGCTTCCTCCGCGGACTTGTCCATCGCCGCCCGGTCCGCGGCAGCCTTCTCGGCCGCCAACTTCTGGAACGCCGCCTGCCCCTCGGCCGCCTGGACCGCTGCCGCATCGGAAGCACTTGCCGCCTCGAGAGTCGCAGCGGCAGCGCGATCCGCGGCAGCCTTGGCGGAGTCGGCTGCCGCCGCCTGTGCCGAAGCGTCCTTGTCCTTCAACGCCTGATCCGCCGCGGCGCGGTCACGATCAGCGGCAGCCTGAGCTTCGGCGAACACCTTGGCGGCGTTGGCAGCACGCTCGGCGGATGCGGCGGCGGCTTCCGCGGACCGCAGCGCGTCAGCTGCGGCCTTATCGACGGCAGCCTTGTCCACCCCTGCTTGAGTTGCCGCGTCGATGACGGCCTTCTGATCACCGACTGCCTGCTCGGCAGCAGCCTTCGCGGCGGCCGCCGCATCGGTCGCCGCCTGCCCCGCATCCGCGGTCTGAGTGGCCTTGGCCGCCGCAGCGTCCTTGGCTGCCTGAGCATCCTGAGCGGCCTTGGCCGCATCTGCTAGTGCCTTGTCGGCAGCAGCCTTGGCTGCCTGAGCATCGGCCGCGGCCTTCGCGGCCTGGGCTGCCTTGTCGCCGGCATCCGTGGCGGCATCCGTGGCGGCCTTCGCCGCCGCGCTGGCATCCGCCAGGGCCTTGTCCGCGGCCGCCTTGGCCGCGGCAGCCGCGTCGGCCGATGTGGTGGCACCGGAAAGCTGTTGATCTGCAGCTTCTTTCGCCGCAGCGGCATCCTTGGCGGCCTGGTCCGCGCCCGCTAGCGCGCCATCGGTAGCGGACTTCGCCGCGGCGGCAGCATCGGCGGCAGCCTTGGCGGCGGCCGCATTCTGGTCAGCAGCGTCCTTGATACCGGCCGCATCGGAAGCTGCCTTTGCCGCATCGGCGGCCTTCTGATCGGCGGCACTCTTGGCGGCCGCGGCGTCGGCGGCGGCCTTGGCGGCATCTGCCGATGCCTGATTCGCCGCATCGGATGTCGACAGGGCGTCCTTGGCCGCTTGATCGGCCGCGGCCAAGGCCTGATCGGCGGCTGTCTTCGCGGCTTGCGCGGCCGCAGCAGCCTGCGCCGCCTGCCCGGCCTGTACACCCGCCGCATCCGACGCGGAAACCGCACCTTGAACAGCACTGTCCGCAGCTGCCAAGGCCCCGTCCGCAGCCGCCTGCGCCGCAGCGGCAGCATCGGAGGCCGACTTGGCCTCGGCCGCCTTCTGATCGGCAGCAGCCTTGGCCGCCAACGCATCCGATGCAACCTTGGCCGCGTCCGTTGCCTTCTGGTCGGCTGCCTCCTTTGCGGATGTCGCATCGACGGCGGCCTGGATGGCAAGAGCGGCCTTGTCCGCGGCATCCTGGGCGGCGGTGCCCGCGTCAGTCGCGCCCTTGTTTGCATCCGTCAGCGCCTGATCGGCACTGGCCTTCGCCGCAGCAGCCGCATCGGAGGCCGACTTGGCCTGCGCCGCCGCCTGATCCGCGGCGGCCTTGGCCGCGCCCGCATCCGAGACAGCCTTACCGGCGTCCGCGACCGCCTTGTCCGCCGCGGACTTGGCCACGCCCGCCGCGTCATCGGCGGCCTGCGCGGCTGCGGACTTGTCGGCGGCATCACTGGCAGCGGCAGCGGCGTCGGCGGCAGCCTTCGAAGTATCGGTGAACACCTTGTCGGCGGCTATCTTTGCCGCAGCGGCAGCATCGGCGGCGGCAGCCGCGTCAGTGGCCTTCTGGTCCGCAGCGGTGGTAGCGGCAGCGGCATCAGCGGCAGCCTTACCCGCATCGGCCAATGCCGTATCCGCCGCAGACTTGACCGCCGCAGCAGCATCGGCGGCTGTCTTGGCAGCGGTTGCCTTGTCGGCGGCGTCGTTGGCGCTGGTCGTCGCGTCGGTGGCGGTCTTACCCGCATCAGCCAAAGCCGTATCCGCCGCAGACTTGACCGCTGCCGCCGCGTCGTCGGCAGCCTGTGCGGCGGTGGACTTGTCGGCGGCATCCCTGGCAGCGGCAGCGGCATCGAGAGCGGCCTTATCGGCGTCTGCCAAAGCCCCGTCCGCTGCTGCCTTCGCCGCGGCAGCAGCATCCGATGCCGTACGCGCGTCGGCGGCCTTCTGATCGGCAGCCACCTTGGCAGCCGCCGCATCCGCCGCGGCCCTGTCCGCATCTGCCAGCACCCCCTCGGCTGCCGCCTTGTCCGTGGTGGCGGCATCCGCCGCGGCCTTGGCATCGGCCGCCTTCTGATCGGCAGCCACCTTGGCAGCCGCGGCGTCCGCCGCGGCCTTATCGGCATCCGCCAGCGCGGTATCCGCGGCGATCTTCACCGCAGCAGCCGTATCCGCGACCGTCTTGGCGGCGGCGGCCTTGGCGGCGGCATCGCTCGCGGCTGCCGCGGCGTCGCTGGCAGCCTTGGCGGCGTCGGTCAACGCCTTGTCCGCGTTGGTCTTCACCGTCGCCGCATCCGAGGCAGCCGTACCGGCTTCGGTGGCTTTCTGATCGGCGGCGGCCTTCGCAGCCGATGCATCGGAAGCGGCCCTATCCGCATCCGCCAGCGCGGTATCCGCGGCGGCCTTCACCGCAGCGGCAGCATCGGCAGCCGTCTTGGCATCAACAACCTGTTGGTCTGCCACGGTCTTGGCCGCAGCCGCATCAGAAGCGGCCTTACCCGCGTCCGCCAACGCCTTATCCGCGGTCACCTTCACCGCCGCAGCCGCATCCACGGCCGTCTGCGCCGCCGCAGCATTCTGATCCGCAACCGTCTTCGCCGCAGCCGCATCACCGGCAGCCTTGTTCGCATCGACCAACGCAGTCTCGGCTGCTGTCTTGGCCGCGTCCTTGGCCGACTTATCGGCGTCGGCGGCGGCCTTGGCATCGGTGGCGTCGGTCAACGCCGTGGCGGCGGCCGCAGCCTTGGTCTGCGCATCACCCAATGCCGCGTCCGCCGTCGACTTGGCCGCAGCGGCGGCCTGTGCAGCGGCCTTGGCATCGGTGGCGTTTTGAGCAGCCACGGAGGCCGCGTCTGCTGCGGCTGTGGCCGCCGTGGCAGCGTTCGCCGAAGCCTGATCGGCGGCCGCCTTGGCGGCATCGGCATTGGTGACGGCGGTAGCAGCGTCGGCAGCCGCTTGGTCCGCTGTGCTCTTGGCCGCAGCCGCGTCACCGGCGGCCTTGTTGGCATCGGCCAACGCCTTATCCGTGGTGACCTTCACCGCCGCAGCCGCATCCGCAGCCGTCTGCGCCGCCGCAGCATTCTGATCCGCAACCGTCTTCGCCGCCGCCGCATCACCGGCAGCCTTGTTCGCATCCGCCAACGCCTTATCCGTCACCACCTTGGCCGCAGTGGTATCTGTGACAACTTGCTGAGCGTCTACGACCTTCTGATCGGCGAGGGTCTTGGCCGCCGCCGCATCGCTGGCGGCCTTGTTGGCATCGGCCAACGCCTTATCCGTGGTGACCTTCACCGCCGCAGCCGCATCCGCAGCCGTCTGCGCCGCCGCAGCATTCTGATCCGCTACCGTCTTGGCCGCCGCCGCGGCAGCAGCGGCATTCGTCGCGTCGGTCAACGCCTGGTCGGTCACTACCTTGGCCGCAGCGGTGGTGGTGACGGCCTGCTGCGCGGTGCTGACCTGTTGCGCTGCGGCTGTGACGTTGTTGTTCGCGGTGTTCGCGTTGGTCTGTGCAGTATTGCGCGCCGCGATCGCCGCGGGCTCCTGGCTGATGGCCGTCGCCGCCGCGGCATCGGCAACGGTCTTGGCGGCAGCGGCGTTATCGGCGGCGGTCTTAGCGGTCGCTTCGGTGGCCTGCGCCTGAGTCACTGCCGCATTGCCTGCCGTGAGCCGCTGCTGGGCTCCGGCCAGGAGGGTGCCCAGGGATGCCAGGTTGGCGGCGATACCGACGAGGTTGGTTGTGTAGTAGGTGACGTCTGCCTGCGCCTGATCGCGCTGCTGCTGCGCCGCAACCGTGGCTGCGTGAGCGTTTTGATAAGCGGTCTGCGTGCTCTGGGCCGTCGCGGCCGCGGCGGTAGCGTCGTCCTTGGCCTTCTGGATGGCGTCGACAACCTTCTGTGCATCGCTTAACGCCTTGTCCGCATTCACCTTTGCGGCGTCGGCGTTCTGTTTGGCGGTGTTGGCCGCGGTCAGCGCTGCCTGAGCATCCGACACCGCCTGATTACTTGCGGTGGCATTGGTCTGCGCGGTCGTCAGCGCAGTATCGGCCGCCGTCTTTGCCGAAGCAGCATTAGCAGCAGCCTGATCCGCCGCAGCCTTGGCGGCATCCTTGGCAGCCTTATCCGCATTCGCCGCATCCGACGCCGTCTTGGCCTGCGCCGCCGCCTGATCCGCAGCAGTCTTGGCCGCGTCGGCGTTCTGTTTGGCGGTGTTGGCCGCGGTGAGTGCTGTCTGAGCATCCGACACCGCCTGATTGCTTGCGGTGGCATTGGTCTGGGCGGTCGTCAGCGCAGTATCGGCCGCCGTCTTGGCCGAAGCAGCATTAGCAGCAGCCTGATCAGCCACCACCTTCGCAGCATCCTTAGCAGCCTTATCCGCATTCGCCGCATCCGAAACCGACTTCGCCTGCGCCGCAGCCTGATCCGCAGCAGTCTTCGCAGCCAACGCATCCGCCGCCACCTGATCAGCCGCCACCTTCGCAGCATCCTTAGCAGCCTTATCCGCATTCGCCGCATCCGAAACCGACTTCGCCTGCGCCGCCGCCCCATCCGCAGCAGTCTTCGCAGCCAACGCATCCGCCGAGGCCTGCGCCGCAGCGGCGTCTTTTTGATCGGCAAGGGTCTTGGCCGCGGCGGCATCTGAGGCCGCCCGGCCGGCATCGGCCAGCACACCATCGGCGACAGCCTTGGCAGCGGCGGCGTCACTCGCCGCCTTGCCCGCATCTATTGCCCGTTGGCCCGCCGCCACTGCGGCATCCGCAGCCGCTCGAGCTGCCGTATCTGCCTGTGCTGCGGCCTGATCCGCCGCGGTCTTAGCGGCATCCTTGGCCGCCTTGTCAGTATCGGCGGCTGTCTTGGCGGCGGTGGCATCGGCCAACGCTTGATTGCTTGCGGTGGCATTGGTCTGCGCGGTCGTCAGCGCAGTATCGGCCGCCGTCTTGGCCGAAGCAGCATTAGCAGCAGCCTGATCCGCCGCAGCCTTGGCGGCATCCTTGGCAGCCTTATCCGCATTCGCCGCATCCGACGCCGTCTTGGCCTGCGCCGCAGCCTGATCCGCAGCAGTCTTCGCAGCGTCGGCGTTCTGTTTGGCGGTGTTGGCCGCGGTGAGTGCTGTCTGAGCATCCGACACCGCCTGATTGCTTGCGGTGGCATTGGTCTGGGCGGTCGTCAGCGCAGTATCGGCCGCCGTCTTGGCCGAAGCAGCATTAGCAGCAGCCTGATCAGCCACCACCTTCGCAGCATCCTTAGCAGCCTTATCCGCATTCGCCGCATCCGAAACCGACTTCGCCTGCGCCGCCGCCCCATCCGCAGCAGTCTCCGCAGCCAACGCATCCGCCGCCACCTGATCAGCCGCCACCTTCGCAGCATCCTTAGCAGCCTTATCCGCATTCGCCGCATCCGAAACCGACTTCGCCTGCGCCGCCGCCCCATCCGCAGCAGTCTCCGCAGCCAACGCATCCGCCGCCACCTGATCAGCCGCCACCTTCGCAGCGGTGGCCGCAGTCAAGGCGCTTTCGCTGGCGGCGACCCTGGCCTGTGCATCTGTCAGCGCGGTGTCGGCGGCGGTCTTGGCGGCATCCTTGGCCGCCTTATCAGCAGTAGCCGCATCCAACGCAGCCTTGGCATCCTGATACGCCTTATCCCCCACCGCAGCATGACTCTGCGCATTAGCAAAAGCCTGCTCCGCAGCCGTCTTCGCCGCCGCCGCATCCGCAGCAGCCCTGGCCGCATCCGCAGCCTTCGACGCCGCAGCATCCTTGGCAGCAGCCGCATCCGACGCCGCCTTCGAAGCATCCGTCAACGCCGCTTCCGCGGCAGTCTTCGCCGCATCCTTGGCGGCCTTATCGGCATCGGCGGCGGCCTGCGCGGCGTCCTTCGCTGCCTTGTCAGCGGCGGCCGCATCAGCGGCCGACTTCGCTTGTGTGGCCACCTGATCGGCAGTGGTCTTGGCCGCCAACGCATCCGCAGCGGCCTTATCGGCGGTGGCCTTGGCGGCAGTAGCATCAGTCGAGGCCGCCGCGGCGGCGGTGGCCTTGGTCTGCGCATCCGTGGAGGCGGCATCCGCGGCGGTCTTGGCCGCCAACGCATCCGCAGCGACCCTGGCCGCATCGGCGGCCTTCGACGCGGCAGCATCCTTGGCAGCGGCGGCATCGGTAGCGGCCCTCGAGGCATCCGCCAAGGCGGCATCCGCGGCAGTCTTAGCCGCATCCTTGGCGGCCTTATCGGCATCGGCGGCGACCTTGGCCGCGCTGGCGTCAGCCAGGGCCTTCTCACTGGCGGCAACCTTGCCCTGCGCGTCGGTCACTACCGCATCGGCAGCTGTCTTGGCGGCCAATGCATCCGCCGATGCCTTCGCGGCATCCGCGGCCTTGGACGCGGCAGCGTCTTTCGCGGCTGCGGCATCGGCGGATGCCCTAGAGGCATCCGCCAGCGCGGCGTCGGCAGCCGTCTTCTGTGCGGCCGCGTCAATGGCGGCCTGCTGCGCCGCGGCCGCCTTTCCAGCCGCCTCGGTTGCCGCGGCGGCCGCTGCTTGCGCGACCCTGTCGGCCTCGGCGCGGGCCGCGTCGGCGGCGGTCTTGGCGGCATCCTTGGCCGCCTTATCGGCAGTAGCCGCATCCAACGCAGCCTTGGCATCCTGATACGCCTTATCCCCCACCGCAGCATGACTCTGCGCATTAGCAAAAGCCTGCTCCGCAGCCGTCTTCGCCGCCGCCGCATCCGCAGCAGCCCTGGCCGCATCCGCAGCCTTCGACGCCGCAGCATCCTTGGCAGCAGCCGCATCCGAAGCGATCTTGTCGGCGTTGGCACGCTCGGTGTCGGCAGTGGTCTTGGCCGCCAAGGCATCTGCGGCCGCCTTGTCCGCCGCTGCCTGGGCGGCGGTAGCGTCAGACAAGGCTTTGTCGTTGGCTGCGGCCTTGCTCTGCGCCTCGGCCAGTGCAGCATCGGCAGCGGCCCTGGCCGCATCGGCAGCCCGCTGCGCAGCGCTGGCGGCGTCGAGTGCCGCCTTGGCATCTTGATACGCCTTGTCCCCCACCGCAGCATGACTCTGCGCATCGGCGAATGCCTGCTCCGCGGCGGCTTTCGCCGCATCGGCAGCCTGCTGCTGAGCAGCGGCGGCATCGGCGGCGGCCTTCGCATCCTGGTAGGCCTTCTCGTTGGCCGCCGCAGCCGCCTGCGCGGCGCTCTGATTAGCAGCCGCGGCTTCGAGAACCGCCTGTGCGTCCAGTGCCGCCCGCGCCGCATCGTCGGCGTCATGGCGCGCCTGTTCTGCCGCGGCAGCGGCCGCCGCGGCCTGCGCTTGCTTCTCCGCGACTGCCGGATTGGCTGCGGCCTCGGCTGCCGCCTTGTCTGCTTCGGCCTTACGCAGTGCCGCGCGAGCGGCCGCATCGGCGGCGGCCTTGGCCATCAGGTCGGCCACTGCGGCGGCGCCGGCCGCGGTGTCCGCATAACCCTGCGCTTCAGAGGTCGGGGCCGAGTTTGGTGTCACAGCCACCGCGGGCAGGGATCCGGAGTAGGCCGTCAGGCTGGTGTCGCCGCTGAAGAGTAATCGCTGCTTCTCGATGAGCGACTTGGAGACCGAACTACTGCCACCCGCGAGAAGGACCGCTGTCGCAAATATTGCGAGGACAGTTTGGGATCGCGACGCCTGCATGACTGCCTCACTTGCCTGACCATCCGGCACACGCCGATGTGAGCCGGTAACGGCGAGATTAGACGTCATGGAGCAAAAATGCGCTGAGAATCGGAAAAGTAACCTGAGAAAATCTTAAACATGCATTTAAGAACGTATAAATGCCTGATTTAGTGAAACTTCAAGGAATTTGCCCATTACCTGACTTCCGAGTCAGGTAATGGACAATTGACAACCGTGTCTACTAAGGCTGTAGTGCCGTAGCCACACAACACCCCACTGGGATTCGAGGTCCCAGAAATCTCGCGAAAACGAACATGTGTAGCGAAATATGAACGGCGCGAACAGCATGATCACTGCACACGTGTCAGATAAGGACTACTTGCAGAGTTCGACGATGTGCTTGCTCAGCTCGTCGGCCTTGCTCAGCCGCTGCGCCTGCTTCGGGTCGGTGTTCGGTGTCTCAGCAATAGCCGCCGCACCCACGTCCATGAGCGCGTTGCCGAAGTCCCGAATGCTCGCCGCAAGATCGGGCGGCGTCGCAGGGTCCAGCCGCGCCAGCAGATACTGTCCGCCGTTGAAAAGTGCGATCCGTGCGTTGGCAGCGCTGGCCAGCGTCCCCACCACGCCGGCGTTCTCGGGAAGCGCCCGGTTGGTGTTCAGCATGACAGCGTTACGAACCAAACTCGCGCTGGCACACGCCTGCGTCTTCGCATCGGCCCGCTGCGCCGCCGTGTAATCAGCTTGAGCCGGTGCCCGCCCACGGGGTAGGACCAGCACCAACGCCGTCACCGCCAGCACGAGTGCGACCAGGGCCGCCACTCCCGCCGACCGCTCAAGGACCACCAGAACTTTCCGCCAGAGATCCGCCACGACTCCCTCTTCCCGCGGACGTGATCACCCGCGGGAGGAAGTCTCCCACCAGTTGTTGGCCGCTGACAGGAGAACGGGAACGACCGGAGGCGACTAGGCCAATCCGGCCGAGACCGACCGGCCCGCCGACTTCAGGTCGTTGCAGGCCTCGATGACACGCTCAGTCATGTTGGCCTCGGCCTTCTTCAGGTAGCTGCGCGGGTCGTAGGTCTTCTTGTTGCCCACCTCGCCGTCGATCTTGAGCACACCGTCATAGTTGGCGAACATGTGCCCGGCGATCGGCCGGGTGAATGCGTACTGGGTATCGGTGTCGACATTCATCTTCACGACGCCGTAGCGCAGCGAGTCCTCGATCTCGGACTTCAGCGAGCCCGACCCGCCGTGGAACACGAAGTCGAACGGCTTGGAGCCCTCTGCCAGACCAAGTTTGGCCGAGGCAACGCGCTGCCCCTCGGCCAGCACCTCCGGCTTGAGCTTCACGTTTCCGGGCTTGTACACACCGTGCACGTTGCCGAAGGTCGCGGCCAGGAGGTACCGGCCGTTCTCGCCGACACCAAGTGCCTCGACGGTCTTCTCGAAGTCCTCCGACGAGGTGTAGAGCTTCTCGTTGATCTCGGCCTCGACGCCGTCTTCTTCACCGCCGACCACACCGATCTCCACCTCGAGGATGATGTGCGCCTTCGCGGTCGCCGCCAGCAGTTCCTGCGCGATCTCGAGGTTCTCGCCGATCGGCACCGCCGAGCCGTCCCACATATGGGACTGGAACAGCGGGTTCTGCCCAGCGGCCACGCGCTCCTGGGAGATGGCGATGAGCGGACGCACAAAACTGTCCAGCTTGTCCTTGGGGCAGTGATCGGTGTGCAGGGCGACGGTGATGCCGTACTTGGCGGCGACCACGTGCGCGAACTCGGCGAGCGCGACCGCGCCGGTCACCATGTCCTTGATGCCCAGACCCGAACCGAATTCCGCACCACCGGTGGAGAACTGGATGATGCCGTCGCTACCCGCGTCGGCGAAACCTTTGATCGCGGCGTTGATGGTTTCCGATGAGGTGCAGTTGATGGCCGGGAAGGCAAAGGAATGCTCCTTGGCCCGGTCCAGCATTTCGGCGTAGACCTCGGGCGTGGCGATGGGCACTTCGACGACCTCCATGTCAGCTCTGCGGATTCGCCCCTCACCATAAGGCAGCCAGGTTTACGACAGATATCGACGGTACTGTTGGCGCCGTGAACTTGCTGGCAGCACCCGGATCCGTCACCACCCTGGCACTCATGCCGGATTTCCTGGATCCGGTCAAATTACTCGGCCACTTCGGAACCCTCGCGCTGCTCGGGTTGCTGGTAGTGATCTTCGTGGAGTCGGGCGTGCTGTTTCCGGTGCTACCCGGTGATTCCTTGTTGTTCGTGGCAGGGATGCTGGCGGCGGGTACCGCAGCCGCCGCCGCGGACGGTGCCCCGCAGGCCAATTTCCAGCTGTGGCAGCTGCTGGTCTTCATTCCCATCGCCGCCATCCTGGGCGGTCAGGTCGGCTACTGGATTGGTCGCGGCATCGGCACGTCGATGTTCAAGCCCGATGCCCGCTTCCTGAAGCAGAAGTACCTCGAGGAAGCGCACGCCTTCTTCGAGAAGCGCGGCCCGTTTGCCATCGTGATCGCCCGGTTCGTTCCGATCGTGCGCACCCTGGCGCCGATCACGGCAGGCGCGGCCAAGATGAGCTACCCGATCTTCGCCCTGTACAACATCCTGGGCGCGGTCGTCTGGGGCGTCGGTCTCACGCTGCTGGGCTACTGGTTGGGTCAGTTCGAGATCATTCAGAAGCTGCTCGAACCCATCTTCATCCTGATCGTGCTGGTCTCGGTGGCCCCGATGTTCTTCGAATGGATGCGCCGTCGCAAGGCCGCGAAGCAGCCGGAGGCCGCCCCCGAGGCTTAGTACGCACTCCAAACAACTCGCCAACAAGATCCATGGCTATCCGAAAAATACGGGTAAATATGGTCGGGTGCGAGCCATAGCAAACTACGCTAATGTCGCGCTGTGGGGAAGATCAGCAGTTGTCTGACAGCGCTGACGGCGATCGCGCTGATGGGTTGGGGCTTTGCGGCGCCCGCCGGCGCCGAGCCCGCACCGGCGGATGTCGCGGGTGCGTCGGAGGCTGTGCAGACGTACATAAACGCAACCAACAATGTCGACGTGCCCCTGATGCGTGCCACGGTGTGCGGTCGCCTTGCCGCCGCCACCTCCGCTGGCACCGACGAACAGGTCCGTCAGGTCATGCAGTCTCAACGCGACCGCATCGGGTTGGCACACATAGAGGTCTTGCATCCGGTGGAGCTGGGATCACCGCCCGGCCAGGTCGATCTGCTGGCCCAGTTGACTTCCGAGCACCACCCCCAGGATCCGGGCGGCAACGGGATCAACCTGGTCTATCACACCGAGAAGGTCAATGGCTCATGGAAGGTATGCCATGCCCGCAACGAGGGGCGCCTCGACGAACCCTGATAAAGCCCGTCTCAACTAGGCACGCACCGGGGTCGTCTCGAATTCGGTCACCCGGTCCCGGAACACTTCCGGAAACGGCTCGGACTTACCGCCGATCGCGTGCACGTACACCGTCTCGCCGGTGATGAGATGTTCTCCACCGCGGTGTATTTCGAAGTGACAGGTCATGCTCGCCGTCCCCATCCGGGCGATGCGCACCCCGATGTCGAGGACGTCGTCGAAGCGGGCGGGCGCGTGATAGTCGATGACCGACCTCACCACGTACATGTGCTCAAAGACCCCGTCACCGCCGGCGTTACGCGCGCCGGTCAACGCGGCCCAATATTCGGTGAGCGCCGCGTCGAAAAACGCCAGATAGTGGGCGTTGAAGACGACGCCCTGCATATCGACCTCGGCCCACCGCACGCGCAACGGATGAAAGAAGCTGAAATCCTCACGCGCCATGTCAGGCCACCACGTGCGCGGCCTCGAGGAGCATCCACCCGGACAGCTGCACCGACAGATCACGCTCGGGGACCTTCGACGGATTGACCGCACCGGCGATGAACTGCGACGCCTGGGACTGCACGGTCGGCAACGCGGCCGTGCGCGTCCAATCCGCACCGAACAGCGGAAGGTCTTCCACTGTCAGCCGGTTGGTCCAGGTGGCCTCGGCCGAGGTCAGCAGGATGTCACGGGCGACGGCTCGGGCATCGGTGTCCCGCGGGGAGTTCTCCGGCAGCGTGGTGACCACCAACGCCAGATAACGAGCCAGAATGCCGTTGAAGAGCCCGCCATCTCCGCCACCGCTACCGCGAATCACGCCTTCGGCCGTCATGTGATCCTTGACCGCGTGCACAAGCCGATGCACACGCTCGGCATGCCGGGACTCCCCGGTCCGCACGGCAAGCTCGGTCTCCAGCCCCAGCACCACGCCCTGGCAATAGGTGTAGGTAGCCCGTTCCAGGGTGCCGTCCTCCTGGATGCCGTCGATTACCAGATGCGATTCGGGGTCGACGAGGGTGTTGTCGATCCAGTCGGACATCACCTCGGCCCGCCACACTCTTCCGGTGCGCGCCAACACGATTGCCGCCGGGCCGTTGGCTGGGGTGTTGAAGAACTTGTCCTGTTTGCGCCACGGTATGCCGCCGCCGTACTGCGGCATCCAGGCATCGAGGAACTGCTGGCGCAGCCGGTTGAGCGCACGCGGACGCTCCAGACCCAACAGCTCAGATGCGCGCTGCATGGCCAGTGCCAACCAGGCCATGTCGTCGTAGTACTGGTTGGTCCACATGAAGACGTTGCGGAAGCGGTGTGCGCGTTGCATATCCGCGATGTACTTGAGCCGGTCCGGGCGCGGGTCGCGCAGCTGCGCATCGATCAGGCAGTCCTGCAGATGCGCCTGCCACCAGTAGTGCCAGTTCTTGAACCAGGTAGCGCCCGGCGCGGGCGGCCAGGTCACGATGCCCAGGCGCATGCGCGGCAGGTGCCACAGTGGCGAGAAGTGTCTGGCGGTGATTGCGGCTTCGGCGCTACTGGCGCGGTTGGCCCACAGCACATCCATGCACTTGATACTAGGGGTGGCCCGCCCCGGGCTACCACGCCTTGGTCGGGTCGGCGTGCTGGCGGATCCAGGCATGCATGGCCACACCCGCGGCGACCCCGGCGTTGATGCTGCGGGTAGACCCGAATTGTGCGATCGAAACCGTCATCACCGCACCGACTTTCGATACATCGGTGACACCCGGACCCTCCTGTCCGAACACCATCAAGCAGTCTGCGGGCAACACCGCGGTCTCCAGGGGCACCGATCCCGGGACGTTGTCGACGGCCACCACCGTCAGGCCGGTCAGCTTCGCGTACTCCAGAAGCTGCTCGGTGCTGTCATGGTGCATCAGATGCTGGTAGCGATCGGTGACCATGGCGCCGCGCCGGTTCCAGCGGCGCCGGCCGACAATGTGTACGGTGTGCACCGCGAACGCGTTGGCCGTGCGCACCACCGTGCCGATGTTGGCATCATTCTCGAAATTCTCGATGGCGATGTGCAGTCGATGGCGCCGCGTGTCGATATCGGCGACGATTGCCTCCCGGCGCCAATAACGATAGGCATCAACCACATTGCGGGCGTCACCATCGCGCAACAGCTCGGGGTCGTAGCGCGGGTCTGTCGGCAGCGGCAGGCCCCGTTCCTCCGCCCACGGTCCCACGCCATTGCCGGTGGCACCCCATAGAGACGGCTCGGCCGGCTCATCCCTGCCGGTCTTGGGCACCTCACTCACGAATCGTCCATACCGCGGCGTGGGTACCGATCACCGAGAGGGTGCCGGCGAGCACCGCGGCGTTGATCTCGCCCTGCAGGCATAACGACGGCTGCATCTGCACAGCATCCAGGGATGAGTCCGGTAGCACCAGCACGGATGCCCCGTAGAGGGCACAGCTGCGCGCCAACCCCTCCCCGGGCAGTGTCGGCGCCACCGTCACCATGAGCGGTCCACCACGCGCCGCCGACTCGTCCCGGTAACGTGCCGCGACTCCCGAAATACTCAGACCCAGTAGCGAGAATCCGTTGCCGTTGAATGCATTCGGATCACCCAGGTCCACCTGGCTGATCTGCTGGCCACTGGCCCGCCAGGCCTCCATGCTCTTGGTGACGATCACCAGACCGGAGTCGTTCTGCGGCGTGGGCAGCAGTCCCATCGGGTAGGCCACCGGGTACGCCACGGTGGACCCGGCAATGCGGTCCTTGGCCGAGTACGCGTACACCCCCCGTACCGCGCTCTGGTTCTGCATCGGCCCCAGGCACACCGTGCCGGTGAGGCCGGTCGCGGCGCCCGCCGAGGGGGTCGCGGTCAGCGGATGCACGGAAAGGTCGGCCACGTCGCGGCAACTGCCCAGGGCCGGCACTTCCAATGGATGCGCCAACGACCCGTACAGCCCGAAACGCAGATCACCGGCAGCGGCGGGCTTCTCCTCCGGTTTCGCGGCCGCCCCCGTGATATCGACCAGCACATACCCGTTCTGGAACCGCAGGTTGGCGACGCTGAGATTCCAGCCCAGCAGGCTCTGCGTCTCACCGACCTTGGCAGTCGGTGCGCCGTAAACCAGTTCCTTCTCAAGGTCTTTCGAGCAGCCCGTCAAGACCAGGGCCCCGGCGACCAGCGCGGCGAGGGCCCGACGGAAGGTCACGATCCGGCCAGGCCGAGATCCGCCAGTCCCAGCACGTACCGATAAGGAACACCTTCGGCGCGAATCGCCTCGGCGGCGCCGGTATCACGGTCCACGACGGTGGCCACCCCGATCACCTCGCCTCCGGCCTCACGGACCGCCTGCACGGCTGTGAGTGCGGACCCACCGGTGGTGCTGGTGTCTTCGACCACCAGCACCCGCTGTCCGGTCACGTCAAATCCCTCGATAAGCCGTTGCATGCCATGAGCTTTCACCGACTTACGCACCACGAATGCGTCGATGGGTCGTCCGGGCGCATGCATGACCGCCGTCGCGACGGGATCGGCACCCAGGGTGAGTCCGCCGACACCGGCGTAGTCCCAGTCGTTGGTCAGCTCGCGCACCAGCCGGCCGATCAGGGCGCCCGCCCGGTGATGCAAGGTGGCCCGGCGCAGGTCGACGTAATAGTCGGCTTCCTTGCCCGACGACAAGGTCACTTTGCCATGCACCACCGCGATATCGCGGACCAAAGCCGCCAACTCATCACGCTCGGCCGCATTGAGAGCCGGTCCTAAATCAAGTTCTGCCACGACCCCGTCCTACCACGCTGTTGAATTTCCGCACCAAACCTCTTGGTATTAGCCGTGTTACCGAGGTAATCGCCTTGTACTGGATGCCCGGAACGCTGAGCACCTTACCTGCCGCAATGTCCTGCAGACACGCGTTGACCACATCGTCGACCTGGAGCCACATGAACTCCGGAATGGTGCCCATCTCGATTCCGGCCCGCTCGTGAAACTCGGTGTGAATGAATCCCGGGCACAACACGTGCATACCAACTCCGGTGCCCAACAACCCATTTGCCAATCCCTCGGTGAAGGAAACCACCCAGGCCTTGGAGGCCGAATACGTCGACCCGCGTCCAGAGACCAGGCCCGCCACGCTCGCCACGTTGATGACGGTGCCGGCGCCCGCCTCGACCATCGACGGAAGGGCCGCACGGGTGAGCTCCATGACCGCGGTGACATTGACGTCCAGCTGCGAGTGCAACAGCTCGGGCGCCGCCGTCCAGAACTCACCGGCGGTCGCGAATCCGGCGTTGTTGATCAACACCGATATCCCGGCGGCGACGCGCTCGGCGACCTTCGCGCGATCGGCAGCATCCGCGAGGTCGGCAGGCAGCACCTCCGCGTGCACGCCGTACCTGCAGGTGAGTTCGTCGGCGAGAGCACCCAGGCGCCGCTCGTCACGGGCGACGAGCACCACGTCGTATCCGAGGGAGGCGTACTTGCGGGCGAAACCACCCCCCAGGCCCGAGGTGGGGCCGGTGACCAGCGCCACGGGGCGCACGGAATTCGTGGCTGCCATGGTTGGTCAGCGTACCGGCTGGCAGCACGCCTCAACCCGCCGTATAACCGGTACTAAATGTTACTGGTACAAATTGTCCGGAAACTGCCGCTTGCGGGAGCAAGCGTTGCTAGCATCGCGAAATGTTTGACCGGCTGGTGGTGTGGCTCATCGAGCGTCAGCGCTGGATTTACCCGGTACTCGCCGTGTTGTGGGTCGCCGCGGGCACCTACATAACCACCGCTCCGAAGGTTGCACTGCCGACACCCGAGGTCACCCCGACCACACAAGCGGTGAGCGCCATGTCGCTGAGCCAACCCAAGACGGTGACGTACGAGGTGTCCAGCGAAGGCCGTCCCGTCACGGTCTCCTACCTCGACGAAAAGGGCCAATCCAAGCTCTTCAACGGCCCCGCACCGTGGCGCACCAGCCTGACCACCAGCGACTTGGCATTCGCGGCGGGTGTCACGGCGATATCGACCAACACCGTCACCTGCCGCATCACCGTGGACGGCAAGGTGGCCGACGAGAAGACCGACACCGGTCGCACGCCCTCGGTGAGCTGCAACCTCGTTGCCTTCCAGAAACTCGACCCACAAGGTGGTCACTGATGCACGACAGTCCCCTATTCGGACGCTTCGCCGGCATCATCAGCAGGCACGCCGTCGTGGTGATCGGGCTCCTGATGATGGTGGCCGGCGGCCTGATGGCCTCGGCGCCGAACCTCGAGGAACTGGCCCTCACCCACGGCAGTCCCATGATGCCGACCAACACCCAATCGGCGGCGGCGCTCAAACACATGGCCAAGGCCTTCGGGGAGTCCGAATCGAACAACACCGCCGCGGTGGTCGTCGTCAAAGATCAACCGTTCACCGAGCGGGACCGTCAGTTCCGTGCCGAACTGATGAAAAAGCTGCGGGCCGATACCGCACACGTGGAACCGGGCATGGACATGTGGTCCGATCCGCAGTTCGCCACCGCATCGGAGAGCCCCGATAAGAAGGTGGCGCTGGCGCAACTGCAGCTGGCCGGGGAGATCGGCGGCCCCAAGGCCATGGAATCGGCCAAGGCCGTGCAGCACATCATCGATGACATCGAGAAGCCGCCGGGCACCACGATCTATGCCACCGGAACAAGTCAGGCCGCCGCCGACCAGATCAACACGATGATGCGGGATGTCGTGATCATCGGAGGACTCTCGCTGGTGCTCGTGGGTGGTCTGCTGCTCTTGGTTTACCGCTCACTCGTGGTCGCGTTCCTGCCGCTGATCACCGTGGGTGTTGCCGTCGGTATCGCGACCCCGATCGCCAGCTTCCTCACCTTGGCGGGGCTGATTCCCACATCCATGATGACCAATGCGTTGATGGGTGCGCTGGCGCTGGGCGCCGGCACCGACTACTCCATCTTCTTCATCGGCCGCTATCAGGAAGGTCGACGTGCCGGCCTCAGCGTCGACGACGCGTTCCGCGCCAGTTACCGGGGCGTGGCACCGGTGGTGATCGCGTCCGGGCTGACCGTCGCGGGTGCGTTGTCCTGCATGTCATTCGCGCAACTGGACATGATGAAATCGATGGGCATACCGGGGGCCATCACCATGATCTTCACCGTGCTGTCCGCGGTGACCGTGACGCCTGGCGCACTACTCATCGGGGCACGCCGATTCGGCTGGTTCGAGCCCCGCTCGACCGTCCGATCGACTCGGCTGTGGCGCCGGGTCGGTATTCGCGTGGCGCGTTGGCCCAGACCGATATTCGTCACGACCTTCGCCGCCTTGATCCTGCTCATGATGGTGATCCCCACCGCGTCCTTCAACTATGACGAACTGCAGTTCATCCCCAAGGACATGCCCAGTGCGGCTGGTATGCACGCGATTCAGGAGCACTTTCCCGCAGGCCAGATGAACCCCGACATGATTTTGATCCGTGCTCCCGAAGACCTGCGTACCTCGGCCAACATCGGGCTCCTGGAGAAGGCCGCACAGCAGATCACCAAGCTGGACAGCGTGGCATCGGTGCAGTGGATCACCCGGCCCACCGGCACGCCGATGGATCAAACCTCGCTCATGTACAGCGTGGGGATGGCCGGAACGATGATGTCGCAGAACAAGATTGTGATGGAGCAACGTCAGCAGCGGATGCACGCCATGACCGACGACATGAACTCGATGATGTCCACACTCCAGG
This sequence comes from Mycobacteroides sp. H003, assembly GCF_001440135.1. Lineage (NCBI taxonomy): Bacteria > Bacillati > Actinomycetota > Actinomycetes > Mycobacteriales > Mycobacteriaceae > Mycobacteroides > Mycobacteroides sp. H003. The sequence continues at coordinate 833,953 of NZ_LJYL01000034.1, forward strand.
GCCTGCAAGGCACCTTACGGACCGCGCAGCAGGGTGCCAAGCAATTCAGTGCCGCCGCACAGCCCATTCAGTCCAGCCTGAATCAGCTTAAATCACAACTAAATTCGGCAATGGGTCCCGTCCGCGAGGCAGTACGAGCGCAACCCAACTGCGCCGCCGACCCGATGTGCGTGGGTGCGCAATCAACCTTGTCGAACTTCGAGAACATGTCCAGCGTCACCGACCAGATGCGCAGCCTCGTCAGCACATCGGGTTCCATGACCGGAGGTTTGACCCAGGCCGCGCGGACGATGCCACGCATGCTCGAATCCATGTCTTCGATGCAGGATCTGATGACCGAGACCAATGAGCAGATGACGCAGATGATGTCGCAGATCGACACCATGACCTCGCTCATGCAGGACCTCGGCCGAAGCAGCGCCGGCACCGGGGACTACTTCTACTTCCCCGCGCAGATGCTCTCGGACCCGCGATTCAAGCCGTACCTGAAGATGATGTTCTCCGAAGACGGCACCACCACCCGCATGATCGTCATAGGCAGCGGAAGCAGCTACGGAGACGAAGGCATCCAGCGCGTCCGGGATCTGGCCCATGAGATGAAGTACGCCCTTAAGGGCACCCGCCTGGAAGGCAGCGTGATCGAGATCGCCGGCCCGGCGGCGCTCATCGGCGATATGCGGGTGATGCTCGATCGCGACGAGAAGCTGATCATGATCGGCTGCCTGACCGTGATCTTCACGGTGGTACTGCTGCTGCTGCGCGGTTTGGTGGCCTCGCTGATCGTCATCGGCTCGGTGCTGGTGTCCTTTGCCTCGACCCTCGGGCTGGCCCTGGTGATCTGGCAGCACGTGCTCGGCATTCAGCTGCACTGGTCGGTGCCGGTGGCGGTCTTCGCGATTCTGATATCGGTGGGGGCCGACTACAACCTGCTGGTCGCGTCGCGTTTCAAGGAAGAGATGAGTGCCGGTATCCGCACAGGGGTCATCCGTGCCATCGCCGGCACCGGCGGGGTGGTGACCACGGCAGGTCTGGTGTTCGCGATGACGCAGTTCGCCATGATGGGGTCGAGTCTGATCAACATCGCGCAGATGGGTTCGACGATCGGGTTGGGCTTGATCATCGACACGTTCGTGGTGCGCACCTTCACGGTGCCGACCCTGGCGGTGATTCTCGACAAGAAGTTCTGGTGGCCGCTGCCGATGAGCCAGCTCTGGCGGCGTTCCTAGTGGCCGAGCGGCTGGCCGCCCTGACCCACGGGAGCGGGCTGCCGATCCACGGCGGGGGCGGAACTGCTGCCGACGGGCCGGCTGGGGCGCTCGGCGGCCTGGATGGGCGAGGGTGCCGATTCCCCGGAGGGAGGCAGCACCCGTAGCAGGTCGTTGAACTGGCGGACGGCCTTGAGGCCCTCGTCCCACTGCTCACGGTTGCTGTTGATGGGTAGCGCGGCCAGCGTCCAGTGTTGTTCATTCCACAACACCTCCGCCGTCTCGGTCGCGGTATGGGCGAACGTGACCATGCGCCGGTCACAGGCCCGACGGGCGGCATCCAGGTTGGTGGAGTACACCATGCGCGGGCCGATGGCTCCGAGCAGCCAGATATCGGCTTCGCGGGGTTCCTGCATGACCTTGAGTCGCAGGTCCACCATGACGTTGGTGCCCACCTTGCGGTGCAGCGCGATGATGGTCGCGACGTCCTCCAGGTCGAAGACGTAGACGGCCTCGCCACGGATCTGTCCGAGGACCACATTGGCGGCCGCAGCCGATCCCGCACTCGACATCACGCCGCGGTTCCAGCGCTTGACGATCTCTTTGTCCTGCGACATGTAGTCGAAGCCGTGAGATCGCGCCCAGGCCTTTCGGCGATGTCCGCGACTGCGGCGGCGGCCGATATCGACATACAGCAGCACGGCCGCACAGACGAAGCACAGTGCGGACAGCGTGAACCAAAGTAGAGCCATCCGCGACAGCCTAACCGGTGCCGGCCAAACTGCTGCGCACAGCGCTCGGATCGTGACCCAGAGTTACCGCTCCGTGATGAGCCCAGACAGCAGCGAGTGTCGACTTATCGCGGGAAAGTCCCCATGGACACCGCGATAAGTCGACACTCGACAGCTACTTATCCCAGAGTGAGCGAGTCGCCGTCGGCGCTGACGTTCACCGGAACGACGTCACCGTCGTGCACCTCACCGGCCAGCAGCTGTTTGGCCAGCTTGTCGCCGATGGCCTGCTGCACCAGGCGACGCAACGGACGCGCCCCGTAGATCGGATCGAATCCGCGCTGGGCCAGCCAATTCTTGGCGGGCTCGGACACCTCGAGCGTCAACCGCCGCTGGGCGAGCCGCTTCTGCAGCTGCGCCAACTGGATGTCGACGATCCGCACCAGCTCCTCGGGGTTGAGCGGCTCGAAGATGAGCACGTCGTCAAGCCGGTTGATGAACTCCGGCTTGAACTTGGCGCGCACCGCCGCCATCACCTGCTCCTCGGAGCCACCGGCACCCAGGTTGGAGGTGAGGATCAATATGGTGTTCCGGAAGTCGACCGTGCGGCCCTGCCCGTCGGTGAGCCGTCCCTCGTCGAGCACCTGCAGCAGCACGTCGAACACATCCGGGTGCGCCTTCTCGACCTCGTCGAACAGCACCACTGTGTACGGGCGCCGCCGCACCGCCTCGGTCAGCTGACCACCGGCGTCATATCCGACATATCCGGGTGGGGCACCGACAAGCCTTGCCACGGAATGCTTTTCGCCGTACTCAGACATGTCGATACGCACCATGGCGTGCTCGTCGTCGAACAGGAAGTCCGCGAGCGCCTTGGCCAGCTCGGTCTTGCCGACACCGGTGGGCCCGAGGAACAGGAACGAACCGGTGGGCCGGTTGGGGTCAGCGACACCGGCCCGGGCACGGCGCACCGCATCGGAAACGGCCTCGACGGCCTTCGTCTGGCCCACGACCCGCGCGCCCAGCACATCTTCCATGCGCAGCAGCTTGGCGGTCTCGCCCTCCATGAGCCGGCCGGCCGGAATACCGGTCCAGGCCGACACCACGTCGGCGACGTCGTCGGGCCCAACCTCTTCCTTGAGCATGACGCTTTCGCGTGCCTGGGCTCCGGGAAGCGCGGCCTCCAGCTGCTTCTCCAGGTCCGGGATACGCCCGTACCGCAATTCCGCGACCTTGCCGAGGTCGCCGTCTCGCTCGGCGCGATCGGATTCACCCTTGAGGGTTTCCAATTGCTCCTTGAGTTCCCGGACCACGTCGATGGCGTTCTTCTCGTTCTGCCACCGAGCGGTCAACTCGGCGAGGCGTTCCTTCTTGTCGGCCAGCTCCTCGCGCAGCTTCACCAGACGCTGCTTGGAGGCCTCGTCGTCTTCCTTGGACAGCGCCATCTCTTCGATCTCGAGACGACGCACGACGCGCTCGACCTCGTCGATCTCCACAGGGCGCGAATCGATTTCCATACGCAAACGCGATGCGGCCTCGTCGACCAGGTCGATGGCCTTATCGGGCAGGAATCGCGAGGTGATGTACCGGTCGGACAAGGTGGCGGCGGCCACCAGCGCAGAGTCGGTGATCCGCACGCCGTGGTGAACCTCGTAGCGCTCCTTGATGCCGCGCAGGATGCCGACGGTGTCCTCCACCGAAGGCTCACCCACCAGCACCTGCTGGAACCGGCGCTCCAGGGCGGCGTCCTTCTCGATGTACTTGCGGTACTCGTCGAGTGTGGTGGCGCCGACCAGGCGCAGCTCGCCGCGCGCCAGCATAGGCTTGATCATGTTGCCGGCGTCCATCGCCGACTCACCCGTGGCACCCGCACCGACGATGGTGTGCAGCTCGTCGATGAACGTAATCAGCTGTCCCGCAGAGTTCTTGATCTCGTCGAGGACAGCCTTGAGACGTTCCTCGAACTCACCTCGGTACTTGGCGCCCGCGACCATGGATCCGAGATCCAAAGAGACAACGGTCTTGCCGCGCAAGCTTTCGGGCACGTCGCCGGCCACGATGCGCTGCGCCAGCCCCTCCACGATGGCGGTCTTACCGACGCCGGGCTCACCGATCAACACCGGATTGTTCTTGGTCCGGCGGCTGAGCACCTGCACGACGCGGCGAATCTCGGTGTCGCGACCAATCACCGGGTCGAGCTTTCCCTCGCGGGCGCGGGCGGTCAGGTCGGTGGAGTACTTCTCCAACGCCTGGAACGTCGACTCGGGCTCGGGGCTGGTCACCCGGCCGCTGCCGCGCACCTGAACAAAGGCGTCGCGCAACGCGTTCGGAGTGGCGCCGTTGTTGGCGAGCAGCTTGGCGATATCGGAATCACCGGTGGCCAAGCCTACGAACAGATGCTCGGTGGATACGTAGTCGTCATTGAGCTCGGTGGCGAGCTGCTGCGCCGTGGTGATCGCGGCGATGGAATCACGCGAGAGCTGCGGGTTGGCGCTGGCGTTGCTGACCTGAGGAAGCCGGTCGGCGATAGCCTGCGCCTCGTTGCGCACGGTCGCGGGGTCCACGCCCACGGCCTGCAACAGCGGCGCGGCGATGCCATCGGTCTGGCTCAGCAGCGCCACCAGCAGGTGGGCGGGACGGATTTCGGGGTTGCCTGCAGTAGTTGCTGCCTGGAGGGCAGCAGTCAGCGCGGCCTGGGTTTTCGTGGTCGGATTGAACGAGTCCACAACACCTCCATGGGTTGAGAGAAATGCTTGTCAGTAATTCCAACGCAGCCAACCTTGAGTCTGTTCCGCTCAACTTTGAGAATTTTCGCGGTGCCGTGTCTAGCTCATCACACCCCGGTGTGCTCCGAACCGAATCGGGGATCACACGCGGTCGCCGCGCCCCTCGAGCAGCTCGCCGACGCGCGACAACACAGGAAGCGCTCCGCCACGCAGAACCGACCGCAGCTGGCGATTGAGCGGCGACTGCGGATCGAACCCGCGCAGCGTGAACCAGAGCTGGGTACCTCCATCCCTGGGAATCAGTCGCCAGGTCATGCGCAATGTGGTGATTCCACCCAGGATCGGAATCTCGAAGGTGCTGTCGATGAGCTCGGGCTCGCGCACCTCCAGGAACTCCATCTCGACCCGTCCGGCGAATCCGACGAGCGGAATCGCATAGGTGCTGATGAACAGCCGGCTACCGGCTTCCACCGACACCAAATCGTGGTCATTCACCAGGTCCCCCACGAACTCCTTGGAAGTGACCACCTGCCACACCGTGCGCGGCGGATGGCGATAGAACTCGCCCAGACTGAAGGCCGTCGCATCATCGGGTGGGGGGTCTGCGCCGGACTCGGGGAGGGCCAAGAGCTCTTCGATACGCGACATGACCAACGCCCATAAATCCCGAACGAGAGCGCGAAGCCTCACATGGGCGGGGTTGGCGACGTCAAATCCGGTGTGCACGACCAGTAATCGCGTTCCTCCGGGCTCGGGGTGGAGCGTCCACGTGACCCGCAGATCCCAGGAGTCCTCCGGTGTGGTGAATCTGTAGACCATGCGTTCACCGGGTACGACATCGGTGAACTCACAGTTCCCGCGGCCCCCGAAGTTCACCTCGGGCATCGGAAAGGTCGTGAACGAGAACGACCTGCCCGCTTCTACCGAATCCCTGTCGACCTCGGTGGTCCAGTCGGAAACCGAAGCGGCCGAGGTGATGGCAAGCCAGACCTGCTCGGCTGGATATGGGAAGAACTGCCCGACCGTCACCGATGTCAGGTCGTCCCGCGAGGCGGTCATACCCCTGGGATACCGCAGATGCGTGATGCATGCGGACGATCAGGCGGATACATCGGTGACCAAACGGCACGGGGGCTGATTCTCGGCGCGCGGCGCGGTGTCGATACATCGTCCGAGCCGGCCCATCGTGCCGGGCCAACCGAGCTCGGAGATCTTCCGGTAGATACGCGACGCCGAATCGCTGAGATCAAACCCTTCGTGCCGGAACGTGACCATGGTGCCGCCCGGAACCTCGTGCAGCGTCCACGTCACCGTCGACACCCTCTGCTTGGACGATTTCATATCCCACCAGCGGATCGACAGCACCCTGTTCGGGGTAGCCGCGAGGACCTCGCAGGACAGCGCGCCCGAGAAGTCGGCCATGGGCAGGGGGAAGGCTTTGAAACGGAACCGGGTTCCGACCTGGGGCCGAAAGCCAACCGGGTCCATCAGCCATTCCTCCATGGCGTCTGGGCACGCGATCACGCTCCACACCCGCGCGGGCGGGTGCGGATAGAAATGGTCGAGAAGAATGGTGGCGATGTCGTTCGCGTCGTCGAGCACAGCACTCTCCAGATTGATGGGGTTATCTTTCATACCCCATCAATCTGGGTTACCGCCGTGTTCGCATCTGTTAGCCAGGCAAACTCACCCGGCTAGAGCTCAACGGCGCCCCCGCCAGCCGGGGTAGTCGCTGCACAATCGATCAGGCGCCCGAGCTTGGCCATCGCCGTCGGCCAGAACCGATCGGACAGGCCAGCCATCCTGCGCACAGCAGGGTCATCGCTACTGAAAGCCGGTCGGCTCACGCTGACCACGGTGCCGCCGGGAACCTCGCACAACGTCCACGCTGTTCGCCAGGCCACCGGGTCTGGCGATTTCGTATCCCACCAGGAAATCGCCAGCATTTCGTTGCGCATAGCCACCAAGACTTCGCACGCGATGTCCCCGGAATAGTTGGCAATCGGCATCGGAAGATCGGTGAGCCGGTACCGCGTACCTTCCACGGCGCGGAACCCAACCTGTTCGACGAACCAGTCCCCCATGACATCGGGGTCGACCAAGACGTTCCATACGCGCCCGGGAGGGTGCGGATAGAAGAAATCGGCGACAACATCCGGTCGCTCGTCAAGATCGCCCACGGCACACACTCCCTTGTCGGTGGTGAGACCTTTGTACTCCGTGAACCTGGGCGACTGCTGTAGTTAGATGAGTTAGCTAGGCAAACCTAATTCGGAAGCATCGGCCGTGAGATACCGATCAACGGTCGGAGCCAATATGGCGACCATCTGCTCCCTGGTCAACGCGACCAAGGGATCGATCTTGAGTGCGTATCGCAGGAGCGCGGTCCCGACCATCGAGGTGGCCGCCAGCGCGAATCGCGTCCGCACCTCCGGCCCCCCACCCAGCTCCTCGCTGATCGCGGCCAACACGTAGTTCTGCATGAAATCCCGAAACGCGCGATGGGCATCGTCGTTGGTGGTGGCCGACTGCAGGATCGCGAGCATCGTGTCGACCGTGCCTGCCTGTTCCCACATCGACAGGTACGCGTTGACGAAGCGTTGACCGACCGTGCCCTCACCCTCGCGAATAGCGAGCACCAGCTCGTTGGGATCGATCACCAGCTGGATCGACTGACGAAACAGCTCATCCTTCGACCCGAAGAGGTACACGACCATGGACGGATCGATACCCGCATCGCGGGCAACACCCCTGATGGTCGTCTTCTCATAGCCGCGCTCGGCGAATGAGCGCTTCGCAACGTCGAGCACACGCTCTCGCGAGACCGCTTCCCCGCGACGGCGGCCCCGGCGGGCGGTATTCGTGCTGGTTGCCATGCTCTACGGTATCAATTTTCCACAAGTGTTGAAAAAAGGCCACATGCGATCTACTCTCATCTCAATTAATTCAACACTTAATGAAATGGAGGATGAGATGACGGGCCACCACGAACTCCGACCGGGCGCTCATCACCAGGTGCCGGACTGGGCGCGGGCCACATCCGTTGCCGCCCTGCTGACGTGCGCACTCGGGGTCATCTTCATCGCCTTCGCCTGGCCCTCGGCACGCACCGCACCGCGCGACGTGCCGATCGGCGTCACCGGGTCGGCGGCACAGGTGGCCATGCTCACCGAGCGACTAGCGGGTGCCTCACCCGGCGCGTTCGCCGTCACCCACTACCCGAGTCAAACCAAACTCGAGGAGGCGACCAGAAACCGCTCCGTCTACGGCGGATTCGTCCTCATGCCCCCGGCACCCACCGTCGTGGTCGCGACGGGCGGCAGCCCTGCCGTCGCACAAGCACTGACCGGCATCGGTCAACAAATCGGCAAGCAGAGCGGGATGGCGGTGTCCATCAAGGACCTCGCTCCACTGCCGCCCTCGGATCCGCGCGGCATCGGCCTGGCCGCAGCGGCCCTGCCCATGACCTTGGGCGGGCTGCTTCCGGCGGTCGCTCTCACCCTGTTGTTTCCCGGCAGAACCTGGCTCAAAGCAGCCACAGCCACTGGGTTCTCGTTCCTGGCGGCACTCACCATCTGCGTCATCCTGGATTCCTGGCTGGGCGTCATCACCGAGAACTTCTGGGGAGTGACCGCCGGCCTCACGCTGGGGATGATGGCGATGTCGTTGAGTATCACCGGCCTTGGCGCCCTGCTCGGATATCCGGGAATCGGATTGGGAGCGGCCGTCGCCGTGTTGATCGGGAACCCACTCTCGGGGTTGACGAGTGCGCCCGAGTTCTTGCCCAAAGGCCTTGGCCTACTTGGGCAATTCCTGCCACCAGGGGCCAACGGCACGCTGCTGCGATCCCTGGCCTACTTCGACGGAGCCGGTTCGGCCGGAGTGATCCTGATCCTGTGCTGCTGGGTGGGCCTCGGGGTCGCGATGCTGGCACTCGACGGGGCTCGGCAGCGTGCGATGGTGCGCGGCGTGAACGGGACAGAACTTCGTAAACCGGAGCTGGTCTAACAACTGTCGAGTGCGAGCCTGACGCGGATTTCGAGCCCAACACCCGCGTCAGGCTCGCACTCGATCGGCTCAGAAGGTCCCCTCCGTGATTCCCCCCACGCCGCCGACACAACACCCGGCAAAAATACTCAAGCCGCAAACATGCGCCTGTAGTGCAGACAACTAGCCCTGGCAGTGCTTTCAGCACACGAGTATGCGGCCCGTAAGTCAACCGTTTCCCCCGCTGACCTCATGCAGTCCCAGACGGTCCACAAACTTCCCTCCTAGACTGGCCTCTTGGTGGGCAGGACCAGGAAAGGCGAGGCAACGGAAGCTCGTGGGGCTTGAGGACGTCGAAGCACTGCACGACTTGGTCGGCGGGGTCGAGCTATCGGGAGACAAACTTGTCCGAAGCTTCTACAGCCGCTGGTTCGCCGTCGACCCCGCCGTCGGCGACCTTTTCCCTGCCGACATGTCGACACCGCGCGAACACTTCCGTCAGGCGCTGCAGTTCGTGCTCTGGGAGATGGCGGCCTACCGGACCGAAGGCCTGGTCAACTTCCTGGCGCAGCTAGGCCGGGATCATCGGAAGTTCGGGGCCACCGACAGCCAGTACGGCACCATGCGTCAAGCCCTCTTGGACGCCACACGCGAGGTGCTGCAACCGATCTGGGACCAGCGGATGGAAGCCACCGCCACCGAGGTCTACACGGTGATGGTCGAGGTGATGCGCAGCGCCGCCGCCTCGGACAGCGGCCAGCCCTGGTGGGACGGGAAGGTCATCGAATACCACCGCACCTCACGGGATCTTGCGTTGATCCGACTGAAACTCAACGCACCCATGGACTACCACTGCGGGCAGTACGTACATGTCCAGGTACCGCAGAGCCCGCGGAATTGGCGCTATCTGAGCTTGGCGATTCCGCCGGATCCCGAGGGCTACATCGAATTTCACGTCAAGGCCGTACCCGGCGGGCTTGTCAGCGGTGACATGGTCAACAAGACGAAAGTCGGTGACACCTGGCGAATTTCGCCGCCACTGGGCGCGCTGTCGGTGAACCGCGACGGTGGAGATGTGCTTATGGTCGCGGGCAGCACCGGCATCGCACCGCTGCGGTGTCTCATCATGGAGCTGTCGCAATGGGCCGAGAATCCGCGGGTCCACCTGTTCTACGGGGCACGCTATCCGCAGGAACTCTACGACCTGTGGACCCTGTGGCATATCGCCTCGACGAATCCGTGGCTGTCGGTCACACCGGTGTCCGAATACCCCCGAAACCCGGACTGGGCCAACGAATACCACGATCCGACACCACCACGGGGCCTGCACGTCCGCCAGACGGGATTGCTCTCGGAGGTGGTGACGGCCTACGGCGGCTGGGGTGATCGCCAGATTCTGCTCGGCGGCTCCGCATCGATGATCCAGGCCACCAAGGAGGCGCTGGTCTCAAAGGGGGCCGACGCCTCCAGAATCCAGCACGACCCGCTCTAGCGTTGCTGACGCGGCTGCCAGACGACGACCGCGGTGCTCTTGGGGATGATTGCGACCTCACGGCCCGCCGTCGCCGCGCGCAACTGGGCCACCTCGGCCGTGAGCTCAGCGACCTTGGCCTGCAAAGCCTCCACCTGATTGCTCAGCTCGATAACGCGTTTGATGCCAGCGAGATTGACGCCCTCGTCCTGCGACAGCCGCTGCACCTCGCGCAGCAGGTCCACATCACGCTGTGAGTAGCGCCGACCGCCACCACTGGTGCGTTCGGGGATGACCAGCCCTAGCCGGTCATAGGTTCGCAGGGTCTGCGCGTGCATCCCGGCGAGCTCGGCGGCCACGGAGATCAGAAAAGTGCGGGCTCCTCGCTCCGGCTGACGGCGGGCCGTCATCGTGCACCCGCCCAGCCTGCGCGCGGATCGAATCCGCTGGCCTTCTCGGCCACCTGATAGCGCTGCAACGCCTCCAGCGCACTGTCTTCCAGCTTCGAGGGCACCGCCACCTTGACGGTGACCAGCAGATCGCCGTTACCGCCCGCACGCTTCGGAATGCCGCGTCCACGCACCCGCAGGATGCGTCCGTCGGAGGTACCCGCGGGCACCTTAACCCCAACGCGGCCTTCCAGTGTCGGCACGGAAACCGTGGCACCCAAAGCCAATTCGGTAAAGCTCACCGGAACGGTGAGAGTCAGGTCGTCGCCGTCGCGGCTGAACACCTTGTCGGGCCGCACATGCACGGTGACGTACAGATCGCCCGAAGGAGCGCCGCGCAGTCCGGCCTCGCCCTGTCCGGCCAGCCGAATACGTTGTCCGTCGTCCACTCCCGGCGGAATCCGCACGGTGATGGTGCGGGTTCGGGTGGTGACACCCGTTCCCTGGCAGTCGGTGCACGGGTTCTCGATGATCGAGCCCGTGCCACGGCAATCGGCGCACGGTTCGGAGAATCCGAACGCACCCTGGTTGCGATTGATGACGCCACTGCCATTGCAGGAGCCACAGACCTTCGGGCTGGTACCTGGGCGGGCGCCACTGCCGTGGCAGGTGGTGCACGGAGCGGGACTGGTGAGCCGCAGCGGAACCGATACGCCCTTGCATGCTTCGACGAAGTCCAGCTGGGTCTCGGTTTCCAGATCGTTGCCGCGGCGCGGGCGACTGGCACGCGGCTGCGCGCGCTGCCCGAACAGGCCGCCGAACAGATCGCCGATTCCGCCACCACCGGAGGTGTCGGCGTTACCGAACAGGTCGTTCAGGTTGAACTCGGCACTGTTGGCGCCGCCGCTGAATCCGCCGCCGCCACCAAATCCATTGTCGCCGAAGCGCCGTCCGAACCCGCCACCGGCGAAGAGCCGACGGGTCTCGTCGTACTCCTTGCGCTTAGCCGGGTCCGACAGCACGTCCTTGGCCTCGCTGACGGCCTTGTAACGGTCCTCAGCGGCCTGGTTCCCCGGATTTCTGTCCGGGTGATTTTCGGCCAGCAGCTTGCGTGCGGCCTTCTTGATCTCGTCCTGGCTCGCGGTGGAGGCGAGGCCGAGCTCCTTGTAGAAGTCCTTCTCGACCCATTCACGTTGCGTCACCCGACATCACCTCCTTCGCGTCCATCGGGTATTGCTGTGCAGTTCTTACTCTGATTCTGTCTTGGATTGCGTTTCGGCACCCGTTGTTCCGGGTTCCTGCTGAGTCGTGTCGCCACCCTCGGGACTTGCCGGATCACTGGGACTTCCGTCGGTTACCACGACCATCGCGGTACGGAGCACCCGATCACCCATCTTGTAACCCTTGCGCAGCACCGCCGCCAGCACGGGATGGCCGTCCTGGCCGTCGTGCTGAACCGCCTCATGCAGCGAGGGATCGAAGTCGTCCCCCTCGGCACCGAATGTCGCCAATCCCAGCCCTTCGAGGGCCGCGGACAGCTTGTCCGAAACACTGCGCAGCGGACCTGATTCCAGGTCGCCATGCTCGCGCGCGCGGTCGAGATCGTCCAGCACACCCAGCAGCTGAGCCACTACGGACGCCTTGGCCGAATCGATGACGGCCTGCCGGTCCCGTTCCACCCGCTTGCGGTAGTTGGCGAAGTCGGCGTGCGCACGCTGCAGGTCGGCCGTCAGTTCGGCCACCTTGGCATCCGCATCCGACTCGCCCCCGGAGGCCGCGGACCCGGGTGCCGAAGCACCCGGTTCCGCTGCGGTGGCTGGCTTTTCAGCCACCTTCGCCTCTTCGCGAACCGCGCCGGTGTTGGGATCGATCCGGCGCTTATCGGTAACGGTCACCGGTTCGCGTTCTTCATCCCGATCTTGCCCACCTGACGGGGTCACTTGCTGTCCTTCTCCTCGTCGACGACCTCGGCATCCACGACATCGCTGTCGGCAGCGCCAGCGCCACCTTCGGCTCCGGCGCCTTCAGCCCCAGCCTTGGCGGCTGCGGCCTCGTAGATGGCCTGACCCAGTGCCTGCGACTGCTCGCCGAGCTTCTCCATCGCTTCCTTGATGGCGCCGATATCGGTGCCCTCCAGTGCCTTCTTGGCATCGGCGATGGCGTCGTCCACCTTGGAGAGCGTCTCGTCAGAGACGACCTTCTCGGTGCCCTCGGCGGGCTCACGCTGCTCCTTGACGAACTTCTCCGTCTGGTAGACCAGCGACTCGGCCTGGTTGCGGACATCGGCCTCTTCGCGGCGCTTCTTGTCCTCGTCGGCGTGTGCCTCGGCGTCCTTGATCATCCGGTCGATCTCTTCCTTGGAGAGGCCGGAGCCTTCCTGGATCTTGATCGTGTTCTCCTTGCCGGTGCCCTTGTCCTTCGCGGTCACGTGCACGATGCCGTTGGCATCGATGTCGAAGGTGACCTCGATCTGGGGCACACCGCGCGGAGCCGGCGGGATACCGGTCAGCTCGAAGGAGCCCAGGAGCTTGTTGTGCGAAGCGATCTCGCGCTCGCCCTGGTACACCTGGATCTGCACCGACGGCTGGTTGTCGTCTGCCGTGGTGAAGGTCTCGGACCGCTTGGTGGGGATGGTGGTGTTGCGCTCGATGAGCTTGGTCATCACGCCACCCTTGGTCTCGATACCGAGGGACAGCGGGGTGACGTCAAGCAACAGAACGTCTTTCACCTCGCCCTTGAGCACGCCGGCCTGCAGCGCGGCACCCACGGCGACAACCTCGTCGGGGTTGACGCCCTTGTTGGGCTCCTTACCGCCGGTCAGCTCCTTGACCAGATCGGTCACCGCGGGCATACGGGTAGAACCACCCACCAGCACCACGTGATCAATGTCGGCCACGGAAACACCGGCATCCTTGATGACCGACTGGAACGGCTTGCGGGTGCGGTCCAGCAGATCCTGAGTGATCTTCTGGAATTCGGCACGCGTCAGCTGCTCGTCGAGGAACAACGGGTTCTTGTCCGCGTCAACAGTGATGTACGGCAGGTTGATCGAGGTCGACTGCGAGCTGGACAGCTCGATCTTCGCCTTCTCGGCAGCCTCACGCAGACGCTGCATGGCCATCTTGTCCTTGGTCAGGTCGATACCGGCGCTGGCCTTGAACTTGTCGACGAGCCAGGTCACGATGCGCTCGTCCCAGTCGTCACCACCGAGGTGGTTGTCGCCGGAAGTCGCACGGACCTCCACGACACCGTCGCCGATTTCCAGCAGCGACACGTCGAAGGTGCCACCGCCGAGGTCGAAGACCAGGATGGTCTGTTCCTTCTCGCCCTTGTCCAGGCCGTAGGCCAGGGCGGCCGCGGTCGGCTCGTTGACGATGCGCAGGACGTTCAGACCGGCGATCTGGCCGGCTTCCTTGGTCGCCTGACGCTGTGCGTCGTTGAAGTACGCCGGCACGGTGATGACGGCGTCCTCGATGTCTTCACCCAGGTAGGCCTCGGCGTCGCGCTTCAGCTTCTGCAGCGTGCGGGCGCTGATCTCCTGGGGGGTGTAGTTCTTTCCGTCGATTTCAACGGACCAATCGGTGCCCATGTGACGCTTGACCGACCGGATGGTCCGGTCGACGTTGGTCACCGCCTGGTTCTTGGCGGGCTGCCCGACCAGCACCTCGCCATTGCGCGCGAACGCAACGACGGACGGGGTGGTGCGAGAGCCTTCCGAGTTCGCGACAACTACCGGGTCGCCGCCTTCGAGGACGGCGACAACGGAGTTGGTGGTCCCGAGGTCGATTCCGACCGCACGAGCCATAGTTCATTCCTCCTGTTGGTTACCTCAATGCCTTCAGTGAGATCCGCTCAAGTTTGCCTCGTCCGGATCTTTTCGTCAAGCCATAGTTGAGCCTACATGACTCAAGTTCGACATACTGGTCAACGGACCACCGCCGACATTTGTTCCCGGCACCTACTCGCCTGCATCCACGACACATCGATGCAGGTGGTCCTCGTGAAATGTCTGCGCAGCGCCACCCTCGATCCCGCAACAGGCGAGCGTGGCCATCCTCAGTTCGTTCCCAGAATCCGTCACTAGCTTGATTCGGTAGACAACAAATCTTGCAGTGAGAGGCGGGTCATGGTTTCCCGACGGACTGTCGCAGCTTCTGTCATCGTGGCTGGTATCGCAGGGGGTGTGCTGGCACCGATCGCATGGGCTGATGACCCTGCGCCATCCCAGCCCGTGTGCACAGCTCTAGGGCAGATCGCCGAAAGCCTTAACGATGACATCGGTGCGGGCCTTCAGCCTCGCGGCCTGAGAAGGTACGACATCACGCAACTCACTCACGGGGTGAGCTACATGAACCAGGTGAACGCCAACGCCCGTATCACTGCCCTTGACGTTCCGTTGCGCAATCTGACCAGCACGATCAACGACCTGCAGAATCAGTACCAGCTAGTCACCGTGTCCGATGAGGACGGGACCTGGCACCCCATGTCCGCCTCGCAAGAGCAGGATCTCGACCAGGCGTCCGCCCAGCAAGACACACTGACGGGCCTGGTCAGCCAATTGCAACAAAGCAACCACTGCCCACCTCCGCCGGCCGGCTGATAACTCAGCGCCGTCTGCGCACGGCGTACGAACTCGCCGCCGCGACAACCACAATCAGCGCGATGCCGACCAGCAGTGGCCACACGCCAGTCTCGTCCACCACGCTCACCAGCCAGGTCTGCACCTCGCTTGCCGCATTGATCACCGGGTCGTCGGCGCTCCCGTCGCCGAAGTTCAGCCGAATCTCGTAATAGCCGTAGTAGGCGATGTACAGCCCGGTCAGCAGCACGATCACCCCTGCGATGCGGCCCACATACGGCAAGACCTTCCGCATGGTGGCCTGCACCGAATTTCCCAGCAGCGCAACGGCTAATGCCGCGATGCCGACGGTCGCGGCCATCCCCGCCCCGTACGCGACGAAGGCCAGCACCCCCGAGACGATGGACCCCTGTTTGAAGGTGGTGCTGATGACCGCCAGAAACGGGCCGACCGTGCAGGACAGCGATGCCACCGCGTAGGTCAGCCCGTAGCCGTACATGGACAGCAGCGAGGCCGTTGGCGCCCCGCCGGAAACCCTGGGCAGCACGACGGTGAGCTCACGCCCGGACAGCAGCCAGAGGGACAGCGCTACCAGCGCGACACCGATCACCACGGTGGCGAAGGGCATGTAGCGACCCGCCGAGGCGACCACCGGCGAGATCACCAGCCCGAAAATCCCGAACACCGTCAGGAAACCGGCGGCCATCGCCACCGTCGCGGTCGCTGCCCGCGCCACAGCGGTCAGCCTCGAAGCGGTGCCGTCACTACCGGCGATCACCAGCCCGAGATAACCCGGGAGAAAAGCGAAGCCGCATGGATTGAGCGCGGCCACCAGCCCCGCCCCCAGCGCGAAAGTCAGTGCTGCGGTATCAATCACGTCAGTACCGCAGCATCAATGCAGCTGCCCGATTCTCTTGTCGAGTTCTGGTCCCGACAGCGGGCTCTTGACCACCTGGGCATTGCCGTCAGATCCCAGGAACGCGAAAGCCGGCTGATGGGTGACGTCGTACAGCGCCCACACCGCGGCATCGGTATCGGCCAGCTGAACAAAGGTGAGGCCGTACTTGGTCACGAAGTCCCGCATCGCGGACACCTGGTCCTGCGCCGCCACCCCCACAAAGGTGACATCCGGATGCGCAGTGGCCGCCCGCTGCAGATCGGGCGCTTCCTTCTGACAGGTCGGGCACCACGGCGCCCAAAACCACAGCACCGCCTTCTTACCGGTCAGACTGCTGCCCGCGAAGTCGGCACCATCGATGGTCTTGGCGCTGAAGTTCAGCAACCGCGAGGACTGCGACGACGACGAGCCAACCGTGGAGGTGTCGTTCTTGTCGGCCCCGGAGCAACCGGTCAGTCCGATACCCAGAGCCAGCACCGCGATAGCCGAAACCGCAACGCGTGATATCACTTTCCCTCGTTTCGCCGCATTCTCATCAACTCACGCCCATCTCGCCCACTCACCGTAACCATCGACGCAACGCGCCCGCGCTCGGGTGTGCGGCCTTACGTACGCTGGCAGTCATGGACTTCCGGGTATTCGTTGAACCGCAGCAGGGCGCCACCTACTCCGATCAGCTGCGGGTGGCACAGGCCGCCGAAGAACTGGGATTCTCCGCGTTCTTCCGGTCCGATCACTACCTGGCGATGGGTGGTGCCGACGGGCTGCCCGGCCCCACTGACACATGGGTGACACTGGGAGCGATCGCCCGGGAGACCACCAGCATCCGGCTGGGCACCCTGGTCACCTCGGCTACCTTCCGCCATCCGGGACCGCTTGCCATCACTGTTGCACAAGTAGACGAGATGAGCAGCGGCAGAGTAGATCTCGGCCTGGGCGCCGGGTGGTTCAGCGAGGAGCACGAGGCGTACGCCATTCCCTTCCCGCCGCTGGGCGAGCGGTTCGATCGTCTGGAAGAGCAGCTCGACATCCTCACCGGCCTGTGGTCCACACCTACCGGCGACACCTACTCCTATGCGGGCACGCACTACACGGTGACCGACTCCCCCGCGCTGCCCAAACCTGTGCA
Source organism: Mycobacteroides sp. H003 (assembly GCF_001440135.1). Lineage (NCBI taxonomy): Bacteria > Bacillati > Actinomycetota > Actinomycetes > Mycobacteriales > Mycobacteriaceae > Mycobacteroides > Mycobacteroides sp. H003. The sequence goes on from NZ_LJYL01000034.1 coordinate 851,068, forward strand.
GGAGCCGCATCCGCCGATCGTGATCGGCGGGCTCGGCGCCAAGCGCACTCCGGCACTCGCCGCCCGTTTTGCCGCCGAGTTCAACGTGCCGTTTCAGCCCGTCGATGTCGTCACCGGTCAGTACGCACGAGTGGCGCAAGCGGTCGAAGCCGCTGGGCGGCCGGCAGATTCGATGATCTACTCGGCGGCCTTCGCGTTGTGCGTCGGCGATACGGATGCCGATATCGCGCGCCGCGCGGCCAATGCCCGCCGCGAGGTGGACGAGATCACCGAGAACAGCCCGCTCGCGGGCACTCCCGACGCGGTGGCGGACAAGCTGGGCACCTACATCGACGCCGGGGTCCAGCGGGTCTACGCCCAACTACTCGATATCCGGGATCTGGATCACCTGGAGTTCTTCGCTTCGACGGTAATCCCCCAGTTCGGCTGACATTCTTCGGTTAGGCTCCGCGCGATGAGTGAGCACGAGACACCGAACGCTCCCGACGACGACGAGAGCTACTTCTCGGGGATGATCGAGGAGAGCGAGAAGCCGACGCCCTGGTATCGAACGGGGCCGGCGATCGTCGGCACCATCGCTGCCATCATCGCGATCGTCGCGGTGCTCATGACCATCGTGTTGTCCACGGACAAGCGCGTGGTCAACGACAACACACCGCTGACGACGACATCGCCGACGCCGAGTACCACCACCACTGAGCCTTCACCTGAATCGTCGTCGACGACCACCGAGACCACGACCATCGAATCGACGCAGGAGCCGGTGCCGCCCGCGCCGACCTCCGAGCCCACGTACTACGACACCCCGACCTCGACGACGTACCAGTGGCAGGCGCCCGCGATCCCCTCACCGCCAGCTATTCCGCCGATTCCGCAGATCCCACAAATCCCGCCTATTCCACAGATCCCGCAAATACCGGGGCTGTAAGGGAGTTGGGTTACGCTCCGGATCATGTCCTACCCGGAGCCGCCAGAAGACCCGACGATGTACAACGAGCAGTACCACGATCAGGGACCTGATGGGCCCAACCCTTGGTACAAGCAGCCGGCCGTGCTCATTGCCCTGGCAGGAGCGGCGGTGGCGGTCATCGCGGTGATCATCGCCTTCGTGATTACCCGAAGCGACAAGCCTGCCCCCGCTGGGAGCACCACCTCGGTGACATCCGCGACGACCAGCAGTTCGGCACCGGCCAACTCCGGCGGCCACGAGGGGCACGGCGGCTCCGGGAGCACCACCGGCGGCAACTCCACGGTGACCGAGACCGTCTCCGAGTCGCCGAGTCAGAGCGCCGAAACGACGACCACTGCGCCGACGACCACGACCACCACTACGGATACGACGACCACCACGACCACTGCGCCGACGACTACGACAACGACGGCCCCGCCGACCACCACGACCGGACGCTCAGTGGTGATCCCGATTCCCGGCGGCGGCAACGTCCAGGTGCCCGTTGGCGGTCAGTGAGCCATCCGGATTCCCGGCGGACCTGTGACGCCCTGACGGGTCCTGCCGGGTTTTCCGGGGGACGCCTCGTTCCATAGGTGACCTGCCGCGCACAGCGCAACGACGAAGGACAGCACACCGATCGGGATCGCCCAGAGGCGACGCGTATCGAGCTTGGAGGCGCACTGGTCGTGGTAGTTGGTCGACTGATTCGCACCGGAACTCATCTTGTCCAGCTCCGCGCTCCGGGTGAGTCGGGGCCCCACGGGCATACCGCAGGTCACCGACTGGGTGGCACCGCCCGTGTCGACTTGAATAGACACCGGTGTGAGCAGGACGGCCATCGCGATGATCGTCGCGATACCGCATACGCCTGAAAGGACTCCGCGTCCGTGCATACCTGGGACGCTACGCCGTCAAGGGCACGCAATGATGGTGATTCGATATCCGAAGCGACAAAAAACTGGACGTGAATTTCAGCAGGCTGCGCTCTTGGCGGTGCGGCAGATCGGTGCCGCCACATCGCGCAGAACCTGCTGCTCATCGACCTCTACCCAGGGCGAACCGACAGCACCCGTGACGGCGTTGGTGACGGTCAGCTCGGCCACCGTTCCGGTACCGGGCGGCTCCACCACATACAGCCGGTACTGCGGCTGCTTGCCACCCTGCGCCGGCAGCGTCACCGTGGCCGCATGACCATTGGGTAGGTCGACCACATTGACCTGAGCGCCAACGGCGTTGAAGCAGCGATCCAGCCGTGCGCGCAGCGACCGATAGACAGTCGACGCGTACTGGTCGGTCACCGAGGTATCGCCGGGCCAGTGCGCGATCACCTCCACCGCCGTCCACCCGGACTCATCCGAAGTGACTGTCGAGGAAGCAGATTCGGGCGATTGCGGCAGACTCTCTCCCAGCGAGAAGCAGAGATTCGCTGACCAGAAGGCCGGGCGGTCAACCGACGTTGCGTTGCGCGACAAGGGAGCCCAGTGTGCGACGTGATCCATGGGGACATCCCGCGGGTTGATCCACACCGTGTCGGGCACAGGCTTCGGATCCGCCGCGGCCGGAGCCGCGGTGCCCAGGCAGGCGATCACAGCGATCGCCGGAATTGCCCGCTGCCACCCGCGCATCGTCACAGAAGTCCCTCGCTAGCAGGAGCCCTTGCACAGCGGCTGGGCAAGGGCGCGCAGAACCGTCGCGTCATCGACGGGCTTCCATGGCGAGGGCTCGCGGCCGGTGCGGGGCACGGTGACGGCAAGCTCGGAAACGGTGCCCGACTCCGGCGGAACCACGTTGTAGATGTGCACCTCGCTGGTGGGGTTATCGCGCTCCTTGCCGATCAGCAGGGTCGCCGCAAAGCCGTACCACGAGGGCGCCGGGCGCAGGTCGACGCTGATGACGTCGCCTACTCCCGGGCAGTAGTTGAGCTGAGATCGAATACCACTCTGGAAGGCCGCGGCCCCATCGGTATTTCCGTCGGGCCACTGTCCAGCCGCCTGCACCACGGATGCCGCGACGCCCGACGCGGCCTGGGTGGCGATGGCCGAGGCCGGCGGAAGGACGTCCGACGACGGGGCGCCGCAGAGCCGCATGCTGAGGAAGGAAGCCCTGCCGGTTGCGGTCGGGTTGGCCGCTGACCAGTGGTATTCGCTGTTCATTGGGATCTCACCGGGGCTGATCCACACGCCCGCGGGCACCGGCCTGGGGGCGGGCCCGGCCGGATTGGGGGTGGGCTCCGCCACTGCCGTCGCCGTGCCGAATCCGGCCATCAGGATTACGGTCGCGGCAGACAGGCGCATCATCATCTGCTCAGTATGCCGGGCGCTCGTGCGCAGACAACTGGGTGAGTATGCCTTCTGCACTGCGGGCAGCCGCTAAACACAGCCGGCTGGTGAACGGATCGTTGAGTGGATATGCGGCCCGCGCGCGCCAGCGTCCCACCGCGTCCAGGGCGGCACGCCGCGGATCCGGGCGGGTCTCGTCCAGACCTAGGCGGGCGGCCGGTTCCGTGCCGGAGGCTCCCAGCAGTCTGCGGATGAGCACCGTCTCGTGTTCGGTGAGCGTGGTGGTTCGGGAGGACAACTCTGCCAACAGCCGTAGCTCATCGAAGGCGTGAGTGTCAGCGAGCAGGGGGTCGATGTCGTCGATCACCGGGCGGCCGCCCTGGACCGGGTAGGACGTCAGCACCTGACGGGCCGAGAGCAGCGCGGTATGAGATTTCAGGATGCCCGCGCGCTGACCGAATTGGTTGGCGATGATGTTGTGCAGTTCCACCAGACCACTGCGTTCGAGGAGTTCCTCGGCCAGCCCGGTGGCGGTGATCTCGGAGGTGCCTGCGACCCGGATGACGGCCACCGCGATCCGGATACCGAACATCCCGAATCGATGTAGCAGTGCGGCCCGGGTCTGTGGGTCAACCGGAAGCGAATCATCTTCGCGCACAAACCTATCCACGGACAGCAGTGCCTTGGCCAGCACCTGCGGATCCACTTCCGCGAGTTTCTGCAGTGCGATGAACTCTGCTTGCCGCAGTGTGCGGGCGGTCAGCGCCAGCAGCCCGGCGACCGGTACCACGGCCTGACAGATCCCGGTGCGTTCCATCTCGCCGGCGAACCGGGCGGACACCTCACGCGCGGACAGCATCGCGTCGAGACGGCCCACCCCGATCTCATCCGCACGCGATACGACGCCAATCACCCCGACAGCTCCCCCACGCTCGCCGCCGACAAGCTTGCCGATCTGGGTGAGCAGGCCGATATCGGCGGCGTTCAGGCTGCGCAGCAGGAAGATCACTGCATCCACCCGTGGCACTCCATCCTCGGGCACCAACAGCGCGAGACTGCGCTCTGAGACCTCGGTGGACAGCGACGAAGTCCCTGGGGTGTCTATCAGGGTGATCTCATTCAATTCCGGTGCGGGCCAGTGAACGTCGAGGTCTGCCACCGAGGCCGGGTCCAGCCGGTCGAGTTCGAAGGAAAGGCCGCCGTCACGACGGATCGGGATGTCCTGGCGCACGCCGCTGAACAGATTGGCCGTGACCTGCGGAGCGGCGCCGTGACGGAACCACGCCACGATCCGGGTGGCCTCGGTGGCATCCGTGGGTGCAATGTCTTCTCCGACAAGCGCATTGACCAATGTTGATTTGCCGGCATTGAGAGTTCCGGCGATGGCCACCCGGATCGGTTCGTCGAGCCGGGCAGCAATACGGCTCAGCTCGTCATGTGGCTCCGCGATCCGCGCGTACCGCGAATCACTCTGGTAGGCGCGCATGGCCTCACCGATGATGGCACGGGCCTGCTCGATGGTGCTCATGCGGACGGACGCAGCCCTTCCAGTCCGTCGATATGCGTGTTGACCTGGCGCAGGATATGCAATTGGCGCTCAACCTCACGGGTGCGCGCATCGCGATCCTCGGCCTCCAGCCGCGCCGATGCGATGGCCGCCTGTAGCGATTCGTTGAGCGAGCGCGTGGTCTGGTTGGCGATATCGCGGAAATGGTCCCGGAGCTGGCGCTGCACCAGACGCAGCCGGTCGCGTGATTCCTTGAGCACCACGAAGGACACGTCGTCGAGGAAGCGGCGGACGTTCGTCTTGGCCTCACCCCGGATGCGCAGCATCCGGTTCTCCATGTCTTCGTTGTAGGTCTTCTTTCCCAGCATCGCACCGGCCCCCAACGAGATCAGGTTGAACATCCCGAGCCCTGCGACGGTGGTCAGCATGCCGAACATGATGACACCGCCGTAGGAACCACGCAGCCCGGTGATGGCCTTGTGCCCCAACTTGATCGGCTTGGCTTCCAGCTTCGACAGCGACTTCAGGTCACTCAGATCCGCGCCCATCTCGCTGGCCCGCAGCCGGGGCATCTTCACCGAGTCCATGCCGGCGGTGGCGAAGGTCTCGGCCACCTGAGCGGCCAGGTGCATCGCCCGCTGATGTGCCCAGACGAAGTTGTTTCCCACCGAGTTGGCCACGGCCTGCTCGAGTTTGGCGCCGACCTCGGCCCAGTTCTTGGTGGGATCGGTGCGGTCGATCACCTCTTCGGTCCGCTGCAGGATCCGCCGGAATCGTGATTGCAGATCGTGCTCGACATCGGTCGACACATCGGTGATGCCATCACCGAGAACCTGCTGCCACAGTGCGGTATGAGCCAGCGCCTCCTCGGCCTCACGCTTACGGCGTTCCAGGTCTGAGGTGAGCTCATCGCGGCTCTGCGGATCCTGCAGAGCACTGAGCTCGGCGTCCAGGGTGAGCGTGAGATGCTCCGATGCCGAACCGATCTCGGCGACCGCCTGCTGTCGCGAGCTGGCCTGATGGTCCGCGATGGCATTGCTGAGGAATGTCACCAATGCGGGGAAGTTGGACTCCGCATTGAGTTCCTTGTCGTTGAGCTGCAACGCGTGCGAACGCAGCGCCGACGACACCGTGATAGCGGGCACGGTGATCTTGGCCTGGTGCAGATGCGCGGAGTTGGCAGCCACCACCTCGCGCCAGTGCGGGTACAGATCCGTCTTGGTGTTGACGATGGCCGCGACGGGGCACAGGTCGAGCGCCTGCTGGATGAAAACCAGCTCGGGTTCGGTGAATTCGGAACTGAGATCGCTGACCATGAGCATGACATCGGCGTCCGGCAGCAGCCCAAGGGTGCTCGACAGGTGCGGCTGACCGAACCCGCCGACGCCGGGCGTATCCACCAGGCACAGACCACTTTTGAGCATCGGGCTGGCAACCTTGATTTCCACCCGAAGCACCTCGCGGCCCTGCGCCTGCGGTGCGCGCTTGAGGTCCTTGCCGATATCGGCCACCGGAATCGGGATGATCTCGGGTTCCCCGGCCAGTCCCCCACCGTCATATTGTTCGGCGGGAGCAACCACCAGGGCGGCCGAGGGCTGCTCGCCGTAGCTGATAACGGTTGTCACCGAGGTGGTTTCGTCATCGCCCACACGAGCGACCGGCATGTTGAGCAGCGAATTCACCAGCTGACTCTTGCCCTGTTTGAGCTGTCCCGCCACCACCACGCGCAGCGGACGGTCCACTAGAAGGCTGTCCACCCGGTCCAGGCGGTCGATCAGATCGCCCCGATCGTTCTCGCCCGCGATCTTGCGCACATGCCCCAGCAGCTCGTTGACGAGCGCCAGCTGCTGCTGGCCGTCCTGCGCGGTGTCCGACACGGTTCCCTAACCCTTCTGGCTCGAAATTCCTCATTACTGTGCCATTTCTTCTGGCCGGCACAGTTCAATCCGGCATCCATGCCGATGCCCCGCACCATTACTGGTGCGGGGCATCGCGCCCGGGGACTAGTGGTGCTCGGTTCCCGGAAGGGTGGTGTGGTCGGCGGCCGACGCGTGACCCTGGGCCTGTGCCTGGGCCTCGAATCCGGTACCGGCCGCGCCATGCGAGCCCAACGAAGAGTTGAACGACTCGTTCATCGAGGAGCTGTGCGAAGCGTTGAGCGGGCTGCTCAGCGAATCGTTGATGGCGCTGCTGTGCGAGTTGCTCACCGCGGTGCTGCTGGATGCGGAGTGCGAGGTGTTCAGCGAGTCGTTGATCGCGTTGGTGTGCGAGTTGCTCAGCGAGGTGCCGGTGTGCGCCTGGTTGTTGGACGCGATGTCGGTGTTCACCTTGTTGTGCGACGCGATATCGGTGTTGGTGCTGGTGCTCGTCTGGTTGTGCGAGCCGATATCGGTCTGTGTCTTCACCTGGTTGTGCGAGGCGATGTCGGTGTGGGTGGTGTTACCCGAGCCGATGTTCGTCGAGCGATCGGTGTTGAACGAATCGTTGATGTTGGTGGTGTTGCGCTGCGAGTGGTCGTCCACGACGGTCACGCTCTTGTCGATACCGGCCGAGCCGTGCCCGCTGACGTTGGTGTAATCGCCGCCGACCCGAGTCTGGCTCTGGTCGACACCGACCTTGCTGCCGTGGTCGGCGTTGATGATGTTGCTATCGCGCACATCGCCGTTGACCGCGGTAGATCCCTTGCCGGAGGCGATGGGTCCGGAGTTGCTTCCGCCCACGGCCACCGCACCGTCGCCGATGGCGTTGGTGTCGCGGTTACCGAACTGCAGGTCGCCGAAGCTCAGGTCCAGCAGCGGGCCACGGTTGAAGCTGTCGACGTTGCCACTCGGGCTCATGACCTGGTTACCGCTCGCGATCGGGTTGTGGCTCGCGAACTCGGTGTCGTTGTGGCTCATGAAGTCGTTGTTGCGGGGGCTGAAGTTGTCCCGGGGGCTCAGCAGAGACGGCGACAGGATGCTCGGGGCATCGGGCTGTGCGGCGTAGTAGTTCTGCAGGTTGCCCGACAGGTCGTTCATCGGGTTGCCGGTGTTGACCCACTGCGACTGGTAGCCGTAGTTGGAGGCCACCGATTCGGCGACGACCGGCATGACCGCACCCACCTGTGCGGCGGTGACGGCCGACAGCCCGGCGTTGGCCAGCGAGGTCTGCGGGTCGGCGACGTAGCTTGCGGCCTGCACGGGGTCGCGGAAGAGGTTGAGGATGAAGTCGATGATGGACATTTGAGGTCTCCTTGGGGGATCGGAGTCAACCGGGTCTGTCCGGTCGAACTGAATACAAACCTACGAACCTGCAAGTGCCCTGGAAACGGGAGAACTTCCCCTTCTCCGCCAATCCCCCATGGGGGTCCGCTGCCGTCCCCATTAGGGGATTAGGGGGCTACTAGGGGTCGGGTACTCCGGTCGCTCATCGCTACACCATCGCCCGGTTCCCGTCGCCGACGACTGAACGGCCACAACGCCCTGAACAGCACAGACGTGCTAAATACTATCGGCCTTAGTATTTATCTACTATCTTTCCTAGTAGTTAAATACTAAGTCGGTTAGTAGATCGAAAGAGGGAAACCGTGCGGCGAAGCGAGAACCGTCAGCGTGATATCTGGATCGCCGGGGCCCTGGGCGTCGTCATCGTCGTGCTGGCCACGTACCTGTTCTTCGATCACAGCGGCAAGAGCACCGCATCGGCCGGCTCACCGGCGGCCACCGCCCACCACAACAGCCTGGCCCGGCTGCACACGAATGATCCGATGGCACTCGGCCCAATCGATGCGCCGGTAGTGCTGGTCGTCTACTCCGATTACCGCTGCCCTTTCTGCGCAAAATTCAGCCGGGATACCGAACCGCAACTCGTCGAGCGGTACGTCAACACCGGGAAGCTGCGCATCGAATGGCGTGATCTCCCGATCTTCGGGGCGCAATCGGTGCAGGCCGCCAAGGCCGGTAGAGCAGCAGCGGAACAAGGCAGGTTCTGGGAGTTCAACCGGACCGTGTATCGGCATGCACCGGATCGCGGCCACGCCGAGCTGACTGACGAGGTCCTCCTCGAACGAGCTCGCGAAGCTGGGGTCCCGGATCTGCCGCGATTCCAGGCGGCGGTCGCGGGCGATCGGCTACTGCCTGCCGTACAGCAAGATATTCAGGAAGCTGTGGCGATCGGTGCGTCTTCGACGCCCGTCTTCGTGATCAACGACCAGCCTGTGGTGGGCGCGCAGCCCTTGGATGTCTTCGTATCGGTCATCGAGCAGGCTCAGCGGTGATCGATGTCGGGATCCTCGGCGCCCTGCTCGGTGGTGTGCTGGCGTTGGTCAGCCCGTGCTCGGCGATGCTCCTGCCGTCGTTCTTCGCATACTCCTTTGACCGAGCCGGGCTGCTGCTGCGCAGGACCGGGCTCTTCTACCTGGGCATGCTCATCGTGCTGGTGCCGTTAGGTGCGGGCGTGGGCGCCGTCGGAGCGCTACTCACCGAATACCGTTCCCAGGTGACAACGGTGGGAGGCGTGTTGATGATCGCGCTCGGTGTGGCGATCATCGCCGGGTTCGGCTTCCGTATCGGCCCGGCGGCGCGGGTGGCGGCTCGCCTCGACCTGTCCTCGGGCCTGTCGGTCCTGATGCTCGGCACCGTGTACGCGCTCGCGGGATTCTGCTCCGGGCCGATACTCGGGAGTGTGTTGACGGTGGCCGCCATCGGCTCCAGCCCGGTCTATGGCGCTTTACTCATGGCGCTGTACTCACTGGGCATGGCAGCGCCCTTGTTCGTACTGGCATTCGCCTGGGGACGGTTGAGGCTGGCTGACCGACGCTGGGTGCGGGGAACCGAGATCCGGATCGGACGGCTGCGAACCCATTCCACAAACCTCATCTCCGGTGGGATGTTCATCGTGATCGGCATATTCTTTGTGGCCACCGACGGGACGGCTGCACTCGGTGGGATCACCGGCAGCGATACTCAATTCGACATGCAAGCGAGGCTGCAGGACCTGACCTCGCACCTCCCGAACGCGGCCGTCGCGCTCGGGATCGCCTGCGCCGCATTCGCAGTAGTTCTGATGCGTCTGCTGTATCCCCGCACCGCTACGGCGCGCGGCGCCCGAGACCAAAGTGACAGAACGAGAGAGGACACCGATGACCGCACCTAGCCAGAAGGAGACAGCGCGTGCGTGACATGTTCGGCCTCGGTGAGCGGGAGTCGACGATCATGGAGGTGCTGTGGTCCGCGGCCGAACCGGTGACTGTCCGTGATGTCCTGGATCGACTGGAGCGCCCCTTGGCGTACACGACAGTCATGACGGTCCTCGACAACCTGCACAACAAAGGGCACGTCACCCGCGAAAAGGTCGGGCGGGCGTTTCGCTACCGGGCGGCGCAAACGCGGGAAGCCGTGGCCGCACAGATGGTCCGGGAAGTCCTGGCCGCCAGCGGCGATGCCGAAGGGGTGCTTTTGCACTTCGCGGGATCTGCCTCCCCCGAGGAATCCACGGTGCTGCGCAGAATTCTCCGCCGGGGCGGCCTGACATGACCGTCGCCCTGGTGTTGATGGCGAGTGCGGCCCTCATTGGTGTCGCCGGACCGGCATGTCTGCGGCCGACCGTGCGTCCCACCCTGCTGCCGGCCGCAGCGCTGGCCGCGTGGCTCGGAGCGCTGATGGCCTTCCTCGTACTCACGGCGTTGTCCGCGATGCTGCTGCTCTTTCCTCACATACTGGATACCCGCGGTGTCACGACGCTGGTGGGCGGATGTCTGAGCGGAACCATCCCGCACTCATCCTTCGGAACCCTTGTTCAGCTTGGGATCTCGCTACTGCCGCTGACCATCCTGGCCCGGGTCGCGTTTGTGGCCGTTCGGGGCCTGCGCGCTGCGCGCCGGCACCGCGCCCGCCACTTCTGGATGCTGCGGGCGGCGACGTGCCACTCCGGACAAGTCCATTGGATCGATGACCCGCGGCCGATCGCCTACAGCCTCGGGGGTGCTCGCGGGGCGGTGGTCGCCACTCACGGCATCCGCAGCCTCGGCGAAAAGCAGTGCGCGGCAGTGATCGAGCATGAATTGGCACACATTCGCGGCAGGCACCACGTGGCCGTGTTGTGTGCCGATATCGCGGCAGCGGCACTGCCGATACTGCCGTTGATGCGCCGTGCGCCGGGAATGGTGCGGCTGATGGTGGAGCTGGCAGCCGACGATGCGGCAGCGCGGGCCCACGGGCCGCGGACCGTGCACGCCGCGCTGCTGGCCATGAGCAAGTCGGGCATGGCCGTGCGTGGCGCACTGAACATGTCCAGCGAATCGGTGGCGGTGCGACTCATATGGCTGCGAGCCCAGGGACCCACCTGCCGTGCATCGATAGGACGCTGCCGACTGATGCTCGGCTTCGCGTTACTTCCCACGGCCCTTGCGGGCGCGGTGTTGGTGGCGCTGTTCAGGGCGTATTGCACGTTCTGAGACCCGGCCGGATCGACGAGGAGAGTTCATGAACATTCAGCGCGCCGGTCAGATCGCGCGTTGGGCCATTCCCACCGGCGCCCGCCTGGTGTTCGGCGTCATCTTCCTGTTGGAGGGGACCCAGAAGATCTTCGGCTGGTGGAGCGGATCACCTACCGGTTCCGGACATCCCGAGCCATTCCTCAACTGGCCGTACTGGTGGGCGGGCGTGTTCGAGCTCGCCCTCGGCGTCCTGCTGACAGTGGGATTGTGGACACGAGTGTCCGCGGTTCTCGCGGCGGGAATGATGGCGTACGCGTACTTCTTCGAGCACCTGCCGGTGCACTGGGAACCCATGCAAAACGGTGGAGCCTTCGCGGCCACATTCTGCTGGGGGTTCCTGCTCCTGGCCCTCGTGGCAGATGACACCCGGCTATCACTCGACCGTGTGCGCGCCCGCAGCGCTGAGAGCTAGAACTGGTCGATTCCGGGATCGTGATCGATTCCGGCCTGATGGCCAAGGTCTCCATGATCGAAGAACGGATCCTGCAGACCCGCATCGCCGGAACCGCCGGCTCCCAGTTCGGAACCGAAATGCTGGGGCTCGAACCCGGCTGCGTCCAACCCGGACGGGGATGCGTGCAACGGAGCCTGGAACTGGTCGATCGCGGCCACCGCACTGTCGGCCGATGGACCGAACTGGTCGGGGACGGTGATCGCGTCCTGACGAACGCTCAGGTCCGATACCGCATTGGTCGCCGCGTGCAGACCCGCATCCAGGCTCGGATCATGCGTGGGCGCGGTGAACGGCGAATCGAACGCCTCGAAGGCACTGGTCGCCGCACCACTTGCCCAGATGTTGTCGGCAGGAATTGCGGTCTGCACCGCATGCGTCAGATCGGTGGCCGCCGGGTTCGCGGCGAACTGCGAGGCCTGTGTTCCCAGGGCGGCCGGTATCGACTCGCTGACCACCGGGATCAGCGCGGAGACATCTGCGGGCTGGACTCCGTCCAGGTGCGCATCGGCAATGACTTGTTCGGGATTGGCCGCGTATTGCGCAGCCATATCCTGGTCACGGACCAGTGCCATGACGAAATCCAACAGGTTATTGCCCATGTCTGCGATGGTAGGAGCCACCGGGAACCTCGGCTACGGGGCGCGACCCGTTTCCCACCAGTGCCCATTGGGGGACGCGCGTTAGGGGATATGTCGTCATTAGGGGGTGTGACGACCGTCATCCCCTACTGTTGGGCTGCGGGGTGAAACGCCACAGCGCCGCAAAACGAACGGATAGGTATGGCCAACGCACTGGGACTGTCGATCGGCGCCACTCAACTGGTCGCGACAGCCGACGACTCGCAGAGCCAACCCGTGGTGCGCAGTTCGATCCTCACCCTGCATGAGGACGGTCCGCCCGAGGTTGGAGTACCGAGCCATCCAGGTTTGACGCTCACCGGATTCGTCGGCAGAGTCGGCGACCCCGTCGGCATCGTGGCGGCGGACGGATCGGTTCACCGGGCCGAATGGGCACTCACCGAGGCCATGCGCGTGCTGATCGCCGACGCGGCCTCCGCTGCCGAATTCACCGCGCCTCCTGCACTGTCCGCCTCAATTCCCGCGCATTGGAGCCCGCAGACCGTCGCCACGCTCCGGGACGCGATCGACCGCGTTCCCGCCCTCGCTCCGGGCGGTCGGCAGCTGAAGTTGATCCCCGATGCACGCGCCGCCCTGGAGTCGCTGGCCACGGGACCGGGAGTGCCCGACCGCGGTGTCGTGGTGGTGTGCGATCTCGGCGGCTCGGGTACCAGCATCACCCTGGCCGATGCGGCACGGGGATTCCAGCAGATCGGGCAGACCGTCCGGTTCGTCGAGTTCTCCGGCCAGCAGATTGACCAGATGCTCCTGACGCAGGTCCTCACCGACCTGAACCAGGATCCCGAGGGCACCACGTCGGTCGGCGCGCTGACCAGACTGCGCGATCAGTGCCGGTTGGCCAAGGAGCGGCTCTCCGGCGAGACCGCGACCTCGGTGCCGGTGGCGCTTCCCGGCATCACCACCGACGTTCGGCTCACCCGCGCCGAACTCGAAGACCATCTGCGCGGCCCGCTCTCCAGCTTGATCAACGCCATTCAGGACACCGTGGAACGCAACGGTATTCATCCGGCGAACATCAACGCGGTCGCCTCGGTGGGTGGTGGTGCCAACATTCCTCTTGTCACCCAACAACTTTCCGAGCGGATGCGAGTACCGGTCATCACCGGACCCCAGCCACAGTTCGCGGCCGCCCAGGGCGTGGCCTTACTGGCCACCCGGCCCGATCTGCCGCCGCAAGATGCCACCGCGATGCGGCCGGTCGAGCAACCGCCGGGCGATGCCACCATGATGCGCCCGGCGCCCACCGGCACCGGAACCTTTGCCGCTCCGGTGGCTGCGGCCGCCAACGATGCACCGGAATTGGCTTGGTCCCAAGATGATTCGGCCCCCGACCTGGCTCCGCTGCAAGAGACCGGCTACCAGAGCGGATACAGCACCGGATACACCGTCGACCTCGACGACGAGTACCAGGGTCCGGCCGAACCCACCACCGCCCGTCCCGAGCTTCAGTTCAGCCACGAACCGTATGCGGCCGACGACGATTACGACTACTACCCGCCGCTGCCGTGGTACCGCCGGCCGCTGGTGTGGTTCATCGCTGCGGCGGCGGTGGCCGGCATCGCCTTCACCGGAATGATGGTGTCACTGACCAGCAATGAGTCGCCGGCCCCCGCCCCAACCACACCGAGCGTGAGCGTGGTGCCGAGCACAGGCGATGCCCCGGCCGAGCCGCCCCCGTCGCCCGAACCTCCGCCACCACCGCAGACCCACACCGTGACGCAGTCGGTGCAACCGCCGCCGCCCTCGCCGGAGCCTCCTCCGCCGCCTCCACCGACGACGACAACCACACCTCCGACAACCACGACAACAACCACCACCACAACGACGACCACGACAACTACCACCCCGCCGACCACCACAACGACACCACCAACCACGACGACCACTCAGCCGCCGACAACAACCACGCAGCCGCCCTCCACGTCCACGTCGCGCCCCATGATCACGATCCCGGGGTTGCCGCCGATCCCGATCGGTCCGCGCAACTGAGCGCCCCTCGGGAAAGCGGAACCTCCGGGACATTCGATGGAATCGCCTCGGCGGTAACGACTATCACGCAGGCGCTGTCCGCGGGCGGCGCGGCGAAGGTGCTCATCAGCGGCACCGCCGGTAGCGGAAAGACGTCGATTCTGGCGCGGGTTCGAGATGTCCTGAGCACCACGGGCTCTGCGCCGGTCAACCATGTCCCGGAGACAACGACCGGAAAAGGCTTGGGCCCATTCGTCATCGACGACGCCGACTCGCTCAGCGGCCCACAGCTCGATACCCTGCGTGCCGTCGTGGAGAACGATCCGACGGCCATCGTGGTGGTGGCCGCGACACCCCGGCGCCAGCCTGCGCTACGTGCACTGTTTCAGGCCTTGGAGCGCGAATCACCCACCATCGCGCTCGGTCCCGTCGACAAGGGTGATATCGCCAGGCTTTCGGCTCGCTCAGCAGCCTTCGCCGATGAGATCGCGACCGCCACCGGCGGAGTGCTGGCTCTGGTGGCGGCGGCCGTCGATCGCCTGGACGGCGCGGATTCACTCGAATCCGCACTGCGTGCGATCGATTCCCGCATCGACGAACAACTGCGCCGCCTCTCGCCGTCGGCCCAGGCCGCCGTGCTGCTGATGTCCCTGGACCCCGGCATCGGGGCCTCAGATATCGCTGCGGCGCTTGCACTTTCCGACGCCGAGGATCTGGTCGACGAGGCTCTGGGAAGCGGGCTGGTGCCCTCCCCTGGTCAGATCGCCTTCGCGGCCAGAGTGCACGGCTGCGCCACACGACTGCTGGGAGCGGCGCGGCACCTCGATCTCGAACGATCGCTGTTGCGCACGCAGCTCGACATCGGTTCGGTGTCCACCGACCTGGCTCTGGCCCTGGTAGCCCACGGATTGCGTGATACGCAGATCGCCGGACTGCTCGCCGAGTGGGCCGCAACCGAATCCGACCCCGTCACCGCGGCGGATCTGTACCGCGCCGCGCTGACCGCGGGCGCCGAGCCGGGCCCGATCAGGGTGCCGCTGGCCGAGTCGCTGGCGCGCGCGGGTGATCTGACCGCGGCGGCCACCCAGGCCGATGAGGTGCTTAACGCCACCGATCCAGGACATCGCGCGGCTGCCGTACGTATCGCGGCGGCCATCGCGTGCCACAACGGGGACTCCGGTCAGGCGGTCGCGTTGTACGACTGGCTGGGTACCGGCCTGGACGGCCTGACGGCCCTGTCCGCGGCGCCGGTTTTCGTGGGTATCGGACAGTTGACGAGTGCACGGAAAGTCTTGGAAGACAACGTGGGAGCGCCCCCTACGACATCGGCCACCGCGACGCGCAATGCCGCCCAGGGGGTCATCGCGTCGGTTGAGGGTCGTGGCCACGAGGCGCTGTCCCTGCTCGGTCAGGCCGTCACGCAGCAGCCGTCGACGTCTTCCTTCACCCCGGACAGCACCGTCGCCCTGGCTGCGTTGACCATGCTGCACAGCGGCGAGACGGCGCGGGCCCGCGGCGTTCTCGCCGGTGCGATCCGTACCGACCTGCCCCACGACGTGTTCGCGGCGCGGCATCGTCTGCTCGCCGCCTGGATTGCCATGCTGTCCGGTGATCTGACCGGCGCCGCGCAATGGCTGCCTGAGGCCGACACCGAGCTCTCCCGGCGCGATCGCCTGTTCGCCGAATCGCTACGGACCGGCATCGCCCGGCGCCACGGCGACACCGGTCCGCTACGCCAGCATTGGCAGGCCGCTATGGATGTGTTGTCGGCGTATTCGATCGACCTCTACACATTGCTCCCGGTTGGCGAGCTCTGGGTGGCGGCGGCACGGCTGCGCACCCTTGATGCCGTCACTCATCATGTCGACCGCGCATTCGCGGTTCTGGCGCAGCTCGGCGATCCCATCGCCTGGTCTGCCCCCTTGCGATGGGCAGGCGTGCATGCCGCGATCCTGAACAACTCTCCGGAGAATCTCGCCCCGCACGGGCAGGCGCTCGCCGCGGCCGCGGGAGTCAGCCCGTATGCGCGCACCCTGGCGACGGCCGGGCGCACGTGGCTGCGGGTGCTCGCCAACCAGGTGGACGGCGCCGAGGTCGATGGCGCCGCGCGGATGCTGGGCGATACCGGCCTCGGCTGGGATGCAACCCGCTTGGCCAGCCAGGCCGCGCTGCACGCGAACGACCCGAAGGTGGCCGCCGCGATGCTCGCGCTGGCCCGCGATCTGCGGACGCCGTCGGCCAATACTGACGGTCCCGACCCGGCCGCGGCGCCGTCCTCGGCCGCCCACTCGCCAACATCCACGCGTCTATCGGATCGCGAGCGCGAGGTCGCCGAGCTGCTGCTACGCGGCCTTCCCTATCGCGATATCGGTGCGCAGCTGTTCATTTCGGCGAAGACCGTCGAGCATCACGTCGCCCGTATTCGCCGGCGCCTCGGGGCCGAATCACGCTCCGACATGTTCTCGATGTTGCGGTCGATCCTGACCCCATAAATGCGACAAAGTTCACCCTGTACGGCGGGTTAGGTAAGCCTGACTAGGACTTTCGACCCTGTCAATGCGACGATGACCTCGCATCTGACACAAGTTACCCGCGAGTAACATTACACTTGTTACTGACGAGTAACTTCTCGGGACCGGGAGGTCAGCACCACCGTGAGTACCGCGACGATCATTCTCGGAATCATCGGCGTTACCTTCAGCCTGGTTGCCTGGGGCTCATTCTTCGGCGGCGTGGTGAAGATGATCCGCGTCATCCTCTCCGGACAGCCGGACGGCACCCGCTGGCGCCCGATCGTCCCGCGCATCAAGACGCTCATCGTCGAGGTTGTCGCACACACCCGGATGAACAAATTCCGCACCGTGGGCTGGGCGCACTGGCTGGTGATGGTCGGCTTCCTGGGCGGCTTCCCGCTGTACTTCGAGTCCTACGGCCAGACCTTCAATCCCGAGTTTCACTGGCCGATCATCGGTGACACGTTCCTCTGGCACCTGTGGGACGAGATTCTCGGTATCGGCACGGTCATCGGCATCGTGACACTGATCGTCATTCGGCAGCTCAACCACCCCCGCAAGCCCGAACGGCTGTCCCGCTTCGGCGGCTCCAGCTTCATCGCGGCGTACACCATCGAATCGATCGTGCTGGTCGAAGGCCTGGGCATGGTGCTGGTGAAGTCCGGCAAGATCGCCACCTTCGGCGGCGGACACGTGTCATCGGACTTCTTCACCATGAACGTCGCGCAGTTGCTGCCCGAGAGCCCGTTGATGGTCTCCATCTTCGCCTTCATCAAGATGGTGTCCGGCGGCATGTTCCTGCTTCTGGTCGGGCGCAAGCTCGTCTGGGGTGTGGCCTGGCACCGGTTCGCAGCCTTCTTCAACATCTACTTCAAGCGCAACGCAGACGGCAGCGTCGCGCTGGGCGCGGCCAAGCCGATGATGTCCGGCGGCAAGGTCCTGGAAATGGAGAGCGCCGATCCGGACGTCGACGCCTTCGGCGCCGGCAAGGTCGAGGACTTCAGCTGGAAAGACCTGCTGGACATCACGACGTGCACCGAGTGCGGTCGCTGCCAGAGCCAGTGCCCCGCCTGGAACACCGGCAAGCCGCTGTCCCCCAAGCTGCTGATCACCTCGCTGCGCGACCACACCTACGCCAAGGCGCCCTACCTGCTGGCCGGTGAGGACAAGTCCAAGCTGAGTGAGGCCGAGGTCGCCGAGGGCGAGCGTCAGCTGGTCGGCGGCGAGGGTGCCGTCATCGACCACGAGGTGCTGTGGAGCTGCACCACCTGTGGTGCCTGCGTCGAACAGTGCCCCGTCGACATCGAGCACGTCGACCACATCATCGACATGCGCCGCTACCAGGTGCTCATCGAATCGGAGTTCCCCGGAGAGCTCGCGGGCCTGTTCAAGAACCTGGAGAACAAGGGCAACCCCTGGGGCCAGAACTCCAAGGATCGTCTCAACTGGATCGAAGAGGTCGACTTCGACGTCCCGGTGTTCGGCCAGGACGTGGACAGCTTCGCCGACTTCGAATACCTGTTCTGGGTGGGTTGCGCGGGTGCCTACGAGGACCGCGCGAAGAAGACCACCAAGGCCGTCGCCGAGCTGCTCGCGCTCGCCGGAACCAAGTTCCTGGTGCTGGGCGCCGACGAGACCTGTACGGGTGACTCCGCCCGCCGCGCCGGTAACGAATTCCTGTTCCAGCAGCTGGCCATGCAGAACATCGAGCTGCTCAATTCGGTGTTCGAGGGCGTGGAGCACAAGCAGCGCAAGATCGTGGTGACCTGCGCGCACTGCTTCAACGCACTCGGCAACGAATACCCACAGGTCGGTGGCGACTACCAGGTGGTGCACCATACGCAGCTGCTGAACCGCCTGGTGCGCGATAAGAAGCTGGTTCCCGTCGCACCGGTTTCACAAGACGTCACCTACCACGACCCGTGCTACCTGGGCCGTCACAACAAGGTGTACACCGCGCCGCGTGAGCTGATCGGCGCCTCGGGTGCCGCACTCACCGAAATGCCAAGGCACGGAGAGCGTTCCATGTGCTGTGGCGCCGGTGGCGCCCGCATGTGGATGGAAGAGCAGCTGGGTAAGCGCATCAATATCGACCGCGTCGACGAGGCCCTTGCCACACCTGCATCCAAGATCGCGACGGGCTGCCCGTTCTGCCGCGTGATGCTGACCGACGGTGTGACCGCCCGCGACGACTCTGCCGCCGTGGAGGTCGTGGACGTCGCGCAGCTACTGCTCGAATCCGTGGGCCGCACCGAGGAGATCCGGAAGGCATTGCCCGCCAAGGGAACTGCTGCAGCAGCGGCAGCCGAGAGGGCTGCCACCAAGGCCGCTGAACCCGAACCCGTTGTCGCCGAAGAGGAAGCACCGGCAGCGGAGGCCACAGCGGCAGCGCCTGCGGCCGATGCCAAGCCCATCACGGGTCTGGGCATGGCGGGCGGGGCCAAGCGCCCCGGAGCCAAGAAAGCCGCCGCCCCGGCCGCCGAAGCCGCCACCGAAGCACCGGCTGCACCCGTAAAGGGATTGGGCATGGCGGGTGGCGCCAAGCGCCCCGGAGCCAAGAAGGCCGCCGCCCCGGCCGCCGAAGCCAGCTCCGAAGCGTCCGCTGCACCCGCGGCAGCCGCACCACCGGTCAAGGGACTCGGTATGGCAACCGGCGCCAAACGTCCGGGCGCCAAAAAGGCGACCCCCGCCCCTGCTGCCGAGGCTGCTCCAGTGGCCTCCGAACCGGAGGCAGCAGCACCGGCGGCACCTGCCACCCCCGTGCCGCCCGTCAAGGGTTTGGGCATGGCGAGCGGGGCCAAGCGCCCCGGCGCCAAGAAGGCTGCCCCCGCGGCCGCGCCGGCAGCGTCTGCGCCCGAGGCTGAGGCTGAGGCTGAGGCACCGTCCGCAGCAGCGGTACCGGCAGCTCCCGCGGCTCCGGAGCCTCCTGTCAAGGGTCTCGGCATTGCCGCCGGTGCACGGCGTCCCGGCGCCAAGAAGGCGGCCCCTGCTGCGGCCGCTCCCGCAGCAGCAGAACCTGAGCAGCCCGCGGCCACGCCGGAACCCGTCGCACCGGCCGAAGCCGAGCCCGCGGAAGAGGCTGTGGAAGAGACCGCCGAGGCCCGCACGGCTCCGGAACCACCGGTGAAGGGCCTGGGTATGGCCCCGGGAGCACGCCGTCCAGGCCGCCGAAATTAGATATTGGCTGGACAGCAATGCCACCATTGAGACCGTGAGTACCGATAACTTGCCGACTGACGTGCCCCCGCGCGTGCCCGTCCTTTCCCCGCGGCAGCATCAACGGGTCTTTGCTCAGTCCACCAAGCTGCAAGACGTCCTGTACGAAATCAGGGGTCCGGTACACGCTCACGCCGCCCGGCTGGAGGCCGAGGGGCACCGCATCCTCAAGCTCAATATCGGCAACCCGGCACCGTTCGGTTTCGAGGCGCCCGACGTCATCATGCGCGACATCATCCAGGCGCTGCCCTATGCGCAGGGGTACTCCGACTCCAAGGGCATCCTGCCCGCGCGGCGCGCGGTGGTGACTCGCTACGAACTGGTCGATGGATTCCCGTACCTGGACGTGGACGACGTCTACCTGGGCAACGGGGTATCCGAGCTCATCACCATGACCACCCAGGCGCTGCTCGACAACGGCGATCAGGTGCTCATCCCTGCGCCCGACTATCCGCTGTGGACCGCCGCGACATCGCTGGCCGGTGGCACTGCGGTGCATTACCTGTGCGACGAGACCAACGGCTGGATGCCGGATATCGAGGATCTGGAATCCAAGATCACCGAGCGCACCAAGGCCCTGGTCATCATCAATCCGAACAACCCCACCGGCGCGGTATATACGCGCGAAATCCTCACCAAGATGGTGGAACTGGCACGCAAGCATCAGCTGCTGCTGCTGGCCGACGAGATCTACGACAAGATCCTCTACGACGATGCCGAGCACATCAGCGTCGCATCACTGGCCCCGGACCTGTTGTGTTTCACCTTCAATGGCCTGTCCAAGGCCTACCGGGTGGCGGGCTACCGATCGGCATGGCTGGCCATCACCGGCCCCAAGGATCACGCTGCCAGCCTGCTGGAGGGCGTCAATCTGCTGGCCAATATGCGTCTGTGCCCGAATGTTCCTGCGCAGCATGCGATTCAGGTTGCCCTCGGTGGGCATCAAAGCATCGACGACCTCGTGCTGCCGGGCGGTCGGCTCCTGGAGCAGCGCGATGTGGCGTGGACCAAGCTCAATGAGATTCCCGGCGTCTCCTGCGTGAAGCCGAAGGGCGCGCTGTACGCCTTCCCGCGGCTGGACCCCGAGGTGCACGAGATCCACGATGACGACCAGCTGGTTCTGGATCTGCTTCTCAACGAGAAGATCCTGCTCACGCAGGGCACGGGCTTCAATTGGCCTGAGCCCGATCATCTTCGGATCGTCACGCTGCCGTGGGCCCGCGATCTTGCGGTCGCTATCGAGCGGCTCGGTAACTTCCTGGTGAGCTACCGCCAGTAGGCGCACTCGTCCTCGACACCCCCGTTTGTGGCGAACATATGCGAGACGGAATCGCCGCAACACGGCGTGTCGGCGCCGGTCAGGCGTGGGTTAGCTCTTCCACGCGCTTGCCCAGGCAGAACACCCGCCATCCGGCGTTGACCCATTTGGCGGCGTCCAGGCAATTGCGACCGTCCACAATGACTTTGGTGCGCACAACCTTGGCCAGCTCGTCCGGGTCGAAGTCGACGAACTCCTGCCATTCGGTGAGCAGCAGCACGGCGTCGGCACGGTCGGCGGCCTCCACCACCGAGGTGGCGTAGTTCAGCGTCGGGAACAGCCGGCGCGAGTTCTCCAGGGCCTTGGGGTCATACACATTGACCGCGGCACCGTTGAGCTGCAGCAGCCCCGCGACATTCAGCGCGGGCGAGTCGCGGACGTCATCGGATTCGGGTTTGAAGGCCGCACCCAGCACCGCGATGTTGGCACCGAGCAGCGATCCGCCGCAGGCCTTGGTGGCGAGCTCCACCATCCGGGTGCGTCGGCGCATGTTGATGCTGTCGACCTCACGCAGGAAGGTCAGGGCGTGGCTGGCCCCCAGCTCGCCCGCGCGAGCCATGAAGGCCCGGATGTCCTTGGGTAGGCATCCGCCACCGAAACCCAAGCCCGCGTTGAGGAATCGCCGCCCGATACGCGGGTCGTACCCCAGCGCGTCGGCCAGGGTGGTCACGTCGGCCCCGACCGCCTCGCACACCTCGGAGATGGCGTTGATGAACGAGATCTTGGTCGCCAGGAAGGCGTTGGCCGAAACCTTCACCAGTTCGGCCGTTTCCAAATCGGTGACCAGGAAGGGAACCTCCTCGTCGAGGATCGGCCCGTACAGTTCGCGGACCAGCTTCTCGGCGCGGTCCGAACTCTGCTGCACACCCAGCACGATGCGGTCCGGGTGCAGGGTGTCCTTGACCGCATAGCCTTCGCGCAGGAACTCGGGGTTCCAGGCCACCTCGACATCGACGCCTTCAGCCGCGAATCCAGCTGCCCGCTGACCAAGTTCGCGTGCGGTGCCCACCGGAACGGTCGACTTGCCGATGATGACCGCCGACTGGGTCAGCAGCGGCACCAGGGTGTCGATCACCGAGTGGACGTGGCTCAGGTCCGCGCCGTATTCACCCTTCTTCTGCGGCGTACCGACGCCCAGAAAATGCACATCGGCGAATTCCGCGGCCTCGGCATAGCTCGTGGTGAAACGCAGCCGACCCGATGCGATGTTGCTCTGCAAGATCTTTCGAAGGCCGGGTTCGTAGAACGGAATGTCGCCGCCAGAGAGTTTGGCGACCTTACCTGGGTCGATGTCAATGCCGAGCACCTCGTGGCCAAGCTCGGCCATGCAAGCCGCATGGGTGGCGCCGAGGTATCCGGTTCCGAAAACGGTGCATCTCATACTGCCTATATAGGCCTCCAGGGTTAGCAACCTGGATACGCCGCACCATCGGTGTCCTAACGCCGGATGTACGGCGAAAAGCACTGTGAATTACGGATTAATGGCCGCCAAACTGCCAGGGAAAACCCGAGTTGGAGCCACCGCCGGATCCGCCGCCCGATCCACCTCCGTGGGAACCGCCGCTGTCGCCCCACCCGCCACGAGAACTGCCACTGTCGCCCCATCCACCGCGAGACCCGCCTTGATCGCCCCAGCCGCCACGTGAGGACCCATTATCGGAGCCGCCGCGCGAGCCGCCGTCGCCCCAACCACCGCGACCGGATCCGCTGTCGGAACCACCACGTGAGCCACCCCGGGACCCGCCGTCGGAGTTTCCACCGCCAATAGGAGGCAAGCCCGGAATCGAGATGATGGGCGGCTGCTGCGTCTGAGCGGGCGGTGTCCACGTCGGGGTGTACTCCGGCGGCGCATAGGTCGGCCGGTTACGTGGGGGTGCCCACCACGGATTCTCCTGGCGCCTCGGTTGTTCCCATACGGGCGGGAACAACGGAATCGGCACCGGCACGATGGCCGGTGGGGGTGCTACCGGCGCGGGTTCCTCGGGTGCTGGTGCGGCAGGTGGAGGGGGCGCCTCCGGCGCGGGCGCCGGAGCCTGGGGTGCGGGCTGTACAGGTACGGGTGCAGGGGCGGCGGGCTTGGCTGCCGCCGGCACGGGGTTGCGCTGCGGTGCCACCACTTGCTGCACCGGCGCGGGTGCGACAGGCGCCGGTGCCTCGGCCACCGGCGGCGGGCCTTGTTTGGGCGCCTCGGGCGGCAGCGGGTTCTGGATGGGGTTCTGCACCACCGTGCGGTCCGGTGAGGACGGGCCCTGGTCCACCGTGGAACGCACCGTCACGGTCAGCGAGACGGCCAGCGCTATCGAGCAGATGCCGAAGACCAGCAGCAGCGGCGCCCCCACCAGCAGGAACGGCTTGCGTTCGGCGGGCTGGTCATCAAGGTCGTCGTATTCGCTCAGTTCGGTCTTGGCGTCCCCGAATTCGTCGGCACTTTCGGTGACGGCGTCAGGGTGCGCGAAGCCGGTCCCTGTGGGTCCCTCGAGCGAGTAGGCCTGTCCCAGCAGCGCGGTGCTGGCCTCGAAATCCGGTTCCTGCGCCGACGCCAGCGCGGCACCGCGGGCCAATGCCAGCTCGGGCTGGTCCGGGGAGTTCACCGGCAGGGCGATCGCCTCGCCGAGAGGGTCGGTGAGGTCGGAGACATCGGTGCCCAAGCCCAGCAGGAACACCCCGTCGGGCGCGTTGTCGTGGCCCTTGAGTGGGTTCACCAGGCTCGCCAGTACCCCGGGGGTGACTCCGGTGATGAGCGGCTCACTGGCCAGCCCGACGATCGATCCGTCGGCGGAGTCGACCACCGCCAGCGTCGCGTTCTCCGGCTCGATCACCAGCAGCGCCGACTTGTCGTATCCGGTGACATTGCTGGCAGCCTTGGCCAGCGCGCCTCCGGCGTGCAGGGCGGAGAAGAATCCGACACCGTCGATCCCGCGGCTGGCCAGGGAATCGCGTAGCGCGGCGGCTTCGGCGTGATCGCTCCACACCACGCCGGTGGACACCAGGTGGTGGCCGCCGTCGAGCATGCCGTCGCGGGTGCCGACGATCGCGGAAAGAACCTGTTCGGAGGCGGTGCCTTCGCCGTCGGAGACGATGATGGTGTCCGTGTCGACGATCCTGCCGTCGGCACCCGCGCCCTCGACCAACACCAGCCGGGCAGTCGTCGGTGTCATCGAGACACCAAGTACGACGTCCACGTCAGATCCTCCGCTACATATCGAGACGGTCACCCGAACAAACGCGCCAAGGCCGTGAAAAAGTTCGAGTTGTTGCCGATTGTGTATCGGTGCGGCGCGTTTCCCCGTTACCCCAGCTAGGGGTTGATGAAGTTCTGGTAGGAGCGCGACGGGGTCGGACCGCGCTGCCCCTGGTACTTCGACCCTACCCCGGCACTTCCGTAGGGGTGCTCGGCCGGCGATGTCAGGCGCAGCAGACACAGCTGCCCGATCTTCATGCCCGGCCACAATGTGATGGGCAGGTTGGCGACGTTCGAAAGCTCCAGGGTGATGTGCCCGGAAAAGCCGGGATCGATGAATCCGGCGGTGGAATGGGTCAACAGGCCCAGGCGCCCCAACGAGGACTTTCCTTCCAACCGTCCGGCGAGGTCGTCGGGTAGCGAGCAGACCTCCAGCGTGGACCCGAGCACGAACTCGCCGGGATGCAGCACAAACGGCTCACCCTCGTCCGGCTCTACGAGGCTGGTCAGCTCGTCTTGGCGTTGTTTGGGGTCGATATGCGTGTAACGGGTGTTGTTGAACACCCGGAACAGGCTGTCGAGCCGAACATCGATGCTCGACGGCTGGATGAGGGCTGGATCAAGGGGCTCGATGCCAAGACGCCCGGCGTCGAGCTCGGCGCGAATATCACGATCGGACAGCAGCACGCGACGAGCCTACCGAGGAGCTGCCGGTACGCAGGGGCTCGGGCGGATGCGGCTACCCCGTGATGGCGATGACAGCTCCGGGCCGCAGCCAGCCGATGAGTCGTACCAGCGCGGCATCGTCGAGTGTCACGCATCCGGCCGAGGGCCCACCGTCGGAGGCGTGCACGAAGAATGCCGACCCTCCGCCGGGTGTGCGTGATTTGTTGACGCCCATGACGATCGCGCGGGGGTATCCGTCCAGCTCTTCACTCAGCGAGGTGTCGAACGGACAAGCGGATTGCGCGCACCGTTGGTGAGAGTTGTACCCCGGACTCGCGGGATCGCCGTCCCACCAGTCGTCGGCATCCACCTGCAGATAGTTCAGGCCGTGCGCCACCGACGGTTCGGTGCCAAAGGCGTAGTCCAAGCTGAAGACGCCGGTGGGGGTCGCTGGATTGTCGTCGCTGGCGGTGGACGCGAATCCGGTCGCACCGACATCGGAGGGCACGTTCTGTTCGATCGGTTCCCAGGTATTGCCCGAGCGCTGCCAGATGCCGATGACGGCCTTGGCGCCACCGGTCCCCTGGACCGATACCACTTGTGTTGCGGTACCGACAGATTCGGCAAACCACGGCGGCGGTGTGAGCTGCGCCGCGGCCGCCGGAACGACAGCGACCGGATGCGCCTCGGGGGTGGTGCCGCACGCACCGGCCAGCAGCACAACGCTCAGCGGCAGCAGGCGGATCGGGCGCACTCATCCATGGTGCGGGTCAAACCTGAAAACCGCCTGTTAGTAACTAACCCTTAATGGCAATGACCGCACCGGGCCGCAGCCAGCCGATCAACTGCACGAGCATCCCGTCGTCGAGGGAGACACAGCCCGCGGTCGGTCCGCCGTCGGTGCTGTGCACGAAGAAGGCCGAACCCCCGCCGGGAACCCGGTCCTTGTTCACCCCCATGACGATGGCGTGTTTGTACTGCGGGATCGGCAGGTTCTCGCTCTGCGCGGTGTTGAACGGGCACTCGGCCTTGGCGCACTGCTGATGCGTGTTGTACGTGGGGCTGTTGCTATCACCGTCCCACCAGTCGTTGGGCCCGATCTGGAGGTAACGCAGCCCGCTCGGGGGCGGCGGTGCGGTGCCAAAGGCCCAGTCCAGTGAGTAGACGCCGTTGGGGGTGGCCGAGGCCCCCTCGCGTGCCTTGTCGATGAATCCGGCCGAGCCCACGTGCGCGGGAATCCCAGTGGATACGGCCTTCCATTCGTTGCCGCTGCGCTGGAATACATCGATCTTGGCTTTCGAGCCGCCGGCGCCGTTCACCGCGACCACCTGGGTCGCGTTGCCGACGGACTGGGCGAACCAGGGCACGAAAGGTTCCGCGGCCGCAGATGTTGAGGTGGCGAGGGCGAGTATCGCCGCACACAGCAGCGTCACAAGACGGAACACGAGACCATCCTGGCTGATGTTGTTCTCGAATCCTTCAAGGTTGGGACACGGTTGCGCCACGGACCGATCGGTATAGTTCGGCCATGGACGCCGAGCTTGAAGAATGGAAAGCCGCCGGGCATTACTTCGATTACCTGGGTTTCGACATCTTCTACCGCGTTGAGGGCAGTGGGCCTCCCCTGTTACTCGTGCACGGGTATCCCTTCAACTCGTGGGATTGGGCACTGATCTGGCCCACGCTGGTGCAGCGGTTCACGGTCATCGCGCCGGACATGATCGGGATGGGCTTCTCCGACAAACCCGTTCAGTACGGATATTCAGTTCTCGATCACGCCGATATGCACGAGGCGCTGCTGTCCTATCTGGGCATCGAGCGGATGCACCTGCTCACCCATGATCTGGGGAACTCGGTCGGCCAGGAGTTGTTGGCGCGCTTCGAGTTCGACGAGCAGTCGCGCGGCCGAGTGCCCATCGACTCGGTCACCTGGCTCAACGGAGGGCTCTTCATCGAGGCCTACCGGCCCCGTATCGCCCAGACCTTGATGTCTCGAACACCGTTGGGCGACTTGGTGAGCCGGTTCCAGGGCACCCCGCTGTCGCGCCGGATCCTGGATGCCGCCGTCAGCGAGATGTTCGGCCCGGACACCAAACCGTCACCGCGACTGCTCTCCTTGTTTCAGCAGGTGTTGGAGTACAACGACGGCGCGCGGGTCACCCATCAGGTGGGCCGATTCATCAACGATCGCTATGACAACCGGAGTCGATGGGTGCGGGCCATGCGCGAAACCGCCGTGCCGATGCGGATGATCGACGGACCGATCGACCCGAACTCCGGGTTGCACATGGCCGAGCGCTACCTCGAGGTCATTCACGACCCCGACGTGGTGCTGCTCGACGACAACATCGGCCATTGGCCACAGATCGAGGCGCCCGAGGCGGTGCTCACGCACTTTCTCGCACACATCGATCGGCTCACGCCTTAGGCGGGGCCGTATCCAGGTACGAGGAGAAGGTCGCGTAGTTACAGTCGGCCTCTCCGGTGCCGGTGGTGCTCTGACACACCACCTTGTCGTTCAGGTAGATACGCACTGTCACCGCCGCGTCTGGGGTCGCGGTGGACCGCCAATCGGCCTTGATCTCCGCATGGTTGGGCGTCTTGGCGCCACGAGACAGATCACCGACGGGCGCGTCGACCTTCCAGGGCAGGGTGACGCCGTCGGCGGGCTGCATCTCGGTGCCGTCCCAGTACTGCACGTTCGCCGTGGTCGCGCTGGCCGACGTGACTTCGTAGGTCACCGTCTTGTCATCCGCGTGTGCCGCCGCCGGGAAGCTAAGCGCGCAGGCTGAGGCCACGGCAGACGCGGCAAGTAGTTGACGGACGGTCATGGAACACCTCGAGATGTCAGTTAGGTTTACAGATCGTTAGGCAGGCTACAGGGATTTTCTGGGCGTCAGCTGAGGCCGCGATCCAGGGGTTTCCGCCCGACTACGTCAGCAAACCGTCAAGCGTCCGAACCATGAGGCGGGGCGACTTGGGGACCGGCCCCGCAACAGGGGCGCAGAGTGACCCCGGCGGCAAGAAGGATTCTCCTGACCGCCGAGTACGGGGCGCCGGAGGCCGTAGCCAGGTCGCGGATACTGGCGCCGGCTTGGTATCCCGCCGCGAGCTGCGCGCGTTCGGGGGTCATCACGGGTGCGGGCTTGGGGCGCTGTTCACGCCGGCGTTCGATTTCCGTGGCTCCACCCCAAATCCCGTAGGGCTGGCGTGTCTGCAGCGCGTAGGTGAGACAGACCGCAGCAACGGGGCATCGACGGCAGATGCTTTTGGCCTGTTGTTCGCGCATACGGCGCACGGATCTGAGCTCGCGATCGCATGGGAAGAACAGCTCCGGGTCCACGGAGGCGTGCCGACATCGGCCGTACATCTGCCAGTGCGCGTCATGGATATCTGGCGGTGGTGATTGCATAACCAGCTTTCGTTCTCGATACGCCGGGCAATCAACGGTTGCGCGTCCGGACCACCAGCTGGTTGAGGCCCGATCTCTAAGCAAGGCCCAGCACGGCCGGACATCTCCGACCTTCACCCTTGCGACAATAGGAAGCAACCGGTTCTGCGCCATCATCCTTTTCGGGTGATCTTCCGGCACAGGCGATAACGCCGGGCGCGGGAAGTGACATAGGCCCCAGTGGGTAGGGTCGGCCATCTGCGACGTCTGGAGAAGGAGGACTCGCCGGTGGATCGAGTCAATAAGCCGCTGACTGAGCTGGTGGAATTGCCGGGTGGGCCATTTTTCATGGGCTGCAACACCTTTTACCCCGAGGAACGGCCGGAGCGCACCGCGTCGGTCGATGCTTTCGCCATCGAGCGCCACCCGGTCACCAATGCCCAGTTCGCCGATTTCGTCGCCGAGACCGGTTACGTCACAGTGGCCGAGAAAGCGCCCGACCCGGCGCAGTACCCGGGCGCCTCGCCCGACGATTTGGTCCCCGGCGCGATGGTATTCCGGGCCACCGGCGGACCCGTGAACCTGCACGACTGGCAACAGTGGTGGGACTGGGTTCCCGGCGCCTGCTGGCGGCGGCCATTCGGGCCGGACAGCGATATCGACGGCGCCCCAGATCATCCCGTTGTGCAGGTCGCCTACACCGATGCGGCGGCCTACGCCCGCTGGGCGGGCAGGCGGCTGCCCACCGAGGCCGAGTGGGAGTACGCCGCGCGCGGTGGCAGCGCGACGATTTATGCCTGGGGCGACGAAGTGTCACCTGGGGGACAACTGATGGCCAATACCTGGCAGGGCAGATTCCCGTACCGTAGCGATGGGGCACTGGGCTGGCACGGTACTTCCCCCGTCGGCACCTTCCCGCCCAATGACTTTGGCCTTCTGGACATGATCGGCAATGTCTGGGAATGGACGTCCACGCGCTTCGAACCGGGGGCCGAGGCGCCCACCTCGTGCTGCAGTCCTTCCGAAAATCCTGACCCCTCGGTGATACAGGCCCTCAAGGGCGGCTCGCATCTCTGCGCGCCCGAGTACTGCCATCGCTATCGGCCGGCGGCGCGCTCGCCTCAGTCGCAGGACAGCGCGACCACCCACATCGGGTTTCGCTGCGTGCAGAGCCGGTCATGATTGCCGCCAGGTGACCATGCCCACCGGCGCGCCCATGATGGCGACAACAAGCGCGTACATGGTTCCGATGTCAGACTGATCCCGCGCTACGGCAACGCACGTGGTGGTATTGACTCGTCGGAGGAACTGTATGAAACGTGATGTTCGAGCCCAACTCGACGTAGACATCTTGGCGCCGTCAACCTTGGAGTTCCAGATCGCTGTGTCGCCGCTTCCCGGCGCCCAGGTGACGGAAACCATGTCGCTGGAGCTGAATGGACAACCGATCGAGGCCCAGGAGGTCGCTGGTGAGCACGGCAACCGTATCCATCGGCTCTACGTCGGGGAGGGCAACCTCCAAGTCACTTATGAGGCAACCATTCTCGGACAGGCGGACGAAGTTCCGGTCGAGGCCGCGGATTTGTCGACGTACTTACGCCCGAGCCGCTACGCCGAAGCCGACAAGTTCTACGGCTTCGCGGCAACCGAATTCGGTGAATACACCGAACCTGCGGTTCTGCTGGAGAAAGTCTCATCCTGGGTCGGCTCGCGGTTGACGTATTCACCGGGATCCAGCGATCCCATCGACGGCGCCGTCGATACCCTGCTGGCGGCCGCCGGCGTCTGCCGCGACTACGCGCACCTGGTGGTGGCGTTGCTTCGCGCCGTCAAGGTGCCCGCGCGGCTCGTCGCGGTGTACGCGCCTGGCTGTGACCCGATGGATTTTCACGCCGTGGCCGAGGCCGTCGTCGACAATCGCTGGCGCGTGGTGGACGCCACCTGCCTGGCGCCGCGACAAACGATGGTGCGCATCACCACCGGGCGCGATGCCGCCGACACGGCGTTCCTCGACAACCACGGCGGGCAGATCGTCCTGAACGGAACCTTCGTCTCCGCCGTGGTCGACGGTGAGTTACCTCAGGATCATGTCGATCAGCTCATCTCCCTGCGATGACCACAGGGAGATGAGCTGACGACGGCTAGGAGTTCCCGGTCAACTTGTCCTTGACCGCGTCCACACCTTCCTTGAGCTTGTCCGCGGCCTCGGTCAGCTTTTCCTTGACCGCGGCTATCCCCTGATCAAGCTGGCCCTCGGCCTTCAGATCCTCGTCGCCAGTGGCAGCTCCAACGGCTTCCTTGGCGCGGCCCTTGAGATCCTCGGCCGTGTTCTTTGCGTCGTCAGCAATTCCCATGTGTTTCAAACCTTTCTGTATTCCGGCCGCTGCAAGAGCGGGCGGAAGGTTCATCACATCGACTTCCGGCAGTTATCGTCAACGCCATCTCCGACAGTACCCACGGATTCCCCCTGCTGTGATGAGTACCTTTCACGACGCTGCCCCGAAGAATCACCCGAAAAGGGTGATGCTCGCCCTCGCCCCTGTCATTAGCGTCGATGCAAGCATGTCTATTCATATATTCACGCCCATCTTCGCGATCACCCTCCGTTTCCGGATCTTGGCGAGACACAATGAATCACGTTGATGAATAGCGCCGCGGTGACGCCACTGCAGACCCAGATTCTTCGCCTCGAGAGGACTAACCATGGAACCCAATAACGGGGACACCGACAAACCCACCGAGAACAACAAACGCGGAGGCCTCTCGCGGCGTTCGATTCTGGGCGGTATCGCGGCCGCAGGTGTCGGCGCCGCCGCGGCGACCGCCGCGATCAAGGGATTCGACGGCACCGATCACGCGACAGGTGCTGGTACGCCGGGAACAGGGCCCACCAACGAGGACTTCCACGGGAAGATTGCCCTGGACGTACGCGATTCGAAGGCCGACTGGACCCCATATGAGCTCAAGCGAGCTCCCGAGGGTGCACCCAATGTGCTGGTGGTGCTGTACGACGACACCGGATTGGCCGCATGGTCGCCATTCGGCGGGCGCATCAACATGCCGGTCATGCAGCGCCTCGCCGACAATGGGCTGCGGTACTCGCAATGGCACACCACCGCACTGTGCTCGCCGACGCGGTCCTGTCTGTTGACCGGGCGCAATCATCATGTGAACCGCTCGGCGTCGATCACCGAGGCCTCCAATGGATTTCCCGGTGCCGCGGGCCGACTGCCGGCCGAGTGCGCCACCATCGGACAGGTGCTGCAAGACAACGGATACAGCACGTTCTGGGTGGGCAAAAACCACAATGTCCCCGAGGAAGACATCGCCGGCGGCGGTAGCCGGTCCGAGTGGCCGTTGCAGAAGGGTTTCGACCGCTTCTACGGCTTCCTGGGCGGCGAGACCAACAACTGGTACCCCGATCTGGTCGAGGACAACACCTTCGTCGAGCAGCCGTACGGCCCCCAGGATGGCTACCACCTGTCCAAGGACCTTGCCGATAAAGCACTTCGGATGCTCAAGGACCAACGCGCCACCAACCCTTCCAAGCCCTGGTATTTGTGGTTCTGCCCCGGCGCCAACCACGCACCACATCACAGCCCCGCCGAGTACACCGAGAAGTACAAGGGCAAGTTCGATGACGGGTACGAGGCGTATCGCGAATGGGCGCTGGCCCGCATGGTCGACAAGGGCATCATCCCGAAGGGCACCAAGCTCACCCCACTGAATCCGATGCCCAAAGATGTCGAGAACAAAGCGGACGAAGTCCGTCCATGGGATTCCCTCAATGCCGACGAGAAGCGTCTCTTCTCCCGGATGGCCGAGGTGTACGCCGGGTTCTCCGAATACACCGACGCCCAAGTCGGCCGGATCATTGACTACCTCGAGCAGACCGGCCAGCTGGATAACACCATTGTCTTGTACGCAGCCGACAACGGTGCCTCGGGAGAGGGTTCCCCCAACGGCTCGGTCAACGAGAACAAATTCTTCAACGGCTATCCCGATGAGCTGTCCGAGAACATGAAGTACCTAGACACACTGGGCAGCCCGGATACCTACAATCACTACCCCACTGGGTGGGCGGTGGCCTTCTCCACCCCGTTCCAGATGTTCAAGCGCTACTCGCAGTTCTCGGGCGGCACCTGCGATCCGCTGGTAATCCATTGGCCCAAGGGCATCAAGGCCAAGGGTGAGGTGCGCCACCAGTACCACCACGTCACCGATATCGTGCCGACCATCCTCGACGTGGTGGGCCTGCAGATGCCCGACACGTACCGCGGTGTGAAGCAGTACCCGGTGAACGGAGTCTCCATGCGATACAGCTTCGACAAGTCCGACGCACCCACTACGAAGAAGCGTCAGTACTACGCCATGCTGGGCACTCGCGGCATCTGGGAGGACGGCTGGAAGGCGGCGGCCCTGCACGCACCGATCAGCGGCAAAGGGCATTTCGACCAGGACAAGTGGGAGCTGTACCACGTCGACGAGGATCGTTCGGAATCAACGAATGTGGCTGATCAGTACCCCGACAAGCTCAAGGCGCTGATCGCCACGTGGTTCGACGAGGCCGACAAGAACTTCGTGCTGCCGCTCGACGACCGGACGGCTACCGAGATGTTCCTGACAGAGCGTCCGCAAGCAGAGCCGAAGCGCAACCGCTACCTCTACTACCCTGGCGCCGCCCCCGTTCCCGAGGGAGTGGCAGTCAACATCCGCGGCCGCTCCTACAAGATCATCGCCGATGTTGAGACCACCAAGGACGCGCAGGGCGTGATCTTCGCGCATGGATCGCGATTCGGCGGGCATTCGCTGTTTATCAAGGACGGCAAGCTGCACTATGTCTACAACTTCCTCGGAATCAAGCCCGAGCAGGTCTTCGTCTCACCGCCGCTGACACCCGGAAAGCGCACGCTGGGTATGGAGTTCATCTGGCAGGGTAAGGGCCAATACGCCGAATCTCTTGGCGCCACAACTCTTTACGTGGATGGGCGGGCGGTGGCTAACGGACCGATGAGGGCACAAACCGGTAAGTTCACCCTCGCCGGCGACGGCCTGTGTGTTGGCTACGACAGCGGTGACAATGTCTCGCAGCTGTACTCAAATCCGGGAACCTTCACGGGCGGAACTATTCTGGGCGTCGCGGTCGATGTCAGCGAGGAGACCTTCATCGACCTCGAGCAGGAAGCCCAGGCGGCATTCGCCCGGGACTGAGCTCGCGTGTGGGGTGAGATGCCGCTGGGCTCGGGCTGGCCATCGGGAAGCTGGTCCGCCCGAGTCCGGCGGTGTTGAAGTCCTTTCAGGGCAGCATTGTGCTTATGACGAGTAACCGTGACATGTGTGATCGGCCGCACCCCGGCGTGGGCTGTTTCGTACTACGGGACGGCCGGTTCCTGATGGGCCGGCGTCGGGGCGCCCATGGGGCAGGCACATGGTCGGTGCCCGGTGGCTGGATCGAGCGGGGTGAGAGTCCGGAAGCGGCGGCGATTCGCGAGGTCTGGGAGGAAACCGGCGTGCGGATCGCCGATCCTCACGCCGTCGGCGCCACCACCACTGTCCATCCGGAAGGCTTGTGTTCTCTTACGGTGTGGGTGGTTTCGCGTTGGGAATCCGGTGAACCGAACTCCGTGGAGCCGGATAAATACGTTGAACTACGTTGGTGCACATTGGAGGACGGTCTTCCCGCACCCCTATTCGATGTATGGACCGATCTCCTTTCGTCACCTACCTATGCACGGCTGGGCGAGGTGTTGGTCCAGGATTTCCACTAGAGCGCGACGGCTGGCGGTTCTTGGTGCCAAAGTCGTCGCCAGATTATGTGTCGTCCAGAAGGCCGCACCGCCCCGCCAGTGCGGCAGCTGCGATCCTGTTTCCTACTCCGAGTTTATTCAGCAGCGAGGCCACCATTCGCTTGGCGGTGCGTTCTGATACCACCATCCTGGAAGCGATATCCGTGGTCTCCATGCCAGATGCCAATAAAACCCACAGTTTGAGATCGGCCTGTGCCAGCGAGGAAATCAGTGCTGTTGACGGCTTACGCGCATTGGACAACAGCGTGCCAAAAAAGGTCGGATCGATCACCCGCAGGCCCGATGCGATGGTCTGCAGTGGGCCGACAAGAGCATCTGGCCGCACAGTCTTCGAGAGGAATCCATCCGCACCCGCGCGCAGCGCATCCTCGGCAAGTTGATACTCATCTGTACCGGACAGCGCCAGAATGCGAGTTCGCGGGTGTCGTGCCTTGATGTGTCTGATCGCGGCGACGCCACCGAGCGGCGGCATTGTGAGGTCGACAATCGCCAGATCGGCATCAGCGGCGATTGCGAGCGCCGCCGCTTCCTCTACGTATCGTGTTCGCCCTCCGACAGTGAACTGCGTGCTCCAGTCCCTGGCCAACAGAAGCTCCAGGCCTTCAGCGAAAAGCTCGTGATCATCAATGATTACGACAACATAAGGCTGCTGGCTCACTCACGGGATGGTAGCGGGCGTGGACTCCACGGTTACCGGATCGACAGGACTTGGCGGTGGGGGTGTTCATGGCCGGACGTATGAATGAGTCGAAGCAACCGCGGCATCTGACGATGCTCAACGGTGACGGGTATGGCCGAACGCGAGTTGTAGTCGCCGTTCGAGTCGCCGTTGTTGTGTCGATCGTGGCATTGGTCTTGATCGGACCGGTGTGGATGCGTGTCCACCTGGTTGCGCTCGTCGCGATGTTGATCCTGGCCTTCGCATATTCGGCAGTAATGCTGGCACGACCGCACTTAGAGATACGCCGGACCCGATACGCGTGGCTCGTGTCGGCTTTGGACACGGCGCTGACGCTGGCACTGGTTGCCCTTACCGGCGGGCCAGATAGTC
The DNA here is from genome assembly GCF_001440135.1 of Mycobacteroides sp. H003. Lineage (NCBI taxonomy): Bacteria > Bacillati > Actinomycetota > Actinomycetes > Mycobacteriales > Mycobacteriaceae > Mycobacteroides > Mycobacteroides sp. H003. The sequence goes on from NZ_LJYL01000034.1 coordinate 886,484, forward strand.
CGGTAATCGCTGTGTTCGCACTGGTGATCGTCGGGGCGGCCGCCCGTCTCACCCTCACGCGTTGTGTCGTTGTGGCCCTGGTGCTGAGTGTTGGCTATCTAGTGGTCGTGCTCACCGCACCCGACGAGAACAGGACACCCCTGCCTGCCCCAATGCAAGGACTCTGGTGGTCGCTCTATGTGGTGCTCGTCGCCATCCTCAGCGGCGGGTTGTCGATCTTGGTCGAACAATCGCACCGATCCCGGATAGATGCTCTGGTGGAGGCCGAATCCGAACGAGCCGCGATCCAAGAGGAACGCGACTTGAGATCTCGCCTGCTGCGTTCTTACGAGGCACAGCAGGAGGGGCTGCAGGTGCTTCTGCATGAGCTGCGTACACCGGTGGCTTCACTGAGGGCACTTACCGGAACGATTGACCAATCGGATCCACTGCACACTGGGAATCACGGCATGGAAATCGGGCTCATCGGCCGCCATGCACGCCACCTGTCGGACATGCTCGACGCGCTCTCGGATGTCAATCTCAGCCGTCAGCCCGCATTTCTGTCCGGTCGTATGAGGCGAGTCGACGTGGCCGAGCTCATCGGTGAAGCCGGTGACGCTGCGGACATTCGACCACCCCGACTGCGCTTCTTGACTATTGGCGATGTTTCCTCGATTCAGGTGGATGCTCAGGGCTTGCGCCGAATATTGACCAACCTGCTGGAGAATGCCGGACGACATGGCCGCGGGCAGCCCATCGACGTGGTGTGTGAACGGGACGCCGAGGCCATAACCATTTCAGTGCACGATCGGGGACCCGGTGTCGCACAACAGAACCTTGGATCGTTAACAGGGAAGTTCGTCAGCTTGTCCGACCGCTCTGGGACTGCCGGGCTGGGGCTCTGGATCGTGCAGCAGATCGTCGATGCACTCGGCGGCACGCTGCAGTTCTCCGCCCGCGACGGTGGGGGGCTAACCGCATCGTTCAGCGTTCCTGTCTCCGCGCGGTGACTATGTCGGCGCCTCGCAGACTGGCCCGCTAGTGCCATGGGTTGGCCCGTATGCCAGCACCATTACACCCCATCGTGTTCAACAGTGGTCTCAATCCGTCACGCGCGCAGAGTCACGTGGCGTGAAGCAGCCTGAAAGGACACATCAGATGAAAACGAAAGCCGCAGTCTTGTGGGGGTTACACCAGAAATGGGAAGTCGAAGAGCTGGAACTGGACGGCCCCAAAGAGCGTGAGGTGCTGGTAAAGCTGACCGCCAGCGGACTGTGCCACTCAGACGCCCACCTGGTAACAGGTGATATGCCGATGAACCTGCCCGTAGTCGGTGGACACGAAGGATCCGGCGTCGTGGCCGAGGTCGGACCTGGCGTCACCGAGGTTGAGGTGGGCGATCACGTTGTGCTGAGCTTCATTCCGGCCTGCGGCCGATGCCGTCCCTGCGCTGGCGGCATGAGCAATCTGTGTGAATACGGTGCGGCAATCATGGCGGGACCTCAGCTCGACGGCACATTCCGATTTCACGGGCGCGGTCAGAACATTGGCCAGATGTGCGTCGTCGGAACGTTTTCCGAATACACCGTCGTCCCCGTCTTCTCGGTGATCAAGGTCAAGAAAGACATGCCGCTGGACGCTGCGGCCCTAGTCGGCTGTGGTGTCACTACCGGTTACGGCGCAGCGGTGCGCACTGGTGGCACCCAGGATGGCGACACGGTTGTTGTCATGGGTGTTGGGGGGCTGGGAATCAACGCAATACAGGGTGCCCACATCGCGGGTGCGCGCTATGTCCTGGCACTCGACCCTGTCCCGTACAAGCGCAGCCGGTCAACGGAATTCGGAGCCACGCATACAGCCGCCGACATAGCGGAGGCTCACACGATCGTCACTGAGCTGACTGAGGGTGCGATGGCTGATGTCTGCGTCGTCACCACCGATAGCTGTGAGGGCGCCTACGTGGCACAGGCGTTGAGCCTGGTAGGCAAGCGCGGACGTGTGGTGATGACCGCAATTCCGCATCCCGGCGACACCACAGTGGACATGTCGCTGTTTGATCTCACACTCTATGAAAAACAGCTCAGGGGATGCCTTTTCGGATCCTCGAATCCCCGTACCGACGTCCTCCGGATGCTCGAGCTCTATCGAGCGGGCCGCCTAAAGCTTGATGAACTCGTGACCCGCGAGTACGCCCTTGAGGACATTAATCAAGGCTATGAAGATCTTCGCAACGGGCTAAACCTACGCGGCCTGGTCAGGTTCTAGAAATCACATCGGACGGAACCTCATAACTTCGCCCGGGATTCCTATGCCGCAAGGATTCTCGTCGGCGTACACAGACTCCATATCGGAGGCAAGAGCTTTGCAAAGGATCAGGAATTTGACTCACGGGCTGGCTGGGTTTCAGGCCGGTTGCCGGTGCGCGGAATGCGCCGAAGCCGAATCGACCCGTATGCACGGCATCGCGAAAGCAGAGAAGACGCGATGGCGAGAAGCCAATGGCGAGGCCGACCGCCAATGGGCGGCACAGAGCGGCATCGCCCTGGTGCCCCCGGATGCGATGAGACTGCCCTGGACGACCGAGGAGATCACGGTCGCGCGTGATCCGTCGTTGTCGGTAAAGGAAGCCGCAGCGATGCTCGATCGGACTCCGGCCGCAGTGTCGGCTAAACGCTACAAAAGGCCCTAGACACTCTCGCCGTGCTTTGACAGCAGTAACTGCAAGTGGGCATCACACAACGACATCCATCGACTGACCGGTTTGCTACGCTCTCGCAGGGTCGGGCACGCGTTAGGCGCTATGTAGTTCCTCATGTTAGGCGCTATGTAGTTCCTCATAGGGATGCGTCTCTGCGTGATCTGACAATGAGGGGGATCGCTGTTGTTCGCAGAGCGGATATTTCCGCATGCTGTCGGCCGTGTCTGGTCGGTGTTCGCTGCAGGCGAGGGGGCGCATGCATGGGCGTTCCGGGTCCCGGGTTACCGGGGCGTTCCCGGCAATCAGTTTGACCTGATGTATCTGCCCATTCTCGGCACCAGATTCACGGGTCGTTTCCGATGTGAGTTAACCCGGTTTCAGCCATCCCATACCTGGGAGTGCCGCACTGTCGCCACGGTCAAATACGGGGCCACGGCCGATTGGGTGAACCGCGTCGAACTTACCGACCACTCGCAAGGCACGCTGGTGCGATGGGCATTGTCAGGCACGAATCTCACTGACGGGCACGAACGCGTGCTTTACCGCGTCTACACAGGCCATGTCCGCAAGACACTAGGCGATCTGGGTCGGTATCTGGATCAGAACCCCCACAGCGAGCGCCTCTACCAACCACGGCTGTGACGACTGCGAAGACGTTGCGACAGGCGCTAGTCAACCGCCCAGGTCAGCACGAGCTCGTCGCGGGTGCCGAACCGCTCGAGATGACGTTTGACCACATCACCGAATTCCGCGGAGCTGGCCTCAACATGTAGTTCCCCGGGCCGCGGACGCAGCACCGTGACCGCATCGAGAGTCATCTCGATCTGGATCGCACCGCCCTCAAGTTCGGTCACCGTGCTCTTGGCTGCCCAATGCTGAGCGAGTTGTTTCGCGTATCGCTCGGGACGGTCGGTGACGATCACGCCATGCACAGTGGCCATTCCACGATTCTTCCAGGTTCTGCACCACGGTGTCAGTGCGGCGCGATGCCGATAGCCTCGCGGCGGTTAGATACCTGCAGTTTCTGGTAGATGGATCGCTGATGTGTCTTGAGGGTGTTGACGGACACCGAGAGCTTCGCGGCGATCTCCGCCGCGGTCATCGGAGTCCGCAGGTACGCCAACACTTCTCGCTCCCGTGAGGTAAGTGCTGCGGCGGGGTTCTCCGATGTGCCCGTCTCGCAGGCCAACAGACAATCGGCAAGAAAGTCCGGATACGCGGTCCGCGAGCTATGTGCCCCCAACAGCTCACGGCACGCCTGATCGGCGTTGTCCAGGAACGGGTAACGCACGGATTCGGAGGCCGCCAGCGCAAGCGACTCCTCCAGCAGCTGGTGGGCCCTGTCGTTGTCGCTGCGATCCCACGCCAGTAACGCGCCCACCAGAGCCGCGTAGGCACGCGTGTAGGGAGCCACTGACTCGCCACGCGCATTGTCGGCCAGGGCCTGCGCCAGATCGGCGTCCCCAAGCCGTCGGCATATGCCCGCGACCATCGCAGAGGCGGTCGGCAGTGGCGTCACATCGACGAGCCTCGCCGCCAGCTGCAACGCCTCGTGGTTGTGCCCCCGCATCTCAGCGATCCTGGCGAGCGCGGCGGTACGGAAACTGCCTATCGGGACGGCCCTGTTGTCTTCCTCGCCGATGCGCATGGCTACCGCCTCCAGCTGCGGGAGGGACAAATCGCATCCCTGGTTCCGCAGTGCTGCGGCACTGAACACCAGCATCATGCGCCCGATGTCCGGATAGCCTTCCCCTACCGCAGCATCCACCACGGTGAAATCCTCCAGCGCGCCGGCCAGCTCGCCCTGCCATAGCTGCATGAATCCCGTTGTGAAGCAGGATATCCCGCCACCTTCGTGAGAGAGCCAGGGAACCTCCGCCATACTCAGCGACAGTTGGGCCCGGCCGAACTGTCCGGCATGGACATACGCGAAGGCCAGGCTCTCCGTGGCCCTGTCCGCGACCGCCGCCAGACCCAGCGCACGGCACTCCTGTGCCGCCGACTCCAGCAGTCGCATCGAGTGACCGACGTCGCGCCGCAACCGGGTTTCGGCCCAGCCCACCAGGAACAGTGCGCAGGCATACACGCGGTCGGGCACCAGTGTCCGATCGGTGAGAGCCTCGGACACCGCGTCGACGGCGCCCGCCATGGTGCTGTGGTCGTCGGAGATCAGGATGCGGCTCAGATTCGCGACAAGGCGTACGCGCCGAGACTCGACGTGGCCATGCGCCAGGTCCTGGGCGCGTTCGAAATGCAGCTGTGCGCCAAGGCGATCACCGGCGACCTCCCGGCAGCAGGAACGCACCATCGCAATGTCGGCGGTCTCGCTGAACGCGTCGGCCACCGCGATGCAGGCACTCTCCAGTGCCACGGATCGGGCTTCCAGCAGTAGTTCGAGCCAGTGATCGGTGATTATCTCTGCGGCCAACCGCCCGTCCGCCCCGCGAACGGCATGCTCAACGGCATCCAACGGGTAGCGGTCCCGCAGCTCGCGTGCGGCCAGCAGGTTCAAGGCACTCCATCGCGCCGGGTCCAACTGCCGCAGCACTTCGCCACATCCGTGTGCGAACATCGAATGCCATTGGTAGATAGCATCTTCGCCAGATCCGAATCGTTCGATGAACAAGCCGGAGGTCGCGCATTCGGCGAGCAGTCCCGCGGCATCGGAACGCCCGGAGAGCGCGGCGGCCAGGCGTTCATCCACCCGTGTGCATACCGTGGCAGCCAGCACGAACTCGGCAAGCTCGGGGCGCAGCCGCCCGAGAACGGCGGCACGGATGTATTCAGTGAAGTCGAGATCATCTAGGGCACTGGGCATCTCGCCGTCCAACAGGGCCAGCCGCACGGCCGCGGGCCAGCCCCCGGTGCTGTGCACGATGTGTTCGGCATCCGCGGCGCGAAGGTCCTGCTGATGCACATGGCCGGCAGCCGAAAGCACATCCTCGGCGGTGAAAGCCAGGTCGCCCGCCGCAACCACCGCCACCTGACCATGCACCCGCAGCCTGGTGAGCAACGCCTCCGGCGCCTCCGTGGTGATCAAGACCAACCGCAGCCAGGGTGGGCCGTGCTCGATGAACTCGACGAACTCCGCGGACTGTGTGACTCCGATGGCCTTCTGGAAATCGTCGAGCACGACCGTGACCGGGCCCGGCATCTGGATCGTCGACAGGGCGGTGAAGAGCAGTCCCAGGGACGGCAACTCGAAGGCGGTAGCCAGTGCCCGCCGGGCCTGGGCGTCGTCACCGTCACCCGCCGCGTGCCGCAGCGCCGTCATGATGCCGCGGATCAGCTCGGCGAAGTCTGCCGCATGCTCCGTCACCGTCAGCCACCCGACCGAGCCCGGCTGGTGCTGCCGCTGCGCGGCGGCCCATTGCCCCACCGCGACCGTCTTGCCGAATCCGGATGGGGCCAGCACCACGACCGCCCGAGACTGCTGAACGTGCAGGTCAAGGGCGTGGTGCACGGCTGAACGGGCGATCATTCCCGGGCTCGATGACGGTGGCGTGGCCAGAAACCACGGCGCAGGACTCCACGCCGTGGATCCGGTGGGCTCCCCGACCGCAGTCAGGTCGTCGCGGCCAGCCATCCGTTCATTGTCGCCGGAACCCGGGTGGCCCCGTTAGCCACCCGGGTTCGGCGCTGTCACGTTGCCGATTGCCCGAGGGTGACCTGGACCGTGCGCGATGTTCCCGACTGGTCCGCGTAGGTGAGTGTGACCGCGTCGCCGGGCGCCTTGGACCGCACTGCGGCCACCAGCGCCTCGGGGCCGTCGATGACCTGGTTGTCGACCTTAGTGATCACGGCGCCCTTGGGCAGGCCGGCCGTCGCCGCCGCGCTGCCACTGACCACACCCGCAACGACCGCGCCAGGCATGTCGTCACCGGAGCCGAGCTGAACACCCAACGAGGCATGCCGCACGGTGCCGGTAGAGACCAGCTCGTCGGCGATGCGCTTGGCTTGATCCACCGGGATGGCGAAGCCCAGGCCGATCGAGCCGGCCTGTCCGCCGCCCTGCGAGTCCTGGCCGCCGGACAGCGACGCGATGGCCGAGTTCACACCGATGAGGTCACCGTTCATGTCGACGAGTGCGCCACCGGAGTTGCCGGGGTTGATGGCCGCATCCGTTTGGATGGCACTCATCACCGAATGCTGTCCGCTCCCGTCGTCACCGGTGCTGACCGGGCGACCGAGCGCGCTGATGATGCCGGTTGTCACCGTCCCCTTCAGGCCCAGAGGTGAACCGATGGCGACGACGTTCTGGCCGACCTTCAGGTCTTTCGAGGAACCGATGGAGATCGGGGTGAGGTCGGAGACGCCCTGGGCCCGGACCACGGCCAGGTCATCGTCGGGGTCGGTGCCGACCACGGTAAACGGGACCGTGCGGCCATCGGCCAGGGTCACGGTTGCCTTGACGCCGTCGCCGGAGTGGGCGGACGGCCGGGTGCTGCGCCGGTCGTTGCCGTTGGGCACCTGTCCGTCACGACCATCCTGATAGTCGCCGGGCAGCTGTTCGCCGGGAAGGATGCCGGGCGGAAGGTTAGTGAGCGGACCCCGGCGCGATGGGGCCGAGGGCGCCAGATCGCCGCTGCTCGACGTCGCCGCCGCAGCCACCACGTGATTGTTGGTCAGGATCAGCCCGTCAGGGCTCAGCACGATGCCGGAGCCTTCCTCGCCCTGCTGCCCGCTTTGAATCTTCAGTTGCACCACGCTGGGCAGCACCTTGGCCGACACTTGTTCCACCGAGCCGGCCGGGGCCGCAGCACCCGGCTGCCCGAGTATTGAACCTGTTGGCAGGGAAGGCTTTCCGGCGATACCCGGGCTCGATACCTGCGCTACGGGGGCCGGATGTCCGGACTGGTTCACCACGACGACGGCCGTGGTGGCGCTGGCGGCGATGGCCACCACAACGGCGCCGGCAGTCAGCCCGACGGCGCGAAGACGTTTCCGGCGCAGCGGGTTCGGCGCCAGTTCGGCACGGTCCGGGAACGTCTCGCCATACGCGTAGCGTGTCCGGGTGTCGGTGGATGGACCGTGCACCTGGCGATAGCCGTGCTGGCCCAATGGGAATTCGGTTCCGTACGGCGGATGCCCAGGCTGGTAGTTCATCGATTTGTCCTTCTTCCTCACGATGCAGTCAGGGCACTGTCCGCCTCTGGTTCGCACTGTCACAGTGCCTGCATCCACTGAGGCCAGGCTGAGAATTTCCTCGATGCTCGCCAAGACTTTTCAGGAGGTGGTGGGAGTAGAAGGCGGTTGCTGGCCCGCATCCACCACCGCAAGGGGTGCCGTCGCCGGTTCCGAGGCGTGCTGCTGGCGGCCGCGCCGGACAATCTCAAAGACGTTGATCGGCCACCAGAACCACCGGCCCAGTGCCGCCGCGATGGCGGGCGTCATGAATGCGCGGACGATCAGGGTGTCGACAATCAGGCCGATACCGATGGTCATGCCGAGTTGGCCGACCACCCGCAGATCGCTGACGATCATGGACATCATGGTGAACGCGAACACCATGCCTGCGGCGGTGACGACGCGACCGGTGGCGCCCATGCCGCGGATCATGCCCGTGTGCAGCCCAGCGTGGATTTCCTCCTTGAGCCGCGACACCACCAACAGGTTGTAGTCCGAACCCACCGCTAGCAGGATCACCATCGATAGGGGGATGACGATCCACTGCACACCGAGCCCAAGGATGTCCTGCCACAACAGCACTGACAGGCCGCACGCGGTGCCCAGGGACGCGGCCACGGTGCCGACGATGACCAGGGCGGCCACCACGCTGCGGGTGATCAGCACCATGATCGCGAAGATCAGGATCATCGAGGCGATGATTGCGATGGCCAGATCGACGGCTACACCGTCCTGCATATCGGCGTACATCGATGCGGTGCCGGCAAGTGAAACTTTCGCATTGGACAGCGGCGTGCCCTTCACCGCATCGGCGACAACACCTTTGATGTCACGGACGTGTTCAATGCCTTCGACCGATGCCGGGTCGCCCTGGTGGGTGATGATGAAGCGAACCGCCTTGCCGTCTGGGGAGACGAACATTTTGAGGCCGCGTTTGAAGTCCGGGTTGGTGAACACGTCCGGCGGTAGATAGAAGAAATCATCGTTCTTGGCTTGGTCGAAGTACAGACCAATTTCCGTGGCGCCCTTGGCCATCTCCTGCTGCTGGGCCTGAGTGCCCGCCTGGGTGCTGTGCATGGCGAGCATAAAATCGCGCATACGGCTCATCGAATCGATGGTTGTCCGTAGGACTGGCAGCATCTGCGGCATCAGCTGATCCATGCGATCCATATCGGTGACCAGACCACTCATTTGGTCGGCGAGCACGTCCACACTGTCCAAAACATCGAAGATCGATCGCAGCGACTGGCAGACCGGGATGTCAAAGCAATGCTTCTCCCAATAGAAGTAATTGCGCAGCGGCCGGAAGAAGTCATCGAAGTTGGCCAGGTTGTCGCGCATCTGCTGGATGGTTGCCACCATCTCGTGCGTCCGGCCCACCATGGAGTGCATGGTGCCCGTGAGCTCCTGCATGAGGCTATACATCCGCTCCATGCTGGAGAGCGTCTTGCTCAACTCGTCGGCCTGCTCCAGCATCTGGGCCGAGCTGTCGTTGTTGAACTTTGCGGTCTGCAACGTGCCGGCGTTCTGCGCGCCCATGAGGAACGGGATCGAGCTGTGTTCAATGGGGGCGCCGAGCGGACGCGTGATCGTCTGCACCCGTTCGATACCGCGCATATGGACGATGCCCTTGGCCACCCTGTCGATGACGAGCATGTCGGCCGGGGTGCGCAGGTCGTGGTCGGCCTCCAGCATCAACAGTTCCGGGTTCATGCGGGCCTGCGAGAAGTGCCGGTCCGCCACGTCCATCGCGCGGTTGGCCGGCATATCGGCGGGCGTGAATTTCTGATCGTTGTACTGCGGCACGTAGGTCATCAGGCTGACGAAGCCGATGATCGCAATCATGCTGGTCATCACGATGATGGGAATGGGCCAGCGCACCACCGAGGTACCGACCTTGCGCCACCCCGTGGTGGAGAGCTTGCCCCTGGGTTCCAGCAGACCGAACTTCGAGGCCACCGTCAGCACGGCGGGCGCCAACGTCAGCGCCGCGAGCACGATCACCAGCACCGAGATCGCGCACGGCAGCGCCATGCTTTGGAAGTACGGGAGCGTGGTCATGGTCAGGCACATGCACGCGCCGACAATCGTCAGACCGGAGCCCAGAATGACGTGTGAGACACCGTGATAGGCGACGTAATACGCGTCTTCGCGGCTGAGACCCTTCGACCGTTCCTCGTGGTACCGGCCGAATAGGAAGATCACGTAGTCGGTACCGGCCGCGAGGGCCAGCATCGTCACCATGCTTACCGCGTACGGGGTCAGACCGATGATGTTCAAGTATCCGGCAGTTGCCGTAACACCTTGTGCCGCAAATAGTTCCAGGCCAATGATGACCATGGATATGAGCATCGTGACGAGGGAGCGGTAGATGAACAAGATCATCACGACGATCACGCCCACCGACACCAATTCCATGGTCGCCATGCTTTGGTGACCGGCAACCTGCGTGTCGGCGTTCAGCACGGAGGTGCCGGCGATATGAGCCTTGATGCCCTGCGGCGCGGGCACGGAGCTGACGATCTCGCGCACCGCGGCAACAGATTCATAGCTCGCGCTGGTGCCCTGCGATCCGTTGAGGAAGATCTGCACGTATGCGGCTTTACCGTCCACGCTCTGCGAACCCGCCGCGGTCAGCGGATCGCTCCAGAAGTCCTGGACGTTCTGCACGTGCTTGTGATCGGCCTTGAGCTTGGCGACGATCTCGTCGTAGTACTTGTGCGCGGCATCGCCGAGCTTGTCGTCGCCTTCCAGGACGACCATCGCCGAAGAGTCCGAGTCATACTGCTGAAACACCTTGCCGATGTTCAGCATCCCCTGGTACGACTCCGAGTTTTGCGGGCTCAGCGGCACCGATCTGGTGGCTGCCACTTCGTTCAGCGAGGGCGTGACGGTGCCCAGGATGATCGCCAGCCCGACCCAGAACAAGATGATCGGCAGCGAGAAGATCCGGATCATGTGGCCTACGAACGGCCGGTGTGGTTTCGCGTGCACGTTGCTCATACGGATTTCACCAAGCAGTAGATGAACGGTTTGACTTTGTCGGTGCTGGTTCGGTCGTCGCGCACGCCACCGTCGACCGTCACGCGGCACCCAAGACCGCTGACGTTGCGATCGCCTTGCGCGACGATGTTGGCCGACATGGACGGCATGGTTGTCACGATCGTGAATGACCAAGGCAGTGGGGCATTTTCGATGAGATGGGGCTGCCCGTTCTCATCGAGGTAGTTGAGATTCGCGGTGCCGCCCGTCCCCACGATCTCGTAGGTGATGTGCTTGGGGTTGAAGTTGGCGGTGATGCCCGACCCCTCACCCGGCTTGGGCGGGCGCGGAGTCGCCGAGCTGCGGATCTGCGCAATCGCGTATCCACCGATCCCGACGACAACCACCAGCAGCAGCGGAATCCAAAACCGCTTCAACAGTCGGTACACCGCGCGCATCCCCTTCTGCTTCTGCCCTGCACGGGCCCGCGGATTCCTGCCGAAGAGGCAATTACCGCAGTCCGACGCCAGGGGATTGTGTACCACCGGTCTATTACGGCAGGACCGTATCACGGTAATAGACCGGCGGTTCACTATCGGGTGATCGGTAGCGGATTAACATCGGGCCCATGACCTTCCGGCGGGCGCGTAGCGAGGAGCAGCGCGAGATACGCCGGCAAGCGATCCTGGAGACGGCATCGTCGATGCTCAGCAACATGCCTGCCAACCAGATCAGCCTGAATGAACTCAGTCGACGCACAGGGTTAGCAAAGTCGGCGATGGTGCGCTATTTCGAGTCCCGCGAGGCCGTGCTCCTGGAGCTTCTCGATGCCGCACTGCGCTGCTGGGTGGCCGAAATTGTGGCGGAACTCTCTCGCGACACGTGCTCCGGTTCAGCTCAGGACCGAGCCGACCACGTGGCCACCCTGCTCAGCTGCTCGTTGCGGCAGCACACCGTGCTGTGCGACCTAATGACCGCACAGCCAGGCGTGCTGGAGCACAATGTCGCGGACTCGACGCTGCTGTGTTTCCGGCGATCGGCACACGCCAGCATTTCCCAGTTCAGCGAGGCCATCCGCAGCTTTATCCCCGAACTCGGGGACGATGCGCAAAGTGTGTCCCTATCTACCGTGGTGACCAGTGCCGCGCTGTGGATGTACGCCCGGCCGTCTGCCAGCGCAATCGCGGCCATCGAGGCCGAGCCCGAACTGGCAGAGATTCATCTGAATTTCGATGCCGACCTGGAAACGATGCTGGCCCGGCTCATCACCGGCGCCCTGGTCAAGCGCGGTTCCTGATCGCTTGTCCGCGCCGCATGCCCCGAAGCCGTGATGGCGCGGACTCGGAGACGGTCTGACATGTAAGCTCACACGCCGAGAGGTACTACCGGTTCGCCCGGACAGACCACTCTCCGCCGATGTAGTTCAATGGCAGAACATCAGCTTCCCAAGCTGAATACGCGGGTTCGATTCCCGTCATCGGCTCCAGATCTACCAGCGCGAATGCTGTTCGAATACCAGTCCCTGCTTCACCCCCCAGGCACACCGATCTCCGCTAATTCGGAGCGGGCCCGGCGCTCGACCAAGAGCGGCACGAACTCGCGAACTCTGCATTCGGCGAACCTGGCGTAAGCCACTTGGACGACATCCGCGACCTGTTCGGGCGGCAGCCACGAGTAGTTAGCCACCAGTTGCTGACACACTGTCGCCATTAATGCCTGCTCGCTCATCGCAGTATCGGTCTTAATGGCGCTAAGCGGGCTGTTTCGTAAGCGTGAATTGATGAACGCTGGTGTATCCGGCACGAAAAAGATTGACGCATCCATTGAGGTATTTGTGGAATCGGTCGTAGACCTCTTGGCCCTGAAGCGCGATGGCCTCATCACGGTGAGCTTGTAATCGTTCAGCCCAGCATTGCAAAGTCCGAACGTAATGAGGGCCGATCTCATGGACCCGATTGATCGTAAATCCGGCCTTGCGGGCATGCAGCTCGACCTTCTCCACCGACGGCAGTCGTCCCCCGGGAAAAATTTCCGTCATGATGAATTTGGCGAACCGGGCCAATTCGAAGGTCAGCGGTAAGCCCAATTCTTGCATTCGATGGTCGTCGAACGCGGTGATGGTGTGCAGGAGTAGCACCCCGTCATCGGGCAGCGCATTCCAGGCCATGGCGAAGAAATCGTCGTAACGTTCGAACCCGAAGTGCTCGAAAGCACCAATGGAAACAATGCGGTCAACTTTGTCAGGGAATTCCTCCCAGCCCTGTAGCCGGACATCAACCGTGCGTTCGGTGAGAGTGTCCGCCAGCTTCTCGACTGCATATTTGCGCTGCTCATCCGACAGAGTCAGCCCGATGACGTTGACGTCGTAGCTTTCGATGGCTCGCTGCATACCGGCACCCCAGCCGCAACCGACATCGAGCAGTGTCATCCCCGGCTCCAAGCCGAGCTTGGCGAGCGCTAGGTCAAATTTGGCGATCTGGGCCTCGTCGGCGGTCGCGTCCTCGTGTTCAAAGTATCCACATGTGTAGCCCATCGTGGGGCCGAGGAACAGCTCATAGAACGAATTGGAGATGTCGTATATGGACGATAACTCCTCGTACTTAGGAGTCAATTTAGGCATTGCGCTTGATACCGATCATTCGAAGGATTTTTTGAATAGAGACTGTCCTACTACGCCGGGGAAGCCGGTGTTTTGCTCGCGACCCAGCGCCTGTGCGCAAGTAGGCAAATCGGCCGCCCATTAGGCTCTGAGCATTTCTGACTTGCCGCTTTGACGTTCGGCGCGTTTGGCTTGGCGGTCCAGGTACTTGGCCTTGACTTCCTCGAAGTCCGATGCGGTCTTCCTGAGATCACCGACGATGCGGGCCAGGTCCTCGCGGTACCACTCAGCCTCCCTGCTGATGTCGTCGCGTTCGAAGATGCGCCACTTACGCAGCACCGGCAGCACCACTTCCTCGAGATGGGACTGTGGGTCATACACACCACCGGTGGCGATGGTGACCGCGTTGCGGCGAAAGCCGGGAATGGTGTAGCCGGGCATGGTGAAGTTGTCGAGCACCTTATGGACAGCTCTAAGGGCCTGGTCGGGGGCGATGGCCATGCCGGCCTCGACCATGTTGCGGTAGAAGATCATGTGCAGGTTCTCGTCGGTGGAGATGCGCTTGAGCAGCTCATCGGCGATCGGCTCGGCGCAGGCCTTGCCGGTGTTTCGGTGCGAGACGCGGGTGGCCAGCTCCTGGAACGTCACGTACACCACTGAGTCAAAAAGAGTCTCGGCGAACACCAAATCTCCACCTTGGCGGTTTTGGCCGGGAGAGAATCCGCGGGTCATCTGCTCCACACGCAGCTTCTCGAGTTCGAACGGGTCCACCGAACGGGTCACCACCAGATAATCGCGGATGGCGATGCCATGGCGGTTTTCCTCGGCGGTCCAGCGGTTCACCCAGGTGCCCCACGGCCCGTCCATGGTGAAGTTCATGGCGATCTCGCGGTGGTATGAGGGCAGGTTGTCCTCGGTCAAAAGATTGGTGATCATCGCGACCTTGGCCAACTCGGAGAGCTTGGACTGCTCGGGGTTCCAGTCCTGACCACCTAGGGCCTTGTAATTCTTGCCCTCAGACCACGGCACGTAATCGTGCGGGCTCCAGTCCCTAGTGACCGCCAGGTGGCGATGAACATTTTCCTCGACCACGGGCTCAAGCTCATGGAGCAGCTCCAGGTCGGTGAATTCCTTCTGCATCTATTTCCCCAAGCTGGCGACGCTAGATGCGCAGGTCAAGACACGCCCCAGGAGGCTCCGCAGGTGCACGGCTTTGTATGCTTGCGGCGGATTTGCCAGACAGCGGCCGCGGAGCGGCCTAGTGCACGCGCGATGTCATCGACAGCACGCGATCGGTCAAGCGCATAGGCGATTTCCTGATCGGACCAGCGGACCTTATGTGGAGAAACATCCGGGGGCTCGAATTGCCGATCCCAGGCTCGGTCAGCTCGCTCGTTTAGCCGCCGCCAGCGCGCGGTCTCAGCGCGACCAATCCGGCGCAACCGCAACGCTTCAGCCTTGTGACACGCCGCGCACCGGCACCCTTTTTGAAACCCCGCTGCACCATGAACTGCCTCTCCCGCCAATGCCATGAAGCAACCCTAGGACATACTGTCCCAGACAGCAATAGATCGAGTCATTCGGTCTCGCCCCTACCGCATGTCGGCAGTGCATTCACGAACGCCCACCACCAGATTGGATAGCACTCCACGATTCCCTCGGAGTTCCCTATTAGCGTTGTTACGTAACATATTTAATGCCCGGAGGCCACGTCGACGAGTGCGCGCCGACACCGCTGCGCCCATCTGACTCAGACAGTTAGTCCTCCGCCCGCAAGGGCCCTCAGTGCAGAAAAATCACGCTGTGGCCGCGGAGCCGCGCAGTGGCACTTCTTCTTCACCGCCGACTACCAGTTCGGTGAATCGTTCAACGACCTGCTCGTGGTACATGTTGAAAAGGTCTTCGAAGAACGCCAACTGAGATTCTGAGGGGCCTGTCTCCGTCTTCCGCGCAGCCACAAAAGCACGCCACACCAGGACATGCACATCCGGCGCTCCCGTGTAATAGGCGGCGGTTGCCTCCGGTAGACCGAGGATCAGCTCGCCTATCGAGTTCAAGACTGCCCTGCGGAAGGGCTGATCGAGCGCAGAAAGTACCAGACGAACGATGCCGAGTTCATTCTCGAACATCGCCGAATGGTCCAGCTCATCCAGTCGGGCAATCGATTCCAGCTCGTCAATGCTGTTCTCGATTGCAGTCAAGTCCGGGCGCTGCTCAAGAGTCGCGAACGCGAGGAGCGCCTCCAGCACGATGGCGCGCTCCGTATCGACGACATCGCGGAACATGTCCAGAGCCTCGCGGGAATTCCGCGTCGATAACCCGAAAACATAACCACTGATATCCACCCCGCCCTCTTGGCGGATGTCACGGATCACGAAACCGCGGGCACGTTGCGCGACGACGATCCCGTACGACTCAAGCCGCCCAAGAACCAACTGCGCTGTCGCCCGATTCACATCAAACTCATCGGCGACCTGGCGGACCGACAACATGAGCTCACCCGGCGCGTACTCCCCGTGCACAACACGCCGCGACAGCTCATCGGCGATGTCAGCCACCACTGTCTTTGATTCCATGTCCTGCCCTTTCACCCCCAACAATAGAACCGTCTCGGACAGACTAGCCAGACTCATCACCCGCACTTGACGACTTGCCAGAATCCCCAGACACTGGTCCCGCATTAGCTGGAGCGTGACCCGGAGTCGCACTATTCCTTGAGGTGAGTCATGCCAGATCAACACCGAGGCAAAGTAGTACCGCTGTTCTCACGGCGTGCCACCGACGCGTCGGCCCGTCGTATACCTGTACCCACGCCCGTCCGCAACGCCAAACTCGCGAAGCTTCCGGCTGCCTACGCGGCCCGGCGCGTGGGCGGCGCGGGCAAGCGTCTACTCGGTCGCTCGGCCGAGGAAATCGGCCGGGACATCCAGCTGCGTACCGCGCAACACATCTTTGAGGTTCTCGGTGAGCTAAGGGGAGGTGCGCAAAAACTCGGCCAGATCCTCGCGCTCACGGAGCTCACGCTACCGAGCGGGCTTGCCGAGCCTTACCGGACCGCGCTGAGCAAACTTCAGGACTCCGGACCATCCATGCTGCCCTCCCTCGTGCACGACACCATGGCCGCCAACATGGGCGAGAACTGGCGTCAGTACTTCAGTACGTTCGATTCCTCCCGAGCGGCGGCCGCCTCGATCGGGCAGGTCCACCGCGCGGTGTGGCACGACGGCACGGTGGTCGCTGTCAAAGTGATGTATCCGGGCGTGCGTGAGGCGCTACTCAACGAACTGCGCTTGCTCCGGTCGATGGCTCCCATGGCCGGGGTCGTTTTCCCGGCGGCCGATGTCCGGACTGCGATTGATGCGCTCTGTGACTACGTTGGCGAGGAACTCGACTTCCAGCAGGAGGCGCACTATCAACGAGCCTTCGCTGCGGGCTACGCCGACGATCCAGATTTCCTGGTACCCAACGTCATCGAACAACAACGCGATGTACTGATCAGCGAATGGGTGGATGCTGTTCCACTGAACGAGCTGATCCGCACTGCTCCACAGGAAGCCCGTGACCGACTGGGAACGCAGATCCTGCGCTTCGTTACGACCAGCTACGAACGTACCGGATACCTCTATGGTGACCCACACCCCGGCAACTTCCGGCGACTACCCGACGGACGACTCGGAGTTGTCGACTTCGGAGCATGCTCACCCTATCCCGCCGGATTCTTCGCACTCACCCACGACATCGGAGAGGCAATCCTCAACGGCGGAGATGACGAACTCAATTCTGCCCTAAGGCAACACGGTTTTGTGGTCCCGGGCCAAGAACTCGACATCGAGGCCATAACAGCTTCCATCGCACCATTTCGCGAGCTGTTCATCTCGCCCGCGGTTCACCTAAACCGCGCCTGGTTCATCCAACAAGTCAACAGCCTCACCGAACCTCGGCTATCCAACGTCGCACGCCAAATGACGGTGCCCGGCGAATTGATACCGAGCACACGCGCCCTTATCCTCCTGTTCGGCGCCCTTAGTCAACTGGGCTGCACAGTGTCGTTCCGCGATGAGGTCGTGTCCGGCTGGCCCGGACTGGCCGAGGTGTTGCATCGCTACCAACAACGCACCGAATCCGTTGCTCCTGTTAGCCAGCGATCTTCACCGAACTAGGGGCGTCCACCATCCGGACACGAACTTCGGGCGGCACGGCTATCGCACGGTCCGTGTTCGCCTTTAGCGCCTCAAGCCAGTAATCCAACGTCTTGGCATAGTGCAGCTGCAGCAAATGTTCCCAATTCAGAGTAATCCGGCTTCGGAGGCCGGTTCCTGAACCATATCGTTTGACGGCAACCGGCCGCCCGGGATGGTCTCCGTCGGCATGAATTTCAAGGACCGAGTGCTCTCGAGGTCAGGGGCCGCCATGCTACGAACAGTGTGCGCGACAGAGATTGTCATGACGGCCCTTCCTGTGCTGGGCGATGCCTTCGACCCGCATCACCTTGGCGCGCAGCGGCGTCCACGCCGCTGACACCACATGATCCTGCGCAGCGCCGTTGGAAATTGATTGGACCGTCGGTTGGAGATCGTCAGGAAGCCGGTTCGGTCGAGTGCAGCCTTACAACTGCTTCACCAGACTGATCGAGCGATTGACCTCCGAGAACCCCAGTCCCTCATAGAGCCCCACGGCACCGGTGGGGCTATCCGCGTCAACGTCAAGAACGGCCCGCTCAAGCCCTTCGTTTTTGTAGGTACGCATGGCGTACGTCAACACCGCCTGCGCGAGTTTGCGTCCACGCCAGTCGCGCCGGACACCCACCAAGTCGATGAACCCGAACGAGTAACCGTTCGCCTCCCACTCCTCCTCATTGACATCACTGAGCAGGTACGCGGCGACTGTATCCTGTCCCGCGGCATCACGTGCGACAACGACGAATGAGAGGTCAGCGCGGAATGCCTTCAGCCTGTGGTCCGATTCCCAGTCCACGCGGGCGATCGGCTGGCTGCCCCAATGATCACGGAACGCCTCGTTGTGGGCGTCTCGGGTTGCTTCAGACCATTCGGGACCATAGGTCTCGATCCGCACGCCCTCGGGAAGAGTGACGTCAGGGATGGGTTGACTGAGATCGCGCTCAAGCTCATGCCACCACCTCACCGATTCGTATCCGTTGCGGTGGAACAGATCGATCGTCCAGACAGCGTGTTCCTCCGCGACTCCGGCGAGCCAGCCAGGCAAGCATTCATCCGACTCCACGAGATGCTGCAGCCCGCGCTGCTCCTGCCAACGGAGCAGACTAGCCCCGATTCCTTCGCCGCGCCGGTCGGGATGAACGGTGCCATCCAACGTCACCCATACGACAGTTTCATTGCTGGACTTCACCGTTGCCGAGCCGAACGCGACCGCTCGCCCCGATTGGTCGACAGCGAGGACCGAGTCGAGTGCCGGATCGAAGTCGTCGTCATCGAATTCTTCTACGAGTTCGTCCATCATGACCAGGCTCGTGGGGTGATCAATCGCTCCCGAGGCTCGCCAGAGGTCGAACAGCAGCGGTATGTCATCTTCGGTTGCTGCCCGCCACGTCAAGTCATCTGCGGCGCTTGGCATTTCCACCACGGCCGGGGCACTGACTCGTTCGCTCAGCGGGATGGGAGACGCGTGCAACTCTTTGGACGTCATCGGTCCAATCTATTTCTGATCCCAAAAATGCCGCAACGGATTTAGCCGCCCGTGGCCTTCTTCGCCGGCCTGTCCGGGGCGCTGGGCTTCTTGCCCGAGACGTCTCCCAGCACCTTCTTGATGGCCCTGCCCAATCCACGCATCACGTTCGGCCGCTTGGACGTCGGGGACACGCCGGAATCGGGTTTCGACGTCAGCACCGGCGGCTTCATCAACATCGTCGGCGTCTTCGGCACGAGGGCGGGCCGCACAGTAGGTGCCTTCTTTTGCGGGGCAATGGCTTCCGCTGCCCTGGATTCCGTTGTTCTGGCATCCGTTGTTACCGCAGCTGCTCGCGGCGTAATCGGGATCGGTTTAGTCAGCGCGTCCCGGATCGGAGCGACCGACTCGGAGACCGTCGTTGTCACCGCCTCCCCCGTCGCCTGCACCGCCTTCACGACACTTCCGGTGCTACCCAACGTGGTCAGAAACGCATTGGGCACCCGCGTCACGACGAGCGTGAGCTGTTCTGTCGAATGAAATGCCACCGCCCAGAACACCTCGGTGCCGCGCACTGCCGCCGCCTCCAGCGGCGTATGCACCACCGGCACAGACTCGGGACCCGGAGGGTTGTTCAGCGCGTCGAAAAGATCGGAACGCGCCTGGCCAAGAACCCCCGGGAGTTGACCAGGCTCAGTGAACACAGCCTCGCCGACCCGCACGAGCCCCACCGCGATCACCTCGGTGCCGAACTGCGTGCGTGGCACCACCTGATCCAGGTCGGTGCGGATGAGCCCGGTCCACACGTCGTCGGCCGCCCCGCTGACCGTCGCGCCGGTCAGCCCGAGCGCCCGCACCAGCGGCTTCCCCGCCTGCAGCTGCGCCACGAATGTCCCCGGCGTCAACAACGCCGCCGCCGGAACCTGGACGGCGCCCTGGACCACGAAGGGACAGATCAGCGAGCAGTTCTGCACCTGGTTGGCCAGGAACTGGGCAACCAACGCCCCAGGCGCGGGCTGCACCGATACCGCGGTGAGTTCGATATCGAGCCGGGCGCTGCGCGCGCCTGACACCGGTGGGGGCCCGGCCCCGACAGCTGTCGCAAGTACCGCTGACGCACATGCCACCGCGAGAAGTCTCACGCGGTAACCACGAACCAACCCACTGTCGGGTTCGATCGCGGTGAAACCGGTTAGGCCCCGGCTTCCTCCGGCACATCGTGGCGCACCACGCGGACCTTGCCACGCGG
Organism: Mycobacteroides sp. H003; assembly: GCF_001440135.1. Classification (NCBI taxonomy): domain Bacteria; kingdom Bacillati; phylum Actinomycetota; class Actinomycetes; order Mycobacteriales; family Mycobacteriaceae; genus Mycobacteroides; species Mycobacteroides sp. H003. Next base: position 906,764 of record NZ_LJYL01000034.1, read on the forward strand.
AAGACTGGCTACATACCCGTGGTACTTGCCATAGATCTCCCACGCCGTGTCAAAGTCGTGATGCGGCACGTCGATCGCGTGGTCATCGGAGAACTCCATGTGCAAATCGCCCTTGTCGTTCCACCTGGCCTCGGTGCACGTTGCACCCGAGATGCTGAAGAGCGGACGCTCCTCATCCAAGATCGCCTTCGGATCGACGCAAACAATTTCCCGTGGCCACCGCCCCGCAGGGGGAAGCGTGAGCCACATCGGCACGGCGATAACCACCTCGTTGTAGTCACCCAGGCTGATTACCAATCCGTCACGGAACATGATCCGCTGGACCGGCAAGCCCTCAATCCATGCTTCGGACATACCTTCACTCTGAACCCGCCCCTCAGCTAGCACAAGGGGTTGACGGCACAAGTTTTATTGTCGAAACTGGTCGAAACGTAAACGTTATTTGTGCTGCCCGCGAACCTGAGCAGCACACTGTTTTGCTTGGCTTTCTCGCCGTTTCCAGACTCCCGCTAAGACGGTGGCATCACCGTACTTGCCGGACGAATTTCGCTTGGGTGCCCTAGCATTCGCTATGAGCTAGCAGCGTGGCTAGCACAGGGGGCGAAAGGGACACCCATGACAGCGGAGCTATCGGAACCCATAGATCAACCGCGGATCACCCCGCGAGCCGCGCCCACCGAGCGCCCGCAACTGCCCCGCAGCGGTGACCTGACCTTTCGTGAACGCGCGATGGTCGAAACCTCCGCGCTCACCGATGTCGCCCTGCGCACCGTTGGCGCCCTGTCTGTGATGGGAGTCGTGGCCCCGAGCCTCATCGTCGACAGGGAATTCGTGGCGCGTGAGCGCGACAACCTGGCCTTTTACGGCGAGCTTGCCGCGATGGGCGATGCGGACCTTTCCTTCCCGGCACCGGAGACCACACCCGTGGTGTTCTCACGGCCCGCAGGTCCGCTCGCACAGGCCCTGGCCAAGGGCAACGTCGAGAACCTGGACTTCGAAAGCCCTTACGTGGCGCGCAATCCGGCCCTGCGTGACTACTGGCAACGCTTCCCGCACAACAGCATCGCGCGCGCCCAGCACTGGCGCCACGACGACGGTCCACGCCCCACCCTGTGCGTGATTCACGGGTTCTTCGGATCGCCGTATCTGCTCAATGGGGTGTTCTTCGCGCTCCCCTGGTTTTTCCGCAACGGTTACGACATCTTGTTGTACACCTTGCCTTTTCACGGACGGCGCGCCGAGAAGTACTCACCGTTCAGCGGAGCCGGATACTTCAGCCACGGGTTCACCGGTTTTTCGGAGTCGATGTGTCAGGCCGTGCATGATTTCCGGATTTTCGTGAACTATCTGCGCGGCACCGGTGTGGAGAGGATTGGGCTGACCGGTTTGTCGCTGGGCGGCTACACCACCGGATTGATCTCCACCGTGGAGCGCCGAATCGATGTCACCATCCCCAATGTTCCCGTGGTCGACGTCAAATCACTTCTGCACGGCTGGGTTCCGGCCGAACCGACGATCAAGCTGGCCGCCAAGCTGGGCCATCTCGATCAGAATCAGCTGGACGGCGCGCTCTCCTATTCGTCGCCCCTCACCTACCAGCCGGTCGTACCAAAGGAGCAGCGCCTCATCATCACCGGACTCGGCGACAGGCTAGCGCCGCCCGAACAGGCCGAGATGCTGTGGGAACACTGGGATCGCTGTGCGCTGCACTGGTTCCCCGGAAATCACATCCTGCACGTGAATCAGGGCGACTACCTACGCCGTATGACCGGATTCCTGGATCGGCATCTGAATATCTAACCCTTCACTGCCGATACCAGGCTGATCGAGTTGAACATGTACCACGCGGGCTGACTCGGCTCGGGCACGGCGCGCCCCGAGACGTTCAGGTAGTCCAGCAGCTCGGTGCGCACGGAATCCCAGCCGTGGCAATGGAACCAGGTGGAGGCTTCGCTGCGCTGCTCGTTGTAGATCAGCGAGAAGAAGTCCGAATTGGCCTGGTCGCCGCTTTCGTTAGCGCCGGCGACCAGCATGTCGAAGACCACGTCGGCGTACGTCGTCATCTGCTCGATGCCCACGAAGCTGCCCGGGGCGGCCAGCTGATCAATGGACTCGAAAAGTCGCTCCTGCGCGTCGGCCGGCAGGTAGATCAACAGTCCTTCGACGATCCACGCCGACGGCGCCGACGGATCGAAGCCCTTGTCTTGGAGTGCTTTACCCCAGTCCTCGCGCAGGTCGATCGAGATCTCCTGTCGAGACGCCTTGGACTCGGCGCCATGTTCAGCGAGCACCTCACGCTTGAACTGGTGCACGAGGGGCTGGTCCAATTCGAAGATCGTGGTACCCGGCGCCCAGTCGAGTCGATAGGCGCGCGAGTCGAGTCCGGCGGCCAGGATCACCACCTGCTTGACGCCGGCCTCGATCGCTCTGGCGAAGTAACTATCGAAGTAGCGGGTGCGTGCGCCTTGAAAGCTCACGAAGTACTGTCCGAATTCCTCTGAACGCAAAGGGTGTTCGGGTACACCGCCGGCGACCAGATCGGCCCATTCGCCGCCTGCGGCACGGCAGAACACCTCCGCGTACTGATCGACCGCCAGCGGCACGGGTTTGGTGGCCTCGAGCGCTCGGCTGGCCGCCACGAACAGCGCGGTGGAGCCGACGCTGGTGTTGATGTCCCAATTATCACGATCGGTACGCATGGTCGCGACAATACTCCGCGACTGTGACAACCAGGTTGACATGCGTGGGCGCGCGGATGGCGCGCTAGTAGGCGCCGTCGCTACGCGCCACCGCGCGAAATGTGCGCCACAGGATCGACACATCGGACACCATGGACCAGTTTTCGACATACGACAGATCCAGCCGCACTGCCTCATCCCATGGCAGGTCGGAGCGCCCACTAACCTGCCACAGACCGGTCATCCCGGGCTTGACCAGCAGCCTGCGCTTGATGACGTCGGTGTACTCCTCGACCTCACGCCGCAGCGGCGGCCGGGGACCCACCAGGCTCATCTCTCCGCGCAGCACATTGATCAGCTGGGGCAGTTCATCGAGGCTGGTACGGCGCAAGAACCTGCCCACCACGGTGACCCGCGGATCTTCGCGCATCTTGAAAAGCGGTCCGGCGCCGTCATTTTGTGCCAGCAACTCCGCCACCATCTGGTCTGCGTTCGCCACCATGGACCGGAACTTGATCATGCGGAAGGGCTTGGACCGCACGCCGATGCGCTCGGCCGAGTAGAACACCGGTCCGCGTGATTCCAACTTCACCGCAAGGGCGCAGGCCAGCAGGATCGGGCTGAATCCGATGAGGAGCAGGAGCGCGCCGACCCGGTCGAAGAGGACCTTGTGCAGCCGGGACGCACCCTCGTACTGCGGCTCGGCGAGATGGATCAGCGGCACCGACCCGGCGGGCCGCACCCGGACCCGCGGCTGATCGACATCGAACACACCCGGCGCTACCAGCAGATTGACGCCGATCTCGCTGAGACGCCAGGCGAGCTCCCGCATCTTCTCCGGGCCAAGCTGTTCGGTGGCCGTCACCGCCACCGTGTCCGCACCGGCCTCCAGCACTGCCGCGACGATGCGATCCTCCGAACCCAGGATCGGGATGACCCGGTCGATGACCTCGATGTTCTGGCCCGGCGCACCCAGGTATCCGGGGACGCACACACCCACCACGCGGTATCCGAGCGCGGTGTCACGCCCAAAGGCCTCGGCAAGGTTGAGCGCCGCGGCATCCCCGCCGAGCACCACCACCCTGAAGATCTGCTTACCGCGCGCACGCTGCCGGTTGAGCCAGGTCCGGCTGATCTTCCGGTTGAGCAGCAGGAACACGATCCCGACGATGAGCGCCATCCCCAGCGCGAAACGCGAGACATTGAACTTGAACAGCACGCTGACAATGGCGAAGAGACCGAACATGTGGAATGTCGCGCGCAGCACCCGCTGGTACTCCTCGCCACCGCTGCCCATGAGGTGCAGGTCCCTGCTGCGGTACACACCGAGCAGCAGTGCCCAGTAGCAGAAGAAGCCGATCCGGATCCACAGCTCGACGGGAGTCATCGGGTTGGTCGCGTTACGCAGTTCGACCCAGGTCCAGCCGGCACCCGCGACGATGGCGGTGTCGGAGATCAGCAGCCACCGGCCGTACTGCTCGCCCCACTGCGCTGCGCGGTGCCCCGCGGAGGTCTGACCGACTGCCGATGGGGATCGGCGAGGGCGCCGCACGCTGCCGATCCGGCCCCTTAGCCGGGTCGTTGCAGACGAGCCCTCGTTCACCGCGACCACGCGCGTGTCCTCTCAGAACAGCCCCAACAGCAAATGCAAAAGTGCTCGTTTCATGAGGCGGCGGGCGCGGAAATCTCGGCGCAACCCGACGATGAGAACCCTCGTGCAAACGACCGGCATTTCGCGCCCTCAGAAAGGGAACATCCGTTACCAGTTTTCGTACCGGGGGAAATCTAACTACTGGGGCACCGTCTGGCAACACCAGAGCCACACGCTTCCGCAATTGTGGCCAGCGTCACTATGGCGATGAGGCAAATATGCGGGACGTATCAATCGCCCGCGATCAAGATCCCGAATTTTTTGGCCTTGTACTGCACATATGTCGAAGTCGATCACTCGCCGTAAAAGTTCGCTGCGTACATTGTTAACTCCCCGGGCGTGGCGTCTCTTGCGCACACAGCAATGACGCAGCCCACTTCTGTCAATGGCGGCGCAACACATCTGTCACAACCCAGGCCCGCCACGCAGCACTCGTCCGCGCCCACCAGCCCACACGCCGAGCACGTGGACGGTTTTGCCCATAACTAGACGTCGAATTCAATAAATTTGGGTAACACTCTTAACCACATGGTCATGAAGGAGATGGGGCACCCGAGGTGCCGCTAACAAGATCCACTTGTTAGCTCGGAGATCGATCAGACCAGATCGCGACCGGTGCGAATTCTCCAGTTGAGGTCGATCATCAGAGCGTTGAAGGGAAAGCGGCGCAGCGCATTGGGCAGCAGGCGGTTGGCGACGCCAAGGAGAGTGACGACGCTCCGGAAGGTTCGCTGGCGTGCCGGGCTCCACGGCAGCCTCATCTCATCCCGGAACCGCTGCGGCAAGAATCCCGTCGAGATGAGTCTCGAGAAGGCACCCACTGGCCTGCGCATGAACCGCGGAACCGCAATGGACGCCGACACGATCCGGTACAGATAGGGCCGGACGTGATCGTCGATATGAACCTGGTCCAGGGACTGCTGCCAGTACGCGTCGAACTCCGCACACGACTTCGGCCACATCGCCAGCGGCATCTGCAGTGTGGTTCCCATGACGGCGCCTTCTTGCAGGCACCGCTCGGCCATATCGGGCGTCATCGGACCCACGAAAGCCTCGTACACATCGACGAATCCCTTGTAGAGGCAGATCGCTACCCACTTCTGCAGGTCCGGGTCGAAGGCGTTGTACTGCACGGCGTCCCCGGGGGTCGAACGCACCTGCGCATGCGATCGGTTGGTCGCCTTGCGAAATGCCGCCTTCTGCTCAGGGCTGCCCATGGTGGCCACCGCCAGGTAGGTGAACGTGGTGCGCGCCCCGCTTGACGGGGTGCAGATCGGCGCGTCCGCTCTCAACCTTGCTATCGACAACGCCGTATCCCACACCGGGGCGCGCCAACTGCATCACGATGTTGGCCGGGCCCGCCAGCAGGGCCAGCCCCATCATGTTGTCGACCATGGTGGGCTGACGCCGCCACGACCATCCCGGCGAAAGACGCGCAGCCGGTGGCACCGGCTCGCCGCGACGACTCCGGGTACCCGGACCTCCGTCACCGACGAACGATTCATCCACTTCAGACACCCGCTCGATTGTCACCGTTGACCCCTTAATCTGCGAACGATTGTTCTCAAATATCTTCCAATGGGGTGCCACCTGTCAAGATGTATTGGTGACGTCATCGCGGGTCTATGGAGGTGTACAGGCCCCTGACCGCCAGGCCGAGCGCCGGAGCCGGCTCCTGGAGGCAGGCCTTGACCTGCTGACCTCCGGTCCCGCGCCGAACGTGACGGTCCGCGGCGTATGCAAGCAGGCCGGCGTGGTCGCCCGGTACTTCTATGAAAACTTCACCGACCTGGACGAGCTGACGGCACAGGTGTACGACGGCGTGATCGGCGAGGTCGCCACCTCAACCCAGAAGGCGGTGGACGCCGCACCACTGCGCAAGAAGACCGCGGCAGGCATCGCCAACATCGTGCACCTCATCGCCGCCGACCCCCGGATCGGCCATCTGCTCTTCGGCAGCAATCCGGCCAATTCGGTGATCGCGCAACGCCGTAGTGCGGCAGAGCAGCTCTTCGCGGCGCTCTCCGGTCAGCACCTGAACAAGACATATCAGCTACCGAACGATGAATCGATGCGCGCCGCAGCCTATTTCGCGGTCGGTGGCGTCGGCCAGACGCTCGCGGCCTGGGTGTCCGGGCAGCTGACGCTGAGTTCGGACGAGCTCATCGTCATCTTGACCCGGCTCCTCGATCCCGTCAGGCGGTAGCGACCTCCCGCGGGGTGCGCTCAGCGGCCGTCTTCGGTGCAACAGTCACATCCGCTGCAGTGAATTCCTTGGTCCAGCAAGCAAATTCCAGGGTAATTCCATCGGGATCGAGGAAGTAGAACGACCGCACGTACACGCCCGGATGCAGCTCCTTCGATACCTGGAACTCACTCTCGTCATGGTTGAGAATGGGCCCCACCCGCACGCCCTTGGCCTTGAGCTTGACGCGGTATTCGTCGAACTTCTCGGCGGGAACGTGCAACGAGATGTGGTTCATGGAGCTCACAGCACTCACGATGTCGCCGATTCCCGGAATGGCGGGCGGGGCCGAAATGCCCGGGACGCCGTCCGGCGCGTCCTTGAACCAGAAGAATGCCAGGCTGTCGCCACCCCCGGCGTCGAAGAAGAAGTGCTGCCCCTGCCCCATGGGCAGATCGAGCGACTTGATGAGCGGCATGCCCAGTACGTTGGTGTAGAAGTCCACGGTGCGCGCCATGTCCGAACACACAAGCGCCACATGATTGAACCCGCCGAACTCGAACTCGGAGTTGGGGTTGTTCGGTTTGATCATCGTCACGGGGAGCCTCCTTGATCCGACCGCATGACTGTCTTGCGCTTTACGCTAACCTGAATCTAACATCAGATTCAGAAATGGGTCAATACCCATTCGGCGAGAGAGGGACGTCGTGGTCCAACCCACCGTGCGAGGCCGTCAAACCCAGGCCGCGATCGATGAGGCCGCCCGAACTGTCATAGCCCGCAAGGGAATACTCGCCACCACCGTTGCCGATATCGCCACCGAGGCGGGGCGGTCCACGGCGTCGTTCTACAACTACTACGACTCCAAAGAGGCGATGGTCGCGCAGTGGGCCATGCGATTTCGCACCGAGGCGCAGGAACGGGTATCTGCGGTCATCGGGCACGGGCGCTCCAACAAGCAGCGCGCGCGAGATATCGCCACCGCACACTGGCTCACCTGGCGCCACCAGCTCGCCGAGATGATCAGCGTGTCTCAGCTGGCCATGATCAACGCAGAATTCGCCGAGTTCTGGAACCAGATGTGTTCCGAGCCCGTCGATTTCCTGACCACCACCATCAAACGCGCACAGCGCGACGGATACAGCCCCGGCAATGATCCGCACCTCATGGCCAGCGCCATCGTCTCGATGATGAATCAGTTCGCCTACAACCAGCTCAGCCAGGGCAACGCCGCCACTGTCGACGACGACGCCTGCATCTACACCCTGGCCGGAATCTGTTACCGCGCCATCTATTCCAAGGAGGTCTGCTGAATGCCCACCGAAGTGACCATCGAGCGAGAGTTCGTCGGGCTGCCCTCGCCCACCGCGGGACGCAACGGCGCCGGCGGACATCCATGCCAGGGGCTGTACCACCGGGCCGCGGGCACCCGGCCCAAGATCGCCTTCATCGCCACCCACTATCAGATCGACTTCTCGGAGCATTACATCGCCGAATATCTCGCGCGACACGGATACGGCTTTCTGGGCTGGAACACTCGATTCCGGGGATTCGAAAGCCACTTCCTGCTCGACCACGCCCTGGTCGACATCGGCGTGGGTGTGCGCTGGCTACAGGAGCAGGCGGGCGTGGAAACCGTGCTGCTGCTGGGCAATTCCGGAGGCGGCTCGCTCATGGCGGCGTATCAGTCGCAAGCGGTGGCTCCCAAGGTGACACCGCTGGAGGGCATGCGTCCCGCGGAGGGACTGGACACTCTGCCGGCCGCATCGGGCTACGTCGCCAGCGCCGCGCACCTGGGCCGCCCCGACGTGCTGACCGACTGGATGGACGCCTCGGTCATCGATGAAAGCGACCCGACTTCCACCGACCCGGCACTGGACCTGTTCAACGAGGACAACGGACCGGCCTACTCCCCCGCCTTCGTCACCAAGTACCGCGAAGGACAGGTGGCGCGTAACCACCGGATCACCGCATGGGCGCTCGACGAGCTCGCCCGCGTGCGCGCCGACGGGTTCAGCGACCGCGCCTTCACCGTGCACCGGACCTGGGCCGACCCCCGCATGGTCGACCCCACGTTGGAGCCCACCAAGCGCCCAGCCAACCTCTGCTACGCGGGTGTGCCGGTGAAGGCCAACCGCTCTACTTTCGGAATCGGTTGTGCGACCACGCTGAAGAACTGGCTCGGCATGTGGAGCCTGTCGCACGCACAGACCCGGGCCGAACCACATCTTGCCGATGTCACCGTTCCCGCTCTGGTCATCAACGCCGACGGCGATACCGGGGTCTTCCCATCGGATGCTCAACACATCTACGACGCATTGGGCTCGACCGATAAGTCCCAGGCCTCCGTCGACGCCGACCACTACTTCCAGAACCCCGGAGCCCGCCAGGAGCAGGCGGATACGATTGCAGAGTGGACAAGCAAGCGGTGGGAGTGAAGGTCCTCGCCCACTTTCCGGGCGGCCCACGCGTCCGCGAACAGCTTGCACCACACACCGATTGGCTTGACGTGCGCTTCTGCGCCGAAGACGATGACGACACCTTCTACGCCGAGCTACCGCACGCCGAGGTGCTGTGGCATGTGCTTCGTCCGCTCTCTGCCGATGACGTCGCGAAGGGCGCACAGCTGCGGCTGATCCACAAGTTCGGTGCGGGAGTGAACACCATCGCGCTGGACGCCGCATCCGCGCAGGGGGTGGCCGTCGCCAACATGCCGGGCGCGAACGCGCCCTCGGTCGCCGAGGGTGCGCTGTTGCTCATGCTCGCCGCACTGCGGCAGCTGCCACGACTGGACCGGGACATCCGCGCTGGTCGCGGGTGGCCCACCGATCAGTCCCTGGGCGACACGGTGCGCGATATCGGCTCTTGCACAGTCGGATTGGTGGGATACGGCAACATCGCCAAGACTCTGGAACAGATCCTGCTGGCGATGGGCGCCACCGTATTGCACACCAGCACCCACGACGACGGGTCCGCGAGCTGGCGCAGCCTGAATGACCTGTTGACCAGCAGCGATATCGTGTCGCTGCATCTCCCGCTGACCGACGCCAGCTCCGGTCTCCTCGACGCCGCGGCCCTGGCCCGGATGAAACCCGGATCGGTCCTGGTTAACACCTCACGGGGCGCAGTCGTCGACGAGACGGCACTGATCGACGCGCTGCGACAAGGCCCCCTCGGGGCTGCAGGACTGGATGTCTTTGCACAGGAACCGATCTCGCCGGACAACCCCTTGCTGACCCTGCCCAATGTGGTGCTCACACCACACGTCACATGGTTCACCGCAGACACCATGACGCGCTATCTGGAGCACGCGATAGACAACTGCCGGCGTATACATGAGGGACTGCCGCTAGCTGACCGTGTGCGCTAGGCTAGCGCCCGGAGATTTACACTAGAGAGTATTCGTAAACGAACCACAATGGCGTGGGAGGACGAATGGGAACAGCTGTACAGCTCGCGGGCAAGGTCGTCGCCATCACCGGCGGAGCACGCGGAATCGGCCGGGCCATCGCCACGGCGTTCGCCGCCGAAGGCGCGAAGGTGGCGATCGGCGATATCGATAAAAAGCTGTGTGAGAACACCGCGGCTGAGATCGGTAACGGCACCATCGGCCTGCCACTCGATGTCACCGACTACGGCAGCTTCGAGGCCTTCTTAGACACCATCGCGGCCACCGTGGGACCCGTCGACGTGATCGTGAACAACGCGGGCATCATGCCGATCACACCGTTCGGGGAAGAGTCGCTGGAATCCATCCAGCGTCAGCTGGATATCAACGTGCGCGGCGTCATGTGGGGCAGCCAGCTCGCCATAGCGCGGATGAAGCCGCGCGGCGGCGGCGTGATCGTCAACATCGCGTCGGCGGCGGGCAAGATGGGCGTGCCCGGGCTCGCCACGTACTGCGCGACGAAATGGGCCGTGGTCGGTCTCTGTGAGTCGCTGACTCTCGAACTCAAGGACGACAACATCTCTGTTGTCTGCGTGATGCCCGGCGTCGTCAACACCGAGCTGGTGGCCGGTCTCGAAGAACACTGGCTACTGGGAATCGTTCAGCCCGAAGATATTGCCGCCGGTGTGCTCAAGGCCGTACGAAAAGGCAAGTTCCCCGTCATGGTGCCCAAGAAACTCGGCCCGCTGCTGCGGACAACGGCCATGCTGCCCCGGGCGCTGTACGGCCCCGCGGCGCGATCGCTGGGTATGGACCACTTCATGCTCGACGCCCATGGCACCTCGGCGCGTGCCGCATACGAGAACCGCGCCAGCCATAGCGAGCCCAGCGCCGACTAGTTAGGAAACAGCCCATGCCTATCGCCATCAACAGTGAGCATGTAGCACTTGCAGATTCGGCGCATGCGTTCGTCGAACGCGTGGTGCCCTCCGAGCTACTCCACGAGACCCTCGAAACACCTCTGCCGTGGCCTCCCCCGTTCTGGAAGGCCGCTGCCGATCAGGGTCTTACCTCCGTACACCTCGCCGAATCCGTTGGCGGCCAAGGATTCGGCGCACTGGAGCTGGCGATTGTGGTGGCCGAGTTCGGGCGGGGCGCCGTGCCCGGACCATTCGTCCCGTCGGTGATCGCGAGCGCGCTGATCAGCGGCCACGATCCCGACCACCCGCTACTGGGCGACCTGGCCTCCGGTGCGTCCATTGCCACCTTCGCCTCCACATCGTCGTTCAACGGTACGGCCTCCGGCGACGGCCTCACCGTCGACGGGCAGGCTCGTTCGGTACTGACGGCGGCCTCAGCGGCCTATATGGTGGCCCCGGTTTCGGTCGGCGCCGATCGGGTGTGGGTGGTCCTGAGCGCCGATGACGTCACCCTCGCACCGCAGCAGAGCGTGGACCGGCTGCGACCGGTCGCCCATGTGACGGCCGCCGCCGTCCAGGTACCCGCCGATCGCGTGCTGACCAACCTGACCGACGCCCGGGCCACCAGCATCATCTCCACGATCCTGTCGGCCGAGGCCGTCGGCGTGGCCCGCTGGGCCACCGACATCGCCTCCGAATACGCCAAGGTGCGTGAGCAATTCGGCCGCCCCATCGGGCAGTTCCAGGGCATCAAACACAAGTGCGCCACCATGGCCGCCGTCACCGAACGTGCGACAGCTGCGGTGTGGGATGCCGCACGCGCCCTTGACGATGAGGACGAGACCGCCGGCATCGTGGAGTTCGCGGCCGCCGCGGCGGCGACACTGGCACCGGCGGCCGCCCAGCAGTGCGCGCAGGACTGCATTCAGGTCCACGGCGGTATCGGCTACACCTGGGAGCACGATGCCCACATCTACTACCGCAGGGCGCTGGGTCTCATTGCCGCCCTGGGGCGTTCCGGCAGTGCGCCGACGACCGTGGTGCGCACCGCCGTCGAGCACGGCCTGCGCAAGGTAGATATCGACCTGGCACCGGAAACCGAGGCGCTGCGCCAGGAGATTCGTTCTGAAGTCGCCGCCCTCAAGGAGATCCCGTCCGGGAAGCGCAACACCGCCATCGCCGAAGGCGGGTGGGTACTGCCCTACCTGCCGACGCCCTGGGGGCGCGCCGCATCTCCCATCGAGCAGGTGATCATCTCCCAGGAATTCCTCACCGGAAAGGTGCGCCGGCCCCAGCTCGGCATCGCGACCTGGCTGGTGCCGTCCATCGTCGCGTACGGCACCGAGGAGCAGAAACAGCGCTTCCTGCCTCCCACCTTCCGGGGCGAAATGATGTGGTGCCAGCTGTTCTCCGAGCCCGGCGCCGGGTCCGATCTCGCCGGTCTGTCCACCAAGGCAGTCAAGGTGGACGGCGGCTGGCGCCTCACCGGCCAGAAGATCTGGACCTCGGTGGCCCAGTTCGCCGACTGGGGTGCCTGCCTGGCCCGGACCGATCCCAACGCTCCTAAACACAACGGCATCACGTACTTCCTCGTCGATATGAAGAGCGAGGGTGTCACCGTTCGGCCGCTGCGCGAGATGACCGGCGGCGCACTGTTCAACGAGGTGTTCATCGACGATGTGTTCGTACCCGATGAGCTGGTGGTCGGCGAGGTCGACCGCGGCTGGGAAGTCAGCCGCAACACCCTGACCGCGGAACGAGTTTCGATCGGCAGCTCCGACCTGCCGTTCCTTGCCAGCCTCGACGATCTGGTGTCCTTCATCGGCGAGCACGAGCTCAGCGAGGTAGCACGCGACCGGGCGGGCCAGCTCATCGCCGAAGGGCATGGGGTGAAGCTGCTGAATCTGCGCTCCACGCTCCTCACTCTGGCCGGCGGCGACCCGATGCCGTCGGCAGCCGTGTCCAAGCTGCTGGGCATGCGTACCGGACAGGGATACGCCGAGTTCGTGGTGAACCATTTCGGACCGGACGGCGCTATCGGCGATTCCGAGCAGGAACAAGGTCGCTGGGCCGACTATCTTCTAGCCAGCCGTGCTACCACCATCTACGGTGGCACCTCCGAAGTGCAGCTAAACATCATTGCCGAGCGACTGTTAGGACTACCGCGTGACCCGTAATACCGCGACCGAAACCGCGTGGCGTCAGCATGGGGACTTTTTCACCGCCGCTGACGGCACCCGAATCGGGTTCTCCGATACGGGGAACAGCACGGCGCCCGTCACCGTGCTGTTCCTGCACGGCTGGACCCAGAACCGCGAGGCCTGGGACGACGTGGCCGGTCCGCTCCACGAGCGCAATCCCGAACTGCGCATCGTCGCACTGGATCACCGGGGCCACGGCCAGTCCGATCCGGCACCCCAAGGCTCGGTGAACGTTCCCCAACTGGCCACGGATGCAGCCGACTTCATCAATGCCGAAATCCCAACCGGGCAGATCGTGATCGTCGGTCACTCGATGGGCGGCATGACCATGATGGGCCTCGGTGAATATCACCCGGACCTGGTCGCGCGCCGGATATCCGGCGCGGTCTTCGTCGCCACCTCGGCGGGCAGGCTGCTGCACCGGCTCCGGGTCGTCCCCCCGGTGTTCGAAGTCGTCAAGGCGGTGATCCTGGGTGTGGTGGCGCAGGGCTGGTTCCTCCAGCAGGGCTATCTCATGCGCCCCATCATTTCGACGTTGGTCTTCGGGCGTGACCCGCGGCCTTACGACGTCAGCCGAGTGTGGGACCAGATCCGCTCCGGCACCCCCCGCAGCTACAAGGACGCCGCCGAAAGCATGGTGCTGCACGAGGACCTGACCGAAGGTCTGGGCGCCTACCGTGGCAAGCCTGCCGCGGTGTTGGCAGGTGCCCGCGACTTCCTCACTCCCGCAGGTGATTCCCGCATCATTGCCGCGGCCCTACAGACCAAGGAACTGCGCACCTACCCGGGCTCGGGACACATGCTGCCCAACGAGCGCGCCGGCGAGGTTGTCAACGAAATCGTCACGGTGCTCGAGGCGATAGCTCACGAGCAGCCGGCTACCCGCACCGCCACGGAGTCCGCCGGGTAATCGGCGTCCCGGCGGCAGGCCGCTTGCCTGCTAGCTGTAGCGGCCCTGAAGTCGCGTCAGTGTGCCCTCGATCCCTCGGGCGTTTGCCTTGATGAAGCCAGGCAGTTTGTAGTTCAGCAGGGTCTGTATCGCACCGGCATTACGGAAGTCGAACGTCTCGGTGACACGGGTACTGGTGGGCGATAGGGCATCAAATTCCCACCGCCACTTGTGGCCCAGCGGATGCCGCCATTCGATGACCCTGTCGGGTTCGAGCTCCGTCACGGTGCTGGTGATGCGGTAAGGAAGCCCGAACATCCGCATGCCGGTAGAAAAGCGCGAACCAACCTCGAGATGATCAGGCGTGCGGATGTTCTGGCCGACAGTTCCCGACCCGTCCAGTTCATGGTGGCGTCGCGGATCGGCAACGATACCGAACAACTCCGATGCCGGAGCAGATACTTCGACCGAGCGACGTACCTGCTGGGGCCCCGCCTCTACCGCTGATACCGACATACACCCACTCCTTCGTTTACCGGAGAACTAGAGCCGTTCGACTTCGACCGTCACGCCCTGGGCCACCCGCAGCCGCTTCAGCAATGGATCTCCCATGGCGGCCGCAGGCGTCAAAACCCCAAGTCTGTCCGGCAATTCGCTGCGATCGAGCGCCAGGGTCAGGCCACTTTCACCCAGGAGCACGGCGGTCGCCTTATATCCGGGGTCGCCCTCCTGCGCGATGACCGCGCGGTACCGCACACCCTGGGTTGTGGTCGTGTACGTCTCGACACGGTAGTGACCCTTGTTCCGGGTACGCTCACTGGGGCCCGAGCCTGGCTTCGGAAGTAGACGCTGCGCAACAAATTTCGGCATGGGTACCCGCGTCCCCAGCCCGAACCCGGCCGTCAGAAATGCGGTGACGGCGGCCGCGGCGATCGGCGCGACCACCGAACTTCCCAGGCTCATCACCTCGCGATAACGTATCCGGGTTCCGTATGCCCAGTCCAACAATGCGTTGCTACGTCGCACAATCCGGGTGTTGACCGGTCCCATGAAGAAGGCTCCCAGCCACTTGCCCGCCAATTCCGGCGCCACGGATTCACCACGGAGCGTCTGGAATTCACGTTGGCGCCCCACTTCCGGTTCGGCGGGGCGGTCCGGGCTCAGCGAGTAGGGGTCCTGAGAGTTGCGGCGCACCTCCGGATCCTCGGCACTCGCCTCCATTACCTCGACCATGGATGCGGCCGTGCCACCGCTGACACCGCCGCGGAACTTGCTCAGCACATATGTTGTCTCGAGCAGCTCGCCGGTCTCGTCTTCCTGAGCCTGCCGGTACAGCGCGTACACGCTCAGATCCGATGGGATGGAATCAAATCCGCAGCAGTGAACGATTCTGGCGCCGGTGTCGGCGGCCTGCTTGCCGTAGACGTCGATGCTCTCCCGCACGAAGTTGACCTCACCGGTCAGGTCCGCATAGTCGGTTCCCGCCTCGGCACACGCGGCCACCAACGGCAGTCCATATTTCGTGTACGGCCCGACGGTGGTGACAACCACCTGAGTAGAAGCCGCCATGGCCGCCAGCGTGGCCGGTCGCGTGGCATCGGCCTCGATCAACGGCCAGTCCCGCGCCGCCGGTCCACACTCATCACGCACGGCGGCAAGCTTTTCGGTGTTTCGTCCCGCCAGTGCGATCCGCGCGCCGGTGGCCTCCACGCGTCCTGCCAGATACAGCGCGGTAAGCCTGCCGACGTATCCGGTCGCCCCATAAAGAACCACGTCATAGGCACGGTCGTGTTCCCGGGACATCGGCTATACCTCCAAATCGCGCAGCTGGCGCTTGAGGATCTTGCCGGAGGGGTTGCGCGGCAAGATATCCAGGAAGACCACGTCACGTGGCACCTTGTACCGCGCCAGGTTGTCGCGCACGTACGCACGGATGCCGTCGGCATCCACCGTCGACTCCGGGTGGCGGACCACGAACGCCCGCAACCGAGCGCCCCAATCCGGGTCGTCGACTCCCAGCGCGGTGGCCTCGATGACCTCCGGGTGTCCGCTGATGAGATCTTCAACCTCCGCCGGGAACACGTTCTCGCCGCCCGAGACGATCATCTCGTCATCGCGCCCGGAGACGTAGAGCAGCCCATGCTCGTCGAAGTAGCCGACGTCACCACTGGACATCAGTCCGTCGATGATCTGCTTGTGCCCGCCCCCGGTGTAGCCGTCGAATGGAATCGCGTTGCTCACGAAGATCCGTCCGACGATGCCCTGCGAGACCGGCTTTCCTTCGTCGTCAAGGATTTTCACGGTAGCGCCCTTGACAACAGGGCCCACTGTGGATGGATTGATGGCCAGATCCTGCGGCCGCGCGATGGTGGCGAAGGCCACCTCGGTGGAGCCGTACAGGTTGTAGATCACCGGCCCTAGCGTGTCCAGCGCGCGGGAGGCCAGCTCGCCGCCCAACTGTGATCCCGACACGAAAACGATACGCAGCGAAGACAAGTCGGGCTTGGTCGCCGCCTCGTCGATGGCGTTCAGGATGCGGTTGAGCATCACCGGAACGACCACCACAGCGGTCACCCGGTACTTCTCGATATCGGAGAGCACGTTCTCCGGCTTGAACTTGCGATGCAGGATCAGGGTGCAGCCCAAGGTGAGCGCCAGACTCTGATGCAGGTATCCCAGGGCGTGGAACATCGGCGCGGGCACCGATGTCACCTCACCGGAGCGGAACGGCACATGCGAGAACATGCCGCCGACCGGCGCCAGGGTCAGCGCCAGCTTGCGCGGCGCTCCCTTCGGCGTGCCGGTGGTGCCACTGGTCAGGATCACCAGCGAGGAGTACTTCGAGGGGCGCGGCGCGGCGGAGGTGCTGTTGCGTTTGATCACCGAGGCGATGGTCTCGTCGCCGGAGGAGGGTTGATCCGGGTTTTCCGGGTTGGTCGGCAACGCCATGATCCGGCCCAGCTCGGGACTGTAGCCGTCCAGGAACTCGGCATACTCGGCGTCATAGATCAGGACACGGGCGCCTTCACGCTCGGCGACCTCCTTGGTCTGCGGCCCGGAGAAATCGGTGTTGAGCAGGATGACGCGAGCGCCGGCGCGGTGTGCGGCGTAGTTGGCGATGATGAACCAGCGGTGGTTGCGCGCCAGGATGGCCACTCCGTCGCCGCCCTTGATACCCAAACGGTTCAGGCCGTGTGCCAGGGCGTTGACGGCGTCGTTGAGCTCGGCATAGGTGATCGAGCCCTCGTCGTCGATGATGGCGGTCCGCGCCGGGCTGCGGTGCGCTCCGAAGCCCGGTACCGCGCCAATCTCACCGAACCGGTAGAAGTCGCGGACGATTGCCGCGAGCACGTGGGGCGGATCGAGTTTGAGCATGCCCGCCTCGATGACCTTGCGGAGATAATGCAGCTCAGCGCCACCGCGCTTCGCAAGAGTCTGAAGTTTCGAGAAGAGCGGCCGTTCGGCGATGATCGACATGATCGACAGCCTATGTGACCTCCCTCTCAGCGGCACAGCCAACCGGTCGGTCGGGGGCCCGTCACCAACTACGCCGGGGAAAGTCGGTCTGCAGCCCTACGATGACGCCATGGCAGACGTCGTGCTGCAGGTCGCGGGGCGCGAGGTCACCATCACGCACCCCGACAAGGTGGTCTTTCCCCCGGGTGAGGACACAGCGGGCGTCACCAAGGCCGACCTGGTGCACTACTACCTGGATGTCGCCGAAGGGGCGCTGCGCGGCGTGCGTGACCGGCCGATGATTCTGAAGCGGTTCGTCAAGGGCATCTCACAGGAGGCGGTGTTCCAGAAGCGGGTGCCCGAGAAGCGGCCGGACTGGATTGCCTCCGCGGAGCTGCACTACGCGCGCGGAACCTCCGCCCGAGAGGTCGTCGTCACCGATGCGGCGTCGTTGGCGTGGGTGGTCAACCTGGGATGTGTCGACCTCAATCCGCACCCAGTGCGTGCAGACGATTTGGATCATCCTGACGAGCTGCGTATTGACCTGGACCCCGTCCCGGGGGTGCCGTGGAGCCAGATCCTCGATGTCGCGTTCGTCGTGCGCGCGGTTCTTGAAGACCATGGGCTGACGGCATGGCCGAAGACGTCTGGCTCGCGCGGCTTTCATATCTACGCGCCCATCGCGCCGCGATGGACGTTCCGGGAGCTGCGTCTGGCCGCCGAGACGGTGGCCCGCGAGGTGGAGCGCCGCGCCCCGGAGCTGGCGACCAGCCGGTGGTGGAAGGAGGAACGCCATGGGGTGTTCGTCGACTTCAACCAGAACGCCAAGGACCGCACGGTGGCCTCGGCGTACTCCGTGCGTGCGACCCCCGATGCCCGGGTGTCGACGCCGCTGCGCTGGGACGAGGTCGCGCGTTGTCGCCCTTCGGAGTTCACCCTGCACACCGTGCGCGAACGATTCGCCGAGATCGGCGATCCGTGGCGGGACATGGACGCCGAAAGGCAAGCCGGCACCGGGGCGTTGGATCAGCTCCTGGAGCTGGCCGCCGAACTGGGCCCTGCCGAAAAAGCCCCGAAAGGCGCTTCCCGGGACGGTCGGCGTCAGTCGATCATGCCGTTGGTCGAGATTGCGCGAACCAAGACCAAGCCGGAGGCTGAGGCCGCGTTCGGCATGTGGCGGGACAAATATCCAGCAGTAGCTAAATTACTTGAACCGCAAGACATTCTGATTGACGGCATGCGCGGCCCCAGCTCGATTTGGTATCGGGTGCGAGTCAACCTGGTGCACGTCCCCGAGGCCGAGCGGCCCGCTCAGGAGGAACTGATCGCCGACTACTCGCCGTGGGGCTAGCCCTGCTGCGCCGGTTGAGCAGCCAACGAGGCTGCACCCAACACCACGGCCGATAGCGCCACCGTAGTGCCGAGAGTCGAAGTCAGCTTGCTGATTTCACCCCGACGCCCGGCCGCGACCAGCACTGCCGCATCAACCGCATCGGTCAACACATTGAGTTTCAGGAATGTGGCAGGGGCCGTGAACGCACCAAGGCGCGCCAGTCCAAACGCCAACAGCGCGTTGCGGATACCGAACATGCGGCCCATGGGGATGGCAGGCGTACCCGCCGCCTCCATCCGGAACACACGCGCGAACACGTTCGGCGTCAGGAGACTGCCTGAGGCAACGATGCTGCGCCCCAGGATGAGAAGTTTCAGGGGGTTTGAGCGGACCACCACCGACGCGGACATGAGTTCTCCTCGTTGAATTCAGTCCATAGACGTTGCCCTACAACGATTATGGAAATCGATTCGAAATATACCAATCGGTTTACTATGCGACAGTTCCCATCGTTGCGCCATCCCTCCCCACTGTGATGGCAGTCACACATGGGCACCCATGTGATAGCCGATATTACCGACTGTTCAATTTACGATTGTCCATATACCGTAAATACGCTCGGTGCGGCGACCCGCACGCACCGACAGACGCACAAGGAGGTGCGCATTGAGCCGTGCATCCGCTCTCCATCGGCCTCGCCATCGGTTCCAGAGTTGGCTCTACACAACATGCTTGGTGTCATCCGACCTTGAGTTCAACCTCGGAGCGGTGCGAGTATCCGTGATCGCTTCTCGTCGTTCCAGAGCCTGAGCACAGCGAGACCGCACCCGGAGATCCCCGATCCCGGGCATCGCTGTCCCCCACCGCCCTGGAATCTTCTGCCCACGTATTGAGGAGTCTGCCCACATGTCATCAAACGTCCGCACGCAGGCCGTATTCACCGCCATCGGAATCGGCGGATTCACACTGGCGTTCGTCGTCGGGTGGATTCTTTTGGCGCGCTTCGCATTACCCGCACCAAGCCCGGCCTGGAGCGCTGAACAGCTGGCGGCGTTCTATGTGGACAACAAGAATCACATACGGCTCGGGTGCATCGTGGCCCTGTTCTTCCTGCCTCTCTTTGCACTGCCACTGGGGGTAGTACTCGCCCGGCTGCACCGAGCGGAAAGGGGCACCCCGGTGTTTACCTACACATCGTTGGTACTCATGCCGATCGCGCTCTTTCTGCTGATCCTTCCGTTCATCGCGTGGTCGGTGGCCGCTTTCCGCCCCGAACAAATCAAACCGCAGATCACCCAGGTACTCAACGACCTGGGGTGGTTCATTTTCCTCTTCACCTGGGCCGTGTTCACCGTCCTGTTCACGCTCATGGCGATAGCGATCCTGCGCGCCGAACCCGGCAACGAGCCCTTGCCACGCTGGTCGGCCTATCTCCTCCTCTGGTGTGGACTTCTGTTCGCCGGATCAGTGCTGATCATTTTCTTCAAGGACGGGCCATTTGCGTACGACGGCCTTGTCGGCCTGTACATCCCGGCGGCTGCCACCGCGATCTTCCAGGCGGGGATTTTCGCCGCGCTCGCACAGGCCCTGCTATCCGACTATCGGGCCCAGACAGGGGTTTCCACCGTTCTTGAGCAGATCAGGCCAAAGGTCTCATGACAGGAGATCTAACAACTCACACGCAGACACCGGCCCATCTCCGGACACCGCACGTCCCCGGAGAGCCCGGACTCTGGGTGTTTCTGTTCGGCGACATGATCGTCTTCGCGGCATTCTTTGCCGTCATCGCACACTATCGATCATCCGAAGCAGAGGCATTCGCCTCCGGGCAATCACAGTTGCACCTTGGCCTCGGGGCACTCAATACCGTTCTGCTGCTGAGCGGCTCACTGCTCGCGGTAATCGGACTGGAGAAGGCGCGAAACGGATCAGCACACGCGGCCCGCTATTACCTAGCGGCGGCAGGCAGTGGTATCTGCTTCATCAGCGTGAAATTAATTGAATACCAAGAGGTTACAAGCCAAGGCTTGAGCCCGATGACCAGTCACTTCTTCATGGTCTACTTCGTCTTCACGGGAATCCATCTGGTTCACACCACTGTTGCCACGGTCATACTCGGGGCGATGGCGTATGCATCACGCGGTGCCGCGGCCAGTTCGGACATCCGGCTCCTCGAGGGAGGCTCCTGTTTCTGGCATCTCATCGACCTCTTGTGGATCGGGCTCTTCTCACTTCTCTATCTGGCATAGGCACATGAATCTCACATACAGTCACAAAGCGACACTGGTTTTCCTGGTTCTCATTGCGGCAACATGTATCTCGCTACTGCTTGACGCCGAGAAGGGACATGGCTACTACATCTCATCGATAATCGTCGCCATCACTTTCGTCAAGATCTGGCTGGTAGGGAACTACTTCATGGAGCTGCGCGAAGCGCCAGGGGTGCTCCAGTTCCTCTTCGGTGGATACGTCGCATCGGTCCTGGCGATCCTGCTCGGGTTCTTCTATGTGTAGCCGAGCGCCTTCGGCAACTCACGAAGAATCGGCGGGCAGCTGCGCCTGCTCCCGGTACAGATCCATCTCGGCGCGCAGCGCGTCATCGAGCGCGCGGTTCATGGCGGCGTGCGAGGTATGCGTCGCCGCACGGCGCATCGTCCCGATAAGTTCTGTTGCCCAAGCCAGTTCGTCGTCGGTGGAGGGAACCCAACCGGGCCCACGTTGACGTGCCACCTCATCGCGCGCGGCACCGATGAGTACCCGTGCGGCATCGTCGAGCTTCTCGTTGGTCCTCACGTGGATGTCGGCTAGGTCGGTCACTCTCATTCCGAGGGAGATCAACGCCGCGAAGTTATCAATGGTGTCGAGATCGGTGACGAGATAAGAATCCGAGCCGTCAACAGGCTGGATCAGCCCGGCTTCGATCAGGCGCGCAAGGGCCGCCGAATCGATCGGGCCGAGCGTCTCTTCGAGCTCCCTCAACGAGAGATTTCCCTGGGCAGCGTCGGAGAACCGCTTCTCGAGCAGGCCCTCCAGATCCGACAGGTCGAGCACATCGGCGAGCTGGGCGCCGCGCTGCAGCCCACTGAGGAACTTCGTGATGTGTTTGAGAGTGAAACCCTCGCTGAGCAGGCGATTGATCGCCCTCAACTGGCGCAGATGCCAATCGTTGTAGATGGCTGTCCTGCCCCGGCGCAGCGGCCGGGGCAGGAGCCCTCGTTCTTGATAACCGCGGATGTTCCGGGTCGTCGTCCCCGATGCCCGCGCGAGGTCGTCGATCCGGTACTCGGTCATGGTTTCGAAGCTGGCCCTGTCAGTATCAGTTCGTCACTGGTGTTCGAGACAGTGATTTTATAGTCCTGCAGGTCGAATCTCTTGAGTTGGTTGACGTACTGCGTGGCGAATCCGGGGAACATCGTCGCGTTGAAGCCGTCATCCGTCAGGTACCAGCTCTGGCAGCCCGAGTTCCACGTGGTGGATTGCAGGCGCCGCTGGATGTCCTGGTTGTAGCTCTCCTGGATCTCGGGGCGGGGCTCCACCGATTTCCAGCCGTTGTTGACCACTGCCGCAATCGCGTCGGTGATGTAGTTGATCTGCGCCTCCATGTACACCAGCGCCGAACTGTGCCCCGGTCCCGAATTGGGCCCGAAGGTAAGGAACAGATTGGGATAGCCCGACACCGCCACGCTGCGGAAGGCATATGCCCCTCCTGACCACTCGGTGGCCAGGTCCCGTCCGTCGATCCCGGTGACCGGGAAGGGCGTCCCGGCCTTGCACACGTCGAAACCGGTTGCGAAGACGATGCAGTCGAACTGGTGCTCAATACCCTCTACCGTGCGAATACCCTTCGGGGCCAGCCGGGCGATGGGCCAGGTGACCAGCTTGCAGTTCTCTGCCTGCAAGGCGGGGTAGTAGTCACTGGTCATCAGCAGACGCTTGCAACCGGCCGAGAAATCGGGCGTCAGCTGCCGCCGCAGCCAGGGGTCCTTGACCTGTATGCGCCGGTGCGCGGAGCTGACCGCCTCGACCACGCGAGTGAAGGGTGTATCCCACACGACACCCATGGCCACCGACTCATGTCCCCAGAACCAGGCCGCACGCGCCAGCCGCTGGCTGAGCGGCCAGTTGCGGTACAGCTGTTTGAGCCGACTGCCGGTGGCGCGGTTGACGCGGGGCAAAACCCATCCGGGCGTCCGCTGGAAAACCTTCACCAGCTCGGCGGACTTCACCAGTTCCGGGATGATCTGGACGGCGCTGGCTCCCGTACCGACCACTGCCACTCGCTTGCCGGTGAAGTCGTAATCGTGATCCCATCGCGCGCTGTGGATCTTGTGGCCCTCGTAGCTCTCAAGGCCCGGAATGGCCGGAAAGCTCACATTCGCGAGTGGGCCGGACGCCATGATGACGGTGCGGGCCCGCACCGGTTCCTGGCCCTCGAACTCGACAGTCCACTCCCCGTTGGCCTCGTCATACGTGAGGCCGACGACGTTGTGCCCGAAGCGGATGTACGACCGAAGGTCTGCCGATTCGACCATCTGGTCGATATAGCCCAGGATTTCGCCGCTACCGGAGTACGTGTGCGACCACTCGGCATTTGGCGCGAAACTGTAGGAGTACAGCCTCGAGGGAATGTCGCACGCCGCCCCGGGGTAAGTGTTGTCACGCCAGGTGCCACCCACCGTGTCTCCGCGCTCGAAGATCGCGAAGTCGGTGATTCCCTTGTCTTTCAGGCGGATCGCTGCACCGATGCCGGCAAAGCCGGCACCGATGATGGCTACGGAGATGTTCATGCTGGCTGCTTTCAGGCGACGGGTTCGTAGGTGAGTTCCTGCGACCAGGTGGGCTTGTTCTCCACCAACCGCATGGGAATTCTGCCCGTCAACTTCACGAGCAAGTCAGCGGTGATGTGGTACTTGGACTTGCGATTGATCACCTTCATCGCATGCCAGGAGATGATGCGGTAGTTCGGCAGCCGCCGGACATTCTCGTTACGCTCGCCCACGCTCTTGTACCGTTTCATCGCCCCATAGAGACGTTCCTCGTCGACACCCATCGCCACAATGTTGTCGCGCATCTTGTTGAGCAGCGGCACATAGCTCAGCACGCCGATCAGCAGGCTGGGCTTGAGCCAGCCGCCGACAAACTCGATGAGCATCTTGCGCATCTTGGCATGGCCGAGGATGTCCATGACTTCGAAATCCACTGCAAGATGCCGCGATTCGTCGGAGTTGATCCGCTTGAAGGCCTCCTGCGCGATCGGATCCTTGACCTCGTCGGTGATGAACTTGATCAGTGCACCATCCAGAGCGACCTCAAGCATGGGGATGACCGTCCCCAGGAACGACAGCGACATCCCGTCGGAGTACTTGTCGAGCCAGTTGATCACCAACTGCACATTGATACTCGGGGAAGGGATTTCGTCGTTCTCGAGCATGCCCCACCGGCGCATCAGCGCGAGTTCGGCGTTGGCGTGCTTCTGCTCTTCGGCATGGAAGTGCTCGTAAATGCTCTTGAGAGTGGGGTTCGGCGCCTTCTTGGCCAGCGCCGCGAATCCACGTGCGCCGACGTTCTCGATCCACATCAGATCCGCGATGAACGGCTTGAGCTTGGCATGTAGCTCGGGCTCGATCAGCTCGGCACCGGGCGCCTCCCAGTCGATGTCGGCCAGGGACCATTGCTTGTCTTTGATCATCTGCAGCATGTTGTCGAGATCCATTGACATGGAATGTTTTTCCTTTCAGTCAGGTGATACGAAGTTCAGTGAGTGGGAAGAAGGCGCCCAAGCAAGCCCGCAACGCGCGCGTGTAGCACGGGGAAGTGCCGTTTGAAGTGCCAGATGACCTTCGCGTCGAACTGCGGGACCACATACAGGCGGCCCTGGTCATGTGCGTCGAGGGTGCTCACGGCCACCCTCTCCGGGGAAAAACCGGTGAGCTCGATGAGCCGGTCGACCAAGCCCGAGGTGCCGATCTCCACCCCGGTGAGGCGAGCGTCCTTGAAGATGTTCGTTTTGACGACGGTGGGGCACAGCACGGTCACGTTGATATCGGTGCCGCTCAGCTCGGCAGCGAGGGTTTCCGACAGAGACATGACCCCGGCCTTGGACACGTTGTACGAGGCCATCGAGGGACCTGCCGCGAACCCCGCGGCGGAGGCGACGTTGATGATTCCGCCGCGGCCGGCCGCACGGAGCAATGGCGTGAACAGTTCGCAGCCGTAGATGACGCCCCACAGGTTGATACCCAGCGCCCACTTCCAGTCGTCCATGCCGATCTCGCCGACCGGCTTACCGCCGATTCCGACGCCCGCATTGTTGATCACCAGCGTGGGCGGCCCCGCGAACACCTCCTGCGCCTCGAATACCAGCTTCTCCATCTCATCTCGCGATGAGACATCGCAGGTCACCGCGTGTGCGCAGCCCGCAGACAGCCGGTCTATCTCAGCCACGGTCTCCGCGACCCGTTCGGCGTTGATGTCCGCGCAGATCACGTGACCGCCACGGCGGGCCAGTTCAAGAGCGAAAGCACGCCCGATACCACTGCCCGCGCCGGTGACCACTGCTTTTGAGTTCACAGAGATCGGCGGGCGTCTGAAGACGTCAAGGAGCCCCATGAGGAAATAGAACAACAGCAACTGTGCCATTTGTCAATGGCACAGTGCATGATGACAATGAGGCGTACACCACTCCGGAAGGAACTCGCATGACGACGCACGCGTCCACCGCCCCCAGCGCATACGCACTGGAGGTGCTCGAAGTCATCGCCGAAACTCCCGATGCGGTCTCCATCGTGTTCGCCGCGCCGCACGACGCCCGGGCAGACTTCGCCTACAAATCCGGACAGTTCCTCACGCTGCGTGTACCGGCCGGCACGGACTCCGTATCTCGGTGCTACTCGCTCTCGAGCGCACCCGGCCTCGACGAACATCTGAAGGTCACCGTCAAACGCACATCCGGCGGCCATGCCTCGAACTGGCTGTGCGATAACGCTCGCGCCGGAATGACGCTCGAATCACTTCGCCCTGCAGGGGCATTCACCATGCGTGACACGGTGGCAGTTCCGGTGTTCGTGGCCGCGGGCAGCGGCATCACGCCGATCATGTCCATGATCCGGACGGTGCTCTCCCACTCCGTACAGAATGCGGTCCTTGTCTACGCCAACCGAGACCGCGAATCGGTGATCTTCGACGCCGAGCTGGCGGCACTGCAGTCGAAATACGGGAGCCGCCTGGCGATCGTGCACTGGATCGAGGCGGAGGACGGTCTGCCGACCCCGGACGGCCTGCGCGCGCTGCTGCCCACCCCAGTCCCCGGCACTGCCGCATATCTCTGTGGCCCAGCCCCTTTCATGGATGCAGCGGCGGCCGCGCTGGGCGATACCGGACTGGCCCGAGAGAACATCCATCGTGAGGTCTTCGTATCGCTGAGCACCGACGCCTTCGCCGCGGCACCAGTTGTCGCGACCGCACCGACCGATCCCGATGCGGTGAGCGCCACCGTCGAGATCGAGGGCGACACCCACCAGATCAGCTGGCCGAAAACACAGATCCTTCTGGATGTGCTCCTCGGCCTCGGCATCGATGCGCCCTACGTCTGCCGCGAGGGGAACTGCGGTGGTTGCTCCTACACCCTTCGCGAGGGTGAGGTGACAATGCAGGTCAACGACATCCTCGACGACCACGAGATCCGCCACGGCGTGCGGCTGGCGTGCCAGTCACTGCCGCAGTCGGACACATTGACCATCGTCTTCGACCGCTAGCAGAAGCTTTGGTGCCGCTACCAGCGGTGCCCGCTCCCTTGCTCCCGGTACCAGTCGACCAGATGGGGATTGTCGATCGAACGCGGATCCAATGACACGTCAACGCGTCCGGCGAGCACACCACAGATGGGGACCTCGAGCTTCTTGCCGGTTCGGGTGTGCGGGATTCCCGGCGCCTCGATCACCTCGTCGGGAACATGCCGCGGCGACAACCGGGCCCGGATCTCCCGCGCGATCCGGGCACCCAGGTCGGCATCGAAGGTGTGCCCCGGCGCCATCGTGACGAACAGCGGCATCCAATACGCGCCACCGGGCCCGTCGACACCGAGGACGAATGCCTCCGCGATCTCGTCCATGGACTCCACGACCTCGTAGATGTCCGCCGAGCCCATCCGGATTCCGTTGCGGTTCAGGGTGGCGTCACTGCGTCCATGGATGACCAGCGATCCGTGCTCGGTGACGGTGACCCAGTCACCATGGCGCCAGACCCCGGGGCGTGGGCCATCGGCCCATTCATGCTCGAAATAGGCAGCCCGATAACGTGATCCATCCGGGTCATCCCAGAATCGGGTCGGCATGCAGGGCATGGGTTGCAGGATCACCATTTCGCCTACCTCACCGACGAGGGACCGGCAATCGGGTGACCAACTGTGCAAGTCCACCCCCAGGTAGCGGGCGGGCAACTCGCCGGGATGCGCGGGCACTCCCGGCGTACCGCCGGCGAAGGCGGTGCACACGTCGGTACCTCCCGACAGGGATGACACCGTGACCCCGACATGCGAACCCACCCAATCGAACAGATCCGGAGAGAGGGGAGATCCGCTACTTCCCAATGTCTTCAGCGCACTCAGGTCATGCACGGCCGACGGCTCCAGTTTCGCCTTCTTGGTTGCCTGCAGGTGTCCGGGGCTGGTCCCGAAGTAGCTCACCGCTTCGGAACCCAACAGCTCCCACAGCCGATCCGCATTGGGATACAGCGGATGCCCGCTGTAACAGACCACGGTGGCGCCGACAAGCAGCCCACTCAACCGGAAGTTCCACATCATCCACGACAACGCCGTCTGCCAGAAGAACACGTCGCCCGGGCCTAGATCGCAGTGCAGCCCCGCCCCTTTGAGATGTTCCAACAGCATGCCTCCGTGGCCGTGCACAATCCCCTTGGGCTTGCCGGTGGTGCCCGAGCTGAACAAGACCCAGATCGGATGATCGAATGGAACCATCTCGACTACGGGATCTTCACTGCCCGTGGGCAATTCGACCATCAGCACCGGAGTACCGGGCAACAGGCGATGCAGTTCGGCGGTGTCGGCTGCCTTATCCACCCAGCGACCGTTGTACTGGTATCCGGGGCCGGAGATGAGAACCTTGGGATTGAGTTGACCCAGCCGTGCCGCCGCACCCTCCGGGGCGTAGTCCTGACCGCATCCCGCCCACACCGCGCCTACCGCCGCGGTGGCCAGGAAGGCAACCATCGCATCGGGCACATCCGGCAGATACGCGGCCACACAATCACCGCGGCCGACCCCCAGCCGACGCAGCTCCGCGGCCACCGCACCGATCCTGCCGGGCAGTTCAACCCAGCTGATCGCGACGCGCCCGCCCGCTTCATCCACACCCACGATGGCGTCCCCGTCGAGATGTGCGTGGCGTAGCATCGGGCTCACGTAGTTGAGCTCGGTGCCCGGAAACCATTGCGCGCCCGGCATCACCGAACCGGACAGCACGCCGTCATCGCCGTCACGCAGCCCGCGTCCCGGAACATCGAAGAACTCCCACAATGCGCGCCAGAACTGCGGTACGGAATCAACGGACCAGCGCCACACAGCGGCATAGTCCTTCAGTGACAGCCCATACCGTTGCGATACGTGCTCGACGAACCGCTCGTACGCGTTACTCCCCATGCGACCGGCCTGGCTCGCGTAACCCCAGAAGTTCGATCGCCTGCGCCCGTATTTCGATCTTGCGCACCTTCCCGGTGACGGTCATCGGGAAGCTCTCGACCACCTGCACATAACGCGGAATCTTGTAGTGGGCAAGGCGCCCCGTGGCGAAGGCACGCACGGCGGCGACGTCCACGATCGTACGGTCTGTCCTCATCCGAACCCACGCGCACAATTCTTCGCCGTACTTCTCGTCCGGCACCCCAACAACCTGAACATCCTCGATGTCGGGATGGGTGAGCAGAAACTCCTCGATCTCGCGCGGATAGATGTTTTCGCCGCCACGAATCACCATGTCCTTGATTCGCCCAATGATGGTGCAGTAGCCATCCTCTCGCATCACGGCCAGGTCCCCGCTATGCATCCATCCGTCGGCGTCGATCACCTCACGGGTGTACTCCTCGTTGTTCCAGTAACCGAGCATCACCGAATAGCCGCGCGTGCACAGCTCACCAGAGTGCCCGCGTTCCACCGTTTCTCCGGTCCCGGGGTCGACCACCTTGATCTCAACGTGCGGGTGCGCACGCCCGACTGTCGCGGTGCGGCGATCGAGGTCGTCGTCGACGAGCGTCTGGCACGAGACAGGTGACGTCTCGGTCATTCCGTACGCGATCGCCACCTCTGCCATGTGCAGATCGTCTATGCACCGCTTCATCACCTCCACGGGGCACACCGAACCCGCCATGATTCCCGTCCGCAGGCTGGACAGGTCGCGCTGCGCGAAATCGGGGTCCGCGAGCATGGCGATGAACATGGTGGGCACCCCGTACACCCCCACACAGCGCTCACGTTCGATCGACTCGAGCGTGCGTACCGCGTCGAATCCCGGCGACGGGACCACGATGGTGGCACCGTGCGTCGTGCATCCGAGATTGCCCATGACCATTCCGAAGCAGTGATAGAAGGGCACCGGGACGCACAGCCGATCGCCGACTTCCAGGTGAATCGACTCGGTCACGAAGTATCCGTTGTTGACCACGTTGCGGTGCGACAGCGTCGCACCCTTCGGATAACCCGTTGTCCCCGAGGTGTACTGGATGTTGATGGGATCGGTGTTGGACAGCTGTGACATCCGGGTGCGCAGTGCCTCCTCGGAGACCTGCCCTGCGGCGGTAATCAGATTCGCCCAGTCGGAGGTACCGATGAACAACACGTCCACTAGCGAGGGCACCTCCGAGTGCACCTGTTCCACCATCGTGACGTAGTCGGAGGACTTGAACGCCGTGGCACAGACCAGCGTGCGAACACCCGACTGATTGAGGGCATAGGCCAGCTCATGGGTTCGGTAGGCCGGATTGATGTTGACCAGTATTGCGCCAATCTTTGCCGTCGCGTACTGCACCAGGACCCACTCCGGACAGTTCGGCGCCCAGATGCCCACCCGGTCCCCTGCGTCGATTCCGAGTGACATAAAGCCGCGCGCAACGCGATTGATGTCGGTGTCGAGCTCCCGGTATGTCCATCTGCGTCCACCCGCGACGTCGACCAGAGCATCAACATCGGGATAGGTGCCGGCGATGCGCTCGAAGTTCTCCCCAATCGTCTCCTCGATGATCGGGGACGTCGACGGCCCGGCCTCATAGGACTTCATCGTCTCGCTTTCACCACATAGACCGGCCACGACTCTAACGACTCATCCCAGCCCGCATCTGGTGTTTGGGTGCGTTGCCGTCGGATGCTTCTCACTCGGACCTCCCGCCAGTCACCATGTTCAGCTGGATGATTCGCTCCGCGCGCCGAAGCACGGGCGCATCAACCATGGCGCCCTCGAACTGGAAGACACCGCGTTCCCGGCCCGCCAGCTCAAGCACAGCGTGCGCCCAGCGCACCCGTTCGGCGGCCGGCCGGTAGGCCGCGCGAATGACGTTTACCTGCGTGGGGTGGATCGCCACCTTGGCATCGAATCCGACGGCCGCCGCGTCATCCGCTTCCACACGCAGACCATCGAGCCCCGTGATATCGAGGTACACCGAATCCACGGCTATCCGGCCAAATGCCTTTGCTGCCAAGAGGGTTTGCGAACGCACATGCCGCGCTACATCGCGGTAACTGCCGTCTGGCCAGCGGTTGTTGGTGCCCCACGTCGCGGCAAAGAGATCCTCGGCACCCCACATCGCCGCGACAACGTTCCCGGGCCGCACCAATTCCGCGACGTTAAGAGCCCCCAACGGAGTCTCGACGAGGACCACCACGCACCACGGTGCCAGTGCCACGACGTGATCCGCGTGTTCGCTCTTGGCCAGCATTACGGTCCTGTACTCGGTCCGCGCGAGCGCCTCGACATCCAGCCGGTGATCAGCGGTGTTGGCCTGGTTGAGGCGGACCACGGTGCGATCGGGATCCAGTGGAGTATTGATCAGGGCGTCGCGGGCAGCAGGGCGATCGGCAGCCGCAACCCCGTCCTCAAGATCGATAATCACCACATCTGCTGCTGCAGCGGCTTTTTCGAAGCGTTCGGGGCGATCGGCCGGACAGAACAGCCAGCCCGGACCGGCATCAAGAAGTGTCACTGCTGCTGCCCTCCGGGCCGTTTACGCACCATGGTCTTTCGCGAGGCCGTTGCCACCACGTCGCCGTGCTGATTCCTGCCGGTATGCGCGAAGGTGACGATGCCCTCACCTGGGCGGCTCCTGGATTCGCGCTTACCGATCACCTCTGACTCCGCATACAGCGTGTCACCGTGGAACAGCGGCTTGGGGAAGGCGATATCGGAGAATCCCAGATTCCCGACGATGGTGCCCTGGGTCAGTTGTGCGACCGACAACCCGACCAACGTCGACAGAGTGAACATCGAATTCACCAGCCGCTGATTGAACGGCGGTAGCGCCTCCGAGAACGCCGCGTCGAGATGCAATGCCTGGGTGTTCATGGTCAACGTGGTGAACAAAACGTTGTCGGCCTCCGTGATCGTCCGCCCCGGCCGGTGCACGTACAGCACATCGGGCTCGAATTCCTCGAACCACAGACCGCGCTGCTCGACGATCTGTTTGTCGCTCACAACCACCTCCAAGCCCAACCAGAGCGTCCACTTGCTGGCGCACCGGCGCACCGACACCTTGGATGAAAACCCAGCTGCACGGCAAGGATGGTGGAGAAAGCTCTCACCGGATGAACACACTCGGGCTTGAACGTCCACTCAATGGACACGTATCGTGAGCGGGTGACTGAGGCACCCAGCGTGGTACGCCGCACCGCGGCCCTGCTGCGTGCCGTGTCAGCAGACACCGGAACGGGCGTCAGCACCACAGAACTCGCTCGCCGCACCGACATCCCGCGGGCCACCGCGCACCGGCTGCTGGAATCGCTCGCCACCGAAGGGTTCGTGGAGCGCGATGCCCGCTCCGGCCAATGGTTCCTAGGTCCGGAGATCTACGTGCTCGGCGCTACCTCAGCTCCCCGTTACAACATCACGGAGAAGGCGGCCGCCGACGTGGCGGCGCTGGCACGGGAAACCGGCGAGAGTGCGTTCTTCTCACTGCGCCGCGGAGATCACACCGTCGTATTGCTCAGCGAGGATGGCGATTTCCCAATCCGATCGCACGTGCTGTACGAGGGCGCCCGTTTTCCGCTCGGAATCGTCTCATCCGGAATGGCCGTCCTGGCTTACCTTCCAGACGACGCGATCCATGCCTACTTGACCAGGGCCGACCTGGAGTCCGAGTGGGGCAGCGGTTTTCGCACCGACGCCGTCTGGGATCGGATCGGCGCCACCCGGCAGGCCGGCTGGTCGCTCAACCCGGGCCAGCTGGTCGAGGGATCCTGGGGCATGGCCGCCGCCGTGTTCGATACCAACCACAACCCCATCGGTGCGCTCACCCTGACCGGCATCGAGGCACGGTTCAACGCCGAACGCCAACCGGTCCTCGGACAGCTCTTGCTGCGGCACGCGCATCGGCTCAGCCGCGCCGTGCGCCGCTAGTGCTCGCGCCGCAGAACGGAAGCCTCCTTGCGTACCGCCGAGGTGATCGCCTGCAGTGTCGAGGATTCGAATTTCCAATGTTGCCAATACAACGGCACATCGAGATACCGACCCGGGGCCAGGTCAACAAGGCCGCTGCGATCCAACTGCTCAAGCATCATTCCCCAGCCCAATCCGACCCGCAGCGCCTCGGTGTTTCCACTTGTCGTAGGCACGTAGTGTTCCGGGACCGCGACATCCCGACGAAAGAGCTTGCGTAAGAACTGATCTTGGAGTGCATCACGCCTGTCCCACCGCATCATCGGCGCGCGCCGTACGGCCTCGATCCCCGAGTCAAGCAGACCGTCCGGGAGGTAGCGCGCTACATAACCCGGTGACGCCATCCCGAAGTACCGCATCGAGCCAAGCGATTCGGAGCGGCATCCGGCGATAGGCTTAGGCTCCGTTGTCACCGCTGCCATCACAACGCCTGCGCGCAACAACTCCGCGGAATGATCCTGATCCTCAACGCGGATGTCGATAAGCACGCCGTCGGGAATCTGCGCCAACACCGACCCCATCCATGTTTCGAATGAGTCGGCATTCACCGCGATCGCGACCCGGATCGGAGATCCATCGACACCCATCTCGCGCAGTGCCTCACGCTCCAGCGTGCCAACCTGGGCCGCCAGTCGCATCAACGAGACACCCGCATCGGTTGCCACACAGGGCTTCTCGCGGCGAACCAGCACCTGACCCACCGACTGTTCCAACGCCTTGACACGTTGACTCACCGCCGAAGGGGTGATGACGAGCCGCCGGGCGGCGGCATCGAAGCTGCCCTCTTCGATGACGGCGGCGAAGGCAACCAGCTGCTGCGAGTCCAGACTCACATTAGCGATTCTAATGCAGAGTAAGAATCATTAGCTGTACTACAGCTTTTTACCGCCCTAACGTCGATGTCGTGACCGTCCTCTTCCTCGGCTTCCTGACCGGAATGTCCCTCATTGCCGCCATCGGCGCCCAGAACGCCTTCGTACTCAGACAAGGGATTCGCAGTGAGTACGTGCTGCCGGTGGTCGCCGTGTGCATCACCGGCGACTTTCTGCTCATCGCCGCGGGCATCGGTGGCCTCGGTGGACTGATCGCGGCCACGCCGAGTCTGCTCACCGTAGCCAAGGTGGGCGGTGCCGCGTTTCTCATCTGCTACGGATTGCTGGCCGCCCGCCGCGCATTACGGCCCGGCACTCTGGTTCCCGCCGAATCCAATCCGGCACGCCTCGGCGCGGTACTGATGACCGCACTGGCCATCACCTTCCTGAATCCGCACGTCTATCTCGACACCGTGGTGCTGCTCGGCTCACTCGCCAACGCACACAAGGACGCACGCTGGCTGTTCGGCGCGGGCGCCCTGATCGCAAGTGTCGTCTGGTTCGTCGGGCTCGGCTTTGGCGCCCGGTACCTTGCCGGACTGTTCCAGCGTCCAGGAACCTGGCGTGTACTCGACGCCGTCATCGCCGTCGTCATGATCGCGCTGGGCCTCACATTGATCGTCTGATCGCCCTTGCCGAACCATTTGGTCCGGTGTTAGCGTCCTTCCCGAACCAACTGACTTGGGAGAGACATGGATGTCGACAAGGCCCGCACCCGCTTCGCCGAACTTCGAGGCCACCGGGACGTCAGTCCCGCCGACCTCGACGAGATCTGGGCCGCGCTCGATACCGCCCGACCCGAAGACATGCTCGGCAGTTGGAAGGGCGACGAGTTCCACACCGGACACAAGATGAACGGCCAGCTGGCTGCCGCCCGCTGGTACGGCAAGATCTTCAGATCCATCAACGACGTCGAGCCGATCGTCTGTTACGACGACGAAGGAAAGTTGTTCTCCAACAACGATTTGAGTCTGGGTGGTGCAACCCTGTGGGATATCGAGTTCCGCGGCGAGGTCACCGGCACCATGGTGTACGACGGACAGCCCACTTTTGATCACTTCAAGTGGGTCGACGAGAACACGCTGATGGGCATCATGAACGGCAAGCGTCAGCGCGCCAGCGGCAACTACCTCTACTTCATTCTCGAACGCGATCGGTGAAAGTCACTGCAGCACTGAGCCGATCCGCAGAGTCTTCATTCACCCTCGAAGAGGTGGAACTCGAGGATCCGCGCTCCGACGAGGTGCTCGTCAAGATTCACGCCACCGGCCTGTGCCACACCGACCTGACCTTCACATCACAGGTACCGATCCCGGCGGTGCTCAGCCATGAGGGTGCGGGGGTCGTCCAGGTCGTAGGCCCTGACGTGACCGGTATCCGGCCAGGAGACCGTGTGGTCTTGAGCTACCGCAGCTGCGGCCAGTGCCGACAATGCGATGCGGGTGAGCGGGCCTACTGCTCCCGCGCCGCCCGGCTCAACCTCTCGGGTACACGGCTCGACGGCACGACGGCACTGTCCCAGAACGGGAACGCACTGTTCGGCTCGTTCTTCGGACAGTCGAGCTTCGCCCAGTACGCACTCGCCACCGCCGACAACACCGTCGTGGTGGACCCCTCCACGGACCTCACCATCGCCGCACCCCTTGGCTGCGGTCTGCAGACCGGTGCTGGTGCGGTGCTCAACGTACTTACACCTGAACCGGATTCGCGCCTCGTGGTGTTCGGCGCTGGCGGTGTCGGCCTCGCCGCGGTGATGGCCGCCAAGGCGGTCGGCGTGCAGACGATCATCGCTGTGGACCCTGTCGCCTCGCGGCGAGACAAAGCCACTGAATTGGGTGCGACCCATACCGTCGACCCCACGGCCCAGGACGTGACCACCATCGCGCGCGGGGCTACCCATGCTCTGGACACCACGGCCAACCCCGATGTCATCGCCACGGCGCTCGGGCTGCTGCGGCAGCGCGGTGTACTGGTTCTGGTCGGGCTGGGCGCCTCACGCGGAACAATCGATCTCACCGATCTGATGTTCGGCGGCAAGGTGATCCGCGGATGCATCGAGGGCGACGCGAATCCTCTGGAGTTCATTCCGGAACTGCTGAGGATGCACGCGCAGGGCCGCTTCCCGATCGAATCGCTGATACGTACCTACCCGGCGCGTGATATCGATCGAGCCGTCGCGGACGCGCGATCGGGAATCGCGATCAAACCGGTGCTGCTCTGGTGAGCGCCATGCGAGCGGCCGGGCAGGCCACCCACGACCGGATCATGGCGGCCGCCAAGGCCGAGTTCACCGAGTACGGCTTCGCTGGTGCGCGGCTCAACCGAATTGCCACCAATGCGAACGCAAGCAAGGAACGGCTGTACAGCTACTTTGAGAGCAAGGAGCAGCTGTTTGAAGCCGTTGTGGCGCAATGGATCAATGATGCGCCATACAAGGTGCCGCTGCGGGCCGACGATGTGCCGGGCTACGTCGCGGGCCTCTTCGACAACATCGTCGCCGACCCCCAGGGCGCGCGGTTACAGCGCTGGATCGAACTGGAAGCCCCCGACGGAATGTTCGACAACCACGTACTGCGCCGCATCTTCCAGGCGAAACTCGACGAGGTGCGCCGGGGCCAGCAGTGCGGGCTCATCGACCCGGCGTGGGACCCCACATGTCTGCTCGTGATGCTGATCGATATCGCCTACTCGATGGCGGCTAGCGGATTCGGTATCGACCGGATTGTCGGCGAACCGCTCGGCGACGACGTGCTCGCGGACCGCCGCACCGCAGCCGCCGAGGCGGCACGCCGGCTGGTAGCCCGTTAACGAACATCGCCGCACCCCCTGAGTGCATGTGCCAGCTACTCTCGATATGTGCCGTCCGCGATATTGACCCGCCGCGGGTTTCTCGCTGCCGGTGCCACGCTCGCCGCGGGCACCGCGCTGGCTGCCTGCACCAAGGACTCTCCTCCCACTTCCGAGCGCAACGGTGTCGCCGTCATCAAGCACGCGTTCGGCACCACCGAAGTCAAGACTCCGCCGCAGCGCATCGTCAGTGCCGGGTACACCGAGCATGACTACCTGCTGGCGCTGGGCATCGTCCCTATCGCGGTCACCGAGTGGTACGGAGGATTCCCCTTCGCCACCTGGCCATGGGCTACCGATCGCCTGGGCGCGGCCACACCCGAGGTGCTCACCCTTACCGACGGACTGATGGTCGACAAGATCGCATCCCTGAAACCCGACCTCATCCTGGCCACCAACGCCGGGCTGGATCAGGACAACTACAACAAGTTGTCCGGTATCGCACCGACCATCGCGCAGTCGGGCAAGTACGCGTTCTTCGAGCCGTGGAAAGACCAGGCCAAGGCCATCGGGCAGTCCGTATTCAAGCCGTCGGGGATGGACGCGGTGGTGCAGGCCGTCGACAGCAGATTCACTTCGGCCACGTCTGCGCACCCCAGCTTCAAGGATAAGAAGGTCATCTACCTGCAGGGTGAACTGCTCGACGGACAGGCCATCGCGTGTCGATCCGGACCGCGCACCGGATTCCTCAGCTCCCTCGGATTGGCTGTTCCCGCCGAATTGGACAGCTACGGCAAGGCCGACCAGCTCGCCCATCTTCCGGCCGATCAGCTTGCCAGTGTGCTCGGGCAGGCCGATGTGCTGCTGTGGGGCACCGAATCCGACGAACAGAGCACCGCGCTGCAGGCCGACCCGGTGATCACCAAACTGGGCTCCTCGCTGCTGAACCGCAGCATTTTCACCAGCAAGGAGTTGGCCGGCGCCATCAACTTCAGCTCGCCGCTGAGTCTGACCTACGTGGCGGACAACCTGGTCCCCCAGCTGGCCCGAGTACTGGGGTGATGAACTACCCACCCGCCCGACCGGCCCAGCCGTATTGGGCTGACGTTGTGATTCGCGTAGTCGGCGGCATCGTCGGCGCCATAGCTCTTGGTGTCTTCGCACTGGGTGCATACATGGTGTTGTCGACCCGGCTGTCGTCGAATCCGTTCGCCGACCCGCACGGCTACGGGCTGATCATCGGAATGGTGCTCGCCCTGCCCTGCGGACTGCTGGCCTCAGGCACGCTGCCGTTGGCGCTTCCCCGCAGGCAATGGCTTCGCGCCTTCACCATCGGCTTCGTCGTGTATCTCGCGTCAGCGGCATTGTTGATCTACTCGGCCGCCACCATGCCCAACCGCCCTCCGCCCTGCGCGACAAATCCACCCGCGCCGCATTGCAAGCACGCACCCTAGACTTCGCGGAATGGCGACAAGCGAGGTCGAGACAAGCCCCCAGGATCATGTGGTCTTCGCCCAGGTAGGCCGCAGCTACTATCCGCTGCTGTCGGCTGTCTTTGTCGGAGTCGTACTCATCTCGAACGTGGCTGCCACCAAGGCAATTGGCTTTGGCCCTGTGGTCGGCGATTGGTCGCTGATCACCGACGGGGCGTTTGTGCTGTTCCCGCTGAGCTATGTGATCGGCGATGTGCTCAGTGAGGTCTACGGGTATCGCGCCACCAACCGGGTGATCCTGCTCGGGTTCGCGATGGAGCTCCTGGCATGCCTGGTGTTGTGGACGGCCAAGATCCTGCCGCCCGCCGACTTCTATCCCAACCAGGAGGCCTTTTCCACCATCGTCACCAGCATCACCACGCTCATGGTGGCAGGACTCGCGGGATATCTTGTTGGACAAACACTTAACGCGCTCGTGGTGGTGCGGATGAAGAAGCGTTCCAAGGAACGCCACCTGTGGGCGCGACTGGTGGGTTCGACGGTTATCGGCGAGTTCGCCGATTCACTGGTGTTCTGTTCCATCGCGGCCACCGCGCTGGGCATTCACACCTTCGGCCAGTTGGCGACGTACACGGCCCTGGGCTGGATCTTCAAGTCGGTGGTGGAGATCGTGATGCTGCCGATTACCTATCGGGTGATCGCCTACATCAAGAAGCACGAGCCGACTTATACACAGGCCGGATAAATGCGCCCCTAGGCGTGGCCACGGGAGTACCGTCGAAATATGAGTACCGCAACGGATTTGAAGGTGCGGGATCACGGGGATCGGGCGTTGTTGCTCGAGTGCACATCCGTGCAGGAAGTGCTGGCGTGGACGTCGGCGCTGAATGCCGACCCTATCGACGGCGTCACCGATATCGTTCCCGCGTCCCGGACCGTACTTCTCAAGCTCGACAGCCCGGCCGACCAGGCCATAGTGCGGCACCGGCTGACGCAACGCACGGCACCGTCGGGCACGGCGGAGAGCACCGCCTCACCACCGGTGACCATCCCGGTCCGGTACGACGGTCTCGATCTCGAAGAGGTTGCCGAACACACGGGCCTCGGTGTAGACGGTGTCATCGCGGCACACACCGGAACGGTATGGACCGTCGGATTCTGCGGATTCGCACCGGGATTCGCGTACCTCGTGGGCGGGGACACGCGTCTGGCCATCCCGCGCCGCGCCGACCCGCGCACCAAGGTACCTGCCGGGGCCGTCGCACTCGCCGGCGAGTTCAGTGGGATTTACCCGCGTGAATCTCCCGGCGGCTGGCAACTGATCGGCAGCACCGACGCCGTCATCTGGGATCTCGACCGCAACCCACCTGCGTTACTGACGCCCGGTACCCGTGTCCAGTTCCAAGTCCAAACCCAGGGGACGATCGAATGAGACCCACCCTTGAGGTAATGCGCACCGGCCCTCTCGCCCTGATTCAGGACCTCGGCCGCGTCGGCAAGGCGGCCATGGGTGTCGGACGCTCCGGGGCAGCCGATCGCAAATCGCATTCGCTGGCCAACCGGTTGGTGGCGAACCCCGACCATCTGGCGACCATCGAGGTGACACTGGGCGGCATGTCATTTCGGGTCTCCGGTGGCGATGCGGTGGTGGCTGTTACCGGTGCCGACACCGATCCGTCCGTCAATGGAATTCCCTTCGGTACCAACAGTATTACCCAAGTTCAAGATGGCGATGTGGTGTCGCTCGGCGCACCGCTCAGTGGCCTGCGTAGCTACGTGGCCGTGCGCGGTGGAGTCAGCGTGGCGCCGGTGATGGGCTCGCGCAGCTTCGACATCCTGTCTGGCATCGGCCCCAAGCCGCTGCAGGCCGGGGACAGGCTGCCGGTCGGACCACGGTCCCCTTCCTTCCCGGAGATCGAGCAAGCACCGGTGGCCACCATGTCCGATGACATCGTCGAACTCAAGGTGGTGCCCGGTCCGCGTGACGACTGGTTCGTCGATCCCGACGAGCTGACACACGGCAGCTGGATCGTCTCCGATCGCAGCGACCGGGTAGGCACCCGGCTCAGCGGTAAGCCTCTGGAGCTACGCGACCCCGCCAGGCAGCTGCCGAGCGAGGGCGTGATCCGCGGTGCAATCCAGGTGCCACCCGGCGGCCAGCCCGTTATCCTGGGCCCTGACCATCCGGTGACCGGCGGCTATCCTGTCATCGGGGTGATCACCGATCAGGATGTGGACCTGGCCGCCCAGGTGCGGCCAGGACAAACCGTTCGGTTCCGCTGGTCAAGACCGCGCCTCAGCTAGGAGCATCCCGTGTCTACGATGCCGACCGTACCCGTCATCCGGACCCACACCGCGCGACTCATCCACACCGCCGATCTGGATAGCGAAACACGCCATGCGGCAAGGGAATTACTGATCGAAGCCTTTGAGGGCGAGTTCACCGAGGAAGACTGGGAACATTGCCTGGGCGGTATGCATGCGCTCATCTGGTACCACGGCACACTCATCGCCCACGCCGCAGTGATCCAGCGCCGGCTGCTCCATCAAGGGCGGGCCATACGCACCGGATACGTGGAAGGCGTTGCGGTAGATAGCGACTGGCGCGGCAACGGGCTCGGGCGCGCAATCATGGACGCGGCCGAACAGGTTT
Organism: Mycobacteroides sp. H003; assembly: GCF_001440135.1. Lineage (NCBI taxonomy): Bacteria > Bacillati > Actinomycetota > Actinomycetes > Mycobacteriales > Mycobacteriaceae > Mycobacteroides > Mycobacteroides sp. H003. The sequence continues at coordinate 946,862 of NZ_LJYL01000034.1, forward strand.
TGCGTGGCGCCTATGAACTGGGCGCGTTGAGCGCCGATGACGAGGTCGCACCGTTCTATCGGGCGCGCGGCTGGGTCCCCTGGCTCGGAACCACTCCCGTCGCGACCGCAGACGGCATCGTGCCCGCAGAGGATGAGGGCGTGCACGTACTGCCGATGAGTTCCGGGGTTGACCCCTCCGGCTCACTGACCTGTGATTGGCGCGGCGGCGACGCCTGGTGATGTCCGCGGCGACGCAGGAACACCCAGATCACCGCGATCACAAACGCCAGCCGTGCAGCACTGCCGGCCGTCGCCAGTAGGCCGTTGACCACCTGCGCGATGTCCACCGGATACCGCAGGATGATCCCCGCCATCGCAGCGGCCTGTACCAACTCCAGCGAGCCGACGATCACACAGAGCCGCACATGCATCCGGTGATAGGCGCGCAAGTCCGCATCGCCCCAGTGATGACGTGCTACCCAACCCGGGCGGATCATGTCGATGATGACTTCGGTGAGAGGCCGTTTCGTCAGACAGCTACCGATATAGAACAGGCCGAACAACACCACCGGGACCACATGGGTGAGTTGAGCCAGCTGTGGTGAGCTGGTCAGCAGGGCGACCACGAGCGTCGCGCCGTGCATCAGCATGATGAATCCCGCGACGATGTCGAAGCGCCTGTCTCGTAATGCCGTGTAGATGACGCGCAGCGCCGAGACCACCGCCGCGGCCATCAGGGCATGCAACTCCGAGGCACCCAGCAGGCGCATCCCGTAGTACGTACCCAGGCCGAGCGCGGCACTGACCAAAGCGTGTCCGAGTGTGAATTTCCCTGCACCCTTACCCAACCCACTCACCACAGCGACGGTACCGACGCAATCTAAGAGAGCCTGAGAAAGCGGGGCTACCTGCCAGCGAGGGCGCGTTCCTTACGGCGCAAGTACATCCGGATCGCAACGACGACGCCCACGATCAGTCCCCCCGTGGTCAGCATCGACACCACCGGGTTCACCGCCTGGACCACATCGACGGAGAAGCTGTAAATGATCACCACCATCAAGGCACAGAACAGCAGGCTGAAGATCCCGCACCAGAAGCTGACGAGAACATGCAGCCGGTGGTACGAGCGCTGGTCCTCATCGGTCCAGCCCTGTTCCTCGGCCAGTTTCTCCACGCCGCCGGGCCAGAGTTTCGTGACCAACAGCTCAGTCAGTGGCTTGCCGATGAGCGCACTGACCAGAAAATAGGTGGCCAGCAACATGCCCGGCACCTCATTAGTGACCTGTGACAAACGTGGGTCGCGGGTGAGCCACGCCATGACGAGGCTGACGCCAAAGATCGGCACCACCAGCAATGAGACCGGATCCAGGGCCCGCTTCCACGCCATTTTCGCCAACGCCTGGGCGGCCGATACCGCGGTGGCGGCCATCAGCGCGTGCAGCTCCGAGAAGCCTGCCAGGCGCAGACCGAAGTAGGCGCATAGCGCGGGTCCGACATTGAGCAGCCCCTCGATCAAAAGCTGGCGGGGCGAGATCCCGCTCTCGGTTTCGGGCTGCTCGGTGGACAGGGACACCGCGCGACTGTATCCGGTCGTCAGGCCGCGGGCGAGTCGTACGTCATGCGCTGGAGGTAGCGCCGGATAACCACAATGATGCCGATGATCAGCCCCATTGTCGTCACCAGGGAGAAGATTTGGTTGACCGCCTGGGCGATATCAACCGAGAAGCTGTAGATGATGACGATCGATATTGCCGACAGCAGCAGGCTGATGACACCGCACCACAAACTCACGTGGACATGCATCCGGTGATACGAACGGAAGTTCTCCGGAGTCCAATGATGTTCGGCTGCAATCTCTTCGATTCGCCCAGGCCGAGCCTTCGCGATCATCAGTTCGGTGAGGGGCTTGCCGATGAACGCACTTCCGATAAGAAACAGCGATAGCAGGATGCCGGGAATCGTGTTGGATACCTGGGCCATACGTGCATCAGAGGTGATGAGCGCGATGACCAGACTCAGCCCGAAGTTGAACATCAGGAAGCCCGACAGGACGTCGAACTTGCGGTTCTTGACCACCGTGATCAACACCTGAATCGCGGCGACCACCGTGGCAGCAATCAACGCGTGAATCTCGGGTTGCCCAAAGGTGCGTAGCAGGTAATAGGTGCCGAGCGATGGTCCGACGCTGGCAAGGGTGTGCCGGAGCACGACGCGCGCTGACGCCTTCTGATTCTCTGCGGGCTGCTCGGGCACGCCGGCGAGGGTACCCGGCGAAACTGGGAATCAGAGGCTGGCACGCAGCGGCGATGAGCTCGCGCGCGCGTTCGCCGTCGGCGTACAGAAAACGGAACTTTAGCGCGAGTCACTCAAGTTTGTACGTGTGACGGCCGGTTGAGATTCCGGCCCTATAGAAGGAGACACGCTATGAGCAATCTGGTTTGGACACGCCGCAGCCCGTTCGCCGAGTTCGACGCGCTGGTACGTCAGTCCTTCGGCCCTGCCACCAGCTGGCCCACCCCCGGTTTCGTTCCGTCCGCCGAGGTCGTGAAGGACGGCGATGACGCCCTGGTCCGTCTGGACCTGCCCGGCGTCGACGTCGACCAGGACGTCACGGTCGAGGTGGAACGCGGCAAGTTGGTGGTGTCCGGTGAGCGCCGCGACGCACGCGCCGAACAGACGGAAGGACGCGTACTGCGCGAGGTCCGCTACGGCACGTTCCGTCGCACCTTCACATTGCCCACCCATGTGACGGGTGATGCGATCTCGGCGAGCTACGACGCGGGCGTGCTGACCGTCAAGGTCGCCGGCGCCTACGCAAACGCCGAGGCGCAGAAGATCGAGATCACCAAGTAATCGGCAGGCCGAGAAGGGAAGTCCGCACTATCCGGCGCGGGCTTCCTTTTTCTTCGCCTCACGGGCCAGCATGCGGTCGCGCTGCTCTTCGAACTTAATGACTTGGCGCTTAAGGTCTTCCACGTACGCGGCGAGCTGCTCGCGTCGCTGCTCTCCCTTGGCACTGAAATCACTGCGATCGAAGATCCGCCACTTCCGTAGATTCGGCGTAACAACCTCTTCGAGATGCTGGCGGGGGTCGTAAATGCCGTGTTTGGCCATCAGCACACCATTACGACGGAAGTTCGGCATGCCCTGTCCGGGCATGCGGAAGTTCTCGATCACCGCGGCAATCGCCTCCAACGCCTGATCTGGCACGAGATCCAGTGCGGCACTGCACATATTGCGATAGAAGATCATGTGCAGGTTCTCGTCGGCAGCGACACGTTGCAGCATCCGGTCCGCGACGGGGTCGTCGCACACCTTGCCGGTGTTGCGGTGGCTGACGCGGGTCGCCAGCTCCTGCAACGTGGTGTACGCGACCGAGAGCAGGAAGTCGGTCTTGTGTACCGACTCTTCCTCATCGGTGGGATTGAAGCCCGCGGTCATGTGTTCCATCCGCGCCCGCTCCAACGCCACCGGATCTACTCCCCGCGTCACAACCAGATAGTCGCGAATGACGATGCCGTGCCGGTTCTCCTCGGCGGCCCACCCAGGTTCCCCAGGCACCATCGAGACCGAAGTACTGGGCCGCCTGACGGTGGTAGGACGGCAGGTTGTCCTCGGTAAGCAGATTGGTGATCATCGCCGCCTTGGCAACTTCGCTCAGCTGTGACTGCTCCGGGTCCCAGTCGTCGCCGCCCATCTGCGCGAAATTACGACCGCGTTCCCAGGGAACGTAGTCGTGCGGATGCCACTCCGTGGCCACCGACAAATGCCGGTTAAGGTTGGCTTCAGCAACGGGTTCCAACTCGCTGAGCATCTCAAGGTCGGTCAACTCTCTTGACATTTCACCTTGTCTTTCGCGTTGGAACCCCGAGCCCACGCACAGGGTAACTTATCTGAGCAATGCCTTAAGGCGCCTGTCAGTCACGACTGATTGCCTGCAACTTCCACCCCGACCACACCGCCGGACGGGTCACCATGCCTGTTCGGCCCCCACAGCTGGGCAACGGCTTGCTACAGACCCGATATTCGAACCGGCTTCGCAGCACCATAGCGCCGTGAGAGCAACATCACTAATCGGGCCGTGTCACATCGCCCTCACACCGAGGAATCGCCGCCCGAGTCCAACATCGGGGCCAGATAGTCCAGCGCAAACCGGCGCGCCTGTTCCGGAGTCTCCAGGCCTATCACCGTCTGCCGCGTCAGAATCAAGGACAGGGCAATACGTATATGCAGCTCGGCGACCGTACGCAAGTGAGCCAACATCCGCCCCGAAACCTCTGCGTCACCGTAGATCTCCGAGGGGCTGATCCTGGCCCTGAACGCTGCCGCCGGCGTGGCGAGCGGAAACAAGTCATCCGTAACCCAGGCCGTCCCGGCCTCCTAGGAGTCCTCCGTCGCACTGGGCGGGCAATCGAGCCGGTCGGTATTTTGAAAGCCGTGCGAACTGCGATGTGCCGCGCGGCAGCGGCCGCCACTGCCTTCTTGATCCTGCTCGGCGGGTACGGGCTGCAATCCCCGCAGACCGCGCACGCCTCGAGCTGCACTGACATTGACCTGGCCTTTGCGCGTGGCACCAACGAGCCCGCAGGCCTGGGCGACGTCGGTAAGTCATTCAACGACGCGGTCCAGAAACAGCTGAAGGGCGCCAAGGGGATGAGCATCTCCACCTATGGGGTGGACTATCCCGCGAGTGTCGACTTCATCCAGGCCGGCAAGGGATCGGACGATCTGAGCAAGCACATCCAGAAGACGGCCGCCGACTGCCCGAAGATGAAATTCGTCGTCGGCGGGTACGCGCAGGGTGCGGCGGTGGTCGATGTGCTGCTGGGTAACACACCGCCGGGTACCTACACCTTCACCAATCCCCTACCCGCCGGGCTCGAGGACCGCATCGTGTCGATTGTGCTGTTCGGGGATCCCAAGAACATCCGCCCGCCCGGCGTGGATGTGAATCTCGCGATCCGGGAAGACCTGTTGCACAAGGTGATTGACGTCTGCAACCCCGGAGACTTCTTCTGCGACCCGCAGGGCGGGGACATCGTCTCGCACACCACCTACGCCAAGGACAAACTCACCGACGGCGCGGCGGAGACTGTGGTCCAGCGGCTGGTCGCCGCGTTGGGAAATCGCTGCCAGGGCAGTGAACCGTCGGGCGCCTCCGCGACCTGCGCGCCCAGCGCATAGCGGGAGGCAGGCACCCCCGTTTTGCTGGTTCCTGCATGCCGCGACGGCCTGACGCAGAACAATCAAACCACCCCAAACCACGACATTGCGTGGGTTGTAGCCACATGTGTACAGTCGTGGATGGCCATGCTGTAGACGAATGACTACAGCGGCAGGAGCGGAGGGCGACGAGCGCATGAGCAGCGATATTCGCGTGGTGGAGCCGGGCGAGTACACCTCACCCGCACGTCCACCGGAGATCGAAGGCATTCCCTGCGCCGACGGAAGACCACTGCCACCCGGCCCGGTGCCGGGCCGCCCCTATGCGCTGCCCGCAGATCTCCTCGTCGAGGAGTTCGGACCGCTCTTCTATGCCGATTTCGGAGTTTCGCGCCGGCTGTATGCGTGCTCGCTGGCACTGGTCGAGGAGCTGTGCGACGAGAGCCGGTTCATCAAGGGCATCACCGACCGGCTGGACCGATTCCGTCCACTCGCGGGCGACGGATTGTTCACCGCCTACCCGGGCGAGCCGAACTGGCAGAAGGCCCACGATGTTCTGTTGCCCGGCTTCAGCTTCAGCGGTCTACGCAACTACCACCCGGCCATGCTCGATATCAATCGTCAGCTCCTTGCCCGGTGGGATGCGAGCACCGGCGAGCATCTTGTGGACGTGGCCGAGGATCTGGGCAAGCTCGCCATGGACACGGTCGGGCTAGCCGGGTTCGGGGCGAGGTTCGACTCCTACCAGCGGGAGGGACTTGCGGCTATTCCGGCGAGCTTCGCCGTCGCGCTGCACCAGATGCTGGCTCCTGGAGGCGAGAACAGCGACCTGTTCGCGGCCGAACAGCAGAAGCTGCACACCTTCATCGATGAGCTCATCACCCGGCACGACGACGGTGCGGACGAGCACGAGAACCTGCTCGGACTCATGCTCGCGCCCGGCACCCCGCAGACCCCGGCACTGGAGCTGAGCAGCGTTCATTCTCAGGTCCTGACGTTCTTGATCGCCGGGCAGGACACCACCTCCACGGTGATGCCGACGGCGCTCTACAGCCTGGTCAAAAACCCTGCCGTGCTTCACCGGGCTCAGGCCGAAGTTGACGCGCTGTTCGGGCCAGGAGACGAGCACAGCCCCACGTTCGACGAAATCGGCAAGCTCCGCTACATCCGTCAAATCGTGGACGAGACACTCAGGCTTTCGCCCCCGGTCCGTGAATTCGACCGAATGGCAACAGAAGACACCCTGCTCGCCGGGCGCTACCCGGTGCGCAAGGGTGAAGTAGTCACTGTCCTCACGACCGCGCTGCACCGTCAGCCGCAATGGGGCGACAACGTGGAGACTTTCGACCCAGACCGGTTCTCGCCGGAACGATCCGCCAAGCGACCGGTGAACCTGTTCAAGCCTTTCGGCACCGGAGCCCGATCCTGCATCGGACGGCAGTTCGCGCTGCACGAGGCAACGATGGCCCTAGCGACACTGGTACACAGATACCGCTTCATCGACTCCGAGCACTACCAGTTGCGAACCCAAAGTGATCTCATCCGGAAACCGGTGGGCTTTCGGATTGGCTTGGCGCGACGTACTTCCCAGGACCGCCAGCATGAGCCGGCAGCCACGACCACCCCGACACCACAGGAGTCGCGGCAACTGACGGTCACCGCTGTACCCGGATCGGCGCTGACCGTCTTCCATGGCTCAAACCTGGGCACCTGTCGGGCACTGGCACACCAACTGGCTGAGGAAGCTTCCGATCTCGGCTACCGGACGACGGTGGCCCCGCTGAACGAAGCGACACACGCCCTGCCCAGCGAGGGCGCCATGGTGGTCGTCGCCTCCTCCTACAACGGTCAACCGACCGACGATGCCCGACAGTTCCTCACCTGGCTCGATAGCGCAGAAGCGCGTGCGGACGGCGCGCTGCGCTACGCGGTACTCGGCGTCGGAGACCGGAACTGGCCCGAGACGTACCAGGCGGTGCCTCGAAAAATCGATGAACGCCTGGCCGCGCTCGGTGGTACGCCAATTGTTTCCCGTTGCGAGGCAGACACTTCCGGCGATTTCGCAGGCAGCGTCGAGTCCTTCTCGCAAGCACTCTGGACGTCGCTGGGCACGGTCGCCAGTGCGGATACTCCCAGCGGTACCCTCGAGGGTCCCCTTTACGAACTCCGCGCCATCGACGGGCCGGTGACGGCGGCAATCGATGCCCGGTTCGAGGTAATACCCATGACCGTTCTGGAGAACCGGGAACTGGTCGGCGCCAACAACCCACTGGGACAGGCCAAGCGGCTGGTACGGGTGGCATTACCCGCCGACGTCGAGTACCACACCGGGGATCACCTCACCGTCCTCGCGGACAACCAGCCCGAAGTCGTGGACAAAGCCGGAGAGTTGCTCGGCCTCATCCTGGACCGGCGCATCTCCATCAACACCCGGCGCAACAGCCGCCGGGCCATTGCGCTGGACCGCGAAGTAAGCGTGCGCGAGCTACTCACCCACTTCGTCGAACTGCGCAAGCCGACCACCAGAACGCAGCTGCTCCGGCTGGCCGCCGCGAACCCCTGTCCACCGGAACGATCCGCGCTGGAGGCGCTCGCCGAGCATCCGGAGACACGCTCGCTCGGTATCGCAGGGTGCCTCATGGAGTTTCCCGCCACCACGCTGTCGCGCGCCGAACTTCTTGAACTGTTCGAGCCGATGACGCCACGGCACTACTCGATAGCCTCCTCGGCCCGGCAGAGCCCGGGGATCGTCGAGCTGGTGGTCAGCGTGCTCGATGCCCCCGCCCGATCCGGGTTCGGAGATTATCAAGGAGTGGCCTCCAACTACCTCGCCAACATCACACCAGGACAACAGATCCGGGCACGGGTCGATCAGGCCCGGCAGGCGTTTCGTGCCGGGGCCAACCCCGCCCGCAATGTCATCTTGGTCAGTGCCGGTACCGGAGTCGCACCGTTCCGGGGATTTGTCGGTGACCGGCTGGCCGCACAGCGCGCCGGCGAGTCGTATGCTCCGGCACTCTGCTTCTTCGGCGTCCGGCATCCGGAAGTCGACTATCTGTTCCGGGACGAGTTCGCGGCCGCCGAACAGTCGGGCGTGGTCCACATGCGCCCGGCGTTCTCTCGCGCATCCGAGAACGGCATCAAGTATGTACAAGACCGGATTGCCGCCGACGCGGACGACGTCTGGGATCTGCTCGGCGATCCGGCCAAACAGACCCATGTGTATGTCTGTGGCGACGGCGGCAAGATGGCCCCAGCCGTCCGGGAGGCGTTCTTGGATATCTACCGAAAGCACACCGGCGCCACCGAACCTCAGGCGCGGAACTGGCTTACCGGCCTGGTGGAGGCCGATCGCTACGTGGAGGACGTCTGGACCGAGTGAGGCATACACTCCCGCGCCGCGAAGCCCGGCCTCAGCGGCACGTAGTGTTTCTTGAAGGTCCCTGACTCTTCAAGAAGGAGTGAATCGATGCGCAGACGCACCTTTCTCCGTTCCAGCTCCGTGGCATTGCCCGCCGTCGCACTGGGCCTCTCGACATCCGGGAGCGCCACTGCCGACGTCCGTCCCACCGGGTCAATTGCCTACCCGTTCAGCACCATTGATGTACCTGCGAAAAGCGCGCCGTGGACCCTGGAAACGAACCGCGCCGTGCTGCTGGTCCACGATATGCAGCACTATTTTGTGAAGGCATATGCGCCGCATGCCGATCCCATCGCCACCGTGCTGAAGAACATCAAGAGCCTGCTCGACGTCGCGCATGCCCGCGGTGTGCCCGTGCTCTACTCAGCGCAGCCCGGCGGTATGACACCGGAGCAGCGAGGACTCTTCGGCCAGCTCTATGGGCCGGGCATGCCGGACGACGACGCCGAGCGCGCGATTGTCGATCCCATAGCCCCGATGACTACAGATACCGTGCTGACGAAATGGAAGTACAGCGAGTTCTTCCGCTCTGAACTTCTGGAGATTCTGCGTAACGCCCACCGCGATCAGCTGATCATCGTCGGCGTCTACGCCTTCTCCGGAATCACCGTGACATCCGCCGACGCGGTCCAGAACGATATTCAGGCATTCGTCGTCTCCGATGCCGTGGCGGACTACACCGCTACGGGGCACAACCAGGCACTCGCCTGGTGCGCGGAGCGGACCGCCAAAATACTGACCACCCGGTCCGCGATAGCGGCACTTGATAACTCGTAACAGCTGACGGCACGACAAAGGCCGCTTGCGTCACACGCAAGCGGCCTTATGTCTTTGTGCCTAGACCAGCGCGGGCACGGTGGCCAGCGCCTGGGCGACGCCCGAGACGATCGCCGCGATCTTGAGTGCCTCGAGAATCTGCTCGCGGGTCAATCCGGCCTCACGTAGCACCTTCTCGTGCGAACCGACGCAGAAGTGACAGCCGTTGATGGTCGACACCGCGAAGGACCACAGTTCGAACTCTGCCTTGTCGACGCCGGGGTTACCGATGATGTTCATCCGCAGACCCGGGCGCAGGTCGTCATAGGCACCATCGAGGAAGCCCCGCCCGCGGTAGAACACGTTGGTCATCGCCATGATCGAGGCCGCGCCGAGTGCGGCGTCGAGTGCCTCGGGCGACAGCACGGTGGCAGCCTCTTCGCGAATCTCCTTGAACACCTGATCGTTCCGGGTGGCCGCCGCCGTCGCGACGAGAGTGCCCCAGAGCTGGGCCGGCGACAGTACGGTGCCACGGGCGACCGTACCCAGGTTGAGCTTGAGATCCTTGGCGTACTCGGGCAGCGCCTCTTTCAGGTTTTCGATACCCATGTCAGACGCCCGCGCTCATGAGCTCGCCCGCATCGATCGTCGGGTCACCCTTGCGCCAGTTGCAGGCGCACAGCTCGTCGGACTGCAGCGCGTCGAGCACGCGGAGCACCTCGTCGACGTTGCGGCCCACCGAACCCGCGGTGACGGAGACGAACTGGATGATGTTGTCGGGGTCGACGATGAAGGTGGCGCGGTCGGCCACACCATCGGAGTTCAGCACGCCCGACGCCTCGGCCAGCTCGCGCTTGAGATCGCTGAGGATCGGGAACGGCAGGGTCTTGAGGTCCTCATGCTGTGCCCGCCACTGGAAGTGCACGAACTCGTTGTCCACCGACGCGCCCAGCACCTGGGTGTCGCGATCGGCGAACTCGTCGTTCAGACGACCGAAGGCCGCGATCTCGGTGGGGCACACGAAGGTGAAGTCCTTCGGCCAGAAGAAGATCACGCGCCACTTGCCGGGGTGGTCCTCGCTGGTGACGGTGGTGAAGTAGTCGTCAGGCTGCTGGGCGTTCACCTTCGACAGATCGCCGCCGATGACCGCAGTCAGGTTGTAGGCCGGGAATTCATCGCCGATGGTCCGCAGAGTCACGATTCTCCTTCACGTATTCGCTGAATGCTTACTGGCACCATCGTGCCGGAAATCTTTCAAAAACAAAACGTGATTGTTGGCACTATATTGATAGGTATGTCCGATCGTAGTTATCAGCCGACTCTGGTCGGCATGCGCGCTTTCGTGGCTATCGCACGAAAGCGGCACTTCGGAAGCGCCGCCGCCGAGCTCGGCGTGAGTCAGCCCTCGCTGTCGCAGGCCCTGTCCATGCTCGAAGAGGGGCTGGGGGTGCGGCTCGTCGAGCGCAACACCCGCAAGGTGCTGCTCACTCCGGAGGGCGAGGCGCTACTGGAGAAGGCCACCAGCGCGCTGGATGCGGTCGACGAATTCACCTCGGCCGCAAGCGGGGTACGCGATCCGTTTGCGCAGACGCTGCGACTCGGCTTGATTCCCACGGTGGCCCCCTATGTGCTGCCCATGGTGCTCAGCGGACTGTCCCGTGAGTTCCCGGAGATGTCCTTGCGGGTCACCGAGGACCAGACCGGCCGGCTGCTGCGGTCCCTGGCCGATGGGTCCCTGGATGTCGCGGTCATGGCGCTGCCCGCGCAAACTCCCGGTATGGCGGAGATCCCCATGTACCGGGAAGATTTCGTTCTTGCCTTGCCGTCCGGACATCCGCTTGCCGGCAGCACGAAGGTCGAGCCCGCTGATCTGGCGGACATGCCGCTGTTGTTGCTGGACGAGGGGCATTGCCTGCGCGATCAGGCTCTGGAGGTATGCCAACTCGCGGGGGTGCGGCCCGATCTCGGACACACCCGTGCGGCCTCGCTGGCCACTGCCGTGCAGTGTGTCGAGGGTGGCCTCGGCGTCACGCTCATCCCGGGCACCGCGGTCACCGCCGAGACCGCCAGCGGCGGACTGGCCACCGCCACCTTCGCGGCACCGGTACCAGGCCGCCGGATCGGCTTGGTGTACCGCGCGATCAGCGGCCGGGAGGACGCCTACCGACGGCTGGCCGAGCTGCTGACCCAACTTGTCGCGGCCGTGCACCCGGTCTTGGCCGAGGCGGTCTAACGCCAGCGGGCCAGGATTTCCTCGGCCCGGGCCGAGAGTGCGCGCTGCAAAAACGGTCCGAAACTGATCCGCCCGACACCCAACGGACCAAACGAGGCCGGATCATCCACATCGGGCAGCGCGATCGCGTTCACCGGAAGCGGCAGCTCAGATGTCAAGCGTCGCTGCACATCCGGATCATGACGGCCTACCGGGTACAGCGAGTCGGCGCCCGCCTCTGCAGCGAGCGTGAGCCGCGCGATGGCCCGATCCACCCGGTCCGATTCGTCCCCGATTTGGCGCAGGAGGATGTCCGTCCGCGCGTTGATCACTACCGGCACGCCCGACTCATCGGCCGCAACCCGCAGTGCCCCAACAAGATCGGCGTGCTCCTGCGGCTCACGAATCCGGCCGCCTTCGCTATGTACCGAGTCCTCGATGTTCAGACCGACCGCACCCGCCTCGATCAGTCCCTCGATGAGCCGCTGTGGCGTCTGCGCATAGCCGGACTCGATATCCACGGACACCGGCAGGTCGACCGCGGCGGTGATCTGCGAGACCCGTGCCACCACGTCCTCAAATGACATGCCCTCCGCATCGGCTTTGCCCACCGAATCGGCGAGCGGATGCGAACCCACCGTCAACGCCGCAAATCCGGCATCGGCGGCGAGCTTCGCGGACCAGGCATCCCACACCGTCGGCAGGAAGACCGGGTCACCCGGCACGTGAAACGATTTCAGCAGAACGGCCTTGGCGGCGAGATCACCGGAGGTGTTGGTCATGCCTACATCCAACCCGGTCCCGCGCCGATTTACTCCACCGGTGCGCCCGCGGAGCCGCGCCGTGCCATAAGGCGCGCGACCGCATCGTGCATATGCTCCTCGATCAATCGATACGCAGCAGGCGCATCACCGGCGCCGATCGCCGCGCACAGGACCTCATGCTCACGGACCTGATCCGTCAGGTCCGGGTAGGCGCCCTGCAGTTCCCCCAACAGCATCCGGGTCTCCAGCAGCAGGGTGCGCATGGCGCGGCGCAGCCGGGGGCTTCCCGAGGAGTCCACCAGCACCTCGTGAAAGTCCTGATCGGCGTCGGTCACCGCGACGATATCGCCGCGAACGGCGGCCTCCGTCATCACCGCCACGGGCACGAGCAGCCGCCGGTAGGCGGTGACGGTGTCGCCGGACATGATGCATTCCAACGCCGCTCGTTCGATGGCGGCCCGCGACCGGTAGACATCGTGGACGTCTTCATCGGTCAGCTCGATGACGAAGATGCCGCGATTGCGCTCACTGCGCAGCAGACCCTCCGATACGAGGCGCTGCATGGCTTCGCGCAGTGGTCCACGGGAGACCGCGAACTGCGCGGCCAATGACGCCTCCCCCAACTGGGCGCCGGGCGCCAGCACACCGCGCATGATCGCGATGCGCAACCGCTCGGCGATCAGTTCCGCGGTGGATTGCCGTTCCAGGGGCGCGAACTCCTCAGGTACCAGCGTCGTCATGTCGTCTCCTGAAAAGCCGCCCCAAACCCGGAAAATCGGGCACCTCTTTGATTAATCGCAAACCTTCCCACACCGTGACCTGGTTCGCGGTCAATACCACTTTGTCCAGCCGAGATTCGAGCCGCTCGACGTGCGCGACGGTGTGCATGGCGGTGTCGGGAATCAACAGCGCCTCGGCGCCTGGGTGGTCGTGCGCATCCGCCAGCTCGTCCACCTGGCTCGCGGTAAGCCGGCCCACCTCTGCCGCCGTGTCGATGCCCGCCTCGCCCATCGACACGACCTCAATGTCGTGCGCGGCCAGAAATGCGACGAACAGCTCGGCGATATCGCGCGGATAGCTCGCAGCCACCGCCACTTTCGAAATCCCGAGCGCTACGGCCGCGTTGACGAAGGCGAAGGACGTGCTCGACGCAGGCGTACCGCTGGACTCGGACAGGAGCGCCACTTGATGCGCCGCGCCCTGCGGACCGTAGACAAAGCTGCCCGAGGTGCACGCCCACACCACAGCACCCGGTTCATGAGGGCGCAGCAGTCGAGCACCCTCGGCGAGTTTCTCCGGACTGCCCAGATCGAGCAGTTCGGGCACGGCATGCAGGTCGGTGCCGTAGATGTGCACGACGGGGAAGTTCATGTCCAACTGGCGCGCCACCAGTGGGTAGTCCGACTCGGCCGCGTGATCCGGGTAGATAAATCCCACCGTCGGACGCGTATTACTCACTCGAACCTCCTCCGAAGACATCGCGAAGCCACTTACCGGGCCCCATCATGGGAAGACTCATCCGGTCCAGACAGGCCCAGATGGTCAGTTGGTTGGCCGTCAACACCGGCTTGCCGAGCAGCCGTTCCAACGGCTCGATCACGTCATAAGTGCGCAGATTGGTACAGCTGACGAAAATCGCTTCGGCATCATCGGTGTCGGCAGCGAGAATTCGCTCGGCGACGGTGCGGTAGTTGACCTTCCAGATGCCCCCGCCCAGGCCCAGATGATCTGTCCGCACCACCGTTACACCCAACTCCCCCAGGAACTTGGCGAGCAGCTCGGTCAGCTCGGCGTCGTAGGGAGTGATGACGCTGATCCGGCCGATACCCAGGGCGGTCACGGCCTCCGCCAGCGCTCCTGAGGTAGTGACGGCAGACTTGGCGCCGGTCGCCATGATGGCCTCGACCAGCGACCGCTCGTGTTCGACACCGCGAATGAAACTGCCCGAAGTGCACAGGTATGCAACGACTTCCGGCTCGACGTGCAGGACATCGCGGGTGGCCGCCTGCAGATGAGCGGTATTGGAAACCAACTCGGCCATGGCCCTGCTCACCGGTACCGGCTCATACGGGGTACGGGCCAGATGCAGCGATACCTCGGCCGGAACCCAACGCCACAGCTCACGCTCCAGTGCAAGGTCGAAAGGCGCAATGATGCCGATGCCGCGCTGATCAGCCGACTCCGAGAAATCGGGAAGAGACGAGAAATCCACCGGCAAGACCTAACACTCGCAGCATCGCTCCGCGCTCCGAGCGATCACTCAGATTGTTGACAATCATACGATATCTCCATACCGTGTCAACGTGAGCGCGCGCCCGATTCTCGCGGATGAGCAGCTTGCGCGAAGACCAGTGGTGGCCGTGCAGCACTCACCTAATTCGATACCGGACCGACTCGACACCATGGCCGCGTCCGCTGAGCTACGACTGGTGGAATCGGACCAACTCGCCACGGCGCTGCCCGGAGCCGAGATCCTCTTCGTCTACGACTTTCGTTCCTCGGCGCTGCGCGAAACATGGTCCGCCGCAGACTCATTACGCTGGGTGCAGATCGCGGCCACGGGTGCCGATCCGGTGCTGTTCGATGAACTCGTCGAGAGTGACGTAATACTGACCAATTCCCGCGGTCTGTTCGAGCGCCCCATCGCCGAGTACGTGCTGGCACAGATCCTGGCTTTCGCCAAGGACATTCGCCGTTCCACGCGTGCCCAGGCCGCGCTGAGCTGGCGCCATTTCGAATCAGAATCCATCGAAGGTGTGCCCGTAGCAGTACTCGGTACCGGACCGATCGGCCAGGCCATCGCCGCCCTCTTGGCCGCGGTGGGCATGCGGGTTACCGTGCTCGGCAGAACCGAATCCGCCGAATTGTCTTCCCATGTAGCCGATGTCGAGTATCTGGTGCTCGCGGCTCCGCTTACCGCGTGCACGCACGGAATTGTCAATGCACGCGTGCTCTCGGCGATGCCAACGACAGCCCGGCTGATCAATGTGGGCCGCGGCGAACTGGTGGGCACGTGGGATCTGGTGTCCGCACTGAACCAGGGAGCCATTGCCGGGGCCGCGTTGGACGTCACCGATCCCGAACCGCTGCCGGCGGGACATCCTCTGTGGCGCACACCGAATACGTACATCACCCCGCATAACAGTGGCGATGTACACGGATGGACCGACCGTCTTCAGGACCAGTTTGTCGCCAACTTCGACCGCTATCTGCGTGGCGAGGAACTTCTGAATATCGTCGACAAGGACAGGATGCACCGCAATGCATGAACCCACCGATCCCACCGAGATGACCGCTCTGGAGCTGGTGGCCGCGTACACCTCGGGTGAACTGTCTCCGGTGGAGGCGACAGCCGCGGTGTTGTCCAAAATCGCCCAAACCGATAGCGCCATCAATGCTTACTGCCTCGTCGACGAGGAAGCCGCTCTGGCAGCGGCCACACAATCCGAGGAGCGATGGCACGGTCACTACACCCGTGGACTACTCGACGGGGTGCCGATCTCCATCAAGGACGTCTTCCTGACCCAGAACTGGCCGACCCTGCGGGGCTCGGGCCTGGTCGATCCGGCTGGCCCATGGGAGGCAGATAGCCCCGCTGTACATCGCATCCGGGCCGACGGCATGGTCATGGTCGGCAAGACCACCACGCCCGAGCTGGCCTGGAAGGGGGTTACCGATAGCCGTCAGCGCGGAATCACCCATAACCCGGCCGACCCGCGCCGCACGGCAGGCGGGTCTTCCGGCGGCAGCGCGGCTGCGGTGGCCGCCGGCATGGGCCCGATGTCCATCGGCACCGATGGTGGGGGCAGCATCCGGATACCCGCCAGCTTCTGCGGCGTAGTCGGTTTCAAACCCACGCACGGCCGGGTCCCGATGTACCCGATCAGCCCCTTCGGGCCGCTGGCACACGGTGGCCCGATAACTCGCACGGTGGAAGACGCCGCGCTACTGATGGACATCATCAGCCTGCCGGACCACCGCGATCCCACCTCGCAGCCGCCCACCCTCACCACCTACCGCTCGCAGGTCTACCGGGATATGACAGGCCTGGATATCGCCTACTCACCCACGCTCGGCTACGCCGACGTCGATCGCGAGGTCGCCGACCTGGTCGAAAACGCGGTGAACGCCCTTGACGAGGCCGGGTTGCCCGTGACCCACGCAGATCCGGGATTCTCCGACCCCATCGATGCCTTCGAAATCCTATGGGCTGCAGGGGCAGCCGCCAGTCTCAACAACTATGGCACCCTCAGCGAGGTACGCGACGGGATAGATCCAGGGCTGGCCCAGATGTGGGACATCGGCCTTGAGGCCTCCGCCACCGAGTATCTGGGAGCACGCAACGCCTGTGTAGAACTGGGCGCCATCATGGGTGCTTTCCACGAGATCCACAATGTGCTCATCACCCCGACCGTGCCGATCCCCGCGTTCCCGTTGGGCGCCGACGTCCCGCCGAACTCAGGGATGCGCTGGTGGGCACAGTGGACACCATTCACTTACCCGTTCAACATGACTCAGCAGCCGGCCCTGTCGATTCCGGTGGGCCGCACCTCAACGGGGCTGCCGGTCGGCATGCAGATCATCGGCCCGCGGCACAGCGACGACCTGGTGCTGGCGGTCGGCCATTTCGCCGAGCGGGTGCTCGCGGGTTAGGCCCCAACTAAGCCCGCGCGAAGGCCAACTGCTCGCCCTGAACGCCGGTGAGCCACAGATCCTGGCAGGCGGCCGCGATATCGGCCAGACCCTCTTCGATGGTCGCGAACACATTCCCGGGCACCCATCCGGCGTCCCCGTTGATCAGCAGATTGTTGCGGCCATAGAAGATCGCCAGATCGGTGGCGCCCTGCGCCGAATGCGCTTCCGATCCCGGCTCGTACCCGTAGGCGGGGTTACCGATCTCCCATGGCTCGAACCCAAAGAAGCACACATCCCCGGGGATCGGGGTGATGGTTGGATTCTCCCGGCCGGGCGCCGGCAGTAACGGCGGCAGCAGGGTGTACACCTCGTTGCGCGCATACTTTGCGTGGTATGCCTGACCTACGACCGGCAGTGAGTTCCATACCGTTTCACAGGTTCTCGGTGCCTCAGCGTCGAGCAGCCGGGCACGGCAGGTGACGCCCCGCTTGGTCAGCGTGATGGATATGTAGCGATCCATCACAGCTCCGCCAACACGGTGCTCCAGATGCCCAGGGCATCGGATATCTGATCGGCCGTCACTACCAGGGGTGGAATCATCCGCACCACATTCATATGTGGACCGCACATCAGCAGGAGCAGCCCCTTCTCGGCCGCCAATGCCTGGGCCCGGGCGGCGAGCTGGGCCGCAGGCCTGCCGTCCGCACTGAACTCCACACCTACCATCAACCCCAGACCGCGCACATCACCGTCAATCCCTCTCTCGGCAGCGATCTTTCGCGCACCGCCGAGAAGCTCCCGGCCACGCGCCCGAGCGTTCTCGACGAGCCGTTCCTCGTCGAGCACGTCGAGGGTGGCCAGCGCAGCCGCACAGGCAACGGCATTGGCGCCATAGGTGCCGCCCTGCGAACCGGGCCAGGCACGCCCCATCAGCTCGGCAGAGGCCGCGATACCCGAGATGGGGAACCCGCTGGCGATTCCCTTGGCCATCACCAGAATGTCTGGCGTCACGCCAAAATGCTGATGGCCGAAATACTCTCCGGTGCGGCCGAATCCGGTCTGCACCTCGTCAACCACCAGTAGGATGCCGTGCTGGCGAGCGCGTTCGGCGACGCCGTTGAGGAACTCGGTGTTGGCGGGGATGTAACCGCCCTCGCCCAACACCGGTTCGATGACCAGCGCTGCCACCTGATTGGGTGCCGTCGCGGTGGCGAACAGGTAGTCCAGCTCTTGCAGCGCGAACCGGGTGGCCTCGGTCTCGCTCCAGCCATACCGATACGCCGTCGGGAAAGGAGCCGTGTACACGCCGGCCATCAAGGGGCCGATTCCCGATGAGAATCGTGGCCCCGAGGTGGTCATGGTGGCCGCGGCCAGGGTACGTCCGTGAAATCCACCTTGGAACACAACGATGTTCGGGCGGCCGGTGGCCTGCCGCGCCAACCGCACGGAGGCCTCGATGGCCTCGCTGCCCGAGTTGGCGAAGAACAACGAATCCAGATCCGCAGGCAACACATCACCAAGACGGCGCACCAGGTTTTGCAATGGTCGATGCATCACCGTGGTGTACTGCCCGTGAATGAGCGTGGCCACCTGCCGTTGCGCGGCCTCGACCACACGAGGATGGCAGTGACCCGTACTCACGACACCGATACCCGCAGTGAAATCCAGGTATTCATGGTCACTTTCGTCATACAGATAGCAACCCTGGCCTCGCACCGCCACCACCGAGGTGGCCTGCTTGAGCACGGGCGATAACGCAGTCACGGCATCCCTTCCACTGACATACTCAGAACTATTGTCGATTGTTGACAATCTCCCTAGCATGGTGGCATGCACCCAGGCGCAGTGTCTACCCCCCTGTCCACCGAAAGCGCGGTGGTCGCCGCCGCGCTCTCCCAGCAGCTCCGCCACGGTCCTACCTTCCCCGTCGTGGACCCCTCGACCGAAGAGGTGCTGGCCGATGTCGCCAACATGGACGGCCGCGCCGCACTCACCGCGTTGAGTAATACGGTTGCCGTCCAACGCTCCTGGGCCTCGACCTCGCCGCAGCAGCGCGCCGACATACTGATGCGTGCCTACACACTGATGATCGAGAGCACCGAAGACCTGGCCCTGCTCATGACCCTGGAGATGGGCAAGCCCCTCACCGAGTCACGCGGCGAGGTCACCTACGCGGCAGAGTTTTTCCGTTGGTTTGCCGGCGAAGCGGTACGCCAGGACGGAGGCGTGATGCTGGCACCCGACGGCGGATCACGGTTGATCGTGACCCACCGCCCGGTGGGCCCCTGCCTGCTGATCACGCCGTGGAACTTCCCGCTGGCCATGGGCACCCGAAAGATCGGCCCCGCATTGGCCGCGGGCTGCACCTGTCTGGTCAAACCGGCCGAACAGACGCCACTGTCGATGCTCGCCCTACTCGGCATCCTGCGCGAAGCCGGAGTTCCCGACGGGGTGGTATCGGTGATCACCACCGCCGACCCCGGACCGACCATGGCACCCCTGCTTGCCGACCCCCGAGTGCGCAAGCTCTCCTTCACCGGATCCACCGAGGTGGGCCGCTACCTGCTCACGCAGTGCGCACCTACCGTCAAACGCACCTCGATGGAATTGGGCGGAAACGCACCGTTCATCGTGTTCGACGACGCCGACCCCGAAGAGGCCGCCGCCGGCGCGCTGATCGCCAAGATGCGCAACATCGGCCAGGCCTGCACCGCTGCCAATAGGATTTACGTGCAGCGCGGTGTCGCCGGAGCGTTCACCGAGGCGCTCACCGCAAAGCTCGGCGCGCTGCATATGGGACGCGGCACCCAACCCGGTGTCGATGTCGGCCCGCTGATCGACCCAGACGCGGTGGCCAAGGCCGACCGGCTGGTCACGGACGCCCGGAAGCGCGGTGCCACAGTGCGATTGGGCGGCGAGATTCCTGACGGTGCCGGATACTTCTACCCTCCATCCCTGCTGACCGACGTGCCCGATGACAGCGACATGATGCGGACCGAAATCTTTGCCCCAGTGGCCGCCATAGCGAGCTTCGACACCGAGGAGGAAGTGATCGCCCGCGCCAATGACTCCGAATTCGGTTTGGTGGCATACCTGTACACCAATGATGCCCGACGCGGATGGCGGGTTTCCGAGCAATTGGAGACCGGCATGGTGGGGCTGAACCGGCCCGTCGTGTCCACCCCCGCCGCCCCCTTCGGCGGCGTCAAACAATCCGGGATCGGACGGGAAGGGGGCTTCGCGGGAATCGAGGAGTTCCTGGAGACCAAGTACATCGGCGCGGCCGTATGAACGCCCGGATGAATGTGGCGACCATTCCGGGTGACGGGATCGGCGTCGACGTGACCAGGGAGGCCGTCAAGGTGATGGACGCCGCCACCGGCGGCCGCATCGAATGGACCGAATTCGACTATTCCTGCCAGAGATACGCCAACACCGGCGCCATGATGCCCGCCGACGCACCCGCGACGCTGGCCGGATTCGACGCTATTCTGCTTGGCGCGGTGGGGTATCCGGGCGTGCCCGATGACGTCTCGCTATGGGGACTGCTCATCCCGCTGCGGCGCGCCTTCAACCAGTACGTGAACCTGCGACCCGTACGTCTGCTGCCCGGTATCGCCTCGCCTCTGGCCGGGGTATCTGCCGATGCCCTCTCGATGGTCATCGTGCGCGAGAACACCGAGGGCGAATACTCGCCGATCGGCGGCATTCACAACCGCGGCAATCAGAACGAATTCGCGCTTCAGGAATCGGTTTTCACGCGCATCGGGTGCGAGCGCATCATCCGGTACGCATTCGAGCTGGCCGCGTCTGCCGGATTCCGCGTCTGCTCGGCCACGAAATCGAACGGCATCATTCATTCAATGCCTTACTGGGACAGCATCTTCAACATGGTGGCGGCCGAATACCCACAGGTTCCCTCCGTGTCGATGCACGTCGACGCTCTTGCCGCCCGGATGATCAGTGATCCCGGCAGCCTGGACGTCATCGTTGCCTCCAACCTCTTCGGCGACATCCTCTCCGACTTGGCGGCGGCGGTTACCGGAGGCCTGGGACTGGCGGCATCCGGAAACATCAACCCGGAACGAACCGCCATCTCCATGTTCGAATCGGTGCACGGTTCGGCACCCGACATAGCCGGCCAGGGCATCGCCAACCCCATCGCACAGATACTGGCCGGCGCCATGCTTCTGGACCATCTGAACGAGCCTGACGCGGCCAACAAGATTCGCCTCGCCGTCGACCAGGTACTGGAAGAAGGTCGCGTTCGCACGCCCGATCTCGGAGGTAGCGACACCACCGAGCAGCTCGGCACAGCAATCGCCGAAACTGCTCGGTGATCTTGAATTAACTGACGACATCAGTGACTTGTGTCACTTTCCGTTCGGCTGTCCTGGCAAGATGGTTGTCGTAGCCTGTGATCCACGACACCTTCAGCCCAAGGAGTCCGATGTCGACGAAGACGGAGCTCACCGAGCTCAACCAAGCACTTGGCAGCCTGCGCCGCTGTGTCCACTCTCTGCAGTCTCGTTATGGCGACCTGCCGGCCGTGCGCCGCATCGTCAATGACGTAGAGCGGCTGGATATCGACGCCGCCGATCTGGATCTCTCGCCTCATGAGCACCGGCTCGCGAGCAACGAGAAGATCCAAATCCCCGACACCGAGTACGACCGGGAGTTCTGGGGCGATATCGACGACGAAGGAGTTGGTGGCTACAGATGAGTCAAGCCACCGGGGTCTTCTCGCCTTCGCGTGCCCAGATTCAGCAGCGCACGCTACGCACTGACAAGTGGTGGCTCGCACCATTACTCACCAACCTCGGGCTGGCGACATTCGTCATCTACGCCACTGTGCGCGCTTTCTGGGGCAGCGCGTACTGGGTGCCGCAGTATCACTATCTGACGCCGTTCTATTCACCATGCGTCAGCACTGCCTGCGCGCCCGGGGCCAGCCATTTCGGGCATTGGGTGGGTGATCTGCCGTGGTTCATTCCCATGGCCTTCATCTCGCTGCCGTTCCTGCTCGCCTTCCGGCTGACCTGCTATTACTACCGCAAGGCCTACTACCGCTCGGTCTGGCAGTCGCCGACCGCCTGCGCGGTGGCCGAGCCGCACGCGAAGTATTCCGGCGAGACCAAGCTGCCGCTGATCATGCAGAACATTCACCGGTACTTCTTCTACGCCGCGGCGATCATCTCGCTCGTCAACACCTATGACGCCATCGTCGCCTTCCATTCGGAAAAGACCGGCGGTTTCGGATTCGGCTTGGGCAACGTGATCTTGGTGACCAACGTGGTTCTGCTGTGGGTGTACACGCTCTCCTGCCACTCCTGCCGGCATGTCACCGGCGGGCGGCTCAAGCACTTCTCCAAACACCCTGTCCGGTATTGGATATGGACACAGGTCAGCAAGCTCAACACCAGGCACATGCTGTTCGCCTGGATCACGCTGGGCACGCTGATCCTCACCGACCTGTACGTCATGCTGGTGGCCAGCGGCACCATCTCCGACATGAGATTCGTTGGTTAACAATCACATTCATATTCATCCTCGCAAACAAACTGGGGTTAATTAATGGCTGAACTCGAACGGCACCAATACGACGTAGTCGTGATCGGTGCCGGTGGCGCCGGACTACGCGCCGTCATCGAGGCACGTGAACAGGGCTTTAAGGTCGCGGTCGTCTGTAAATCCCTGTTCGGCAAGGCACACACCGTGATGGCCGAAGGCGGTTGTGCCGCCTCGATGGGCAATGCCAACGACAAGGACAGCTGGCAGGTGCACTTCGGTGACACCATGCGCGGCGGCAAGTTCCTGAACAACTGGCGGATGGCCGAGCTGCACGCCAAGGAGGCCCCGGACCGGGTCTGGGAGCTGGAAACCTATGGCGCGTTGTTCGATCGCACCAAGGATGGCCGGATCAGCCAGCGCAACTTCGGCGGCCACACCTATCCGCGGCTGGCGCACGTCGGCGATCGCACCGGCCTGGAGATCATCCGCACCATGCAGCAGAAGATCGTTTCGCTACAGCAGGAAGACTTCGCCGAAACCGGTGATTACGAGGCACGTATCAAGATCTTCGCCGAGTGCACCATCACCGACCTGCTCCTGGACGGGGACCGGATCGCCGGCGGGTTCGGATACTGGCGCGAATCGGGCCGATTCATCCTCTTCGAGGCCCCCGCAGTGGTTTTGGCTACGGGCGGCATTGGCAAGTCGTTCAAGGTGTCATCGAATTCCTGGGAGTACACCGGTGACGGTCATGCCCTGGCACTGCGCGCCGGCGGCACGCTGATCAACATGGAGTTCATCCAGTTTCACCCGACCGGCATGGTCTGGCCTCCCTCGGTGAAAGGCATCCTGGTCACCGAAGGCGTGCGCGGCGACGGCGGAGTGCTCAAGAACTCCGAGGGCAAGCGATTCATGTTCGACTACATCCCCGCGGTGTTCAAGGGTCAATACGCCGAGACCGAGGAAGAAGCCGACCAGTGGCTCAAGGACAACGACTCGGCACGGCGCACCCCTGACCTGCTGCCCCGTGACGAGGTCGCCCGGGCCATCAACTCCGAAGTCAAGGCCGGCCGCGGCACCCCGCACGGCGGCGTGTACCTGGACATCGCTTCACGCATCCCCACCGAAGAAATCAAGCGGCGGCTACCGTCGATGTACCACCAGTTCAAGGAACTCGCCGAGGTGGACATCACCAAGGACGACATGGAAGTCGGTCCGACCTGTCACTACGTGATGGGCGGTATCGAGGTCGATCCCGACAGTGGAGCCGCGACGGTGCCCGGTCTCTTCGCGGCGGGTGAATGCTCCGGCGGCATGCACGGGTCAAACCGGTTGGGCGGCAACTCCCTTTCCGACCTGCTGGTGTTCGGACGGCGCGCCGGTCTGGGAGCCGCCGACTACGTCAAGGGACTCACCTCCCGCCCACAGATCACCGAGGCCGACGTCGACAAGGCTGCCGCCCTGGCGCTGGCGCCCTTCGGCGACCCGGCGGCCGAGGGTGCCGAAAATCCGTACACACTGCACACCGACTTGCAGCAGGCCATGAACGACCTGGTCGGCATCATCCGCAAGGAAGAGGAAGTCGAACAGGCCCTGGTCAAGCTGAACGAGCTCAAGGAACGCTTCAAACACGTTGCGGTGGAAGGGCACCGACAGTTCAATCCGGGCTGGCACCTGGCCATCGACATGCGCAACATGCTGCTGGTCAGTGAGTGCGTGGCCAAGGCGGCGCTGCTGCGTACCGAGAGCCGAGGCGGGCACACCCGCGATGACCATCCGGACATGGATGCCACCTGGCGCAAGACCCTGCTGGTCTGCAGCACCACCGGCGGAGATCCGGCGGTACCCGATGTACTCGTCACGCCCGAGCCGCAGATCCCCTTACGCCCAGATCTTTTGGAACTTTTCGAGATCGGCGAGCTGGAGAAATACTTCACGCCCGAAGAACTGGCAGAGCACCCAGGAAGGAAGTCCTGACGTGAGCTATGACGCGCACCTCCAGGTCTGGCGAGGCGATGACGACGGCGGTGAGCTCATCGACTACACCGTTCCGGTGAGCGAGGGCGAGGTCGTGCTCGACATCATCCACCGCATCCAGGCCACTCAGGCCTCGGACCTGGCGGTGCGCTGGAACTGCAAGGCCGGAAAATGCGGCTCCTGCTCGGCCGAGATCAATGGCCGTCCGCGGCTCATGTGCATGACCCGGATGTCGACATTCGATGAATCCGAGACCATCACCGTGACGCCACTGCGCGCCTTCCCGGTGATTCGCGACCTGGTTACCGACGTGTCGTTCAACTACCAAAAGGCCAGAGAAGTCCAATCATTCACCCCACCGAAGGGCTTGAAACCCGGCGAGTACCGGATGCAGCAGGAAGATGTAGAGCGGTCACAGGAGTTCCGCAAGTGCATCGAATGCTTCCTCTGCCAGAACACCTGCCACGCGGTGCGCGACCATGAGGAGAACAAGAAGGCTTTCGCCGGACCGCGCTATCTGATGCGGGTGGCCGAGCTGGAGATGCACCCACTCGATGTTGCCGATCGGCGCGAGGTGGCTCAGGAGGAACTGGGCCTGGGCTACTGCAACATCACCAAGTGCTGCACCGAGGTATGCCCCGAAGGCATCCACATCACCGATAACGCGCTGATCCCTATGAAGGAGCGGATCGCCGATCGCAAGTACGACCCGATTGTCTGGTTGGGCAACAAGCTGTTCCGCCGCTAGCCGGGTCTTGCACAGGAGAAGCGCATGGAAACCTGGCTCGTCATCGTCATCGCGGTTGTCTGCCTGGCAGCCGTAGGTGCCGTCGCGGGCTTGATCCTGCTGGCAATTCTTGCTGCGGGCGGCATCTCGGCCGCTCGGTTCAATCTCACCCCCGTAGCCGCCGATCAGCTGCATGAGTATCTGGCTTCCAACGCCTCCTTCGCACTCTCGGTCCAGCGCGACTTCTTCTACCCTCCCGATCGCGTGTTCAAGGCCCTGCTCGACGAGCGGTTCATGAGCTGGGTCCCGTTCTCCAAGGGTGTGGACTACGCCGGTACGGCATTGCGAGAGGTGGGCACCAAGCGCGCATTCGTCAATACCTTCGGGGTGTTGGCCGAACAGATCGTCGTCAATGAACCCAACCGCACACTGGGTGTCACCATCACCGCATGTTCTGTTCCGCTGGTTCTGGATTCGGCTGCGGAGATCTTCGAAGTGGCAGATAACGGCACCGGCGGCACCCGGCTCACCTGGCATGTGGGCGGCACCCCTAAATGGGTGGGCTGGCTCCCGCTGCGCCTGGCCGCACCACTCGTGCGTCCGGTGGCTAAGTGGCAGATCGGTAAGCTCCGCGCGATCATCGGGCGCCGCTGATCTCCAAGTTGTTGCGCGGGACTTTGTGACTGGTTGCCAATGCCCAATTCGGGCAATACGGGCAGCATCGGAATATGGGTGACACTGTGAGCGTCGCGGATATCCGCACTGCCATCAAGGAGCTTTCGCTGCGCGCCGATCTCGCCGATCGCGAAGATCGCGCCGATGACGCGCGCGAACTCCGTGATCGCATCCGCGGGTACCAAGAGGAACTCGCCAAACGTCCGTAGGCCGTATCAGCGGCCGGGACGTGCTGGTGACGATTCTTTATATAGCATTGCGTCTATATAGATCGAGTGCAATACTCGAAGCATGGACGTTTTCGAAGCGGTTGCGGAGCCAAGTCGCCGGATTCTGCTCGACGCGCTGGCCGGCGGGGAATGGACCGCCGGAGAACTCGTCGCGACACTGCCCGGCCTGACACAGCCCACCGTCTCGCGGCATCTTCGCGTGCTGCGCGAGGCCGGCCTAGTCGATGCCCGGCCGGATGCACAACGCCGGATCTACGCGCTGCGTGCCGATCGCCTGGTCCAGATCGACCAGTGGATCGACCCATACCGGCACTTCTGGAGCGGGCACCTGGACGCACTGGAAGGACACCTGCCCTAGCGGTCTAACGCCCCGCCCACCTGACCTCGATGCCTTCGGCACTCAGCTGCTGACCCGGGCGCGATGTCACCTGAACATCAATTTCCCGCCCGGTCTTTTTGTCGATCAATTCCAGCGGCTTGTGCCCATCCTGCAGGTACTCGTCCCCCCACTTGAGCAGGGACAGCAGTACCGGAAGCAGATCCTGGCCCATCCGGGTCAGCACGTACCCGTCCCGCTCCCGCTGACCGGGCTCCCGATAAGGCACCTTCTCGATGACGCCCGCCGCCTCCAACTGCTTGAGTGCACGCGACACCGCCGGGGCAGATACCCCGATGCGCTCGGAAAACTCGTCGAATCGGGTTGAGCCGTAAAAGCATTCGCGGACGATCAGGAATGCGGTCTTGGTGCCCAGCAAGTCCAGGGCCTTCCCGATCGAACACGCATCGGTGTTCCAGCGGGAGCGGTCCTGCAGCAGCCGCTCGAACTCCATGGTCACCGGGCCATTGTAACTAACGCTTGCGTTATTCAGCTAGTCCCGCTAGCGTCCTAACTAACGCAATCGTTAGTTAGGAGATAGGGATGGTCGAGAACAAGGTCGTACTGGTCACCGGAGGGCGCCGCGGACTGGGCGCAGCCATCGTCGACGAGGTACTGAGCCGCGGAGCGCGCAAGGTCTACAGCACCGCCCGCCAACCCTTCGAGGACCCGCGCGCGCAGGTGATTCCCCAACAGCTCGAGGTGGCCTCCGAGTCATCGGTGCGAGCGCTAGCCCGTGAGCTCACCGACGTCGAGATCGTGGTCAACAACGCCGGTGTGCTGCATCCCGATTCGCTGCTCACCGGCGACCTTGATCGGGTGGACGCGACGTTCCAGACCAACGTCTTCGGCCCGCTGCGGGTCATCCGGGCATTCGCGCCGATCCTCAAGGCCAACGGCGGCGGAGCGATCGTCAACATCCACTCGGTGCTCTCCTGGCTGGGCGGAGCCGGCGCCTACGGTGCGTCGAAGGCGGCCATCTGGTCGGTGACCAACACCCTGCGCCTGGAGCTGGAACCACAGCACACACACGTGCTGGGCGTACACGCGGGATTCATCGACACCGACATGGTGTCCGCCCTCGACGTTCCGAAGACACCGCCCGGCGTGATCGCGGCACGCATCATCGATGCACTGGAGAAGGGCGATAACGAGGTGTTGACCGACGAGCTCACCGCGCAGGTGAAGTCGCAGCTATCGGGCCCTGTCGAGAATCTCGCCTACCGTCCCGGCCACTGACCTCGCATCCACCAGGAGAAGATCGACATGCCCCTCTGGACCATCTACCACACACCAAACATGTTTTCCGACAAGGAAAAGGCCGATCTGGCCACGAGCATCACCGAGGTCTACGTCACTGTCGGGCTTCCGCGGTTCTACGTGGTCACGGTGTTCAAGGAGATCACACCGTCCGACTTCTACATCGGCGGAGAACCCACCCCGCACGCGGTACGGATCGTCGTGGATCACATCGCACGGACGCTGCCCGACAAAGCCGGGCGCGAGCGCATCACCCGGCACCTCGGCCGCGTCCTGGCACCGCATCTGGACCGGGCGGATCTGCACTGGGAGTTTCACATCGACGAGACCAGCGAGGAGCTTTGGATGATCAACGGGCTGGTGCCGCCGCCGATGAACTCCGACGCCGAACGTGACTGGGCCCGAACCAACCGGAGCAGTCCCTACCCGACGCCCGTCTAGCCAATCAGCTTGCGGAACTTACTGCGGTGGAACACGATCGGAGCCACTGCGGAGTGCACGGTCAATCCGTGGATGTTGAGGATGACGATCGCGTGGTCACCGGCAGGCACCTCGGACTGGATAGAGGTCTCGATCCAGGCGGTGGTGCCGCCGATGAACACGGCACCGCTCTCGGTGGTCGAGGTGTCCAGGCCCGCGAACCGATCGCCGGTCTTGGCGGCAAGGGTGCGGGCAGCATCGTCATGCGCCTCACCCAGCACACTGATACCCAGACGTGGGGCCACCCGCAGGTTGGGCCACGTCGTCGAAGAGTTCTGAACGCAGAACGCCACGAGCGGCGGATCCAGGGACACCGGCACAAACGTGCTGGCGGCCAATCCGGTTCGCGTTCCACCGATCTCGGCGGCAATGGCAACCACGCCGGTCGGGAAGTGCCCGAATGCCTCGCGCAGCGTCGCCGCGTCCAAAGTGGTATCGCTCGTCATAACTGGATGTCACCTCTAGTCTTGCTTCATGACGTCACATGTGACCCTACGCGTCGACGGCGAGGTAGCCCGCGTCACCTTGTCCCGGCCCGAGAAGCTCAACGGACTCACCCTCGACATGCTCAACGGGCTGACTGCCGCCGCCCGCCATATTGCCTCAGATACCTCGATCCGTGTGGTGGTGTTGTCCGGTGAGGGGGACGCCTTTTCTACCGGGCTGGATTTCGCGGCCGCAGGCAAGGACCCGGCGCGCGTGGTCGCGAACTTCATTCCGCTCCCCTGGCTGGGTACCAATGGTTTTCAGGAGGCGTGCTGGGCCTGGCGCCGGTTGCGCATCCCGGTGATCGCCGTCATCCACGGCCGTTGCTACGGCGGCGGGCTTCAGTTGGCCCTGGCCGCCGACTTCCGGTTCACCACACCCGATGCGGAGTTCTCGATCCTGGAAGCCAAGTGGGGCCTGATCCCCGATATGTCCGGAAGCGTCACGCTGAGTCAATTGATCGGAATCGACACCGCCAAACGGCTCACCATGACCGGTGAGATGTTCGACGGCTTCTACGCCAAGGAAATCGGACTGGTGACCCAGGTGAGCGCCGACCCCGAGGCCGACGCCGCCG
Organism: Mycobacteroides sp. H003; assembly: GCF_001440135.1. NCBI lineage: Bacteria > Bacillati > Actinomycetota > Actinomycetes > Mycobacteriales > Mycobacteriaceae > Mycobacteroides > Mycobacteroides sp. H003. The sequence continues at coordinate 976,093 of NZ_LJYL01000034.1, forward strand.
AACTCATCGACCAGATCCTGTCGCGCTCCCCCGATTCGGTGGCAGCCACCAAGACCTTGTTCGACAAGGCATGGTCCATGGTCCCGCGCCGCGCGTTTGGCCTGGAGCGACGCCTACAACTGCGGCTCATGCGGGGACCCAACTTCGCCATCGCACGCAAAGCCGGCATCGACAAGACCGAACCTCAGTTCAAGGCCCGCAGTATCTAGCCCTCTATAAGAGGTTGCCTACTCGGCCTTTAGCCCCGTGATCGTTGCTTCGCTCGTTATGCCGCAGGCACACAGTCACGGAGCTCGGGCGCCATGCCGTACGGGCCCCACATCTGACGCTCCGCATCCTGCCGAGCTTCAGGCTCGTTACTTCCGTGACCGATCACAGAGCCAGCCCACTGCTTCATGCCGAAACCCATACCCGGCATGCTTCCCGGGCCAAAACCAGGTGGGCCGAAATTGTTGTTGGCATAGACCTGACACTGAACGGCAACCGGGCCCTCCCCCGGCACCGCCGAAGCAGCGGGTGCGGCGAACACCGAAACCAGCACCGCCGCCACACCAACCCCTGCGACTACCGAACAAATCGTCCGCATAGCTCCTCCTCCTCGGTATCTGGCAATAGTTTGCCACAACACGAGTATTTCGAGAACCAAATGTTCGCGGAGGGAAATCAGAAGATCGCTAGCGCAGATGCCCGTGCGCGGCCGCCACATCGGGATGCGCCCGTAGCCGGCTTTTCCAGGCGTTCTCGCCGTAGGTCGCATGGATCGGATCGTCCGGGTCCGTCGCCGCACCTCGAGCCCGCGCCCGAAGTTCCGGCGGGAGATCCAGCGTCGGGATACGCGCGTCAAGCCTCGGATTGAAGAAGTAGGCGATCGAGATCCGGGGCGTGCCCGTCAACGTCACGCGATGGCGCGTCGCACGCAGATACCCGCCGCTCGCCCGCTCGAGCAGCTCACCGATGTTCACGATGAATGCACCCGCACGCCCCGGCGCCTCCACCCAGGTGCCGTCCACCTCCACCTGCAGTCCGCCCACGTCCGGTTCGGCCAGCAGCAAGGTGAGCACACCAGAGTCGCGATGCGCACCCACTCCCTGGTCGGTAGTGCCGCGGGCCGGGTACCGGATGACCTTGATCAGGGTCGCAGGTTCAGAGCCAAAAGCCTCGTCGAACACTCCATCCGCAGACCCAAGAGCAATGGCCCACTCCCGCAGTAGCTTTCGCCCCACCGCAGCCAGCGCAGCGTCCCAGCTCGCGAGGGCTGCTCTTAGCTCGGGCACCGCCTTCGGCCACTGGTTGGGCCCCTGCAACCACAGGTAATCGAGATCCTTTCCGTGCGCAGTCGCCCGACGTTCCGGCCCGACATCGATCTGCTCACGCCAATCGGTCAGCCCGCCGGTCAGCTCTCCGCCCAGCCGGGTAAACCCACGAAAATGGGGGCTGCGCACCATGGCAATGGCATCCTTGTCCTCCGCGGGCAGCGCGAAAAGCCTGCGAGCGGCCGACAACACCTCGTCGACCAGCCGCGGCGAGACACCGTGGCCGGTGAGATAGAAGAACCCCACCTCATGGGTGACCTCGCGCAGCACCGCACGCAACCGATCCGGGTCTCCGGAAAGGTCTACGACGGGTAGCTCAACCATGCCCCCATGGTCCCCCGTCCGGCCTCGCGGGGGCCACCGTCTTGACCGCCATGAGGAAATATCACAAGTACGATGACCACACGGCCGGGCGAGAGGGACGCACAGGGGAAATGACGTCATCGGAGATGCCGCCGTCGGGTCCAGATAGCCAGCAACCTGGAGACCTACCGCCGGGAACGGTCATATCCGGATACCAGGTCGAGCGCGTCCTCGGTCGCGGCGGCATGGGCACCGTGTACCTGGCCGCCAACCCGAATTTGCAACGTCCCGAGGCTCTGAAGATCCTCAACGCCCAGGCCTCACGCGACCCTGACTTCCGGGCACGATTCATGCGCGAGGCCTCGCTGGCCGCGTCTCTGGATCACCCCAACATCGTCACGGTGCACAACCGAGGCGAAACGCCCGAGGGCGATCTGTGGATTGCCATGCAATACGTCCAGGGCAGCGATGCGCACTCGGAGTCGAGGAACGGGCGCATGTCGCTCACCCGCGCCATTCACATCATCAGCGAGGTGGCCAAGGCGCTCGACTATCTGCATGCCCGCGGTCTGGTACACCGCGATGTGAAGCCGGCCAACATCCTGCTGTCCGAAGGCGATCGGCGAATCATGTTGGGCGACTTCGGTGTCACTCGCGCGCTCGACGACAGCAACTCGGTTACCTCCGCGGGGAACGTGACCGCCACGATCGGGTACGCGGCACCGGAGGTGCTGTCCGGCGCCGCGGTCGATGGCCGCGCCGATGTGTATGCCTTGGGCTGCACGCTCTTTCGGATGCTCACGGGTCAACCACCATTTGGCTCCGGGGGCTCGCTACCCGCGGTTATCAATGCACACCTCTCGGCGCCGCCGCCCCGCATCTCGCAGTTCGCCTCTGTGCCCGAGTCAATGGACGCATTGATCGCCAAGGCGATGGCCAAGAATCCCGCCGATCGGTATCAAAGTGCCGGGGAGTTTGCCCAGGCCGCGCAACAGATTCTGGCCGACCCGCACCAGCACCGGCAGACCGTGACCCAACCCGTATCCACCGTGACGCCGCGGCCCACTCCCCATCTCGTACAGAACCTCGCCACGCCGACAGACTCCGCGCGAACATTGGTCAAGCACAGACGCATCGTGGCGATTGTCGGCGCCATCGCCCTGCTGGCCGCATCGACGGTTGTCGCTGTCGTGATCTGGCCCCGCCATGGTGGGGGTAAACCCGCTCCCTCGTCTGGCGCGAGCGCCTCGGTGGTGAAGCCGGGTGAATCACTTGCCGGACAACCCAACACCGTCCTGGACACCTTGCTGCCCGGCCAGTTCGACTATCCAGACGGATGGGAGAGGAACCCCTCGCCCACATTCAAGTCGGGCGAGTTCAACCCGGCCGTGGCGCCCGGTGCGGCCACCATCATTGGTGGGACCCCAGTGGGGTGCAACACCATTGATCCCGTGTGGGCGCTGCGCGCCCAGGGCCGTGAGACACCGACGTTGTATCTGCGTGATCGCAAGAAGCCCGAGAGGGAGATCCTGATCCGGGTTGTCCCGGCATCCGATGCCCTCTCCCCGGACGGCGCCTCCGACGCATTGAAGAGGTGCGACGCGGTCGCGTACACGATCCCCGGCGCGAGTACCACGTGGCGATGCTCGTTCGAGTTCGATGAGCCGGCTCCGGTCCAGAATGGCCAAAAAGAGCTCACCGCAACGGAATCGTGCTTCATGTTTCCATCCGGAGCGAACAGCATTCGGCAGCACGTGTCATTCAATGTGGTTCGCGGCCTGCTCGTGTACATCCTGGCCAGCGGTGCGTCCAACCGAAACGACGCGGCAGGCTCTCTGAGTGCGACCGCCCTGAACTTCGCGACCGCCATGAAGATCCTGCGTTACGGCCGTTAGTTCTTGGGAGACCAGGGTGTGAGCCAATCCGTGGGCTCCCAGCCCTCGGCGGCCGCCAGCAGCTCGTACATCGTTGCGCCATCGACGGACTCACGGATGATGTCGGCGTGGCCGGCATGCCGGGCCAACTCCTCGATGAGGTGCAGGGCCACCCATCGCACACTCCATGCGTCGACGTCCTTGGGAAACCACGGCGCCGACGGAACGGGCACCGGAGTCTCCAGCCCCTTGTCCTTGATCGCGGCAAGTGTTGCTTCGCACTGCGCGGAGTACGCCGCCAGCACCCCGGCGAGCGTCTCGTCCGCACGCAAGATGAATTCGTCATCGGCTCGGTGGCGGTCAGGCCCCGGATCGGGCGCGGCGACAATCTTGTCTGTCCAGCCTGCCTGCATATTGGTGACGTGCTTGATGAGCCCACCCACCGACAAGGTGCCTGCCGTCGGAGTAAGACGAGCCTGATCGTCGGTCAGGCCGAAGGCCACGATCCGAAAAGCATCTTGCTGCGCGGCGATGTACTCGATCAGGCCGTCCAACTCGGTGGAAACGGGCGGAGGCATGGCAGGCATACGGGGGTTCCTCTCAGGGGCTGTGAGCTGGCACGCATAAGCCAACACCACCCGTCTGACATCACTCGCCAGAACCGTGAAAAATGCCCCCTGACCTGCGATATCTAATTGTGACAACAACCACAAGGCCAGGACTTTTGTCATACGCAACGCAGCGGTATAGTTCAGTTGTTACCGGTGGGTAACTTAATCAGTAGTAAGAACCCAACCGAATATCAGAACAGCCCCACGAGACCCAGTTAGACCCACGAGAAAAGGCAATGACGCACATGGGCCACTACAAGTCGAACGTCCGCGACCTGGAGTTCAACCTCTTCGAGCTCTTCAACATTCAGCAGGTATTCGGTGGTGAGGAGTACCCCGAGCTGGACGAAGAGACCGCTCGCACGTTCCTTTCCGAAATGCGCACCCTCGCTGAGGGGCCACTGGCCGATTCCTTCGCTGAAGGCGACCGCAACCCGCCGGTCTTCGACCCGGAGACCCACTCGGTGGCCATCCCCGAAGCTTTCAAGAAGTCCGTCAAGGCAGTCACCGATGCGGGCTGGGATCGCCTCGGCCTAATCGAAGAACTCGGCGGCAGCCCGGTTCCGCGCTCGCTCATGTGGGCCATCCAGGAGATGATCCTCGGCGCCAACCCCGCAGTCTGGATGTACAGCGGCGGTGCCGGTTTCGCGCAGATCTTCTACAACGTCGCCACCGATGAGCAGAAGAAGTGGGCCGAATTCATCGCCGAGCGCGGCTGGGGCGCCACCATGGTGCTCACCGAGCCCGACGCCGGTTCGGACGTGGGCGCCGGCCGCACCAAGGCCGTCAAGCAGGAGGACGGTTCCTGGCACATCGACGGTGTGAAGCGCTTCATCACCTCGGCCGACTCCGACGACATGTTCGAGAACATCATGCATCTGGTGCTGGCCCGCCCCGAGGGTGCCGGCCCCGGCACCAAGGGTCTGTCGCTGTTCTTCGTGCCCAAGTTCATCCCCAACTTCGAGACCGGCGAGCCGGGCGAGCGCAACGGCGTCTTCGTCACCAACGTCGAGCACAAGATGGGCCTGAAGGTTTCGGCCACCTGTGAGCTGAGCCTGGGCCAGCACGGCGTTCCCGCCAAGGGCTGGCTGGTCGGCGAGGTGCACAACGGCATCGCCCAGATGTTCGACGTCATCGAGCAGGCCCGCATGATGGTGGGCACCAAGGCCATCGCGACTCTGTCGACCGGTTACCTGAACGCGCTCGAGTACGCCAAGACCCGCGTGCAGGGTGCGGACATGACGCAGCTGACCGACAAGACCGCTCCCCGCGTCACCATCACGCACCACCCGGACGTGCGTCGCTCGCTGATGACCCAGAAGGCTTACGCCGAGGGCCTGCGCGCGCTGTACCTCTACGCCACCACCTTCCAGGACGCCGTGGCCGCCAAGGCCATCAACGGCGTGGAGGCCGAGGAAGCGGTACGGCTCAACGACCTGCTGCTGCCGATCATCAAGGGTGTGGGCTCCGAGCGTGCCTACGAGAAGCTCACCGAAAGCCTGCAGACCTTCGGTGGATCCGGCTTCCTGCAGGACTACCCGATCGAGCAGTACATCCGTGACGCCAAGATCGACTCGCTCTACGAGGGCACCACGGCGATCCAGGCCCAGGACTTCTTCTTCCGCAAGATCGTCAAGGACCAGGGCAAGTCGCTGGCCTTCGTCTCCGGTCAGATCGAAGAGTTCGTCAAGAGCGAGACCGGCAACGGCCGCCTGAAGGCCGAGCGTGCGCTGCTCGCAACCGCTTTGGAAGACGTGCAGGGCATGGCGGCGACCATGACCGCCAACCTGATGGCCGCCCAGCAGGAGATCACCCAGGTCTACAAGGTCGGAACGGCCTCCGTGCGCTTCCTGATGAGCGTCGGCGACCTGCTGATCGGCTGGCTGCTGCAGCGTCAGGCCGCCGTGGCCATCGAGGCTCTGGACGCGGGCGCCACCGGCGCCGAGAAGTCCTTCTACGAGGGCAAGATCGCGGTTGCCTCGTTCTTCGCCAAGAACATGCTGCCGCAGCTGACCTCGACCCGGGCCATCCTGGAGAACGTCGACAACGACATCATGGAGCTCGACGAAGCCGCCTTCTGATTCACTAACGCAAAGGCCCCCTGTTCCTCCGGGAACAGGGGGCCTTCTGCATTCCGGGGTACCGCCGTGATCAGACCCCGCCTAAGGTTGCCGTATGCCTCGTTACTACCGCGACCAGCACGCGTGGAAAGACCTCCAGATGCTCCTTCCCGAGCGGCTGCGCCTGGACGAGTCGACGGCACCGCACGAGGAGTTCTGGGAATGGCGTGGCAACCAGGTACACCTGGACCGGTACCCCAATCCCGCGGCACCGGTGAAGGTGGTGCTGCTGCACGGCGTCGGCACCAACGGCCGCCAGATGTCACTGATCCTCGGTGCGCCGTTAGCGGGCAGAGGCTTCGAGACCATCGCGATCGACAATCTCGGCTATGGGCTCACCGATGTGGCGCCGGGTACGGTACCGGGATACGGCGACTGGGTGGACCTGGTGGTCGACTACCTGGAGTACGAACGCCGCCGCGACGTGCGACCCATCGTGCTGTACGGGCTGAGCGCCGGCGGGATGCTCGCCTACCACGTCGCGGCCAAGGCACCGCGTGACACGGTGCGCGGAATCATCGGCATGACGTTCCTGGACCAGCGAGTGCGTGAGGTGGCCGACGGCACCGCCCACGACCTGCTCACCGCACGCGTCGGGGTGCCTTTTCTGCGGCTCGCCGCCAAGACACCGGCCCGGCGGGTGCGCTACCCCATGTGGCTGGCCGCGAAGATGAGCACACTGGCCAACAGCCGGGCTGCGATGAAGATCTTCATGAAGGACCGCACGTCCGCCGCCAACTGGGTCAGCGTGAAGTTCCTGGCCGAGTACATGAGCTACGCACCCGCCGTCGAACCCGCCGATTTCGATGTCTGTCCCATCCTCCTTACCCAGCCCGATGAAGACCGTTGGACCCCTTACGAATTCAGTCGGCCCGTGCTGGACCCCATCACCAAGGTTCCGGTGACAGTGGTGCCGCTCGAACAGGCCGGGCACTACCCGCTGGAGGATCCTGGACTGAAGCAACTCGAAGAGGCGGCGGTCGGATTCATCCGCGCGGTCGCCGGCTGACCACTTCTGTCAATCTTCGGGCAAACTTGACGCATGACAGAAGCCCGACGTGCCGTGCTGGTTCTCTCGCTGGTCGCAACCAGTCTGTTGACCTTCCTGCTCGGGGTCACCGATCCGGCGGCTCCCCTGTTCTACCCCACCCGGTTCCTCATCTGGAATCTGTTCCTGGCGTGGCTGCCCGTCTTCGCGGCACTGGCATTCTCTGCTGTCCGGCGCAAGATCTGGCTGGTACCGATTGGCTTGGTGTGGCTCGCATTCTTGCCCAACGCACCGTATCTGGTCACCGATCTGGTACACCTCATCGACGGCATCGCATTCTGGCGTCATGTGCTGCAGTACGGTGTCGCGGCCTGGACCGGGATCATCCTCGGCGTGGTCTCACTGCGGTTGGTGCACCGGCGAATTCAGCGTGATTTCGGCATTGTCACCGGGTGGATAGTCGTCGTCATCTCGGTCGGGCTGTGCGCCGTCGGCGTGGTGATCGGCCGCTTCCAGCGCTGGAACTCCTGGGACCTGATTCACCGTCCCGGCGCGGTCGCCGCGAGCACCCTGGAATGGGTCAGCTCTCCGTTCGCGTTTGTGGCCCACACTGGTGTGGCCGTGGCGGTCGCCGCGTTCTTCGGGCTGGCCTACCTGACCGTGTGGTCGCTATCGGCTCCCGACGAGAATTCTGAAAAGGACCCGGTGCCAACAAATGCCGCAAAGGTGCCCGTCTAGCAGCCTTTCGGCCCCGTCTCACACATCACCGCGCCAATGCCCCGACGCGTTCGGCCAGTTCGGCCACGGAAAGGCGCCCATCCAATTCCACGGTGGCGCTCTGGCGCAGCAGCGGCTCCACCTCGTCGGTGTACCGGGCGATCTCGGCACGCTCGATTTCGGTTCGACCGTAGGGGTTGTCGGTACGAGAGCTCACCCGTGCGATGGCAACCTCCAACGGCACGCTGAGCAACACCACGTGGCCGAAGCTGTCGTAGAAGTCCACCTGGTTGTCCACGGTTCCGGACACGACGACATCTGGATACCGGCTCAGCAGCGCCGCCATCCTGACAGCGTCCCAGCCGCCGTCAGACAGCGTCCAGCCGTCGTAATCGGTGTCGACGGTCCGAAATCCGCGACGCGCCAGCTCCGCCAGCAGCGTGCTCTTCCCTGTTCCCGACATGCCCGTCACCAATACCCGCGCCACATCTGAACCATATGCGGTGGCGGCTCGTTGAAAGCAGGAGAAGAGTGGACCCCAAACGGAGGTGACGATGGAGCAGGCAGCACGACGGATCATCGCGGGCCTTATCGCCGCGGGCGCCGCACTGGCGGCCGGACAACTGACTGCCGCGGCCGTCGCACCGGATTCCGCACCCTTTTTCGCGGTCGGGAACATGGTCGTCGACCACACCCCGGCGGCCATACGCGAATGGGTGATCGGGGTCTTCGGTACCTCCGACAAAGCCGTGTTGTTCGCGTGCCTATTCGCGATCATCGCCCTACTCGCGGCAGCCGCCGGTCTCGTGGAGCGAGAACGACGGTATGGCTCGGCGCTTATCGCGGCGCTCGGTGTCGTCGGCGCATTGGCTGCGGTAACCCGGCCGACCGGGGCGTTCACCTGGATCTGGCCATCAGTGATCGCGGCCGTGGCCGGAGTGCTCGTACTGCGAGCCCTGATGGGCCGTGCCGATGGCCAGGACGCGCCCGACCGACGCAAATTCTTCGGAACAGCAGCGGTTTTCGCCCTCGGATCAGCCGGCACCTACTGGCTCGGCAACCGCTGGAGCAAGGGTGCCGTCGTCGCCGAGGAACGCCGCGACGCTGTACTGCCCGCACCCGTCGCGCCCGCTCCGCCGCTGCCCGACGGCATCAACGTCAAAGGTGCGGCCCCCTACATCACCGGTAATGCGGACTTCTACCGCATCGACACGGCGCTGCGGGTGCCCCAGCTGACCACCGCCGAGTGGCAGCTCAACATTCACGGCATGGTCGACCGCCCGCGCATCCTGACGTGGGCAGACCTGAACGCCATGGCAGCAACGGAACGCGCCGTCACCTTGACCTGCGTCTCCAACGAGATCGGCGGAGATTTGATCGGCAACGCGATGTGGACCGGCTTTCCCATCAAGGCGATCCTGGAATCCGTTGGAGTCCACGGTGATGCGGACATGCTGTTGTCGAAGAGCGCCGACGGCTGGACGGCCGGCACCCCACTCGATGTACTCACCGATGGCCGTGACGCCATCTTGGCCGTTGCGATGAACGGGACACCACTTCCCGTCGAGCACGGATACCCGGTCCGGCAGGTGGTGCCCGGGCTGTACGGCTACGTGTCCGCGACCAAGTGGGTTGTCGACTGGGAGATAACCCGATTCGACACCGCACGGGCGTACTGGACCGTTCGCGGCTGGTCGGCGCGCGGCCCCATCAAGACGGGATGCCGCATCGACACGCCCCGAACGGGCGGCCGCCTGGGCACAGGCACTCAGATCGTGGCGGGCACGGCGTGGGCCCAGCATCGGGGCATCACCAAGGTGGAAGTACAGATCGACGACGGCCCCTGGCAGCCCGCAACGCTTGCTCCCGAGTACTCGGTCGACACCTGGCGGCAATGGTGGTTCGGTTGGCAGGCGACGCCGGGTGAACACATCATCACCGCACGCGCCACCGACGGCACCGGAGCGGTGCAGACCGATCAGATCGCGTCCCCCGTACCCGATGGGGCGACGGGATATCCGAAACGGCTTGTCACGGTGGCGGCCTGACTAGCTGAACTCCACAATGCTGCGAATATTCTTACCCTGCTTCATGTCCCGATATCCCTGAGCGATCTCGTCAAGGGCATAGGTGCGGGTCACCATCTCGTCCGTCTTGAGTTCACCGCTGGCATAGAGCGCCAGCATGGTGGGCACTGCCTCAAACGGGCTCCAGTTCCCGTAGATAACGCCCTTGATCGTCTTCTGCATCAACGTGACCATGCTCAGATCCAGTGACACATCCTCGGGACGGAAGGCGCCCATGCTGGTCATCGCCACCGTGCCGCCCTTACGGATGGAGTCCACAGCGGCCGTGAGATCGCCCGGCTCCATCCGGCCCACCGTGATCATGGTGGCGTCCGCGCCCTGACCGTTGGTGTAGGAGCGGGCCCGATCGGCGGCTTCCTCCATCGAGGCGAACACCTCAGTCGCGCCGAATGTTTTTGCCGCCTCACGCTTGTACGCCACCGGGTCGACCAGCAGAACATTCGCCGCTCCTGAATGCGCGGCCCCCTGGACCGCGGCGGCACCGACTCCACCCAGGCCCATGACGATTACCGTCTGCCCGGGCTTGACCGCGGCGGCGTTCACGGCGGTACCCCATCCGGTGCCCATCGCACATCCCAACAGACACAACCGATTCAACGGAAGCTCTTTGGGAACCTTGTACGCGGACTGAACCGAGACGGTGGTGTACTCGCTGAACGCCGAGAGCCCCAGCTGCTGCCCGCACGGCTGCCCGTCGAGACGCAGCCGGTAGCTGGTGGGGTCGTCGAATCTGGATCCGGTGAGCGCATAGGCACCGACATCGCAGAGCTGCTGCATACCGCGCGAACACCACAGGCAGCGGCCGCAGGCGGGCAGAAACGTCAGCACCACATGGTCTCCGACGGCGAATTGCGTTGTACCATCGCCAACCTTCTCCACAACGCCGGCGCCCTCGTGACCCCCACACATCGGAAGCATCTCCACCGGGAAGTCTCCGGTGGCGATGTGATCGTCGGAATGACACAGACCGACCGCGGCCATCCGGACCATGATCTCGCCGGGTCGCGGATCTTCCACCTCTACCACGCAGGGCTCGAATTCCCCTGGCACGCTGCGTATCACCGAAGCGTGAGAACGACGATAGGACGTCATGCACTGGCCCGCTGGGCACGCCGGACGGCAGATGGTTCGCCCTTGTCGTGCGCTGCGAAATTGGCCAGTTCACGGCCGCGCATCCGGTTGATCACTCGCTGATGTTCGCGGGCATGGTAGGCGAGCGGCGAATAGGTGACACGCTCGGGCAGCACCCGAGCGGCGGCACGATAGGCGGTGAAAAACCTGCGCAGCAGACGCTCATCCCGCTGGGACCATGCGACGCCGAGAATGTCCCGCACCCGCTGATCCATGGCCCCGAAAGTCAGGACGAAGAATACGCGGGAGATCGGTGCCAGCACGGGCTTTAACGCTGCGACCACGAGACTCGAGGGAACCCACCGCGGGAGTCGGCGCAGCAGCGGTGAATCCTCGATACCGCTCAAAGGATCGACCAGTTTCCCCAGATTCTCTGCGACCGCAGGATGATTGATCAGAACCTGCCCGACCATGCGGTCGTAGTACTCCCAGAACTCCGCGCGGGTTCTGGGATACCCACGCTCGGGCACCTGAGTGATCCGGGCCAGCAGACGATTGTCCTGAAAGAGCTGCTCGTCTTCCTCGTCAGTCAGGTCCCGTCCCAGGAATCGCGGCGTCACCCGGCGCCCCGCCACATACGCCGTCGCGATCACCCAGGCGTACGCCTCCGGGTCCAGGGCGCTGATGTGCTTACCCTGCCTCCCGCCGCTCTCACCCTGCATCTGCAGCGGCTTGTGCATCGTGCGTAACCAGTAACCCTGTTCGATCGCGGCCCTACCCCCGAAGATCCACTGCTGCACCGCGTCGAAGGAACGAATGGCCCGGCCCGCCGGGTCTCGATCTGCCACCGAGTACCGATCGGTCACATCCCCGATCACCGGATGCATGCCCTGCATGATGAACGCCGCACCGACAGCGGGCAGATACAGCCATTGCCCACCCAGGGACGCGGTCACACCGAGGGGATCGAACAGCTCGGGCACCGGCTGCGCCCAATCTCGCGAAACCGGGTCCTGCGTTGCCGGGGACTCCACCAGTGCAGTCACAACGAAACCTCCTTGTGTCGTTACCCGAGAAGCTAACGTGAACACCAGGTCGCATATAAGTCTCGTCTGGGGGCCGTCATGGCATCGGAAAATCGCAGTTCACGGCTGCGCAAGGCGCCACAGCAGCAGAGATCGCGGGAACTGGTCGCAAAAATCGTGACAGCGACCGGGCAGCTGCTGCGCACCGAAGGCCCGGAGGCGATCACCACCAACCGCATTGCCGCCATCACGGGTATCGGCAAGGGCTCGATCTATCAGTACTTCAGCACCAAAGACGACATCATCATGGCCGCGATCCGGGACGCCGCTGACCGACAGCTGCCGGGGGTCCGGTCAGCGCTGGCGGCCAACGCACTGGCGCCACCGCAGCAGATGATGGACTCCGCCATCGACATGTTGATCGCATTCACCACCGACAACGCCCCTACCCTGCGCTATCTCAACGAGAATCCCGGGTTCGCACGCGAGGTCGAGGCCAGCTCGAATATGCCGGTACTGATGCGGACGATGATGACCCTGCACGTTCAGCAGTATCGCGATCAGTACCACGCCGATCTGGAAGCGGAGACGATCGCGTGGCTCTTCATCAACTCGGCAATCACCACCACGCTGATGTTCTTCCAGACCGACCGGAGTCCGATCGATCTCCAACAACTGCGAGTGGGCCTCAAACGAATGGCATACGGTCTGCTGACTTCGTAGCCGTACCGGCGGGCTGCCCAAAAAATTAGGTAGCCCCGCGCCGCCGTCGGGTCGGGGGGTCGGACGGTGGCGCGAGGCTACCCATGTATCGACACCTACTTCCAGAGCGTTACAGCCTCTCCGAAAAATCTTGAAACTTTTTTTGACCAGATTCCGGGAATGACAAAACCCCCGGTCACAGGCGTAGTGCCGATGACCGGGGGTCTCGATGAGGCGCTTAGGTCGCTCAGGCTTCCAGGATTGCGGTCACGCCCTGGCCGCCCGCGGCGCAGACCGAGATGAGTCCGCGGTACGTACCGGTCCCGCCGTTTTCCTTCTTCTTCTCGGCGAGCTGCTTGGCCAGCTGGGCCACGATGCGGCCGCCGGTGGCCGCGAACGGGTGCCCGGCCGCCAGCGACGAGCCGTTGACGTTGAGCTTGGATCGGTCGATGGCGCCCAACGGCTTGTCGAGGCCGAGGCGCTCCTTGCAGTAGTCCGCCGACTCCCACGCCTGCAGTGTCGCGAGCACCACCGAGGCGAACGCCTCGTGGATCTCGTAGAAATCGAAGTCCTGCAGGGTCAGGCCGTTGCGGGCCAGCAGACGCGGCACCGCGTAGGTCGGCGCCATCAGCAGACCATCGGGACCGTTGATGTAATCCACCGCCGCGGTCTCGCCGTCGACGAAGTAGGCCAGCACGGGGATGCCACGCTCGGCGGCCCACTCCTCGCTGGACAGCAGCGCCACCGAAGCGCCATCGGTCAACGGGGTGGAGTTACCCGCGGTCATGGTGGCGTCGCCATGCTTCACACCGAACACCGGCTTCAACGTAGCCAGCTTCTCCACGCTCGAGTTCGGGCGCAGGTTGTCGTCGCGATACAGCCCCAGGAACGGGCTGATCAGGTCGTCGAAGAAGCCACGGTCGTAGGCAGCGGCCATCTTCTGGTGGCTGGCGGCGGCCAGCGCGTCCTGCTCGGTGCGCTTGACGCCCATCTGCTTGGCGGTGATGGCGGCGTGCTCGCCCATGGACAGCCCGGTGCGGGGCTCGCCGTTCTGCGGGATGTCGACGCCGAGCGCGGCCGGCAGCTTGCCCAGCAGCTTGAGCCGGGTGACGTTGTCCTTGGCACGACGGATCGCCAGCAGGGTGTGGCGAAGATCATCACCGAAGTTGATGGGCGCATCGGAGGTGGTGTCCACACCGCCGGCCAGCACCGACTCGTAACGGCCCAGCGCGATGCCGTCGGCACCCACGATGGCCGCCTGCAGACCCGTGCCACATGCCTGCTGCAGGTCGAACGCCTGCGAGTACGGGGACAGCGGGCTGCCCAGCACCGATTCGCGGGTGAGATTGAAATCACGGCTCAGCTTGAGCACCGCACCGGCGATGACGGCGCCCAGGCGCTCGCCCTTGAGGTTGAAGCGATCGGACGCGCCGGTGATGGCGGCGGTCAACATGTCCTGGTTGGAGGCGTTCGCATAGGCGCCGTCCGAACGTGCGAAGGGGATGCGGTTACCACCGAGAACCGCGACGCGGCGGCGACCTTGCGAAGCGTCTGACTTGCGTGCCGAGCTAGTTGCCACTTGTCTCTCCACTGTTGAGGGGGCAGGATTACCGAGCATTCTTACTCTGGAGTAAGTTCTTTGTCGAATTCACCCTAGACCAATTACGAAGGACGGCACATGTCCCCCAAGCTCACTGACGACCTGTACGCGCTGCTGGTCAACTCCGGGCCCGGCAACCTGCTCGCCGGCCGCCTGGGTATCCCGCAGCCCGAGAACCTGCGCCGCTACAAGAAGGGCCAGCCCGCACTGGCCGGGCCCGTGCTGATCGGCGGCGAGGGCCGCCTCGCCGAGCCGCTGCGCGCCGCGCTGGCCGAGGACTACGACCTGGTGTCCAACAACCTCGGCGGCCGCTGGGCCGACAAGTTCGGCGCCCTGGTCTTCGACGCCACCGGTATCACCACACCGGTCGAGCTCAAGGGACTGCACGAGTTCTTCACCCCGCTGCTGCGCAATGTCGGCAAGTCCGGCCGTCTGCTTGTCATCGGCACCACCCCGGACAAGGCAGCCACCACCGACGAGCGCATTGCCCAGCGCGCCCTGGAAGGCTTCACCCGCTCGCTGGCCAAGGAGTTCGGCAACGGCGCCACCGTGCAGCTGGTCTACGTGCACCCCGACGCCAAGACCGCCGCCACCGGCCTGGAGTCGACCGTCCGCTTCATCCTGTCGGCCAAGTCGACCTACGTGGACGGTCAGGTGTTCTACGTGGGCGCCGACGACTCCACCCCTCCCGCCGACTGGGACAAGCCGCTGGCCGGGAAGGTCGCCATCGTCACCGGCGCCGCCCGCGGTATCGGCGAGACCATTGCCGAGGTGTTCGCCCGTGACGGCGCCGCCGTCGTCGCGATCGACATGCCGTCCGACGACCTGACCGCCGTCGCCCAGAAGGTCGGCGGCACCTCGCTGGCCCTGGACGTCACCGCGGCCGACGCCATCGATCAGATCACCGCGCACCTCAAGGAGCACCACGGCGGCAAGGCCGACATCCTGGTCAACAACGCCGGCATCACCCGCGACAAGCTGCTGGCCAATATGGACGACGCCCGCTGGGACTCCGTCATCGCCGTGAACCTGCTTGCCCCGCAGCGTCTTACCGAAGGCCTCATCGACAACGGCACCATCGGAGAGGGCGGACGCATCATCGGCCTGGCCTCCATCGCCGGTATCGCAGGTAACCGCGGCCAGACCAACTACGGCGCCACCAAGGCCGGCATGATCGGCATCACCCAGGCGCTGGCCCCGTCGCTGGCCGAGAAGGGCATCACCATCAACGCCGTCGCACCGGGCTTCATCGAGACCAAGATGACCGCCGCCATCCCGCTGGCCAACCGCGAGGTCGGCCGCCGCATCAACTCCCTGAACCAGGGCGGAGAGCCGGTGGATGTCGCCGAGACCATCGCCTACTTCGCCAGCCCCGCCTCGAACGCGGTGACCGGCAACGTGGTTCGCGTCTGCGGCCAGTCCTGGCTGGGGGCATAGCCATGGCTCAGCCGTCCGGGCTCCAGAACATGGTGATGGCGGCAGTGGGTGCACTGCCGTTCATCCCCCGTCCGTCCACCTTGCCCAGCAGGGTTGTTCGGACCCACGGTGTACAAATCGACCCCGCACACGTCGCCGCCTACGCCAAGGTGACCGGCTTGAGCTTCACCGACAAGGTGCCGGTGACGTATCCGTTCGCGCTGCAGTTCCCCTCGGTCATGGCATTGGTGACGGGACTGGACTTCCCGTTCCCGGCCATCGGCACCGTGCACCTGGAGAACCACATCACCCAGCACCGCGCCATCACCGCGACCGACACCGTCGATATCGAGGTGCGCACCGAGAACCTGCGCGAGCATCGCAAGGGCCTGCTGGTGGACGTCCTGACCGACATCACGATCGGCACGGATACCGTGTGGCAGCAGACCATGACGTTCCTGCGTCAGCAACGCACCAGCCTGTCCGACGGGCCCAAGTCGGAACCGCCCAAGGCCGTCAAACTGCCGCCGCCGAACTCGACACTGCGGATCAGCGGTGGACAGATCCGCCGGTACGCATCGGTGGGTGGAGACCACAATCCGATCCACACCTCGTCGATCGGCGCGAAGGCGCTGGGCTTCCCAAAGGCAATCGCTCACGGAATGTTCACCGCCGCAGCAGTTCTGGGGAACATCCAGGGCGAGATCCCCGACGCTGTGCGTTACGACGTCAAGTTCGGCAAGCCGATTCTGCTGCCCGCCTCGGTGGGCGTGTGGATCGAGAAGGACGGCAAGGGCTGGGACATCGCCGTTCGCAATCCCAAGAAGGGTGATCCGCACCTGAACGGAACCATCACCCCGCTCTGATAGCACTTCGTTGAAGGCCCGCGACCGGTAATCCGGTCGCGGGCCTTCTGCGTTCGCCGAGTGTCGACTTTCCGCGCGAAATCGCGAGAAGGCGACCCAACAACTCGACACTCGGCGCAGAAGTGTTGCCAGGCTCCTCCGGTAATACTCACGCTGATCTCGACGGCTGCACTTCGGCGAACCGCTCGTTAGGATCGCTCGTCATTTCCTGCAGCAAATTCGAGGAGTACGTCGTGCCAGCGGACGAGGATCACCAAGAAGCGCCATCCGTCGACTGGCGCGCCCTGCTGCGACAGCTCCCTTTGTTGAACATCCTCGGCGTGGTCGCCGTCCTCGTCGCGGCCACCCTGGTGGTGGTCAAGAATCTGCCCGACCACAGCACCGACCAGCTACTCAACGTGTCCTACGACCCGACGCGCGAGCTCTACAACGTCCTCGACGGCACCTTCACCAAGCAGTACAAGGACAAGACCGGCAAGACGATCGAGATCAAGCGCACCAACGGTGGATCGGGGCGCCAAGCCCGCAGCGTCCTGGACGGCAGTCAGCGCGCCGACGTGGTGTCGCTGGCATCTGTGAGTGACGTGGACACATTGAGCCTGCGCGGGCTGATCGCGCCCAACTGGCGGCAACGGCTGCCCAACAACTCCGTCCCCTACACCTCGACCATCGTGTTCGTCGTGCGCAAGGGCAACCCGCGCGATATCCACGACTGGCCCGACCTCGCCAAGGAAAACGTCGCCGTCATCACGCCGAACCCCCGCACCTCCGGGAACGGGCAGCTCTCCGTGCTCGCGGCATGGGGCTCGGTGGTGACGCGCGGGGGCACCGAGGCGGACGCACGTTCCTATCTCGCGGCGCTGTTCCGCAACGTGGCCGCGCTCGACAGCGGAGCGCGCGGTGCCACCAACACATTCTCGGTTCAACGGCTCGGCGACGTGCACCTGACGTGGGAGAACGAGGCGATCAACGAGGTGAACGCCAACAAGGGCGAACTCGAGATCGTCTATCCGCCGGTGAGCATCCGCGCAGAGCCTGCGGTCGCCTGGGTGGACGCCAACTTGCACGACACCAAGCGCGCCGCGATCGCCAAGGCGTATCTGGAGTATCTGTTCACCGATGAGGCGCAGGAGGTCGCCGCCCAGCGCGGTTACCGTCCGATCAAGCCCGAAATCCTTGCTCGCCACAGCAATACGCTGCCCGCGATAAACCTGTTCCCCATCACGGCCATCGCGACCAGCTGGGATGACGCACGACAGAAGTTCTTCTCGGACAACGGGATCTACGAGACCATCCCGCGCATTACCGACCGGGGCACCACCACCTTCGCCTCCGACAGACAAGGACGCTAGATGCCCTCGGCACTGGGAGTATTCGAGAACTACGACGCGCTCAAGGCCCGTCGCGACATCGTCGCCGGCTTGACGGTGGCGGCGATATCCCTTCCCCAAGCCATGGCCTATGCGCTCATCGCCGGGGTCGACCCGAAGTACGGTGTCTACTCCGCGATCGTGGTCACGGCCATCGCATCGATCTTCGGGTCCTCGTCGCATCTGATCAACGGGCCCACAAGCGCCATCTCACTGCTGGTGTTCAGCTCGCTGGCATTCCTTGATCCGGAGAACCGCACCGGGCTGTTCGAAGCCCTGTT
The DNA here is from genome assembly GCF_001440135.1 of Mycobacteroides sp. H003. Taxonomy (NCBI): domain Bacteria; kingdom Bacillati; phylum Actinomycetota; class Actinomycetes; order Mycobacteriales; family Mycobacteriaceae; genus Mycobacteroides; species Mycobacteroides sp. H003. The sequence goes on from NZ_LJYL01000034.1 coordinate 994,437, forward strand.
CCTGCTGGGTGTGCTGGTCGGCGCCATCCAGATCCTCATCGCCGTCTTCAAGCTCGGTGACCTCACCCGCTACATCTCCGAGTCCGTCGTCATCGGATTCATGGCGAGTGCTGCCCTGCTGCTGGCCATCGGCCAGCTGGCCAATGCTATTGGTGTGCGGGACAAGGGAGATGGGCACATGCAGGTGCTGCAGCGTGCCTGGCTCACCCTGTTCCACGGCGATGCCGTGAACTACCGCGCGTTGGTCCTGAGCGTCTCCGCGGTGGTGTTGGCGATACTCCTGCGCCGTCTGGTTCAACGCTATGGCCTGCCGCAGATCGACATGCTGCTGGTGCTCATCGTGACGGCGGTCATCGCGTACGCCTATGGCTGGTCGGTGCCGGACGGCACAGGACATACCGATGTGAAGATCTCCGGCAAGATCCCCGCCAGCCTTCCGGAATTCCACATCCCCGAGGTTCAGGTGAGCACCCTCGGTGAGCTTTCGCATGGCGCATTGGCCATTGCGTTCATCGGTCTGATCGAGGCGTTGTCGATTGCCAAGGCCATCGCACACCACACCGGACAGCAGATCGATTACAACCGTCAGATCCTCGCCGAGGGGCTGGCCAACCTCACCGGTGGCTTCTTCCAGAGCCTGCCCGGGTCGGGTTCGTTGTCCCGATCGGCCATCAACTACCAATCCGGTGCGGCGACCAGGTTCTCCGGAATTGTCAGCGCCGCAACGGTGACCATCGCGCTACTGCTGTTCGCGCCGCTGCTCCGGTATATCCCGCAGGCGGCGCTGGCCGGCCTGTTGTTGGTCACCGCGGTGCGGCTGGTCGACTTCCGGCGCCTCTCGTACGCGCTCAAGGCCTCGCGGTACGACGCGGGGCTGGTCATCATCACGGCGCTGGTCGGCGTGGCCGTGAACCTGGACACCGCGGTGCTGATTGGTGTGGTGCTCTCGATCCTGCTGTTCGTGCCGCGCGCGGCCAAGCTCAAGGCTGCCGAACTCATCGTCACCGACGAGGGTGTGATCCGTGAGCGGACACCCGAAGATGAGGCCGCCAGCTCGGTTCGCGCGTCGTCTCCCGTCATCTACGACCTGGAGGGCGAGCTGTTCTTCGGCGCGGCACCCGAACTCGACCGCTATCTCGAGGCGCTGCACGCCCGGATCCGCGACGAGAATCTGAAGGTCGTGATCCTGAGGTTGAAGCGGGTACGCCATCCCGACGTGGTCTGCATCGAGCGCCTGGAGCACTTCATCCGAGAGCACCAAGAACTGGGCGTCACCGTCCTGCTCGCCGGAGTGCGGCCGGATTCGCTCGCGCTGCTGCAGAACGTGGGCTTCACCGATTGGCTCCCCGCCGAGCAGGTGTTCCCGGAGGAAGACCGCGAATTCTCGGCGACGCTGAAGGCCGTGCGATACGCGCAGACCCGGTTGGCCGAAACACCCTCGGCCCCGGCGGCACACCAGGAAAAGCTCTACTACCTGGTCTGAAGACTTAGGCGCGCTTGGCCACGGGCTCATCGCGCGGACGACCACGCAGACCGCGCCAACCGAGGTTGAGCAGCGTGTCCTTGGCGCTTTCGACCTTGATATCGCCGGTCGCCACCCGGGAGGCGACAGCCTCACCACCGCCGACGAGGGCCACGGCCATCGCGTCGTAGTCGGTATCGGGATCGATTTCCGGTGAAGCGGCCTTGATCAGCCGCGCCACCAGTTCGATGATGCGGTCGCGCCCCTCGCGTACTTGCTTGGCGAACAGCTGCGTACTGGTGGCCTGTCCGTAGATCACGATCCACGAGGCCCGGTGCGTGTCGACGTAGTTGAGAAACGATACGACGGTGGTGCTCAACACGTCTCGTGGCGATTTCGTGAGGTCGATATCGCCACGCACCGCCTCCACGAACCTGCCGAGTTCGCGCCGTAGGCAGGCCACAAAGAGGTCTTCCTTGGAGCCGTAGTACAGATAGAGCATCGGCTTGGAAATCTTGGCCGCCGCGGCGATGGCATCCATCGAGGTGTCCCGGAAGCCGTTGAGCGCGAACTCCTGCACGGCGGCGTCCAGCATCTGCTGCTCCCGAACCGCACGGGGCAGCCGCTTGGTACCACCGGCCATGAATGCCTCCGAGGTTGGGTCGTCAACGCGAACTTACTCCAGAGTAAGCTACTGGGCGGTTCGACTATTGCACACACCCCAGAACTGCGGGTCCAAAGAGAGTTTATCTGCCCGACTCGGGGGCGGCGCGCAAACGTCACCCACCCGATACCCCCACCCCGTACCATGCGCGGCGTGGACTTCACCCTTGCGCTGACCCCCGACCTGGTGGCCGTCTTTCTGACCCTGTTCGTGCTGGAGGTGGTCCTGGGCATCGACAATGTCATCTTCATCTCCATCCTGGCCAGCAAGCTGCCCAGCGGCCAGCAGGCCCGGGCCCGCAATCTGGGGCTGACCCTGGCAATGGTGATGCGCGTGGGGTTGGTGTTCCTGGCCGGCTGGATCATCACTCTCAAAGAGGACGTTCTCGAACTGTTCGGACAGGGTTTCTCGATCAAGGACTTCATCCTCATCGCCGGTGGGCTATTCCTGGTCTACAAGGCTGTCCACGAAATACATCTCAAACTCGAAGGCACCGGCGAAGAGAGCGGAACATCCACGGGTGCAGCGACATTCAAGTCCGTGCTGGTGCAGATCCTGCTACTGGACCTGGTGTTCTCGCTCGACTCGGTGATCACCGCGGTGGGCATGACCAGCAACATGATCATCATCGTCACCGTGGTGGTGCTGTCCTTCGCGATCATGCTCTTCGCATCGCGGTTCGTCTTCGCCTTCGTCAACCGCCATCCCACCGTCAAGATGCTCGCGCTGTCCTTCCTGCTGCTCATCGGGGTGTTCCTCATCGCCGACGGATTCGGCATCAAGATCGACAAGGCGATGATCTACGGTCCGATGGCGTTCGCCATCCTGGTCGAGGCCCTCAACCTGATAGCCGCCGCACGTAAGGCGAAGCAGGACAACACGACTCAGCGGCCCGTTGCCCTACGTCCCAGCTATCCCGATGTGGACGAGTCCGTGGCGATTGCCGCGGCCACCTCGGCGAGTCCGGACGCAGGTTCGGTCGGACTATCCCGAAAGCCCGTGGCAGGCGGGGGCGGCGATACCCCGGCCGGACTCGGCTAACGTGCCACGAGCCGAACCCGCAGCTCCTCCAGGCCACGTAATGAGCTGTTGGTAGTCCACCTCGGCGTGCCCTCGATTTCGACGCGCTGCACTCGGTTGACTAGTTCTCGCAGCACCGCTTGCCCTTCCATGCGGGCCAGCCCTGCCCCCAGACACAGATGTACACCCGACCCGAACGCCACGTGCTGGGTCACCGGCCGAGTCGCGAGATAGCGATCCGGGTCATCGAACTCGCGCGGATCACGGTTGGCCGCACCCCACAACAACGCCACCCGGGCACCTGCCGGGATCACCGCGTCCCCGACGGGGTAATCCTGCGCCGCAGTGCGATAGAAGTTCTGAATCGGCGAGGAATAGCGCAGCTGCTCCTCGACCGCGCCGGCAAGCAGCCGCGGATCGGACCTGATGAGCTCGAACTGGTCCGGGTTTTCCGACATCGTCAAGAACATGGTGCTCAGCAGGTTGGTCGTGGTCTCGTTGCCTGCCAGCAAGAGCAACAGCGCGAAGTAGAAGAGCTCGTCGTGGCTGATCTGTCCCTCGCCGGCATCCGCGACGAGCTTGCCCAGCACGGTGTCCGCTCCCAACAGGTTTCCCTTACCGAGTTGGGTCATGAAGTAGTCATGCAGATGCCGAACACCGTTGAGAGTTCCCGGAACCTGCCGCAAGCCCTTGGGGCTGAACTCGACATTGGCCACTCGCACCGATTCGTTGGACCAGTGCCGGAAGAACGCCTCATCTTCGGGCGGAATGCCGAGAATGTGCGCGATCATCCTCATGGGTAATGGAACTGCCAGATGCTCAACGACATCCGAGCCGGGGTCGTCCAGGAGCCCCGTCACCAACTCGGCGGCCAGCCGGTCCACCGTCGGCGCCCAGCCCTCCAGTGCCCCACGGGTGAACCCGGGCAGTGCCTTACGGCGAAGTTCGGTGTGCCGCGGCCGGTCCATGTTCAGCAGCACCGGAACTTCAAACCGCGCCCGTACGACACCGTCGCGGTTGGACAACAGTGCGTCGTTGCGAGCCGCCGCGCGCACATCCTCATAGCGACACAGGATGAAAGCATTGCGTTTTCGGTTGTAATGCACCCGGCCACCAGCTAGCAGCATGCGATATCCCGGGTATGGATTGGCGGCGGTCTCCGGGTCCATCGGATCGAAAACAGTTTCCTGCACACCCGGAAACCGGCGACCGGAAACCTTGGCCCGCATTTCGGTGGCTGCGTTGGTGATCAGTGACCGAACAACGGGTTTGGTGGTGGCGTAGACGAGACGTGCGTCGTGCTTCAGGGTCATTTCAGGTGCCCGACAAGTTCACCCTCGGCGCCGAAGAGCCTTTCTTGCCATTCGACCAGGAGGGCATTGGTGTCGATGTCATCCGGATGGAATCCCTTGCGCATGAACGGCTTCATCTCCCGATAGATGCCTCGGAACAGCGGTCCGCGCACCATCCCGAAGGTCTCTCGCAGTAGTCGCAACGGCTGGCGCCGCCCCACCGGATCCGTGGTGAAGATCGACACCCACGATGAGGCCACGATCGCTGGCACCGCGATCGTGGAGAGGAGCCGCATCATGCGGATGCGCAGCTGCTCCGACGCGCCAATATCGCGATAGACGTCGAAGGCCACCGATTTGTGTTCCAGCTCTTCCAGCGCGTGCCAATTGAGCATGTTCCGGATTTCGGGATCCGACAACAACTTCTGGATGTCTGGCCGTCCCAGCACATTCTCCGCGAACACCGCGGTGAAATGTTCGGCCCCAACGGTGAACGCCAAGAGCAGGTGCCGAATTCTGCGGCACCGATCCGGGTCGGGATACTGCTTGTCGAGAAACTTCTCCATACGCTCGGTGCTCTGCAGAAAGTATTCGAACCATGCGGTGGGGTATCCCATTTCGGCGAGCTGTTCGTTGAGCTCGCGATGCTGCAATCCATGCGTCATCTCCTGGCCGATGAAACCGGCCACCCGCTTCTTGAGGTCGGGATCGGTGATCTTGTCCCGGTAGCGACGCACCGACCGCACGAAGATGTCTTCCCCCGGCGGAAAGATCGCCGACAGGAAGGCCACCGTGTGACTGAACACGATGTCGTTCTGCGCGAAGTGCTTGGGCCCGGCCGGTGTGTCGGTGAATCCGAACGCGATACGACGGGTCTTCGGGTAGCTCACCTGGGCAGTGTCGGTCATCGAAATCCTCTCCGTTGACGTTCCAAGAACAAACGTAACGGAAACTTCCGTAACGGACAATGGGGTAATCTTTAGGCCTGATGGACCTGACTATCGATCAGCTGGCGCAGCGCGTGGCCATGACGGCGCGCAACATCCGCGAGTGGCAGACGCTCGGGCTGGTACCCCCACCCGAGAAGCGGGGACGCGTCGGCATCTACTCCGACGACCATGTCGCGATCATCAATCACGTCAAGAACTTGAAATCCCAGGGGTTTCCGCTGGATGTCATTCGCCGGGTCATCGACTCAGGCGGCGGCTCCGAGGACAGCGTCCGCAAGATGGTGATCGAGGCCCTCAGCCCATTCGCCACGGGAGAGCCGGTGGTGATGCCGCGCGCCGAGCTCACCACACGCGTCGGCACGGGCGCCGATGTGGCACTGGCCGAGCTGGGGCTGGTGTCCGATGTCGATGCGAAAACGATCTCGGTACGCGACTGCGAAACCCTCGACGCAATCGAACTGCTGATCGCCGCAGGCATGTCGATGTCCCGCATCACCGAGACCCTGCGCGAAGTGGACCGGCTGCAACATCAGATCGCACAGCTGTTGCTGGGCGCCTACGTGGCCGACGTCTGGCAGCCCTTCGTCGAGTCCGGTTATGCGTCCGAGGACTGGGGTAAGATCGCCGAAAATGCTTCGAAGGCAAAACAATTGACTGTCACGCTGGCATCGCGACTGTTGGCGCGGGCCCTCGATGACACCGTCGACCCGATCCTGCTGCAACAGGCCGACGAGGCCGAGTCCGTGCTGGAACGCAACCGCCCGGCCTCATCGGCCTAGTCTCAGTCGACCTCGCCGCAACCCCGGTCCAGGCCACGAACCTCGATGGGGCACCACACCGCACGGGATACCTCGGCGGCCCACTGCTGGGCTTCGGCCAGGGTCGGCACCTCGATGATGCTGAAGCCACCGAGTTGTTCCTTCGTCTCGGTGTACGGCCCGTCGGTCGTGGTATGCCCAGAGGCGTTGGCACTCACCATGGTCGCGGTAGCGGCCGGCTGCAGACCAGCGGCGAAGAGCCACACCCCCGCCTCCTGCATGCGGCGGGTGACAGCCTGTACATCGGCACCGATGGTCTCCAAGGCGGCATCGTCGGGCTGCACCGCATCAGGTGGATAAACAATCGAGAGCAGATAGCGGCTCATGTCAGGCCTCCTCGTCCTGGAAGGGCCGCACCTCGACGGGCTCCTCGCATGCCGCCGACCCCTCGGCGGCCCACTTCAACGCCGCATCGAGGTCAGGCGCATTGATGATCCAGAAACCACCGAGGTGTTCCTTGGTCTCCAGGTAAGGGCCATCCGTGGTGGTGACCTTTCCGTCCACACTGCGGACGACGGTCGCATCCGATGGTTCGGTCAGACCGTTCGCGAACACCCAGACGCCAGCCTCTTTCATTCTCTCGTTGAGCGCGCCGGTCTGGGCGTACAGCCGCTGCACATCCTCATCACTCCAGTCGGCTGCGTTCTCCGCGTAGCTGTGGACCGAGAGTAGGTACTGCTTCATGGTCGTCCTTTCTATCCGCTTCTGGCGATGGGGACGCCCGGTCGGCTTCCCTTCAACCTCACTACGAATAGACCTGCCCGAAATCGACACCTCATCGCATAAGTCGGAAAGAAATTGCGGAGGATCTCAGTGCGGGCAGCCGAACTACGAGCCGTGCGTCCCGAGCTTGTTGTCCAGGTATTCCTGGCGGCAGGCTCGGCGCGCGATCTTTCCGCTGCTGGTGCGCGGGATCGCGCCGGCCTGAACCAGCTGGACATCGGCGATGGGCAGGGCGTGCCGACGAGAGACAGCAGCCCGGATCGCCTCGACGATGGGGCCCGGTTCTGCCCGCCCGGCTCCCGCGGCGCGTTCGGCGACGATGACCAACCTCTCTCCGGCACCTTCACCTGCCTCGACGCCCACGGGCAATTCGTTGGTGGGCACTGAGAAGGCCGCCACGAATCCACGCCGCACCACCGGAGAGGCGTCCTCGACGGTGGCCTCGATGTCGTGCGGGTAGTGGTTACGGCCGTCGACGATCACCAAATCCTTGACCCGGCCGGTGATGTACAGCTCACCCTCGAGATAGACGCCGAGATCGCCCGTGCGGAACCAGGCAGCGCCCAGTCCGGCACCGGTGGCATGGCTGCCCTCGCCCAGGCGCGCCCGCAGCGTGTTGCGGAAAGAGAAGTCCGTCTCCTCCGGACGGCCCCAGTATCCGCGGCCAATATTGTTGCCGTGCAACCAGATCTCGCCCACCTGTCCGTCGGGCAGCTCCGCCCCGGCAGTCGGGTCGACAATCACCGCCCACTGACTGCGGGCGATCTGACCACAGGACACCTGTGGCACCGCCTTCTCATGGGCGGCGTCCACCCGTACCGCGTATCCGGCACCCAGCTGTTCGCGATCCACATAGATAACGGACGGCTCCGCTTCGGGCGCGATCGAGGAGACGAACAGCGTCGCCTCGGCCATACCGTAAGACGGCTTGATGGCGTTGGCCGGTAATCCGTGGGGACCGAAGGCCTCATTGAACTTGCGGATCGACGCGATGCTGACCGGCTCGGAACCATTGATCAGCCCCGCCACCTTGCTCAGATCCAGGGCTTCGCCATCCTTCGGCAGGCCTCGCTCGGCGGCCAGCTCGAAGGCGAAGTTGGGGGCGGCGCCAAAGGTGCGGCCCACATGAGACGCGGCCGCGAGTTCCTTGATCCAGCGACCGGGCCGCCGCACAAACGACATCGGCGACATGAGCGTCATCCGCCCCCCGCACAGCGGGAACATGAGCATGAGCAGGCCCATATCGTGGTAGAGCGGCAGCCAGCTCGCTCCGCGGACATCCACATCCAGACCAACGGAAATGACCATCTGCAGCACGTTGGTCATCACCGCGCGATGGGTGATCTCGACGCCGGCGGGCACTCGCGTCGATCCTGACGTGTACTGCAAATAGGCGATGTCATCGGTATCCGGCGTCACCCGCACATACGTCGCGCCCACCGAGTCGGGCACGCCGTCGACGGCCAAGACCCGGGGCCGGCGCTCGCGCGGCAGCCTCCGGACGAAACCGCTGACGGATTCGGCGGCCGCCTCGTTGGTGAGCACCACCGTCGGCTGGGCATCGGTCAGCACCGCATCGAGCCGCTCGGCGTGACCCGGAAGTTCGGGGGCGAAAAGGGGCACCGCGATGGTCCCGGCCTCGATGGCGGCGAAAAAGCCGACGACGTAATCGAGGCCCTGAGGCGCCAAGATCGCGACCCGATCCCCGGGCGTGGTCACCTGCTGAAGCCTCGCCGCGACCGCACGCGAACGCGCCCGCAGTTGGGGCCAGTTCAGATCGGACGGAGCGCCCTCCGGGTCGCTGCTGAAATCGACATAGCGGTAGGCAAAAGTGTCGTGCTCGCCATCGACGGCGCACTCCAAATAGTGGTTGACGGTGTAGCCATCCGGTAAGGAGATCGCGCCCGTCTCGTCCAGGTACTCCTCGACACGCAACCCTGACACCAGCGCACTCATCGCAACCTCCGCGTAGCCGTAACTACGACAGCCGGACAACAACAAGCAGCAACGAATAGCCATCACGCTTTGCTACGGTCCCGACCGAACGTAGATGGTACGTGACGTACCAGTAGCAAACGGTACTCGAAGTCCCAATAGGACGCCGCGCCTAAAAAGGCCGGAAGGCACATTGTTCACTGTGTGCTTTGACACCCCCGAGTAGCGATGTGACGGGTGCGACCGCGACGGGCCGAACCTGCGCTGGTGCCCGCCCCTTTTCGGGCATTCCCTTCCCCGCCGGTCACTATTAGACTCGTGACAAATAGCATCCAGCGTCGGAGGCGAATATGCGATCCAGGGATCTGATCAAGTACTGGTCGCGGTGGGTGACCATGCACGGCATCAGCCGCGTCGGACTGCTCACCCAGGTGCGCAAAATGCCCTTGGCGGCGTTGTTCCTCAGCCCGGATCGCGCCAACAACCATTACCGGTACATCGAACAGATCCGGTCCGTGGGCCCCATTGCTCCGGCCCGGGCCACCGGCCTGGTCTTCACCGGTCTGGCGCAGACACGCGAAATCCTGCGGGACCATCGATTCATCACCATGGCGCCCAACAACATTCCCTCCCCGGTGCTCCCCCAGGGACTCAGCCGGTGGATCTTCAACAGGACAGAGCCAGGTCTGCCCAACCCGGTAGAGCCTCCCGCCATGCTGGCCGTCGACCCACCCGAACACACCCGGTTCCGCAAGCTGGTGTCGAGGGCGTTCACACCACGCGCGGTAAGCAAGCTGGAGGACCGCGTCCGTGAGGTGACGCTAGAGCTGCTCGACAACCTGGAACGCAAGGAGCGAGCCGACCTGCTCGACGACTATGCCTCGCAATTGCCGGTGGCGATCATCGCCGAGATGCTCGGTGTTCCACGCGAAGACGCTCCGTTCCTCCTGGAATGGGGCAATCACGGTGCGGCGCTGCTGGACATCGGCATGACCTGGTCTGCGTATCGCGATGCCACCCAGGCGCTCATCGAGATCGACCGCTACTTCGACGCTCACCTGGTCCGGCTGCGCCGCGAGCTTGCACAAGACCCGACCATCGACGGCATCTTGGCGAGCATCGTGCGCGACGGCGATCTGGACGACCGCGAACTCAAGGCCACCATGGCACTGCTGCTCGGTGCCGGATTCGAAACGACGGTCAACCTCATCGGGAATGGCATCGTGGCCCTGCTGCGTCACTCCGAACAGTTGGCGTACCTGCAGGAGAATCCGGAAGGCTGGCCGAACGCCGTCGAGGAGATCCTGCGTTACGACTCCCCGGTGCAGGTCACCGGCCGGGTGGCCACCGAAACCGTCGAATTCGACGGCCACACACTGCCTGCCGGCTCGATGGCGGTGCTACTCCTCGGCGGGGCCAACCGCGATCCCGTTGTTTTCGATGAGCCCGACGTCTTCGACGTGAGCCGCGCCAACGCCCGAGAACACGTGGCATTCGGCAGTGGTGTCCATGTCTGCCTGGGCGCGAGTCTGGCGCGGATGGAGGGTGTGGTGGCGCTGCAGTCGCTGTTCGAACGCTTCCCCGAGCTGGCGCTGGCAGCCGATCCCACCCCGGGCAAGCATGTCAATCTGCACGGCTTCGGAAGCCTGCCAGTGAACCTCGGCCGTGCCCGGGTACGAGCCAGCAGTTAATCTCGAGGCTGCGCGATGTCCGTTCGGCATCGAGCGAGCCGACACGGGGATCGGACGGATGCACGACCGGATCAAACAGCGCACCCATTGGGCGGTGACGCACGGGATGGCCCGTGCGTACCTCAAAGTGGCTGCCCGCCGCGGTGAACCCGTCGCACAGCTGGGAATCGACACGGCCCAGGCCGCAAGCATCTACGCAATCATCGACAAGATCCGTGGCCGCGGAAGGATGTCGCAGGCAGGCGATGGCTGGATCACCGCAGATGCGCAGATCGTCCGAACGATCTTCCGCGACAACCGGTTCGTCACGTTCAAACCCGAACACCGGTCCTCCTCACCGATCATTCAGCGCTTGGCGGCGTGGAGCGACCCGCAGCTGCTCAATCCCGCCGAACCGCCGTCCATTCTGATCACCGATCCACCCGACCACGGGCGGCTGCGACGCCTCGTCGCCGCGCCGTTCACCCCACGCGCCATCGAAGCCCTGCGCGGACGCATCCAGGACGTGACGAACGGCCATCTGGACGCGCTGGAGCAGCATCCGCACCCGGACCTGATCCCCGATTTCACCGCGAAGATCCCCATCGCCGTGATCGGCGAGATGATCGCCGTGCCGCCGCAGGATTACTCACTGCTCTATACCGCGATGAATCGCGCGATCCAGCTGATCGCGACCACCGCCCCGTCATGGCGCCAATATCAAGACGGCACAGCGGCTTTACGGGAAATAGACGAATACCTCGAGAAACACGTCGCCCGTCTGCGCCGTGAAGGCACCGAAAGTGAGCTGGCCACAGGACTTCTCGACAGCGATCTGAGTCACTTCGAGCTCAAGATGTTCTTTGCAGTGTTCCTGGGCGCGGGATTCGTCACCACCACACATCTGATGGGCAAGGCTATCCTCGCGCTGCTTCGCCACCCCGAGCAGCTGGCGGCGCTGCGTGCCGATCCGAGCCTGTGGCCCAACGCCGTCGAGGAACTCATGCGCTACGACACCTCGAACCAGTGGTCGGCCCGCGTCGCCACCGAAACCGTCGAAATCGAAGGACACACCATCGAGGCCGGCCAGTCGGCGCTGCTACTTCTCGGCGGAGCCAACCGCGACCCTGCCGTGTTCGAGAACCCCGACGTCTTCGACATCACCCGGCCCAACGCGCGCGAAAACATCACGCTGGGCACCGGAATCCACGTGTGCCTGGGCCAGGTGCTGGCACGCGTCGAGCTGCATACCGCGCTGCAATCGCTGTTCGAACGCTTCCCAGGGTTAGCGCTGGCCGGTGAGCCGGAGTACTTCGACGGGATGGGTATTCACGGGCTGCGCAGCCTGCCCGTGACGCTGGGACGTTAGCCGCAGGCGGCGACGCCCTTGAAAGCCAGCACCCGGCGCACCGAGGCGTTGATCGCGTCGCCGTTCAGTTCGCCTGCGTTGTAGGCCGATTCGAGGCGATCCAGGACTGAACCAACCTTTTCGGTGCTCACCCAGAGCGCCCAGTCGACACCGGCCTTGATCGACTTGAGCACCGCCTCCTCGATCGGGAAACGGTCGGTGATGGCGGCCATCGAGGACAGGTCATCGGTGAAGATCACTCCGTCATAGGCAGGCGCCCCGTAGCCGGTTCCCTTGCGCAGCAAGTCGACTGCGGCCGGACTCAGACTGGATGGGTCGTCACCGGTCAGTCCGGGGACCTGCATGTGCCCGATCATCACGGCGGCACCGCTGGTTACCAGCGAGCGATACGGCACCAAATCGTTGTCCTTCAGCTGCTCCAGCGGCGGGGTTACCACGCCGTTGGTGTGCGAGTCACCCGACGCGTGGCCATGGCCCGGAAAGTGCTTCACCACAGCGCGCACACCGCTGGCCTGATATCCCCGCACCGCTGCCTCCGCGTATTCGGCGACCTTCTGCGGGTCGCCGCTGTACGAGCGGTCCCCGATGGCGCCGTCCGGATCGCCGTCGGTCACGTCGGCATCGGGGGCGAAGTCGATGGTGATGCCGAGATCCTTCATCTTCTGACCGCGCTCCTGGCTGAGCGCCTGCACCTGTTCAGGGGTCTGCGTAGCGGCCAGTTCCCGCGCGGACGGGGACGGACCGATGAGGTCCTTGAGGCGAGACACCCGCCCGCCCTCCTCATCGACGCTCACCGCTGCCGGGATCGGACCGGCGGTGACGACGTCGTGGAGGGAGCCGTCAGTCAGCATCTCCTTCTTGGTCCAGCTGCCGACGAAGATGCCGCCAACGTGATGGTCACGCACCAGCGCACGGGCGTCGTCGGCGTCCTTGACGCCCACCATGAGCAGCTGCGCCAGCCTGTCACGGGTACTCAGGCAGGCCAGGTCAGCAGCGGGCGCTGCGGTGGCGGGGGCCTTTCCCGAGGACGACGGCGAGGGTTCCTTGGACGGCTCCGAGGTGTTGCCGCCGCAGGCGGACAGCGCCACCACAACGAGACCGGTCAGTACTGTCCCTGCGCGCATTCTCATGAGGCCATCGTGTCATGCGCCGGTGTCCAGCCGGGCCAGCCGGTCGCCGAGGTACCCACGGAACACCTCATTGTCCGTGGATACCAACGCTTTTCGGTAGGCCTCAGCGGCTTCCCGATTCCGGCCGAGTCGGGTGAGCAGATCGGCGCGTGCGGCGTGCAACGGGTAATACGCGTCGAGGTCCTCCCGTAACGGGTCGATGACATCCAGTCCGGCCCGCGGGCCGTCGCGCTCACCAATGGCCACCGCGCGATTGAGCGCGACCACGGTAGTGGGGGTGAACACCGTCAGCTGGTCGTATAGCGCGACGATCTGGCTCCAGTCGGTTTGTGCTGCCGTGGGCGCATCGTCATGCACGGCATTGATGGCGGCCTGGATCTGATACGGCCCGGGGGCGTTGCGTCTCAGGCAACGCCGCACCAGCTGGTGCCCCTCGTCGATCATCTCGCGGTCCCATCGGGTGCGGTCCTGATCGGCGAGCAACACCAGCGCCCCGCTGGCATCGGTACGGGCGCTACGGCGCGCCTCGGTGAGCAACACCAATGCCAGGAGCCCCAGCACCTCGGGCTCGTCCGGCATGAGATCGGCCAGCACCCGCGCCAGTCTGATCGCCTCGGCGGATAGGTCCGTACGGGTGAGCGTGGCACCCGAGGACGCCGCGTAGCCCTCGTTGTAGACGAGGTAGAGCGCGGCCAGCACCGACGACAACCGGTCCGGTAGATCGTGGTCCCCCGGCACCCGGTACGGGATACCTGCCGACGCGATCTTCTTCTTGGCGCGCGTGATGCGGGCGGCCATGGTCGATTCGGATACCAGATATGCGTTGGCGATTTCAGGGGTGGTGAGTCCGCCGAGCAGGCGCAACGTAAGCGCGACCTGCGCCTCCTGGGACAAGGCCGGGTGACAGCACGTGAAGATGAGCCGCAGGCGATCATCCCGCACCGGACCCACCTCCTGCGGTTCCGGCCGCTCCTCCTCGAGAACGCTTGCCTCTCTGGATAACTCGTCGCGCCGCTGGTCGCGCCGCAATTTGTCGACGCCGCGGTTGCGGGCCGTGGTGGTGATCCACGCACCCGGATTGGGCGGAATACCGTCTCCTGGCCATTTCGCGATGGCCACCTCGAACGCCTCCTGTACGGCGTCCTCGGCGAGGTCGATGCTGCCGAAGTAGCGGATCAAGGTTGCCACGGTGCGGCCGTGCTCCTCGCGGAAGATGCGGCCGATCTCGTCGTGCGCCACGGGTCAATGGTGCCTCTCCGGTGTCGGGTGTCCTACAGACACCACGAACGAGCCGCGCGGAAATCGACAGCGCGCGCCCGTACAGTCGATTTGTGAGAGGCAGTATGCGGCGATACGCGGCGTATGCGTGCGTTGCTGGTTCACTCGTGCTCGTGGCATGCACGGATCAGGTTCCAGGCACACCAACCCCGGCGGCCACCGCCACGTATTCATGTCAGGCACGATCCGTAACAGGGCGGGCCTACACCCAATTCCGCTCAAATGGTCACCCGTTATCCGTCTCTATCCCCAAACTCCCAGACTGGCGGTCAGCTCCGACTGCATTGAGGGAAAACCAACTCGCCCTTATGAAAACGATCGGGACAACCCAGAGTTATGTTGCGCTGTCAATTCTGCGGCCGGAGCCGGATCGCGACAAAGCTTCCGCGCAACTGAGCAAGTTGACTAGGTTCGACCCGTCAGTGTCTATCGTTCAAGAAGAAACGGTGAATGTTTGTAGCCTAGAGGCATCACGACTCGCCGGAATTGCCGAAAATCGAGGCCTGCGGTTCGACTATCTGAACCTCGCGTATCCGGCCAACGGAGTCTTCTATCCAATCCAACTCCGCAATCAGATGGGCGCAGGCGATGTTCCTCTATTCGGTACCGATGTTGACGTGATTTTCCGAAACCTGCAGATCGGACCGTAGAGTCGGCGCATGCACAACGACGTCCGTCGGAACATCCTCCGTGCCATAACTTCTGGTGCGCTCATACTCGCCGGGTGTTCGGAGCCACGGTCCGGGGCACCCACTGCGGAACATTCGACGTCCTATTCATGCCAAGCACAGGCGGTGACGGGCGAGACCTATACGCGGGCAGGTACGCCCAAGGCACCGTTCACCGTTTCCATCCCCAAGCTGCCCGGTTGGGAACCGGCCGCGACAGCGCGCACAGATAACAAGCTTGCGGTGGTTAAGACGATCGGAATCAGCAGGAGCCTCACCATGCTGATGTCCCTGGACTCTGCCCCTAGCTACGAGCAGGCGCAGGAGCAGCTGAATAGCTTTACCAATATCGTCGGGCCAGTAAAGATCACTCACGATGAGGCCCTTGAGATCTGCGGCACAAAGGCCACCCGGCTGATCGGCACCGCTGAAGAACGAGGTCAACAGTATGACTACCTCAACGTGACCTACCACTCCGGTGATAACTATTACCCCGTACAGCTGCGCAACCAGATGAAGCTTAGCGATGTACCTCTATTCAGCGCCGACATCGACGTCATGTTCCAGGGTTTCCAGATCAGCCCATAGATGACTTGTGTGCTAGCCGTCCCCACGAATATTCGGGGCCCACAACAACAGTTCAGCGCGCGCCGCATTCGCAGCTTGCACGTCAATCGTCGCACCCTCCGAATCGATTCGATAAGGCACAAGCATGTCGATAGCGATTCCCTCGGAATGCTCAAGTTTGATCTTGATGGCATCTCCTGCCACAGGCACCGAGGCAGTCACGTCTAATACAGCGGCCCGCGCTCGCAGCTGCTGCCTGTCGCTGGGCAGTTCCAGGCCATCAATGATTCCAGGCTCATCCTGCGGCATCGCAGCTATCGCCGACCGTCGTACCGATACATCACCAGCGAGCCCAATGACCATCATGAACGGTGCGAAGTCATCGGCATGCGCAAGCTCCACCGCGACGAACTTGATAGCATCGCCAAACAGCTTGTCCACATCGTCTTGTGCTTGCGGCGATGCTGTCGATCTCCATTCCATTGGACATCCTTTGAGCTGTTGGCGGGTTGGGCAGGGAGGGGATTCATGGCAGACCAACGACTGCGTGTGTCGACAACCGCGCTCGAGCAAGGGGCACGCGAGCTGCGCCAGCATCATCGCACGATCGAGACGGCTGTTGCCGAAATCCATCGGCGGGCTCAAACACTTCAGGGTGTATGGACTGGCTCAGCTGCAAACGATGCGGCAACGGCATGGGACGATCTTCGCAAGACGCTCGCATCCCACCTGGATACGCTGTCGGAGCATGCTGAGTTGTTGCTCAGAACCGCGAAGCTGCACTCTGATCAGGAACAGCTGACCACGCAGGCCATCGCCTCAACGGATAGCTAGCGGGGTTGATATGGCTGAACGTACGTATGACTTGGACGCGATGCAAGAACACATCGACTTCCTGACCAAGCAAATAGAATCGCTCACCGATCAGGCGAAAAATGTCGAGCGCACGGCGGAGGGCGTCCTGTCTCAGTACGAGGGACAAGGCGCAGAAAAGTTCATGGAAGCAAACGCTGAGTGGCGAACCAAATTCACACAGCATCTTGAATCACTTGGGGCACTGCGCGACAGAATCAAGATCACTCACGGCAACTACCTCGATGCGAGGACGAAGAACCGCGAAATGTTCCCGGGGGCGTAATCATGACAAAGGCCGATCCAGAATGGTTCTACTCCGTCGCCACCAAACTTGCAGAGGCGGCCACTTCCTTCGAAGCCCGCTTCACCGCACTTGACCAGAAGCTGAATGTCTCTCGATCAGCGGGTGGCTACGCAACCGGTGGACCGCGCTGGAGCTCCAGCTATGACCAATCCGCGTCCGATGTGTTCGAAGTCGGCTCCCTTGGGGTGATGGCAGCTACGGTCCTTGCAAAGTTGGTACACGAAGCAGGGCTCAACGAGGCCAGAGCGGAGAACGAGTCGAGTCCAACGGGCCCTCAAGAACGCACTCCGCCACCGCCCTCGGGGAGCAAGATCAACCACGCCATGCACCCCAGCCAGCTTTCCGTCGGCGGAAACAACTCCAAACCAGACCATTGGTCTCTCATTGCCGACTATGTAAAAAAGGAATGGGCTGATTGCGACGAGAGTCGAATTCGTGCGGCCGGATCCGCCTTCAGTTCCTTCGGCACAGACAGTCAGAAGCAAGCAACCGATCTCTGGAACGCCTGCACGGCGATCTTCACTGAAGATCGACAAAAAGGCTATCCAGAGATCAATGAAATGGTCACTGAAATCGCCAATGTATGTGGCGCACTCAAAGGGGAGGTCGCTTCTGACCTGGGCGTCGCCTGCGAAGCCGTAGGTTCAAAGGCCGACGAGATGAAGAAGTTAGGTCAGCAATCCCTTACGATACTGCACTACATTATCCTATCCTATGAAGTGGACAAGGTACTGGCGCGCAGACTTCCTTTTGGCGATCGGATAAGAAAAGGTATCGATCGATTAATTGAATTCAATAAAAGGGAATACGCCAAAGCTAACGACAAACTCATGGAGTCGATCAACCAAAAGGTAGACCAAGCAGCCGAATCCAACGAAGGTATCAACAACCTTGCGACAACGGATGCCAAGTTTCTGTCAAATCTCCTGGACAGAATTCCCAGGCAAACGGACCCCATTCGCAATCGCACGAAAGAAGAAAATGAGGCCGCTGGCGACGAAGGGGAGCGGCGAGCAGGAATCGATCCCAGAGGCCGCAAGAGAGAGGTGCGAGTCATCGTCGACACGGGCTCCGGGCCCGTAGCACGCGAGGTCGTACCTGATCGAATTGATGACGTGAACCGGCAGGTCATAGAGGTTAAGAACACCAACGAAATCAGGCCTGATCGCGTACAGATTCTCGCGGAGGCTGAGTGGGCGCGACAGAACGGCTACACGATGACCCTGGTCGTTGACCATCGCACCGCGATCAATGACCCGAAGATCCAAGAGATGGTGAACAACGGGCAGATTCAAGTCGTCAGGAAGGAACTTGATGATGCATACTTCTAATTACATCGGCATACCGCAGGGCGACGACTGGATGGACAATATTCCCTCCCAGTATGTTCACGGAGAGCGTGGGTTTGATAAACGCATCATGCACGACCTCGCAAAGGTTGGCGTGCGCGCTTACACGTTAGATGCGCTCGCGAACGGTCCCGCAACGATTCCCGAGGCCATTCCTGTCTTCATAGACTGGCTATCTCATTTGGAAGAACGTATACCCGGGCCGGAACCAGACCATGGACACCGCTCGATTATCCGATCTGGGCTAATCCGCAACCTCATCGACCCTGCAGCACGGGGAAATCAGCAAGCAATTGACCTCCTTATCAGCCAGGTCCAACATCAGCCGCCCCTACCATTGCGACAGATCGATTGGGCTCTCGGAGGCCTCAAATTAATATGCGGACCAAAAGAATTCTCAAAAATCGTTGCGCTCATTCCCGATCTGCCAGCGGGTACACCAATTATTCCGGTCATTCAATATCTAGGAAAAGTCAAAACACACGACTCTCATCAATTGCTCGTCAGATACCTGGACGGGCCGGCACGCGGATTCGCAATCAAAGCACTCGTCCAAGCGAAGGCGCCAGGCGTTCGCCATCTCATCGAACCCCTTGTGCACGACCCGGATTCTCTGGTTCGAAAGGCGGCCCGACGCGCCATGGAACGACTACCCAATGACTGACGAGCCCGATCACCTCAAAGAAATCGCAGAGCGTGTGCGCGCCCAAGTGGCGGAGCTGGAATCGCAGATGAGCAGGATCGACGCGATAGAAGCCGAGGCCGAATCCATGGATCGGATGGTCCGCGTCCGAGTAAACGCAAACGGAATGGTCCTCGGCATCCAGCTTCACCAAGCGACAGCACGCATGGATCGTGGGCGACTCGGAACGCTGATCGCCGAGACCGCCCAGGCCGCGGCGTATCGGGCCTCTGATGCTGCCCATCAATTTTTCGAGGGCCTTCTCGCGACACGCGCTGAACTTCAGCAGGCAGCAGAGGCAATCAACCCCCAAGCCCGCGAAATGTTCACCCGGCAGCCGTCAGCGCCGCAATCTCGTGCACCAGGCCTTGGCATGCCGACGGAGCCACCCCCTGTCCAGCCAGCACAACAACGCCCACAGCAGCGTCCCTCACTCGATGACGAGGACGCCCATTACGAACGCTTCAATCAAAACCCCTTTGGGAGAAGTTGATACAAGCGAACGAGTCGCGCGGAAATCGACAGCGCGCCACAATTGCCCCATGGCCTACGACGAGGACCTGGTGGAGCGCATCCGTGAAGTGATCGCCACAACCAAGGGCGTCACCGAGAAACGGATGTTCGGCGGCCTGGCGTTTCTGGTCGACGGGCACATGACCGTCGCCGCGAAACGCGAGGGCGGCCTATTGGCGCGCTGCGATCCCACGGAGACCGAGGCTCTGGTGACCAAGACTCACGTCAGCCGGATGGTGATGGGCGGGCGCGAGATGGCCGGCTGGCTGAGCATCGAGGCCGAGGGCGTGCGCACCAAGCGGCAGCTGGAGGCGTGGGTGAAGCGCGCCCTGGTCTACGCCGGCTCGCTGCCGCCCAAGTAGCCCGCGCCGAGTGTGAAGTTGTTGCGGGAAATCATCCGAATTTCCGCCGTAACTTCACGCTCGCCGCGCGGCGGCCACTATCCGCCGCGCAGCACCATCAGCTTCTGCATATCCGCCAGGCCCTGCTCCTGTGCCTGCCCAAGGAACGTCGGCAATGGGGCCTGCACTTCGGGTAGTACCTCGTTGTCGATGAGGCCTTGCAGCTCGGCCTCCTTACCGCCGCGGCCTGCTTGGTTCTCGATTTCTTGCTGCCCGGAAAGCGTTGAATAATCGTAGAATTCGCGATCCGACGGCCGCGTGCTATCGACCTGCATGCCGCCGGGTTTCCAATACGAGTAGTTGGCCAGCTTGGCTTCCGCGGTGCGGACCGCCACGATGTGGCTGGGCGCCGAGGTGGGAATCTCACTGGGTGGCGCGATCTCACCCATCAACTTCTGTGTGTGTGGAGATTTCATGAGCGTGGTCAT
Organism: Mycobacteroides sp. H003; assembly: GCF_001440135.1. Lineage (NCBI taxonomy): Bacteria > Bacillati > Actinomycetota > Actinomycetes > Mycobacteriales > Mycobacteriaceae > Mycobacteroides > Mycobacteroides sp. H003. The sequence continues at coordinate 1,014,515 of NZ_LJYL01000034.1, forward strand.
CTCCTCCACCGACATGTCATCGGTGACGTGTGCAATCCACTTGCGTCCCGCCACATTGTTTTTGGCGATATTGGCGATATCGGCGCGCGCGGCCAGGTACGAGAATCGCGGATCGGAACGCCATCCGTTGCCCCCGGATCCGATGGTCAACAGCAGGGGTGCCAGGTCGACACTGGAGGTCAGTTGGGTGCGCGTCTCCCCCGGTTTCGGGGTGAGCACGCCGTGCGGATCCCGAATGTAAAGCGGAACGCGGATGGCTTCCTCGTACGCGGTAGCACCCTTGCCGCGCAACCCATGTGAGCCTGCGTACTCACCGTGATCGGAGGTGAACACGACCACCGTGTTGCGGTCGACGTCCGGACGCGATGCCAGCTTGTCGAGAACCCGGCCGATCTGGGCGTCCACCTGCTGTTGTAGCCACAGGTACATGTCCAGGCAGCGGGCCCATTGGCGGGCCATGTCCGGACCTGAATAGGGCACCGCGCCGGTCATGATCGGCGACATGAAATTGGCGTAGTCGATCTGCAGCTGCGGCTTGCGATGCTGACGCAGCTCATCGGGCGTCTGAAAATTGGCGGGGACATTATCGAACCAGTGCGGAACATCTTCCGGAAGAGGGTTTCTCGGCCACCAGCAGATGTCGTGCGGATTGACCAGTGACACCGTGGTGCACCAGGGCCCCTTGCCCGCTTCGGCGTCGAACCACCCTGTGAACTGATCGACTATCCCCGGGTCCTTCTGCAATCCCTGGTTGGGAGCCCCATTGGGCGAGGGGAAGGTTCCACCCGAGAAACCGTGTGCGTCAAGACCTTCGGGATTGGTATCGCTCCAGTCTCCCAGGTGCCACTTACCCCACCACCAGGTACGGTACCCCTGCTGTCGCAGCATGGTGCCCCAGGTGGGGAACTGCGGAGCCAGGCTCGATTCACTGGGCCCTTCGCCGGTGAACAGGCAGCCGGTCTGGTGCGAGTACAGCCCCGTCGTCATGGCTCCTCGCGATGGAGTGCACATGTTCGACGCGGTGTAGTGCGATGCGAAAGTAACGCTTTCCCTTTGCAATCGGCTAAGACTCGGCAAGAGGTTGGTGAGCTTCTGGATATCGGGGAACCACTGCGGGGCCCTCATCTGATCCACGATGATCACCAAGATGTTCGGCTTGTTCCCGCTTGCCGCCGGCGAATCAGTACGCCCCGGCGTGCGGAGCAGTTCGTATCCCCCGAAGCCCAGGGCGGCGGCACCCGCCGCGACTGCCCCGGTGGTAAGCACGGTCCTGCGGTTGAGCTCGGCCACGCGTCCAACGTAATCCCAATTCCTGGGAATGGACTTAGAAGTGCTCGAATGTTTTTGGGTACGTCCCGCTACGACCGCGCGGGTGCGGCGGGAGCCGACGGCGCCGGTGCCGGAGGTCCGGGCGGGGGTGTCTGTGCCGGCGCAGGTGCAGGAGCAGGTGCCGGTGCAGGGGCGAGGGCAGGGGCAGCGGGAGGCTGGGTGCCCATGATCTCGATCTCGCTCACCGAGACCAGGCCGTTGAACGCGTCCTGCCGTTGGCCGCTCTTGTTCACGATCGACACCCCGGGTTCGGTGGCCTCGATGACCATGGTCACCGAATCAGTCACCACATTCACCTTGATACTCGCCAGCGCACGACTCACCGGAACCTGCTGCTTGACCGAGCTGCCGTCGCTGAATTCCCAACGCACCCGGGTGATCTTGCGGTTCTGAGCGAAGCGGTCCGATCCGTCGATATCGGTCTTGGCGTATCCGGGGATCAACCCCACCGAGGTGATGAGTGTTGGATGATCGAACTTGGCCGTGATCGACTGCCCGTCTTGTTCCTTCCACTGGCACCGCCACGCGGTGAGTGGGTCGTTGTCGAACGCCTTGGCGGGGTCGTAGACGTATTTCACCCCGTTGCTGTCGGTGCCGTCCTCGGCCTGAACGCAATTAGTGGACACATCCACCGGCTTAACGGCACTCGAGGGCGCAGCGGGTGGCGCCGTGGTGGCGGTCGCCGCGGCACTGCTCGTCACCTTCGGGTCATTCGGCGGCAGCATTCCGTGCGTCGGCTGCTGGGCGGATCCGTCCCCACGCACCGCCATGTATCCGACGTAGCCGAGGCCGACGATCACGAGCAGACCAGCAAGCATCGCGAAGGCCATGATGATCCCGCGATGCGATCGCGCATTGGGGTCACGCCACGGATCGGAGAATTGCACCTGCGCGGCCAGCGCGGGCGGGCACGCGGGCAACTGCGCCAGCGCCTCACGCAGATCGGGGCGTGTGTGCCACAGCCGCAGCAGTTGATCCTGAGGTAGCGCCGGGTTGTGCGCGGCGGCGAACTCCGCGTCGTAGTCCGGCGCCGGTCCGTAGTTGTATGGACCGGTCATGGGCGGCCATTATTCCGCACGAAGCGCCGTCGGGGACCACAGGTAGCCACCCGCCATGCCGGTCTCTTCACGGTTCTCCATGTTCCGTACTCGCCCCCATCGAGTATCCGCAGGCCCGCGGCGTGGTCCGCCGGAGAATCGCGACCATCTTCGGACGTGCTAGTTTGGCCGCTGGTATCTGCATGACCCAGAGGAGCTCCGATGACCAGATTTGTGGTGCCAGCCGCCGCGAGCGTGCTGATCGGTCTGCTGCTGGGCGCTGCGGCCGTCTTCGGCCTGACGCTGTCGGTTGAACAGGACAAGAAGCCCGTTGTGACCGGTATCGATCCGTCGACGGCAATCCTCAACCGTCCCGATTACGGCAATCGGAGCTGACATCGCGCGGCTCCCGGCAGCGCCGCGCCGCATTTCCTGAACCGTCCTGGACCGTGACGCACCGCCTTGACTCTTCCCCGCTGAGCCGGCGGTGGCTCGCGGTCGCATCGGTACTCGCCCTACTGCTGACCTTCGCCCAATCACCCGGACAGATATCACCGGATACCAAGCTGGATCTGGCGATCAATCCGCTGCGGTTCGCCGCGCGAGCCCTGAACCTGTGGAGCAGCGATCTGCCGTTCGGGCAGGCACAGAACCAGGCCTACGGATACCTCTTCCCCCACGGCGCTTTCTTCTCGATGGGTCACCTGCTCGGGGTGCCGGCCTGGGTGACGCAACGGCTGTGGTGGGCGCTGCTCATCGTGGCCGGGTTCTGGGGTGTCATCCGGGTCGCCGAGGCGCTGGGTATCGGTACCCGAGGCTCACGGCTCATCGCGGCGACCGCCTTTGCGCTGTCCCCCCGGGTGCTGACGACCCTGGGCGCCATCTCGTCGGAAACGCTGCCCATGATGCTGGCCCCGTGGGTGCTGTTGCCGGTCATCCTGGTCTTCCAGGGCCGGATGCCTCCACGCCGGGCCGCGGCATTGTCGGCAGCCGCGGTCGCATTGATGGGCGCGGTCAACGCCGTCGCCACCGCCCTGGCCTGCGGGGTGGCCTTCATCTGGTGGCTGGCCCACAGGCCGAACCGCACGTGGTGGCGATTCACGGCATGGTGGATTCCCTGTCTGGCGCTGGCCACCACATGGTGGATCGCTGCCCTGCTCATCTTCGGCAAGATCAGCCCGCGGTTCCTGGACTTCATCGAATCCTCCGGTGTCACCACGCAGTGGACCTCGCTCACCGAGGTGCTGCGCGGAACCGACAGCTGGACCCCGTTCGTGGCCCCGACCGCGACAGCGGGGTCCTCACTGGTCACCCAGTCGGCCATGGTCATAGCCACCGCGATGATCGCCGCCGCCGGCATGGCGGGGTTGGCCATGCGGGGTATGCCGGCTCGCGGACGGCTGGTCGCGATACTTCTGGTGGGCCTGGTGCTGCTGACGGCCGGATATACCGGAGCACTCGGATCGCCTGTGGGCCAGCAGATCCAATTCTTCTTGGACGACAGCGGCACGCCGCTGCGCAATGTGCACAAGCTCGAGCCGCTGATTCGTCTACCACTTATCCTTGGCCTGGCGCACGCGTTATCGCGGATACCGCTGCCCGGAAGCGTGCCCGTACGCGAGTGGCTCGCCGCGCTGGCACGCCCGGAGCGCAATCGGGCCGTTGCTTTGGGGATCGCCGTGTTCGTGGCACTCGCCGCGAGTACTTCTCTTGCCTGGACGGGCCGGCTGGTGCCCCGCGGCGGCTTCGATGCCATCCCCGGCTACTGGCAGGACACGGCGCACTGGCTGGCGGATCATGATGACGGCGGGCGGGCACTCGTGGTGCCGGGAGCCCCGTTCGCAATCCAGACCTGGGGCCTCACCCGCGACGAACCCCTGCAGGCTCTGGGCCAAACCCCTTGGGGTGTACGCGATTCCATCCCGCTGACACCACCGGAAACTATTCGTGCCATCGACTCCGTGCAGCAGCTGTTCGCCGCCGGCCGTCCCTCGGACGGGCTGGCCGACACGTTGGAGCAGCAGGGCATCTCGTACCTGGTGGTGCGCAACGACCTCGATCCCGATACGTCCCGTTCCGCCCGCCCGATCCTGGTGCACCACACCATTGAAGGATCCCCCGGACTGACCAAGGTCGCCCAGTTCGGCGACCCCGTCGGGGCCGGGACGGTGGAGGGCTTTGTCGCCGACAGCGACCTACGCCCAAAGTATCCGGCGGTCGAGATCTATGCGGTGGGGCGGCAAAAAGCCTACGGAGAACCGTATTTCACGGACATCGACAGCATGCCCCGGGTAGCGGGCGGACCCGAGGCCCTGCTGCGCGTGGGCGAGCGGCGCCGCCAGCTGAACCAGCCACCGCTGGGCCCGTCCCTGTTGGCCACCGACGCCGCGCAGGCGGGTTTGCGTCCCGGGCCCGCGATGGTCACCGACACTCCGCTGGCTCGCGAGACCGACTACGGGCGTGTGGACGACCATTCCTCGGCCATCCGCGCACCCGGGGACAAACGCCGCACCTTCAACCGGGTGCCCGACTACCCCGCCACCGGGGTTCCCCTCGTCAACGGAAGCTGGACCGGCGGAACCATCACCGCGTCCAGTTCCGCCTCGGATTCCACGGCGCTGCCCAATGTGGCACCCGGCACCAGCACTGCGGCCGTCATCGACCGCGACAACGCGACAAGCTGGGTCAGCAGCTCACTGGAAGCCGCTCTTGGACAATGGATCCGAGTGGACTTGGATCGGCCGATCACCAACGCGATCCTGACCGTGACACCGAGCGCCACCGCATTGGGAGCGCAGGTGCGGCGGCTGGAGGTCGAGACCGACAACGGCACCACATCGGTGCGGTTCGATGAGCCGGGTAAACCCCTGGACATCGCGCTGCGGCCGGGGGAAACCAACTGGATCAAGGTGACGGCCACCGGTACCGAAGACGGCACCTCGGGTGTGCAGTTCGGGATCACCGAGTTGTCCCTCACTCAATACGATGCCGCCGGATACGCCCATTCCGTCGATTTACGCCACAGCGCAATCATTCCCGCGCCGCCCGCGGGAGCCGCGGTGCTTGGCTGGGACCTGGGATCACCGCTGGAGGGGCGGCCCGGCTGCATGCCGTCACCGGAAAGACTGCGCTGCGCGGGGACGCTCTCGCTCTCTCCCGAGGAGCCGGGCACCTTCATCCGGACACTGACTGTGCCCCAGCCTGTTTCGCTTACGCCTTCGCTCTGGGTACGGGCCCGCTCCGGGCCGCAGCTGCGCGATTTGATCACGCAGCCCGGAACCACCACGGCCTCCGGCAGTGCCGACCTGATTGACCTGCGGGGCTCGTCCTATGCGGCCACCGACGGCGATCCGGGCACCGCCTGGACGGCACCACAGAACTCGGTACTTCGCGAGCACCTCCCCTCTCTGGTGATCAAACTTCCCAAACCCGTCGCCGTCGGTGGTATTCGATTGCGCCCCAGTAGCACCGAGGTCCCCGCACACCCCAAGCAGGTAGCGATCGATCTCGGGGATGGTCCGCAGGTGCGTTCCATCGATCCCAAGGCCGACACCTCCACGCTGGCTCTGCATCCGCGCGTCACCGACACCATCACCGTCACGGTGATGAACTGGACCGACATCATCGACCGGACCGCGCTCGGAACCGATCAGAACAAGCCACCCGGTATTGCCGAGCTCGTCGCACTGGACACCAGCGGCCGACCGGTCGCACCCGCCAACGCAAACACCAACGACAACCGTGTGATCAAAATTGGATGCGCTGATGGGCCGGTGCTGGCTCTTGCCGGGCGCTTCATCCCCATGTCCATCACCACCACAGTGCGGAAACTATTGGACGGCAGTGCCATCCAGGCCGCACCGTGCGATACGACACCCATCGAAACGGGCGCGGGGCCTCAGGACGTCACCGTCAACCCACGCCAGCAGTTCATCGTCGACGGTGTCCAGCTCACCGCACCGGGCACAACACCGTCCGCCGCCACCGTGACAGCGGCAGTCAAGGGCAGATGGGACGCGGCACGACGCGAGGTCTCCGCGGATCCCGCCCCGCAGGACCGGGTGCTCGTGGTCCCCGAAAGCATCAACCCCGGGTGGACTGCCCGCGACGGGCAAGGACACGCGCTCAAGCCGATACGGGTGAACGGGTGGCAGCAGGGCTGGATGCTTCCCGCCGGCGTCGGCGGCCCCATCACGCTGACCTTCGGCCTCGACACCTGGTACCGAACGGGACTCTTCGGCGGACTGGCGCTGCTTCCCGTCCTTGGGCTGCTTGCCCTAATCCCGGCGCGGCGAAGAACCACACTGCCCCAGGTGATCCCCTGGGGCTCCGGCCCGGGTACCGGTGTCGCGGTGCTGGCCGCCCTCACCGCCATCAGCGGCATCACCGGCGCCGTGGTGGGCCTGGCGGCACTGGCGTTCAAGGTAGGAACACGCTGGCCACTCCGCGCGCTCACAGCAGCAGGCGCATATATATCGGGCGGCTCGCTTCTCCTGGCCGGGGCGGCTCTCTCACGACATCCGTGGCGATCGGTGGGCGGCTACACCGGCCACTCGTGGTGGATTCAGTTGTTGGCGCTGATCTCGGTGGCCACCGTGGCCTTCGCCGCGGTGCGGCTCCCTGCCCGAAAACCAGCGCGCCGGTTCTGGAAGCGTCGTAATGCTTCACGTGACGGGGATTCCACCAGCGCGTAACTGACAGCGGCCATCGCGAAGCCAAAGATCAACGTCAGAATCAGCACCAGTGGGAAGTGACCGCTGAACGGAAAACGACCGATCACGGTGAAGACCATGTTCAGCGCCGCCAGATGCCAGATGAACAGGCCATAGGACCACCGCCCGAGTGTCACCATCAGGGGGCTGCCGAGTATCCGGTGCGGCGTGCCCGGGGTGTCCAGTGTCAACGGCAGCAGCAGCGCCCAGGCCAGCGTCGCCCCCATCGCGATCTTGACGGCGTACTGATGCGGTGGTGCCTGCGTCAGGCCCTCCGGGCCGGCCAAGGGGGACGCGGCCACCGCGAATGCGACGAGGGCCACCAGGGCAAGCAGCACCCGTCGGCGCGCCAGGCGCAGCGTCCAGCCGGGTGGTGCGGCGCTCCACTCGGCCAGCAGCATGCCCGCCACGAACCACGAGAAGAAGGCCGGTGGCCATGTCAACGGATTGATGCCGACAGTGGTGTGAAAGGGGATGAACGCCCACCCGAAACTGGCGGCTCCGGCCATCACCAGTACCGGTGCACGCCAGCGCAGCGGTACCCGCCGCATGATGAGCGCGATGGCGGGCAGCGCGATGTAGAACGCGACCTCCACGGCCAGACTCCACATCTGTGTCAGACCCGCCGTGAGTGTTAGCGGAACGTACAGCTGTGTGAGCGTCAGATTGGCGGCCCAGACCACCCAGTTGGCCCCCGCAGCGTCCGGCAGCAGCAACAGGATGACGAAGACTGCGGCCAGGTAGGCCGGGACGATACGGACGAACCGCGACGCGAAGTACCGCCCGGTCGACTGGGGTGCGGGCCCATCGTGTGCCGCCAGCGCGTGTGGCCGCCACAGCAGAAATCCCGATAGCGCGAAGAAGACTGCCACTGCCAGGTCAAAGCGGCCCAGAATGCGTCCGTCGACGCCGCCATTGTGGCCGGTTTGGAATGCGGTGTGTGTGACGACGACCCCCATCGCGGCACAGGCGCGCATGCCCTCCAATGCCGGGACGAAGCCCCGGGCATGGACGGCCGGAGCCGATACGTGCGCTGCTGTCACCCCGCCGAGGGTACGGTTCTAAGTCGATCCGGCGGCGTTTGACCAGAACGAGACCGGTGAATCCGTAACATCGCCGAATGACCACCTGATGGCAGCGGCTGTTAGGGTCAGACAGATTTGCCCTGGGCATGCAGTGTCATCCGGCCACCGCCGGGACCAGGGTTACCGCACGTTAAGGAGGGTTCGGCGACTGTGAACCGCGGGGTCATGATGCGTATCGCAGCGTGCGGACTGCTGGGGCTCGGCTCGGCTCTTATCATCGCCGCGCTGTTGCTCAGCACGTACACCAGCAACCGGCTTGCGAAGATTCCGCTCGACTGGGACGCGACTTTGGTGAGTGAGGGCAAGGGCCGCGCCCTGGACCCGGCGTCGCTGTCCGGACAGAAGTTCATCGCCGACCCGGATAAGCCGCTGGCACTGCAGGAGCAGATCAGCACGGTCAGCCCCGCCGATGCCACCAAGGTCGGCCTGCAGGCGGGCATCACCCTGCGACGGACCGACAAGCAGGGCGACGCCGGATTGATTCTGGCCACCGTCGACACCGTCACCGTCGATCGTCACTCCGCCGAGGCCATCTCCAGCGATGACAACCCCGGCGGCAGCGTGCAGAAGCCGCGCGCCATCGAGGACGAGACGCCCCCGACGACCATCGCGCTCAAGCACGAGGGATTGAGCTACCGGTTCCCCTTCGACACCGAGAAGAAGACCTACCAGTACTTCGACGTGGTCGCCCAACGCGCCTTCGATGCCAACTACACCGGCGAAGAAGACGTCAACGGGCTCACCGCCTACCACTTCACCCAGAATGTCGGCTACGACGCCAACGGCAAGCTGGTGGAGCCTGTCTCTTACCCCTCGCTGTACGACAAGGACGAGGACTCGAAAGTGACGGCGCGCGCCGTGCAGTGGGGTGTGGAGGCCGAGCGCGAGGACGAAGAGATCACCATGACCCGTTACTACGCGGCACAGCGCGAGTTCTGGGTCGACCCGGTCAGCGGCATCATCGTCAAGAGCAAAGAGCATGCGCTGCACTACTACTCGCGTGACGCGCTCAAGCCTGAGGTTCCGATGGTCGACTACACCGTGCAGTCGAACGACGAAACCGTCGAGAAGCAGGTGAAGGCGGCCCGCGATACCCGCGACAGCCTTTCCATCTGGTCGAACATCCTGCCCATCACGTTTGCGGCCCTGGGCGTCGTGGCCCTCGTCGGCGGCGGCCTGCTGGGCTCGTTCAGCCTGCGGGCCGAGTCCGCACTGATCGATCCCGGTCTGGACACGGTGGATCACGGCTTCTTCGGCCGCCGGAGCCCGGAGAAACCCTCCGCCAGCGAGGCCGACACCGACAAGTTCCCGTCGCCCCGAAACCACCTCTAGCCGGGACGTCTTGCGCCGCACAGGCCTTATTGCGCCGCTGTACGCATTTGGCTTGGCGGCGGCGATTACCGCGCCACTTGCCGCACCCGGTTATCTGCTGATCCGCGACGCCGTCTCGACCCCGCGCTCGTACCTGACCGACGCGGCACTGGGGGTCGGTGAAGCAGCTCCGCGCGCCGTCCCGCAGGACTTCTTCATCGCCCTCGTGACAACGCTTGTCGACGGCGGAATTCTCGTCAAAATGCTTCTCGCAGTGGGTTTATGGCTTGCCGGCTGGGGGGCGGCGCGCCTGGTCGGCCACCTGGTTCCCACTGCAGGGATTCCCGGCGAGCTGGTAGCGGCCACCATCGCAATCTGGAATCCCTATGTGGCCGAACGACTTCTGCAAGGACACTGGAGCCTGCTGGTCGGCTACGGGTGCCTGCCGTGGGTTGCGCTGACGACAATCCGGCTGCGATCGGCATCCGGTATCGACACCTGGTGCACGCTGGCATTCTGGGTCGCCTTGGCCGGATTGACGCCCACCGGAACGGTGCTCGCGCTGATCGTCGGGCTTGCGGCGGCACCGGGCCTACGGTCACGGCTAGGCCTACTGACGATCTCGCTACTGGCCGCGATGCCGTGGCTGGTGGCCTCGGGGCTGGGAACCGCCATACCTGCCGGGGACGAGGCGGGGGTCCATGCCTTCGCGGCGCGCGCCGAGCCCGGGTTGGGCACGCTCGGAAGCCTGGCCTCACTGGGCGGTATATGGAACGCGTCCGCTGTACCTGCCTCACGCACGACACTGTTCGCGTTGGCCTTCTCGGCGGTACTCCTGGCCGTGGTGGCCGTGGGCGCAGTGGTGCTGTGGCGCGCCCGGGCAGCGCTCGGGTTGCTCGGCATCGCCGGTGCGGCCGTGGTCATTCCGGCACTACTGGCAACGGGCCCGGGATTGACGCTGACCAGCTGGCTCATCACCGAAGTACCGGGGCTGGGCATTCTGCGTGACGGCCAGAAATGGGTGGCATTGGCGGTGCCGGGGTACGCGCTGGCCGGCGCAGCGGCCGTCACCGTGCTGCGTGAACGTTCCTCACAACTTGTGGCTTCCGGGCTAGCTTGCGCAGCGCTGATATTCACACTTCCCGATCTGGCGTGGGGGGTGGGTGGCCGCGTCGAATCGGTGACCTATCCGGCCGGATGGGCTGCCGTCGCGGCCAGCATCAACGCCGAACCGCATCCGGTGGCGGTGCTGCCCGCCGAAACCGTGCGGCAGTACCCGTGGGGACCGTCATCCATCCCGGTGCTGGATCCCTTTCCGCGCTGGATCCGTGCGGACACGGTGAGCAGCGGCGACCTGCGTGTCGACGGACAAGACGTGCGCGGGGACGGTACCCGCGGCCGCCACGTCGAGGAACTACTGCGCGCCGGGGCCGCACCTCATGAGCTCGCGGTACAGGGTATCGGCTGGGTCGTCGTGCAGGCGAACACCCCAGGCCAACAAGAAGTCTCGACGACATCGCTGGATCAGCTCGAACCGGTCTACCGCGACGGTGACATCGCGCTCTACCGGGTCCCGGGCCCATGGACCCCCATCGGCGCATCCCCGGTCCGGCGCGTCACCGTCATCGCGGCGCACCTGATGTGGATAGCGCTCCTGGCGGCAGGCTGCGCCCCCGCGATTACCCGACTGCGGGAGCGGTTGCGACGGAGGTAACGCTGTAGTCGTCCAGCTCGACCGTCCGCAATTGCCGCACGAACTGGGTGGCGAATCCCGGAAACATGGTGGTGTTCTTGCCGTCGTCGGTCAGATACCAGCTCTGGCACCCGGAATTCCAAGTGGTCTTGCCCAGCCGCTGCTGAATATCGTCGTTGAACTGATCCTGCCGGTCCTTACGCACATCGAGCGTCAACAGGTCCTTGCTCCGGACGATGCTGATTGCCTGCACGATGTAGTCGATCTGCGCCTCCATGTAGACGAGCGCGGAATTATGCCCCGGCCCCGAGTTGGGCCCGAACGTGAAGAACAGATTCGGGTAACCCGAGACATTCACGCTCTTGTACGCGTAGGAGCCGCCGGACCATTCGTCGGCAAGCTTCCTGCCATCTCGCCCTGCGATCGGGAAAGGCGTTTCGGCCTTGCACACGTCGAAGCCCGTGGCGAACACGATGCAGTCCACATCGTGCTCGATACCGTCGGCAGTGCGGATCCCGTTGGGAGACAGGGTCGCGATCGGCCAGGTGATCAGCTTGCAGTTGTCCCTCTCTAGAGCCGCGTAATAATCACTGGTCATCAGCATCCGCTTGCACCCCGCACGGAAGTCGGGGGTCAACTGGCGCCGCATCCAGGGATCACTAATCTGCCGCCGCAGGTTCGCCTTGGCGATCCACTGGATGAGGGTGGTCACCGGGGTATCCCACACCATGCCGACCGCAGCAGCCTCGTGCGTCCAGTACCAGGCCTGCCGCGCGAGACCCTGCACCGCCGGATTGCTGGCGAAAAGCTTTTGCGCCCATCCGGGATGCTGGAAATCCAACCGCGGCAACACCCAGCCGGGGGTCCGCTGAAAGACCTTGACTCGGGCCGCCGTCTTGGCCAATTCGGGAATGATCTGTACAGCACTGGCTCCCGTGCCGATCACCGCGACATACTTGCCGGTCATGTCGTAGTCGTGGTCCCAGCGCGCGCTGTGGATCTTGTGCCCGGTATAGGTTTCGAACCCACGGATATCGGGCCAGCTGGCGTTGGCCAGCGGTCCCGCGGCCATGACAGCGCACCGACCCGTGAAGATCTCGCCGGTAGCGGTGTCGGCCGTCCAGGTCCCTGTGGTCTCGTCGAAGGTCAGCCCGGTGACGTCGGCGCCGAACTTGATGAAGCGTCGCAGCTGGTATTTATCGACCATGCGCTGGATGTAGCGCAGGATCTCCGGGCCACCCGAGTATGCCTTAGACCATTGCGGATTCTGCTCGAAGGAATACGAGTACAGCAGGGACGGGATATCGCATGCCGCACCGGGATAAGAGTTGTCGCGCCATGTTCCGCCGACGCCGTCACTCCGCTCAAGAATCGTGAAGTCCTCGATCCCCTGCTCCAACAGGCGGATAGCGGTGCCCAGGCCTGCGAAACCCGCGCCGATGATGAGCACCTCGCTCATCGCGACACCGGCTCATAGGTGAGTTCCTGGGACCAGGTTGGGGTCTTACCCAGCACGCGGATCGGGAACAGATCGATGGCCTTGCCCAAAGATTCGGCGATGAACTGATACGGCTGCACGCGGTTAATGGACAGTCCCATGTGGTACTTGATGATGTGGAAAGTGGGAATTCTACGAGTATTCGCACTGCGCCCACCAATGCTTTCATATCGCCTCACGGCGTTGTAGAGCTTTTCCTCGGAGAGCCCCATGGCCGAGATATTGGTCATCATCCGGGTGAGCAGAGGCGAGTAAATCAGCGCGCCGAGTATCAACGACGGTTTAACTACGGTTCCCACTATTTCGATGATGAGTTTGCGCATGGGGCTAGCGCCCAACATGTCCAGGACCCCGAAACCCACCGCAAGGTGGCGGGATTCATCGCTATTGATGTGTTGGAAGACCTCGTGGCACAGCGGGTCCGCAACCTCGTCGAGCAAGAACTTGACCAGAGCGCCGTCCAGCGCGGTCTCCAGCGCAGGGATAGCGGTCCCCAGAACCGCCAGAGAAAGGTCGTCGCTGTAACGGTCGAGCCATTCGATGACCAGACGAATATTCTTGTTGGGCAACGGTATTTCGCCCTCTTCGACCATCCCCCAGCGCCGCATCAGGGCCAACTCGGCATTGGCGTGCCGTTGCTCCTCGGCGTGAAAGTAGGTGTAGATCTGCTTGAGGTTCTCATCGGACGCCTTTTTGGCCAGCTCCTCGAACCCCCGCGCGCCCACGTTCTCGATCCACACCAGATCGGACATGAACGCCTTGAGCGCCGGGCGCTGTTCATCGGTGATCTGATCGGCACCCGGTGCGTCCCAGTCGATATCGGCCAGTGCCCACTGCTTGTTCTTGATGGTTGCAAGAATGTTATCGAATGCGATTGCCATTGCGTTTCCTTTCTAGTCAGTTTCCGCGTTAGCGGGAGAATCGTTCCGCGATGCCCAGTGCTTTGGTGTAGATGTCGGGCGCCAGGCGCTTGGCCTGCCACATCAATCGCGCATCGAGCTGTGGGAGCACGTAGAGCTGGCCCCGGTCGTGTGCGTCAAGACAACCACGCGCCACCGAATCGGCAGAAACACCAGTCCATTTCATGGCGGTGGCGGCCAGGCGGGCGGCCGAGTCCTCGATGAGGGCGCTGTCGACGATGTTGGTCTTAACAAAGGTCGGGCACAGTACGGTGACTGCTACTCCCGTGCCGCTGAGTTCGGCGGCAAGCGTCTCGGAGAGCGCCAACACCCCTGCCTTACTGACGTTGTAGGCACCCATACGCGGCGCGGCCGCAAAGCTCGCCGCCGAGGCCACGTTGATGATGCCTCCGCGCCCGAGTTCCCGCAGGCGTGGTGCGAACACGTGGCAGCCGTGGATGACACCCCACAGGTTCACCCCGAGTGTCTTCTGCCAATCCGGCAGCGGGGCAGTGCCGACCACCCGACCACCCGCACCGATGCCCGCGTTGTTGATCACCAGATCGGCCGGTTTTCCGAACCACTCCTCGGCAGTGTCGGCCAGTGCTTCCACTTCACCGAACACCGACACATCACAGGCGGCCTCGACCGCCCGCTCACCGATCAACGCGGCCGTTTCCTTGGCGCCGGGCAGGTCCACATCAGCGCACACCACCTGTCCCCCCCGACGAACCAGTTCAAGAGCAAAGGCCCGGCCGATACCACTTGCCGCACCCGTCACCACGGCATTGACTTTCCGCGTTCGGCGCTCGCCACATCCGAATCCCAAGAGGCTCATCACAGACCTCTCGTAGCACACATTGGTGGCGCCCGCCATAACTGATGGCGCATGCCACCATATTGACCTGTCGCACGCGCAGCTGTCAACATGGAGCCATGACTGCATCACCGGGTCTATGGGGTGGGCGTACCGCAGCCGAGCGCCGTGCCGAACGCCGTGATCGGCTGATCAGCGCCGCCCGGGAAATCTGGATGGAGCAGGGGTGGGCCGCGGTGACGATGCGCGGCGTTTGCTCACGTACCTCACTCAATGACAGATACTTCTATGAAGATTTCGCTGATCGCGATGAGCTGCTCGCTACCGTGTGGGATGGCATGCGCGACGAACTCGTCACACAGATTTCCGCCATCGCCACCGAAGATCCTGACCGCCCTCCCCTGGACACACTCCTCAACACAATTCGATTTGTCATCGAACGTATTTCCGCTGAACCCGGCTGGGCACAAATCATGCTTGTCCGGCACGTCGGCAGCGCGGTGCTTGAAGACCGACGGACCGCCCTGATTCATCAGGGCACGGATGTACTTATCACGGCGGCGCAGCCCTATCTTGTGGACGACGCCGATCGCGTCGGACTTCGCATAGACACGATCCTAGGGATCGGCGGCTTCATCGAGCTGGTTAATGCCTGGCGTGCAGGGCTTCTAGATCTCGATGCCGCCCAACTGACCGATCACGCCGCAAGGATCGGTGCCTCGCTGGCGTCCCGATATCTCACGCCGAGGTAACCGGACTTAGGCGGGGACTTCGACCTGCGGAGTCACTATCGGCTCGTCACCGATGATCCCCGAGACCGGCACGCCGAGAATCGCCGCCTTGAGCACCGTCCACACACCAGACGCGCTGCGCTGCCATGACAGATCGGCGCAGCGAGCTCGCGCTGCCTCGCCCATTCGGTAGCGAAGCTTGTTGTCCGCCAACAGAGTAGCGGTATGCCGGACAAACTCATCCTGATCGCGCGCCAGCAGGCCGGTGATGCCGTCGGTGACCGAATCGGTGAGCCCACCGGAGGAGCGGTAGCCGATCGTCGGCACGCCGTGTTGCGCGGCCTCGGTGACCGCCAGGCCCCAGCCCTCCTTGCGTGACGGCATCAGGTGCACCCAGGCGCGTTGCAGTACCCGATGCTTGGCCTCCTCGCCGAGGTAGCCGTGGAATGTCACCGACTCGGAAATCCCTAGCCGGGCAGCATGTTCCACCAACGGATCCATCCACCAGCCATCCCCGACGACATCGAGGTGCACATCGGACACGTGATCGCGCAGCAGCGCAAGAGTGGTCAGCGCATGCTCGATCTGCTTATGCGGCACCAGACGCGAGAGCACCACGACCCGTGGCGTTTCACTGCGCACGCCGTCCAGCGCGCCGATTGCCGGCGAGCCCGGAATCTCATCGATACCGTTGCGTACCACCGCAATCCGCCCAGGCGCTACACCCAGCGACACCAGGTCCGATGCGGACGGTTGCGAGACCGTCAAATATTGGTTGCGCCGATGCATCCGCGGAGACAACCGCGATTCCAGCCACCAGCCCAGCCTGCCGATGAGCTGCCCGGCGACGGGCCACTGCTCACGGTGGCAATGATGCACGAGTACCACAACGGGCGCACTGACCACGGTGCTTGCGAAAAAGGGGATGCCATTCTGGGTGTCGATGACGACATCGGGCCGCACATCGCGCAATGCCCCCAGGCCTACGCGGCTGGCCAGCAGCGACAGCAGTGCCCGCGGATACACGGTGAAGCGCCCGCCACCGCGCGAGATGTGCACTCCGTTGACCACCTCGCGGCGGGGGGCGCCCGGGTAGGCGGCGCATCGCAGCGTCACCTTCACGCCGGATGCGGCCAGTTCGGCACCGATGCGCTGTAGGTAGGTTTCGCTGCCGCCACCCTGCGGATGGTCGGTATCGCGCCAACACAACATGAGGACCTCCCGCGGGAGGCCCTGCTGATCTGACACTTCGCTGAACACCGCTATGCACCCTAGGCCGTTAGGGTGGGCCTCCAGAAATTCCGTCTCCCTTAATAAGGAGACCAAGCAGAACGAGAACCCGTGCCGGAAATCACCGACCTATTTGCCCAAAGGGCCACTCTGCGCCGTTCCGCCAGCTTATTGTCCTCTTTCCGCTTTGAGCAGAGTGCGCCGGAGAAGTTTTACGGCACGGTGGCACAGGACACAGTTCACCTGGTCGCCGACTTGTGGCGACAGGAGATGAACATCGGGCTGCGGGGCCGCACGGTGCTCGATGTCGGGGGCGGACCGGGCTACTTTGCCTCGGCCTTCGCCGACGCCGGAGCGCGGTACGTCGGCGTCGAACCAGACCCCCGTGAGATGCATGCGGCCCCCGAGGGAACCCCGGGCATCCACGACCCACGAGCGGCCTATCTGCGCGCGTCCGGCATGGCCCTGCCGATAGCCGACGACAGCGTCGACATCTGCCTGTCCTCGAACGTCGCCGAGCATGTGCCGGAGCCCTGGCGGCTCGGCGCGGAAATGCTGCGAGTCACCCGGCCGGGGGGACTGGCCGTCTTGTCCTACACCGTCTGGCTCGGTCCGTTCGGTGGTCACGAAATGGGATTGACGCATTACTTCGGCGGCGCCCGCGCCGCCCGGTGGTACACCCGCAAGCACGGCCATCCGCCCAAGAACAACTACGGGTCGTCACTTTTTCCGGTATCGGTGCGCGATGGTCTGGAATGGGCCCATGGGACGGGCGCGCTGGTCGCCGCTTTTCCCCGCTACCACCCAAAATGGGCATGGTGGATCACCAAAGTTCCCGCTGCGCGGGAGGTTCTGGTGAGCAATTTGGTGCTTGTGCTGCGCCCCCACTGAATCGGAAATTGCAACAGGTTCCACTTCCCCTGACTGCCCGGTAGTGTTGCGTGCGTCACGCAACGAGGCGGACATGAAACGGAAGTCACGACACCTTGACTGAGCAGACAGCGACGCATGAGGACGTTGCACGCCCCGCCGAATCACAGCGGGACCCGGAGACTTTGCGCGGAGCACTGGCCGATTGGATTTCGGGCCAATTGCCATCCGATGCCGCACTGAGCGTCGATCACGCGGAGCTGCCCAGCGCCAACGGCATGTCCAGCGAGACGATTCTGGCCGATGCGCAGTGGACCGAGAACGGTGAGCGGGCCGCCCATCGCCTGGTGATCAGAACGGCGCCGCAGCCCGATTCGAGCCCCGTATTTCCCACTTATGACATGCGCCGCCAGTTCGACGTGATGGACAAGCTCGGCCAGTACACCAGCGCCGTAGTGCCCCCGGTGCTCTGGTACTGCGACGACACCTCAGTGCTCGGCGGAGAGTTCTTCGTCATGAAGCGCGTCGACGGGGAGGTCCCGCCCGACCGCATGCCCTACACGTTCGGATCCTGGGTGACCGAGGCCTCCGACGCCGACCGCCGCAAGATGCAGCGGCTCACCATCGACCAGATCGCCCGGGTTCACTCCGCCCCCGTCGAAGAGTTCGCGTTCCTCAACGACGCCCGCGAGGGCGAGACGGGTCTGGATGCCCATGTACGCCGGACCCGGGACCTGTATGAGTGGGTGCGCGGCGACGGCCCCGCCATCCCGCTTATCGATCGCGGATTCGAGTGGCTGCGGGCGAATTGGCCGACCGAATCTCTGCGCGCGGCCGACACGGTCAGCTGGGGAGATTCGCGCCCGGGAAACGTCATCTATCAAGACTTCGAGCCGGTGGCCCTGCTCGACTGGGAGATGGCCACCATCGGACCGCGCGAGCTCGATTTGGGATGGATCATCTTCCTGCACAGGTTCTTCCAGGACCTGGCCGAGATCGCCGGCCTGGCTGGGCTGCCCGGATTCTGCCGGCGCGAGGACATCGCCGCCGAGTACGCCGCCCTCACCGGGCACCACGCGAGCGATCTGGACTTCTACACCACCTATGCGGCGTTGCAACATGCCGTGATCATGGTCCGAATTCAAATGCGCGCCATGGCCTTTGGTATGGCGGAGATGCCGAATGACCCCGATGACCTGATCCTGCACAGGGTCACCCTGGAGAAAATGCTGGACGGAAAGTACTGGAGCGAGGTTTCCGCGTGAGCCTGTCTCCCTTCGACGATTACCCGATCCATCAGATCGCCGATGTGGTCCGCCATGTCGGCACGTCGGACCGAAACTTCTACGACCGCTACTACTTCGGCTGTCACGGAGGCCGCGCCGACCTGCCGTACCTGATCACCGGGCTGGGCGTCTACCCGAACCTGGGTGTCACCGACGCATTCGCATCGGTACGCAATGGCGAGGACATCGTGGTGTTCCGCGCGTCGCGCGCGCTCGGAGACGACCGCGCCGATCTGAAGGTCGGGCCGTATCGCATCGAGGTTGTCGAAGGTCTGAAGAAGGTGCGGGTGATCCTGGAACCCGGCGACGACTACGACCTCGCCTTCGATATCACCTACACCGGCGAGATACCGGCCTCCCTGGAGCCGGGTCATTACCAGCGCCAGCTCGGCCGTGTCATGTTCGATACCTCGCGATTTGCCCAAACCGGCACCTGGGCAGGCCAATTGACGGTCGACGGCACCACCCACGAACTCGATGGCGTCAACTGGTCGGGCAACCGGGATCGCTCTTGGGGCATCCGGCCAGTCGGCGAGGGCGAGCCCGCCGGGCGGCGTGCCACCCTGGCGGGCGGCTTCTTCTGGCTCTACAACGTGATCTCGTTCCCCGAATACTCGATTGTGTTCATCAACCAGGAGGACGAGCACGGCACCAAGGTGGTCAGCGGTGCACGCCGGGTGTGGCGCGATCCGGCGAAGGGGATCGAGGAACTCGGCCCCATCACGCACGACATCACCTTGGTTCCCGGCACTCGCGAGGCGAGTTCTGCGGTGATCACGTTGGGTGACATCACCATCACCGCCGAGATAGTGCTGCCGCACTACTTCGGCTTCGGTACCGGGTACGGCCTGGATCCGGACTGGCGCCACGGCATGTGGCAGGGCGACCTCGTCGTGCAGGGCAAGCGGTACAAGACCGCGGAACTGGACGCCACGCTCAAACTGCTCTGCCCCGTCGACAATCTCGCGACGTTCCGCCTGGTCGAGAACGGCGTGGAGAACCACGGCAGTGGACTGTTCGAGTTCGGGCCCATAGGCCCACATAAACCCTCCGGCTTCACC
Source organism: Mycobacteroides sp. H003 (assembly GCF_001440135.1). Taxonomy (NCBI): domain Bacteria; kingdom Bacillati; phylum Actinomycetota; class Actinomycetes; order Mycobacteriales; family Mycobacteriaceae; genus Mycobacteroides; species Mycobacteroides sp. H003. The sequence goes on from NZ_LJYL01000034.1 coordinate 1,034,074, forward strand.
GGATTCGTTGACACACATCAGGAAAGAGACAGCGATTCATGACGAATTACGACAAGCTCTTCATCGGCGGCGTATGGACCGAGCCGGCCACCGACCAGGTGATCGAGGTCATCTCGCCCGCCACCGGACAGAAGGTAGGCCAGTGTCCGCTGGCGTCCCCCGCCGACGTCGAAGCCGCGGTAAGCGCTGCCCGCCGCGCCTTTGATGACGGCCCGTGGCCCAAGCTGACTCCGCACGAGCGCCAGGCGATATTGCAGAAGGCAGTTGCCGGGCTGGAGGCCCGCAAGGACGAGATCTGCAAGGCCATCGCCGACGAGACCGGCGCTCCCCCTATGGTTATCGAAACATTGCAATGGTTGGGCGGCTTCGGTGCCATCCAGTACTACGCCAATGCGGCAGACGCGGTGAAGTGGAAGGAACTGCGCAACGGCGCCTACGGCCAAACGGTGGTAACCCGGGAGCCCGCCGGCGTGGTAGCCGCCATCGCGGCCTGGAATGTGCCACTGTTCCTGGCGCTCAACAAGATCGGCCCGGCGTTCCTCGCCGGGTGCACGGTGGTGCTCAAGCCCGCTGCCGAGACCCCGCTGTCGAGCTTCATCCTGGCTGAGGTGTTCGCCGAAGCGGGCGTACCCGAGGGCGTGCTGTCGGTGGTTCCGGGTGGAGCCGAGACCGGCCGGGCGCTGACCAACAATCCCGCCGTGGACGTGTTCAGCTTCACCGGCAGCACCACGGTCGGCAAGGAGATCGCAGAGATCGCCGCCAAGAACCTCAAGAAGGTCACGCTGGAGTTGGGCGGTAAGTCCGCGGCCATCGTGCTGGAGGATGCCGACCTGGCGGCAGCGCTGCCGATGCTGGTGTTCTCCGGCTTGATGAACGCCGGCCAGGGCTGCGTCAACCAGACCCGGGTGCTGGCACCGCGGTCGCGGTACGACGAGGTTGTCGACGGCATTGTGGGGATGGTCTCGCTGATGGGCGTGGGCCTGCCCGACGATCCCGCCACACAGGTGGGCCCGCTGATCACCGAGAAGCAGCGCGCCCGTGTCGAAGGCTATATCGCGAAGGGCATCGAGGAGGGCGCCCGGCTTGCTTACGGCGGCAAGCGTCCTGAAGGTCTGGACGGCGGATACTTCGTGCAGCCAACGATTTTCGCCGATGTCGACAACTCGATGACCATCGCGCAGGAGGAGATCTTCGGTCCGGTGCTGTCGATCATCGCTTACGACTCCGTCGACGAGGCCATCAAGATCGCCAACGACTCCAACTACGGTCTGGCCGGCAGTGTGTGGACCACCGATGTCCCGAAGGGCCTGGAGGTGGCGGCGCAGATCCGTACCGGCACCTACGGCATCAACTGGTACGCCTTCGACCCCAGTTGCCCATTCGGCGGCTACAAGCAGTCCGGCATCGGCCGGGAGAACGGGCCCGAGGGCATCGAGGAGTACTGCGAGCTCAAGAGCGTGCTGCTGCCGATGGGTTACACCCTCGACTCGATCTAGCCTCGCGTGCGAGCCTCGCGCGGAAATCTTGCCCGAAAACCGCGTGAGGCTCGCGCTCGACGCTAGGGTTCGACGGTGTCCACCATCGCCGAGGCCGACGCTGCTCCAACCGGTCTGCGCAAGGTGGTCGCCGCATCAATGGCGGGCACCGTCGTCGAGTGGTACGAATTCTTCCTCTACGCCACCGCCGCCACCCTCGTCTTCAACAAGGTCTTCTTCCCCGCGGTGCAGGCCGGGGGCAATGACCTCGACAACATCATCAAGGCATTTCTCACCTACGCGGTAGGGTTCGTCGCCCGGCCCATCGGCGGAATCGTGTTCGGGCACTTCGGGGATCGCTACGGACGCAAACACCTCCTGCAGATCGCGATCGTGCTGGTCGGCGTGTCCACCTTCCTGATGGGCTGCCTGCCGACCTTCGCACAGATCGGCTACGGGGCCCCGATCCTGCTGGTGGCGCTGCGATTCCTGCAGGGTTTCGCGGTCGGCGGGGAATGGGGCGGCGCCGTGCTGCTGGTGGCCGAACACTCCCCCGACTCGCAACGCGGCTTCTGGGCGAGCTGGCCGCAGGCGGCGGTACCGCTGGGCAATCTGCTAGCCACCCTGGTGCTGCTCACGTTGTCGTGGACCCTCTCCGATGCCGCCTTCCTGGCCTGGGGCTGGCGCGTTGGATTCTGGCTGTCGGTCGTCATCGTGGCCATCGGGTACTACATCCGCACCCGGATATCCGATGCGCCGATCTTCCAGGAGGCGCGCAAGGAGATCGAGGAGAACCAGGCCGGCTCGTACGGCGTCGTCGAAGTGTTCCGCCGCTACCCGCGCGGGGTGTTCACCGCCATGGGGCTGCGGGTGGCCGAGAACATCCTGTACTACATGGTGGTCACCTTCTCGATCACCTATCTCAAGATCGAGCTGCACATGGATACCAGACGAATCCTGTTGCTGCTCTTAATCGCTCACGCGGTTCAGGCGATCGCCCTGCCGATCGTCGGCCGGTGCACCGATATCGTGGGGCGGCGTGCGCCCTACGCATTGGGGGCCCTGCTGGCAGCGGGGTGGGGCTTCATGGCGTTCCCGATGTTCAACACCCAAGACGAATGGGTGATCCTGGCGGCCATCGTGATCGGTCTACTGGTTCACTCGCTGATGTTCGCGGGGCAGCCGGCCATCATGGCGGAGATGTTCCCCACCCGTATGCGCTACTCCGGGGTGTCGGTGGGTTATCAGGTGACCTCGATCTTCGCCGGATCACTGGCCCCGGTCATCGGCACCGCACTGCTGAGCAAGTACCACAGCTGGGTACCGGTGGCCATCTATCTGGCCGCCGTTGCCCCCATCACGCTCATTGCCGTCTGGGCGCTGCCGGAGACCAGGGGCAGCTCGCTGCATGCACTGGATGCTGCCGACAGGGCGCGCGCCTGACGCTAGGTTGGACCCATGGCGACCTATGGCTGGATCGGTTTGGGGAACATGGGCGGCCCGATGGCCGCGAATCTGGTGGCGGCCGGGCACACGGTACGCGGTTTCGATCTCTCGGGTGACGCACTGGCCGCCGCAGCGGCCAACGGTGTGACCGCGGTGGAAGAGATCGCCGAGGTGCTGGCGGGCGCCGAAGTGGTGTTCACCATGCTGCCCAAGGGTGAACATGTCCGCTCGGTGTTCGAAGGTCCCTACGGCATCTGGGAAAACGCTTCGCCATCAACGCTTCTGGTAGACAGCTCAACCGTCGACATCGAAACCTCGCGGTACTGTCACGCCGAATCGGCGCGCCGGGGGTTCCGGTTCGTCGACGCCCCGGTGTCGGGTGGAATCAGCGGCGCGCAGGCTGGCACGCTGTGCTTCATGCTGGGTGGGGATTTGGAAAATTCCGGCGCGGCAACCGATTACATCAAACCGATGGCCGGGCGCGTGATCCACGCCGGTGACGGCGGCGCCGGCGTGGCCGCGAAGATCTGCAACAACATGATGCTGTTCATCGACATGATGGCCAATTCGGAAGGTTCACAGCTGGCCGAGCGGCTCGGCCTGGATCCCAAGGTTTTCTGGGAGATCTGTTCGGTGTCCTCGGCGCGATCCTGGGCGCAGCAGACCTGGTACCCGGTGCCGGACATCATCGAATCCGCCGCCGCCAACCGGAACTTCGATGCCACCTTCACGGTCGACCTCGCGCACAAGGATGCACGCTTGGCGCTGGCCGCCGGTGAGGCCACCGGCGTGAAGCTACCCGCCGCGACCATGGTGACCGAGCAGTTCCAGCAGCTCATCGACGAAGGCCTGGGCGCCAAGGACTGCTCGCTGATCGTCAAGTACGCGACGCCCGACGGCTCGGCGCGCGGTTACGCGCCGTGACCCGGCCGTTCTTCCCGTAGCTGCTGTAAAAACCGGTTGTACGAGGCTAATTCGTCTTCTTGCCGGGCGTCATCGGCCTCGCGTTCCTCCGTTTCGGCCTGTTCCTCACGCCGCCACCTGATGGCGAAGATCAAGGTAGTCGCGAGCGCGATCGGCTCACCGTAGGACCAGGCCAGCGCGCCTGCCACCGCCTGGTCCTTCACCGGGTCGACGGCCCACGCGGCGGGCGGATTGGCGAAGATGCCGATCAGCGGCCTGGGCGCCATCATGAGGATGACGCCGATGAACACGTGCAACGGCATTTCCACGAAGATGTCGAACATCCTGCCGAGATTGGTCTGCCGGACCGGCAGCGGGTCGGTGGACAGGATGGGGATGACGAACAGCAGGCCGCTGGCCAAGAAAAAGATCTCTAACCCGTTATGCCCCAACCAGGTAACGGCAATGGTGTCGAACAGCTGGGATAAGTACAGGCCGTAATAGCTGAACAGGAACAGCGGAATGGTGACGGCGGGATGCAACAGCAGCGCGGCCGCGCGGCTGCGCAATCCGGTCAGCGCAGCCACCAGTACCCATCTGCCGGGCCCGTGGTGCGGCGTCGAGCGCAACAACAGCCGCCCCGGTGAGCCCAGCACCAACAACGGCGGCACCAGGATCGACAACGTCAGCTGCTGGAACATGAACGCGCTGAACAACCGAAATCCGTAGCGGTCTATCGACAATCCCATGACCGCGCCCATAATCAGGCACCCGGACAGGAAGCACGCGGTTGACCACCACGGCCAGCGGCGGCCCATCCGGCGCAGCTGGAGCACGCTCAGCAGGTACCACCCGGCCAGCAGCGCCGCTACAACAGGAAGCACCGGAATAGCGGGCGGGTTCCAGGCGAACAGTGACCACACTGTCGGCGGTTCGGCGGGGATTGTGGTCAGCCCGCTGAGCCACCTCACGTCGTTCATTGATTGCATTATGCGCATATTTGAATGGACTGGCCATCCAGGTGCCGAACCAGGCGTTCATCGGCAGTTCGGATCGCCGCTAGCCAAACGGCGTTGGTTCACAGCTTTGGTAGCTAGGGTGCGCCACGGGCGGGGCAAACCACAGGAGGAACGATGGCTGTATCCGTCAATCTCGAGAAGGCACTCGACAAGGCCTACGAGAACAAGGACCTCAAGGACGTCCTCGACGCTCCCCCGTCTGCTCTCGCTGGTCTCACCGAGAAGCACGACGCCGCACTCAAGGAAGCCCTGAACATCTCGACCGTGCGCGAGCTGGGCACCAACAAGTACGTCGCACTTGCTGCCGCGCTGGCGGCTTTGGAGAGCAAGACCGGTTAAACCGTTGGCCGAGAAGGCATCTACGAACGCCTGCCGCTACGTAGATGCCTTCTCGTCGTCAGCCTCGCAGCGCCTCCGCCAACGGCTCCAGCACCGCTGTGTCGTACGGCGGAGGCAGGTAGATGATCGCCACGTCGAGCCCCTCGGCCCCTAGCGCGGCTGCCTCATCGACAACCTTCGCGTAATCGCGATCCTCGCCGAGCCGGATGTGGGCCGAGAGCGTGATCTCAGCCGGATCCCGGCCGATGTCGGCGCAGTGCGAGGCCAGCACATCGCGCTTGCGCGCGAACTCTTCGGGCGGTCCGCCCACGAAATTCCAGTGCTGCGCGTACTTGGCGGTGATCCGCAACGTGCGCTTCTCGCCGCTGCCGCCTATGCAGATCGGCGGGTGTGGTTTTTGCGGCCCCTTGGGCTCGTTGCGAGCGTCTTTGAGCTGATAGAACGCGCCGTCAAAGCTCGTCGTCTCCTGGCTCAGCAGACCGGTGAGCACCTCGCAGGCCTCTTCGAACCGGTCGAATCGCTCCTTGATGCTGCCCAGTTCAATGCCGTAGGCGCCGGATTCTTCCTCGTTCCAGCCAGCACCGATACCGAGTTCGAGGCGACCACCGGACACGATGTCCAACGCCGAGGCCATATTGGCCAGCACGGCCGGATGCCGATAGTGGATACCGGTCACCAGCACCCCGACGCGCAGCCGCCGGGTGGCCTGCGCGAGCGCGGTGAGGGTTATCCAGCCCTCCAGACACGGCCCGGTGGAATCCGAGAAGATCGGATAAAAGTGATCAAAGGTCCAGCCGGACTCGAAGACGTCGATCTCGTCGGCCACCTTCCAGATGGCCAGCATGTCGTCCCAGCTGGTGTTCTGCGGAGATGTCTTGAATGCGAAGCGCATTGCACAACCCTATGCAGGATCCACCTGGAGTGTCGACCAGATACGAACTATCCCAACCGCTGCTTGAGCGCGTCGAACTCGTCCTTGACGCCGCTAGGCAGCTTGTCGCCGATGAACTCGAACCACTCTTCGATGAGCGGCAACTCCGCGAGCCACTCGTCGTTGTTCACCGCGAGCGCCTCGGCCACATCGGCCTCCTCGACGTCCAACCCGGCCAGATCCAGGTCCTCGACGCCTGGAACGGTGCCGATCGGGGTGGATACACCGTTGGCGCGGTGCTCGATCCGGTCGACGATCCACTTGAGCACCCGGCTGTTCTCGCCGAATCCGGGCCACAGGAAGCGTCCGTCATCGCCACGGCGGAACCAGTTCACGAAGAACACCTTGGGCAGCTTGGACTCGTCGGCCTGCTTACCCACGTTGATCCAGTGGTTCAGGTAGTCGCCCACGTGGTAACCCATGAAGGGCAGCATCGCCATCGGGTCGCGGCGCACGGTGCCGACCTTGCCCTCGGCGGCCGCGGTCTGCTCCGAACCCAGGGTGCCGCCGATGAACACGCCGTGCTGCCAGTCCCGGGCCTCGGTCACCAGCGGCACAGTCGTCTTGCGGCGGCCGCCGAACAGGATGGCCGAGATCGGCACACCCTGCGGGTCATCCCACTCGGGAGCCAGGATGGGGCACTGCGACATCGGGGTGCAGTAACGCGAATTCGGATGCGCCGCTTTGGTCTCGGTCTCGCGCAGAACCCAGTCCTGACCCTTCCAGTCGATCAGGTGCTCGGGCTCGCCCTCCAGACCTTCCCACCACACGTCGTTGTCGTCGGTACGTGCGACGTTGGTGAAGACGGTGTTGCCGGCCTCGATGGTCTTCATGGCGTTGGGGTTCGAGCTCCAGTTGGTGCCCGGCGCCACGCCGAAGAAGCCGAACTCCGGGTTGACGGCGTACAGACGGCCGTCCTTGCCGAAGCGCATCCAGGCGATGTCGTCACCCAGAGTCTCTGCGCGCCAGCCGGGGATGGTCGGCTGAATCATGGCGAGGTTCGTCTTACCGCAGGCCGACGGGAAGGCCGCGGCCACGTAGTAGGCCTTGTTCTCCGGCGAGATGAGTTTGAGGATGAGCATGTGCTCGGCGAGCCAGCCCTCGTCATGGGCCATCGCCGAGGCGATGCGCAGCGAGTAGCACTTCTTGCCCAGCAGCGCGTTACCGCCGTAACCCGAACCGTACGACCAGATTTCACGGGATTCGGGGAAGTGGGTGATGTACTTGGTGTCGTTGCACGGCCACGGCACGTCTTCCTGACCGGGCTCCAGGGGCGCACCGATCGAGTGCAGCGCCTTGACGAAGAATCCGTCGTCGCCCAGCTTCTCCAGAGCGGCGGCACCCATGCGGGTCATCACCCGCATGGAGGCAACGACGTACTCCGAATCGGTGAGCTCCACACCCAGCTTGGGGTCCTCGGCACCGAGCGGGCCCATGCAGAACGGCACCACCCACATGGTGCGTCCGCGCATGCTGCCCCGGAACAGCTCGGTCATGGTCGCGCGCATCTCGGTGGGGTCTACCCAGTTGTTGGTGGGACCGGCGTCCTCTTCACGCTCCGAGCAGATGTACGTCCGCGATTCCACCCGGGCGACGTCCGACGGGTCCGACAGCGCCAGGAACGAGTTGGGGTGCTTCTCGGAGTTGAGCCGCTGGAAGGTGCCCGCGTCCACTAGTTGCTGAGAAACGCGCTCGAACTCTTCATCGGAACCATCAGCGAACACGACCCGATCAGGTTGTGTCAGCTCAGCGACCTCGCGGACCCAAGCGAGCAATCCGGCGTGTTTCGTCGGAGCGTTGTCAAGACCGGGAATGGTCGCTGCTGTCATCGAGAGCATCTCCTCGTTGAGCCGGGTGAGGTACGCAGTTGCCGCACCGGCGCTGGTCGGAACCTAGATATATGAGGTTAGCGCTGGCGCTATTCAGCGTGAAACGGGGTTGGTACGTATCCATCAATAACAAGCGAGCTTCGGCCAGTACTCCCCGCGGTACAACCCCAGCCCATTTACTTACCGCCGACGCGACCGTGCTCGATGAGCTCCCAGTGCGCCCCCGCACCGCGGGCCCAGGTCTCATACGTGCCGTCCGCCCCGAACGTGGTCACCTTGTCGGCGATACCGTCCTCGTCGATGTCGGACACCACCGATAACCCGTCAGGTTCATGCAGCGTGACGGTGTCGCCGATGCCGTCATGGTCGGTGTCGATGAGGTCTGTTCCGAGGTCCACCAGACCGCCATCGGTGGGCAGGTACATGTGGTGATCGACGTGCAGATCGGGGCTGAGCGCATGGCCTGGTTCGTGCACACCTTCACCTGGCCCCCCAAGGCCCACATGGAAACCCTGGTCAAAACCATCGATCATGTCTCTGCCTAACCCTCGCGCGCGCGGCCTATCGATCTATTCTCGGCCGTCCCCGCGATCGCGTCCAGCCGTTCGGTAACCGCCGTTAACGCTTTGTGTACGGAGGGCAGGTCGCGGTTGCGCAGCGCCGTTGCGCGCGCGGTGTTCATAGCGGCCTCACGCAGCTCGGAATCGATTTGCCCGACCCGGGCGGCCAGCTTGTCGTTCTCACGTTCGTCGATCTCGACCAGATCGGCGTTGAGCCTGGTCTCCACCTCCAGCACCCGCGCGGCGACCCACTGCTCCAAGTAGGCCCGCAGCTCTCCCGTGGTGTCTCCCAACCACCGGTCCAGCACCGTCCGATCGTGCAGGAGCCCCCGCACCGCGACCAGCCACACCGCGATGCAAGCACCGGCGATGAGGCCCACCGCCAAGCCCGCCGGCGCCAGGCCGGGACGCGCATACGCCACCAACCGGGACACCGTCAACGCCGCGCCCAGACCGAAGAACACCCCGAACAGCGCCATCATCCGGGTCTCCAGCCGACGTGATCGCACCGAAGGATCTGGTGCTTCGGGCGGCAGCGGCCGATTCGCGCTGGGGCGCGGCGCCGCCCAGCGTTGGGTTACCTCGGCCGAGATCTCGGCCAAGTGTTCCTCGGTGCCCTGTTCCACTTCGGCCACCACCTCGGCCGCCCGGCGCCGCACCCGATCACCGAAGCCGGGCACATCGCGGCGCTTCAGTTCCGCGATGTCCTCGCGCAGCTCGCCAGCCACCGAGCCCACCCGCTTGCGTGCGAAGTACAGCAGCGTCATGCGTGCCTGCGCGATGCGGTTGCGCAACGCCAAGGTCCGTTCGGACTTACCCGAACGCGTGCGCCGTACCGCCGCCTGCCGCTGATTGCGCAGTTCGTCCGCGCGTGCACCCTCCCCCGCCTCCGGCGGCACATTCAGCATTCCCTGCAGACGAGTCGCCCAGGCACGCAGCCGGTTTCGCTCAGCCAGGGCGGGTTCCTCACGAACCTGGCGCACTGCCCGCACCAATTCGTCGAGTCCCGCCGCCGTGCCACGCGTCGAGACCCCCAGCCAAGTGACACCGCTGAACCGCGAGTCGTGCTCGGCCAGGATCTCCCGATTCCGGTTCATGACCTCACGCCAGGACTGGTGCACATCGATCTTGGAAACCACCGCGACGAGCGCATCGGTGTTGGCGGCGGCCAGCTGAATCAGACCGCAGTCCGACGGTGTGAGCGGTGCGGTTCCGCTGCACACGAAAACCACCGCCGAGGGCGCCTGCCCGTGCTGCAGCTCCTCAGGCTCGACGATGCGCACACCCGATATGCGTGAGGACAGCTCGGTGGCCAGGGTGCTCGCGCCGGCCAGCCAGCTGCCGGTCACCATCACGGCGTCGTGCACATGCACGCCGAGCGGACCGAGTGTGGGGTCCACCGTCAGCACCAGCTCGTCGACCCGCTTGTCGGTAGGAGTTGTCACGCCCGGCCCCCCGCCAGCCGCCACAAGCGCAGCGATCCCCGCACGATGTCCGTGCCCATTGCGGCGTATGTGGCGTTCACCGGTCCGGCGGCGAATCGCTGCCAGTGTTCGGCGCGGTAGCGGTGATCCTCTGGATGATCGCTCAGCTCCACCGTCAGGCCCGCCGCGGTCGCGGCATCCACCGCACACTGCATCGCCGCGACCACCACATCGTCACTGGTCAAGAAGGCGTCGATCTGCACCGGCAGAACACCCGTCACGCCGATCCTGCGGACTTCGGCGAGCACGGCGCGCATTCGGCGGTACCAGCCCTGGGCAATGGCCGCGCGAATCGCGTTCACCACCGCATCGATGCCCGACAGGTCGCGCAGCAGTGCGGCGAGTCCCGGGGCCGCCAGGGTGGGAACCTGCCGAAGCGCCCCGATCGCGCACCCCATCGGGTACAGGTCCAGTTCATGGAGCAACCGCTGCCTCATCGAAACCGGCACCTGGTGCGTGCCGGTGACGAAGGCATCGACGGAGCTGGTGTCCGCAGGGTCCCCGACCATCAGTTTGAGGGCCTCGACCATGGCTTCATCGATATCCGCCAGCGGAACGTGCGCCGATAACGGCAGTGTCGGCACCCGCGTCTCCAGGCGGTACTGGGCGCACCGCTCCACAGCAGCGGTCCAGGGGCCGCGAGCGGCGCCGGGATCGGTCAGATCTGCCTTGTTGAGAATCAGCACCTTGGGTGCGTGGGATGCCTCCAGTACAGCGCGGTCCTCGGGCTTGAGCGCCTCCGCGAACACCACCACGTCGACGTCAGCCACGATCGGTTCCGACGGGATTGGCACCTCGATAAGCGCATGCCCCGGCCCGTCCGCTACCGGCAGCGTGCGTCCCAACGCGCCGATCACGCTGGTGACGCCCACACCGGCCCGGCCCCGGACGGTAACCCGAAGAGGGTCTCCCGACCGCACCGCCAGATCGTGAATCCGCTGGCCGCCGTGCACCTGGCGAACCTCAGGACGCGTGACGAACCGGTCGAGCGCTCCCCGGAAGACCTCAAACCCCCGCGTCATTGCTTTGCAGACCCAATCTCATCGCGCTTACGGAAATGCTCACATTGTCACCTGATCCGATGGAGGGTTCCACCCTGGTAGGCAACTGTTGAGTATCAATATGCGCTGGGATTATGGGATCTGCCGCCCATGAGTGACCATGGGAAGATGCGTTGTGACGGCCAGGAGCGGGGCTGTGTGGCATCTGAAACAGCCACCGACGAGCTCCCTGGGACCGGCGGGGTCCAATCCACTGCCGGTACGGACGGCCGCGACCACCACCCCCGCCGCGTATCCAGCTTCCGTTCACGGGGGTCATCGCTGTCCGACGGCCAGCAGAAGGCCTGGGACAAATCCTGGCCGACCTATGGGCGCGTCGCCCGGGAAGCCGACGGCACCTGCCCACCGCTGGAACCTGCGGCCTGGTTCGGCCGCACTGCGCCCTTGATTCTTGAAATTGGCTGTGGCACAGGCACATCCACCGCCGCGATGGCGATAGAAGAACCACAATTCGATGTGCTTGCGGTGGAGGTATACCGCAAGGGCCTGGCGCAGTTGCTCTCGGCGATCGATCGTGAGGGCATCGAGAACATCCGGCTGATCCGCGGCGACGCCCTGGACGTGCTGGAGTACCTGCTGCCGTCGGGATCGCTGACCGCGGCGCGGGTGTTCTTCCCGGACCCCTGGCCCAAGGCCCGCCACCACAAGCGGCGGCTGCTCCAGCCGGGCACCGTGGCGCTGCTGTCGGACCGCCTCCGGCCGGGCGGCACCCTGCATGTGGCCACCGATCACGCGAACTACGCCCAGCACATCGCCGAGGTGGGCGATAACGAGTCCACGCTGCGGCGCCTTGAGCTCGATGATCCGTGCATTCCCGTCTCCGTGAACCGGCCCACCACTAAGTTCGAGGGGAAAGCGCACACGGTCGGCAGTGCGATCAACGACTTCGTCTGGGAGCGATTGTGAGCCTCGCCGAGGACTTGGAGCGCCCGAACACCGTGGACGAGACGGCCCACCGACGCCGGGTGCTGCGAGTACTGCTGGTGTGGGACGCACCCAACCTCGACATGGGCCTGGGCGCCATCATCGGCGGCCGCCCCTCCGCGGAGAACCGGCCCCGGTTCGACGCCCTGGGCCGCTGGCTGCTCGAACGCACGGCCGCCTATTCGGCGGATCACCCCGATTGCCTCGTCGAACCCGAGGCCACAGTGTTTACCAATATCGCGCCGGGAAGTGCCGACGTGGTGCGCCCATGGGTCGAGGCGCTGCGCAATGTTGGGTTTGCGGTATTTGCCAAACCCAAGATCGACGAAGACAGCGACGTCGACGTCGACATGCTTGCTCACATCGAGCTACGGTCCGACGAAGGCCTGGCCGGGGTGCTTGTGGCCTCGGCGGATGGTCAGGCTTTCCGAGAACCGATGGAGAAAATCGCCAGTGACGGGGTGCCCGTCAGTGTGCTGGGATTTCGCGAACATGCGAGTTGGGCGCTAACCTCGGATACTCTGGAGTTCGTCGATCTCGAGGACATACCCGGAGTTTTCCCCCGAGCCTTACCGCGGGTGGGTCTAGATTCGCTCCCCGACGAAGGCGCCTGGTTGCAGCCATTCCGACCCTTGTCGGCGTTGCTGACGTCCAGGACATGAAAACCGGCGCGTGAGAGACGCTAGTTAGGAGATTCTGTGTTCGCCTGGTGGGGCCGAATGGTGTACCGGTATCGGTTCATCGTCGTTGCCGCGTTCGTCACGGTCTGCCTGGGTTCCGGGCTTTTCGGGATAACGCTCGGCGACCACGTGACGCAGAGTGGCTTCTTCGCGGACAACAGCGAGTCGGTGAAGGCCTCCGTGATGGCCGACGACGCGCTCGGACGCGACCGGACCACCCACGTCGTCGCCGTCATCGCAGCCCCCGAGGGTAAGACGGTCGACGATCCCGCTTTCCAGAAGAAGGTCATCGACCACTTCGACCAGCTTCAGAAGGACAACCCCAACGAGGTCTACGGCTGGGCCGGCTGGTTACGCGCCCCCACCACCACAGACCCCACCGTCAAACGGATGGTCACCGACGACCGTAAACACACCTTCGTCTCGGTCAGCCTCAAGGGCGACGACGACGACACCATCCTCAACAACTACAAAGCCTTGTCTGATCCGGATAAGGACCACGACCCCGCCAAGAACAAGTTCCTGCTCAACGGCGTCGACATCCAGCTGGCCGGCCTGCAGCCCGTGGCCAGCGAGCTGACCGGAACCATCGGTACCGACCAGCAGCGCATGGAGGTGCTGTCGCTCCCGATCATGGCGGTCGTGCTGTTCTTCGTCTTCGGTGGTGTGATCGCCGCGGGTCTGCCGCTGATGGTCGGCGGTCTGACCATCGCGGGCGCACTCGGCATCATGCGGTTGATCACGCTGTTCGCCCCCGTGCACTTCTTCGCTCAGCCGGTGGTCACGCTCATCGGCCTGGGTATCGCCATCGACTACTCGCTGTTCATCGTCAGCCGCTTCCGCGAAGAAATCGCCGAGGGTTACGACACCGAAACCGCGGTCCGGCGCACCGTCATCACCTCCGGCCGCACCGTCATGTTCTCGGCCACGCTGATCGCGGCCGCCCTGATGCCGATGCTGATCGTGCCGCAGCAGTTCCTGAGGTCGCTGACATACGCCGGTATCGCCTCGGTGCTACTCGCCGCGATTCTGGCGGTCACCGTGCTGCCAGCGTGCCTGGGTGTTCTCGGGCGCCATGTCGATGCCCTGAGCATCAAGCGGTTCAGCCGCACCAAGTCGCGCGAGGAGCTGGAGAACGGCTTCTGGGGACGCACTGTCGTCTTCGTGATGCAGCGGCCGCTGGTCTTCGCCGTCCCGATCGTCATCGTGATGCTGCTGCTGATCATCCCGCTGGGCAACCTCAAGCTCGGCGGATTCAGTGAAAAGTACTTGCCGCCAACGAATTCGGTTCGCGTAGCTCAAGAGGACTTCGACAAGCTGTTCCCCGGGTTCCGTACCGAGACCATCACCATCGTGACCAAGGGCGCCACGGATTCGCAGCTCAACCAGATCCGGGCCGACGCCATGAAGGTTCCCGGGTTCGTCGAACCCGGCGGAGACAAGAGCCAGATGTGGCAGCGCCGCCAGTCCGTCAAGACCGACGGCGACGCCAGCGTCAAGGTCATCCAGAACGCCCTGATCAACCGTGATACCGCCGGGGCCAAGGTCAAAGAGCTCCGCGCGATGTCCGTTCCCAAGGGCGTCACGATGTATGTCGGTGGTACTCCCGCCCTCGAGCAGGACTCGATCGACACCGTGTTCGACAAGCTCCCGCTGGTGATCGTGATCCTGATCAGCGTCACCACAATCCTGATGTTCCTGGCATTCGGCTCACTGGTCTTGCCCATCAAGGCAGCCGTCATGAGTGCCTTGGGCCTGGGTTCGACGATGGGCATCTTGACCTGGATATTCGTCGACGGACACTTCTCCAAGTGGCTGAATTTCACTCCGACACCGCTGACCGCGCCGGTGATCGTGCTGATCATCGTCGTCATCTACGGCCTGTCCAGCGACTACGAAGTGTTCCTCATGTCCCGCATGATCGAGGCGCGGCATCAGGGCCTGTCCACCACCGAGGCTGTGCGCGTGGGTACTGCCAACACCGGGCGGATCATCACCGCGGCCGCGTTGATCCTGATCGTGGTGGCCGGCGGCTTCGCCTTCTCCGATCTGGTGATGATGAAGTATCTGGCCTTCGGTCTCATCGCCGCCTTGATCCTGGACGCCACCGTCGTCCGCATGCTGCTCATCCCGGCGGTCATGAAGCTGCTCGGCGACGACTGCTGGTGGGCACCGGCCTGGATGAAGCGCATCCAGGTGAAGCTCGGCCTCGGCGAGGTCACCCTGGCCGACGAGCGCAAGCGCCCGACCGGACGCGAGCAGGCCATCGCGGCTGCCAGTTCTCCGGTCGGGTCCAACGCACGCACTACCAAACTGCAGATCGCCTCCGAGCGCACCCGGTTGCCCTCGACACCCACACCGCGCCAACATGATCCGTCCGCACCGGCGCGGCCCACTCCGCCGCCTCCCGCTCCTCCGACCACTCCGGTCAACATCGCGAGCGACGACAGTGGGGACGCCCCTGCGACAACGCGGATGTCGGTGCCCGGCAAGAACATTGCGCCTACCGACGCGCCCACCGCGCGCGTACCCGGTGGCAACCCCACCGGCCCGGACGCTCCGACCACCCGCAGCGGCGTCGCCGGCGCTCAGCGCCCCGCCCCCCGGAACGCCGATCGGGAGATCGAATCGTGGCTCGGTGAGCTGCGCGGCCCCAAGCAGCCCGGCTCTGGCCCGGCCGAGGCGGGCGACGCGACCACCGCGATTCCCGTCGCGAAGCCCAACCCTGCCAATGGCACCTCGGGTGAGGATGCGACAACGGCAATGCCTGTCGCCAATCCCGACGCCACTCGACAGGGACCGCCGCGGGCACCCCGTCCGTCACGGGCCCAGCAGACCGCGCCGCCGTCCGCCGACGCGACGGAAGCATTGCCTGCGTCCGATCAGAAGCGCACGCCGCAACAGCAACAGGAAGCGGACGAGGCCACTCGCCGCAGCCGTGGTGGCAGTGTCAGCGCGCAGGATCTGCTACGTCGCGAGGGGCGCCGCATCTAACGCGACAGCTCCTCTGCTTCAACGTGTTACGGCCATGCCGGCTAGTTGGCAACACTTCCGGCATCGACGATGAGGTTCACCAGAGTCTCTTGTAACTCATCGGCTGTGATGGCGCCTAGCCGTCCACCAACCCAAAGAGTGACGAGTTCGATGGCACCGTTGGCGATCAGGAGTGTCGAAAGCTCCAGATGCCGATGTCCACGCGGCAGCGGGAGTTCTCCTTTGATGGCCTCGCTGACCATCGCGGTGGCCACCAGAAACGCTGCCTGCTGCCGAAGCTCCGTGAGCGATTCGTCCCCGCCGTGTCCCATGCTGAGCAGCGCTACCCGCCGGGGGTCGTCTACGAGGAAGCTCATCGTCGCCTGAACGTTCGCCTGAATACGTTCCCGCATTCCACCGCGTACCGAGGCCGACACCGTTGCGTAATGTGCGGCCAACTCGCCTAGCTGCCAGCCATATACGGCTTCCATGAGCTCGTCGACCGACGCGAAGTTCTCGTTGAAATACCTGTCATTCAGGTTCGCCGCAGCAATGACGCGCCTTTTGGACAATCGATCGCGACCGCTCTCGGCAAGGAGGTCAAAAGCCGCCTCGAGAAGCTGCGCCCGACGACGCTCTCGGCGGGCGTCTGCTGTTTCCCCAGCATATGACCGGTCCACCTTTACCACCACGTCCCCGATTTTAGCGGGGGTGTTGACAACCCAGGTGGCCACGCGCAAACTGAGTCAAATCTGATGGCAGAGTGCCACCAGATTGCATGGCACTACTGACGAGGTGAAGCGGATCGTGAACAACGCAACTTCGAAGCACGGCACCGGAGTTTCAGTCTCCGCGGCTCCTGGCGAGGATCGGGTGGCCGTCCGGGCGCGCAACATTGAGTTCGACATCTCCGACTCCCCCCTGCATTGGATTCCCGGGGACCCGATCGCCTCACATGGCGCATCGATCTTCAATTTCTTTCTGCCCGTGGGTGAACGGTGGTTCTGCGCAGTCTACGAACGGGCGCTGCCGTTCGTGAATGACGACAAAGTGCGCGAGGACATGCTGGGGTTCATCGGGCAGGAAGCAACGCACGCCCAGACCCACGATCACATATTGCATTACTGGTTCGATCAGCACGGAATCACGTACGCCAAAGGCTTTGTGACACTGACGGAGTGGGCGGAACAGAAGATCTACCCGCTCTTCGACAAGCTGTCCGGCAACGCCCTGCTATGGGTGCTCAAGCCACAGATATGCGCGATAGCCATCATTGAGCACCTGACCGCCTACTACGGGGACTTCATCCTGAACTGTCACGAATGGGACAGGCGAGGTGCCGACCCCGTAATCCGCGATCTATACCGCTGGCACGGCGCCGAGGAAATCGAGCACCGGTTCGTGGCCTACGACGTCGCCGAGTACTTCGGGATAAAGCGCTACCAGAAGAATATCGCTGCGATCCTCGTGGCGATCCTCTACGAACCCATCCTGCTCTTTGCGATGCGGGCCCTGGTCAAACACGACCCCGCGCTGCCAAAGATGGGCTATCTGAGACTGATTCGCGAATGGCGCGGTGCGGCACGGCGCGGAACCCTTCCTCCGTTCGGCACGATGCTGCGGCAGTTGCCGCACCTGCTCAGCAAGACTTACTCACCTGCAAGGGTCGGCAATACCGCACAGGCCGTCGCCTACCTCGCGCAGTCACCTGCGGCGCGCGCCTTCGCCGCATGACCTCGGCGACCGAAATCGGCCCGGGGCCAACGCCGCCGAGTATCGGCGGACGCTTTCACCGTGACCCGCTGATGCGGGTTCTCGGTGGTGTCACAGACGCCAGCAGTTGGATACTCGACCGCTCCCAGAGCGTCCAAAGGCGTCTGAACCGCCGTCCCAGGCAACTACCAAACAATGTCGACCGGCATACCGTGGTGGTGTTTGACAAGAAGATCGTCGCCGAGGACGAGCACGTCGTCCAGATAACACTCTGCGCCCCAGCCGGTACCGTTCTACCGGCCTGGCATCCGGGGGCACATATCGACGTATTCCTGCCGTCCGGCCGCAGGCGGCAGTACTCACTATGCGGTGATCCCAGTGACGTCGCCGAATATCGAATAGCAGTACGACGCATCCCCGACGGCGGCGGCGGTTCCATCGAGATGCACGATCTCACCCCTGGGACACGGATCCAGATCAGCTCACCGCGCAATGCCTTCTATATGGCCGTCCCCGGTGCAGGCTCACCCAGCACACGCCTGCGATTCATCGCGGGCGGCATTGGGATTACCCCGATACTGCCGATGCTCAGACTGGCCGACCGACTCCAGCTGGATTGGACCATGCTTTACACCGGCCGACACCGCGCCAGCCTGCCGTTCCTCAACGAGTTGTCTCCGTACGGAGAGCGAGTCACGGTCCGCACCGATGACGAGCACGGGCTTCCCCATGCAAGCACCCTTCTGGCTGGTGTCGACGAACGCACCGCGATCTACGCATGCGGCCCGGCTGCCATGATTGCCGCCACGCGAGCCGGTCTGCCCACAGGTTCACAGACCGAGCTGCATCACGAAAGATTCTCGGCACCAACGGTGGTCAACGGAAATTCATTCGAGATCGAGCTCGCACGAAGCGGCGAGACCGTCACAGTGGAAGCCGAGGAGAGTGCGCTGGACGCCATCCGGCGCGTCCGACCCCACCTCACCTATTCCTGCCAACAGGGCTTCTGCGGTACCTGCGTGCAACGGGTCCTCAGCGGCGAGGTCGAGCACCGGGAACAGCTGCTCACCAATCTGCAGCACCAAGACGGGCAGATGCTGATCTGCGTCTCCCGCGCCGAGGGCCAGCGGCTGGTCCTGGACCTATGAACTCGCCGCAGACTGTAAAGGATGACATGTCCAGGCTCACCAGCTTCGAGCGACAGGGGCTCACCTTCGAGGTCCGCGATAGTGGCCCGACAGAAGGAATCCCGGTCATACTGCTACATGGCTTTCCGCAGACCTCGGCGTCATGGCGCTCTGTCGCCGAATCACTGAACAGGCTGGGGTTTCGAACGTGGGCGCCGGATCAGCGAGGCTACTCACGAGGGGCGTCGCCGTCGCGGCGACGCGACTATCGATTCTCCGAATTGGTTGCCGACGCCGTTGCGCTCATCGAAGAAGCCCACGCCGGTCCAGTGCACCTGGTGGGCCACGACTGGGGCGCCGGAGTCGCCTGGGGCGTAGCCGACAAACGCCCTGATCTCCTGAGAACGCTGACTGCGGTCTCGGTGCCGCATCCCCTGGCCTTCGCACTATCGACGTTGACAAGTGCACAGGCATTCAAGTCTTGGTACATGCTGCTCTTCCAAATTCCGTGGATCCCAGAGCTGCTGATGCGCAAGAAGGACGGCTTCTTCTACCGCAGGCTCCTGGGCACTGGAGCAACACCCGAGAACGCAGCCCGGGACCTGAATGACCTTCACCGGCTCGACGCCATAACAAACGCTTTGCATTGGTACCGCGCCCTTCCTTTCGCATTGTCTTCCCTTCCGCTGCGCAAGATTTCGGTACCCACGCTGCAGGTCTGGAGCGATCGCGATACAGCAGTCGGCAAGCATGGGCACGACTTGTCTGAAAAGTTCGTCAGTGGGCCGTGGGAACTACGAACGCTGGAAGGCGTCAGCCACTGGATCCCCGATGAAGCCGCAGGCCCGTTGACCACCGTCTTGGTCGAACATTTCAGAAGACACGACGCTTGCCTTCCGGGCGATTCCACACAAGGCCCACAGGGTGACATGGGGAGCGTGGACGGAGCGACGGCATGAACGCTGGCACCGAGACTGCCTCTGACTCGGAGAACCTTGCCGAGGCGGTCAATCAGATTGTCGCCGTGTCGGTTCCCGCCATTCACCAGATGAAGGTAACTGCCCTCGAGGTCACTCCCGGGCATGCCGTATCGATGGCTCCGCTGGAGGGAAACACCAACCACGTCGGCACTATCTACGCGGGCGTCTTGTTCACACTCGCCGAGTCGTTAGGCGGCGCACTTGCGATCGGCACATTCGATATGGCGCAGTACTACCCGGTTGTCAAGGGATTCAACATCACATACCTCAAACCAGCGCGGAGCGAAGTGCGAGCAGAAGCTCGTATCGACACGAAGAGTGCAGCCGAAATTGCGGCCCGAGCAGACAACGTTGGCAAGGCCGATTTCGACGTTGAATGCGAAATATCAGATACAGCGGGAGTCGTCGTGGCCACCAGTCGCGGCAGTTACCAACTTCGCCGCCACGGAACATGAAGCCGCGAGGGGCGCCGCATCTAGCGACGCCCCTCGCGAGCCCGGACTACTTGGTAGGCACCTCGGTTACGGATTGTTCTCCGCTCGTTGCGTATTCACGCGCGTATAGCGTGCCGCCACCGAGCAGCAGCAGACCGGTGACAATGAACGCACCGATCCGGGCAATACCGTCGAGGGTGGCCAGGTCGAACAGGAACAGCTTGGCGACGGCCATCGCCGCGAGCACGAACCCTGTTCTGGTGAACCAGCTCTGGTCGCGATAGCGGCGCAGACCGGCGAGCAGTAACGCCACCGAGAGCGCCATCCAGGACACCGTCGCCACACCGTGGCCCAGCAGGAACCCATCGTTGTTGCCCAGCAGCGCGGTGCCCGAGAGCACGATCGCCGCCGTCCCCGAGTACAGCATCGACACCGCGGCCAGCACACCGCGCACGGGAGCGGACTGTGCACTCGCCCAGCCCACCCGATGCATGGCCGCCATCATCATGCCGGTTGTCGCCGCGGCGAGCACACTCGCGACGATCAGCAGCGGCCCTGCCGCATGCACGGCATAGTTCGAGTTGGCCAACATCTCCGGCGGTACGCAAGCGATGTAGGCCATACCGCCCAGCCCACCGAACACCTGGCCCAGCACCAGCGAAATACGATCCCGGATTTGGTATCCCATGGTGCAGAAGGACAGTGCGATCGCCAGTAGCACCACCACGAGCAGACCCTCCCGAGTGCCGTCGACCGCTGCTTGCAGCAGTGCCAGCCCCGCCACCGCGGCCATTGTGATGCGTGCATGCATCGGAAGGCCACCGACAAGAAGCAGCACCGCGCCCATCACCGCGGCGACCCCGACCGGCACGAGCACTCCCAGCGGCCATACCGGGAGCAACAGAGCGTTGTAGAGCACCGGCACGCAGGCGACCGCGATCATTATTGACGAGGTGGGGTCATTGTCCTCACCGGTCAGCAGCCACAGCGACCCCACCAGGGTGACCCCCAGCGCCAGTACCGCCATAGCCAGCAGGGCATGTGGGTGCCTATCAGCCGCATCGTGGCCGATGGCCGCCAATAGTGTCAGCGCGACGCCCACGGTCCGGAAGGCATGAAGCACTGGCCAATTGCGGCCAATCTGGGCGGGCAGGCTGGCGATCAGCAGCACCAGTGCGAACGCGGCGAGTTCGACGGTGAACCCGTCGGTCAGGAACGGCGCCAACACCGTGATCGCGGCCACCATCCCGGCCGCAAAGGGCTGAGAATTCCACTGCCGCGCCAGCACCAGGCCCGCGCCCGCGATGGTCAGCCCGAGCGCCAGTCCCGCCATCACCGGAATCCGTTGATAGATCACCGTGAGTGCCAGCACATCAAAGTACCCCGCCGCGAATCCTGTTGCTGCGGTGGCGATACCACCGATACGGCCACCAGGTCTGGATTGCACCCGGACACCCAGGCCAACCAGACCCGCGGCAAGGACGGCGCCGGAGGCCATGCGCGGGACCGGACCGAAGTACCCGCTCTTGGCGGCGAGGACCAGGAGCATCACCACACCCGCGAGTGTCACCACCGCGCCCGCGAGGGCCATTGCCTTGCTGGCGAATCCTTCGCGTGCCCAAAACGGCTCCCGCGGCGGGGGCGTGGTAGGCAACGGGGCCTGAACGGGCGGTACGGGAGCAGCCGCCGGAGTGTGTGTCGCGGGTACCGGTGCAGCCAGTGGGGGCGCCCCCTGAGCACGCCGGTAGTCATCCCAATACCGCTGCGCCTTGAGATATTCGGCCTGAGTCCATTCGACCATTCGGCCCCGCAACGCATCGAGCTCTGCACGCAGCGCGCGCTCACGCCCGTCCAACTCATCGAGCGCGGCGGTCATCTGCTGCAGCTGTGGATCTGTCATGCCTCTGAGCGTCGCGGCTACGGGTCCCGTAGTGAACACGTAGACCTACCTCGAGGGGTAGGGGTTTCTCACGCCGTTAGGTAGCGCTACTCAGCACCACGCATCCGGTCCGGCGCATCCGCGGCCACGTGACCCAGATACGCGGTGTACAGGGTCCGGGAGGCAAAGGACTCCTGCTCGCCCCACGGCAGTTGCGGCCTGGTGACGAGCAGCGAGGCAACCCCATGCGTGGTCGCCCACAGCTGCAAGGCCGGTTCCAGGGTATTGCCCGGCGGGAACAGTTCCTCGTCGACGAGTTCCTGAACGACGCCGCGAAGATGCAAAAAGGCTGAACTGTTGAGTATCTCGTCAGATTCGATACCCCGCCGTGGTGGTCGGGTGGTCGCGAACCGGTACATCAACGGGTTCTGCGCGGCGAAGCGCACATAGGCGAGGCCGAGCGTGTGTAGACGTTCCACCCCGGCAGCGATGTTGGACGTTGCCCGCTGCAGTGCCTCACCGAGTTGCTCGAAGTACCTGGAGCACAGCGCGTCCGCCAACTCGTCGGTGCTCGAAAAATGCCGGTAGAAAGACGGCGCCGTGATGCCCAGCGCCCGCGTCAATTCGCGGGCCGACGGGGCCCGGGCCTCGCCCGACCTACGGATGAGATCCATTGCCGTATCGATGATCTGCTGTCGCAGCAGCCAACCCTGCCCCCGGGGCAGGCGCTTTCTCGGTGCGGTTGCGTTGTTTTCGTCATCCATGTGTCACTCCACCGCATGTCCTGGATCAGCTCGGGGGCGCGATGGGGAGCGTCGGCCCGCCCTGAGGTGTAGGGATGGTGAACCTCCCCTTGGGAGTAGGGTCCGTGGTCTTCCCGAGATCGGCACCGGCCGGCGGCCCCGCGGTGTCGTCGCCCGCAGGGCGCGGAGCGTTCTTGGCCCCGCGGATCAGAACCGCCGGATCGTCATTGGCGCAATACGTATAGATAGGCGGTTCCGGGAAATCGGCCGAAGAGGGCGGTACTCGCGGAGTGCCGTAGTCACAGGCGTAGCGCGGGTACAGATCTGCCGTGGCCCACACGCCACCGTCGCGCATGGTGTCAGCGATGCCACCGAACACCGAGCCACGGTAGTTGGGGAAGAACGCGTTGATGGCTGGGGTACGCACGTACAGCATCTGCGCTGTCGAAGCGAGGTTGGCCAGGAGCGCGACCATGGTGTCGGAGTTGTCGGCGAAGAGACCGTCGACGGCGCCCAGGGTCTTGGGGGTTTGACCGACGAGGGTGCGGTAGCCGTTTTGCATCTTCTCGATGCCGCGCAGGGTGCGGCCCAGCTCGTTGGCGGTGGCCTGGATGCCCGAGTTCTTGTCGGCGGCCAAGGTGAGCACCACCCGGCTGGTCTTGAGCAGGCTGGTGGTCTCAGGCAGCACCGAATCCAGGGTGCTCAGCAAGAAGGTGCCGCCGTCGATGATCTCGGTGAGCTTGCGCGGGCCTTCCTTGCTCAGGCTCAATTCCTTCTTAATGAGCTCCAGCTTCTTGGGATCCACCTGCGCCAGCAGACCATCGGCATCAGCCAACAGCTTGGCCAACGTCACCGGCACCTGCGCACCCTCAGAGATCACGGCGCCGTCCTTGAGGAACGGGCCTTGCTGACCGGGCCCGCCCTCGAAGTTGATGTACTGCTCACCGGCTGCCGACAAACCCGTCACGCGGACTTTCGCCGCAGTCGGAATCCGGTACCTGGATTGAATCTCGGCGGTCACATTCACACCCTGCTGGGTAATCTCGAGCGACTGCACCGTCCCAATCTTGACCCCCCGCAACGCCACATCCTGATTAGGTAACAACCCACCGGACTCCGGCAGCTGCACCATCACCCGATACGTCGAGGCAAATGGGTTGACGCGCAACGCGCCAACGAACAGATAGACCACCGCCACGACCATGGTCAGTGCCAGAGCGATACCCGACAACGCCGCCTTCTGGCGGTGGCCCGCACGGACAGCGCCGACCAGAGTATTTGCAAGCGCGTTGATCATCGCCCACCTCCCGGAGCGGGCGGGATGGTCTCGATAACACCGGGCTCGGTGGGGCTGGGGCGCACCGGAACTTCCTGCCCGTACGCACCCTGGCCGACGACGCGTTCCTGCAAGCGCCATAGCGTGTACTTAACGGACCCCACCAGTTGCGCCCAGTTGTATCGCTTAGGGCCGTGTAGACCTGTGTCGGCGTGAGAACCCGCATCGGGTATCGAGCCGAGAACCAACTGGTCTATTCCCGCAGTGAGGGACAGCGAGTTACCGGCGGTTGCTTTGATCGCGGTGGGCATGATCCGGTTGAAGGCAGCAAGGCTGGTATCGGGATCCAGCGCCACGTCATTCCATGCCTTCGCAACGGTATTGGCGTCCTTGATAACGCTGCGGCCGCTGGTGTCCGTACCGGCAATCGATGGGAACTTCTGCAGCTGCTTGGTGGTGTCGCCCGCCATCACCAAGAGTTCGGACAGCTGCGCTGTATTGGCGGCCAGCGTCTCCGTGGCCGGCCCCGCCGCCGTCACGATATCGGTAATAGCCTGGTTCTTGGCGTCGATCCGGTCAGCCAGCTGCGAAGTCTGGGTAAGGGCATCAGAGATCTCCGCTGAGCGTGAATTCAGCTTTCCCAGTAACTGATTGGAGTCGTTGATCAGATCGCCGAATGCCTGGCCCTGGTCACCGGTCGCCTTTCCGAAACCATTGACAATATTGGTCAGGTTGCGTACGGCGCCCCCGTTGGAGGCTAGCGCGGCCGAGCTGAGCACCGATTCCACTGTGGCGGCGGCGGTCGTCGAGTCCAGACCGATGGTGTCACCGTCTTTCAGGAGCGGGCCATCCGACAGTGCCCCCGCAGGGGGACGGATCGAGACAAAAACATCACCGAGTGGTGTGGCCGAACGCAATTCGGCGGTGCTGCCCTTGGGCAGCCGAACCCCGTCAGAGATGCGCAACGTAGTGATCGCCGTGTAGTTACTCACGTGCATCTCGTCGACCTGTCCCACATCGGCACCGGCGAGTTTGACCTTCGCACTGTCCGGCAGGTTGAGGACGTTGGCGAACAGCGCCGTGAGGCGGTATCCACCACTGCCGATACCCGGCGCGGGCAGGGGCAGGTCACCGAGACCGTTAGTGGCACAACCACTCAACACAGCAGCGGCCGCGACCGCCGAAGCCGCCAGTATCTTGCGCGCGCCCATCACTTCTGCCCCATCGCCGCGAGTCCGTCCAGCATGTAGGTCAGCCCAAAATCGGGTCCATAATCCTGCAATGTCCCGGTGCCACAGCCCAATTGACGTAGGCCCATCATGTTGCAGATTTCCTTGTCCATCTGGCTCTCGAATAGCAGCCGATCGGTCATGAACCGGACACGCAACCGCTTGTTGTCCTGGTCCACGACGTTGTACATGTTGTCCCACGCCAACGGCTGGACGTCGATCCACTCGGAGATCTCACGCTGGTTGTCCACGACCGCTTTGAGCGCGGTGTTGGAGTTGAGGATGGTTTGTTTGAGGTTGTCGCGATTGGCCTCGACAATGTCTCCAGCTTGCTTCACCAGATCGTTGAACTTGTGCCCAGTGGACCCGGTTCCCAATGCCTCATCATCGAGGATTTGGCTCAGTTGGTGAACAGTAGAGGCGAATTCACGCAACTTGCCATCGTTGGCTGCCGCTGCGTCAAACAGCGAGCTAACGTTCTTGATGATGGTGGTCAACTGCTCGCGGGTGGTCACCCCACCTTCGGAACTCAGGCGCAGCGCCTTGGATAACTCACCAAGCCCGGACTTGATCTTCTCCCCGTTGTTATCGGCGATCCCGACAGCCGAGTTGACGATATCGGCCACCGGCCCCTGACCCTTGCCATCTCCCTTGAGGGACAACGAAAGACGGTCCAGCATGCCCAGCACCCTGTCGAACTCCACCGGGGTCTTGGTGTGGTCCAATCCGATGGTGTCACCGTCTTTGAGAGTCGGCCCGCCGCGATAGGGCGGAGACAGCTCGACCTGGCGGTCGGTCAGGATCGAGGTGGACAACGTGACTGCCTGGACATCGGCGGGCACTTTCACATCTTTGTCGACCGTGAACTGCACCTCGACGTAGCCGGATTGCGGCGTGATCTTCGTAATCTTTCCTACCGGCATACCGAGCACCGCAACGACATTCGACTCATACAAACCGGAGGCATTGTCGAACTGCGCGGTCAGCGTGATGTGATCGAGTTGCGATTTCACGAAATACGCCCCCGCGCCGATGACGGCCGCGGCCAGCACCACTACCGTGCCGACCATCGCGATCAGCCGGCTGCGCCTAGCGCCCATTGTCATCATTTGCAGTCCTTGAAGTACGGGATCATTCCGAATTGCTTGGCGCGCCCACTGATCGCACACATCCACGAATCGACCAACAGGCCATTCGACAGGTTGATGTCGATAGCGTTGCCGGTACCTGTCGAGTTGGCGATACCGCGTATCAAGACCGGCGCAATCGGGTACAGACTGCGTAGCAGATCGTCGTGCTTACCCAGCATGTCGGAAAGCCCCCGCGCCGTCTTGAGCATCTCGTCGAGCTGCGGGCGGTCCTTGATCAGGACCTTGCTGAGCTGCTCAACCAGGTTCGTGAATGACTGCAGCATTGCGTGAAAAGTGGCGCGGCGGGCCACGAGTTCACCAAGCAGATCTTGTCCCTGGTTGATCAGCACGCCAATGCCGGACTGCTGGCGACGCAAGGTGTTAGTCACCTTTTCGGTGCTCCTGAGCAGCGTCCCCAACTGATCGCGCCGCTCGGCGATCACCGAGGACAGCGACTGGATGTTCGCCATGGCCTCTGGCACCACGTTGGGCAGTCCCTGCAGCTGCTTGCCGAGGATGCTCAGTGACTGAGCCACCTTGTCGAAATCGACTTGGTCAAAGGTGTTCGTCGCCCCAGCCAGCGCGGCCTGCAGATCGTAAGGAACCTCGGTATGCGCGAGATCAATTGTCTTGCCAGGCAATGCCCCCGCACCCTTGGGCTGCAGATCCAAGTACCGGGATCCCAGGATGGTGGTGACGCGGATAGAGGCTTTGGTGTCCTTACCCAACATGATGTCGTCTCGGACGCTAAGCCCGGCTTCAACATGGTCACCGACCAGTCTCATGCCCGTGATGTTTCCGACGGGTATACCCGCCACCGTGATCGGCTGACCCGCGCGTAACGAGGCAGCCTGCGCGAATTCCGCCGTGTAGGTGGTGTAGCCCAAGCCCATGGCCTTGACCAGCAGCATGCCACCCACCAGCGCAGCGATTGCCGCGATAGCGATGAACCCGAGCCAGGTCTTGTTGTACGTCTCGACCGGCCGATTCTTGATCCTCTGCCATCTGGATTGCTCAGCCATTGGCCATGTTCCGGCATCGCGGGGTGTGCTGGGCGACGTTTCCAGGCGTAGCGGCGTTGACGATGATCGGTATCACGTCATTGAGACCGGGGAAGAAGCCGGTGAGGTTCAGGTCGCACATGTAGACGTTGATGAACGCTCCCTCGGAGTAAAAGCGAGACAGCCCCTTCAGAGTGAGCGGCAGGTTGGCTCCCAGGAACGCGTACTGCGGTTCAATACTCACCACATGCTTTCCGAATCCGGGCTGGCGGGTGATGAGTTCGTCGAGCGAGGGGTATACCTCGTCGGTGATCTTCGACAGGCGCCTCATGGACTGCGCCATCGAGCCCACCGAGGACACCAGCTCGGGCCGCTTGCGATCCAGATCCGACACCGTCTGCCGTGTCTGGGTCAGCATCTTGTCGAGGTTGTCGTTCTGCTGCGCAAGATTGCCCGTGACGGTGTTCAGGCTGGTGATGGCATTACCCAACGCCTGGTCACGCCCCGCAAACGTCTTTGTCAGAGTTGATGTTTGACTAACCAGCGTGACAATCGAGGCATTGTCACCTTGTAGTGACTGAATAACGCCCTTGGTCAGATTGTCGGCCTGCTCGGGCGACAGCGTGCTGAACAGCGGCTCGTAACCGTTGAGTAGCGTGGTCACGTCAAACGACGGGTCCGTGCGCTCCACTGGGATAGTCGACCCGCCCGGCAGCACATTGGTGTCGCCCGACTTACCCAGCGCCAGACCGAGGTAACGCTGGCCCACGATGTTCTGATAGGTCACCGAGGCAACTGTGTTGCCGTACAGCTTCTGGTCGTTCTGGACCACGAAGTCGACCCTGGCCTGGTCGTTGTTGACCAGCTCGATCTTCTGCACGCGGCCTACCCGGACCCCCGCCATGCGCACGTCGTCGCCGTCACGCAGTCCGTAGACATCGGTGAACACCGCCGAATACGCCGTAGTACTTCCCGATACATCGCGGCGAAGCGTGGCGTACACCAACCAGCCGAGTGTCAGCGCCACGGTCATGAAGACCGCAAGCCCGATCAGCGGGCCACGGAATTTCATTGCTGTCCTTCCTTCACGAACGACACCGCGGTGCCGCGGGCCACGGGGCCAAGCAGCAGTTGTGTGGCAGGAGTCCGCAGACCACCGGTGATCACGCCCAACTGATCCCGTTCATGCTGACTACCGACTGGCCCGACGTTCCCGCCGAACGATGCGGGAACGACGGGCACGCCTCCACTGTCACGGGCGCCGGGAGCTACCGGCGCGGGCGGGATCGGTGGCGCCTGAGGCGGCGGAGGCGGCTCCAGATCATCGGGATCGTGGGTGCCCGGAACACGCGGCGCCGGAAATGGATGCCATGGCGGCAGAGGCGGGTTGGGGTCCGTAACGTTCGGGCCGCCCGGCGGCACCACGTACGGCGGACCCACCGCAACCAGATTTCCGTTGGGGCCCACGACTGTTCCGCGAGGCGGTTGCAGATTCGGCGGCACCTTGTAGTTCTGCGGAAGCAACGTCTCGGGCAGATCCGGTCGCACTACCTGTTCCGGAGCGGTGAAACAGCTCGGCCCCTTCAGATCCCCGTACCGCGGGCAGTCCACGCGCGTATAGGTGTAGCTCGGAGCCAGCGTCACCGCGATTGGCATATGCGGCAGGTCCCGATCTGCCACCCACATCTGCTCAAACCAGTTGCGGGACAGCTTGTTCATGTTCCGGAAGATCGGAACGAACTTGTCGGCATTAGTGGCGAAGACACCGATCGGGGGCGTCATGTGTGTGGTGATACCGATCAACTGGTCGGTGTGGTTATCGAAAGCCTGCTTGGTGGTGCCCACCGTGGTCAGCCCCGCGTGTACCAGACTTGTGAGCTGCTCACGATTTTCGGCGAGCGTCTGCATCGGCCTCACCGCCTGATGTAGCGAATCCAGCAGATCGGGTGCAGTCTGCTTGAGGCCTTCGGTGGCATCGAGAAGTGCCGAGATCGTTGAGGGTCCCGAGTCAGTCGCCACGACCTCGTTCAATTGGGTAATAAGCCGGTTGAGCTGTGCGCCGCCGGTGAGCAGTTTGACGCGGCGACTGTCTGTAGCGGCGGCTACCGCTGCGAGGATGCCCACCGAATTGTCCTCGCGGCCACGGCCGGTGGCATTGAGAACATCACGCAACTTGCTCACGGTGGTCTGGAACAGCACCGTCGGCAACTCTTGGTCTTCGGCGATATGGGCTCCGGCACGGATGGGTGCACCCGGCCCGCGGTCAACAAGCTGCACCGAAGACACCGCGAACACATTGCTCGGCACCACACGGGCGGTTGCTGTCGCCGGGATCGCCTTGGCGTACTGCGGTTTGAGGTTGATGTGTACGAAGTTCGGCTTGTTACCGGTGGCCGGGGTGACGTCGTCTACCTCGCCGACCAGTACGCCGTGATACTTCACGTCCGACTTCTGCGGCAGCCCGTCCCCGACATTCGTCAGGTCGGCGACCACGCGCAGGTAATCGTCGAGGCGGCCCGCAGACTTGAGCAGCATGGTCGCGGTGAGGGCCACGATTGCGACGAGCGTGACCGCGGCCATGGTGAGCAGCTGCCTCTCGGATGGCCCCCGGCCGTCCACTTCGAAAGAGTTTGGCATCTAGCCACCCAGCCTCGCGCCGGCGTCCACACTCCAGAGCGCCATGGTGAGCAGCATGTTGACGACGATCACGATGGTGATGGCCGCACGCATGGCGTGCCCGGCGGCGATGCCGACGCCCTCAGGGCCGCCGCTTGCGTAGAAGCCGTAGTAGCACTGGATAGTTGAGGCCAACCACACGAACACAACGGTCTTGATGACGGAGTACACGACGTCGATACCACTGACACCGATGCCGAAGTAGTGCAGATACGAGCCCACCGAGCTCCCGCTGAGAATCTGCACCATGACCTGGCAGGACAGGTAGCTGACGGCCAGGCACGCGACGTACAGCGGGATCACGGCGATGATCGATGCCATGAGGCGAGTGGTCACCAGGAACGGAATCGGTCTAATAGCAACCGAATCCATCGCGTCGATCTCCTCCGCGATCCGCATCGAGCCGAGCTGCGCGGTGAACCGGCAACCCGCCTGCATCGCGAACGCCAACGAGGCCATGATCGGCGCTAGCTCTCGCGTGCTGGCCAGCGAGCTGATGATGCCGGTTGCCGGCCCCAGACCCAGCAGGTCCAGGAAGTTGTACGACTCGATGGCCACCAGTGCGCCGGCCGTGATCCCGAGGACCAACGCCACCCCGGCCGTTCCTCCACCCACCACCAATGAGCCATTGCCCCAAGCGATATCGGACAGGTGTCGCAGGAACTCCTTGCGATACTGCCGCAGCACCACGGGCACACCGGCAAGAGCCCTGAAGAAGAAGGCAACCATATGGCCGAAACGGGCCATAGGAGAGCGAATCTTGTTGTAAACGACGACAAACGGGCGAAACCGTGGCGACAGATAGCTGGATACCGTCATGTCACAGCCCCGTCCGCGGGAACATCATGATGTACAGCTGGCTGATGGCGACATTCACGATCATCAACAGCAGGATCGATTCCACGACCGCTGCGTTGACGGAGTTGGCGACACCGATGGGTCCACCCTTGGTGGACAAACCCTTCTGGCACGCCACCACCGCCACGATGGCGCCGTAGATGATGGCCTTCAGGACCGCCAGAATCATGTCGCCAGGCGTCGCGAAGGAGGCGAACGTGGACACGAAGCTGCCCGGCGCACCGTTCTGCCAGTAGACGTTGAACAGGTACGCGCCGAGAAACCCGACGAAGCAGACGATCGCGGTGAGCGCCACGGCGATCATGATGGCGGCCGCGAATCGGGGCACCACCAGCCGCCGGATCACCGATACACCCATGACTTCCATGGCGTCGGTCTCCTCACGCATGGTGCGTGAGCCCAGGTCGGCGGTAATGGCCGAGCCCACGGCCGAGGCCATCAGCACCGCGGCAACCAGGGAGGCTGCCTGGCGGATGATCGCGATGCCGCTGGCGGCGCCCGCCAACGAAGTCGCACCTACTTGGCCTGCAAGTAGCGCGAATTGGATCGACAGCGTGACACCGATGGGCAGTGTCACCAGGATGACCGGCGTTACGGCCGTCGCGGCCTGGAATGCACCCTGCCGAACGAACTCCTGCCACTGGAACTGCCCGGTGAACAGGTCGACAAAGAACCATTGAATGGTGCGCACGCCCAGCATGAACTGCTCACCAACCGTGCTCAAGGATTCCAGCGGGTGACGCCTGACGTACCCGGTGGCCCAGTCCTCGATTGCCGCGACGCCGTCTCCCGTAGCGACTCCGGTTTCCGACCCGCTCACGGCCGACACTGGCGCAGCGCCACCCCTAGTCCAGTGGGACCAGACGCATGAATCGTCGCACCACGCATTCCAGACTCCTCGCTGACCCGGTATTCGCTGGGCGCCAAGGGCTGCAGCGCCAATGTGCGTTGACGCTAGATGATGAAGCGTTAATTTAACAGTTGGTAATATCCTAAATCACACCGATCGGTGTACTGTGCCTTGGGTCACAGTTTGTGATGATGTGCCGCCGGGACCGGTCGGAAGCACGCGCTCAACGGGCTGAACTACATTGGTGAAAAGCATTTTTGGCATAACGTGCGCCCGCTCACAGTCCCACTGGACGGAGGCGCCATCCTTGGCTGGCCGCCCGCGGAGTGCGGTGCCGCTCATTGCGTTCTGAGCCATAAACGCGGGTCCGGGAGCTGCGCGTCACACTGGCGTTGATCTGCCAATGTTTGCTGAAACAGCGCTCGCCGACACTAACGGTCAAGCAGGGAATCCGGAGAGCCCTATTCGTCCAGTCCGTGTTCGATGGCGTACCGCGTGAGTTCCACACGGTTGCCCAGCTGCAGCTTGCGCAAGGTTGACTGCACATGGTTCTCGACGGTTCGGTGACTCAGCGACAACCGCGTGGCAATCTGCTTGGCGCTCAAACCCTTCGCCACCAGACGCAGTACCTCGGTTTCCCGTTCGGAGAGCCGTGGCGTGTCGTCGCTCTCGGTCGACGGCGCGCTCGACATCCGCCGAAACTCCCCGAGTACCAGCCCAGCCAGGCCCGGAGTGAATACCGCCTGCCCCTTGGCCGTCGCCTTCACGGCATCGATGAGCTCGGTGGCAGACGCACTCTTGACCAGATACCCCGTGGCTCCGGCCTTAACCGCTTCCAGCACGTCCTCGCGTTCAGCCGAAGCCGACAGCACCAAGATGTGGCTTCGGGGAGAGGCCGCGAGTACAGCGGCTGTTGCCTGCGCTCCGTCACCGTCTGTCAGCTGCATATCCATCAGCACCACATCGGGTCTCACCGTCGCGGCAATCCGTCCAGAGGAGGCAACCCCGTCCGCAGTGGCCACAACCCGCAGCCCCGCCGCCTGCAAATCGCGAGACACCCCATCGCGCCACATGGGATGGTCATCGACCACCATCACCGAAATCTGCTCACTGTCAATGCTTTCCGGATTTTCGGTCACAACCCCACCTCCTGCGACTTGGGCACCGTGATCTCCCATTCGGTGCCTGCGCCCGGCGCTGTCTCCAGCAGGACAGCCCCGCCCAGATCGGCTACCCGGCCCAGAATCGATCGGGACACCCCCATCCGTCCCTCACGTTCTGCCTGATCCAGCCTGCCTGCGGCGATACCACTGCCGTCGTCGCGCACCGTCACGACCACCGAATCGTCGAGATCTTCGATAAGCACGTAGGCGTGTGCCTGCGGCCCGGCATGCAAGGCCACATTGGACAGCGCGCTACGCACCACGGCCGCCAGCTCGCTGGCCATGTGCTGACCGATGAGCACCGGAGAGCCCGGCGCCGAGACCGAGACCGCGGTACTGGCCTGTGTGCGCAACAGTGGACGCAGATCGACCAATTCGTCGTCGGCCAACATCGTCTGGGTAGCCCCCGAGATCAGCTCCCGGAGGGCCACTTCCTGCTCGCCCGCGATGGCCGCCAGTTCGGCTGTCGGGCCACCGATCTCGGTGCCCCGTCGCTTCACATAGGACAGCACCTGGAGCACCCCGTCGTGTACCTGCCGCGCGAGCCGCTCGCGTTCGATGGCCGCTGCGGCCGCACGCTCCGCGCGCCGCAGCTCATGGAAGGTGCGCTTCGCGGTGGTCGATGCGGCACCAATCGCGAGCCCCACCACCACCAAGGCCGGCATGGTGGAATCGAGCCACAACGCGCTCACGGGCAGCCCGCGCGCAGCGATGCTGATGGCGGCCAGGACGAACCCCGAGATGACGCCGGCGAGCTGTCCGCGCAGCAGACCCATGGACACCACCGCATTGGCCACCCATAGCGTAGTCGGCAGCGTCTGATGTCCGCTGTACCACTGCACATCGACTACCAGCCGGCCGGCAAGCATCAGCGCGATGACTATCACCTGATCGCACAGCACCAGCTGCCAGCGCCGGAGCCAGTTGCGCGACAGTGCGACTGCCGCGAATCCGGTCCATATCGCCATGCCTGCGTACAGTGCCCAGCTCAGTGCTTGCCGGTCGTAATGGGTGTAGGAGGTCAGCTGTGAGGCCAGCAGCGCGTACCCGAAACTTGCCAATCGGAACACCTGCGCGGCACGCCACAGCGATGCCGTCGGATCGTTACCGCTCACCCAGCGTGGGACGGTTCCGTGTCCGGATGCCATAACGGTCCGTCAGTCCTTGGGCGGAGCCGGGCCCAATTCCGGCACACCGTTGCTTGGACCGGCGCCGACTGCGGGTGGGCCACCGTCGGGCACCATCTCTGGATCGAGGATCTCCGCTTCCTCTTCTCCTTCAACCAGATACGGATCGGCGGAGCCCTCGGGTTCGATGAGTGCCCGGATCGCGGTGTTGAGCACCGCAACGGTCGGCACCGCCAGAAGTGCGCCGATGATTCCGCCCAGCACGCCGCCCGCAGCGATGGACAGCACCACCGCCAGCGCGTGGATCTGCACCGCATGGCCCATGATGAGTGGTTGCAGCACATGGCCTTCCACCTGCATCACCACGATCACGATGACCAAGATCATCAACGCGGTAAAGGCTCCCTTGGTGATAAGTGCGATGAATACCGCCACAAACCCGGAGATCGCCGCACCGATGATGGGGACGAAAGCACCCAGAAACACCAGCGAGGCCAACGGAAGCGCCAGCGGCACACTGAAAGCCGCGAGGCCCACGCCGATACCGATGGCATCGACCAGTGCCACCGCGACCGTGGCGCGCACGTAGCCGATCAGCGAACCAAAGCCGAGGACGCCGGCGCGACGCACCCGCGGCCGCACCGCGGTCGGGAAGATTCGGGTGACGAACTCCCAGATCTCCTTGCCGCCGTACAGGAAGAAGATGGTGGTGAACAAGGTCAACACCGCACCGGTGATGATCTCGGTGACCGTGGTCGCCGTCGCCAGCGCCCCGCTGGTGACCCTCCCTTGGTTGTCCTTGATGGCGTTGACCAGAGCATCGCCGGCCTTGCCGATCTGGTCCTCACTGACGTGGAACCGACTGTGGATCGCCCAGTTCTTCAGCGACTCGATGCTGTTGGTCAGCTGCGTCGACAGGTCCGGCAGACCCTTGATGAACTGGTCCACCACGAAAGTCAGGATCCCGCCGACCGCCGCGGTACCGGTCAGCATGACCACGACGACCGCCAGCGAACGCGGAACCTTATGCCGCTGAAGGTAGTTGACCGTGGGAACCAGCAGTGCCGAACCCATCAGGGCGAGCAGCAGCGGGATGGTGATCGTTTTGAGATGCCAGAACAACCACAACGAGGTGAGCCCGAAGGCAAGCAGCACCAGCAGGCGCCAAGCCCATGCCGCCCCCTTGCGCACATACGGATGAACCGACTCGGCTGCGTCAGCGTGCGTCATGCGGCGAGCCTAGCTCAGCAACTATCCCTTCGGCGCAGGCTCGGCAAGTACCTCGGTCAGCCACTTCACGACGAGCTCGGGCTGCTCATCGACGATGAAGTGACCACAGTTGGGCACCTCGGTGATGTTCAGATCGTCGGCGTGGTCTTTGAAGCCCTCGAGCAGCGACGGGTGCACGGCGACATCGTCGAGCCCGAACAGCACCCGCACCGGCATCGCGAGTTTCTGATCGTCGTATGGGCCGCGCGCCAACCTGGCGAATTCCTTGCCGACCATCGACCGGTAGATCTTGGATCCGGCCACCCGGCGGTCGCGGTCACGGAAACAGCCACGGAAGAAGTCCACCGAATCCTTGGGCATGCCGCTACGGCGGATGAACCACCACAGGGTCGGCGACAGGTGCGATAGCGGTCCGACGACGGGGGCTCCCACCACGAGCTGGTAGGCCAGCTTGTGGGCATGCCTGGCGACACGGCCCGGCTCCTGCCACACCGGTGGAATGTTGAGGATGGCCAGCCGCTTGATCCGCGACGGCGCCTTCAGGGCCACCAGCTGCGCCGTCCAACCACCCCAGTCATGTCCGACCAGGTCGAAGGATTCGAGCCCCAGCGCGTCGGCTGCGGCCAGCACATCGGAGGCGAACTGCTCCTTCTCGTAGCCCGCCGGAGCGACCTCGCTCCACCCGGCGCCACGAAGATCGACGGCGTGCACGCGGTACCCGGCATCGGCCAGGGACGGAATCACCTTGTGCCACATCCACCAGTTCTCGGGCCAGCCGTGCAACAACACGACCGGTCGTCCATCCTGCGGTCCGGCTACGGCGACGTGGATCTTCACGTCCCCGGCTTGCACATATTCGTGGGTCACGCCCTCGAGGACGGGCATGCTGCGCTGCGTCATGAACCGCACCCTACCGCGCAGTAGGTTCCGTGGCGCGAGCGCGGCCTCCACATACGCATCCGTAAGACCTGCAAGAACTGGCATGCTTCGTCATAGCGGGCGAATAAGAGTACAAGTGAAGTAGACCGATCGGAATACCTAGGTGATGGAACGGCTGCGCGAATGGTTTCGGGCCATGCATGTGCTGGGCCCCCGCTGGACGGTGTTCGTGGCATCGATGGTCGGCATCAATGCCGCCACCCTGCTGTTGCTGTTCTACTTTTTGCGCCATTGGATGCCGTTCAAACGGCCGGCCGACGACTGGGTCTTCGAGAACGGTCCCCCACTGTTCTGGCTGCTGTTCGGAGTCATGATCGTCACCAGCGTGGGCTGGGCACTGCACATGGAACACCGGCTCGCCCGCTGGTACTGCCGAGGCGGGCCGCCCACCGCGCTGGAGTTACGCACTGCGTTGACCGCCCCCCTTCAGCAGTCGCTACTGCACCTCGGTGGTTGGGCCATCGGCGCGGGAGTGTTCATCGCGGTGGGCGCCATGCACGACTCCAAGTGGACTCTGGCCACCATCATCGGGTGTGTGCAATCGGCGACGGCCAGCTTCGGCCTCACCTACCTACTCGGTGAGCGCATCCTGCGCCCCATCGCGGCCAAAGCGTTGAGCGCGAGCGAATTTCACGGACGATTCGCCCCCTCTGTATTCGTCCGAGTCCGCCTGAGCTGGTGGATCGGCACACTGGCGCCGGCCATCGGAATCATCGCGCTGTGCGGCATGGCCCTCTGGAATCCCGAGGACTTGACCTCCACGCGCGACCTTGCCCTGACCGTCCTGCTCATCGTCTCGACCACCCTGGTCGGCAGTTACGGGCTCGCCCTGCTTACCGCCGGACAGCTGGCCGACCCGGTGCGCCAGCTGCGCACCGCCATCAGTGATGTGGCGCAGGGCGACTTCGAGGCGCGCGTCGACGTCTACGACGGCAGCGAGCTGGGCGTCTTGCAGGCCGGGTTCAACAGGATGATGCAGGTGGGTGAGGAACGTCGTCAGCTGCGTGAACTATTCGGTAAGCACGTGGGTGCCGACGTGGCCAGCCAAGCCTTGCAGCTCGGCACCAACCTCGGCGGCGAGAACCGTTATGTCGCAGTGTTCTTCGTCGACATGATCGGGTCGACGTCGATGGCTTCCGACCGCGACCCCGAAGAAGTGCTCACCATCCTCAACGACTTCTTCCGCATCGTGGTGGAAGTGGTCGACAGCCGCGGCGGCTTCGTCAACAAGTTCGTCGGCGACGAAGCGCTCTCGGTCTTCGGCGCCCCGTTGCACCGCCCCGATGCCACTACCGCCTGCCTGGCGGCGGCCCGAGAACTGCGCGACCGGCTCAACGAGGACTTCCCCCATCCCTTCGAGTTCGCCATCGGGGTATCGGCAGGGCTGGCGGTCGCCGGGAACGTCGGTGCGCCGGAACGCTATGAGTACTCGGTGATCGGCGACCCGGTGAACGAGGCATCTCGCCTTACTGAGCTGGCCAAACACCGGCCCAGCCGCCTACTCGCCTCCACAAATGCGCTCTATTTCGCCGACCCCGACGAACAAAAACACTGGGATCACGGCGACTCTGTGCTGCTCCGGGGCCGCACCAGGGCGACACACCTAGCGTGGCCTGCGGGAACCTGAAAGAAGTGGCCAGTCCGCGCCGTTACTGTGGTGCCCGTGCCCGATGACCGTGACCCACTCGACGGCGGCTGTACGCCGCCCGAAGGAAGCGGTCCGGCTTCATGCCCGGACGATCCCGAAGCGGATACCGCACCCCAACCCGTCATCAAGCAGCGGGGAAAGTACTGGTGGATCCGCTGGGCGGTCCTCGTGGTCCTCGCCATCGTGCTCGCGGTGGAAATCGGATTCGTCTCCGATCAGCTGGCATCGGCCTGGCGCAGCCTCAAGACCGCCAACCCGTGGTGGGTGCTGGCGGCAGCGTTCGCGGCGATGGCCTCGATGCACAGCTTCGCGCAGATCCAGCGCACGCTGCTGCGTTCGGCGGGCGTGAAGATACGTCAATGGCGCTCTGAGGCCGCGTTCTACGCCGGCAACGCGTTGAGCACCACATTGCCCGGCGGACCCGTACTCTCGGCCACCTTTATCTATCGGCAGCAGCGACTCTGGGGCGCGACCCCGGTCGTGGCGTCCTGGCAGTTGGTGATGTCCGGGGTGCTACAGGCGGTGGGTTTGGCGATCCTGGGATTGGGCGGGGCATTCCTGTTGGGTGCCAAAACCAACCCGTTCTCGCTGATCTTCAGCATCGGCGGACTATTGGCCATCTTGCTCCTCGCGCAGGCGGTCGCATCGCGACCGGAGATGCTCGACGGCATCGGGGTGCGAGTCCTTCGCTGGGTCAACGATGTTCGCGGTAAGCCGCCGATGATGGGGGTGGCGCGCTGGCGCGAGATCCTCAAGCAGATGGAAGCGGTGACGCTGACCCGGCGGGCCCTCGGCGAGGCGTTCGGCTGGTCGCTGTTCAACTGGATCGCCGACGTGGCGTGCCTGGCCTTCGCGGCCTACGCCGTGGGCAGCCGCCCCTCCCTGGTCGGTGTCATGGTTGCCTATGCCGCGGCACGTGCCGCCGGTTCGCTCCCACTCATGCCCGGTGGCCTCCTGGTGGTGGAGGCCTTCCTGGTTCCCGGTCTGGTGTCCTCCGGGATGACGCTGCCCGACGCGATCTCCGCCATGCTCATCTACCGCGCAGTCAGCTGGATTTTCATCTCCGCGATCGGCTGGGTCATCTTCTTCTTCCTCTTCCGCAACGAGAGCCAGATCGACCCCGACGCCACGCCGAGCCCATCCAAGGAGCCCGAACCCGCGCCTGACGCTCGTCCAGCCGACCCGCCAAAAAATTCTTCCGATCCCCCGAAATAAAGCGGACTGTGGTCCGGTTGGCATGAATGTCCTACCCCAACTTTGAGGAGCATTCATGACCACCACCACGCCAGTTCTCGCCCCTGGAACCTGGACCATCGACTCGGTTCACTCAGACATCACCTTCTCCGTACGCCACCTGGGCGTTTCGAAGGTTCGCGGCTCGTTTACCGACTTCAGCGGTGACATCACCGTCGCCGAGGACGGCACTCCCTCGGTATCGGCCACCATCAACGTGGCCTCTGTCGACACCCGCAACGACCAGCGCGACGGCCACCTGCGTTCGGCCGACTTCTTCGACACCGACAACCACCCCACCGCCACCTACCGCTCCACCTCGGTGCGTGCCGACGGTGACGACTACATCGTCGATGGTGAACTGACCCTGCACGGCGTCACCCAGCCGGTCTCGCTGAACCTGTCCCTGGAGGGCGTCGGCCCCGGAGCGCAGGGTGGCGCTGTCGCCGGCTTCGAAGCCAGCACCGAGATCAACCGCGGCGACTTCGGCGTCACCGGCGGTGCCGGGCTGGTCGGTGAAAAGGTCACGCTGACCTTCAACATCGAAGCCGGTCACCCGGAGGCACCCTCCAACTGATCGCCGCACGGCACCCGCTACGGTCGGGGAATGCCCAGCGTGCAACAGAATTCGTCACCCCAAGCGCCGGTGACATCCGTACTGCTCTCCCTGGTACTGGATGTCATCGGCGTCTTGGTCTTCTGCACCATCGGCCGGCGCAGCCACGCCGAAGGCATCACGCTGGTGGGTGTGTGGGAGACGGCGTGGCCGTTCTTGTCGGGCGCCGGAGCCGGTTGGCTGCTGAGCCGGGGTTGGTCGCGACCGACATCCGTCGCCCACACCGGCATCGCGGTGTGGGTCTGCACGGTGCTGTTCGGGATGATCTTGCGCCGCCTGAGCAACCAGGGCGTGGCGTTCAGCTTTGTCATCGTCGCCTCGCTGGTGACTGCCCTACTTCTGCTGGGATGGCGTGTCATCGCGAACCGCACGTCAAAAAGCTGAGACCTCGCCGTCAGGATCTCGTCAACGCGCTTGGATACACGGCCGGCGCACCCGCAAGCTGGCTGCATGGAAGGTTTCGCCGCCGTGCTGGTGCCCCTCGCCGGTTACGCCGCAGTACTGCTCTCTGTGCGGTACCTCAATCGTCATGACGATGTCGCCCCCGCGGCGGGCCCGGAAGCCTTGACTCGCTAGCCCCTCAAACACCGAGTGCGAGCCTCGCGCGGATATCTCCAGGAAAATCCGCGCGAGACTCGCACTCGAATGACGTATGCGCCCTTAGACGCGCGGACCGGGCGCGGGACCTGTGCCCACCGGGCCGGCCGGAGCCGGAGCGACAGCGGCCGGGGCCGGTCCGGGCGCGGGACCGGGGCCCTGCGGGAAGTTGGCAGCCGGTGCCTGGTTCTGAATCGCGGACTGCACTGCCGGGTTCTGCACGAGAGCCTGCGCGGCCGGGTTCTGCGCCACCTGCTGCGCCGCCGGGTTCTGCGACAGCGCGGTCAGCAGCGCGGGGTTGACGCCCATCGCGGCCGGGTTCAGTCCGCCACCGTTGACCACCTGGGCCAGGTCCAGCGGCAGACCGCACTTGGTGCGCAGGTCATTGAGCGGTGCGGCGATGCCACCGAGCGAACCGGCCACATCGGGCCGCGACACCAGATAACTCTGCGTCTTCGCGGCGATCTGATCCTGAGGGGCCGCCTTGATCTCGGTGAAAGCCGCATCGACGTCGGGATGCTGCTCCAGGTAGCCCGCGGCGTTCTGCACCACGTTGCCGACGGTCTTGGTCATCTTGCTGGCCTGGCATCCATCCGGCGTGGGTGTGGCAGGAGTCACCGTCGCCGCGGCAGGTGCGGCGGCGTTCGGGGCGGGTGCCGGTGCGACGGGGGCCGCCGGAGCCGGGGCGGGGGCCGGGGGGATTGGTTCGGCCGCGGCAATCGGTGCCAGGGCGCTCATCGCGAGCCCGCCAGCGAGAACACCTGCGCTCAGCAAGCCGTAGGCCGTGCGCCGCGAGGTTGTGGCTGACATGACATTCCTCCTACTTGGTTGGGGGATTACAGCCAACGTATCGAAATTCGGCGCCATTTCGAAACACGCACGCGCGTAGTGACCAGAGCGTTACCCACTCTTTATCGTCGGCCAGATTCTGAATTTCAAGATCCTATTTTCAGCTCAGTGCAACGTTGCCAGGGAGCGCGAAAAGCATGTCCAGCCACCACTGGTTTTTCGCCAAGGCAGGCTGTTAGTAAGCGTGTCATCGCAGGTTGCCGGGATATATATAGACAGGGGGCGAGGTTGGTCGCGTTGCTGTAGCATCACGACCACGCCACAGGAGACTGCGTGCGTCACACCGAACGACAGGAACCATCGTGCAGTCAGTCATGATGCGCACCAGCGACTACCTTCGCAGGTATAGGTGGTTGACGGTCGCTGTCTGGCTGATTCTTATTGCCTCCGCGGCGGGCCTGGTAGCCAGTCATGGAGAAAAGCTCACCGGTGGTGGTTTCGAGGTCGCCGGTTCGCAGTCGCTAAAGGTTCATGACGCGATGGAGACCGGGTTCCGTGATCACGGCGCCTCCCCGCTGGCGCTGGTCGCCGCGCCCCGGCCCGACGCGACCGTCGCCGATATGACTGCCGCCGTCGACTACCTCAAGCAGGTGGCGGCGCAGATCCCTCAGGTCTCGGTCGAGCCCATCCCCCCGCAGCTGACGCCGCAACCGGATCGCCCGTTCGTCGTCACCCTGCGGATCGGCTTCGATAACACCGGCGCGACAGACATTGCCAAGGACCTTCGCAAGAAGATAGGTGTGCACGGCGGTGAGCCCGGGCAGATCGCCGGTGGCCGCGTCTCCCTCTATGTCATCGGCCAAGGTGCGCTGGGCGCCGCGATGACCGAACAGATCGCCGGGGATATCAAGCAGGCCGAGAAGTGGAACATCCCGGTCATCCTGATCGTGCTGATCGCCGCGTTCGGCTCGCTGGCCGCGGCCTCCTTGCCCTTGCTCCTGGGCCTGTGCACGGTCGCGTTGAGCGTCGCGATCGTCCTCGCGCTGTCCAACATCACCACTATCTCGGTATTCGCCCTGCCGACGGTGACCATGATCGGCCTCGCCGTCGCGGTGGACTACTCCCTTTTCATCCTCATGCGATACCGCGAGGAGCTGAACTCGGGGAAGAACCGGCAGGAGGCGATCGCGGCGGCGATGGCCACCTCCGGGCTCACCGTCACATTCTCCGGCCTGACTGTGATCGCCGCCCTCGCCGGCATCTACTTGATCGGAACCCCCGCGTTGGCATCGATGGCCTCCGGCGCCATCATCGTCGTCGCGATCGCCGTTCTCAGCTCCACCACACTGATGCCCGCACTGCTCGCCATCTTCGGTAAGGCCGCAGCCAACCAGTCCCGATTCCTACGCCTCTCACCGCTACGCAAACATTCAATTCCATTCTGGCGCAAGTGGACCCAAGAGGTTATGCGCCGGCCCTGGCTATCCGCGCTGGGCGCTTCGATTTTCTTGCTCGCACTGGCCGCACCGAGTCTGCACATGCAGGTCTCCAATAGCATGTTGCGCCAATTCGATTCGTCCCATGAGATCCGACGGGGCATCGACGCTGCGGCCGTCGCAATGGGACCGGGCGCGCTCGGACCGGTACAGATACTGCTCACTTTCGACGGCAACGCGCAAGATCCTCAGCATGGGCAAGCCCTCGAGAACGCGAAGGAGACAATCGCGCAGGCCCCCAACATCGCGCGGGTCTCCGATCCGATCTTCTCCACGGGCGGGCATGACGCACTGATCTCGGCAGTACTGTCGGTGGACCCCGAGGCGAACGCCGCCCGCGACACCGTCAGCTGGCTGCGCGCAAATGTGCCCGATGCGCTCAAGAATTCGGGTGCCGATATCAGCGTCGGCGGGCCTACTGCGCTGCTGTTCGACTACGACAACAGGGTGGAACACGCATTGCTGGGAGTGTTCGCTTTCGTCTGTGTCCTGGCATTCGTCATGCTGCTGGCCACGCTGCGCTCGCCGGTGCTGGCGCTCAAGGGCGTGGTGATGACGGTGCTCTCCGTCGCCGCCGCTTACGGCAGCCTGGTGATTGTCTTCCAATGGGGATGGCTGGAATTCCTGGGCTTCCACAAGGCCAACATCGACAGCAGCATCCCGCCGTTAGCGCTCGCACTGACCTTCGGTCTCACCATGGATTACGAGATTTTCCTGCTGGCACGCGTGCGCGAGCGCTATCTGCGCACGGGTGATTGCGCCGACGCGGTTTCGTTTGGCGTACGGACGAGCGCGCGCACCATCACCAGCGCGGCGCTGATCATGATCGCGGTGTTCATCGGATTTGCCTTCGCCGGAATGCCGTTGGTCGCCCAGCTGGGCGTCGCGTGCGCCGTGGCCATCGCCGTCGATGCGACGGTGGTGCGCTTGGTGCTGGTACCGGCGCTGATGGCAATGTTCAACCAGCGCAACTGGTGGCTTCCGGGGTGGCTGGATCGGGTACTGCCCACCGTGGATTTCGAAACCCCGTGTGTCGACGAGCTTCCGGGC
Organism: Mycobacteroides sp. H003; assembly: GCF_001440135.1. Classification (NCBI taxonomy): domain Bacteria; kingdom Bacillati; phylum Actinomycetota; class Actinomycetes; order Mycobacteriales; family Mycobacteriaceae; genus Mycobacteroides; species Mycobacteroides sp. H003. The sequence continues at coordinate 1,077,482 of NZ_LJYL01000034.1, forward strand.
CCGCATACCGAGAGCGCCCTGCGACTTCAGGGATCCGGACTCGAGGAACCGCGCATCGACTACCACGCCATCGCTGTCTCGGCGGCCCGGCTCAAGCGGCTCGCCGATGGCGGCACCGTCGCCGCACCCGATGCCCAGTCGGTGCTCGTGGACCGCTGGCGTGACAACTTGACTGTGGCGCTGGAGGCACTGCAGGCCGGCAAAAACGGATCCGATGCCGACACTGTCGCCATGCCAGGTCCCCTCTCGCGAGTGACACCGGTCGAAATCACCCAGGTAAAGCTGCCGACGGGACAAAAGTGTGTCGTACCCACCGACGCTGAAGCACTGCGCATGCAAGGACTGTTGTTGATGCGCCGCAACGCCGAACGCGATTACACCGAGTTCGCCAGGCTCGCATCGCTGATGGAACCGCAAACTGCGGCAAAGGTCCTCGCCGGTCTCGATCAGCATTACTGTGTACAGTCCAATCAGAGGTGGGTTTCCAGTCAGCTGGTGCGACGGCTCGCTGACCCGAAGCCCGGCGACGGTGCAATGGAATGCCCCGCGGTACGCAGGCAGTGCCTGTCCGTGGCGGTTGCGATGTTGGAGGATGCGAGGTGACGGTCACGAGCGACGCTCCAGCCGTCTCCCCCGAAGTGCCCGATGAGCCTTCGGGTTCCGGCGACATCGGCTCCGGTTCCGCTCACGCCGAGCAGCCGGCGCGCAGCGACAAGCCGGTCACCCACTGGACCACCTCCGAGATACTCGACGCCCTGCAAAGTGGTGACCTTTCCGATTGGCAGGCGATAGTCCACGCGCTCAAGCGCGATCCCTTCGGACGAACCGCACGCCAGGTTGAGGAAGTCGTGGGCGCCGATGAGCTCTACGGCATTTCGACCGTGCTGCAAGAAGTCCTCACCCGGGCGCGCGACAACCTTGCCGAAGCCGAGCAACGAGAAGCAGCCAACGAGATCAACCTGCTGTTCGAGGCATCCGGTCTGCGCCAGGCCGAGTTTGCTTCCCGCATAGGTGTTTCAAGCGGCGAACTCTCCTCGTACCTGGCAGGCACAACCAGCCCCACGGTCGCGATGCTGGTGCGGATGCGCCGGGTAGCCCGGCGGTTCGGGCGCACCCGTCCCCGCAGATAGCCACCGGGCACATCGCGTTACATCCGGGTACCTGCGTAACCAATGTCAGTTCCCTGAGAGCTGTCCGATCGTTATGGCAGCCCGCCTGAAATCGGCCTAACCTCGTGCCATGACCGACGAGACGAAAACTGACGAACCTACCGGCGCCATTTCGACGCCCGCGCCCCCGCCCGCACCGACGGCCTCCGCGGGAGTTCCGAAGCCTCCCCCCACCAATGTCGGCTGGGCAGTGGCCTCCATTGTCTTCTTCTGGCCGTTGGCGTTCAGCGCATTTACCAATGCACTGAATGTCACCCAGTACTGGCTCACCGGCCAGTACGACCGCGCGCAGGAATCCTCGGATCGCGCCAAGCTCCTCGGCAAGATCGCCCTGCTGACCGGCCTGGTGCTGCTGTTCCTGTTCATCGCCTTCCGGATCGCATGCGCCATCTGGTGGCACACGCACGGTGGCGGCGGTGGCGGCTGGGGACACCACGGCGGCTGGCACCGCACCTGGGATGACGACGGATGGAACGGCCCGGGCCCGATGGGCCGTCCCGGTCGCGACAACTAGTTAGAAGTCATCGGGTGCACTAGGTGCGACGGGCCAGCCGAATGCAATCGCGGCCCGTTGCACCGCACCTGTTCGAAGTTCTCTGACCAAACCTGCCCTGGCCAGTGCCTGCAGGCTGACCCCACCCATGTAGACGGACCCGAGATCGCGCACGGTCAACGCGATATCGGCGTCCGCCGTGGTGATTTCGCAGCTGGCACCGGTCAGACTGCCGCGCAGACGGTAGCGTCCCGAATTCTCTGGCAGGAATTCGTCGGTGACCTCCAGCACCACGTCCACCTCGGTGGCGTAGCGCCGCTGCGACAGCGCCTTCGCAATATCGACCAATCGCACGTGGATCGCGTCGCTCACAGCGCATTCCAGTGCAGGGTGGTTCGCCACCAGGTAGCGCAGCTCCTCATGTACCGATGCGCCGTGATATTTGATCTTGCGCACCAGATCCATATCCAGCAGGTAGCGCCACGTCCGCGCGTAGGCGCGTGGGTTGGCACCCAGCACCTCTTGCACATGCAGCTCCGCGTCGGGGCCTGCGTCGCCCCACCCCGGTTTCGGCCGATAGATGGCGAATCCGCTGACTGTTCCATCGGATTCGTAGTGCAGGACGAAGCGGATCTTGCCGGACTCCTTCTGGCGTTCCTCGTTATCCAGCGTCCAGATCGCCCACCACTCGGGCGTACGGGACATTTGGCCGGGCAGTTCGGCGATGGCGCCGTCATACACAGCAGGGGCCGATGCCAGGAAGGTGGCGGCGTCGACTTCCTCCAGGGTGCCGTCGCCCAGATCCACATCCGGCCGGAAAGACAGCTCCTTGACCCGGCCAGACAATTCCGCGGCTTCCGTCGCGACTCCATAACCAAATCGGCCGTAGATCAACGCTTCCGAGGCGAACAGCATGGCGATGGCCTCACCGCGCGAGCGGACGTCCTCCAGTTGACGGCGCATCATCGCGGTCAACAGACCGCGACGCCGATGCGTTGGCGCCACCGTGACGGCGGTGATGGCGGCGACAGGTGCGACCGTTCCGCCCGGTAGCACCACGTGACGGCTGTATGCACCCGCCGTCGCCACCCACGTGCGCCCGTTGTGGAATCCGATCATGCGGTCCAGCTCGGTGAATTTGCGGCTGGCCGCTATCTCGTCCTGCTGGGGATCCTGCAAGAACACGGAGTACGCGAAGCTCACGTACGACTGGTAGTCGGCCTCGTCTTGAATGGTGCGTAGGGTCAGCTCAGACACATACCCATGTCTACCGTGCCATGCCAAGGCCTGTCACTTGAGTTTTCGGCGTGCCACGGGCCAGCAGGAAGGAACCGCGGTGTGGACTGCCCCCGATGACACGGCAATCGCCGAGATACTGCTCGAAACTAAGACCGTTGCCATCGTTGGCATTTCGGCCAATCCGGACCGGCCGAGTCACGGCGTCTACCGCTATCTGGCCACGCACAGTCCCTACCGAATCTTGTTGGTGAATCCGACGCTCTCCGAGCTCGACGGCCACACGGTCTACCCGAGCCTTGCGGCGCTGCCGGAGACACCCGACCTGGTCGATGTGTTCCGCCGCCGCGAGGAATTGGCGGGCATCACCCAGGAGGCCATCGACATCGGGGCACGCACACTCTGGTTCCAGCTCGATCTCGTCGACATCGACGCCGCGAACAAGGCCACCGATGCGGGGCTGCGGGTTGTCATGGACCGCTGTACCGAAATCGAATTCGCTCGTATCAGTTCGCGTTAGCCCCTGGGCGGCTGCGCCCCGATCCGGTCGATCGGTGCGATGTTGTCCACGAGCCAGCGGCCATCACGCTTGGCGAGGGTCATCCGCAGCGCCAGCACCGACTCTTCGGGTTGCGCTTTCGCGGCAACGCTCGTGCGTCGCACCAGGGTGGCGGTCACGGCGTCTTCGGGTCCCAGGGCTTCGATGCCAACCGAGATGATCTCACCCTGCTGCGAGATTCCCTTGGCCTTGAGCTCGGCAGTGGCCCTGTCGAAGTCACGTGTGAAGGACTGCCTCTGCCCTTCCGTCATATGCTCGGTGGCCTTGCCCACGTAGGAATCCGGGCTACCCGGGGCGAAATTCACCACCGCCCCGGCCACCGTCGCGACGACGTCGGTCACCGCCGCGCGGTCCGCGTTCCCCTCCCGGTCGGGAACCGTCCAATGCCGGTACCCCACGACCGCGACCGCCAACACCGAAATCGTGGTCAGTGCGACGATTCCGGTACGCAGCGCCGGCCCGTCATCGTCGGTGCCGACGGTCACCGAGTCACGTCGGGCCAGATAGGCGTTCACGGCCAGACCTTGAGCGATAAGCAGACACGATGCCGTACACACCACCACCCACCAGGTGGGCCAGCGCAGTATCACGCCGAGTTCGACAATCGCCAGCATCGTGACCAAAGGCGCCAGTAGGTCAAAGATAATGACCCGCACTGTATTACGGCTCATCGCAACAGCTCCAGACCAGTGACCAGCAACTGGTCCCCAACCTTGGACACCGCAAGCCGGAGGTGCCATTGATTGACCTTCGGGGCGGCATCGGCGTCACGCGTCACCGACGTGGCCACCACCATGACGCGATCCAACCGCTCCACGGAAGGCAGGCCGATATCCTCATCGGGAATTCTCGCGCCGACCCTGTCAATGGCCACCGCATCGATCTCTCCCGCCGCGTCGGCATCGACCGTTCGCGCGAGCTTCACGACGCCCGCGAGCATCTCCCCCAGATGATCACTCAACTGCCCAGCAGTGCCGTCCTGCAGCATCTGCACGCTGGAGTCGACATTGCTCTTCTCCATGTTGATCAGGGTGTTGACCCAGGTCACCGCGGTATCAAGCACGCGCGAGTCGTAGCGGTCACGGGCCGCTTGGCTGCGATGACCGGCAACGACGAAGACCGAAAGCACCAGAGCGACAACCGTGATCGCACCGAGAACGGCCGACAGCACGCCGTACCGGGAGAAGACGGGTCCGTCTGCGCTGCCTTGGCTGGTTGCCGGGGCCTCTTTGCTCACGGGCCTCACCCTAGCGACCCGTGCCACCATGGACGGGTGACGACAGAATCCGTGCTGCCAAAATCCGGTATCGACCTGAGCCACCGTGACGAATCCATCCGCCCGCAGGATGACCTGTTCGGCCACGTCAATGGGCGCTGGCTCGCCGAATACTCCATTCCGGCCGACCGTGCCGTCGACGGGGCGTTTCGAACTCTGTTCGACCGCGCCGAAGAGCAGGTGCGCGGGATCATCACGGAGGCCGCCGACTCGGGCGCACCCGAAGGTACCGAGGCGCAGAAGATCGGCGACCTGTTCGCGAGCTTCATGGACATCGAGACCGTGGCGGCTGTCGGCCTGGCACCGCTTCATCAGGAGCTGGACGGGATCACCTCGGCAGCCGATGTCACCGCACTGGCCGCCGTCATGGGCACGTTGCAGCGGGCCGGGGCCGGCAGCGGGGTGGGCTGCTACGTGGACACCGATGCCAAGGATTCCTCCCGCTATCTCCTGCACATCAGCCAGTCCGGTCTGGGCCTGCCCGATGAGTCCTACTACCGGGAGGAGCAGCATACGGCGACACGCGACGCGTATCGCGCCCATATCGCCGCCATGTTCGCGCTGGTGTACGGCGAGGGTGACAACACCGATACCGCCGGCCGGATCCTCGCGCTGGAGACCAAGATCGCCGCAGCGCACTGGGATGTGGTGAAGCGGCGCGACGCCGAGCTGAGCTACAACCTGGTGCGGTTCGCGGACCTGGAACACACCGCCCCCGGATTCGATTGGGACGGATGGATCTCCGGGCTGGGTGCCGCCACCGGCCAAGTCACCGAACTGGTGGTGCGACAGCCCGACTACCTGACCGCCTTCGCCGGCCTCTGGGCCTCGGAGCCGCTGAGTGATTGGAAGCAATGGGCAAGCTGGCGGCTCATCTGTGCCCGCGCGGCATACCTCACCGAACCGCTGGTGGCAGAGAACTTTGACTTCTACGGACGCACGTTGTCCGGCACCGAGCAGATTCGTGACCGCTGGAAGCGCGGCGTCGCGGTGGTCGAGTCATTACTCGGCGAGGCCGTGGGCCAGCTCTATGTCGAGCGCCATTTCCCGCCGAACGCCAAGGCGCGCATGGAGGTTCTCGTCGATAACCTGCGCGAGGCCTACCGGGTCAGCATCACCGACCTGGCGTGGATGACGCCGGAGACCCGCGAACGCGCCCTGCAGAAGCTCGACAAGTTCACCCCGAAGATCGGCTACCCCGCCACGTGGCGTGACTATTCGACCATCGCCATCCGGCGCGATGACTTGCTGGGGAATGTCCGGCGCGCGACAGCCGCCGAATGCGACCGTGGCCTGGCCAAGTTGGCCGGACCCGTCGATCGTGACGAGTGGTTCATGACCCCGCAGACCGTGAACGCCTACTACAACCCGGGCATGAACGAAATCGTCTTTCCCGCAGCGATTCTGCAGCCGCCCTTCTTCGATGCGGACGCCGATGACGCCGCCAACTACGGTGGCATCGGTGCCGTCATCGGCCACGAGATAGGCCATGGATTCGATGACCAGGGTTCCAAATACGACGGCGACGGCAACCTGGTCAACTGGTGGACCGATACCGACCGCGACGAATTCGGTGTGCGCACAACGGCGTTGATCAAGCAGTACGACGAGTTTGTGCCCCGCGAGCTCTCCGATCAACACGTGAACGGTGCGTTTACCGTCGGCGAGAACATCGGCGATCTGGGCGGTCTCTCGATCGCCCTACTGGCCTACGAGATCTCGCTGCGCGGCAAAACGGCTCCGGTCATCGACGGACTCACCGGAGCACAGCGGGTCTTCTTCGGCTGGGCGCAGGTATGGCGCACAAAGGCCCGCGAGGCTGAGGCCATTCGACGTCTGTCGGTGGACCCGCACTCCCCGCCTGAATTCCGCTGCAATGGCGTAGTGCGCAACATCGACGCGTTCTACGAAGCCTTCGAGCTGAGCGCCGAGGACGAGCTGTTCCTGGAAGCCGATCAGCGTGTACGCATCTGGAGCTGAGCTCCACCGACGAGAAAGCCCCCGGCCAGTGGCCGGGGGCTTTCTCGTGCGCTAGGAAATCTAGAAGCGCTGCCAGTCGTCGTAGCCGTCGTAGTCCTTGTACGGGCCACCGGGCGAGTTCTTCACGATCACCGGATCGCCAGGGTGGGACTGGTTGAAGTACCAGGTGGCGTTGTCGGTGCTCAGGTTGATGCAGCCATGGCTGGTATCGCTCCTGCCCTGCTGGCCGACCGACCACGGTGCGGCGTGGACGAAGATGCCGGAGTTGGACAACCGGGTGGCCCAGTAGACGTCAAGCTTGTAGCCCTCGGCCGAATTGACCGGCACCCCATACGTTGACGAGTCCATCACCATCTTCTGGAACTTCTCGCTGACGTAATAGGTGCCGTTCTTCGTCTCGTGCTTCTTGTCGTGCTTACCCATCGACATGGGCATGGTGCGTTCCACAACCCCGTTGCGGGTCACCGTCATCGTGAAGGTGGCATCGTCGACTGTCGACACGAAGGCGTCACCGACCTTGAAGCTCCACTTGGTTCCGCCGGCATTTACGTTCACATCGGTGTTCGCGGGCCAGAACTGGGTGGGCTTCCAGCGCAGCTGCTGATCGGTGTACCAGTAGAAATATCCCGGCGCGGGCTTGGACGTGGTGATCTTCACGGCGGCCTCGGCGGCCTTCTTGTCCGTCACCGGAGCCGCGAAGACAATCGTCACCGGCTGAGCCACACCAACAACATCGCCATTGTTGGGCGAGTTCTTCAACAGGCCCACCGGCAGCGGCGGCACATCGCCCGTCGGGGGCGCCCCGGGAGGTGGCGTGGTCGGCGCCGGAGCCGGCGGAACCTCCCCGGGAGGCGGCGCGTCAGGTGCGGGTGGCGGCGGCAGCTCCCACGGCAGCGGCGGGGGCGGCGGCAGCTCGAACGGCGGCGGCGGGGGCGGTTCTTGAATACCCGGATCGCCGGGGTCACCCGGCTCTGCGAAGGCAGGAACCACGCCAGCACCCAGCAGTCCTGCAACACAGATACCGCTGATGAGGGCGCGCCGGGACCAACGAGTTAAGACAAGCATGCTCACTCCTGTAGACGCGACACATCCAGTGTGTCATAGGGTTCGTCGCCACCAGGCAACACGATGTTTCACCGGCTCAAGAAAATACGTCTTGACCAGGCCTTATCGCCGTTGATTAGAAAAGGTCACATTCATAACCCCGTGGGGGTACCTGATGTGACTCAGCGCGCTGGGTGACCGCCGCGGAAGCCCAGCTCACCTAGCCAGCTAAGTACTCCGACAGGCTACCGGCTCAAAGCGCGGGCGATGAGCATCAGCTGTACCTCGCTCGTGCCCTCGCCGATCTCCAGGATCTTGCTGTCGCGATACTGACGAGCGACCGGTGACTCGTTCATGAACCCCGCTCCCCCGAAGATCTGGGTGGCATCCCGCGCGTTGTCCATCGCCGCCTCGCTGGCCACCAGCTTGGCAATCGAAGCCTCGGTCTTGAACGGCTTTCCGGCCAGCAGCAGGGCGGCAGCGTGGTAGTAGGCCAGCCGGGCCGTGTGCGCGCGCGCCTGCATCCGGGCGATCTTGAACGACACCGACTGATAGTCGATGATCGCGCTGCCGAAGGCCGGACGGCTGCTGGCGTACCGCAGGCTCTCGTCGACGCATCCCTGTGCGGCACCGGTTGCCAATGCCGCGATGGCGATTCGCCCCTCATCGAGGATCCGCAAGAATCCCGCGTAACCGCGGCCACGCTCACCCAGCAGATTCTCGTAGGGCACCCGCACATCGTCGAAGCTCAGCGGATGAGTGTCCGAGGCGTTCCAACCGACCTTGTCGTACCCGGGCTCGACGGTGAATCCCGGTGCACCTGAAGGTACGTGAATAACCGAGATCTCCGGCGATCCGTCCGCCGAACGTCCGGTCACTGCCGCAACACCCACCACCGCGGTGATATCGGTCCCGGAATTGGTGATGAATGCCTTGGAGCCGTTGATGACCCAGCTGCCGTCATCCTCGACGGCCCGGGTACGAATCGACCCGGGGATGTCGGTGCCGCCACCGGGTTCGGTCAAGCCGAAGGCGGCCAAGGATTTTCCGGAGGCTAGCGTCGGAAGCCAGCGCTGCTTCTGCTCCTCGTTCCCGAATCGGTAGATAGGCATGGCACCCAGGGAGACGGCAGCCTCGAGGGTGATGGCCACGCTCTGGTCCACCCGCGCCAGTTCTTCCAGCGTCAGGCACAGCGCGAAGTAGTCACCACCCATTCCGCCGTACTCCTCGGGGAAGGGCAGACCGAACAGCCCCATCTCACCCATCTGCGCCACCACCGCATAAGGAAAGGTCTTGGTGGCGTCATGATGGGCGGCCACCGGCGCGACCACCGAATTCGCAAATTCTTCAACGGTTTTACGTAGCGACTCGTACTCGTCGGGCAGTTCCGCGGTGCTGAATGTCATGCCTTCCCCTCCTCGGGGTTGATAACGGGGTGGATGGTGGCCAGAAGTTGATCGACGGCCACTTGGTCGCCGGCGGCCACCGCGACGGTCACGGTTCCGGCGATCGGGGCGCGCAGGGTGTGTTCCATCTTCATGGCCTCGACCACCACCACCGGGGCGTGGCGCTCGACAACGGCACCCGTGTTCACCGACACCACCCGCACGAGCCCGGGCATCGAGCTCCGGATCTCGCCGTCCTCGTCTTCACCGTCGTGGTGCCGCAACCGGGGTTCCGGCGCGATATCGGCGTGCCAGGTTCCTTCTTCGGTGGCGATCCACGCCGCACTGCCGGCCTGTGCGGCGTTCGCGCGGTACAGCTGGCCGGCGAATTCGACACTCACCTGCCCCGGGGCGCGATGCGCCCTGGCAGAAGTGCGCTCGCCGTCCCCGATGCTGACCTCGGCCACCGGGTCACCCCAGAGCTGGACCAGTTCGATGGTCTCTCCGATGCGCAGCCGGTACGAACGCGGCGCGTGTTCCCCAATACGCCACCCGGACTTGCTGTTCCACAATGTTCCGGATTCCGACTCGCCGTCCAGCAGGGCCGCCGCAGCCACCCATACCCAATGCGGAACGACGGGCGGACGATATTCGGACGCGATCTTGTCGAGCAGCGCCGTGTCGATGTCTCCGGATATCACGACGGGATTCGTGACCAGCGCGCGCAAGAAGTCGATATTGGTACCCACACCGAGTACCTGGGTGTGGGCAAGGGCCCGGTCGGCGTCGGCCAGTGCGGTGGCGCGGTCGTGCGCGTGCACAATGACCTTGGCCAGCATCGGGTCGAACCGCGAACCCACCACCGAACCAGTCGACAATGCCGTGTCCGTGCGCGCACTACTCGAAAAACACGCCAGCGCAACCGTTCCTCCGGTCGGAAGGAACTCACGGGCCGGGTCTTCGGCGTACACCCGCGCTTCTATCGCATGGCCGCTGAGCGAGATCTGTTCTTGCGTCAACGGGAGGCGTTCACCGGCCGCGACCAGGATCTGCCACTGCACCAGGTCGATCCCCGTCACCATCTCGGTGACCGGATGCTCCACCTGAAGCCGCGTGTTCATCTCCATGAAGTAGTAGGACTCGGGAGCATCGCTGTCCAAAATGAACTCGACGGTTCCGGCCCCGAAATATCCAACGCTGCGCGCGATCTGGCATGCGGTCTCGCCCATCGCAGCCCGCAGCTGCGCGGTCAACAGTGGGGAGGGCGCTTCTTCGATCACCTTCTGGTGCCGCCGCTGCAGACTGCACTCACGCTCGCCCAGGTGCACCACATTGCCGTGGGTATCACCGAAGACCTGAACCTCAATATGCCTGGGACGGGCCAGATAACGCTCGACGAGCAAGGTGTTGTCGCCGAAGATCGCGGTGGCCTCGCGCCGGGATGCGATCAGCGCATCGGGCATCTGCTTCAGATCGTGCACCACGCGCATGCCCTTGCCACCGCCGCCCGCGGACGGCTTGATGATCAGCGGGGTCCCGATTTCCTCGGCGGTGACAACCAGCTCTTCATCCGAGAGTGCACCGACGCTGCCCGGCACGACCGGCTCGCCGGCCGCGGCAACGGTGTCCTTGGCTCTGATCTTGTCGCCCATAGCGTCCATCGCTTCGGCGGGCGGCCCGACGAAGACGATGCCCGCCGACTGACACGCGCGAACAAAATCGGCGTTCTCCGAGACAAATCCGTATCCGGGATGGACAGCGTCGGCGCCGGCCTGTTTGGCGGCGCTGATGATCGCGTCGATGTCGAGGTAGCCCGCGGATTCCGCGCCGAGGTACACCGCGGTGTCGCAGGCACCGAGATGATCGGTGTCCCCGTCGGTGTAGACGGCGATCGATCGAATCCCCATGGTCCGCAACGTGGATGCGATGCGTACCGCGATCTCACCGCGGTTGGCGATAAGCACTGAACGAATCACTGGCCGCACCTTCTGTTTTTCGTGTAAACGGCTCCCGCAAGCGGGTGGGGGCACCTCCCGCTTGCGGGGGAGTACCCCCACATCACTGTCACATCCGGAAGACGCCGTAGGAAACGGGTTCAAGTGGTGCGTTGGCGCAGATTCCGAGCGCCAGCCCGAGCACTGTGCGCGTGTCGGCAGGGTCGATCACGCCGTCGTCCCACAGCCGCGCTGTCGAGTAGTACGGATTACCTTGCCGTTCATACTGTTCGCGTATGGGCGCCTTGAACGCTTCCTGCTCGTCCTCGGTGAACTCCTTGCCCGACGCCGCGCTTTGATCGGCGCGCACCGTCGCAAGCACCGAGGCGGCCTGCTCACCGCCCATCACCGAGATGCGTGCATTCGGCCACATCCACAGGAACCGCGGCGAGTACGCGCGCCCGCACATCGAGTAGTTGCCGGCCCCGTAGGAGCCACCGATGACCACCGTCAGCTTCGGAACGCGCGCACACGCGACGGCGGTGACCATCTTCGCCCCGTGCTTGGCGATGCCGGCGGCCTCGTAATCGCGGCCCACCATGAATCCGGAGATGTTCTGCAGAAACACCAGCGGTATGCGTCGCTGATCGCACAGTTCGATGAAATGCGCCGCCTTCATGGCACTTTCGGCGAACAGCACCCCGTTGTTCGCGATGATTCCGACCGGGTGGCCGTGCAGCCGTGCGGTTCCCGTGACGAGCGATTTTCCGTACTCCGCCTTGAACTCGGTGAAGGTGCCGCCGTCCACGAGCCGCACGATCACCTCGTGGACGTCGTAGGGGATGCGCGGATCAGTGGGCACCACGTCGTACAGGGTGCCCGGATCGCGCTCTGGGGCAATTGTTTCGGTAATCGGCCAGGGCGCCTCGACCTTGGGCGCTAGCGTCGACACGATGCGGCGCACGATCCGCAATGCGTCCTTGTCATCGGCTGCCAGATGATCGGTCACACCCGAGGTACGCGAATGCAGGTCGCCGCCGCCGAGCTCCTCGGCGGTCACCACCTCACCCGTGGCGGCCTTCACCAGCGGCGGGCCACCCAAGAAGATCGTGCCCTGCTTGCGCACGATGACGGCTTCGTCACTCATCGCCGGCACGTACGCGCCACCGGCGGTGCAACTACCCAGCACCGCCGCGATCTGCGGAACTCCCTTGGCGCTCATGGTGGCCTGGTTGTAGAAGATCCTGCCGAAGTGCTCGCGATCCGGGAACACCTCGTCTTGCTTGGGAAGAAAGGCGCCACCGGAGTCCACCAGGTAGATACAGGGGAGCCGGTTCTGTAGCGCGATTTCCTGGGCGCGCAGATGCTTCTTGACCGTCATCGGGTAGTACGTGCCGCCCTTGACCGTCGCGTCGTTGGCGGCAATCACGCATTCGCGCCCCGAGACGCGGCCGATGCCGGCGATCATGCTGGCTCCGGGCGCATCGTCGTCGTACATGCCGTTCGCCGCCAGTGGTGATAGCTCCAGGAACGGGCTGCCCGGGTCGAGCAGCGCCTCGACGCGGTCGCGCGGCAGCAGCTTGCCGCGGTCCACGTGCCGCTGCCGGGACTGTTCACTGCCGCCGAGCGCGGCGCGTGCGAGCCGCTCCCGCAGCTCGCCGACCAGTCGGGCATGCTCGGCCCTGTTCTGCTCACCAACCAGAGTCATACCCAGCTCCGAAGTCTGAAGTTTCAGTTAATGAGGATTAACTTGAATTAAGATAATCTCCATTAACTGATTTGTCTAGAGCGCGCCGCCGAGGAGGTGTGATGACCAACCTGGTACCCGAGTCGGAAACCCCGAACAAACGCGAACGTGCCAAAGCCGATCGCCGGGATCAGCTGCTGCAGGCCGCAGCCCGGCTGGTGGCCATGCGCGGATATGCGCGGGTGCGCCTGGAAGATCTCGGCTCGGCCGTGGGGATTAGCGGCCCGGCGATATACCGGCACTTCCCCAACAAGGAAGCCCTGCTGGTGGACCTGCTCACCGACGTGAGCCGCCGGCTTCTCGCCGGGGGAACCGATGTCGTCGAGGCGGCAGCCGGAGCGTCAGAGGCACTCTCGGGTCTCATCGATTTCCACCTCGACTTCGCGCTCAACGAGAGCGATCTGATCCGGGTGCAGGACCGCGATCTTGACTCGCTACCGGAAAACGCACGACGTCAGGTGCGCCAATATCAGCGCCGGTATGTGGAGGCCTGGGTCCAGGTGCTGTGCCAGATCGATGGTGAACTCGACGAGTCGGATGCGCGTATCAAGGCGCATGCCGCGTTCGGCCTGATGAACTCCACGCCCTACAGCGCCGGTCGATCAGCGCCCACTCAGACGCGAGCGGTGCTGCGGCAGATGGTGGTTGCCGCGCTCGGCTCCTAGCTGCGAACCAGCCGGGCAATCGCCGCGGAGGCCTCGGCCAGTTTCTCGTCGGCGTCGGCGCCGCCAGAGGCAACGGCATTGGAGACGCAGTGACCGAGGTGCTCGTCGAGGAGCCCAAGCGCGACCGAGCGCAGCGCGCTCTGCGCGGCGCTGATCTGGGTCAGCACGTCGATGCAGTACTTGTCCTCGTCGATCATCTTGGCGATGCCACGCACCTGCCCCTCGATACGCAGGAGCCGCTTGGCGTAGTCATCCTTTTTCAGCGAGTAACCGTGTGGAGTCGAAGTCTTGGTGCTCATGTCCATTTATCCCTTGAGGAGGCCTTGCATCGTGTCGATCTCAGGCTGCTGATTATCGATGATCTTTTGCGCCAACTGCTTTGCCGAAGGGTACTGGCCTCCGGAGAGTTCCGCATTCGACATGGCGACGGCACCCTGATGGTGAGCGATCATCGACTGCAGCCACAGCTGGTCGAAAACCTCGCCGTTGAGGGTCTTCATCCGGTCCAATACCGGCGTGTCCACCATGCCAGGCATGTGTCCGGCGGGGTCATGCCCCTCCGGTATGAGCGGCTGACCCCAGCTGGTGAGCCACTCGGTGAAGGTGTCGATCTCGGGCTGCTGTGCCGTCTGAATGTTGTTCGCGAGCTCCAGTACCGCCGGGTTGGCGGTGCGCCCCTCGGTCAACTTCGACATCTCGACGGCCTGCTGGTGATGCATGATCATCTGCTGGGCAAACGTCACATCAGCGTCGTTGTGATCGGACGGAGCCGTCGCGGGGTTGGTATCGAGGGTCGTCGTCATGCCCGGCATGCCGGAATGACCTGAATGCTCGGACTTCGTCTCATCACCCTTTTTGTCCGAGCTACACGCTGACAGAATCAGCACCGCAGCAGCAGCGCCGGCAAGGATCGCAGTCCGAGTTCGGTTTCGCATGCCACTATCGTAGCTCAGATACCCCCGTAGGGTACGAGATCGCGAGAGGGTATACCCCTCGCGGGTACAACGCGCTAAACGACGGACTCCTCCAGCTGGGTCAGCGCCTCCTCCAAATGGGTCAAAATCCGCTGCAGATGCGGCACGCTGGTGCGGCACCCGGTCAATCCGAAGTGCATCGCCGACCCGCTGCTGGTGCACGTAATGTTCAACGCCACTCCGTCGATCGGAATCGACGCCGGATAGCACCCGTCCATCTCGAACCCGTTCCAGAACATATCGGTGCGGGGGCCCGGGACATTAGAAATGATCACGTTGAATGCGGGAGCCGCCCGGTCCACCAAACCCGGGACGGCGCCGCTCAGCGCAGGAGCTCCATTGAGCGCGCCAACCAGCATCCGCTGCATGGGTGTCATCTCCGAGAGCACCGACTTGGCGGCCTGCACCGAGTCGCGGATCGCACTGAACCGCTCCAGCGGATCGGGCTTGTCGGTCGCCAGGTTGGCCAGCAGCGCGGTGATCGAGTTCCCCGCGTTCTGGTCCCCCTCGGCCCGGATCGACACCGGGCACATCGCGATGAGCGGCTTGTCGGGTAGCGCGTTCTGCTCCTCCAGATACGTGCGCAACGCACCGGCGCACATGGCCAGCACCACATCGTTGACGGTTCCCCCCAGGGCTTTGCCCGCCTCCTTGATCCGTGTCATCGACCAGGTTTGCGCCGCGAAGCGCCGGGCGCCTCCGATCGAGACATTCAGCATGGTGTGCGGGGCCGACAACGGCCTGACGAGCTGTGGGTCCGACAGCGCGTGGCGTCCGTACTTGAGCAGACCGGGCGGAATCGACACAACCTGCCGCACGGCACCGGCGGCTCCCTTGACGAGGTCCAGCGCCGAGGTGTTGGTGGTGCTCACGATGCTGCTCTTCGCGCGCCGCTTGGCCGGGGCCCACACGGCCTGGCAGTCGCGCGCATCGGGATCATCGGAGAGCGAGCGCATCATCATGCGCAAGGCACCGACACCGTCGATGACGGCGTGGTGCATCTTCGTGTAGACAGCCAGACGCCCATCCGAAAGCCCTTCCACCACATGCATTTCCCATAGCGGCCGGTGCCGGTCCAGCGGGGAGCTGTGCCACCGTGAGGTGACGGTCAGCAGTTCACGCACCCGTGCCGGGCGCGGCAGCGCCGAACGGCGCACGTGGTACTCCCAGTCGATCTCGTCGTCGATGATCCAGGTGAGGTTGCCCATCACCGCCAGCGGCTGCCCGGGTCGTTTGCGGAAGTCCGACGACACCTCGGTGGTGGACATCAGCTGTTCGTAGAACACCTCGGCATAATCCGGGCCTGCATCAACGGGCGGTTTGAACAGCTGTAGGCCGCCGACGTGGAAGGGATGTTCCCGCGTCTCCCCGATGAGAAACATCGAGTCGCTGACCGGCATGAATGGCATGGCGGTCATGCTGCCACTTTGCTCGGCTTCCGGAGGCGGAATCCGCAGCGATGAGCTGCTGGCGCGAAGAGCGAATCCCCTTTGACCGGCTAAGTAGCCGCCGGGGATACTTAGGCGCATGTCAGCCCACGACGCACCTGATATCAAGCCGCGTAGTCGCGACGTCACCGATGGTCTGGAGAAGACTGCCGCCCGCGGGATGCTGCGCGCCGTAGGCATGGGCGACGACGACTGGGTGAAGCCACAGATTGGCGTCGGTTCGTCGTGGAACGAGATCACCCCGTGCAACATGTCGCTGCAGCGCCTGGCCCAGTCGGTCAAGGAGGGTGTGCACGCGGCCGGAGGTTATCCGCTGGAGTTCGGCACCATCTCGGTGTCCGACGGCATCTCGATGGGCCACGAGGGCATGCACTTCTCGCTGGTGTCCCGCGAGGTCATCGCCGACAGTGTCGAGACCGTGATGCAGGCGGAGCGGCTGGACGGCTCCGTGCTGCTGGCCGGATGCGACAAGTCCATCCCCGGGATGCTCATGGCCGCGGCGCGTCTGGACCTGGCCTCGGTGTTCTTCTACAACGGTTCGATCATGCCCGGCAAGGCCAAGCTGACCGACGGCACCGAAAAGGAAGTCACCATCATCGACGCCTTCGAGGCGGTCGGTGCGTGCGCACGCGGTCTGATGTCGCGTGAGGACGTCGACATCATCGAACGCGCCATCTGTCCGGGCGAAGGAGCCTGTGGCGGTATGTACACCGCCAACACCATGGCCAGCGCCGCCGAGGCACTCGGCATGTCGTTGCCGGGCAGTGCTTCTCCCGTCGCCATCGACAAGCGTCGCGAGGAGTACGCACGCAAGTCCGGGGAGGCCGTTGTCGAGATGTTGCGCCGCGGGATCACCGCGCGCGACATCCTCACCAAGGAGGCCTTCGAGAACGCCATCGCCGTGGTGATGGCGTTCGGCGGGTCCACCAATGCGGTATTGCACCTGCTGGCCATCGCCCGTGAGGCAGAGGTGCCGCTGTCCCTGGATGACTTCACCCGCATCGGCCACAAGGTTCCGCACCTGGCCGACGTGAAGCCCTTCGGCCGTCACGTGATGAAGGACGTCGACGAGATCGGCGGCGTGCCCGTGGTGATGCGCGCGCTCCTGGACGCGGGCCTGCTGCACGGCGACTGCCTGACGGTCACCGGCAAGACCATGGCCGAGAATCTCGCACACATCGCGCCGCCGGACCCGGATGGCAAGGTGTTGCGCGCCATGAACAACCCGATCCACCCGACAGGTGGCATCACCATCCTGCACGGCACACTGGCGCCGGAGGGCGCCGTGGTCAAGTCGGCGGGCTTCGAGTCCGATGTTTTCGAGGGCACTGCAAGGGTTTTCGAGCGGGAGCGGGCAGCACTCGACGCCCTGGAGGATGGCACCATCACGCACGGCGACGTCGTCGTCATCCGCTACGAGGGCCCCAAGGGCGGGCCCGGTATGCGCGAGATGCTGGCCATCACCGGTGCGATCAAGGGTGCCGGCCTCGGCAAGGACGTGCTGCTGATGACGGACGGCCGATTCTCCGGCGGTACCACCGGTCTGTGCGTCGGGCATATCGCGCCCGAGGCCGTCGATGGTGGCCCCATCGCCTTCGTCAAGGACGGTGACCGTATCCGCCTCGACGTTGCCAACGGAAAGCTGGATCTCCTGGTCGACGAGTCCGAACTTGCCTCGCGCCGTGAGGGATTCGAACCGTTGCCGCCGCGGTACAAGACCGGGGTGCTGGCCAAGTACACCAAGCTGGTGCAGTCGGCTGCTGTCGGAGCGGTCTGCGGCTAAGCCTTCCGGCCTCTCTTGAGCGCGGGATGGCTACGCGCCACCATGCGGGTGAGTAATCCGCGCGGAAGCAGATGGTTGGCGGCTGCGCCGATGCGGTTGGCCAGCCCGGGCACGATCACCGTCTTGCCCGCTGTCAATCCATCGACCGCCGTCCTGGCAACGGTCGCCGCGTCCACCCACATGACCTTGGGCATCGCGGCTTCGGCGTCCTCGTCGGAGATTCCCACCGCCGCACCGAATCCCGTCTTCACTGGACCCGGACACAGCGTGGCGGCGCGGACGCCTGTCCCGCGCAGCTCTTCATTCAGCGCGTGGGTGTAGGAGACCACGAATGCCTTCGCGGCCCCATAGGCGGCTTGCCCGGGCAGCGGGCCGAAGGCGCCGACCGAGCCGAGGTTGAGCACGACCCCTCTGCCGCGTGCCACCATCTGCGGCACAAAGCGCGAGCAGAGATCCACCACCGCACTGACGTCCACCTCCACCAGGTTGAGCTCGGCGGCGGGGTCGGATTCGGCCACGGGCCCCGCCGTACTCAGCCCGGCGTTGTTCACCAGCACGTCAACCGCGAGTCCAAGCCGCGCCACGCGCTGAGGCAATTGAGCGCGCTCCTGGGCATTCGAAAGATCAACGGGCAGTATGTGAGCAGACGGTCCCAGGCTCTCGGCCAGCCCACGTAGCCGATCGGCACGCCGCGCCACCAGCACCACGGGATAACCACGCCGCGCGAATTCTCGTGCGAGTTCTTCGCCAATGCCCGATGAGGCTCCGGTGATCAAGACTGCGGCGTCGGCGCGCGGGGAGGGAAGCACCTACTGAGCCTATGTCGCTGGCGATGCGGCGACATCAGAAATCTTCGGCGCTACGGGAGGCGTGCGGGATCTCGGTAACGCTGCACGTTCCGAGCGATTTCCCCGGGTTCTGGCAGTGGCTCCTCGCTATCGAGGTAGACACCGCCCGCACGCAAGCTGTCCTCCACGATGAGCCAGATGCGCCGAACCAGGCTCTCGATCAACCGTTCTTGTGAGGTCTGCCCTGGCTGGTCCAACCAGTAACTCACCGAGGTCTCGGCCATCCCGACAATGCCCATCGCCAGCAGCTCGGCATCGGTGTCAACCCCGAACGCTTCGAGGTACACCGCAAATACCCGCGAAAGATGCAGTCCTGCAGACATTTTGATATCGGCAATGGCATCGGGCGCATCCGAGCCCTCCGAAAGTGAGCATCGCGCAAGATACCGATACAGGTTGCGGTGCCCAACCAGGAAACGGACGTACGCACCGATACCTGCCTCGATGATCTGTGCCATCGAGCCGAGCGGCTGCCATACGGGTGCAAGCTCAGCGATGATCATGTCGCCGGCCCGCCGAGCCACGGCGCGCTGTAAGTCCGCGGCGCCGTCGAAGTGCCGGTAGAGCTTTGTTCGGGTGACCCCCACATAGACCGCGATCTGCTCCGTGGACGTCTGCGGACCGTGCTCGGCAATGGCGGCAAGGGCGGCCTCGACGAACTCGGCCCGGCGCCGTTCGCGCTGGCCATCCCACCTGCCAGCTGGGAGTTCTTGGCTGTCGGGCTGCACGAAGCTCACTCTAGCAATGGGGTGGTACGTCACGTACCATGTGACCCACCGAACACATCACCACCCGACTTCGATTAGAGCGCGAGCTGACATCCATGACCGACGTACAGATCGAATCCCCCGTCGACCAAGCCCTGCAGGACTTGACCGAAGGCGAAAAGGCCTGGGCCAAAACCTCGTTGGCAGATCGTTTGCGCTTGTTGGCGGACACCCGCCAGCGCGTGATCGACAATGCGCACCAGTGGGTGCAGGCGGCGGCATTCCAGATCAAGAAGCTCGACCCGGAATCTCCCCTGGTCGGCGAGGAATGGATCTCGGGCCCGTACGCCGTGGCGGGGGCCATCGCTTCCCTGATCGCCAGCCTGGAGCAGCTCCAAGCTGGGCAAAGCCCGCTTCAAGGCGCCGAATTCGGTGTCACTCCCGGCGGTCGTACGACGGTTTCGGTGTTGCCGCTCAACATCTTCGACAAGCTGCTGCTGTCCGGGTTCAGCGCTGAGCTGTGGTTGCAGCCCGGCGTGGATAAGGCCGAGGCGTTGCGCACAGCCGGCCTGGCGCAGCGTGACCCCAGCCGCACCCAAGGTGTCGGCGCGGTGCTCGGCGCAGGCAACATAACCTCGATCGCGCCCCTGGACACCCTGTACGAACTTTTCGCGAATAACCGCGTGGTGGCCCTCAAGCTCAACCCCATCACCGATCCACTGCTGCCTGTGTTCACCCAGGTGCTGCAGCCCTTCATCGCGATCGGCGCGGTACGCATCCTGACCGGCGGCGCCGATGTCGGCACCTATCTGGTGCACCATCAGCTGGTCGATCACGTCCATATGACCGGCAGCTCGGTCACCCACGACGCGATCGTGTTCGGCACCGGAGAGGAAGGCGCGCAGCGCAAGGCCGCCAACCAGCCGGTCCTGGACAAGGCCATCACCAGCGAACTCGGCGGGGTTTCGCCGACCATCGTGGTACCCGGCCAGTGGAGCTCCTCCGATATCGAGTTCCAGACCCGGCACATCGCCACCCAGCGGTTACACAACAACGGCTACAACTGCATCGCCTCGCAGGTCGTGGTGCTCTCGAAGGCATGGCCGCAGCGCCAAGAGTTCCTCGCCGCGCTGCGCAAGGCCGTCGACGAGGCGCCGTCCCGTCCTGCCTACTACCCCGGTTCAGATGACCGGGTGGCCGGTGCGCAACAGTCCTACCCCGACGCCGAGCGCCTCGGACAGAACGGCGCGCGCGTGCTCGTGGTCGATCCGGAGGACCGCACGGCTCTGCTGCGTACCGAGTACTTCGGGCCCGTCCTGGGCGTCATCGAACTCGATGTCGCCAATGACCCGGACGGAGCCCTCTTCCTGCAGGAGGCCGCACGGGTGGCCAATGACGAGTTCGTCGGAACGCTCGGCGTGAACGTGCTCGCGCACCCCGACACCATCAAGGCGCTGGGATCGCATTTCGACACCTTGGTCGAAGACCTGCGGTACGGCACCGTCGCGATCAACGCCTGGACCGGGGTGGGGTATCTGACCCCCTCCGCGACGTGGGGCGCATTCCCCGGCCACGTGCTCAACGACGTACAAAGCGGGATCGGCGTGGTACACAACGGCTTCCTGGTCGAGAAGCCGGAACGTACCGTGGTCCGCGGCCCCTTCCGGCCGTTCCCTCGGTCCTTTGCACATGGCGAATGGGCCCTGTCCCCGAAGCCACCGTGGTTCGTGAGCAATGCCACAGCGGCGGGCACTGGCGAACTGCTGGTGGACTTCGCCGATAAGCCCAGCCTGCTGAAAGTGCCTCGGATCTTCATCTCCGCGCTACGCGGCTGAGGTCTTACGACGGCCACCTGACGGTGGTCGTCGGGGTGAATATCCTCGTGGGACTAATTCGCGGGGACTTAGGCGTAGGAAACCGCCATGGTGTGGGTGGTTTAGGCGGCACATAGGCGAAAATATCGATGAAGTACGCGATTCCGCCGACGAGGCTGACCAGACCACACACAAGCAAGATCAAATCCCACGGATCGAATGTCGCCGTGCCCGATTCCGCGGCCATGTACACGTACAACACCCGGATAAACACGATGATCAACGAAGCTCCGCCGATCACGGCGAAAATCGAGAAGCACGTGTACAGAAGGGCCTTGTGATGGGAGCCGCCTGCGTAAGCGACGGCGTTGCCCCAGCGACTGGCCATGAGCGTGCCCAAGCCGAGTATGGCCGGGACACTAACACCGACGACGATTTTCCCGAGCACATCGCGATAGTCGACAAGCGCCATTACCGACTCCTTCGGCCGCGACGACAGCGGGTTAGGTGTTAATACCACGCGATTCACGCCCGCGACTCAAAATCCAGGAAACGAGCGTACCCTCACGGAAGTGACTCTCTCCCAATCAGTGTGGACCGACACCGACCAGTACCTGGAGCGCACAGTCGCTACCGATGCCGCCGAGCTGGACCATATTCGGCAGGCACAAGACGACGGTGGCCTGCCGGATATCGCGGTATCGGCCACTCAGGGCAAATTCCTGTACCTGTTGGCGACGATCGCCAAGGCCAGCCGCGTGCTGGAGATCGGCACGCTCGGCGGGTACAGCACCGCGTGGCTGGCCAAGGCGGTCGGACCCGAGGGCGCCGTCGTGACGCTCGAGTACGAGCCCAAGCATGCCGCCGTGGCTCAGGCGAGCCTGGAGCGCGCCGGACTGGCCGAACAGGTCGAGATCTTGGTGGGTAGCGCCCTCGACAATCTTCCGTCGGTCCAGGGGCCGTTCGATCTGGTCTTCATCGACGCCGACAAGGCCAACAATCCCAACTACCTGGGCTGGGCATTACGACTGACCACAGCGGGGTCGGACATCGTGGTAGACAACGTGATTCGCTGGATCTCCGAAGACGGACCGAACGCCGAGGGGACGCGGGACGCGCTGGAACTACTGGGGTCCAACCCACGCCTTGATGCCACCGCGCTGCAGACGGTGGGCGTCAAGGGCTGGGACGGGCTGGCGATCGCCGTCGTGCGTTAGCGCGCTCCCTCGCGGGCATAGACGGTGCGCAGAACGAACTCCACCTCCGGCCCCATGGCCAGCCCCGCCAGTTCCGGATAAAGGGCCACGAAATCGTGCCCGTGCGCCGGAGCGTCGTGCGGGCACAGGTGATGCGCCAGCTCATGCAGGATCACCAGTTCACGCATGGCCCAGGCGCTTCCGTTGCGATCGTCGGGAACGGCGATGGCCGCCCGGTCTCCATCACGCTCGTAATGGGCGGCCGTCGCTCCCCGCCGGGCACGCACCGTGACGGGTCCGGCAGACCATCTGGTCGCGACGAGGGCCAGCACGTCGTCGACGTAACGCTGCACCGATTCGACCGACGCGAACCGCGCTTCGGGCGGCAGGGTCAACCTGGTGCCGAAGAAATCGATATCCCGTTGGCTGTGGCTGGCCGCGCGCTCGAACATGGTGCGCACAAACTCTTCGGCCGCGTATACCTTGGCGCGCTGGGTGTCACGCGGATGAGCCGTCCGCGTGACGGCATCCGACTGAGGCCGTGACTGATCGCTCAGTTCTGCTCCAATGCGCCACGCGCACCTGCCAGTTCGGGACTGTTCCCAAGCCTCGCCCGGCGGCCCGCACGATCACCCGCACGCCGGGCGTGTGAGGAATAACCGGCCTGTGCGCTCACCGCACGCCACTGACCGCGGGCCGTCGAGGCACCCTTGTAGAAGTCTCGCAGCTCGATGTCTTTGTCACGCAATACCAGTTCGGTTCCCGTGCCCCGTTTCTCGGTCTTGACCGCCTCGGCGCGCGCCTCCTGCCGCGCGTCGGCCAGCCGCTGCCCCACCCGTGTACCGAAGGCCAGCTGGAAGTTCAGGCGGGCCGTGATCGTCGGCGTGGGCCGGTGCGCACCCGAACCGATGTACGTATCCGAGGCCCTGACCATCTGGACCACCAAACTGGCGTAGAGCGCGTGGACGGCGTCGATGTCCTCGGCGAAGCCATAGGCATATACGTACGTCGAGTTTGATGCGACATCACACGTGACGTCATTGGCGCCGGCGATCAACGCGAACAGGTTGACGTAGGTCCGCAGGCCACGGGTGCCCGCCTCACCGATGGTGATGGTGCGCTGGGTGGGCCGCGCCTGGGCGTCTCGTTTGGCCGAGTGCGCACGGGCGACCGCCAGGTCGATCGAGGTCGCGGTGGCAAGGCGCTGCGCCGCCGCCATGAAGGCCTCGGCTTCATGGGCGTTGTCCGTGCCCTCGGCCTGGCGGAGCAGTGCGGCGATCCGCGAGAGCTGCTTGTCCTCTGTCACGAAGGCCAGATTAGGCGAGCGCGGGGACATGCGACCGCGGCAAGCATCACCCCCACTTCTGACAACCTCTGTTGTCAAGTCGTTCGAGTTGTGTTTCGATAGCCGCACATGAGACATACGGAGATACCGGAGGCCGCGTGACCATTCAGGAAAATGCAGTACTGCCTGCGGCTTACGCGGAAAATCTCGCACATCCCGCACACACAGGGCTGCGCAACACCCTGCGCCGTTGGACGGGATTCGATCTCACCCCATCCGAAGAGGTAGTCCGCCAATACGGGGCCGGCCTGTGGATAACCGATCCGGTCGCCGAGAGCTTCGTTGAGGAGGTCTACTACGGGGAGATCGGCCCGGAGCGCGGCCGCGCGTTACTGGAGCGCGCGCTCAGCGAGGGAATCGACGCCGTCGAGGAGGCACCGGAGTCGATGCGGGCGTTGTTCGCCGAATTCGACACGCTGCCACCGTGGGCCGATCCGCAGCTCATCGAGGCCGGTGCTGCCGTGTGGCGGCGGTGGGGCTATGACATGGGCTCCATCGCCAACGCCGGCACCATGGACACCTACACCGAGGGCTGGCTGGCGACCCCCCTGTCGCTGGCCGGTGGTTATGCGGGCCAGGGCGCGATGCACCGGCATCTCGAGACCAGCCGGTGGTGGCTGGAATGCGCACGACCCGGCGCCGCCCTGGACCGATACTCGGTTGCCCGGCAGATCACCATGAAGATCCGCGTTATGCATGTCTCGGTACGCCGCGGGGTGCGCAAGCATCCCGAGTGGCGCCGCGAGCAATGGGGCGAGCCCATCAGCCAATCAGAGATGCTGCTGACACTTATCGCCGGCAGCGTGGCGCCCGGGCTCGGCCTGTGGGCGGTCGGCTATCTCACCACACGATCGGAAATGATTGCGGCCCTGCATTTTTGTCGATACCTGGGATACCTGCTCGGGGTGCGCTGTGATGACATCTATCCCAAGACAGTCGCCGATGCGGTACGGATCCTGTACCACTTCGACGCCACCCGCGCCTACGACGGCGGTGACGCCTCACGTGAACTCGTGGAGTCCTTCGTCCCGTCGTTCACGCCGAGTCCCGACTCATCACCGGCCAATCGGCTCCGGGGCCTGTTCCATCTGCAACTGCAGGCGGGTTTCACACGGCTGTTCATGCTGCCGTGGAACCGCCGGCTCTATCGGATTCCCAATGGCTGGCTGGGCACCGCGGCACTCGTCGCCCGTGCCCCGTTTGTCGCCGCGATCGAGCTGGCGCGCCATGCCGTCCCGGCGGTAGACCAGCGCTGGCAGCGGGGCAAGATGCGGCGCTGGGAGCACTGGATCGACTGGCAGTCCGGCGCCCACACCCACGACTTCCAAGACCTGTCCGCCATGCGGCGGTAGCGGCGGCCGCGCGTCAGAGCCGGGCGTCGATCCAGGACAGCACCTCGTCGAGCACGAGTTCCTTCTCGAACTCGTTGAAGATCTCGTGGTACAGGCCCTTCCAGATCTTCAGCGTCGCATCGGGCGCGGACTCGGACAGCCACACGCTGCCTTCGGGCGCGGTCAGCCGGTCGTCTCCTCCGTGCATCGTCAGCACCGGGCGCCGCAGACCGGCAGCGCGCTGCCGCATCGTCTTCCCCACCCCCAGCAAGGCCCGGCCGATGCCCGCGGGCACCCGACCGTGATGCACCAGCGGATCGGCGTTGTATGCGGCAATGATCGCCGGGTCATGGGAGATCGCGTTGACATCGAGCTTCTGCACCGGCAGCCCGGGCGCCAGACGCCCCACCACCGGAGCCACCAGCGTCAGCACGTACGGCAATCCGACCTGCGCGGCAATCGCAGGCCCCGAGAGCACCATCAGGTCGTAACGGTCCTGGTGGTCCACACCGTAGGCGAAGACGATGCCACCGCCCATGCTGTGCCCGAGCACAATTCGCTTGAGGTCGGGGTACTCGCGTGCCGCGATGTCCACCAGGGTGCCGAAGTCGTCGGTGTACTCGGAGATGTCCCGCAGATACACGCGCTTACCCCCGGAACGACCATGACCACGGTGGTCCAGGGCGTACACCAGGTACCCGGCATCATTGAACCGCTGGGCGACGTGGTCGTACCGCCGCGCATGCTCGCCGAAACCGTGCGAGAGCACGACGACGGCACGCGGCGGTCTCTCCGGCGTCCAGGTGTCATAAACAATCCGCACGTTGTCGGCGCCGTCGAAGGCGCGCTGCACCCGAGATCCACTCACCCCGAAAACTCTACGGAACCGCCGAACCTGCCATCCTCAACTAGAACACGTTCTAGTGTGGGGCCATGGGATTCCTCAAGCCCACACTGCCCGTCGTCGATATCGCCGAATGGAGCAAGGGCACCCGCGCCGAGAAGATACGTCCGATGGCCCGGCACTGGGCCGAGGTGGGCTTCGGGACACCGGTGGCCTTGCATCTCTTCTACGTCCTGAAGATCGGCCTGTACATCCTTGGCGGCTGGCTGTTCGCCATGGTCTCGACCGACGGAGTCGGGCCCGCCGACTGGTCCGCACCCATCGTCTTCCAGAAGGTGGTGCTCTACACCATGCTGTTCGAGGTCATCGGCCTCGGCTGCGGCTTCGGCCCGCTCAACAACAGGTTCTTCCCTCCCCTGGGTTCAATCCTGTACTGGTTGCGTCCCAGCACCATTCGCCTGCCGCCCTGGCCACGCATCCCCCTCACCCGAGGCAGCGCGCGAACCCCCGTGGACGTGGTGCTGTACGCCGCCTTGCTGGCCATGCTCCTGGTCGCGTTGTTCTCCCAGCCCGCACCGACGGGGCTGCTGCCCCTCTGGCCGGTCGTCGCCATCCTCGGATTGCTGGCCATCGCCGGCCTGCGCGACAAGGTGATCTTCCTGGCGGCCCGCGGCGAGGTGTACGGCGCCCTCACCGTGACATTCCTCTTCACCGGGGCCGACATGATCGTCGCCGCCAAACTGATCTTCGTCGTCATCTGGATGGGTGCGGCAACGTCAAAACTCAACCACCACTTCCCCTTTGTCATCTCGACGATGATGTCCAACAACCCGCTCATCCGCGCCAAACGGCTCAAGCGGGCGTTCTTCGAGAAGTTCCCCGACGACCTGCGCCCCGGACGGCTCTCCCGCGTCGTCGCACATCTGAGCACCGCAATCGAGATGCTGGTACCCATCGCACTGTTCTTCAGTCACGGCGGCTGGGTCACCACGGTCGCCGCCATCGTGATGGTGTGCTTCCACTTGGGCATCCTCACCGCCATCCCGATGGGTGTGCCGCTGGAGTGGAATGTGTTCATGATCTTCGGCGTGCTGTCGCTGTTCTTCGCGCACGCGAACATCGGTCTGCGCGATATGGAACACCCCGTGCCCGTGCTTGCCCTATTCGCCCTGAGCGCCGGGGTGGTTGTCACGGGAAACCTGTTGCCCCGCAAGATTTCCTTCCTACCCGGCATGCGCTACTACGCCGGCAACTGGGATACCACACTGTGGTGCATCAAACCGTCCGCCAGCGCGAAAATCGACAAAGGCATCGTGGCGATCGCGAGCATGCCGCAGGCCCAGATGGAGCGCTACTACGGCACCGACCAGGCACCGCTGCTCATGTACATCGGCTATGCGTTCCGCGCCATGAACACGCACGGCCGGGCCATGTTCACGCTCGCGCACCGGGCCATGGCGGGCCCGAGTGGTCGCGACCGCGAAGATGACTACGTCATCACCGACGGCGAACGGATCTGCAGCACGGCGATCGGCTGGAACTTCGGCGACGGGCACATGCACAACGAGCAGCTGATCGCCGCGATGCAGGAGCGGTGCCAGTTCGAGCCGGGTGAGGTGCGCATCGTCTTGCTCGATGCCCAGCCCATCCATCGTCAAACCCAGCAATATCGACTCGTGGACGCGGCCACCGGCGAGTTCGAGAGCGGCTACGTTCGGGTGGCCGACATGGTCAACCGTCAGCCCTGGGATGACGAGCTGCCAGTGCACGTCAACACCCGGTAACCGGCTGACACGTGTCGGTGGACGCGACTATTGTCGCCCCCGTGACGGCACAAGCCATCGAGGATGAATTTCTTTCGCACACCGAACAATATCGGCGCGAGATTCTGGCCCACTGCTACCGGATGACGGGCTCCATCCACGATGCCGAGGACCTGGTGCAGGAGACCTACCTGCGCGGCTGGAAGGCCTACGAACGGTTCGAGGGCAAGTCGTCGGTGCGCACCTGGCTGTATCGGATCGCCACCAATACCTGTCTGACGGCGCTGGAAGGCAAGCAGCGCCGTCCGTTGCCCACCGGACTGGGAGCCCCCAGCGCCGACCCGCTCGCCGAGTTGGACGAGCGCACCGAGATCCCGTGGCTCGAGCCACTGCCCGATGACGCGACCGATCCGGCCAGCATCGTGGGTTCACGGGAGTCGGTCCGCCTGGCGTTTGTCGCCGCACTGCAGCATCTACCCGCCAAGCAGCGCGCGGTGCTGGTGCTGCGCGAGGTGCTGCAGTGGAAAGCCCAGGAGGTCGCCGAGGCGATCGGCTCCACCACCGCCGCGGTGAACAGCCTGCTGCAACGTGCCCGTGCACAGCTGCAAGAAGTGTCGCCACGGGAAGAGACCCTGCTGGAACCCGAGGACCCGATGCTGCGCGAGCAGCTCCGCCAGTACATCAACGCATTTGAGCGCTATGACGTCGATGCGATCGCGAAAATGTTCACCACCGAAGCGATTTGGGAGATGCCACCGTTCACCGGTTGGTATCAGGGCGGGCAGAGCATCGCCACACTCATCAAGGAACAGTGCCCGGCCGAGCACGCCGGCGATATGCGCCTGCTCGAGACGTCAGCCAACGGGCAGCCCGCCATCGGCCTCTACATGCGCGAGGGCGACGGGGTGCACCGCCCGTTCCAGATGCACGTGCTGGACGTCACCCCCGACGGCGTAGCCCATGTGGTGTGCTTCTTCGACATCTCACTGTTCGAGAAGTTCGGTCTCCCAACCGAACTCACCGAACTCGAAACCTAGGTTGTGGCGGGTTCGTCTCGCCTTTTCGCGCCACAACCTCGGTCTCGGCGTAGCCGCTTACCGTTGAGCGAGGCTCCCCGGGAATAGGTACTGGTCCGCGGGGCGGGTGGTGCTGTGGAACCACGCGGTGAAGAATCCGGAGAGGTCCTTACCGGTGACCTTCTGCACGTACGCCTCGAACTGCGGCCAGGTCGCATTGCCCCATTTGTGCACCGACGGCCATGACCGCAGAATCTGCAGGAACGGCCCGTCCCCGATGGTGCGGCGCAGCGCATGAAGTGCCAGCGGGCCCTTGCCGTACACACCGAGCGGGTTGAAGACCTCGTCCGCATTGCATTCGGCAGCGTCCGGGCACATGTCGTAGAGCAGGTTCCCCCACACCTTGTCCTCATCCCAGATCTTCTCGACGGTCTCGCGATAGTGCTTGTCGATGGACTTACCTTCCTTCTCCTCCGACCACATCCACGGCAGGTAAGAGGCGAAGCACTCGTTGAGGCAGATATCGCGCCACTGCTCGACCGACACCACGTCGCCGTACCACTCGTGGGTGTTCTCGTGCACCACCACCGACAGTCGCTTTTCCTCCTCGGTATCGCGGCTGAACGTGTAGTACGGGCGGGTCTGAGTCTCCAGGGCGCTGAATGAAATGTCCTCGCGCATCGGGTCGGCGAAGATGCCGCCCGCCGCGACATGCGGGTACTTGCCCAGTTTGGATTCCAGGAAACTGAGCACCTCGGGCAATCGTGCCTCGGCGTTACCGGAGCCGGCGTCGGGCGCAAACGCGCTCACCACCGGAGTACCACTGGGCAAGGTGGACCGGAACACCGAGAAATGATCCACCGCGAACGGAACCAGGTACATGGCAACGGGATTCGGCTCATTCCAGGTGGTGGTGGTCCAGCCGCCGGACTCGGTGGCTTTGCCTTCCCGGCCACCGCCCACGGCCACCCACGAGGACGGCACCGTCGCGGTGAGTTTGAACGGCGCTTTGTTCACCGGGGTGTTGTTTGACGGGTACCAGTTCTCGGCACCGTCGGGTTCACCGCCCTTGGCATAGCCACCGCTGGTGCTGCGTACCCAACCCGCCAGCGCGCCGAGACCACGTTCCTTGGCCTCCTGTTGCTCGTTGAACGCGTACGTGACCGTGGTCGTGAAGGAACTTCCGGTGCGGATGCCCTTGTCCGGCGTGACAGTCATCTCGTGCTCGCCGCTGAATTCGGTGGCGGCCGGCCGGCCGTCCACGGAGGCCGTCACCGTTCCCAGATCCGAGAAGTCCAGGTTGAAGCTCGACAGGTTCTGGGTGGCGGCCGCGCGGATCACCATCGTGCCGTTCACATCGGTGGTCTCCGGATCGAAACGCAGCGTCAGGTCGTACTGGGTGACCCGGTAGCCGCCGTTGCCATCCTGCGGAAAGTAGCTGTCGATCCCGTTGGGTGATCCCGGGGTGAAGACGTCGGTCGCCTGCGCGGGGGCCACGCCACCACCGATCACGAGCGCCGCCAGAGCGGCCGGGATCCCGAGAGTCTTGAAAATCATGTGAGCCTTACGTAGAGCGGGCCCCTGTGACCCTGATGAACGACTCTACGTAAGGCAGCACCGATCGCGGGTAGCTACTGCAGGTGTGCCGGATCCATCCAGCTGACCTCCCACACGTGTCCGTCCAGGTCGCGGAACGACCGTCCGTACATGAAGCCAAGTTCCTGCGCCGGCATCCAATCCACCCCACCGGCAGCAAGCGCCGCATCCGTCAGTTCGTCGACACCCTCGCGGCTGTCGGCCGAAACGCAGAGCAGCACTTCACGATTCTTGGACGTGTCGGTGATGTCGTCGGCGATGAAACCGCGGAATCGTTCTTCCTCCAGCATCATCACCCAGCTCTGTTCGTTGACGACCATGCAGAGGGTGTTCTCGTCGCAGAACTGGTCGTTGAAAGAGAAGCCGAGGTGATCGAAGAACTTACGACTGGCCGCGGCATTGGCGATGGGAAGGTTGACGAACAGCATGCGGGACATCGGGTCTCCTCAGTGCGTAGACGGCGGCGTTTCCACCGTTCATCAGTACCGACCACCCGGAGTCCGGAAACTCATCGCCGCTCCCATGCGTACTCGGGAACGGCGCGCAGAATATCGATCAGGTGCCGCACGTGCGGCTCAACCCATTCTGGCCTGAGCGCCTCCCACCTCCAGGTAAACAGGTTGGAATTATCGAACCTCATCGGCAGTTGAAACCGCCGGTCGGTCAGCATGCGGTGCATGGTGCTGGGATTCAGTACGTCGTAGGCGAATCGGTTGTTGTTGGTGCGGATGTGAAAGCGCCGATTGAAGTCCTCCGACTCCAACTTGAGATCCCCGAGCCCCATGGCCTCCTTCAGTCCGGACAGCGCCCCTTCGGGAGTCACCACCAGCATGTTCGGCGACGGCGGAGTCCGCACACACGTCACCATAGCGGTGTAGGTGACCTCGGAGTTCTCCGATGAGTCGCCCGTCCGATACGTGTAGGTGAACGACACGAAGGGCGCCCCTTCAATGACACCGCGAATCACGTCCGTCGCGGATCTACTGTGTCCCAAACCAAATGGCGCATGGGCCGAAAGCCTGACGAGACCGGGTTCATTCTCGGCGAAACTCCATCCCCGCCCGGACGCGAAGGACCACAACCACGCCGAGCGCCGTTGACGATTCCGCTGAACTGCCTTGAACAACCACACGCCCAGCAGCACAAGTCCAGCGCACTCACCTACTGCTGTGGAGGTGGATTCAGTCGGTCGAAGGCTCCGCGAATGTTGGGCACCTTTCGCGCCGCTGGATCGTCAAGCTCGAAGTAATCGGCCGCGGTGAACCCGAACCATTTCGCCACAATGTTGGAGGGGACCGTCTGGACCTTCGTATTGAGCGCACGCACATTGCCGTTGTAGAAGCGCCGGCCCGCCGCGATGCGATCTTCGGTATTGGCGAGCTCGCCCTGAAGTGCGACGAAGTTCTGAATCGACTGCAGCTGTGGGTAACTCTCGGCGATGGCGAAGAAGCGCCCCAAGGCTCCAGAGAGCTGCTGCTCGGCCTGGGCCTGAGCCGTCACGCCCTGATGTGTGGCGGCCGCGTCGCGGGCAAGGTTGCGCGCAGCGGTCACCTGCTGCAAGGTATCTCGCTCGAATTGCGCTGCCGTGCTGGCTACTTCAACGAGGTTGGGAATGAGGTCATGGCGTCGCTGGAGTTCGACATCGATCTGCTTCCACGCTTCCTGGACCAGATTGCGGATCCTGACGAAACCGTTGTATGTGGTCAGGAGCCAAAGTCCAATCGCCAGCGCGAAAAACACCGCCACGACGATGACAATCAGAAGTGGAGTCATTTCCTTCTCCTAGTGTTGTTCCCACGCATACGCCGGGATTGGTTCAACGGTATCTATCAGGTACTGCACCTCGCTGGCGATCCTCTGCTCATCGAGCTTGCCGCGGCGCCAGGTCAGCAGTCTCCCGTTCTCGAATCGCAAGGGCTGCGAATATCTTTGGTCGGCCAACATCCGCTCCATGGCCCGCGGATTGAGCACGTCATACGCAAACCGCTCCGGATTGGCCTTGACGTTGAACCGCTTGTTGAACTCGTCCGATTCGAACTCCAGATCCGTAAACCCCACCGCACGAGCGAGTCCCGCGAGTAGGCCCTCGGGCTTGATCTCGAGCCGATACGGCGACGGAGGCGTGACGAGGCAGGTCACCATGAAGTAGTAGGTCTCGGTGCTCCGCTGGTCACCACTGCCGGTGGTCACCTTGTATATGTACTGGAATGACACGAATTCGTGACGGCCAATGCTGCCGTTGAAGACGTCTTGAAACCTGCGGCTATGCCCCTGCCCGAAGGGCTCATCATGGGACAGCCCCAGCAGGCTCTGGTCCTCGGCGGTGTACGTCCAACCGTGCGCCTGGGCCCAGGCGCTCAGGGCGGCGATTCTCTTCTGCCGCATCCGGGACGAAAGAAACCACACCCCCGCAAAGACCAGCACGAAGAGAGCGACACCCGTCGCGATCAGCAGCCCCTCAGACACGATCCCCCCTCGCTAACCGTTGCCCCTGCACACATCGTACCGGGACACCGAGCATTGCCTGTTAGCTCGACGAATTCCACACTCGAGACAGCCCAGGACGGCAAGATCGGGGTATGCAATTCACCCAGTGGCTGCACCGTGCCCTACAGCAGGACCCGAACCGCCCCATCACGATCGATCAGGGTCGGGAACGCACCGTGGAGCAGTTCGCCGACCGTGTCGCCCGGCTGGCCGCGGGGCTTGCATCGCTCGGCGTCCAACCGGGCGACCGCGTGGGCATGCTGTCGCTGAACTCCGACCGTTACGTCGAATACCTCACCGCGGTGCCGTGGTTGGGCGCCGCACTGAACGCCGTCAACATCCGCTGGAGCCTTGCCGAGATCGGATATTCCCTGCGCGAGTCCGGCACTCGTGTGCTGCTGGTCGACGACGTGTTCAAGGCTGCCGCCGCGCCCTTGCGCACCGCGTGTGCATGCCTGGACACCGTCATCTACTGCGGTGACGGTCCGACACCCGACGACATGACCGGGTATGAGCACCTCCTGGCCGCACACGAACCCATCGGCGACACCCGCACCGGGGGCGCTAGCCTGCTGGGCGTCTTCTACACCGGCGGGACCACCGGAAACCCCAAGGGCGTCATGCTGTCTCACGACAATGTGTTGACGTCGGCGATGGGGTCGCTGTCCACCGGCAACTTCCTCACCCGGGGCGGCCGCCTACTGCATTCGGCACCGATGTTCCACATGGCCGACTTCAGCGCCGTGATGGCGGGGAACCTGTCCGGTTCTACGCACGTGATCATCCCGTCGTTCACTCCGCAGGGCGTGCTGGATGCCATCGTCGAACATGACGTTCAGGACATGCTCTTGGTACCCACCATGATTCAGATGCTGGTGGATCATCCGGCGGCCGCCGAGCTCGACCTCAGCGGCATCCGCGGAATCACGTACGGCGCCTCGGTCATCTCCGAGGCGGTGTTGCAGCGCGCCAAGCAGGTGTTCCCCAACGCGCGATTCACCCAGGCCTACGGGATGACCGAGGTCTCTCCCGTGGCGACACTGCTACTACCCGATGATCATGACGACCCCGCGCTGCTGCGCTCGGCGGGACGCGCGGCGCCGCACTGCGAGGTCAAGATCGTCGACCCGGACGACAACGAGGTGCCTCGCGGCGAGATAGGCGAGGTAATCGTCAAGGGCGACAACGTCATGCTGGGTTACTGGGAACTGCCCGATGAGTCGGCAAAGGCCATCCGCGGCGGGTGGATGCACACCGGCGATGCCGGCCGGATGGACGACCGGGGCTACGTATACATCGTCGACCGCATCAAGGACATGGTGGTGACCGGCGGCGAGAACGTCTACTCGGCCGAGGTGGAGAATGCGCTGGCCAAGCATCCGGCGGTGGCGGCATGCGCGGTGATCGGTATCCCCGACGAGCAGTGGGGTGAACGCGTGCACGCCGTAATCGTCAAACAGACGGAAGCCGTGTGTTGCGACAGCGACTTGCAAGAGCACTGCCGCGCGCACATCGCCAACTACAAGGTTCCTCGCAGCTTCGAGTTCGTCGACGAGCTTCCCCTGTCGGGAGCAGGAAAGATTCTCAAACGAGTTCTCCGCCAGAAATATTGGGAGAAACGAGACGCCGGCGTCTCCTGAGATACCTGGTGTACGGTGGCGCCCACGTCGACCGACAAGGAGACATCGCATGGGACGCGTCACCGGGAAAATTGCTCTGATCAGTGGAGGAGCACGTGGGATGGGCGCCGCCCATGCGCGCGCCCTCGTCGACGAGGGCGCCCACGTGGTGATCGGCGACCTTCTCGACGAGGCCGGTCAAGCCCTAGCCGCCGCCCTGGGCCCGAGTGCTCACTACGTGCACCTGGACGTCACTGACAAGCAGCAATGGATCGATGCCGTCGCGGCCACTAATACGACGTTCGGACCGGTGAATGTGCTCATCAACAACGCGGGTATCGCCAACGGCAACCTGCTCACGGACTTCGAGCTCTCCGAGTGGCAACGCATCCTCGATATCAACCTGACGGGCACATTCCTGGGTTGTCAGGCGGTAGCGCAGACGATGATCGACAACAAGGCTGGGTCGATCATCAACATCTCGTCGGTTGAGGGCTACCGCGGCAGCCCCGGCCTGCACGGCTACACCGCGACGAAATTCGCGGTGCGCGGGCTGACCAAGTCGGTTGCACTCGAGCTGGCACCGCACGGCGTCAGGGTGAACTCCGTACATCCCGGACTCATCCGGACCGAAATGACGGCGGGTATCCCGGAAGACTTTCTACAGATCCCGCTGGGCCGGGCGGCGGACCCCGCCGAGGTCTCGGCTCTGGTTCTTTACCTGGCCAGCGACGAGTCCTCCTACTCGACGGCAGCGGAGTTCCTCATTGACGGCGGCCTCATCGCAGGCGTTCCGCACAAGACCTCATAATCATGCATAGATAGTCGTCAGAGCCCCTCTTGGCTCGCTGACCACGCGCTTTTAGAACGCGTTTCACTTTTCGCCCAAAGCCGCTATCCTCGTCCACGAGAGTGATCTGGTTCACGTGTATCTGGAAGGACTAGCCAGTCAATGAAGACAAAAGGCGCGCTGATTCGCGAGCTCAACAAGCCGATCGTCGTCGACGACATCACGCTCGGCGATCCCGCTGAAGGCGAAGTTCAGGTCCAGTTGCACGCCGCCGGCATGTGCCACTCCGATTACCACGTGCTGACCGGCGCCACCCCGATGGAACTGCCGGTGCTGCCCGGACATGAGGGCGCGGGCGTCGTCACCAAGGTGGGCAAGGGCGTCACCTCCGTCCAGGAGGGCGACCACGTCATCTTCGCCTTCATCCCGGCCTGCGGTAAGTGTCCGCCATGTATGCGCGGCTATCGATCGCTGTGCGACCGGGGCGCAATCCTGCTGGGCGGCAAGGCTATTTCCGACGGCACCAATCGCATCCACACCGGCGACACCCCCGTCTCGGCAATGAACCTGCTCGGCACCTTCTCGCCGTACGCCGTGGTCCACGAGGACTCCGTCGTCAAGATCGACGACAGCGTGCCCTTCGAGTCGGCCGCTCTGCTCGGCTGCGCCGTGCCCACCGGCTTCGGCTCCGCCACCAACATCGCCGAGGTCAAGGCCGGCGAAGACGTCATCATCGTCGGCGTCGGCGGAATCGGCATGAGTGCCTTGCAGGGCGCCGTCGTCTCCGGAGCCCGGTACGTCATCGCGATCGACCCAGTGCCGTGGAAGCGCGAGCAGGCCCTCAAGTTCGGCGCCACCCATGTCTACGCCTCGATGGCCGAGGCCATCATGCCCGTTATGGACCTGACCTGGGGCATCATGGCGCAGAAGACCATCATCACGGTCGGCGAGATGAAGGGCGAATACATCGAAGAGGCCATGATCCTCACCGCCAAGACCGGCACCTGTGTGGTTACCGGCATGGGCGCCATGGTCGACGTGGACGTCAAGTTCAACCTGTTCCTGTTCACCATGTTGCAGAAGACGCTGAAGGGCAACATCTTTGGTGGCGGAACCACACACACCGAGACCCCGCGCCTTGTCGGCCTGTACAAGCAGGGCCTATTGAAGATCGACGAGATGGTCACCACCACCTACAGCCTGGAGCAGATCAACGAGGGCTACCAGGACATGCTCGACGGCAAGAATATCCGCGGCGTCATCAAGTACACCGAAGCCGACTGGTAAGCCGAATCTTTCACCGGCAGTAACGCCACGCAGACGATTCCCCGGATTCTCTGCGTGGCGTTACTGTCGGTATATGGCCATCGACATTAGGCGCGCGAGTGAGCGGCTCGCGACCACAATCTCGTGGCTGGATTCCAAGCACTCGTTTTCCTTCGGCGAGCACTACGACCCGCACAACACCCATCACGGGCTGCTCCTGGTCAACAACGACGACATCGTGCTGCCGGGTGCCGGATTCGACACGCATCCCCATCGCGACATGGAAATCGTCACCTGGGTCCTCCAGGGATCCCTGGTCCACCAGGATTCTGAGGGTAACGCCGGGGTGATCTACCCCGGTCTGGCACAACGGATGTCGGCAGGTACCGGCATCCTGCATTCGGAGAAGAACGACTCCTGGCGGTTGTCCGGAGAGCGGCATAGCGATCCGGTGCGATTCGTCCAGATGTGGGTGACCCCGGATGACTCCGGGATCGATCCCGGTTACCAACAACGAGAGATCGACGCAGAGCTGCTCGCCGGCGGGCTGGTGACCGTGGCCTCCGGAATGCTGCGGCACCGGGATCAGACGGCGATCACCATCGCCCAGAAGAACGCGGCGCTGCACGCGGCCCGTATCCGTGCCGGCAACAGCGTCGAGCTTCCCGCCGCACCCTTCGTGCATCTTTACGTCGC
Organism: Mycobacteroides sp. H003; assembly: GCF_001440135.1. Taxonomy (NCBI): domain Bacteria; kingdom Bacillati; phylum Actinomycetota; class Actinomycetes; order Mycobacteriales; family Mycobacteriaceae; genus Mycobacteroides; species Mycobacteroides sp. H003. The sequence continues at coordinate 1,114,493 of NZ_LJYL01000034.1, forward strand.
GCGCGGCGCCGTAGCCCTCGAGGGCGCGGGTGAGCTGACCGAGGGGGATGCCGTGCGGCTGACCGACACCGGGGCCGCCCGGGTCACCGCGACCATCGACGCGGAAATCCTCGTCTGGGAGATGCACACCCGTCTGGGCGGCTAGCGCGCCAATCGCGACGCTGCCGATGTGGGATCGATCCCCACTTGTTACCAAAGTTGACTGTGTTGCTGCTGTGATTATCGTTGACTGTTCAGGAACTTCACAGAAGGGGCGGCCGTGGGCATTTCACCCTTTTCTCGCCTTCGGCGGCCCACTTCCGGACGTCGCCTGATGACCGCAACCGTCGGCATGATGCTGATAGCCGCGCTGCCCGTTCCGGCCACCCACAACACCGCCCGCGCCGAGGCGGCTCACGATGCGGTGCTCGCGGCCATCGCCAACACCAAGGGCACCTTCCTGGTCTACAACTTCGGAGGCGGCAACCCGGCGCCGTTTCGCAACGCCGCGGGTAGTGAGTACACACTGGACAACGGCGGCCATCTGATGGTCATCAAGAGCGCCTCGTCACGACTGCGCGCAAATCTGTTGGTGGACACCCATTCTGGGTATCAATCCCGATGTGAACGCGATGCACGCGCGCGTACCTCCGAAGGTCTGTGGCAGGCCTCCGAGACATACAAGCCGATGGCCGCCTGGACGCTCATGGGCAAGCCCACCTTCATCATCAACGCCAACTTCTTTGACGTCCGCGGCCAACAGGGCGGCACCTGGAAGAGCACGGGATGCACCTCCCCCCTGGGCGCCTATGTCGATACCGCCAACGGCAGCGCCAACTACAATAAGCAGGTCACCGGAACGCGCGTGTACGCGGGGAAACAGGCACTCTCCGGCGGTGACGAGATCTGGACGGCGCTGGCCACCATGGTCTTTTCTCCGGGTTCGGCGCCCGAGGTTATCGCCTCCGCGGGACCGAAGGACTATGGGTATGCCACCGCACCCCTAGAAGGCCTGATGGACAAGGGAGTTCAGTTCGTCGCGGTAAGCGGCTTGAAGCTGTTGCTTCCAGGATTCACCGAGCAGCTGAACGACCCGGGCCCGGCCGCCGCCCGCACCGCGCTCGGCTACAAGTCCGCGACCGATGAGCTGATGGTCTTCCAGGGCGGTAGTTACACCCCCGACAACCTCCAGGATCTCTACCGCGGGCTGGGCGTCGACAAGGCCATCGCGCTCGACGGCGGCGGCTCATCGGCCATCGTGCTGCGCCGCGATGCCGGTGGCATGTGGGCCGGATATGGCTCACCCAAAGGCAATTGCGATACCACCTACACCCTGTGCGATGCCGCGGGCGGTGTCGGCCGGGCACTGCCCAGCTGGCTGGGATTCAGCTAGACGGGTTACTGCGGCGGTTCGATGGGGAGTGTTGGACCGCCATACGGTGTGGGAATAGTGAAGCGTCCCTTGGGAGTCGGATCGGCCACCTTGCCCAGGTCCGCACCCATCGGCGGGCTGGCGGTGTCATCGTCGGCAGGTCGGGGTGCATTCTTGGCGCCGCGTACCAGCACCGCCGGATCATCGTCACGGCAGTACCCGGCATACAAATACGGCTCCGGATAATCGGCGGCGGATGCGGCGGTCCGTGGCATGCCGTAATCACAGGTATAACGGGGATAAAGATCGCCGATGGCCCAAACGCCATGATCGTAGAAAGTATTGCCGACGGCCTCGATCACCGATCCCCGGTAGGACGGGAAGAGCGCATTGAGTGCCGGCACCCGCACATAGGACAACTGCGCCACCGTTGTGAGGTTCCCGAGCAGCTGTGCCATGGTGTCCGAGTTGTCGGCAAAAACCGCGTCCGTTGTCGCCAGCGGCCCAGGGACCCTGTCGATCAGCGTGCGGAAGCCGTTGTCCATTCGTGCCACACCGTTCAGAGACCGGTTCAAACCCTGAGTGGTGGTGGCAAGGCCTCTGTTCATCTCGGCGGCCGAGGACAGAGTGACACGACTGTTCTTGAGCATACTGACGGTCTCGGGAAGTACGGAATCCAGTGTGGATAAGAGGAATACGCCGCCATCGATGATGTCGGTCATCTTGCGCGGTGCCTCACGCGACAGATGAAGTTCCTTCTTGATGATCTCAAGTTTCTTCATATCCGCCTGAGCGAGCACACCATCGGCATCAGCGAGCAGTCGCGACAGCGATACGGGAACCGCCGCCTGTCCACGGCTGATCACGCTGCCATTACTCAGGTATGGGCCGGCCGTGGTCACGGGCGCAAAGTCGACGTACTGTTCCCCGGCAGGCGAGAGCCCGGACACCCGCACCGGGCTTCCCACCGGGATCTTCACCCCGGAGTCGATATGAATCAGCGCAACCGGCCCCGCAGGCGACGGGGTTACCGAATCGACGCGGCCGATCCGCATCCCACGCAATGCCACATCCTGGTCTGGGATCAAGCCACCCGACTCGGGCAACTCGATCGACACCTCGTACGACGACGCGAACGCCCGGGCGCGCAAGGCACCCACCATCAGATACGTGCAAGCCAACAACAAGGTGGCCAGCAGCGCAAGCCCCGACAGCCAGAAACGTTGGCGGTGGCCCATTTTCACGGCATCGACAACCGCGTTCGCGACTGCATTGATCATCGCGGAGGCCCCTGAGGCACAGGCGCAGCACCCGGCACGGGTTCGATCACACCGGGTTCGGTCGGGCTGGGACGCATCGGAACCGTCGGAGCATCCGGCCCCTTACCCACCACACGCTCCTGCAGGCGCCATAGCGTGTACTTGAACGAGCCGACGAGTTTGGCCCAGTCGTAACGCTTGGGCCCGTGGAACCCCGGATCACCCAGGTATCCGATATCTGGGATCGATCCCAACGCAATCTTGTCGATCGACACCTTCGTCGCAAAGGCCGATCCCGCCATGATCTTGACGATCGGAGGCATCAATCGATTGAGCGCCGCAATGCTCGTATCGGGACTGACCGCAATGTCATTGAACGATCGCGACAGGGTATTAAAATCTGCGATGACGCTTCGCCCGCTGGTGTCGGTACCCGCGATGGACGGGAACTTAGAGAGTTGCTTGGTCACCACGCCGACCTGGTCGGCCAGATCCGCGATATGGGTTGCATTGGCAGACAAAGTATCTGTGGCCGGTGCGACCGCAGTCAACAGCTCCGAGACCGTCTCATGCCGGGTGTTCAACTCTGCGGCAAGCTGTGCGGTATCGCGCAAAGCACCATCTAACTGACCGGAACGGGCGTTGAGCGTCCCAAGCAGCCGGTTCGACTTACCGATCAGATCTCCGAATGCCTGACCATTGGTCCCTGTAGCCCGGCCGAGTCCATTGATGGTGCCGGTGAGATTACGCACGGCGCCTCCGTTGACGATGATCGCCGCCGAGCTGAGTAGCGCCTCCACGGTGGCTGCGGCCGTGGTGGAATCCAGACCGAAGGTGTCGCCGTCGCGCAGCAGAGGCGCGTTGGGGTCGGCCGGTCTCGGTGGTTTCAGCGCCACGAAGACGTCGCCCAAGGGCGTCGCGGTACGCAGTTCTACGGTTGTTCCTTTCGGAATCTCCACATCCGTACGGATCCGCATGGTCACCACGGCGGTGTAGTTGCGGGTGCTCATGGAGTCGACTTCGCCGATGTCGGCACCACCTAGTTTCACCTTGGCGCGCGACGGCAGGTTCAAGATATTGGTGAATATCGCCGTCAAGCCATAGGAACCACCGCTCATACCCGGCGCCGGAAGTGGCAGGCTGGCAAGACCATTGGTGCCGCATCCGCTTGTCAGCAGGACGACAGCGCCCGCCGTAATCCCTGCGAACTTTTTCAATCTGTTCATTTCTGCCCCATTGCCGCGAGACCATCGAGGACGTACGTCAATCCGAAGTCTGGTCCGTAGTCCTGCAGTGTTCCGGTGCTGCAGCCCAGTTGCCGCAGGCCCATAAGGTTGCAGATCTCCTTGGCCCCCTGGGTGTCGAACAGCAGCCTGTCGAGGGGAACATGGGCGCGGACAACGTTATTGACGGGATCGACGACGTTGTAGACATTGTCCGCCAACAACGGAAGTAGGTCGAACCCCTCCGATAATTCGCGACGGTTGTCGTAGACGGCCTGGGCGATTTGGTTCGAGTTACCCACCGATTGCTTAATGGCATCGCGATTCTGCTCGAGCAGTGAACCCGCTTGCAGCAGGATGTTGTTCAGCTGTTTGCCGGTCGTCCCAGATCCCAGCTGCTCCTCGTCGAGCACCTGCGACAACTGCCGCACCGTCGAGGAAAACTCGCGGATGTTCTTGTCGTTTCGCGCCGAAGCTTCGAAAAGCGAGCTGAGCCGGGTAACGATCTTGGTCAGCTGATCGCGAGTCAGTGCACCGCCGTCAGCACTCAACCGGAGTGCCTTGGCCAACTCGTCCAAAGAGGTCCTCATCAACTCACCGTTGCCAGACAACGAGCTCGCGCTGGCATTGACGACGTCTGCCAACGGACCGCCGCCTTTACCGTCGCCCTTCATAGCCTTCGAGAGCCGGTCGAGCATGGCCAACACCTTGTCGAACTCCACCGGAGTCTTCGTGCGGTCCAATCCGATGATGTCACCATTCTTGAGCACCGGCCCACCGTGATAGACCGGTGTTAGTTCGATGTGGCGGTCGGTGAGAATCGAGGAAGACACCGTGACCGCCTTGGCGTCTGCCGGAACCTTGACCTTGGAGTCGACCGTGAACTCCACTTCCATATACGTTCCTCGCGAGGTGATCTTGGTGACCTTGCCCACCGGCATACCCAATACCGACACCTTGTTGTCGGTATACAACCCGGAGACGGATTCGAACTGTGCCGTGACGGTGAGCCGGTTGCTCCGCTCACGCAGATAACTCCATCCGACGGCGCCCACCACCACCGCGACCACCACCGCGAGTGCTCCCGCGATCCATAGCATCCGTTTGTTGGTCAATGCGCTCATTGGCAGTCCTTGAAATACGGGATCATGTTGAACTGCTTGGCTCTTCCGCTGATCGCACACATCCAAGAATCCACTGCGATGCCGCTGGGCGCGCTCAGCTCGAGTGCGTTGCCGTAGCCCGTGAGGTTGGTGACGTTGCGTGCGGCGACCGCAGTCACCTGCAAGAGGCTCCGGAACAAGTCCTCATGACCCCCGATCAACGTGCTGAATGTCTTCACATCGGCGATCAGTGCGTCGACCGCCCGCCTGTCCTTGACCACAATCTTGCTCAGGACGTTCACCAGCTCGGTCACCGCTTGCATCATGGAGTGGAAACTCGCTTGGCGAGAGACGAACTCACCCAAAAGATCGCGCCCCTGAACGATCAACTTGCCGATATCACCCTGCTGTCGGCGCAGCGTGCCGGTCACCAGCTCGGTGCTTGCCAGCAGTGTCCCGAGCTGGTCGCGCCGATGCGATATCACCGAGGACAGCGTTTGAATGTTCTGCATGGCCTGCGGTAGCACCTCGGGCAGGCCTTCGAGCTGCTTGCCCAGTATCGCCGTCGATTCGGCGATCTTATCCGCGTCGACCTGCTCGAACGTGGCGGTCGCATCCTGGAGCGTCGCCTGGAGATCGTAGGGAACCTCGGTATGGGCGAGATCGATTCGGCGGTCCGGCAGCGTGCCTTCGCCACCGTTGCGCAATTCCACGTACTGATTACCGAGAATCGTAGTGATCTTGATGGAGGCCTTGGCTTCCTTGCGTAGCGTGATGTCGTCACGCACCCGCATGCCGACCTCGATATGGTCGCCCGCTAGCTCCACGCTGGTGACATTCCCCACCGGCACTCCGGCATAGGACACGTTGGCGCCCGGTTGTAGCGACGCCGCCTGCAGGAACTCCGCGGTGTAGTGGCGGTAGCCCACACCGACGAACTTCACCAACAGCATGGCGCCGATCAGGGCGCCAATTACCGCCAGCGCTATCGCGCCCAACCACACCTTGTTGTAAGTCTCGACCGGTCGGCGTGAAATTCGTTGCCACACTGTAGATTTAGCCATCTGACAAGTTCCTGCACTTCGGGGAGTATTGGGCCTTGTTTCCAGGGGTAGCGGCATTCACGATGATCGGAATCACGTCGTTGAGTCCGGGAAAGAATCCGGTGAGATTCAGGTCGCAGACGTACCCGTTGATGAAAGCGCCCTCTTGAGTGGTGCGCGCGACGCCCTTGAGGAGCAGCGGAAGGTTGGCCCCGGTGAAGGCCAGCTGCGGTTCGATACTGTTCAAGTGACTGACGAAGCCCGGTTCCCGATGCAGGATCTCGTTCAACTGCGGGTACACAGTGTCCGAGATATTCGACAATCGACGTACCGCGAAGGCCGTCGAACCGACCGAATCGACCAAAGCTGCCCGGCGGTTGTCCAGGATCGCCACCATCTCACGCGTATGCGTCAGTACGCTGTCTAGGTTTTTGTTCTGGCTGGCAAGGGTTTTGGTCAAGCCATTGAGATTAGTAATCACGTCATCGAGAACCTGATCCCGACCCGCGAAGGTCTCGGCGAGCTGTGAGCTTTGGTTGATTAATCCGACAATCGAACCGGTGTCTCCCTGTAGGGATTTGACGACACCGTCGGTGAGGTTGTCGACCTGCGCAGGATCCAAAACGCTGAAAAGTGGCTCAAAACCGTGCAACAGCATGCCGATATCGAAAGAAGGCTCTGTCCGCTCCAACGGAATCACACTCCCCGGCTTGAGCCGATCGGTGCTGCCGGTCTTACCCAGGGACAAACCGAGATAACGCTGTCCGACGATGTTCTGGTACGTGATCGTCGCAATCGTGTTGCCGTACAACGGTTGATCGGTCTCTACCCGGAAGCCAACCCTGGCGAAGTCACCGTCAATGGCCACCGACTCCACACGGCCCACCCGTACGCCCGCGATGCGCACGTCATCCCCGTCACGCAACCCGGTGACATCGGTGAACACAGCGGAGTAGTTGTAGGTCGATCCCGCGACCTCGCGCCGCAGCGTGGCGTACACCAGCCATGTCATCGCCAGCGCGATCACCATGAACACCGAGAGCCCGATCAACGGCCCACGAAATCTCATCGCTGACCTCCCGACTGCACCTGCTGGGCAACAACGGGTTTGGTACCACGCGCAACCGGCCCAAGCAGCAACTGGGTAGCCGAGGTTGCCGTACTGCCAGTGATCATGCCCAGTTGTTCGCGTTCACTGTTACTACCGACAGGCCCAACATCCCCACCGTAGGAAGCGGGGGCGGTACCCGCGGACTGTGGCGGGGGTTCGGCGTCTCCTGGGTCAGCAGTGCCAGGTACTCGCGGCACTGGGTTGGGTTGCCACCAGGGCAGCGGCGGGTTGGGGTCCGCCAGGCTGGGATTCGGATTGTGCAGCGGCGGCCCCGTGACAATCAGGTTGCCATCCGGGCCGACTGTCGTTCCCGGCGGCGGTAGAAGATCGGGCGGCGGTTTGAAGTTCTGTGGGAGCAGGGTTTCCGGGAGGTCGGGGCGAACCACGAGCTCGGGGGCGGTGAAGCAACTCGGCCCCTTCAGCTCCCCGTACTGTGGACAGTCAGCGCGGGTGTACATCGTCGACGGCGTAAACGAGGCAATGGCTCGGATATTGACTACACCATGCTCTGGATCCCAGACATCACTAAAAAACTTGTCGGAGAACACCTTCAGCCGCGTAGCGATCGGAAGAAACTGCACGGAGTTCTGGGCAAGCACGCCGACGACCGGTGTCAGCTTGGTCGTGATGTCGATCATTCGATCGGTCTGGTTATCCAGCGACTGCCTGACCGTACCGGTGGTGTGCAGCCCGGCATTGAGCAGACTCTGCAATTGCTCCCGTTTCTCGGCCAGCGTCTGCATCGGTTTGATCGCTTGATGCAACGCATCGACGAGCTCTGGAGCGGTGGTCTGCAAGCCCTTGGTCGCGTCGAGAAGCGCGGAAAGAGTGGACGGACCCGTGTCGGTGGCCACGATGTCGTTGAGCTGATCGATGAGCCGAGTCAGTTGGCCGGCCGCATTCAGCAGCGTCGCGCGCCGGCCCTCCGTTGCCGCGGCGATGACGGCGAAAATACCCACGGAGTCGTCGTCACGGCCGCGGCCGTTCGCCAGCAGGATGTCGCGCAGCTTGCTGATGGTCGTTTGGAACAGCACTGTCGGCAGTGCGGTTTCTTCCTTGATGACGGCCCCGTTGGTGATCGCCGGGCCGGGACCGTTATCGACCAGCTCCACCGAGGAGACTGCGAACACATTGCTCGGAACCACACGGGCCGTCACCGAATTTGGAACCGTGTGCGCCAGATTAGGTTTCAGATTGATATGGACCACATTGGGCCTACCCCGCTGCGACGGAGTCAGATCGCTCACCGAACCGACCAGTACGCCCTGGAATTTCACATCCGACTTAGCCGGCAGCCCATCACCCACGTTGGTCAGCTCAGCGTCCACCCGGACGTAGTTGTTGAGTCGCCCGGTGGACTTGATGATCAGCACCCCGCCCACCAAGGCGGCCACGAGGGCAATCGCCACACCACACAGGAGGAGCTGGCGGTCCGACGGACCACGCCCATCGGTTTCAAAGGAGTTCGGCACGCAGCCCCCCTCCCGTACCGCGCGCGTCGGTATGGCGCCACCACAGGATCCGAAGCATCACATGGTCCCTTCCGTCAGCCAACGCGGCCTGCAGTGCCTACAGGTTCGGTCACGCCAACCCCTCCGATGTGACGCCGATTACAGGAATGTACATGACGTACAGTTCTACGTATTACGCTTTACCAAACTTTTCTGAATCCAGATTCATATTTGCTGTCAGGCTCCGCCGAACTGCTTGCGCAGTTCATTCTTGAGGACCTTGCCCGACGGATTACGGGGTAACGCTTCCACGACCACGAGATCCTTGGGGTGCTTGTACCGTGCCAATCGCTCGGTGAGAAACCCGTCGAGATCACCGATGGTCAGTCCGTCACCATGGATGGCTGCCACCGCCACCGGCACCTCGCCCCATTTTTCATGAGGCCTGCCGATCACCGCGACCTCGGTGATCTGCTCGTGCTCGGCGAGCGCGTTCTCCACCTCCGCGCAATAGATGTTCTCGCCGCCGGAGATGATCATGTCTTTCTTGCGGTCCACCACCCAGACGAAGCCGTCCGCGTCCTGACGGACCAGGTCACCGGAGTGGAACCACCCACCCGTGAACGCTTCGGCCGTGGCCTGGGGGTTGTTCCAGTAGCCCTGCATCAGCGTCGGCGCCCGGTAGACAATCTCCCCGACCTCACCGGCCGGCACATCGTTCATGTTGTCGTCGACGACCCGCGCGGACACCGTCGGAATCACCCGGCCGACGGACCCCATCTTCCGGATTGCGTCCTCCCCCATCAGCATGCAGGTGACCGGAGACATCTCGGTCTGCCCGAACGCGGCCAGGATCTTGGCGTCGGGGAACGTCTCAGACATCGTCCGCAGCAGCACGTCGCTGGCGGGGGCCGCACCCCAGGAGAGTGTCTTCAGTTTGATCTTGCGCGGGTTTGCTTGCTGGGCCGCGCAGACGGCTTGCCACTGGGCCGGGACCAGAAAGATCCCGGTGACTCCCTCGGACTCCAGAACATCCAGCAGCGCACCGGGATCGAAGGCGCCCAGCGGGTGAATGACCGTGGGCAGGCCCAGCAGCAGGCCGGTGATCATGTTGCCCACGCCGGCGATGTGGAACATGGGAACGCCGATGAATCCCACATCGGCGTTCAGATCAACGGTGGTGCTCAGCAGATAGCTCATGGCCTGCCCGGACAGATTGAGGTGCGTCAGCACCGCGCCCTTGGGCCGGCCCGTCGTCCCGGAGGTGTACATGATGAGCGCGGGGGTATCGCCGGGCAGATCCACCTCTGGGTGCGGTTCACCCACTTCGGCGATGACCTCTTCATATCCGAGCGCGCCGTCTTCGGACTCCGAGCCCGCGATGATGACCGTCTCCAGCGCGGGCACCTGCTGGCGTACCGCGGCCGCCACCGGAGCCAGCACCGTCTCGGTGATCGCTACCTTGGCCCCGCTGTTCTCAACCAGGAACGCCACTTCCGGTGGCGTCATGCGGAAGTTCACCGGAATGGCGATGGCTCCGAGTTCGTTGATGGCGAGCCATGATTCGACGTACTCGGGGCGGTTGAGCATCAAGATGAGCACACGGTCCCCAAACCCGACACCCCGGCGGGACAGTGCATCGGCCAGGGATTGCACGCGCTGGTTCAGCTCTCCCCAGGAGATGCTGCGCCCGAGATACCGGATCGCCGTGGCATTGGGTTGCATGAGCGCATGCCGGGCCAGCTGGTTACACCAGTTCTGCCGTCGCGCGCGGTAAGGCTGGTCAAGGCTCGCGGACGTCGCGGTCGCATCGATTGTGTCGGTCACAGACTCTCTCCTACTAACTGAAATTGGGGCGTCGGCCCTCGAGGAATGCGGCGAAGCCCTCTTGGGCATCGGGTGAAATCAACAGTTCGATCTGCCCCTCACGCTCACGGGCGATGGCCTCGTCGAACAGCTTGAGTGACACCGAGTTCATGGCTTCCTTAGTCAGCTGCAACGCACGACGGGAACCATGGGCAAGCCTGCGCGCCGATTTATCGACACGTTCGCGCAGTTGATCCCCGGGCAGTACTTCGTTGACCAACCCGGCCGCATGAGCATCGGCAGCGTTGAGGGGTTGGGCCAACAGCGCCATCGCGTTGGCCTTCACACGACCGATCGAGGCCGACACCAATGCGCTCGAACCTCCATCGGGCATAAGCCCGATGTTCGCAAATGCCAGCAGAAAGAATGCCGAATCGGCGGCATAAACCAGATCGCACGCCAGGCCCACCGACGCACCGATCCCGGCGGCCGCGCCCGTGACTTCGGCGATGGTGGGCACCGGACAATTCAGGACCGCGCGCACCAACCGCTCGGCGTTGTCCATCGTCAGCTCGGCGGCTTGCAGCGGAGTCAGGTCTCCGGTCCCCGCAGCAAGCTCTGCGACGTCGGCGCCCGCCGTGAACGCACTCCCCGGTGCACCCCCGCTGATGACGACGACTCTCACGTCATCTCGCCCGGAAACCGAGTCCAGCGCTTCGATCAATCCGGCGGTAGCGGGCGCGTTGAGCGCATTCATCCGATCCGGTCTGGTGAACGTGATCCGCATGATGCCGTCCTCGACGGCTACATCGGGTGCGCCGACAGATTCATGGGGACTCAAGTCACTGCCTCCTGGGTTTGTCGCTTCGTCGCGTCGGCTCAAATATATTTGATATGACTTTAGATGCAAGGGCGTCACCACACATGGAAATGGCAGGCAGATCGGATGAATGCTCCCCGGGCACAAACCCGTGAAATTCGCAGGCCGCAGCTGTCCGAGGAGGTTGCCGGCCGGCTCCGCGCGGCGATCATGACAGGTGAACTGCGTCCCGGTGAGTACATCCGGATGGATGAGACGGCCGCCCAGCTGGGCGTCAGCGTCACACCCGTGCGCGAGGCGCTACTGACCTTGCGCGGCGAGGGCCTGGTCGAGGCCGTCCCTCACCGCGGGTACATGGCCGCCGCATTGAGCCGGGCCGATATCGAAGACATTTTCGCGCTGCAGGCGCACCTCGCCGTCGAGCTGGCGAAGACCGCAGCCGAACGCATCACCGCGGACCAGATCGACACCCTGGCAGATCTCAACGACACCCTGCGCCACGCCGCTTCGCCCGAATTGATCTCGGTCGCGGAGTTCGAGTTCCACCGATTTCTCAACCACGTGGCCGACCGCCCCAAGCTGGCCTGGTTTCTCCTGCAGGCCACCCGGTACACACCGCACATGATGTTCGCCTCGGCCGACGCGTGGGCTCGGCACGCGGTGGAGGCTCACGACAAGCTCATCGCGGCTTTGCGTGCGGGCGATCTCGCCGAAGTGATTACCCAGACCGAGGTTCAGTTCGTCGACGGAGCACGCCGACTCACCGAGTATCTAGACCGCGCCGGGATGTGGCCCGGGGGGTAGTGGCGCTGCCTGCGGCGGTGCCGCCGGCGGTGCGATGGCCCCCGACGCGATCTGCTCGGCGCGGCCCTTCAATCCCTCGGCGAGATGTTCGAGGACCTGGTTGGCGAGCTTCTTCACCATCGGCTTGGGGATCGGGAGTTTGGTCTCGACATCCATGTCGACCGTGAGCAGACACGTGGGCCCCATCGGGACGATCGAGAACGTCTGTTCCTGCTTCTCGAAGATGTCGCTCTCGAGCAGACGCGTGGCCACCTGCGCGGCATTGAGGTACGCGATCTCCGCGACGTTTGTCGAAGCCATGCCCGTCATCTCCACCCTCAAGCGCACGATGCGGGGACGGCCGTCCGGGAGCCGATCCAGAATCTCGACGCTGGAGATCTCCTTGTTCCACTCGGGGTAGGCCTCGTAGTTGGTGACGATGGAGACGATCACCTGCGGCGGGGCGGCCACCTCGACGGTCTGACTGACGACTGGCATTGGTTCACTCTACCTTTGTAGTTGGCATGCGCAGGAACTCACGCACGAGCTCGTGCACTACGTCCGGGCATTCGAGATGTACGAAATGTCCACCGCCATTGATGATTTCAACGCGGCGATCGGGCAGATCCGGGCGCGCAGAATCTACCAGCCGCCACGTCATGCACCCATCGTTCCGGCCATGCAGGTAGAGCAGCGGGGTGCGCGCATCGTCCAGCAGAGATCGCTGGGTCTTCCAGTACTTCCGCGAAGGAACCAGGGCCCGCCGAATGTTTGCGCGGTAGTAGCCGATGACGGCGCGGCGATTCCCCTTCTGAAGCATCGCCTCACCGGTGTACAGCAGGTCCGCGCGTGCGTCGTATCCCGGCGACCATCGTCGCCAATACAGACGAAGAAGCCAGGGCAGCAACAACTCCGGCAGCACCGGAATCTGATGGAACATCGTGTACCAGCTCATCGACAGCTGGCGCCCGAGCACGCCGGGCCAGCCGAGCGGCCCGATCGACGCGAAACTCGAACCGAGGACCTCGAACGGGGGCACGGCCATAGTGACAATGCGGGCGAACGGCGACAGCCGGCTACGGGCAAGGGCGTTACCCACCAGCGCGCCCCAGTCGTGACCGATATACACGGCGCGCTCGTCACCGCCCAGCAGCGTGTGGATGTCCAGGACGTCCTGCATCAGCGCACCCAGCCCGTACTCGGCGTCGGCCGGTATCTCGCTGGGCGAGTAACCGCGAGTGAACGGCGCCACCACACGCCACCCGTCGGCGGCCAGCTTCGGCCCCAGCAGGCGCCACGTGTGGGCGGAGTCGGGGAAGCCATGCCCGCAGATCGCCAGCGGACCGTCCTGCGGTCCCCAGCACAGCGCCTGCAATCTGACGTTGGGCAGATCCAAGGTCAGGGTGGAATCAGCGGCCACTACAGCTCCGCCACTACGGGGTGCCGTCAACGGACGTCGCCGTCGCGACGCCCAGCGGATCGTTGATCCGCGTTTCCTCATCGCGAATCAACCCACGCAACAGCGTGGTGCTGAACTCCACGGCGATCTCCTGGGCGCTGCGGCGGCCGCTCGGGTTGAGCCAGCGGTAGGACCCGAGAACCATTCCGATGTAACCGAGCGCCATGACATGCGAGTCGCACTCGACGAACTCGGAACTGGCGATACCCCGCTCGATGATGTTCTGAACCCGCTCCTGCACCATGTCCTCGCGCTTACGGATCTCGGCGACCTGCTCGGGCGAGAGCCACTCCGACAGGAACGGGTTCTCCTGGAAGTACACCGCCCCCTGCTCGCGATTCGAGAAAATGAGCGCCAGCATGCGGCTCGTGCATTGGTAGAGCGATTCACGCGCCGACCATCTCGGGTCGTCCTGCAGGCAGGCCAGTGTCTCCTCGGCAGCCTTGAAGTAGATCTCATACAAGATGAGTGCCTTGGAGGCGAAGTAGTGATACACCGTCGCCTTGTTCAGGCCCGCGACATCAGCGATGTCGTCCATCCTGGTGCCGTGATAGCCCCGCGCGGCGAACAATTTGGAAGCCACCGCCACCAATTCCTCGCGGCGGCCGGCACGGCGCTGCGAGGAATTGCCTGCCTTCGGGGCAGCGGGGACCGGTTGCATGGTGCCTCACTATATGCGCAGGCCTTCCACGCACGGACGAAATCCCGATCAACTGGTTGGATTATTCGGCCGTTATGTTCGCCGGCCCCGACGCCAGAAGCACGTTAAGCTGCCCCCGTCCGGCGCTCCACCGACCCTGAATAGGTAACCACATGACCAGTGGCCTGCGGGCCATGGTGGCACGCGATCCCACGCAACCGCACCGCGCGGCCACCCCGCTAGAACTGCTTTTCGACCTCGTCTTCGTGGTCGCGGTCTCCCGCGCCTCCGGAACTCTCCACCATTTCTGGGCCGAGGGCCATTTCGCCGAGGGACTCGTCGGGTACGCGATCGGCTTCTTCGCCATCTGGTGGGCCTGGATGAACTTCACCTGGTTCGCCAGTGCCTTCGACACCGACGACTGGCTGTACCGCTTGACGGTGGTCGTCCAGATGGCCGGGGCGCTCACCGTCGCGGCCGGTGTCGAGCGAGCGATGACCGGTGCCGATTTCGGCATCGCCATCAGCGGGTACGTGCTTATGCGTATCGCCGCGGGCAGTCAATGGGTGCGCGCGGCCATCAGCGATCCGACCATGCGGGCCACCTGCCTGCGCTACGTCTCGGGTATCGCCGTCGTCCAAGCGGCGTGGGTTTGTTGGGGGCTCTTCGCACCGGAACATCTGCGCATACCGCTGTTCGTGGTGATCGCGCTGGCCGACCTGTCGGTGCCCGTGTTCGCCGAACGCGTCGCCCCCACCTCGTGGCATCCTCAGCACATCGCCGAGCGCTACGGCCTATTCACCTTGATCGTGCTGGGCGAGTCCATCCTGGCCTCCGCGAACTCGATCATCGGCGGCGCCGAGGAAGCCGACCACACCGGCACCATGATCGGTATTGCGGTGTCGGCCTTGGTCATCGTCGCCGCGGTGTGGTGGATCTACTTCGACCAGGAACAGGAGTGCAAGGACACGTCGCTGCGCTCAACCCTGCTGTGGGGCTACAGCCATTACTTCATCTTCGCCGCCGTCGCGGCAATCTCGGCGGGGTTCGAGATCGCCGTCGACGAGGGACTGGGCAAGAGTCACCTGAGTTCGACCGTTGCCGCCTTCACGATCACGGTCCCATTCGCGATCTACCTGGTGCTGGCGTGGCTGGTGCTGCTCCTGCAACGCCGCGACACCATCTTGAATATCGGGCTACCAGCGATCGCCGTTGCCTCAG
The DNA here is from genome assembly GCF_001440135.1 of Mycobacteroides sp. H003. Taxonomy (NCBI): domain Bacteria; kingdom Bacillati; phylum Actinomycetota; class Actinomycetes; order Mycobacteriales; family Mycobacteriaceae; genus Mycobacteroides; species Mycobacteroides sp. H003. Next base: position 1,129,763 of record NZ_LJYL01000034.1, read on the forward strand.
TTGCCATCTCGACGCTGCCGCACACGTTGTACTGGCTGGCCGGCTTAGCGGCACTGGCTGCCGCGCTGGTGACCTGGCGGCGCATCGAGGACACCGAGACCTCTTAACGCATCGGGCATACCTGTTCCAATGCCGCCAAGGCATTGACCGCATCGGCCATCTCCTCGCCCGGCGGCGCGAGCACACCGTCCACGGAGGTCGCGGCGGCCATCACCTCGGCGTAATGCTCGGCGGCCGCCGCGGCGTCCAGGGCGCGGCTTTGCACTGTCAGGTCGGCGGTGTCGCGCGCGGCCGTCCGTAGCAACGCGGCAATCGCCCGGTTTCGCGCGACAGCGGTCTGACGCACCGCGACGCCGTTCTGCTGCGAGAGTCCCCGCATCTGTACCCGCGCCCGATCGACCGAAGCACAGTCATGCGGCTCCGCTGCGGCCACCGGAGCCCACGCGGCCCACGCCACCACGAGTGCGACCAGCGGCCAACGCATAAACCCCTTCATACGCCGAATGGGAACCTCGCGAGGATTTCCGGCTGGATTTCCGCGTGAGGTTCCCATTCGACGACAAAGAGGTTGGGCTACAGCGCCTTAAGCTCCTCGATGACCGCGGACACCGACTTCTTGGCATCCCCGAACAGCATCGAGGTCTGCGGCTGGAAGAACAGCGGGTTCTCGATACCGGCGTAGCCCGAGCTCATCGAACGCTTCAGCACGATCACCGAGCGCGACTCGTCGACGTTCAGAATGGGCATCCCGTGAATCGGGCTGGACGGGTCGTTACGCGCCGCCGGGTTGGTGACATCGTTGGCGCCGATCACGATGGTGACATCGGTGCGGTTGAACTCGCCGTTGATGTCATCCATTTCCTTCATGGCGTCGTACTCGACGTCGGCCTCGGCGAGCAGCACGTTCATGTGGCCGGGCATACGGCCGGCGACCGGGTGAATGGCGTACTTGACCTCAACACCCTTGCTCTCCAGCAGGTCCGCCATCTCCTTGACGGTGTGCTGGGCCTGCGCGACGGCCAGACCGTAACCGGGCACCACGATCACCTGGTTGGCGTAGGCCATCTGGATCGCTGCGTCGGAAGCAGACGTGGCCTTGACCGTGCCCTGCTCGGCCGAGCCAGCGGCGGCCGCGGTGTCACCGCCACCGAACGAGCCGAACACGATGGCCGGGATCGACCGGTTCATCGCGACGGCCATCAGGTTGGTCAGGATCGAACCAGAGGCGCCCACGATCATGCCGGCGACAATCATCGCGGTGTTGTTCAGCGCCAGACCTGCGGCGGCCGCAGACAAACCGGTCATCGCATTGAGCAGTGAGATGACCACCGGCATATCGGCGCCACCGATGGGGAACACCACGAACAGACCCATCACACCGGCGAAGACCAGTACCGCGACGATCCACCAGACCGGCAGTCCGGGGTGCAGCCCGATGTAGACGGCGGCGCCGACCGCGGCCAGCAGCAGCACGATGTTGGAGACCTGGAAAAGCTTGGCGGAAGCGACAAGCCGCTTCTCGACGTTCTTCGGGATGGACTCCTGCAGTTTGGCGAAGGCCACCAGCGAGCCCCAGAACGACACCGAGCCGATGACCGCGGCGAACAGCGATCCCACCACCAGCGCCACGGTCGGCGACTGATCCGGCTTGAACTCCGAAAAGCCCTTCGTCTCAATGAATTCCGACCAGGCGATAAGAGCCACGGTGCCACCACCGACACCGTTGAACAACGCCACCAGCTGAGGCATGGCGGTCATCTTGGTCTTCAGCGCCGGCGGAATGCCCAGTACGACACCGATACCCAAACCGGCACCGATCAGAATCCAGTCCAGCGTGGTGGCGCTCTCGCTCACCTTGATCAGCGTGGCCAGTACCGCGATTCCCATACCGACGGCGGCAATCCAGTTGCCGCGCACTGCGGTCTTGGGCCCGGTCAGGCCGGACAGACCGTAGATGAAGAGGGCGAACGCGGCGATGTAGAGAACATCGACGAGGTAGTTGAGGCTTTCGGTGCTCACTTGGCCGCCTCTTTCTGCTCAGGCTTCTTCGACTTGAACATGCCCAGCATGCGGTCGGTCACCAAGAAGCCACCGATCACGTTCAGGGTTCCGAAGATCAGCGCGACGAACGCGATGATCCGGGTGCCCCAGCTGGCGTCGGCGGGCAGGTTGCCCAGCACGATCAGCGCACCCAGCACCACGATGCCGTGAATGGCGTTGGTGCCCGACATCAATGGGGTGTGCAAGGTGTTGGGCACCTTGGAGATAACGGCGAATCCAACGAACCCGGCAAGCACCAGGATCGCGATGTTGGCCAATAGCTGTCCGTACATGTCTAGGAGACCTCCCGGGTAACGCAGGAGCCCGCGACGATCTCATCATCGAAGTCCGGTGCCAGAGCGCCGTCCTTGATGAGGAGTTCGAGAACGGACGTGATGTTCTTGGCATACAGCTCGCTGGCGTGCTCGGGCATGGTGGCCGGCAGGTTGAGGGGCGACGCGATCGTCACACCGTGCTTGACGACGGTCTGACCGGGTTCGGTCAGTTCACAGTTGCCGCCGGTCTCCCCCGCGAGATCCACCACGACAGAGCCGGGCTTCATGCCCTCGACCGCCGCTGCGGTCACCAGACGCGGAGCCGGACGCCCGGGCACGAGCGCCGTGGTGATGACGACGTCGAATCCCTTGATGGCCTCTTCCAGCGCCTGCTGCTGCTTCTGACGCTCTTCCTCGGTGAGCTCGCGGGCGTAGCCGCCCTCACCGGCCGCATCGATGCCGAGATCGAGCCACTGGGCACCGACCGAGCGGACCTGATCTGCCACCTCGGGGCGAACGTCGTAGCCGGTGGTACGCGCACCGAGCCGCTTGGCCGTGGCCAGGGCCTGCAGACCGGCCACACCGACACCGAGCACCAGTACCAGCGCGGGCTTGACGGTTCCGGCGGCCGTGGTGAGCATCGGGAAGAAGCGGGTCGATTCGGTGGCCGCCACGAGCACGGACTTGTATCCGGCAACGTTGGCCTGTGACGACAGCGCGTCCATCACCTGTGCACGGGAGATACGCGGAATAGCCTCTACGGCAAAGGCTTGCACGCCCGCGCTCTTGAGCGCTCCGATGCTGTTGTCGGCATTGCGCGGCGCCAGGAAGCCGATGAGGGTCTGCCCCTCACGCAGGCGAGCGACCTCGGCGGGCGAGGGCGGCGCAACCTTGACGACGACATCGGCGGACCAGGCGTCACCCACCGTCGCACCGGCCTCGGTGTACAGCTCGTCGGGCAGCAGCGCGCGCTCTCCGGCACCGCTTTCTATGACGACGTTCACACCCTTGCCAATCAGGCCGGCGATCGCCTTGGGCACCAGCGCAACGCGGCGCTCGTCCTCACCCGACTCTCGGACAACTCCGATAGTGACTGGTTGATCGGTCATCTACTCGCCCTTCACCCTGTGGTGCAGCATGCCGACGGATACTAAGGAAAGGCATGCTTGTTAACAAGTCTTCCGTTTTTGTAAATCCTGCAAAGGTCGTTAACCAGGGCAAGGACCGTGATCTGGCACGCGTTCCGACTCTCTCGGCGGCCCCGGCGGGGTGCCATCCCCGAACGGTCTGCCCCCCAGTGTCTCGCGTCCATGCGGGGTAAGCCAGCCACTCAGATCCGGCCCCTTCGGGACAATCCGAGTGGGGTTGATATCGGTGTGCACCACGTAGTAGTGCTCCTTGATCTGCCCGAAATCGACGGTGTCACCGAAGCCCGGTGTTTGGTACAGATCCCGCGTGTACGCCCACAGCACCGGCATCTCGCTCAGCTTCTGGCGATTGCACTTGAAATGCCCGTGGTACACCGGATCGAACCGGGCCAACGTGGTGAACAGCCGCACGTCCGCCTCGGTGATGGTGTCCCCCACCAAATATCTTTGTCCGGCAAGCCTTTCCGACAACCAATCGAGTGCGGTGAACAGGCGATCGTAGGCGGCGTCGTAGGCGTCCCGGCCTCCGGCGAAACCGCAGCGGTAGACACCGTTGTTGACCTCTGTGTAGACGCGGCGGTTCACTTCGTCGATTTCGGTGCGCAGCGCCTCGGGATACAGCTGTGGCGCACCCGGCCGGTGATACTCAACCCATTCGGTGGAGAAATCCAGCGTCATCTGCGCGTAGTCGTTGGTCACGACCTCGCCGGTGGCCTCTTCCACGATGGCGGGCACGGTGATGCCGCGGGGATAGTCCGGATACCGCTTGAGATAGGCATCGCGCAGGAAGTGGATACCCAGGACGGGATCGACACCACCCGGATCCAGATCGAAAGTCCAGCTGCGCTTGTCGTGCGTGGGGCCGCAAAGCCCGAGAGATAAAACGTCTTCCAAACCGAGGAGGCGACGGACGATGAGCGTCCGGTTCGCCCACGGACAGGCACGCGCGGCGACGAGCCGGTACCTCCCAGGCTCTACCGGATAGCCGTCGCGGCCGTCTGCCGTGATCCGCGTATTGATGTAGTTGGTATCCCGCTTGAACTCACCGGGCTCGACGTACTTGGTGTTCTCCGGGTTCTGGCTCACACACTCCAGTCTCGCACCGTCAGCATTCGAGGCGACGTCCTTCAGCCGGCCGATCCGTCAGGTTCGCCCTTCTCGTTCAGCGGATGGCCACCCTTGACGCCTTGGACGATTCCCGATGGAAATGCCGACGTCGTATTGGAGCCTGCACTGGGCGCACCAGGTATCACCAGGCACGTGGTATCCATCGCGACGCCCGGCAGATTCGGCCAACCCCTATCCGAGTGATACTGGGCGAAAGCGTTGATCTCCATGTTGACCGTTCCCTGCCCGTCCGGGTCAGGTTCCACACGGTAGGCCGTCAGCTGTGCCATGGCGGCATTCTCGGGGTCGGCCGGCGACTTCTCGAGATTTACTTCAACACCCGACAAGGTCTGGGGTGCGCTTGCCGACGACATAGGCCTCGCCACAGAGCCGCAGTGGGCATAGGTCAGCACCCATCCGTTCTGCAGGGCCTTCCGTGTCTCTCGGGTGACAACGTCCAATGGATCGCCGTGTGTGAAAGACGCAGTCCTGACCACCGACTCACGTGAGATGTTGTTCAGCCCGTTGTACGAGGCGTGGTACGCCTTGGCGGGAGCAAGCCAGGCATCCGCCGTCAGCCGGGCAGATCGCGCCGAGTCCACACTGTTCGGCTCAAAGTTCTCGGGATGCTTAGGACACGATGCGGCCAGCACGAAAACCAGCAACAGCGCCGGTGAAAGTCGTAGGACCTTCACTTCGGGATCACCTCACCCCATGGCCGATAGCGCGTTTCGCCACCGAACGATATTCGGTTGTTGACGAAATCATCCTTCGGGATTGTCATCTTCTGTCCAGAAGAGGGCTCGTAGATTTCCAGTGAGTCGCCCTGCATTCCTGTCACCAAGACGATGTGCCCGTTCACTCCGCTGCCGACGAACAGCGGAACTGACTGACCGGACTGGACAGCCGCTGTGATCGCCTGATAGTCCCCAGACGGGCCCAGCGGATTAGCCACCTCGAATCGATACGCGCTGCCCGGGACACCAGGACCGCCGGGCTTGCCCATCTCATCGGCGGCGCCTCCCGGGGGTGTCCCCAACGACTCGGGCCAGGTCGTGCCCCAACCCGGGACGATCGCGTTGTTCGTCGAATCGTGCATCTTCTTGGCTTCATCCGCGAACTTGGATGTGACCTCGGCGCTGGTTATCGATTGCCCAGACTGTGGCGGTTCGGACCCGGTCGCGTCATATCCCGTGAGCATCTTCATCGCGTACACCGGGTCGTTGATCATCTTGGCGACAACAAGCGAGGAAGACCCGCAGGTGGTGCCATCGGGTTGCGTCAGGACGCCCGGATGATTCTTCGCGTACTCCACCGGGTCAAGCTCACGCACCTGTTGATCGTCCATGAGCGCCAACTTGTCCGAGAAGCGTTGCAGCGTATGAATATCCCCGCCCCGCGCGAGGGCGGAGATGATCCAGTTCCGTCGGGCCTCATCCTTCGCGTTGTCGAGCATCGCCTGCGCTCTGGCGCGATCCTCGGGGCTCATCGCCGCCAGGTTGGCATCTGCGCGCTCCTGCACGCCCGGCCGCAAACCGGTTCCGTCCTTATGACCATCCGGATCGTCCTTGACGCCCGACCAATTGTTGACCGAACCGATCGCACCTGCCGCTACGGAGGTGTGGTCGGGCAGCGTGATGCCCTCCACCGCTTTCCCGAGTTCACCCTTCGCGGTGTTCACCGCCTTGTCGGCGTCCCCATACGCGCCCGCGAGTTCTTCGACACCGTGCACGACATCGCCCACAAGCTTGCGGACATAGGGAATGGCGTCCCATGGCGCCTTGGGGATGTTGCCCCAGTCGACGTCGTCCTTGAGCGAGGCGAATGCGTTATGCCACCGTTCCCGCGCCTTCTCCATCGACCCGCCAAACGTGTCGAGCGAGGCTGCCACCCCGGTAGCGGCCGGACCGATCGTCGTGGATCGTGTCTTGAAGTTCGCGATGCTGGTGCGCGCCTTATCCCCGGTCGTCTCACCGTACGGATCACCCGGCGTACGCCCCCACACCGTTTCGGGGATCGTGTTCTGAGCCTGCTGAACATCGTTGGCGTGCCATTCCCCCATAGCGGGCACCATTTCCCGCCAGCGAGCGGCTACCTCGCGCACGGTCGCCGGGTCCGGAGGAGGTGGCTCGGTGGCCACCGCGATGACCTGCCGGACAGCACTGACGACCTTGCGCGCTATCGGCCAGACCGTGCTCACGGTGATCTCGCCGATCTGTCGCAGGTCGGCGATTACCTGCTCCAGCTGTTTTTGCGTGTCACCCAGCGTCATCGCGCGCCGGCCCTAGTTGAGCACCGGAAACTTGATTCCGGTGTCGCTGAGATTGCCCGCATTACGCTGATCCATCTCGACAAGCGCCTTGGTGCACGACCGGATGTTCTGCGAGATCTCTTTTTGCACAGCGGTAACCGTGCTGAGCGCGCCGGACACCCGGCTCCGCGCAGCGTTCATGGCATCGCTCAGGTCACCGAGGTCCTTGCCCTCCGTGGCACGCAACTTTCCCTTGGCGAACTCGACATGGGTATCCGATGCGTCGAGTTGTGCCGCGCATTTCTCCGTAGCTACCGGGTCGATCTTCATGGGCTCCCCCTCCAGACATGCCCCTTCCGCATGTTAGCCCGGAACCGGTGGCCCAACCACCCCTTGGGGATAGACCACTTAGCGCGGCAGAGCAGCGGTGAGGTAGTTGCCCTGCTCGATGAGTTCGACGATCTCGTTCGGCAGCTCCGGGATCTGTACCCCATAGCCGGCCGCCAGCTCCAGCGCATCTGAACCCCGCACGGTCCATCCGCGCGCGGCGAACCACTCCTGGACATCGGCCCGCTCTTCGTCGTAGAACAACGCACTGATGTCCACCTTCGACATGGGATGGCTATCGTCGGCGTACTTCTTCTGGACCTCACCCCACTTGGCGATGTCGGGCCGTCCGCGCGTGGCTTCCACGGCGACCTGACTGCCCGGCGCCGAGAGCGCGACAACCCGCTCGAACAGCAGATCCTGTGCCGCAGACGGCAGATAGACGATCAAGCCCTCCGCCGACCACGCCGTCGGAGCCTCAGGGTCGAAGCCTGCGGCCAGTAGAGCGGCAGGCCAATCGTCGCGGAGGTCCACGACAACCTCCCTGCGGTCACTCGTGGGGGTGGCGCCCTGTTCGGCCAGCACACGGTCCTTGAACTCCAGCACCTGGGGCTGATCCAACTCGAAGACCTTGGTGCCTTCCGGCCACGGCAACCGATGCGCCCGCACATCCAGCCCGGCAGCGAGGATCACTGCCTGCGTGCAGCCGGACTTGGTCGCGTTTACGAAGAATTCGTCGAAAAACCTGCTACGAAGACCGATCTGGCGAAATGCGGTCGTCGGGTTCAGCGCCTGGGCATCGGGATTGTCCAGCAGCCCAATCAGATGCGGCTCACCGGCGGCCCGCACGAAATGCTCCGCGTACTCGTCGCGCACCAGGGGATCAGGCTGCGCGTTCTCGACCGCGCGAGCCGCCGCGACTCCCAGGGCGGTGAACCCGACGCTCGACACAATGTCCCAGGAATCGCCCTCGCTGCGCGACCAGTCCTTGTCCTCGATGTTGGTCATAACGTTTCCTTTCAGGCAGGCAGTGTGCAGGTCAGGTAATGCATCGAACCGGCGAGCTCCCGGATGTCCTCGGGGACTTCCGGATACTGCACGCCATAGCGTTCTGCCAGATCAAACATGTCCACCCCCAGCGTGTTCCATCCTCGTGTGGAGAACCACTCGACGGGCGGCGTCTTCTCCTCGTCGTAGAACAGCTCGGTGATGTCGATCTTGCCGAAGGTGTCCTTCTCGGATCGGTACTTCTGCTCGACCTTGGCGAATTGACTCACGCCCAGCACGCCCGTGGGGCCCTCGATCGCGGCACGACTGCCGGGGGCCGACAACTCAACAATCCTCTCGAACAACAGTTCCTGCGCGACGGCAGGCAGATACGGCAGCAGTCCTTCGGCTGACCATGCGGTGGGCTGGCTGGGATCAAATCCAGCCTCCTTGAGCGCGGCCGGCCAGTCATCACGCAGGTCCACGGCCACCGCCCGACGATCACTGGTCGGCGCGGCGCCCTGCTCGGCATACACCCGGTCCTTGAAGGCCAAGACCTCCGGCTGATCCAGCTCGTAGACCGTGACCCCGGCGGGCCAGGGCAGCCGATGTGCCCGTGCGTCCAATCCGGCGGCAAGGATGACGGCTTGCCGGATGCCAGAGGCGGCGGCATCCAGGAAGAATTCATCGAAGAACCGGCTGCGCATACCCATCCCACGCAGATACTCGAACGGGGAGGCCCGGGGCACATCGCGTTTGGTGATCGTATCGATCAAATGCGGTTCTCCCGCTGCGAGCACGAAATGCTTGGCGAACGGGTCGACGATCAGCGCGTCCGGCCGCTCGCTCTCCACGGCACGCTGCGCACTGACCCCCAACGCGGTGTATCCCACGCTGGACACGATGTCCCAGGAGTCGCCCTCGCTGCGCGACCAGTTCTTATCCTCGACGTCTGTCATGGCGTCCTCTCAGCCTGTCCGGGTAGCGGTGAAAAACTTTGTACGCAGCAATGTTTCGAATGATCGGGGTATTTCCCCGAACGGCCTGCCGTATCCCACGGCCGCCTCCACAAGGTCGATTCCCGCCACGGTCCAGCCTCTTTCAGCAAGCCACGACGTGGTATCCCGCCGGGGATCGTCGTACCAGAGTTCGGACACCTTCGGCTGACCAGGAGAATCTGCATGCGACGGCATATCCCGTTCAAACTGTGCAATCTCCCCGGGCAAGGGACCCAGCTCGGCAGCGATCCGGCTTCCGGGAGCCGACAGCTCATGCAACTTCTCGAAAAGTGCGTCCTGTGCCACCCCGGGCAGGTAGGGCAACAGTCCTTCCAGAGCCCATGCGGTGGCCTGTTCGGGATCGAACCCGGCCCCCACCAACGCCTTCGGCCAGTCATCACGCAGGTCGACGGCCACCGGCACCCGACCGGCCGCCGGACCAGCATCCGCCCCGGCTAGTACCTGATCTTTGAATTCGAGAACCCGCGGTTGGTCCACCTCGAAGACGGTCGTGCCCGTTGGCCAGGGCAATCGGTATGCGCGGGCGTCTAATCCGGCGGCCAGAATGACCACTTGCCGCACCCCGGCGCCGGCCGCATCGGCAAAGAAGTTGTCGAAGAATCGCGTCCGCACACCGACCCAACCGGCATTGGCACCGGCGAGGCCGCTGATGTCTCCGGCGGCCACGGCTTGGGCCAACTGCGGTTCGCCGGCGGCGGCAACGAACTTCTCGGCGTACTCGTCGTGCGCCAGTGGCGGATCCAGTTTCGCGTCGAGTGCTCGAGCGGCCGCGACCGCCAGCGCGGTGTAGCCAACGCTCGTGACGATGTCCCAGGTGTCTCCGTCGGTGCGCGCCATGGTCATGCCCCCAGAGATGCGGTGAAGTACCGGCTCTGCCCCATGGCATCCGTCAGCTCATGCTCACCGGCCAACGGAGCCCGGTTGTACCGCTTCAGCAGTTCACCCGCCGTGGTGGCCTCCACGGTCCAGCCGTGCCCGGTCAGCCACTGCGCCGGATCCTCGCGCTCGTCGGCGAACCAGAGGCTCGACGGGGGTGCGTCCTCCTCAACGATGCTCTTGAAGATCCGGCGCAGTGCGCCGTCTTCGTTCTCCATCGCGCTCGACATCCGATCTGCCTGGGTACCGGGGGCACCGAAATCCTCTACGGCAACACGGCTTCCGGCTGCGGACAGCGCGACAATGCGCTGGAACAGCAGGTCTTGCGCGGTACCGGGCAGGAACGGAAGCAGCCCCTCGGCCAGCCAGGCCGTCGGCTGGGTGGGGTCGAAACCCGCTGCTGTGAGCGCCTCGGGCCAATCGTCGCGGAGGTCGACGTGCAGGTCGTGGACGGCAGTCGTGGCCCGCACCCCGTGCTCGTCGAGAACCTGTTTCTTGAACTCGAGCACCTTCGGAAGGTCAAGCTCATAGACCGTGGTGCCCGGCGCCCAGGGCAGCCGATACCCGCGGACGTCGAGGCCCGCCGCCAGGATCACCGCCTGGCGCACACCCGCATTTCCCGCAGCCAGGAAGAACTCGTCGAAGTACTTCGTCCGCGCCCCCAGATAACTCGAGAACAGCTGCACGTCGGGCTCCTGGGCGACAGTGGGGTCCTCCAGGAGCTCGGAAAAGATCGGCGCCTCAGTCTTGGTCGCAGCCACAAAGTGCTGCGCATAGTCGTCCCGCGCAAGCGGCTCTGCCTTACGCGCCTCGACAGCACGCATGGCAGAGACGATGAGCGCAGTCGCGCCCACGCTCGTCACGATGTCCCAGGTGTCACCTTCGGTTCTGGCCACAGCAGTGTCTCCCATCAAACGCGCATGTCAGGTGTGCGTACATCTAAAAATGCAGGTCACGGGGTTTTACCCATGAAAAGTTTGCACAACTAACTACAGTACGCCGATTGACTGGGAGCGCCACTGATCCTTTTCGAGATGACAGATGCGAGGGGGCTACTTGCCCTTCCAGACGGGTGCACGCTTCTCGGCGAACGCCTGCGCGCCCTCCTTGGCGTCCTCGGAGACGAAGATCGGCATGAGGATCTCGCCCTGCTTGGCGAAGGCTTCCTCAGGGGCCCAGCTTGCCGACTCGATGACAATGCGCTTGGTGGCCGCGACGGCTAGGGGCCCATTGGCGGTGATCTTGTCAGCCAACTCCAGCGCGGCCTCCAGTGCCTGACCATCGTCGACGAGCCGGTTGATGAATCCGTACCTGGCGGCGTCCTCCGCGGTGAACGAGTCTCCGGTGAGCGCCAACTCCATGGCTACCTGGTACGGGATTCGCTTCGGCAGACGCAACAGGCCGCCGGCGCCGGCCACCAGACCACGTTTGACCTCGGGGATGCCGAACTTTGCACTCCGGCCGGCCACCACCAGGTCACAGGACAGCACGAGTTCAGTGCCGCCTGCCAGGGCGAAGCCCTCCACGGCGGCGATGATCGGCTTACGCGGCGGCACATTGGTGAAACCAAGGCCGCGCTCGGACAGTACCGCCTCGCCGCTTACGAATGCCTTGAGATCCATTCCCGCACAAAAATTTCCACCCGCGCCGGTGATAATGGCGACGGACAGGTCGTCGGAGCTGTCCAGCTGATCCGCCGCTGCGGCGAGCCCCTGGCTGACGGCCCTGTTTACCGCGTTACGCGCGTCCGGACGGTTGATGGTGATCAATAGGACACGGTCACGCTGTTCGATCAGGACTTCGTCGGCCATGACATTCCTCCAGGTGGTCGGTGAGTTTGTTTCTTGATGCTAGCCAGTAGCCGGAATCAGGCTGCGAGCCACCGAAAGTAGCCTCGGAACACCCTGGTCCAGTTCGGCGAAGAAGGGGTCGTCGGTGGTTCCGGCGAGATGGCGCTGATAGGACACCTCCAGCAAGGTGGCGAGCTTCCACCCACCCAGCACCTGGTAGTAGATCAAATCTTCTGGTGTCCAATAGCTTTGGTCGCCAGTTCGGGCTCCACGGTAGGCCTCGGCGATCTCGACGTGCGAGGGGCAACCCTCTTGTGCGGTCACCGAACCGGTGAGCTCCGACATGGCGACCTCACCTCCCGGCTCGGGGGTCATGTACAGCAGATATCCCAGGTCCGCCAGTGGATCGCCGACGGTCGCCATCTCCCAGTCCAGCACCGCGGTAATCCGCGCCGTGGCCGCGTCGACCAGCACGTTGTCCAGCTTGTAGTCGCCGTGCACGACTGCCGCGGGGCGGTCCCCCGGATAGTTCTGGGTGAGCCACGCGGTAATGGCCGTGTGATCCTCCAGATCACGGCCGGTGGGCAGCTCCTTGATGGACTCCCATTGCCCACCCCAGGTCTTCAATTGTCGTGCTAAGTAACCCGATTCACGACCCAACTTGGCCTCCACCAACCGCATCGGGTCCGCATTGTGAATCTCGGCCAATGCGACCGCCAGATCGAGCACCAGCTCCCGGCGCGCCGTGCCGACGAACCACTCCGGCGAGACGTCCCTGATCACCTCGCCTTCCTGACGCTCCATCAAATAGAACGGGGCGCCGAAGATCTCCGCATCGGTGCTGGCCAGCGTCACGCGCGGAACCCGCACCTGGGCCGCGCTGAGCGCGTCGAGCACCCGGTACTCACGCATCACGTCGTGCGCACCGGCCTGCAGCCGTCCGAACGGTGGGCGCCGCATAATCCACTGCACACCAGAGCTTCCCGTGACCACGTAGGTCAGATTCGAATGTCCGGCCGAGAGCCTCCGGACGCTGACCTCCTCCCCCAGCTCGCGGTTGAGGTACTCCAACAGGCTCGCGGGAATGGCATCGGCATCCAGCGACACGTCGCCGGCGGGGCCTTCGGGTGAAGCGGACACGTCCTTGTGCATGGGTCATGTTTACCTGACGGCACAAACGATCAGTGAGGGGCCGGGACATTCCTTAGCGGTTCGCGCTGCCAACTGGGCCGATGTCCCCCACTATTGGTGTCCAATGAACCTCTCTACCCGCCTCATCGTCATGAACTTCCTGCAGTTCTTCGTGTGGGGAGCCTGGCTGTTGACGCTCGGGGCGTACTGGTTCAACGCGAAGCACTGGTCGGGAGCGCACTTCGGGGCGGTCTTCTCCACCATGGGTATTGCCGCGATCCTGACGCCGCCGATCATGGGGGTGATCGCCGACAAATGGGTGAACGCCGAAAAGCTCTACGGGATCTTGCATCTGGGCGGAGCCGCAGCGCTGTTCAGCCTCCCCCAGGTGAACAGCCCCACCGTCTTCTTCTGGGTTCTGCTGCTCAACATGCTGTGTTACATGCCGTCGCTGTCCCTGGCCATCACCGTTGCCTTCAACGCCCTCAAGGATGCCGGCAAGGACACCGTCGTCAGCTTCCCGCCGATCCGCGTGTGGGGCACCGTCGGATTCATCGCCGCATTACATACGGTGAGCCTGCTGAAGCTGGAAACCTCGGCCGGCCAGTTCTACGTCGCCGGAACTGCGGCGCTGCTCCTGGGGCTCTACGCGTTCACGCTACCCAGCTGTCCCCCGAAGCTGGACCGCACGCGCAGCACCACATTCGCCGACAGATTCGGCCTCACTGCCTTCACCCTGTTCCGTCACCGCAATATGGCCGTCTTCTTCGTCTTCGCGATGCTGCTCGGCGGGGCGCTGCAACTCACCAATGCCTACGGCGACACGTTCCTGCACGACTTCGCCACCATCGACGAGTACAAGGGCCTTTTCACCGTCGAACATCCAGCGATCATCATGTCCATCTCACAAATCTCCGAAACGCTGTTCATCCTGGCCATCCCATTCTTCTTGCGCCACTTTGGAATCAAGGGGGTCATGCTCATGAGCATGACCGCTTGGACATTGCGCTTCGGGCTGTTCGCCTATGGCAATCCCGGCGCCGGGCTCTGGATGATCGTGTTGTCCTGCATCGTCTACGGCATGGCCTTCGACTTCTTCAATGTCTCAGGCCAGCTGTTCGTCGAGGACCAGTGCGACCCCGCGATCCGGGCGAGTGCGCAGGGCCTGTTCATGTTGATGACCAATGGGGTCGGCGCCATGCTGGGCAGTCTCATCAGTGGAGCCGTCATCGAGTACTTCTTCACCTATCCGGATCAGAGCAAGGACTGGCATGGCATCTGGTTGAGCTTCGCCGCGTACTCGTTGGTGGTCACGGTCGCGTTCTTCCTGCTGTTCCGCCACAAACCGGGCGAGAACGCCGTCAAAAACGCGCCCGCTACCGTGGGGGTGTGACGATCTCCAATGCTGAATCGACCGCCTCCCCCGCAGACAGCCCTGTGGAGGGCATCTGGAACTTCCGGGACGTCGGCGGCGCGGATTCACCCGTCACCCTCAGACCTGGAGTGCTGTTTCGGTCTTCTGAACTAAGCGGTCTGACCGCGGCGGGCGCCCAGACACTGCGCACCCTCGGCATCACTGATCTGTATGACCTGCGCAGCCCCACCGAGATTGCACGCACCGGTTCTGATCGGGTGGACGACGCAATCCGTGTACACGAGGTTCCCTTCGCCACCCCGGCTGCCGGGGAGGAGCGCGCTCCGCATGAAATCGCCTACCGACAGATGATGATCACGAGCATGACTTCGGGCCGTGGCCCGGATCCGGCATCCCAAGTGGAGTTCATGCTGGCCGAGTACCGCCGGTTCGTCGAACTCCCCGGCACGCTCGTCGCCCTCAAGGCAGTGGCCAGCCAACTCGCAAGCGGTGCAACAGCTTTGGTGCACTGCGCGGCAGGCAAGGACCGTACCGGTCTTCTGATCGGGGTGTTGCTGCACACGGTAGGCATCGACTATGCCGATATCGCCGCGGACTACCTGCGCAGCAATGCGGCGATCGGCGCGATGCGGGCCCATATCTCGGCACAGATGGCTGCCGCCGAACCAGAGCTGGCGCAGACCATGGCCGCGATGCTCTCCGATGAGGTGCTCGGCGTTCGCGAGGAATACCTCGACACCGGATTCAGCGAAATCGCAAAGCTTTTCGGGTCACCCGAGGCGATGGTCACTGCTGCCGGAATCGACGGCGATGGCCTTGCGGCACTGCGGAAAGCACTGACCTAGAAGACGATTCAGATCAGTACGGCACCCAGCCAGATGCCTGCCGATACCATCGCGCCCACCATCTCGATACCGATCGAGGTGGCGACCGCCTTCACAGCCGTGACGGTCGCGGCCCACGCCTGCTTCTGGCTGCTGCGGCGCAGGAATTCCGCGAGGTAGATACCGAGCACGAAGCCGATCACCAACCCAACCACCGGGATGACAAAGAACCCGATGATCGCCACGACGCCGCCAAGCACCAGGCTCAGCGTGGGCACTCCTGCCTCGCGCATGCGCGCAGCGGGCCATACGTATTTCACCACCGTGGTCACGACGGCCAGTGCCACCACAATGCCAAGGACCACCCAGGCTTTGGCGGTCGATTCGACGAGGGCCCACGCCCCGATGGAGAGCACCACCAGCGTGGTTCCGGGAACCATCGGCACCACGATGCCGACCATCCCGATGGCTATCCCCAGGGCGACGAGTAGCAGTCCGCCGACACTCATCAGAGGGGCGGCTAAGTCAGTTCGACATCGCTGGCAAGCCAGCGTCCGTCGACCTTCTCCATGGTTATCTGAACGCGGCTACGGTCCATGCGCGCATCCGGAACCGCCACATTGGACACTGCCTGATCGATGAACATGAGCACCTCGACCTTGTCGGGCGTCGCCGACTTCACCGCGGAATCGACCACAACACCCGTTGCCTTGGCCTTGTTCTCGATCATGACCTGGCGCAGCGTGGTGCTGGACTCGGAGTACTTCTGCTTGAAGTCACCGGTAGACCTGTCCAGCGTCTTGCTGGAACTCTCATCGAGTTTGGCGCTGTCCACGTTGATCATGACGTTGGCGAATTCCTGTGCCGCGGCCAGTGCCTCACGAGACGACCGCTCCTCAATGCGCTGCTCTTCGTAGAGCCGCCCGATGATCGCAGTCCCGGCGGCGATCGCAATGACCACCAATGCGGCCGCGGTCAAGGCCCAATGGCGGGCCCCGAACCGCTTCGGGCTCTGTTCCTCTTCATCGGGTTCGAGGCTGATGTCCTCGTCATCGACGTCCTTGGAATCCTTCGAGCCCTCGGCGGCCTTCGGATCCGTGGAGTCTTTCTCAGATGCGTCCGCGTCGAGGTCAGCGACCTCTTCTGCTGCAGCTTCCGTTGCCTTGTCCGCCGAGGATTCGACCTTCTCCGCATCCGAGGTCACCGCAGACTCATCCGCGTTCTTGGCGTCCTTGCCGACAACGTCATCTGCCATGGTTGTGCTCCTTGCGCGTGTTGCTTGGTACCGGTCCGAACGTACCTAGCGTCCGGTAGGTGGAGTATTACCGAAACCGGGTGGCGGCGCAGGTGCATCGGGAGGCAGAGGCGCATCCCCGGGAATCGGCAGAGGCCACTGCGGTCCACCATACGGCGTCGGAATACTCCACTTACCGCGCGGCGTCGGATCGGACACCTTGGACAGATCGGCGTTGGGCGGCGGGCCCGCGGTGTCGTCGTCGGCCGGACGCGGAGCGTTGCGAGCACCGCGCACCAGCATCGCCGGGTCCGGATTGGCACAGTACGTGGAGTACAGCGCCGGTTCGTAGAAGCTGGCATCCGAGACGGGCTTGCGCGGTGTCGCGTAATCACATGTGGGTCGCGGATACAGCAGGTCCGCGAGCGCCCAGATGGCGCCATCATGGAAGATCGTCGCCGCGCTCTCCAGCGCCGACCCACGCACCTCGGGTCCAGGGAACAGCGCGTTGAGCGCCGGGACGCGCACGTAGTTCAACTGAGCGACCGTCGCGAGATTGCCCAACAGCTGCACCATGGTGTCGGAGTTGTCGGTGAAGAGATTGTCCACGCTGTGCAACGTCTGCGGGGCGCGCCCGAGCAGCGTGCGGAAGCCGCCATCCATCTTCTTCAACCCGCCGAAGGTGCTCCCCAGCTGCTGGCCGGTCGCATCCAATCCCGCATTGAGGTCGACGAGCGTCGAGAAAGTCACCTTGCTCGACTTCAACAAGGTCACCGTCTCCGGCAACACACCATCAAGGGTCGTGATGAGGAAGGTGCCGCCGTCGAAGATGTCGCCAAGCTTCTCCGGGCCTTGCGTGCTGACGCCGAGTTCCTTACGGATGGTGCTCAGCTTCTCGGTATCAAGCTGTGCCAGTAGCCCATCAGAATCGGCCAGCACCTGCGCCAGGGTTATCGGAGTGGTCGCCTGACCCAGCGCGACCACGCTGTTGTTCTTCAGAAATGGGCCGTCGTTCGTCGTCGGCCGGAAGTCGAGGTACTGCTCACCAGCGGGCGATAGTCCGGAAACCCGCACCTCGCTGTTGACCGGCAGCTTCACGGCGCCGTCGATCGCCGCGGTCGCGACCACGCCGCCCTTCTCGAGATTGACGGACTGCACCCGGCCGATCGGCACTCCGCGCAGCGTCACTTCCTGATTCGGCAGCAGCCCACCGGATTCGTGCAGCTGCACCTTCACCTGGTACTTGGACTCGATCGGATTGACCTTCAGAGTCCCGAACATCACGTAACCGACGCAGATGACGAGGATGGCCACCAGGCCCACTACGGACAGCCATTTCCAGCTGCGCTTGAAGACATCGGACAGCGCAACCAGCCCTCGCGAGAGCGATTCCAGCAGACCGTGGGACTGGGTGGGTCCCGTCGCGGGGGCGGTCATCGGCCCGGTCCCGGTTCGGGCGCAGGTGCCGGCGCGGGAGCAGGCGGCATGGGCGGGTTCGGTCCCTGACCCACGACGCGTTCCTGCAACCGGTACAACGAGTACTTGAAGCTACCGACCAGATAACCCCAGTCGGCCTGCTTGGGGCCATGGAAGGTCGGATCGCCCTTGTATCCCGCGTCGGGCCAGTTACCCAGCGCGAGCTTGGCCATGTTCACATCGACGGCCAAGGCGCTACCCGCATTCGCCTTCACCAACACCGGAAGCAGCCGGTTCAAGGCGACCAGGCTGGTGTCCGGGCTCACGGCAATGTCGTTGAAGCCCCGCGCAATCGAGTTGAAATCGGCGATCATGCTGCGCGAGTCGGTGCCCTGGATCGACGGGAACTTCGCCAGCTGATCGGAGATGTGACCAGCGGTGTCGGCGAGATCTCCGACCTGGTCGGGATCAACAGCCTTCAACGCCGGCGCACCGGCCTCCAGCAGATCGTTGATGGTCTTCTCCCGAGCCGACAGTGTCGCGGCCAGCTGGGAAGTCCTGTCCAACGAGTTCTGAATCTGTGAGGACCTGCCGTTGAGCGTGCCCATCAACTGATCGGACTGCTTCACGATCTCACCAAACACGATGCCGTTACTGCCATTACCGCCAGAAGACTTACCGAGCCCGTTCACCACGTGCGTCAGATTGCGGATGACGCCACCGTTGACCAGCACGGCAGCGGAGGCCAGCACACCTTCGACGGTGGCCGCCGACGACGTGTTGTCCAGATCCAGCGTGCCGCCATCCTTGAGGAGCTGACCGGTGACCTTGGCAGGCGGAGTGACCGCCACGAACACATCACCCAATGGGGTGGCCGTGCGCAGTTGCGCCGTGGTTCCGACAGGCAACCGCACGCCTTCGCGGATACGAAGCTGGACTACCGCGACATAGTCGACGGCTTCCATCGACTCGACCTCGCCGACGTCGGCTCCGCCGAGACGCACCTTGGCCTTCGCGGGAAGGTTGAGCGCGTTGGCGAATCGCGCGGTCAGCTGGTAGGACTTCGAGCCCATGTTGGGGGCCGGAAGCGGCAGGCTGTCGAGTCCCGGTGGGGTGCACGCAGATACAGACAGCACACCGGCCGCGGCCAGCGCGGCGACTCTCAGCTTGGAAACCTTCAAGCGGCTCATCACTGCCCCATCCTGGCCATGCCGTCGAGCATGTAGGTCAGTCCGAAATCGGGTCCGTAATCGGCTGGCGTTCCGGTGCTGCAGCCGAGCTGCCGCAGACCCATCATGTTGCAGATCTCCTTGGTGAACTGGCTCTCGAAGAGCAGCTTGTCCAACAGCGGGTGCAGGCGGATCGACCCGTTCACCGGGTCGATGACTCGGTCCACGTTGTCGAGCGTCAGCGGCAGCAGATCCAGAGTTTCCTTGAGTTCACGCTGGTTGTCGGTCAACGACTGCAAGGTGACATTGCCGTTTCCGATGAGGCCCTTGATGACGTCGCGGTTCTTCTCGAGGAGTTCGGCAGTGCTCTTCAGCACCTCGTTGGCCTTGCGGCCGGTGTCCCCGGTGCCGAATCGCTCGGCGGCCAGCACGTCCGCCGTGCCGTGTACCGCGGAACCGAACTGACGAATCGCCTTGTCGTTCTCCCCCATCGCGTTCACCAGCGAGCTCACGCTCTTGATGATCGTGGTGAGCTGATCCTTGGTCTCGGCGCCGTCGGTGGTCATCTTCAATGCCTTCGACAGCTCATCGAGGGCGGTCTTGACCTGTTCACCGTTACCCGAAGCGGCTTGCGCGCCGATGCTGACCAGGTCAGCCGCCGGCCCGCCGCCCTTTCCGTCGCCCTTCATCGCCGAGGCGAGCTTGTCGACAGTGGCAAGTACGCGGTCAAACCCCACGGGCGTGCGAGTGCGGTCGAGCGGAATGACATCGCCATCCTTGAGCACCGGGCCCTCGGTGTACGGCGGACTCAACGCCACATGCCGATCGGTGAGGACCGAGCTGGTGAAGGCGGCGGCAATGACATTCGCCGGTACCTTCACATCCTTGTCGACGTTGAACTTGACCTCGACATACGTGCCCTTGGCCTCTACCGATTCGATGGCGCCCACCGGCAAGCCGAGTACCTCGACCACATTGCCGACGAAAAGGCCAGAGCCTTCATCGAATTGGGCGGTGACGGAGATCTTGTCGTCCACCACACCGGCCTTGCGCAGCCCCAGGTAGCCACCAATCGCGGCGGCAATCACCAGCACCGAAACCACACCGATCATGAAGACGCGGCGGGCGGTGGACCCCTGCTGTGTCACGTTCACGCTCATGCGCAGTCCTTGAAGTACTCGAGCAGACCCCATTGCTCCGCGCGGCTGCTGATCGCGCACATCCAGTTGTCCACCACCAGACCGTTGGTCAGGTTGATGTTCATGGAGTACGCCGAACCGGTGGCATTGGTCAGGTTCCTCAGCGGGACGGGCAGGATCTGCAACAGGTTTCGTACGTAGTCGTCATGGTCGCTGGCCATCGCCGTGACTTCCCGTAGCTGCTGCAACAGTTTCTCGAATGCGGGCCGGTCCTTGACGACGACCTTGCTCAGCAGGTCGACCACCTTGGTGATCGAGGCCATCAGGCGCTGGAACGATGCCTTACGGGATACGAACTCTCCCAATAGGTCCCGCCCCTGGAAGACCAGGTGCCCGAGGTTGGCCTGTTGCCGATGCAACGTGGCGGTGACGGTGGACGCACTCTTGAGCAACTCGCCGATCTGCGTGCGGCGGGTGGAAACAATCCCCGAGAGTTCCTTCAGGTTCTTCATGGCCTCGGGCAGCGCCTCGGGCAGCCCCTCGAGCTGCTTGGCCAAGATGTCGATGGACTGCGCCAGCTTGGTCGTATCGACCTGTTCATAGGTGGCAGCGGTGTCCGCGAGCAGCGCCTGTAGGTCGTATGGCACCTCAGTGTGCGACAACGCGATTCGCTTGTTAGGAATGGCCCCTGCACCGCGCGGCCGCAGCTCGACGTATCGCGAACCGAGCAGCGTGGTGGTCTTGATCGCGGCCTGGGTCTCGGCGCCCAGCTTCACCTCATCCCGGACGCGCATGTCGACGAGGACCTTGGTGCCATCGAGCACAACGCTTTTGACCTCGCCGACATCAACCCCGGCGACACTGACGTAGTCGCCCTTCTTGAGCTGTGCCGCCTGCGCGAACTCTGCCTTGTACCGGGTGTATCCGAAGCCGATCTGGCGGAACAGCAGCATCGACGCGATGATCGCCGTAACGACACCGACGGCGATCATGCCGATCCAGAACTTGCTGCGGTCTTCTAGCCTGCGTTCACGGGGGCTCATTCGATCCCTCGGCATTTCGGTGTGTACTTCGCGACACCACCGTGCGTGGCGTGCCGGACAATGGCGGGCACCAGGTCATTGAGGCCCGGGAAGAATCCGTTGATGTTCAGCTGGCAGGCATACGAATTGCCGTACGCACCGTCTTGCATCGTGCGGGCCAGTCCCTTCAGAAGCAGCGGCAGGTTGGAGCCCAGGAAGGCGAACTGGTCCTTGTTGGCAAGGATGTGCGCTGCAGTGCCCGGCTCGCGATAGACGAGCTCCTGCAACTGCGGGTACACGTTGTCGCCGATGGTCTGGATCCGGCTCACAACATGCGTGGCCGAACCGATGGACGAGACCAGGCTCTGGCGGCGGTTATCCAGCTCCCCGACGACGTTCTGGCTCTGCACCACGAGCTGGTCCAGATTGTCGTTCTGCTTGGCGACGTTCTCCAGAACCGTGTTGAGGTTCTCGATGAGCCCACCCAGCGACTGATCGCGCCCGGCAAAGGATTTCGTGATCTCGGTGGTCTGTGCCACCACATGGGCCAGCGCGCCCCGGTCACCGGCGAAGGCGTCGATGAGCCCGTTGGACAGGTTGTCCACCTGCTTCGGATCCAGCAAGGTGAACAGCGGCTCGAATCCGTTGAGCAGCGCGCCGACATCGAAGGACGGCTCTGTGCGCTCCACGGGAATCACGCTGCCTTCGGGCAGGCGCTCCGGGCTGCCGTCCAGACCACGAGAGAGCGAGATGTATCGCTGTCCGATGATGTTCTGGTAGGTCACCGAGACGATCGAATTGCCGTACAGGTTCTGGTTGCTCTTCACCCGGAACTTGAGCTTGGCCAGCGAGCCGTCCAGTTCGATCGAGTCGACGCGGCCCACACGCACACCCGCGATGCGCACGTCGTCGCCGACGCGCACACCCGTGACATCGGTGAAGATCGCGCTGTAGCTCTTTGTCGAGCCCGTGGTGTCGCGGCGCAGCGTGCCGTACACCAGAGTCGTCACGCCGATGGCGAACACGATGAATAGCGATAGTCCGATCACCGCGGCCCGGAAGTTCTTCATCGTCCGCCTCCCTCGACCGCATTGGGCTGTACCGAATCGCGGCTCACCGAAATCGTGGTCCCGCGAGCCACCGGGCCCAGCAGCAGCTGCTGCGAGGCGCTGGGATCTCCGCCCAGCGCCTTGCCGAGCTGTGCGCGCTCCATCGCGCTTCCGACCGGCCCGACGTTCCCTCCGAAGGAGGCCGGTGCCACTCCGGCAGGTGCCGGGTTAGGTGGCGGGCCGAACGGCGGCAGCACCGGGTTGGCGGCCCGGTCGACTTCCTGTGGGTTGGGACCCGTGCCGTGCAGCATGATGTCGGCTGCGGTCGGCGGGAAGATGGTCCCCGGGGGTGGCGCGATATCCGGCGGCGGCTTGTAGCTGCCCGGCTGCAGCACCTCGGGAATGTCGATCCACTGGCGGGTCTCCGGTGCGGTGGTGCAACTGGGTCCGGCCAGCTCTCCGTACCGGGGGCAGTCGTCGCGGACATAGGTCCACGCCGGGCTGAACGACAGGATCAGGTTCAGGCCCAGGACCTGACGGCCGGGATCCCAGCCGTTCTCGAAAATCGCGTCCGACAGCACCTTGATGCGCGATGCGATCGGCACGAACTGGCCCGAATGCTGTGCCAGGACACCGACAACGGGCGTCAGGTGCGTACCGATGCCGATCATCTGGTCGATGTGGTTATCGATGGCAGTCGATGCGGTGCCCGCGGTGTGCAAGCCGGCCGAGAGCAGCCCCCGCACATCGGATTGCTTCTGGGCCAGGGTGCGCAGCGGCACCAGGGCGTTCTCCAGGTTGTCCAACAGTCGCGGTGAGGTGGTGCTGAGCGCCGCCGACACCTTCTCCAGCGCCGCGATCGTCGAGGGATCGTTCGGGCTGGCAGACACGATGGCGTTGAACTCGGTGAGGATGGATTGCAGCCGGGCGCCGGAGGTCAGCAGCTTGTCGCCGCGTCCCTGGGTGGCTTCGCCGAAGACCCCGATCAAGCCGATCGGTGCATCGCCGCGTTGCCGCTCGGTGGCGGCAAGCACCTGACGCAGCTTGTTCGTGGTGGTCTGGAACAGCACGGTCGGCAGCTTGGTGTCCTCGGTGATCACCGCACCGTCGCGCAGTGCGGCACCATCGCCGTTATCGACCAGCTGCACCGACGACACCGCGAACACGTTGCTCGGCACCACCCGCGCGGTGACCGTGCTCGGAATGCCGCTGGCGTGCTCGGACTTCAGGTCGATGTGCACGATGTTCGGCTTGCCGTCTTCGGCCGGCGTCACCGACGTGACGGCGCCGACGAGCATGCCGCGGAATTTCACATCGGCACGTTCGGGCAGACCGTCACCGACGTTCATCAGCTGCGCGTTGACCTTGACGGTGTCTTCCAGCAAGCCCTTGGACTTGGCGAGCAGTAGCCCGGTCACCAATCCCAGGATGGCCAGCACGGCGATGCCGGAGAGAAGCAGCGCGCGATCGGACCAGCCGCGGCCGCTCGATGAGAATGAACCACCACTCACGTCAACCACCGAACCTTGCGCCAGCGTCGACTCCCCACAACGCCATGGTGAGAAGCATGTTCACGATGATCACGACGGTGATGGCGGCGCGCATCGCGTGTCCGGCGGCCACACCCACGCCCTCGGGTCCACCCGAGGCGTTGAATCCGAAGTAGCACTGGATGGTTGAGGCGATCCAGACGAAGACGACGGCCTTGATCACCGAGTAGACGATGTCGGTGCCACTCAGCATCATCGTGAAGTAATGGTTGTAGGCACCGCCGATCGAGCCGCCGCTGGAGATCCCGACAAGCAGGCGACACGTGATGTAGCTGATGACCAGGCACAGCAGGTACAGCGGAACCACCGCCACGGTGGAAGCCATCAGTCGAGTGGTGACCAGGTACGGGATGGGCCGGATCGCCAGCGCGTCCAGTGCGTCGATCTCCTCGTTGATGCGCTGAGCACCCAGCTGCGCGGTGAAGCGGCAACCGGCCTGCATCGCGAAGGCGAGGGCCGCCATCACCGGCGCCAACTCACGGGTCGACACCAAGGAGGAGATGAATCCCGTGGCCGGCCCCAAGCCGATGATGTTCAGCAGGTTGTAGGCCTCGATACCGATCAGGGCACCGATCGTGGCACCCAACACCGCGGCCACGCCGACGGTTCCGCCACCGGTGACCAGCGAGCCATTACCCCAGGTGACATCGGCCAGCAGCCGGAAGAACTCCTTGGAGTAGTAGCGCAGCGCGTTCGGGATGGACGCGATGGCCTCCACGAAGAACGCCAGCATGTGTCCGAGCCGCCGAATCGACTGGGCGACCCGATGCCCGGCATCGATGATCGGCTGGACGCCCTTGGGGCGGTATGTAGAGATAGTCATGGCGCGCCCCTATATCCCATGCCTGGGGAAGACCATGACGTACACCTGGCTGACGAGCACGTTGATCAGCATGAGCACCAAGATCGACTCGACGACCGCGGCATTCACGGAGTTGGCGACACCGGCGGGACCACCCTTGGTGGTCAATCCCTTGTCACACGCGACGATGGCGACGATGAGGCCGTAAAGGATCGCCTTGAGCAGCGCCAGGATCAGGTCGTCGACCCGGGTGAACGACGCGAAGGTCGCGACGAAGCTTCCGGGTGCGCCGTGCTGGAAGTAGACGTTGAACAAATAGCTGGCCAGGAAGCCGACAAAGCAGGTGGTGCCCGTGAGGCCGACACCGACGAGAACCGCAGCGGCCACGCGTGGGACGACGAGCCGCCGAATTACCGAGACACCCATGACTTCCATGGCATCTATCTCTTCGCGCATGGTTCGTGACCCCAGGTCCGCGGTGATGGCCGAGCCCACCGCGGAGGCCATCAGCACCGCGGCAACCAGCGAGGCGCCCTGACGCACGATCGCGACACCACTTGCCGCACCTGCCAACGAGGACGCACCGACCTGGCCCGCGAGCAGGGCGAACTGGATCGACAAGGTGACGCCGATCGGAATGGCCACCAGCAGCGTCGGGACCACCGCGCTGCCCGCCATGAACGCACCCTGGTGGATGAATTCCTTCCACGGGAACGCGCGGTGGATGAGGTCCGAGAACATGTACTGCATCGCCCGTACACCGAGGACGATCTGGCTGCCTGCGGTTTCTACCGCCTGCACCGGGTGCTTGCGTACGTACTCCTTGAGGGCGCCGGATACGGCGTCACGAGACGGTGTTGCGGGGCGGCCGGTACCGGCCGTGTCGAAAGTGGTCATCACGCGCTCACGATCGAATGCACCGAATACCCCAGGGCAACACGTCCGTGTGCTGGCTGACCCACGTGATGCCCTCTCGTCCAAACCTCTCGGGCCCACCATCTTCGCTGGTCACAGAGAAAGCACGGCCCAAACTGAGCAGTAACATAACACGTGACTGACGTGATCTACACATCGTCGTAGATCACGGTGAGATTTTGGACACTCTGCTATATGCGCTGTCTAAACGATGGACAAATCGCAGGTCGCGATTTCATTGGGCGAGAATAGCTATCACACCGACTGGCGTGCAGTTTCTCACCCTTGTCACGTACCGGCCGAAATGGGCTGTGGCCCCGAGCCTCTAACGCGATATCCCGGTCGGCTAGGCGATAAAGCGCGAAATCGATTCGGCCACACAAGCCGGCTTGTCGACACCTTCGATCTCGACGGTCGTCAAGATCGTCACGTCCACGGCGCCCGGCTTCTGTTCCACATGGGTCACCTCGGCCCGGGCACGCAGTCGCGATCCCACCAGGACCGGGTTGAGGAATCGAATCTTGTTGTACCCGTAATTGATCCCCATCGCGATGTTGTCGACCTGAATCAGCTGGAACTGAAACTGCGGCAGCAGCGACAACGTGAGCAGCCCGTGGGCAATGGTGCCACCGAACGGGCCATCAGCGGCCCGTTCGGTATCGACGTGAATCCATTGGTGGTCACCGGTGGCGTCTGCAAAGGTGTTGACCCGCTCCTGATCGACCACAAGCCAATCGGTGGCCCCGAGATCACCCACCGCGACGTCGGCAATTCCGTTGAACACCTTGGTGGTCACGGAACGAGGACCATCTTCCCGTAGACCTTTCCATCGGCGAAGTCCTGGAGCGCCTGACGGCCCTCTGACAGCGGTATCCGCGCGCTCACCGGCGGCCGCATGCCCTCGGCCACCAACTTCTCCAACCCCGCCTGGGTCTCATAGAGGTAATCCGTATGGGTGCGCAGGAATTCGCCCCAGGCCACACCGATCAGCGAGGCGTTGCGCAGCAGCAGCCGATTCACCTTGATTGTCGGTATCGCACCGGCCGCAAATCCGACGACCAACAGCCTGCCTTCGGAGGCCAGGGTGCGTACCGCGTCGTCAAAGGCGGGCCCACCGATGGGATCCACCACCATGTCGACACCGACACCGCCGGTCGCCTCGCGCACCGCCTTAGCCCAGCCATCCTCGAGGGGCAGGACGATATCGGCACCGACACTCTTGACGAATTCCGTTGCGGCGGTCCGGTTGACGACGGCGATCACCTTGGCCCCCAGGCCCTTGGCAATCTGGATGGCGGCAGTTCCGATACCGCCGGCCGCGCCGAGTACCAGCACCGTCTCCCCCGCACGCAGTTGTCCACGGCGGGCGTACGCGAAGTACATCGTGTGGTAGTTCGCGATGAGGGCGACGGCCTCGGCATCGTCTAGCTGCGGGGGCGTCGGAAGAATGTTGGATGGCGCCACTGCCACCCGTTCGGCATACCCGCCAATGAAATTGAAGGCCATCACCCGGTCACCGGGGTTGATCCCCGAACCCGCGGGTGCCGACCGCACTACCCCGGCGGTTTCGATACCTGGGACGAACGGGGGCTCCATTCGTAACTGGTACTCGCCCTTGGTCATCAGGTAGTCGGGAAAACAGACTCCCGCGGCCTTGACGTCGACGACCACGACGTTGTCACCGCGCGGCTCCTCGACATCGGTGTAGACCAGCCCCTCTGGGCCCGACAGCGACTGCGCCTGTACGGCTTTCATGCGAGCGAGGGAGGGCCGGCCTTGACCGCATTCGACAGATCCGCGATCTGCGACCACTTCTCGGCGACCTCGTCGACGGTGGGCGGGGTCTCGAAGTCCGCACCGGCGTTCTCGAACAGTGCGACGCGTTGCACCTTGCCGCCACCGACGACGAAAACCGAGCCGTTGTCGGTGCTTTCCTCGGTGCACAGGTATCCGACAACCGGGGCCACGAAGGACGGTGGCAGCTTGTCCAGCACAGCCTCCGGGGCGATGTCGGCTGTCATCCGGGTGGCCGCGATCGGCGCGATCGCGTTGGAGTGGATGTTGTACTTGGCGCCCTCCAACGCGAGGGTGTTGATGAGCCCAACTAGTCCCAGCTTCGCGGCGCTGTAGTTGGCCTGCCCGAAGTTGCCGAACAGACCACTGGTCGAGGTGGCGACCACGATGCGGCCGTAACCCTGCTCGCGGAAATGCGGCCATGCGGCGCGGGTGATGTTGTATCCGCCGTACAGGTGAACCTGTTGCACCGCATGCCAACTGTCATAGGTCATCTTGTGGAAAGTGCCGTCTCGCAGGATGCCGGCGTTGCTGACCACACCGTGGATGGCGCCGAACTCGTCGACCGCGGTCTTGACGATGTTGGCGGCGCCCTCTTCGGTAGCGACACTGTCGTAGTTGGCAACGGCGCGGCCCCCGGCCGCCTTGATCTCGTCAACCACGCTATCGGCCATGGCGGACCCGGCACCGGATCCGTCTCGGGCACCACCCAAGTCGTTGACGACCACCGAGGCGCCCTCGCCAGCGAGGGTGAGCGCGTACTCACGGCCCAGGCCTCCACCGGCTCCGGTCACGACAATTACCCGGTCTTGCACTCCCGGCATGCAGAACTCCTAATTCACTTGGCACTTCATTGGGTTGCTGAATGATATGGAGGACGAAAACTACAACTACATAAGCTTTTTCATCAGCTTAAGGTTCTTCTCCAGGTACGGCGGGTACGGAAGCTTGAGGTCCATCTTGGTGCTCTTGTACAGAGTCGACTTGAGGTGACTGAACTCGTCGAATCCGGCCTTGCCGTGGTAGGCGCCCATACCGCTGGCACCGACCCCGCCGAAGGGCAGGTTCGGGATGACGGCGTGGTACAGCAGATGATTGATCACGGTGCCACCCGCGGGCACATCGTCGATGAATCGGTTGCCGATGCGCTTCGACTCCGTAAAGGCATAGGCTGCCAGCGGCTTTGGCCGCGAATTGATGAAGTCGATGGCGTCGTCAAGGCTGTCCGCCGTCAGCACCGGAAGGATCGGGCCGAAGATCTCATTCTGCATGAGCGGCTCGTCAGCGCTGGGATCAACAACGATCGTCGGCTCAATGGTCAGCGCGGACGCGTCGGAGGCACCGCCGGTGGCGACCTCTCCTTCGGTCGCGGCCAGGTAGCCCACCAGACGATCGAACTGGCGCTGGTTCACCACGCGCAGTCCCTTGGATTCCTTGTCCGCCTGGAAATCTGCCCATGCCGCGGTGATCTTCTCGACCAGCTCGTCGCGAACCGCCGGGTCCACCAGGACATAGTCGGGAGCCAGACACACCTGACCGGAGTTGAGGCCCTTCATGTATCCGATGCGGCGGGCGGCCACTTCGATGTTGGCATCGGCGGCGACGTAGACCGGCGACTTGCCACCCAATTCCAGTGCGACCGGTGTCAGGTGTTGCGCGGCGCCTTCCAGAATGCGCTTGCCGATCTCGGTGCCGCCGGTGAACAGAGCCTTGTCAAAACCCTGCGCCAGCAGTTCCTGTGTCACCGACCCGTCGCCCTCGACAACAGCAACGGCGTGCGGGTCGAGGTACTGCGGAATGAGTTTGGCCATCAACGCCGAGGAAGCGGGCGCGATCTCCGAAGGCTTGATGGCCACGGTGTTGCCAGCGGCCAACGCGCCGACCACGGGACCCAGCGTCAGATACAGCGGGAAGTTCCACGCACCGATGACGAGCACCGTGCCGTAGGGCTCCGGTACCGACCATGCCTTGGCCGGTTGCTGTGCCAACGGAAGACCCCGTACCCGCTTGCGTCGCATCCAGCGCCGCAAGTTCTTGCGCGCATAGACCACCTCGACAACCGACCCGACCACGTCGGCGATCCAGGCCTCGGCCGACGAGCGACCCAAGTCCTCGTGCAATGCGGTGGCGATCGCCGCCTCGTTCTCGGAGAAAAGTCGCTCCAAGCCGACGAGCTGCGCCTTGCGCCAGTGGTACTCGCGGGTCCGGCCTGTTGCGAACGTCTCCCGCAGGCCCCGGACGATCCCCGGAATGCGGGAAGGCTCGGACGCAGCGTGCTGGTCGGCAGGCGTAGAGATCTCGGTGGTCATATCCGTTCCTCTCGATGGCACGCTCATCAGTGAGTGCATCTACGCAGGTCACGTACGCGCATACGGACTAGCGATGGCAGCTACGTGAGCTGTATCACCGATGGTAACCAACCAGTTGGGACCTGAGAACCCCGCACCCCTGAGGGCCGCGCTCCATCAGCCCTTGAGCTCGGCTTCTATCAGGGTGTTCCCCCGTATGTCTTCCTCCGAGTGCACCAGTCGGCCGGCATCCGCCATCTCGGCCTCGGCCGGAATCGCCCGGACCGTCCACCCACGCCCGGCGAGCCATTGCGGAACATCGGTGCGGTTCTCGTCGTGGTACATCAGTGATCCGACGTCCAGGGACTCGCCCTCGATTCCCGCCAGCTTGCGGGCCCGGTCGAAGTGTTCACGCATCTTGCTGCGGACCTCATGCCGTTTGGCGTTGTCCGGCCCGACGGCCTCGACGGCGATCCGGCTGCCCGGTGCGCTCTGATCCACGATCAGTTCGAAGAGCCTGTCCTGCGCCTCGGTCGGCAGGTACATGAGCAGGCCTTCGGCCAGCCACGCCGTGGGCACAGTGACGTCGAACCCCTCGCGTTGCAGCGCGACCGGCCAATCCTGTCGAAGGTCGACGGCCACCTCACGGCGCAGGCAGGCAGAGCGCACGTCGTGCTCGTCGAGTGTCTGACGCTTGTACTGCAACACGAGTGGCTGGTCGATTTCGTACACGGTGGTACCGGCTGGCCAGTCCAGGCGATACGCACGCGAGTCCAGGCCGGCGGCCAGGATCACCACCTGGGTGATTCCCGCCAGCGAAGCCCGCTCGAAGAAGCCATCGAAGAACCGCGTGCGGACGGCCTGATAGTCCACCGCGTACTGCATGATGCGGTCAGCTTCGGGATCGAGCTCGGCAAGCTGCCGTCGCACGTCGTCGCTCGCAATCACCGACCATGCCCCGGCACCGGCGCGCTCTACGAGAAGCTGCGCAAAAGGGTCCCTGATCAGTGGCGCGTCACTGCGGGTTTCAGCCGCCCGCGCGGCGGCCACCATGACCGCGGTGGCGCCCACGCTGCTCGCGATGTCCCAGCTGTCGTCGTCGGAGCGCGTGGTGGTCACATTGCTCACCGGAGTTCACCCTGGATCAGCTGGCCGCGGAATGTCCCCTGTTCGACGTCCTCGGTCACCGGCCTGCCCAGCCGTGCCATCTCGTCGTGCGCATCGGTCTTGGTCACCGACCAACCGTGTGCACCAAGCCATTCCGCAGGATCGGCGCGGTTCTCATCTTCGTAGATCAAGTTCTCGATCGCGACGTCGACATCCACGGCGGTCTTGAATGCGGCTCGCACCTGCTCCCGACGGGCGGCTTCCTCCTCGCTCTCGTCCAGAACCAGCTTTCCCTCATACCCCTCGACCGCGATGTGGCTGCCCGGAGCGCTCAACGCACCGATGCTGGCGAACAGACTGTCTTGGGCGTCGGCGGGCAGATACGGCAACAGGCCCTCGGCCAGCCATGCGGTGGGTTTCGCGGCATCGAACCCCGCCTCACGCAAGGCGGCCGGCCAGTCCTCGCGCAGATCGATGGCTACGGCGTGCCGTTGCGCCTTCGGTTCATGGGCGGCCAGTGCGGCGGCCTTGAATTCCAGAACCTGCGGCTGGTCGATTTCGAACACCGTGGTGCCGGCCGGCCAGTCGAGGCGGTAGGCGCGCGAATCCAGACCAGAGGCCAAGATGACCATCTGCCGGATGCCCGCAGCCGCCGCTGCCAGGAAGTAGGCGTCGAAGAAATTGGTGCGGGTGGCCTGGTAGTCGACCATCCGCCCGTAGATCCGGCCCGCCTCGGGATCTGGCCACTCGATGTCGCCGGCCGCCAAACGCTCCCAGCCAGTCGATTTACCGGTCGCGTCAACGAGTATCTGCGCGAACGGATCGTGGATGAGCGCGTCGGTCCGCAGCGTCTCGGTGGCGCGTGCGGCTGCCACCCCGAGGGCGGTCGCCCCCACGCTGGAAGTGATGTCCCAGGTGTCCCCGTCGACCCGCATGCGGCTCCTCTCAAGGCAAACTAGACCCAATAGTGAGCAATGCTACAGATCTCCGTCTGTGGCCGGCATTGTGCGACGGGTCACATTCACCCAGGTGAGACCCAGGTAACCGAGCCCTAAATTCATTTGCCCGTTGCGTTTCGAGCACTGTGCTGGAGGACGTCAACCTCCCGGACACACTTCATCGATTTGTGCAGTTCCTACCCGAATCTCGCATAGGGTTCATGAGCGCATCCGCATAGATACCCACCCTGGCGGAGTTCGCTAGCAGAGACATCATTAAAATTCGGTTCAGCAGATAGCTCAGAAGAGTTTGAAAGGGGAGGGCGCTTCCAATGCCGAAGCCATCCACCGCCAACGGCGGTTTCCCAAACATTGTTGTGACCGGTATGGCCATGACGACATCAATCGCACCCGATGTCGAGGGCACCTGGAAAGGGCTCCTCAACGGCGAGAGCGGCATTCGCGTACTCGACGACGATTTCGTCGCCCAGTACGACCTGCCGGTGAAGATCGGCGGGCACCTTAAGGTCCGCGACTTCGACAAGGACATGACGAAGATCGAGCTTCGCCGCCTGTCCTATGTGCAGCGCCTGGCCGCGATCCTGGGCCGTCAGGTCTGGGCAGACGCCGGTGCTCCCGACGATATCGATCTGGAGCGCCTGACGGTTTCGGTGGGCACCGGCCTAGGCGGCGGCGAGAAGTTGGTCGAAGCCTATGACGAGATGCGCGCCCGAGGTACGAAAGCCGTTTCCCCCCTTACCGTTCAGATGTTTATGCCCAACGGTCCCGCCGCTGTCATCGGCCTGGAGCGTAAGGCGCGTGGTGGTGTGATCACCCCCGTCTCGGCATGTGCCTCCGGTAACGAGGGCATCGCCCACGCCTGGCGCCAGATCGCTTACGGCGACGCCGATATCGCCATCTGCGGCGGTATCGAAGCCGCCATCGAGGCCGCACCCATCGCCGCATTCGCCAACATGCGCATCGTGATGTCTACCGACAACGACAACCCCGCGGGGGCATCGCGACCGTTCGACAAGAACCGCACCGGCTTCGTGTTCGGCGAGGGCGGCGCACTCATGGTTATCGAGACCGAGGAGCACGCAAAGGCACGCGGCGCGCGGATCTACGCGCGCCTGCTCGGCGCGGGCATCACTTCGGACGGCTTCCACGTAGTGGCACCGCATCCCGATGGCATCGGGGCGGCCAAGGCGATGGACCGGGCTCTGGAGACTGCCGGGCTCGATGCCAAGGACATCGACCATGTCAACGCACACGCCACCGCCACCAGTGTCGGTGACGTCGCCGAGGGCAAGGCTATTCACAAGTCCGGTCTGCAGAACGCCGCGGTCTACGCACCCAAGGGCGCCCTCGGGCACTCGGTGGGTGCGGTCGGTGCCGTCGAGGCCATCATCACGGTGAAGTCGTTGCAGGAGGGCATCATTCCGCCCACCCTCAACTACGAGACGCCGGACCCCGAGATCGATCTCGACATCGTCAGCAAGGAGCCCCGCAAGGGCGACTACAAGTACGCGATCAACAACTCGTTCGGGTTCGGCGGCCACAACGTGGCCATCGCCCTCGGCAAGTACTGATCACCGCTCTTCCCCGACACGCCGTCTGGCGGCGGATTCGTATCGCACGATTCCGCCACTGGGCGGCGTGTCGGCGTTCGCACACAAATTCGATGGAACCAGAGGCCTGGTAGGGACGTCCCACAAGTGGATGCATGTTGAAGATCAAGGGGGCGCATGACCACGACAGAACCCGGGCCAGCACAACCGCTACCGCCGGTCAAGAAGTACACGTTCCACGCGGACACCGCCGCGATCCGGAAGTGCGCCCAGGCGTACCACGACCTGGCAGACACTAAGAACACGCTCACTAACTACATAAACAAATGGCTGACCGTGGACGCCTCGGACGGGGTGATTTTTGTGCTGCTCCGCAATGTCATCAACGACGCGCACAACGACACTGCGAAGAATGCACAGACTCTTGAGCGGCTGGTCGATGACTCGGCCGACGAACTGGATGGCGTGGCCAAGATGTATGACGAGACCGATGCATCCAGAGCCGCAGCATTCGACCGCACCAACTGTTCACCGAATCCGGGCAACGTATGAGCAGCCCTACGGACAAACTCGTCGTCCCCGAAATCAAAGAACCTCAGAGCCTCATCGACGACGTCCTTCACCTTCCGGATTACCTCACCGCATCGAAGTGGTTCGCCCGCATCATGGAATCGAACTTTGGAGTTGACCCCTTCAAGGAAGCCGGCAAGGCCCTCGCTGGCAACTGGCCGGCGATGCAACAGGCAGGCGGCGCGCTAGTAAAGATTGCGGACTATCACCGCGAGTACGCAACCCAGATGCGCCAGCAGATCAGTGTCCTGACAGAGGTAAGCGCCACGCCTTTGGGGAACGGTCCAACGAGCGGCGGTGACGGCGTCAACGCAATGTGGGTTGGCAATGCCGCAACAGCAGCTAATGGGTACTTCCGGATCTTCTCCGAACGACTTAACGCTCAGGCCAACGTCATGCAAACGGTCGGCGAGGGCATCCTGCAAGTAGTTACCAAGGTGTACGACGCCGCGCATTTACTCGAAAACCTGCTCCAGGATGCGTTCGACGCGGCCTATCAATTTGCGCTCACCGCAGCGGTAACCGCCATATTTCCACCCGCCGGCGTTGCTGTTGGCGGCGCTTCACTCTTCGACCGGGCGCAGAAGGCAATCCGGCGCGTCATCGAATGCCTAACTAAAATAAAGACATTCGTCGACCTCGCTAAAGGTGTCTTAGGCGGAATACTCGCGAACAACGGTGTGGATGCCATGCAGCTTCCCGAACTGACCAAGGGCGGTTACGACCATCCGGGGGTGTTCGGTGATGCCTGACGAGGACGACACGCTACTCAACGCCGCTGCTCAACGCGATTTGCGTAATCGCAATCTGAAGGTGCTTGCCGCCTACAGTGACTCCGATGAATTCAAGCGGCTGGTGGAGGAAGTAATCAGCGGCAAAAAAAGCGCGCTGGAGGCAAGCATGTCACCGATATTCGGACAGGTGATGGGGCCAATAGCCGAGAAGGCAGCCGAACTGAACCCTGAGTGGTTCCAATCGCCAGCACCAGAGGACCGGAATGGACGATGAATCCGCTACCCCCGCTAGCCATTCCCACTGAGAACGTCGGCCCAGGTCGTTTTTCGATCACCTGGTTTCACTCGGCCGTGTGTGCACCACACGGCCGACCGGCCGTCACTCAGTTCGATTGGACCATAGACCGTTCCGAGGTCAACACCATGTCTCGATGGCTGATGCAGCCGAGCACCTTACTGACCAGGCAAGGTCGCACAGATTGGGACCTTCAGCATCCCAGCATTGCCGCGACTTGGCCCCTCTGCAATATATGCACACGCCGTCGCACCCTACTGATCTGCGCCGCGATTGCGCTTGGACTGGCCAGCCTGTTCTCTCTGACTGCTGCAACAATGCTGAATCAGGGAACGACACCTGTCGTGCTTTTCGTCGGAGCCTTGGTGCTCTTCATTGCCGCGGGTGTCACCGTCGCGGAGTCCGGGATCGGGAAGATCACCCACACAACGCCTTCTAACGATCTTGACGCCGTTGTCGTCGTCAATCCACATCCAGCCTTTTACGGGCAGGCCCGGTTGATGATGAACCTCCCGGAAAGAGACGACCGATCGTGACATATCCCGTTGATTCACTTCGCATTCCTGCGGAGCGCGACATTGATGGACGCATGTCGATCGAATGGTTCCGGGTATCGGTCTGTGCAACCCACGGGAGTCCGGCGACCGTCCAACGAGATATGCCGATTCTTGGGTCCACAAGCGAATGGTCCGCCTGGTGGATGGTCAACCGTTCCGCACGAATGATCCCCTCAGCCAGCCGGGAATGGGCTCAGCACCATCCGAGCATTGTTGCGGTATGGCCGTTGTGCGAGGTGTGTCGGACCAGAGCCAAACGGAAACTGACCTGGGTGATCGCGTGCGCTGTGGCCAGCGTCGTTTCCCTTCTCGCTGCAGCCGTCGTTGGTGTGAAAATACTCGTGGGTGCACTCCTTCTAACGAGTATCGGCTCCATCCTCATGCTGATCTTCCTGGCAAGCCGTCGAAACGACGACGGAACCGCATGTCAGGCAACCCCCGATCTTTCCGCAGTGGTGGTGACACGACCTCATCCGGCCTTCTACGAGGAGGCCACCCGGGCGATTCGCAACAGGGGTTATGGCGGGTACGGTCGGCCGCGCTGATCAGCGGAAGGCTGCGATCCCGGTGAGCGCCTGGCCGATGACGAGTGTGTGCATCTCGCTGGTGCCCTCGTAGGTCAACACCGACTCCAGATTGTTAGCATGCCGCATGACGGGATACTCGCCCGAAATGCCGTTCGCACCAAGAATTGTCCGGGCCGTTCTGGCGATCTCGATCGCCTCGCGCACGTTATTGAGCTTGCCGAGGCTGACCTGGGGAGTACTCAAGGTGTCCGCATCTTTACGACGTCCTAGATGCAACGCCAACAGCACGCCCTTGCCGTATTCGAGCGCCATGTTGGCCAGCTTCTCCTGGGTCAGCTGGAATCCCGCAATCGGCCGATCGAACTGTTCCCTGGTGTTGGCGTAATCGAGTGCGGTACGCAAGCATTCACGCGCCGCGCCCATCGAGCCGAAGATGATGCCGAAGCGCGCCTCGTTGAGGCATGACAGCGGCGCCTTGAGCCCAATGGCCTGCGGCAGCCGGTTCTTCTCCGGCACCCGCACATCGCTGAGGTTGAGCTCAGCGGTCACGGACGCACGCAAGGACATCTTGGAACGGATGGTTTGAGCGTTGAATCCCGCGGAATCGGTCGATACCAGGAATCCGCGAACACCCTCGTCGGTCTGTGCCCAGATAACCGCGACATCGGCAATCGACCCGTTGGTGATCCACATCTTGGTGCCGTTGATAATCCAGTCGTTACCGTCTCGCCGGGCATGGGTGCGCATTCCCCCCGGGTTGGAGCCAAAATCGGGTTCGGTGAGACCGAAACACCCCAGCTCCTCGCCTGTCGCCATCCGCGGCAGCCACTTCTGCTTCTGCGCATCACTGCCGTAGGCATAGATGGCGTACATCGCCAGCGACCCCTGCACGCTGACCAGCGAACGAATCCCCGAGTCGCCCGCCTCGAGCTCCATGCATGCCAATCCGTATGCGAGAGAAGATGTTCCGGAGCATCCGTAACCCTGAAGGTGCATGCCAAGCACACCGATCTTGCCCAGTTCCAACGCAAGCTTGCGCACCGGGAGGTCACCGTCTTCGTACCACCGCTGCACGTTCGGAACCACGCGCGCCTGAACCAGGGCTCGCACGCTGTCGCGGATCGCGCGCTCCTCGTCGCTGAGTAGCGCGTCGATACCGAACAACTCGTCGGGGTCACTTCGATCAGCATCCACAGCCATGCCGCCGACCCTAGCGCCCCCGGGCC
The DNA here is from genome assembly GCF_001440135.1 of Mycobacteroides sp. H003. Taxonomy (NCBI): domain Bacteria; kingdom Bacillati; phylum Actinomycetota; class Actinomycetes; order Mycobacteriales; family Mycobacteriaceae; genus Mycobacteroides; species Mycobacteroides sp. H003. The sequence continues at coordinate 1,166,816 of NZ_LJYL01000034.1, forward strand.
TTCCCTCGGCCAGAAACCGAGGCGGGACAGCCGCTCAACCTGCAGAGCCAGGGCAGCCTAGCCATAGTCCAGAACAGGCCTACCCTCGGAGATATGTCCACCCCCGACAGGCCGCGATTGGTTCCCGGCCCCGACCATCCGATCACCATCGAGCCCGCCAGCACCCGCGTCGTGGTCACGTCCGGCGATGTCACCATCGCCGACACCACCGGCGCCTTGCGGCTGCAGGAGGCCAGCTATCCGCCCGTGTACTACCTCCCACCCGATGCGGTGAACTGGGAGGTGCTGCAGCGCACCGACACCCACACGTACTGCCCGTATAAGGGCGAGGCCTCGTACTACTCGGTGCGCACACCCGAGGGAACGATCGAAGATGCCGTCTGGACCTATGAAGATCCCTACCCGGCGGTCGCCCGGATTGCCCGTCATCTGGCCTTCTATCCCGACCGGGTCAACGTCATCGCGGACTGACGCACCCGTCTGGCGACCCCCTGATTGCTGGCGTACGTTGTGCCCATGACGACGGTTCAACGACGAGCTTTCAACGACCAGGTGACGCGGTTCTGGGGACGCGCTGCCAAGGCATACGACTGGGCACCGTTACAACAATGGGTGTACCGCCCGGCACAGGACGAGATGATCGCCCTGCTGCGTCAGCACGAGTCGCAACGTGTTGTCGATATCGCCTGCGGTACCGGCATTCTGGCGACACGCATCCAGGAAGAACTCGAGCCCGAGCAGGTGCACGGGGTTGATATGTCCGAGGGGATGCTCGCCCAGGCGAAGGCCCGTTCCGCGTTGGTCGACTGGCAATTCGCGCCGGCCGAAAAGCTGCCGTTCGACGACGGCGCACTGGATGCGGTGGTCTCCACATCGGCGTTCCACTTCTTTGACCAGCCCGCCGCCCTCGCCGAGTTTCATCGCGTGCTGGCGCCCGGCGGCTTCACCGCGATCACCACCTTCACGCCCGACCGCGCCTCCGCCCCCATCCTGCGCCGGATCTTCGGCGATCGCGTGCCCGCGAGCGTTCCGTCGAAGGCCGAGATGCGCCAGATGTTCGAGGCCGCCGGATTCGAGGTCGCGGTGCAGCGACCGGTGCACCATCCGTTCACCCTTCCGTTCGTGGAGTTCGATCGACTCACTGTGGGCATCAAGCGATGACACGGTGGCTGCTGCTTCGTGGCTTGAGCCGCGAGAAGCGCCACTGGGAGCAGTTCCCACAAGTCTTTGCCGAATCGCTTGGCGTTCAGGTGGAATGCCTGGATGCGCCCGGATTCGGCACCGAATTCCAACGTGTCTCGCCGGCGAAAATCTCGGCCATCACCGATGACATCCGGTCCCGGCTGGACCGGGATAGCGACGGTTGGTCACTGCTCTCGATATCTCTGGGCGGCATGATCGGACTCGACTGGTGCGCGCGTTACCCCGGAGATTTCGAACGCGCCGTCATCATCAATTCGAGCACTGCCTCGACACCGATATGGCAGCGATTTCAGCCGTCGTCGATCCCCAACTTGGTACTCGGACGGTTCCGCGCCGACGTGCCTCGCGAACGTGCCATCCTGGAACAGACAGCCAATAGCCCCGATCTGGATCTCGACGCGCTGTCCCAGCGGTGGGCCGGTTACCTACAGACCCAGCGTCCGTCGAGCGCCAGTGTCGCCCGGCAGATCGCCGCGGCCATCAGCTTCCGGATGCCGAAGCGCGTCGATACTCCTCTGCTGGTTCTGACCTCCACGCACGACCGGCTTGTGAGTTCCGCGGCGTCACGCGCGATCGCCAACAGCTTCGGCGCACCCCTCGCGGTGCATCCCACCGCCGGCCACGACATTCCCCTCGACGACGGCGCGTGGATCGCCGAGCAGGTAAGACGGTGGATCGACTAGATTCACCAGCTGTGCCACAACGTCTTTCGGCCTGGCGATTCGTCACGACATTCGGCGTCATCAGCATGTTCGCCGATATCGTCTATGAGGGCGCGCGCTCGATCACCGGACCACTTCTGGCATCGCTCGGGGCATCGGCTCTCGTGGTCGGCGTGGTGACCGGAATCGGCGAGGCCGCCGCCCTGGCGCTGCGTCTGGTGTCGGGCCCACTCACCGACCGCACCCGCATGTTCTGGACCTGGACCATCGCCGGTTACGCACTGACCGTGATCACCGTCCCGTTCCTGGGCGTGGCCAGCGCGCTCTGGGTTGCCGCCACGTTGGTGATCGCCGAACGGGTGGGCAAGGCGGTACGCAGCCCCGCCAAGGACACCTTGCTGTCGCACGCCACCTCCGTCACCGGCCGTGGCAGGGGCTTCGCGGTGCACGAGGCCATGGACCAGGTCGGTGCGATTACCGGCCCACTCGTCGTCGCGGGCATGCTCACCCTCACCCACGGGAACTATCTGCCGACGTTCGCCGTGCTGGCGGTCCCCGGTGCCGCGGCGTTGGCTCTGTTGTTCTGGCTTCGCCGCCGGGTGCCCCACCCGGAACGGTATGAGGCCAGTGCGGACACGCATGACTCACCCACTGCGCGCCAAAAACTCCAACTACCGATGCGTTTTTGGCTGTACGCGGGGTTCTCCGGGATCACCGTGTCCGGGTTCGCAACGTTTGGCGTGCTGTCATTTCACATGGTCGACCGGGGCATCCTGGCGCCCGCCGCGGTGCCGTTGGTGTACGCCGTCGCGATGGCCGCAGCCGCCATATCCGCCCTGTTCTCCGGCTGGACGTACGACCGGATAGGCCCCAAAACCCTTGTGGTCTTGCCTATTGTCGGCGCGGTCGTGCCCATGTTGGCATTCACAGACTCACTCATGGGCATCGTGCTTGGCGCGCTGTTATGGGGTGCCGCCATCGGGATTCAGGAATCCACCCTGCGTGCGGTGGTCGCAGACCTGGTGCCGCCCGCACGACGGGCCACCGCATATGGGGTCTACGCCGCTGTGCTCGGCACGGCAACCGCCATCGGCGGGACACTCACGGGGTACCTCTATGAGGTGTCGATTCCCATGCTCATCGGGGTGGTCGGCGTGATTCAACTGGTCGCGCTGGTCGCCGCCGCACCCACAGTGCTGCGGCACGCCGATCAGGTGTAAGGCAGGCGACTGCTGGCGTCTTCGTCGACATGGACGCTGCGGCCGATGTAGGGAAAAGCTCGCTGGGCACAGGAATCGCGGACGCACACCTTGCAGCCCGGGCCGATCGGCACCGCGGTTGACGGATCGTCGATGGCGATCCCCGTCGAGTACACCAGACGATGCGCATGGGCGATATCGCATCCCAGACCGATCGCGAACGATTTTGGCGTGCTGAGGAATCCGCCTGTCGATGTACTACTCGTGCGTGCCACCCAAAAATACGTGCGGCCGTCGGGCATCTCGGCAACCTGGGTCACAAACTGTCCCGGATTCGAGAACGCCTCGTGAACGACCCACAGGGGGCAGTTTCCACCCACTCTGGAGAAGTGAAACGCCGTGGCGGATTGGCGTTTCGAGATGTTCCCCGCACGGTCGGTCCGGACCAGAATGAACGGAACTCCCCGCATGGAGGGGCGCTGCAGGGTCGACAGCCGGTGGCAAACGGTCTCGTGCCCGACCTCGAACTGTCGCGCCAGGATGTCGACGTCATATCTAGTGGACTCCGCCGCATGGTGAAACTGTTTGTACGGCAACAGGAAAGCACCAGCGAAGTAGTTGGCCAACCCGATCCGGGCCACACCAATGGCCTCGGGGCTCAGCTGCTCGGCACCGGAGAGAATTGCCGCCATGGTTTCGGTCTGCGTCAACAGCGCCAGCTGCGTGGCCATTTGAAATGCGCGCTGGCCGGGCGTGAGCCAATGCGCGATACGCAAAACCCCTGCGTCCGTGTCGAACCGGCGTTTCGAAGAATCCGAAAGCGCCCCACCCTTGGCCACGGTGACGGCAATACCGTGGTCTTGCTTCAAGACCGTGGCCAGCTGCGTGTCGAGACCGCCGATGTGCAGCCCGTAGTGCTCGAATAGATCTTCGGCGGCGGTGTCGAGTTCACCAAGATAGTTCTTGTGATCGTAGAAAAGGTCGCGGACTTCTTCAAATGGCATGGGACGCAGCGGTTCTCTTATCGAATCACCGATCGTGGCCGCATTCTCGGTCGCGCGATAGCTCTCCAGCTCAGCGGTGACGTCCCGCAGCCTGCGGTGCATGCCCACCAGGGTCTGACCCACCGACGGCATCCGGGCGACTAGCTCTTCGAGCTGCAGGTCACTGATCTCGCCCACGGCAGCCTCGGTGAATATCTCGCCAAGGTCCGCGACAAGCCGGGCGTCGGAGTCCGGGGAGAAATAGTGCGGTGACAGATCGAATCGTTCGGTGAGGCGCAGCAGCACCGCGACCGTCACCGGGCGCGCGTCATTCTCCAGCTGGTTGACGTAACTCGTCGACAAATCCAGGACGCGTGCGAGCGCCGCTTGCGTCAGGCCGCGCTCCTCGCGCAACCTCCGCAACCGCGCTCCGGCGAACGGTCTGGACATGTTCGCCAGGATAACTCCATAACCATTCGCAATGTTTGCAAGATATGCGAACTAAGGATACAGAAATACGCATTTACATGGTCTTTTTATCTACTGACCACGTGCGTAATGTGCGAATCATGCACGTTCACTCCGTACACACCCGCCGCAGCGCCGACGTCTTCCCTCGCGACCAACACCTCGCCTGGAAGATCGCCGAGGTCGCTTCGGATCCCGTTGCCGTTCCCGCCGACACCGAGGCGATGGTCATCAACCGGATCATTGATAACGCCGCCGTCAGCGCCGCGTCGGTCATCCGCCGTCCCGTCACCGTCGCACGCCGACAGGCGCAGGCCCATGCGGTGTCGTCCGGTGGACGTGGTGCCAATGTCTTCGGTGTCAGCGGTGGCTACTCGGCCGAGTGGGCGGCGTGGGCCAACGGCGTCGCAGTACGCGAACTGGACTTCCACGACACCTTTCTGGCCGCCGACTATTCGCACCCCGGCGACAACATTCCACCGCTGGTGGCCGTGGCCCAGCAGCTCGGCATCGGCGGGGCGGACCTCATTCGCGGTCTGGCCACCGCGTACGAAACTCAGATCAACCTCACCCGCGGAATCTGTCTGCACGAACACAAGATCGACCACGTCGCACACCTCGGCCCTTCGGTCGCCGCCGGCCTGGGCACCATGCTAAAGCTCGACACCGAGACGATCTATCAGGCCATCGGCCAGGCCCTACACCTGACCACCGCGACCCGGCAGTCCCGCAAGGGACTCATCTCCAGCTGGAAGGCCTATGCCCCGGCGTGGGCCGGCAAGGTCGCCATCGAGGCCGTCGACCGCGCCATGCGCGGCGAGGGTGCTCCGTCCCCCATCTGGGAGGGCGAAGACGGCGTGATCGCCTGGCTGCTCGGCGGTCCCGACAAGGTCTACGAGGTGCCGCTGCCTGGCCCGGGTGAGGAGAAGCGCGCGATCCTGGACAGCTACACCAAGGAGCACTCGGCCGAGTATCAGAGCCAGGCGCCCATCGACCTGGCCCGCAGGATGCGCGAGCGCATCGGCGACTTGGATCAGATTGCGACGATCGTGCTACACACCAGCCACCACACGCATGTCGTGATCGGCACCGGATCGAATGATCCGCAGAAGTTCGACCCCGACGCTTCGCGCGAGACACTCGACCACTCGGTCATGTACATCTTCGCCGTGGCCTTGGAGGACGGCACCTGGCATCACGAACGTTCCTACGCGCCCGAACGCGCACACCGCCCCGAAACGATCGAACTCTGGAACAAGATCAGCACCGTCGAAGATCCCGAGTGGACTCGTCGCTACCACTCAACTAACCCCGACGAGAAGGCGTTCGGCTGCAAGGCCGTCGTCACTCTCAAGAACGGCGAGGTGATCACCGATGAGCTCGCGATCGCCGATGCACATCCCCTGGGGGCGCGGCCGTTCGCCCGGGAGAACTACATCAACAAATTCACCGTGCTGTCCGACGGCGTCATCGAGCAGCACGAGCAGGAGCGATTCCTTTCGGTGGCACAGGGGTTGGCCGATCTGAAGGCCGGCTCACTGGGCGCGCTCAACCCGCTCGTGGATGCCGTAGTTCTCGACAAGGCGCCCACGACACCGGAGGGGATCTTTAAGTGAGCGCGCTTCTTGCCTCCGCCACGGACGCGGCCACCAAGCGTGCCGCGTTCCGGGCGGGCTTGTCTTCCGGTGAACTGCTGCGTTTTCCCGGCGCATTCTCGCCGTTGGTGGCCAAGCTGATCCAGGAGGTCGGGTTCGAGGGTGTTTACGTCTCGGGTGCCGTACTGTCGGCCGATCTCGCGCTGCCCGATATCGGATTGACGACGCTCACGGAGGTGTCGGCCCGCGGCCGTCAGATCGCGTCAGTCACCGACCTGCCGACCCTGATCGACGCCGACACAGGATTTGGCGAGCCGATGAGTGCGGCACGCACGGTCGCCGTGCTCGAAGACAGCGGAGTAGCCGGCCTTCATCTCGAGGACCAGGTGAATCCCAAGCGGTGCGGGCATCTTGATGGCAAGGCCGTCGTCGAGAGCGCCGAGATGGTTCGGCGGCTCCGTGCGGCGGTCTCCGCCCGGCGCGACCCCAACTTCGTGATCTGCGCCCGCACTGATGCCGCGGGCATCGAGGGGTTGCCCGCGGCAATCGACCGCGCAAAGGCCTATGCCGACGCGGGCGCGGATCTCATCTTCACCGAAGCACTCAGTGATATCGGCGAGTTCGAGAAGTTCCGTGCCGCGGTCGATGTTCCCTTGCTCGCCAACATGACCGAATTCGGAAAGTCCGAACTCGTGACGGCCGACCAGCTCCGCGACGTCGGGTACAACGTCGTCATATATCCCGTCACGACCCTGCGGCTCGCGATGTTCGCCGTGGAGCAGGGTCTGCGCGAAATCGATTCGGCGGGAACACAGTCTGGCCTGCTGGACCAGATGCAGCACCGCAGCCGTCTGTACGAGCTGCTCCGCTATTCCGAATACAACCAGTTCGACACCGAGATCTTCAATTTCAGCCTCAATGGAGGAGGAGCCCGATGACCACCGCGACCCCGACCATTCACAAGGGACTTGCCGGCGTCGTGGTGGACACCACCGCCATCTCCAAGGTGGTGCCCGAGACCAACTCGCTGACGTACCGCGGATATCCGGTACAGGACCTAGCCGCCCAGTGCAGCTTCGAGCAGGTCGCCTACCTGCTGTGGCATGGCGAGTTGCCGAACGATGCCGAGCTCGCGCTGTTCAACCAACGCGAGCGGGCGCAGCGCCGCCTGGACCGTTCCCTGATGGCGCTGTTGGCCAAACTGCCGGAGACCTGCCATCCGATGGACGTGGTGCGCACCGCCATCAGCGTCCTGGGTGCCGAGGATCCTTCCGAAGACGACAGCACTCCGGAAGCCAACTACGCCAAGTCGCTTCGCATGTTCGCGGTGCTGCCGACGATCGTCGCGGCCGACATGCGGCGCCGCCGTGGGCTGGACCCCATTCAGCCCCACAGCCACCTCGGCTACTCGGCCAACTTCCTGCGGATGTGCTTCGGTGAGGTACCGGACCCGGTGATCGTCACGGCGTTCGAACAGTCGATGATCCTGTACGCCGAGCACAGCTTCAACGCCTCGACCTTCGCCGCCCGCGTGGTGACCTCGACACAATCCGATATCTACAGTGCGGTCACCGCAGCGATCGGCGCACTCAAGGGCTCCCTGCACGGCGGAGCCAACGAGGCCGTCATGCACGACATGATCGAGATAGGCGACGCCGCCAAGGCTGCGGAATGGTTGCAGGGCAAGCGGACCCGTAAAGAAAAGGTCATGGGCTTCGGGCACCGCGTATACAAGAACGGCGATTCCCGGGTGCCGACGATGCGCGCGGCGCTGGAGGACGTGGCCCGGGTTCGTGACGGTCGCCAATGGCTCGAGATCTACAAGGTGCTGGAATCCGAGATGGATGCCGCCACCGGAATCAAGCCCAATCTCGATTTCCCCACCGGGCCCGCCTATTACCTTATGGGATTCGATATCCCGTGCTTCACACCGATTTTCGTGATGAGCCGGATCACCGGCTGGACCGCGCACATCATGGAGCAAGCAGCGGCCAACGCCCTGATCAGGCCGCTGAGCGAATACTCCGGTAAGCCCCAGCGGTCACTCGCGTCGTAAGTGCGATCGCCGAGTGTGCGGTTTGTGTCGAAATCTCGCTGATTATCGACACAAACCGCACACTCGAGCTGGCTAGTTCGGCCGGGACAAGAGCCCGCCAACCCACCAATCCGCCGGGGCCTCTCGCCGATACCCACGCTGACGCAGCAAGCCCTCCATGTCGAATCCGACGGCTTGCGCCACCGCCCGCGAGCCACCGTTGCCGACGACGGCCCACCATTCGATGCGGTGCACCCCCAGCACGTCAAATCCCCACTGGCACAGCCGCCGAATCGCCTCTGTTGTGAGCCCCTTGCGGCGATGCCGTGAGGCAGACCAATACCCGACTTCCACCACGCCGGGCGCAATCGACTTAAGTGAACAGGTGCCCACGAGTTCATCTGTGTCGGCGAGGAAGAACCCAAAGCCGTATCGCGCGTTGTCCGCCCATTCCTGCGCCGACCTGGCGACGAAACTCCGGGCGTCTTCACGGGTGTACGGAACCGGCAGCGGAAGGTAGTGCGCGATCTGCGGCTCGTTGCACGCTTCGACAATCGCGGCCTCGTCCGCAGCAGTGACCGCGCGCAGAACCAGCCGGTCCGTCTGCAACTCGGTAGGTTCCATGCGACCAGTCTCAACCACGAATTACCACGTGGTCAAAGGAATTCCGTACGACCGGGTCTGCGTCAGGAGGTCGCGGGTACCGGCGACCAGTACTCCAGCATTTCCGCGAAGGTCTCGAAGGCCGGCTTGGCCAGACCGTACGGCGCTTCGAAATGCACGCTCAGAGGAAACCCGAGGTCTGCCACTCCATCGATGACTCGCTTGTAGAGATCCACAAGCTGTGGCCGCCGGACATCTGGTTCGCAGGCAGCCAGCGACTTCACGAAATCCTGTTCGCGCGCAACAGCTTCATTGCCGGGGTCTTGGATCAACCAGTCGATGAGCCCGACCTTGGACTCCAGCTTCGGGACGAAACCGAACGAGAGCAACACCTCTGGCCGGTGTTCGGTTGCGCGCGCGAACTCCTGCAGAAAGCCAACCACCGCATCGGAATACAGCAGCTGGGTCATGGCGAAGGTGGCACCCTTGTCGCATTTGAAGGAGAAGCGGCCCTGTTCGCCACTGCGGGTGGGGATCAGGATCACTCCCCTGTTGTCGACGATGTCATCGAACTTCGACAACGCATCAGTCGGTGGAATGCCCGAACCGTCGCCGTCGCTCATGGTGCGCGGTACGCCGACGAAGATCACGCCGTCCATCCCGGCTTCCGTGAGGCCGGTCAGCCGGCTCCGTAACGACGTCTCATCCGAAAAGGAAGTGACCTGCGTGCACAGTCCCCGCATAGTGGGTAGCTCCGACCGGATGATCGACCAATAGTCGACGACATCCAGCTTCGGCTTCATCTCCAGCGGACGATCCGCGTCTTCCACGATCATCGACGGGATCATGACGTGGTCGATGCGCCCATCGATGCCGAACTCCGCCGAGAACCTGGACAGTTTCTGCAGTTCTTCGGATGCCTTCTCGAGGCCGCCATCGACATTGGGAGGCACCAGCTCCAGCGCAACGGTATTCATGGACACCAAGGACCTCCGATTAGTCTCGCTAATGGTTTATACACCAATCAAATTCACGCGCGAGCAGTCCCCCGCGAAGGGGACTGCCCGCGCGTTCGTCGGGAACTAGGCGCCCGCACGCACCTCGGTCGCAGCCGCCACCAGGTTGGCCAGCGAGGCAGTTACCTCGTCAGCCTTCCGGGTCTTCAGTCCACAATCAGGATTGACCCAGAGACGCTGGGCCGGAACGGCCTGCAGCGCCTCACGCAGCGAGTTCGCCATTTCGGCCGTCGAGGGCACCCGCGGCGAGTGGATGTCGTACACACCCGGGCCGACGCTGTTGGAGAATCCGATCGCGTTGAGGTCGTCGAGCACCTCCATATGCGAGCGAGCCGCCTCGATGGAGGTGACGTCGGCGTCCAGATCGGCGATCGCACCGATCACCTCGCCGAACTCCGAGTAGCACAGATGCGTGTGAATCTGGGTCGCATCGGACACACCCGAGGTGGACAGCCGGAACGCACCGACCGCCCAGTCCAGGTATGCGGGCTTATCCGCCGAGCGCAGCGGCAGGAGCTCGCGCAATGCGGGCTCGTCCACCTGGATGATCGCAATCCCGGCGTCCTGGAGATCCACCGTCTCGTCCCGGATGGCCAGTGCGATCTGGTTAGCGGTATCCGCCAACGGCTGATCGTCACGCACGAAGGACCACGCGAGGATGGTCACCGGCCCGGTCAGCATGCCCTTGACGTACTTGGGAGTCAGCGACTGGGCATAGGTGGCCCACTCGACGGTCATCGGGTTCTGCCGTGCGACATCGCCGTACAGGATCGGTGGGCGCACGCAGCGGCTGCCGTACGACTGAACCCAGCCATTCTGGGTGGCAAAGAATCCATCGAGCTGCTCGGCGAAGTACTGCACCATGTCGTTGCGTTCAGGCTCACCGTGGACCAGCACGTCCAGGCCCAGCTTCTCCTGTAGCGCAATAACATCGGCAACCTCGGCACGCATCCGCCGCACGTACTCGGCCTCGTCGATCTCGCCCTTGGTCAGGGCCTGACGGGCCTTGCGGATCTCGACTGTCTGCGGGAACGACCCGATGGTGGTGGTCGGCAGCTCGGGTAGCTGCAGACGCTCATCCTGGCTGCGGCGACGCTCTGCGGCGTCCCCGCGGGAAACACCAGCCGCCAGAATCGAATCCAGCCGCGCACGGATCTGGCCGTTGTTCAGACGCGGATCCGTCTTGCGAGATTCGACAGCCGCATTCGACGCCGCGAATTCCGCGGCGTCGCGATCCCCGCCCAGTGCCCGGGCCAGCACCACAACTTCCTTGACCTTCTCGTCGGCGAAGGCCAACCAGCTGCGCAGCTGGTCATCGAGTTCGGTCTCCGGTTCCAGCGAATAGGGCACATGCAACGTCGAGCAGGACGTGGAGACTGCCACGGCACCGGCGGATCCCAACAGCGTCCCCAGGGTGCTCAGCGCGGACTCCAGGTTGGTGCGCCAGATGTTTCGTCCGTCGACAACGCCCGCGACGATGGTCTTTCCGGCCAGCTCTGGCACCAAGGCCACACCCGATGCGGACCCGTAGACCAGGTCGACGGCAATCGCCTCGACGGGGGTACGTGCCAGCGCCGGCAGTGCGGCACCAAGGTCCCCGAAGTAGGTGGCGACCAGGATCGCGGGGCGATCGGCCACCGTGCCGAGACGGCCATACACCTGCTCGGCCAGTTCGGGACCATTCGGCAGGATGTCGGTGACGAGCACCGGCTCATCGATCTGCACCCAGCCGACGCCTGCCTCGGCGAGCTGCACCAACAGCTGCTCGTACAGCGACACCACCTCGTCGAGCCGTTCGATGGGCGCGGGGGCGCCGTCGACTGACTTACTCAACGCGAGGAAGGTGATGGGACCGACGACGACCGGACGTGCCGGAATGCCCAGCGCCTGAGCTTCTTTCAGCTCTCCGAACAGCTTGGCCGGGTTCAGTTCGAACTTCGTGTCCGGCCCGATCTCCGGCACCAGGTAGTGGTAGTTGGTATCGAACCACTTGGTCATTTCCAGCGGTGTCACATCATCATTGCCGCGAGCGGCGGCGAAGTAACGATCGAGCTCATCGGCGATACCGGCGACACGGGGCGGGAGCGCTCCCAGCAGCACCGCGGTGTCCAGCACCTGGTCGTAGTACGAGAAGGTGTTCACCGGTACGGAGTCGAGCCCGGCGGCCGCCAATGCGGTCCAATTGTCGCGCCGAAGCCCTGCGGCGACAGTTTCGAGCTCGGTACGGCTGGTACGTCCGGCCCAGTAGCTCTCGGTAGCCCTCTTGAGTTCACGCCGCGGGCCGATACGCGCGGATCCGAGCGTGGTGGCGGTCAAAGGTTGAGCAGTCATGAATTAGTCCTTCATCAACAGCGGGGTAGCCACCGCCCGGGGACGAAGAACCGAGCACGGAACCACCGCGACAGATATCTGCTCGGTGAAACCGCTTCGGCCATACGCCCATTCCGCGAGGCGATGATCCGCCGGGTGCGGCGCACCCGGCACAGCTGGCAGGTCTTCGGACTTACAGGCTTTACCCGGACTCAGGTTTTCCTACTGGCCGCCGCTTCCCAGGCTTCTTGGTGCTCAACCCAGTGCATATGACGACTGTCGTTCCTGCATACCGCTGCGGGACAGTCCCGGATTCTCACCGGGTTCCCTCTTATGCCGGACCCGAGGGCCCGGCACTCGATGCTGATAACGGCTCGGATAAAACCCGTGCCACTACCAGCAGACCAGCTGCGTTTCTCATCATATGCGCGCTATCCAACACAAATATTAGCGACTATTCTCTAATATCGTGATCACCCTGGACCAGGCTCAGCGGGTGCTCGATGCGCAGCCCTTCAGTCGCCTCCTCGGCGCATCCGTGTGCCGGGTCGATGAGTCCGGAATCCGGCTCGCACTTGATATCCGTGACGAGCTACGGCAGCAGAACGGGTTCATTCACGGCGGCGTATTGAGCTATCTCGCCGACAACGCGATCACCTACGCCTGCGCCCTTGGTTTGGGTGCGGACATTGTGACCAGCGGATACACCATCGAGTACGTGTCCCCAGCGGGCGATGGGGTGCGACTACTCGCGGATGCCTCGCTGGTCAGCGCCGGCCGCACCAAGGCGCTGGGCCGCTGCGAAATCTCCGTCGAAGGTCACGACGGCAAAACCAAGCTGGTTGCGGTTGCTCAGGGCACGAGCATGGTCCGGCGCCGTGGGGCGTAAAGCGCAGTACACCGCGGACGACATCCTGGACGCGGCGCTGGCCCTGGTGACCTCGGGAGGCCCACCAGCGGCCACCGCCTCCGCCATCGGACGCATCCTCGGAGCACCGTCGGGTTCGATCTATCACCGATTCGCCAGCCGTGACGAGCTCATGGCCCGGCTCTGGCTGCGATCGATCGCCCGCTATCAGAACGGGATACTCGCGGCCCTGTGTCTGCCGGATCTCGACGATGCACTTACGGCGACCATTGACCACGCCTTCGATTGGACGGCGGCGAACCGCAACGAGGCGCAGCTGCTACTCCAGTACGAGAAGGCCGATTTGGTCGCGCACTGGCCCGACACCCTCGCCGCGGAGCTCACGACACTCAACTCACGGGTCCGCACGGCGTTGCGCGAGTACACCGGGCATCGGTTCGGCGCGATCACTCCCGAACTAATCGACAAAACGATGTTCGCATTGATCGACATGCCGTACGCAGCGGTGCGCCGTCACCTGCCCGACAGGGGCGAGCCCGCGCCGTGGCTGCGCGAGTTCGTCCGGACCACCGCCCGGGAGCTTCTCGCCCGCGAGAGTTAGACCGTGGCGTATCTCTGACGCAGGGCCTTCTTGTCGAGCTTGCCCAGCGCGGTCAATGGCAGCGAGTCGGCGACGATCACGTGTTTGGGTGACTGCACCGAACCCTTGCGGTCCTTGACCGCGGACTGGATCTCGGACGTCATCTTGGACACCGCGTCGCCGCTGTGGTCGGCATCCGCACGCAGCACCACGATCGCCGTCACCGCCTCGCCCCATTTCTCATCGGGCACCCCGATGACGCCGACCTGCGCCACCGAGGGATGTTCGGCGACAACGTCTTCCACCTCTCGTGGGAACACGTTGAAACCACCGGTGACGATCATGTCCTTGGTTCGGTCGACGATGAACCAGAAACCGTCCTCGTCTTCGCGTGCGACATCGCCGGTGCGCAGCCAGCCGTTCTTGAACGTGTCGGCGGTCTGTTCGGGCAGCCCCCAATAGCCACCCGCCACCAGCGGACCGGCCACACAGATCTCGCCGGGCTCACCCTGCTTCACCGGCTGATCGTTCTCGTCGAGCAGCGCCGTGCGCAGGAACGCCGAGGGCCGGCCACAGCTGGAGAGCCGCTGGGTGTCGTGATCGCCCTTGGCCAGATAGCTGATCACCATGGGCGCTTCGGATTGGCCGAAGTACTGCGCGAAGATCGGCCCGAATCGCTTGATCGCCTCCGCGAGCCGTACCGGGTTGATGGCCGAGGCGCCGTAGTAGACCGTCTGCAACGACGACAGGTCGCGGGTCTGAGAATCCGGGTGATCCAGCAGCGCATAGATCATCGACGGCACCAGCATGGTGGCGGTGATCTTGTGCTCCTCGATTGCCGCCAGCACGGCGCCCGCATCGAACTTGGGCAGCACCACCATCGATCCGCCCTTCATCAGGGTCGGCATGAAGAAAGCCGCCCCTGCATGTGAAAGCGGGGTGCACATCAGGAATTTGGGGCGATCCGGCCACTCCCACTCGGCCAGCTGGATCTGCGTCATGGTGAGAATCGACTGTGAGGTTCCGATGACGCCCTTGGGCTTGCCCGTCGTGCCACCCGTGTAGGTAAGGCCGTTGATGTGATCCGGCGACAAGTTGATCGGAACCAAAGGCCTCGCCTCGAAGCCTGCGGCCGCGGCAACCAGGTCATGCCCCACCTCAGCCAGCTCAGCGGGCACCGGCCCGAGCGTCAGCACGCGGGTCAGCGTCGGTACCTTCTCCACCAGGGCGGCGGCGCGCTCCACGAACTGCGGCGTGGGGTCGATGACGAGGGTGGTGATCTTGGCGTCGGCCAGCACGTACGCATGATCGTCGAGCGAACCGAGCGGATGCAGCGCGGTACGCCGGGTGCCCAGCAGCTGCCCCGCGCCGATCACCAACAGCACCTCGGGGCGGTTGAGGGCCAGCATGCCCTGGCCATCGGTCGGATCCGGCACCAGCGCGGTGAAGGCCCGGATGTACTTGCTGATCTCGTCGGCCATCTGGGCGCCGGTGAGCGTGACATCCCCGAGCACCAGCGCCGGCGCGCTCGCGTTCTTTTTCAGCGCGGCGACCAGCAGGTGCCCGGAGTTGATCGACCCGTGCAGCAGGTCAAATGAGTCAGGCATCGCGCTCCTTGAGTGGATAGTCGCCGATCAGGCACTTCGCTCGACGTTAGAACATGTTCTAGTTTTGGGCAAGAACGCGCTCCTGCCCCGCTGCACCAGGGTCAATGGCCTTACAGGCGCTGCCCGCGACGGATGCCCCTCAGACTGCGGTGAATCCCTTGGCCCGCTGCGCGTCCTGCGCACCCCACAACGTCGACGTGATCTCCGCCTTCACCAGCGGGACCACCTCTTCGGCGAATCGGCGCAGGGTGTCCTTCTGCTCCTCGAAGTCGGCCTCAGGGCTCAACGAAATCGACTGGAACTCGTGGCCGAAGGCCTCATGCCACTGGATGATCTTCTCGGCCACGCGTTCCGGCGAACCGGCCAGCACCGGGCCGCGATCCGCCGCGTCCTCGATGGATTCGAAGGAAGGAAACTTGCCAACGGCCTTCGGGTGGTCCTTGAGCTTGGCCATCTGCGCCAGGCGTGCCTCGTAGATCGGCCGGTACTGCGCGATGGCCTGTTTGGTTGTATCCGCCAGGTAGAGCCCTCCCGAACCCGCACCCACGTGCAGATTGGCCGGGTCGTGCCCGTTCTGCGCGTACAGCTCCCGGTACCTGTCGATGAGAATCTTGTAGTTCTCCTTGGGCTGCAAGGCATTTGCTGTGACTATCGGATCGCCCCACTTCGCGGCGAGTTCAACCGCGAACGTCGAGGTCGCCGACCCATGCCAGATCCGGAACGGCCCGTCGTACGGCCTGGGCAGGGTTGTCGCGTCGGCCAGCGGATGCCGGTGCGTGCCCGTCCAGTCGACGTGTTCCTCGCGCAGTAGCCGCCGTAGCAGCTCATAATTCTCTTGCAAGTACTCATACTGCTTGGCGATATCCAGCCCCATCAACGGGTACTGCCGGTCTTCATTGCCCTTCCCGATGACGATCTCGAGCCGGCCGCGGCTCAGCTGGTCGATGGTGGCGAAGTCCTCCGCCGCACGCACCGGGTCCAAGAGGGAGAGCACCGTAACGCCGGTGGACAACAGGATCCGTTCGGTCGCCGCAGCCACCGCTCCCAGCAGTACCGTGGGCGCCGAAGACAGCACGTCTCCCGCATGCCGCTCCCCGACTGCAAAGGAATCCAAACCCAGGCTTTCAGCCAAGACCGCGGTCTCGACCACGCGGTTCAGCCGGTCGGCGGCGGGCGCCAATGCCCCCGTGGCGGGGTTCGGCAGATAGAAGACAATGTCGAGAAGCTGAAAGCGCATATCGTCAGTATGCCGAAACGGACCCCGGTCCGGCAGGGAGGAAATGTTCTGATGATCACCGAACTGGACTCGGTGCTTCTCGACGTTCCAAATCTCGCTGACGCAAAGGCTGCCTATGCGCGGCTGCTCGGAACCGACACTCCGCACCCCCAGCTCCATCTCGGGCTCCCGGATTGGGCAACGTACCCCGGGTTGCTGTTCGGCGTCGCAGACCTGTCGTCCGCGGCGCGGACGGTCGATCGCCGCGGCCTAGCACTGGCCTCGCACGGAGAGCTCGTAGCAGGACAGGCCGACGGACTCACCCTGGGACTACGCGCGCGACCGACAACACACGCGGCCCCGGCGAGCGAGCAGATCGATCACCTGGTGCTGTTCTCCCCCAATCGTGACAGGATCATCGCGACGCTCTGCGGACGGCTCGGCTTCGATCTGCGCCTGGACCGCATGCAGTCGTGGGGCGTACACCAACTGTTTTTCCGCTGCGCGGGCCTGGTGGTTGAGGTGGTGCTGCGCGATGACGACCCCGCCGGACCCGACTCACTGTGGGGAATCGCCTGGCGCACCAATGATATTGACGCCTCGCATGCTCGGCTAACGGATGCCGACGTCACTCTCAGTGCCATCCGAGACGGCCACAAGCCAGGCACCAGAGTCGCGACGGTCAAAGATCCAGGGCTGGCAGTCCCCACAATTTTGATTGAACAGCGCTAGCCGCCGACTAGGTTGGGGTCTATGACGACTCCGAACCCGGGAAGCTGGCAACCCGACCCCGACGGACGATTCGAGTTCCGCTGGCACGACGGTCACCGCTGGACGGATCAGGTAGCCCATCAGGGAAAAGTCAGTTCAGCTCCGCTCGGAGGCTCCGCACCGGCCGCCCCACAGCCCAGCCCATCAACCCAAGCCGCACAACCGGCAGCACAGGCCCAACCTCTCGGGGACCAATTCTCAGGTATCAGTGGAGATTTGGTGGACGGCCGCTTTAGCGAGAATGAGGCGAAACCAATCTCGAACCAGAACGCCAAACTGTTGCGCGTTCGTCTTGGCGAGCCATTCCTGGCGCGTCAAGGATCAATGGTGGCCTACCAGGGCAATGTCGATTTCGCCTTCGAAGGCGGCGGTGCGGCGAAGTTCTTGAAGAAGGCACTCACCGGAGAAGGCTTGCCGCTCATGCGGTGTTCGGGCCAGGGCGACGTATTCCTGGCCGAGCGCGCCTTCGACGTTCATCTACTAAACCTCAACAACGCGGGCCTTTCGATCAGCGGCAAGAACGTGCTGGCCTTCTCGGCAGGCCTGAACTGGAACATCGAGCGGGTCAAGGGCGCCAGCATGGTCACCGGCGGCCTGTTCAACACGACATTGAGGGGAACAGGGTGGGTGGCCTTGACTACCGACGGTCCGCCGGTGGTGCTCAATGCCGCAGAGGCGCCGACATTCGCCGACACGAACGCCGTGGTGGCGTGGTCGGCCAACCTTCAGACACAGCTCAAGACGAGCTTCAAGGCCGGCGCCCTCATCGGCCGCGGTTCGGGCGAGGCACTCCAAGTCTCATTCCAGGGCCAGGGATTCGTCATCGTGCAACCATCCGAGGGCGTTCCTGTCGTCACTGCCGGCTAGAGCGTCATCAGCCCCAACAGCTCCCGGCCCCGGATCAGTGCCTCAAAATTTGAGCATCGGTGCAGGTCGAAAGACGCTTTCACGAACCCCACGGCGCCAAGCTCGGAGAAGCACGCGGTGGAAGCCAGCACGGGGGTAACGGGTGAGCAGTTGCCCATACTCATCCCGGCGCACGCGGGCCAACGCCGGTATGCCGGTGATGTCAGCAGCATCTGCTCTCCGCATCGCCTCGACCAGAGGGTGCGGATGTCTGGCGCGGCGTATTCGGTGATGTTCGTCGATCATCGCATCAACTACCGACGAGAACCCTTGTTCTTCGGGTCGCAGCTCTGCCAGTGCTCGCCGGCGTGATTGAGGAAGATAATCCCAGGTCTGGTCATACCAAACCGCCGAGTCATGGAAGTACACAGCGACCGCTACAGGTCGGCATGTCTCTACGCCCACGGGAAACTGCAAGCCAATGAGACCAGCGACTCGCTGAACATGGCCTCGGTACGCTGCAAGGTCCTCGCCGAACACATCGGCGTCGCGACGGAACAACGCGTCAATCTCTTGATGTACACGTTCGACCGGTAATTGACTTATATCCAAGTTAACGCCTCTCAGTCTTCAAACCGAACGAATCAGACTCAAAAGCCTTGTACAACTTACTTTTAACCGCCTCAGTTCAAGGCCGGGACCGTTGTGCGATGAATCCGGCCATCCGTCTGATGGCCTCGTCAGCCTCGGGCATTTGTCCGGCGGACATGTGCCAGACATGCCAGAGGCCCGGCGAGACATCGAGTTTGGTTTCCACGCCCGCAGCATCGGCAGCCGCAGCCAGGTCCACCGCGTCGCTGTAGAGAATTTCGGCGTCTGTCACCTGAATCAGCGTTGGAGGCAGACCGCTTAGATCGGCGAACTGCGGGGACGCGAGCGGGTCGCCGGGGTTCTCGCCCGCCAGGTAGGCCTGGCCTGCATCTGTCAACGACTTCACCGTCAGTAGAGCATCGGTTGACTCGTTGGTGGCGACGCTGATTCCGGATAGTGACAGGTCGCTCCATGGTGATAGGCAAATCAGCGCGGAAGGCATCGGAAGACCTGCATCGCGCGCCTGGATAGCGCACGCGAGCACGAGTCCGGCGCCCGCGGAATCCCCCGCCAGAACGATCTTTTCGGCAGGAGTGCCGTCGGCGAGAAGAGCTTTGTAAACAGTCAGAGCATCATGCGGTGCGGCCGGGAACGGGTGTTCGGGAGCCAACCGATAGTCCACGACCGCGACCTCGGCACGGCACTCTTTGGCAAGCTTGGCGGTCAGGTTGCGGTGGGTGAGCGGCGAGCCCACCACGTAACCGCCACCATGGAAATAGATAATCAGATACTCGCGGAAGCCTTTCCGGGAACGTACCCACTCAACCGGCACGCCGTCCAAATCCTGGTGTGTCACGTGCGTGCCGGACCGGCTGGCGAGCACGTTGAATCGCGCGACGCGGTTGAGTTGTGCGCGTTTGGTGGCCGGTGCAGCCTCGGAGGTCAGGATAGGACGCAGCAGCTTGCCCGTTACCCACCGAGAAGCGCTAGCACGCAATGAGATAGGCGGAATGTTCTCCCGATTCCGAAGTAGTGCTACCCCGAAGACGAGGAGCCACAGCGGAAGGATGATCACCGCGACAGCTTCCACCAACTTCATCGCTTCGAGGGCCCCGAAGCCGCCGGTCACAAAGTACGCCGCGTACAACAGCCCCGCCGTCACGAGTAACCACCAGGACTTGAATCCAGAACCACGCAGCTGCGATCCGGTAAACAAGGCCCAGATCGCCATGGCCGGCCCCTCGAACCACCACAGACCGCGCTGCGTCGCGTACACGATTGCGAGCCAAGCACTTTCCGCCCCGGCTCGCACGGCGGCGTCGGGGGAATCATGAGCCGCCATCAGCGGGTCGATCGTGGCGAACTGGATCACGGCACCAGCAATGCCCAGTAGGGCATAAATCACGATGGCGAGCACTGCCATGTCTGCCCGCGCCTGCCCCCGTGACCGAAACCGCGACCACAGGTATCCCCCGACGACCACGAAGGAGAAATAGAAGCCGAGGCTGTCAGCCAGCATGCCTGCCCGGAACCACTGCGCCGAACTCTGCGACATGTTCAGCGCTTCGCGTGGATCGAACAGAAGCTCGGTACCGCCGGTGGTGATTCCCACGGCGACGACGGTGAACCATGCCAGCACTGCCGCGACGATCGCCGACCACCCAGTCAGCCGTCGGCCGGCGTTCGTACCGGGATCGTCATGGACTGAACGCGGAGGCGCAAGTTGCTGAGCCGGGATCAGCGGAGGTCCGGCACGAAAAGTGTCATGCACAATCTCATCCTCGACGGCGATGCAGCCGGTAGCCACGACACACTTATGTCAATTCGCGCCAACCTGCACCATGGCGTGAATTGCAATAGACGTGACGTAGACGCCACGGCGTCCCGGGCTCACGATGGATGCATGGCTCCTTCTCCTCGTCAGGTCAAGCTGGTGGTGTACGACGGGTTCCAGATGCTGGACCTGGCCGGACCAGCCGATGTCTTCAGTGCCGCCGCGGTTCTCAGCGGCAAGCCCCTGTACGACGTCGAGGTGGTCGCCACCCAAGCCGGACCTGTTCGAGCCTTGAACGGCTTGCAAGTCAACGCGTCTCGTATCGACGATCTCGATGCCGATATCGACACCTTGGTGGTCACCGGGGGGCTGTCATTCGACCACGCAGTAAAGGACCCAGCGTTAGTGGGAGAGATACAGCGTGTCGCGCGACGCTCCCGGCGCGTGGCAGGGGTGTGCGCGGGCGCGTTTCTGCTCGCGGAGGCCGATCTATTGAACGGGCGGACAGTCACCACACATTGGGCGGGGGGTGCCTTGCTCGCCGAGCGATACCCCGAGGCCAGCGTGGCCCCGGACCGCATCTACGTCCAGGACGGCCCGATCTGGACCTCCGCTGGGGTGACCGCCGGCATTGATCTTGCGATCGCGTTGATCAGCGCCGATCACGGCCCCGACCTCGCGCGCGAGGTATCGCGTTGGTTGGTCGTCTATCTGCACAGGCCCGGCGGTCAGAGTCAGTTCAGCGCACCGGTCGCGTCGTTGCCGCCGCGCAAGGAACCGCTGCGGGCGCTACAGATATGGATCGAGGAAAACCTCGCCTCGGACCTCTCGCTGGACGCTCTCGCCAAACAATCGCAGATGAGTACCCGCAACTTCTCGCGTGTCTTCGCCTCAGAGGTCGGTGTGACACCCGCTCGCTATGTCGAGACCGCACGCGTCGCCGCCGCACGTCGACTGCTGGAGACCACTGACTACCCGCTGGATCGGGTGGGTCTCGCGGTGGGAATGCCAAGGCCCGAAACCCTTTACCGCGCATTTCAGCGCTCGCTCGGAGTGGCCCCGGGGGAGTATCGCGAACGTTTCGCACGCCCTCGCCCGGCACATGAACTGCCATTGCAACCCACCGGCACATAGCCAATCGTCCGCATACCGACCACACAAAGTTAGGGAATTACAGCATGATTCACCGCCTGCCGCAGGATGCTCCCTGGGAAGTCGATTATGGATACACCAAGGCAGTTGTCGCCGGGCCGTGGGTTCTGGTCTCAGGCCATGTGTCCCTCGAACAAGAGGATTCGGTGGGGCAGGCCCGCGCCGCATTCCGCGATGTGTTGGCCACGGCCAAGCGTGTAGGGGCGCAACCATCCGACGTGGTTCGCGTCCGGATCTTCTATACGGAGACCGATGACGCCGACGCCATCTCGCGGGCCTTCAAAGAAGTCTTCGGTGGGGACCACCCACCGGCAGCCACGATGGTGCGCGTGGCCAGTCTGATGCTGCCGCAACTGAAGATCGAAATCGACCTCGACGCGTATCTGGGCAACACGCACTGACCCAATCACCCCGTCCTTTCGATCCCGAAAGAGAACTCTCATGCAGATCGCATTTGTCACCTACCCCGGTATGACCGCGCTAGACATGGTCGGGCCCTACGAAGTGCTCCGGATTCTGCCGGATGCCGAACTACGTTTCGTGTGGCACGAACCCGGGCCCATCGCCACCGACTCCGGCGTGCTCTTTCTCGGCGCGACGCATTCGTTCGCCGAGACGCCCACACCCGACATCGTCCTGGTCCCCGGCTCCGCCACATCGACGATGTCCACCGCCAGAGACGAGAAGTTGTTGGCGTGGCTGCGGGCAGTCCACGAAACCACCATCCACACAGTTTCGGTGTGCAGCGGGTCGGTAATCCTGGCTGCCGCAGGGCTTCTGGAAGGTAGAAGGGCTACCTCGCACTGGCGGGCCCTTGACCTTCTCGCCCCCTTCCGCGCTCGTCCGGATTCTCACGAGCGCATCGTGAAGGACGGCAAGATCATTACCGCTGCCGGTGTTTCCGCCGGAATCGACTTGGGGCTGTCCGTGGCCGCCGAGGTCGCCGGGGTCGCGCATGCCGAGGCAACTCAGCTCGCCATCGAGTACGACCCGCAGCCCCCATTCGATTCTGGACACATGAGCAAGGCGACGCTGAAAACCAAGACACGTGCCCATGCGTTGATGGCTAAACACGGAATGTTCAAGCCTGCCGAGATGAGCTCCGGTGCCCGCCTGCTGTGGAGCGCCGCGCTGTCCCGGCTGCGTCAACCCAAACGCAGAGCACTAAGACATCGCGACGGCGAGGTCGCTGAATGGGTTTAGTGGCATAGGCACCCAGATCCTGAACCTGACGTTTGAGTGATTCGGTGTTGCAACGGCACCTATCCGGACAGTCCGCTAGAGCGTCATCAGCCCCGACAGCTCCCGGGCCCCCCGGGTCAACGTCGTAATCAGTACTTCTCGCTCCGCGCGGGTCGCACTGGGCAGCAGCGGCCCCAGCTGAAGTTCGTAGGAGGCATCGGCACCCACGAAGATGGGCGCCGCTAGATAGCTGATCGGCAGCACATCGTCGGATACCAGCTCGTCGCGCGAGTACAGACGCGAGGTGAGCCGGGACAGCTGTCGCAACAACCGTTCGCGGAGCGCCGCCTCCATCACCTCCGAGCCCACCGAACCGAGCAGATCCGAGAGCAGATCAACCATCCCGGTGTCGTCATGGTCGGGGCGGTAGATCACGTATCCGCAGTCGGAAACCTGCCGCAGAAGCCGCTGGCCGGAACGCGCGCTCAAGCCGCGGGCGGTGTCGAGCCACTGCGCGCGTTCTTCCGATGAACGCCAGGGCATCACGGCCGAACCCGCGGGAAAGGCCAGAGGTATCGTCTGCCCGACCGCGAATCCGGTGACAGCCCTGTGTCCCGCTTGCGCCTTGGCGACGATCGTCAATGTCTTCGGACTGATTCGGCTGATGGTCGCCCCCGCCTGCGCTGCCCCGGCGATTCGGCCCAGCACGTCCTGAACCTCGCGGGGCATGGTCGCCTCAACCGCACGTGGCATCGCCGGCCCAACCCGATAACGAAGCTCACCATCGCGCGTCAACCATCCCGCCGATTCCAGCTCGTTCACCACGGCGGTGGCGGTGGCACGGGGAATACCTGTACTTGCGGCGATCTCGCTCAGCGATTTGGGTTGTGTTGCAGTAGCGAGCATTTCCACGATTCTTATGACGCGTGCGGTCGGCGGTGAAATGGTCGGCATAGGTTCCCTCCCTCTTGCGCGTTGCAGTGCCCAGGTCTACAGTGCATCGACTATTCGCCCCAAGGTAGTCGAATATTCGACACGGAGGTAGACATGATTCTGGACCGCTTTAGGCTCGACGGCAACGTCGCGATCGTTACCGGCGCGGGTCGCGGACTGGGCGCGGCGATCGCGGAGGCCTTCGCGCAGGCGGGTGCCGATGTGCTGATCGCCTCGCGTACCGAATCCCAACTGCACGAGGTCGCCGCGAAGGTGGCTGCCGCGGGACGCCAGGCCGAGGTCGTCGTGGCCGATCTGTCCGATACCGAAGCATCCGCCTCCCTGGCACAGAAGGCCGTCGACCGGTTCGGGCGACTCGACATCGTGGTCAACAATGTGGGCGGCACCACGCCGAAACCCTTCTTGGACACCACTAACGACGACCTCGCCGAGGCCTTCTCCTTCAATGTTCTCAACGGTCACGCACTGTTACGTACCGCGGTGCCGCACCTACTCAAGTCTGACAACGCTTCGGTCATCAACATCACGTCCACCATGGGCCGGCTTCCGGGCCGCGCCTTCCTCGGATACTGCACCGCCAAGGGTGCGCTTGCGCATTACACCCGCACGGCTGCAATGGATTTGAGTCCGAGAATCCGCGTCAACGGCATCGCCCCCGGCTCTATACTCACCTCTGCACTGGAGGTCGTGGCGGGCAACGACGAAGTGCGCGGGACTCTCGAAAAGAACACGCCACTGCACCGGCTGGGCGATCCGGCCGATATCGCGGCGGCCGCAATCTATCTCGCATCGCCAGCCGGCAGCTTTCTCACCGGCAAGGTCCTCGAAGTCGATGGCGGCCTCATCGCACCCAATCTCGACATTCCCCTACCCGACCTCGCCTGACTTCTTCCAGAAGGAACCTGATATGACGAAGACACGTGTAGCCGTCTGGGGCACAGGAAATGTCGGCCAGCATGCGCTCGCCGGGGTAATCACCGACCCGACCATGGAACTCGTCGGCGTATGGGTGTCCGGAGCCAACAAGGCCGGAAAAGACGCCGGTGAGCTGGCCGGGCTCGCCACCACCACCGGTGTCGCCGCGACCACCGATGCCACCGAGATCTTGGCACTCAAGCCCGACTGCGTGGTGTACACCGCTATGACCGACAACCGCCTGATGGAGGCGATCGAGGACTTGCGCTCGATCCTGGCAGCCGGTATCAACGTCGCCGCCAGCGCGCCGGTGTTTCTGCAGTATCCGTGGGGCGTCCTGCCGGATAACATGCTGGAACCCATCGAAGCCGCAGCACGGGAAGGCAGCTCGTCGATCTTTGTCGGTGGTATCGATCCTGGTTTTGCCAACGACCTGCTGCCGCTGGCGCTCATGGGTACCTGCCAGCACGTCGATCAGGTGCGCTGTATCGAGATCGTCGACTACGCGACGTACGACAGCGCAACGGTGATGTTCGACGTCATGGGCTTTGGTAGGCCGATGGACGAGACCCCCCTCTTGCTGCAGCCGGGAGTACTGTCGCTGGCCTGGGGTTCGGTGGTGAGGCAGCTCGCGGCCGGTCTGGGCATCGAATTGGACGAGGTCACCGAGAAGTACGAAAAGCTATCCGCACCTGAGGATTTCGATATCTCATCGGGACATATCCCTGCGGGCACCATGGCCGCGCTGCACTTCGAGGTTCGTGGGATGAAGGGCGGCAAGGTGGTGACGGTCCTTGAGCACTTCACCCGCCTGCGCGAGGATCTAGCGCCGGACTGGCCACAGCCCGCACACGAGGGTGGCACCTATCGTGTCGAGATCACCGGGGAGCCCAGCTACATACTGGATTTGGGATCGTTCAGCGCACACGGTGATCACAACTACGCCAATCTGATCGCGACGGCGATGCGCGTGGTCAACGCGGTACCTGCCGTCGTCGCAGCCGATGCGGGTATCCGCACTACTTTGGACCTACCGCTGATCACGGGAAAGGGGCGCGCGCGATAGCGTCCGGGCAATGCTCCCGGCGTGAATCCAGTTGCCCAGCCACACCGGCATCGCGAGCGCACCGCCAACCAATCCAAGCGGCCCGGGGAGCAGTGAAACGATTTGCAATGCGCACCACGCTAAACCCGTTGCACGCCAGATATTTCGATTGATATCGCTAATGGTCGGCGATGCCGCAACGCTTCCGGCGATGTCGTTGACGATGAAGAAATCTTCAACGAAGTTGAAGGGCAGGGCGAACATCAACCACACCGACCGAGGAGACCGCGTGCGCCCCCATTTGGGCAGGCGCACGAGAATGCGCTGCAGGGTAAGGCAATAGAGAGCCACCAGGCCGAAGAACGTCACGATGGTGGTCACCGCTGCCACTGGGCCGGTTGCGGTGATTTCCCCGAGAATTCCCGATCCCCACCGCGGCGCCCATAGCGGCTGTAGCAGCAGTGCTACCACCGGGATGGTGAGCACCACGCTCCATGCACGCATCAGCAGACCCTACTGGCGGCTCTTGCGTGGTGGAGGATTACGGCGCGGTGCCGGCGGGGACGTACAGCCTGATGAGCTCTGCCAGCCGCTCACCGACGTCGTCGAGCGTCTCCGTCGACTGCGCGGCGATCGACATGATGACGGCGCCTTCGATCGCCGCGATCATGGTCCGGGCCAGCGAGCGTGCCGCCTCGGCAGCCACGTGATAGCGCGTAAGCCGCTCGGTGAGAATGGCCTGCCAATCCTCGAATGCATCCGCCGCCACCGCCGAGGCCTCGGGCGCCTCGGTGCGTCCCAGCACGGCGGCGACGATCGGGCACCCCGCCTGCATCTCGGTTTCGCCGAGTTGCGCCTTCCACAGTTCGATGAACAACTGAATGCCGTGTGCCGGATCGATATCGTCACCGGCCGCCTTGATGATGGCCGTCAGCTCTTGTCCCGCGAGGCGGGTCGCCTCGGCGACCAGTTCCTGCTTACCGCCGGGAAAGTTGAGGTAGATGGTTCTCCGTGACACACCGCTGTCTTCCAGCAGTGCGTTGAGACCGGTTCCCGCGACGCCCCGGCGCCGCACCAGACCCGTCACGCTAGCGATCAACGTGTCACGTGCCGACATCCTGCCCGCCTCCCAACTTGTCAGGTGTTAACTATACCGCTCAGTCTACCGAGTCGCCGCCGGGCCCGGGCATTTATCGGAACATTGCGGTAAACCAATCGGTGTACTACCGTCGGCCGAGTGGCAGACCTACACGATCCTCTTCCACTGGCCTCGGGCCAGGTACTGCGCAATCGACTGATGAAGTCGGCCCTCAGCGAGGGCCTCGGCGACACCTCTCAGGGACCCGACCACCGGCTCGTCGAGTTGTACCGCCGCTGGGGCACCGGCGGGTTCGGCCTCGTCGTCACCGGCAATGTGATGGTTGACCGCAGCCACCTGGGTGAGCCAGGAAATGTGGTCATCGAAGACGACCGGCATCTCGATGGCCTGTCGCGTTGGGCTAAGGCAACCAAGGATGGCGGCGGCCTGATCTGGATGCAGGTGAACCACCCAGGGCGGCAAGCCAACCCGCTCGCCACGGCGTCCCAGCCGGTGGCACCGTCCGCGATCAAGATGAACGTCCCCGGATGGCAAGCGCCACGTGAACTCACCGATGACGAGATCGAGAACATCATCGACCGGTACGCGACCACGGCGTCGATCGCCGATGCGGCCGGGTTCGACGGTGTTCAGATCCACGGCGCACACGGCTATCTGGTGGCACAGTTCCTGTCGCCACGTACCAATCGGCGCACCGACCGGTGGGGAGGCGACCCGGAACATCGGATGCGTTTCGTTCTCGAGGTTGTCCGCCGCACGCGGGCGGCGGTGAGCCCCGGCTTCTCGGTCGCCATCAAGCTCAACTCCGCAGACTTCCAGCGTGGAGGCTTCACCGAGGAAGAGTCGCGGGCAGTCATCGCGGCACTCGCCTCCGAAGAGGTCGACCTCATCGAAATCAGCGGTGGTACTTACGAATCACCGGCGATGGAGGGCAGGCCGCTGGTGACATCGGCGTCGACCCAGGCCCGCGAGGCCTACTTCCTCGAGTACGCCCGCACCGCCCGCGAGGCGGCCGGTGACGTCCCGATCGCCGTAACAGGAGGTTTCCGCACGGAAGCCGCCATGTCCGACGCCATCCGATCGGGCGATTGCGATGTCGTGGGGCTCGGACGCCCGACAACTGTCAATCCCGAGTCCGCCGACAGCCTGCTGACGGCGCGTAAGGACAAGCTGACCGTTCCGGATGCTTCACTGCCCCTACCTGGCTGGCTGGCATCGACCGGCAGGGCGAAGTCTTTCCTGAGCGCACTGGAACTCCAGTGGCATAACACCCAACTGCACCGCCTGGGCGCGGGGACCGACCCGGACCCCACCATCGGCCCGTGGATCACGGCACTTCGACTCCTCAAGAACAACGGGGTCGACGCCTTTCGGAGAAGGAGAAGTTCATGACGGACAAGACACTGCGCAAGTTCCGCAGAGAGCGCGCCATGGGCCGTTACCTGCTCAACCCTGCCGTCTCGGCCCTGACGAAGCTTGGTCTGCGCACAGCGCTCGCCTCGGAGCTGGAAACCACCGGACGCAAGACCGGCCAGCTACGGCGGGTCCCGGTCTCGGTCCAATTCGATGCGACAGGCGCGTGGGTGATCAGCCAGCACGGCACCCGCTCGGGCTGGGGCAGCAATATTGCCGCGAATCCCAATGTCCGCCTGAAGCAGGGAAACCGGTGGCGTACCGGAACCGCCCAGTTCCGGCCCGATGACGATGTCGTCGCGCGGGGCCGCAAGTTCGGGGCCGTCGGCGCCCGGGTGGTCAAGGCACTGGAGACCACCCCCATATCGGTGCGCATCGATTTCACCGACTGAGGACAAGGAATACGCGATATGCCTCTCTACCAGTGCATAACACGCGCGGAGAGCCTCACCGACGAGGTGCGGCAGACCATCGCCCAGGAATTCACACGTATTCACTGCGAAATCACCGGCGCTCCGGCGGTATTCGTCCACGTGGTCTTCAATGAATACCAACCAGGCCACCACTATCTGGCGGGAAAACCGGAAAGCGACACCACCTTCATCGCAGGCACTATCCGTTCAGGGCGTTCCCTGGAACAACGTCAACAACTGCTCCGTGAACTCTCGTCCGCCTGGCACGAGCTGACGGGCCAGCCGGAGGAGGAACTCGTCCTGAGCATTTCCGAACAGGACGCCTCCGCAGTCATGGAAGCCGGGCTCATTTTCCCCGAGGCAGGCGCCGAGGCCGCCTGGTTTGAGCAGAACCGAGAGAAGCTGGGCTTCCTTCTCAACCAGTAGGCCCAAACCCTCTCAATGGCACACTTGCGCACTTTTGTGCCATTGAGTTAGCGTGGTGCTCATGGTTGATCAGAGCGCCATCACCCGTCCCGTCAGCCTCGACGAGGGGCTCCGGGAAGCAATCCCCATGCCCGTAGAAGACCCTGCGGACGACTCCGTGGAAACCCCGCGGCTGGGCGCCGACTCCCTGGTGTGGAAGTTCTACGGGGATGTCCGTGGCGTACTCGGCTTTCAGCGGCTCGCCGGCACCGAGAACTGCATCGAACAGCTGGGTAAGGCGGTCGAGGACCATTCGGTGATCTTCACCGACACCCTTGGCCGCGCACGCCGCTCCGGGCCGCCCATCATGAAGACCATCTACTCGGCGGACCCACAGAAGTGGGGGCGGATGGTGCGTGATTTCCACAAGCCGATCACCGGAACCATCAGCGACGGATCGCGTTACCACGCACTCAATCCCGAGCTCTTCTATTGGGCGCATGCGACTTTCGTCGATCAGGTCTTGTACATCACCGACACATTCATCCGGCGTCTCTCCTACGCCGAGAAGGTGCGGATCTTCGAGGAGAGCAAGGTCTGGTACAGCCTCTACGGGGTCAGTGCACGCAATCAGCCGCAGACGTACGACGAGTTCGTCACCTACATGGAGGGCATGTTCGACCGGTTCGTGCCGACAAAGACGATCCTCTACGCGACGGGTTACATCCGCCAGGGCGTGCCCGGGCCCAAGCAGATTCCCAAGCCGCTGTGGCGTCTGCTGTCGGCGCCACTGAACGCCTTCATCCGGACGGTCGTCGTCGGAACGCTCCCGCCGCAGATGAAGCAGGTCTGCCGACTGGAGTGGAGCGACAAGAAGGAACGCAACTTCCAGCGCTTCGCCACGGTCATGCGCGCATTGAACCCGTTGTTCAACAGGCTGCCGGTGCGGGCGCTGTACCTGCCGTGGGCGTCCGAGGGCTGGAATCGTGAAGGAGTCGACCCCCGCCCGCTATACAACCGGGCGGCATGACCACACTCGTGGGGGTGACCAGCGCCCCACCCACCGATGCCGTACTCGATGCCGCCCGCATTGAGTTCGAGCGGCACGGTATGCGCCGCGCCAACATGGACGCCATCGCACGTCGCGCCGGGGTGAGCCGCCGCACCCTCTACCGTCGCTTCCCCACCAAGGAAGCGCTGTTCGAGCACCTCATCGAGGCAGAGAGTCTGGGCATCTTCGGCCAGCTCGCCGTCGCCGCCAACGGCCAGGATGCCCAGGGCGCCATCGTCGAGTGCTTCACGCTGGCCATGCGGCTCATCATGGAAAGCCGGCTAGCGGGCACCATCATCGAGAACGAACCCGAACTCGTCATCGGCCTCAACACGCCTTCTGGCGAGAAGGCCATTGTGCGAGCCAGCGCGCTGGTGGCGTCCAGCCTGCGGCACAGCGGCGCCACAATGCCCGATGACGCGGTGCTGGCGGTGTCGGAAATCCTTGTGCGACTGGTTGGTTCCCTGCTCACCAACCGCGCCGGCGTACTCGATATCACCGATACCGTGGCGGTACGGCGGTACGCACAAACCTATCTAGCTCGATTGGTCTGGTAGTACTGCTCGTTCAGAAACCGACCTTGAGTCGGCATCTGACTAAACTGCCTGCATGGCGACACGGCGGCAGATGTACGCAGAACAGACTCGTTCGGACCTTCTGGATTCCGCGCGCCGGCATTTCACGACGACCGGCTACAACAGCGTGACCGTCGACGACATCGTCAGCAGCATCGAAGTCAGCAAGGGCACGTTCTACTACCACTTCTCCGACAAGCAAGCGATGTTCAGCGCCCTGCTCACCGAATGCCTGACCGAGACCGCCGATACCGTCACCACGGCCATCCGCCTCCTGGACAAACCCGGCGCCAACGGCCCGCAGGTCGCCGCCACGTCAGCATGGGTGTACCTGTCCCGATCGCGTGACGACAGGACCTACCGGGAGCTCATGCGCCAAGCGCCGATGGTCCTCGGCGAGGAGACCTACCGCCACATCGACGAGACCATCGTGCTGCCTCCCTTGGTCACACTCATGGAGACTCTTGCCGCTCGTCATGAACTGAAGGCCGGCGTGCACACCCATATGGCCGCCCGGATGCTCATGACCATGTTTGTCACCGCCAACAGCATCATCGCCGAATCCGATGATCCCGCAACGACAATGACAGAAGTCGCCGATACGATCGCCACTATGTTCAGCGGGATCGTGCTCGGAGACGTCCCGCTGTCGCGGGCCGCCGCTAACGGATAGCCAGGAACAACAGCGTCCGCAGGAAGGGGCGCACCGCGAACGCCGTCCAGCGCAACGGGAACCATCCCACCCACTTCGGAGTGAACGCCACTGTCCAGCGCACCAGCACCTTGTTCCCATCAGCGGCGAGCTCCCAACGCTCACCGAATGCCTTGAGAACCAAGGGAACCGAAACACCGGTCCCGATCGCGACCAGCTTGAGGCCCTCTTCGCTGTGAACTACCTTCTCGGTGATCGCGAACAGCGGAGTGCGAGTCACCACCTGGTCACCCGATCTCACCGGGCCGGACACAAAGGGAATCGTCTCCAGGTAGCCGCCCTCGGAGACCTGAGTCCACACCCGCTCGACAGGCCCCGGCACGGTGACCTGCGCGGTGACAGCGAACGATGCCCCCTTGTCGAAAAAGTCGGTGTCCGGCATGGTCACCCCGAAGCGTCGCGGCCCGCTGTCGCCGGAAGCCAGGGCGAAGAGCACCACAGCCCCCAGCAAGCCCCCGAGGGCCAGCACTCCCACGACGATCCCGATCAGCACCGGAGTGGACATGGTCCTCCTTGAGTACGAGTTGCCATTAACTGACTCGCGAGTCAGTTAGCAAGCTAGCCCTCCTACCAGCACCCACAGAAGCGCAATCGCACAAGTTCGTGACCGAAGCCAGTCTGAGGCGCCCATTTCTTGTGACCCAACCCCGTATCGCTACCGGCGGCCCGCACGCAAACTTGCGTCGACAATTCGGGTAGCTCTACTCATGCCCTATCGGGCCTCAGCTGCCACCGTGGTCTCATGAGCACATCGGAGCCCACCGTCCGCGCCTCCACGGCGTACTACGTTCAGTCCGCAATCGCCTTCGCGGTCGCATTCGCCTCCACGCTGGGCGGCATCGTCTACCTACCGATATCACCGTGGCCCCGCGCGTTCCTCGCGGTGTGCACCCTGTTCTTGGTCACCAGTTGCTTCGGGCTGGCCAAGGTCATCCGGGATACCCACGAGTCACAACAGGTCCGCAACCGCATCGACGAGGCGCGCATCGAGCAGATTTACGCCGAGCACAACCCGCTGAAACCGGCGATCTAGTTCAGCACCCGATCACCGGCACGCAACAAGGCACTGGGCACCTCGTGCCCGACGACCGATTGCACCACCCGGGCGGCCGCGATCGCGGCTTCGAGGTCCACATCGACGCCGATACCGCTGTCCCGCAGCAGATACACCAGATCCTCGGTGGCGATGTTGCCGGTCGCGCCCGGCGCGAACGGGCAGCCACCGAGTCCGCCGATCGAGGAGTCCAGCCGCGTCACTCCGGATTGCACAGCGGCGTACGCGCTGGCCAAACCAGATCCACGGGTGTTGTGAAAATGTGCGCCCAGCGGTGCATCACCGACGATGGGCCGCACCGCCGCAACGAGATTCGCGACGCGGCGCGGTGTCGTAGTGCCGATGGTGTCGGCAACGGCGTAACGGTCCACCCCCCAATCGCGGGCTCGGCGCACGATGTCGAGCACTCGATGTTCCGGGGTGGGCCCGTCGAAGGGGCAGTCCCATGAACAGGCCACTATCACCTCCACCGTGGCATTGGCTTCACGGGCGAGCGCCACGATTTCCTCGATGCGCGCGGTGGCCTCGGCGCTGCTAGTGCCGACGTTGGCTCGACTGTGTCCATCGGATGCCGAAACCACATACTCCAGCGAGGTCAGTCCCGCCGCCAGGGCACGCTTGGCGCCGTTGGGGCTGGCGATGAGGGCAGAGAATTCGATATCCGGGTAGTTGTGCAGCTGCGCCGACAACTCGGCGGCGTCGGCCAGCGCCGGCATCTTGGAGGGTGAGACGAATGCGGTGGCCTCCACCTCTCGCACCCCTGTCGCCGCTATCGCATCGAGCAGTGTCAGCTTGTCCGCCAACGAGATCGGTGCCTCAAGCTGAAGTCCGTCCCGCAGCAGGACCTCGCGGATAGTGACGTGGGCAGGCAGAATCATACGACCCCCTCGGCCCGCAACTTTTCGATATCGTCGGCGCTCCTGCCCAGCAGTCCCCCAAAGACGTCCTCGTTGTGCTGGCCGGGCCGGGCCGGGCCGGCGTTGCGGACACCGCCCGGCGATTCGGACAGCACCGGGACCACGCCGGGCCCCAGCACCGACCGGTCGAGCCGTTCATCGAAATGTTCGACGAGCATCTCTCGGGCCTTGAGCTGTGGGTCCTGCACCACATCGGCGACGGTGTTGATAGGGCCTGCGATGACACCGGCCGCACTGAGCACGTCGATGATGTCGGCGGGTAGACGCCCAGCCGCCCATTCGGCGATGATCGCGTCGAGTTCGTCCTGATTGCGGCCCCGCGCAACGTGATCGACAAAGCGCTCATCAGTGCTCAGCTGCGGCTGATCCATCGCTTCGCACAGCCTGCGGAACACGGTGTCTTGATTGGCCGCGATGACCACCCAGCTGCCGTCCGCGCTCTGATAGATGTTCGATGGCGCAATGCCCTCCAGCCGGGTTCCCGACGGGCCACGCACCACCCCACCCACGTCGTAATCAGGAATGGTGGATTCCTGCACTGCCAAACAACTCTCGGTCAGTGCCGTGTCGACGATCTGTCCGCGGCCGGTGACGGTTCGCCGGTACAGCGCGGCCAGCGCACCCTGGGCGGCGAACATCCCGGCAAGGGTGTCGCCGATCGAGAGCGCCATCCGGGGCGGCGGACCGCCCGGAAAGCCGTTGAGATGCCGCAACCCACTGGCGGCCTCGGCCACCGAGGCGTATCCGGCCTTGTGCGCGTCCGGACCGGTCTGCCCGTAACCGGAAACACGAACCAAGACGATGCCCTTGTTGCGTTCGGCCAGAACGTCGTAGCCAAGGCCCCATTTCTCCAGGGTGCCGGGCCGGAAGTTCTCGACGATCACATCCGACTTCTCGACGAGATCGAGGAACAGCGCGTGTCCGGGCTCGGTCCGCAGATCCAGAGTGATGGCCTTTTTGTTGCGTGCGTGCACCGTCCAGAAAACATGGTGCCCATCGACCTCGGCCTGCCCCCACGTCCGCAGCGGATCCGGCGCACCGGGCGGCTCGATTTTGAGCACCTCGGCGCCCATATCCCCGAGTAACCGCCCTGCGAAAGGCCCGGCGATCAGGGTGCCCAACTCCAGCACCCGGATCCCATCAAGAGCACCCGTCATGCAGTCACCATAATCCGCGCCGAGTGTCGACTTGTCGCGCCGTCGACTCGCACTTTCGCCCGACAAGTCGACACTCGGCGGTGGTCAGCTGCTCATAGAGCTATAGGGGTCGCTATCGCAACCGGTGACTACTTCGTGGTGTAGCCACCGTTGATCAGGATGGTCTGCCCGGTGATCCACCAACCGTCGCTGACGAGGAACCGGATGAACGGAGCGATGTCTTCGATATCGGTCAGTCCGGTCTTCGAGAACGGCGAGAGTGCGGCAGCCGTCTTGTGGTACGCCACCGCGTCTTCACCCTCGGCCGGGTAGAAGAACGGGGTGTCCATCGGACCCGGGCCCACGGCGGTCACCGAAATGCCGCGCTCCCCGAATTCCTTCGAAGCGGCGCGGGTGAAGTGCTCGACAGGCGCCTTGGTCCCCGCGTAGGCCGCGTAGAACGGGGTATACGCCCCCAGCAGCGACGTCACCAGCGTGACGATCTTGCCGTTGTCGTTGACATGCTTCCCGGCCTCCTTGAGGAACAGGAAAGCGGACTTGGCGTTCACCGCGCTCGCGGAGTCGTACTCCTCCTCGGTGATCTCGGTGAACGGCTTCTTGATGACCTTGCCGACGGTGTTGATCGCGATGTCGGGACGCCCAATCGCTTCAACGGTATCTGCGAACAGTTTGCTTACCGCGTCCCCGGTGGTCAGGTCTCCCTGGAACGCCACTGCCTTCGCTCCGGCCGCTTGGAGGGCAGCCACCGTCTCATCCGCGGCATCCTTGCTCGACGGGCTGTTGTAGTGGATCGCGACCGCACCAGCGCCGTTGGCGACCAGATCCCGGGCAATGAGACCACCTAGATTCTTGCCGCCACCGGTGATAAGAACAGTCTTGCCCTTTAGTGAATGATCTGTCACTCGAGTATCTCCCTCTAGTACGTTGTGGCCTTGTCATTGCGGGTGGGCTCCACGATCGCCCACATCTCCATACGAATCGTAGGTTTAGGTAGCACAAGGGAAAACCACATTATTCTTGTATAAACACAATCAGGAGTTGTCATTGCAGATGAGCGCGACAGCAGAGGGTAGTTCACTGGTCAATTTGCTGGATTCCCGGCGATTGTTTCAGTTCGTCGTGGCCGCGGAAGCCCCGACGCTCGCGGCCGCGGCGGCTGAGCTGTTCATCACGCAACAGGCACTGTCCTCGGCGATACGCCAGCTCGAGCGCGACCTCGGCGTCGCGCTCTTCTCACGCGCGCAACGCAGCCTGCAACTGACCGATGCCGGCCACGAGCTGTACACCGGTGCAAAACCACTTCTAGCCGGAATACGCGTGCTGGCCAATGCGACACGAAACCACTCGAATCCCCAGCGGGCCTTTGTCATCGGACACTCTCCGGCGATTTCCAGTGAGGAGGTCTACCGGATCATCGAGCCGACGGTCATCGCGGATCCCACAGTGTCGATCACCGTCCGACAGGTCTTCCCGAGCACCATCGGTGATGGCCTCCTGGACGGCTCACTGGACTTGGCCCTACGGCGCGGGGTGGATATGCCCGCAGATTTGGCCACCGACACCCTGCTGTATCAGCCGTTGCGTATCGCCGTCGTGCGCTCTCACCCCCTTGCCGCCCACAATCGCATCGACATCACGGAGATCGCCGAGCACCCCATCGTGGTGTGGGCTCCACCTCGACACTCGTACTACACGGACTTGCTGGTTTCACATTGCCGTCGAAGCGGTTTCGAACCCCAATTGCTGGTCAATCCGGTGCAGGGCACTCCGCCGCATACGGCCGTGCTGGCCCACCCCGATCATTGCGCGTTCGTCACCGATGACCCCGGCGCCGTCTACCACGGCAAGGTGAAGGTGATCGAGATCGCCAATCCCCCATTGGTTCCCGTTCAGGCGGTCTGGCTCCCGCATTCAGTGTCGACCGTCCGTAACAGGCTTTTCGAGAATGCCCGTGGTGCAACTGTTGTCAGCGCGGGATCGCAGTTGGAAGATGGAGACATCCGGGCAAGCATTCCGAGTCCCTCCCATGTCGCACACGCATCGGATGTTCAGTGATCGCCAGGACGCGGGCCGCGTACTGGCAGGCATCCTTGCGCCGTACCAGGAGCAGGATGTGGTGGTGCTCGCGTTGCCTCGCGGCGGAATACCGGTGGGGCGGGAGATCGCGACAGCCCTGAATGCCCCGTTAGAGGTGCTGGTCGTTCGTAAGCTCGGCGTACCCGGACACGAGGAGTACGCGATGGGTGCCATCGCCAGCGGCGGAGAGGTAGTCGTCGACGAGGGCATTGTGCGCACCATGGGGATCAGCCAGGAACAGCTCCGCACTGTGACCACCAATGAACGTCGTGAGCTCGCCCGGCGCGAACGGCTGTACCTGAGACATCGCAGTATCGAAATCGAGGGCAAGACAACCATTCTGGTCGACGATGGCGTCGCCACCGGCGCCACGATGCGGGTCGCACTGCTCGCGATCAGGCGAACATCGCCGGCTCGGGTGGTGGCGGCCGTTCCTGTTGCACCTCGATCGGCGTTCCACCGATTCAATTCCCTGGTGGACGATTTCGTGGTCGCCTGTTGTCCCTCTCCATTCCAGGCAGTGGGGGATGCGTACGAGGACTTTCGTCAGGTCTCCGACGAAGAGGTCCGTGCCCTGCTCTCGCCGCAGATCGCCAAATAGTCCGGTCGGGCGCATACCGTGGTGCCATGCACCTGGTTGTGATGGCAGTCCTCCCCCTCGCCCTCCTGGTGGGCTGTGGCGACGGCGGGCTCGATACGCCACGAGCAGCAGCCGATACCTCGGCGGCTACCCCGACCGAGGTCGCGCTTCCCGCTTCATCTGTCGTGTTTGAGGACGACGCACGAATCCTCGACAGCCGTCCGATGACATTCGACACGTGGAGTCGGTCCCCCGACAGCACGGCCGTGATCGTGTACTTCACCAGCGGCACCCCACAGTGCCACGGCGTGCACGCCACTGTCCGAGAGACCGACGACGCCGTCGCGGTTGCGTTGCGCGGTGGTACGCCGCCGGAGGCCGCAGGCAAGGCCTGCATCCTGATCGCCGTTCAAGGCAGCCTCGCCGTGCCACTGGCGACCCCTCTCGGCGACCGAAGAGTTCTCAGCGTCTCGTGACTGTCACTTCACGGGGTCGTGTTTAAAGCTCACCCTGACGATGCCGTGGTCTCCGGTACCAGTCTCCCGATGATTCTCGAAGTTGAGATGATCGTTGTTGATCAGCAGCCCTTCGAAGAGCCACACCCGCTTGCGGCTGTGGTCATAGAACTGCTCGCTCACCATCACGTGGTCGAGCGACTCCCGCAGATCTTGATGCACGTGGGTGTAATACACGTCGCGGGTGTCCCGGTACTCCTGCAACGTCTGCGCCGAATAAAGACCAAAATCACTGCCCCCCTGCGAGTCTCCGACGAGATAGCGCGGCTGGCTCGTCAGGATGTTGGCCGTGTTGCTCTCCTTGCCGTCGTTGATATCGCCCAGTACGACGACCGGAGTCTCCGTGTCGCGCATGACGCCGTTGAGCAGCACCCGTACGGCTACCGCCTCGGCCGTACGGCGGATGGTTGAGATCCCATCGCCCAGCGCCTGTTGATGTGGCCGATACGTCGCCGAGGACTTCTTGTACCAGGCCTCCTTGCTGATCTGCGTGGGCAGCTTGGACTTGAGGTGCACCACAAAGATTTCCGTGGCCGGTTCGTCGTCGCGCAGCTGAACCTGAAAGTTCAAGACCGGCCGGGAAAAGCTCTTGATCGAGACGTCGATGACAGGCGCCTGGGGATCGGCCGGGTCATCCCTGGATTCAAGCCGCACCGCCTTGGGGAAGTCGGTTATCCATTTGGGCTCTCCGGTGAGGAGGCCCTTGCGCACCAACGCGGCGCAGGTAATCGAGGTTCCTACCGCCGGAGTGGCCAGGACGTCGTACTCGTCGGCCAGGCTCTGCGGATCTACCGCAAGGACCGCCTCCAGGGCACTTTTGCTCCACACTTCCTGCAAGCCGACGATGTCGGCGCCGAGAGTCCCCAGTTGCCATGCCGCCCATTCGGTCTTGCGCTTGAACTCCTCGGGAGTCCATGGCTTCGACGTGGCATAGAGCGGAGTGTCTGCGTCCTGCAGGTTGTACATGTTGAACGTCGCGACGCTGAAGGTGGTGCGGGCCATGCTCGTCAAGGTATTCCGCGAACCGTCGAACGTCGAGAGTATTCACCCGGTTGCCACTCATCAGTCACACCCGAACGCTCACCGACCGCGAGCACGCCAGGTGGGGTTCTCGTGTTGTTTCCTGTCCCGCCATGTTCCGTGGCTAACTTCCAGCCATGGACATGGGTCTGGCGCCCTCGGACGTCATGGATCCGATGTATTGGCTGGGCGAGGGCGGACTATTCGGCGGCGCCGTCCTGGCCGGCGTCATGGTCATCGTCTTCATCGAAACTGGCTTACTATTTCCCTTCCTGCCCGGTGACACGCTGTTGTTCTCCGCGGGGCTGATTGCCGCTCAGCCGAATTCCCCTGTCTCGATCCAGGTGCTGGCGCCATGTGCGGCGTTAGCGGCCCTACTGGGAAGTCAATGCGGGTACTTCATCGGACGCCGGCTCGGCCCGGCATTGTTCAGAAAAGAAGACGCACGTTTCTTCAAACAGCGGTATCTGACCGCCTCTCGAGAGTTCTTCGACAGACACGGACCCAAGACGCTGCTCGTCGCGCAGTTCATCGGCGTGGTCCGCACCTTCACCCCGGTCATCGCCGGCATGTCTGGCATGAGGTATCCAATTTTCTTGCTGTACAACGCTATTGGTAGTGCGGCATGGGGTGTCGGG
Organism: Mycobacteroides sp. H003; assembly: GCF_001440135.1. NCBI lineage: Bacteria > Bacillati > Actinomycetota > Actinomycetes > Mycobacteriales > Mycobacteriaceae > Mycobacteroides > Mycobacteroides sp. H003. Next base: position 1,206,016 of record NZ_LJYL01000034.1, read on the forward strand.
CTGACGACGGTCGGCTACTTTCTGGGTAACGTCGCCTTCGTCGGTGAGCATCTGGACGTCTTCATCCTGGTGATCGCCATCTTGTCGACGCTCCCGGCCGCCGCCACAGCGGCCAAGGTGTACTTGGAGAAGCGGCGCGCAGTCACCGACAGCGGCTAAGCACCCGTCGAGGTTTGGCGGTCGTAATGCCGCTTCACCCGCGCACGGTTACCGCATTTCGGGGTGCACCACTCGCGACGGGGATGTTCCTTGACGAAATAGAGCACGCAGTGCGACGACAGGCAGGCCCGCAGCCGGTGACGTTCCGGGCCACCGAAGAAGTCGATCGCCTGACGCGCGATCAGACCGACCGTCAACCGTGCTTGCGATCCGCGGGCCGTCGCCGCCCTGCTGGGTTCTCCGCCCACCGGCCATACCAGCTCTGCCCGAGCACGAGCAAGCGTGTTGATCATGGTGACGGCCTGGGTGTGCGTCATGCCCGATGTCGGCGGTCTCGGATCTGCGGTGACCTCCGCGGCCAGACACCGTAGGGCGTCACGCAGAGCCCGCAGATCGTCGGCGATGAACTGGGCATCCTCCAGCGAGAAGGCAATAGTGTGCGCCCCCGATTCGGCCAGTATCCGATCCGCCATAGCCTCGAGCCACGCATGCACAGGCTGATCGCCCTCCAGAGCATCCATTACCTCTCCGCGCCCACCGCGGACGGTGTTCATCAGCTCCACGGGGAGTGGCTCACCCAAGATGGCGGCGATAGTGCCCGACGTGCTTGTTTCCATGCCACGACCTTATCTCTCCTAATGGATAGGACCACTTGTAACCATGTGTCCTATCTAACAGTGCAGAGGAAATACCACCTAATGCTTAAAGGTTCCTCTAAGCGTTAGAACTTTCCGACGGTGGAAGGAACCGCCATGAACACCCAGATCACCTCATTCACCCGGTCGGCCATCCGATCGGCAGTTTCGTTCATGGTGGCGCTGGCCGCACTCGGGGCGATGGCCGTGGCCTCATTCGCAGTCACCGCACAAGCCTCTGCGTCCGCCGGGGGCGGCTCGTCGGCCGCAGACACCGTGAACCAACTACAGGCGCAGGGTTACACGGTTCAGTTGAACGGCATCGCAGACACACCACTATCGGAGTGCGTGGTGACCGGTGTCGAAGGACTGCGCGGCGCCACCGCTTTCTCCACGGTCTACGTCGACATCTCCTGCCCCATCCACAACTGAAGACACGCTACAGAAGCTAACGCGGACTGCCCCCGGTCGAATGGCCGTGGGGAGTCCGCGTTTGACGTATTCGGTTGTCTTGCTTAATCGAACAGGCCGGTGCTCGAGATTATTCCGGCCCCGGCTGACTGACTTATCACAGGTGATGACGGATTGCAGCCGATAGCGCTCACGTTATTAGAAGCATCGCAAGTAGATCTTCAAAAGCATTGGAGCACAGACAAAATGACCGCTATCACCGCCACCTCGCAGGCAATCTCCACTAACGCTCGCCGCGTTGTCGCCGCGGCCGGCATCGGTCTCGCGATCCTGGTGCCCACCTTCGCCGCCATCGAATTGGCAACGGCCCCCACCTCCGCTCTGGTCGCTGGCGCCGGTAACAACGGCTCAGGGGGCAACAACCGCGACCACGCCCGGCTGGGCACCGGCCAGTACACGATGAACACCTCCGGCCCACAAATGCGGTACACCCCTCCCGCTAGTGGCCAGTACATCGGCGGCATCAACTAGTCCGTCGGAAACACTAAGGGCCGCTTCCGGAATAACCTCCGGAGGCGGCCCTTAGTGTTGTTCGGCGCTAAGCCCGATTGGGACTAGGGCAGGATCGAGTCCACGTACCCGCCGTCGGCGCGAACCGCAGCACCTGTCGTGGCCGAGGCCAGCGGCGAGCTGAGATAGACCACCAGATTGGCGATCTCCGCCGGCTCGATCAATCGCTGCAGCAGCGACTGAGGGCGATGCTTCTTCATGAATTCACGCTGTGCCTCATCCCAGGGCAGCGACTTATCGACGAGCTGATAGACGAAATCTTCCACACCCGCGGTGTGCGTCGGACCGGCGATGACCGAGTTGACGGTGACACCCGAGCCGGCCGCGTCCTTCGCGAATCCTCGTGTGACTCCCAACAGCGCGGTCTTGGAGACCCCGTAATGGATCATCTCCTGCGGGATGACAATCGCCGAGTCACTGGCGATCTGAATGACGCGGCCCCATCCGGCGTCAATCATTCCCGGCAAGTACTCACGGATAAGGCGCACGGCGGACAGCACGTTCACCTCGAAATAGTTCCGCCACTGTTCATCGGTGATCTCGCGGGCCGGTGCCGCCCCGAAGATGCCCAAGTTGTTGACCAGGATGTCCACTTCGGGGAGTTGCGCACGAAGCGACTCGACACCTTCCGCTGTCGAGACGTCCGCCGCAACACCGATCACGCTGCCGTTCTGAAGCCCAACCTCCGCGATAGCCGCGTCAACGCGTTCCTGGGACCGGCCGTTGACCACAGCGCGCGCACCACTGGCCGCGAGCTGCCTAACAATCTCCAGGCCAATGCCCTGTGTGGATCCCGTTACTAGCGCTGTCTTACCGGTCAGGTCGATGTTCACGTATTCAATGAAGTCGCCCCGCACCCGAGTTCATTCCCGAACGGGCTGATTGACTGGAATCATGAACCCGTTCCATCGTCGACGCGTCCGCTGGAGCGGTCGCAGTGCCGTACCTGCCTGGCGAGTCAGGAACGTTCACGAACGGTTACTCCCAGGAGCAACACTCGACGCCGTCAAGCCGTTGTTCGCGACCCTCGGATCGCCGCAAGACCGAATATGGCCGGGAACCGACTGGAGCCCAATGATTTTGGATCGCTTACTGGCCGACGGCGCCAGCGGGGGGCATGGGAGTATCCGATACACATGCACTGCATATCTTCCCGGACGGTTCGCTGAGTTCACCTTCGACAGCGTGAACGGGAACGTCATTGACGGCAGGCATGTCTTCGAAGCGGTACCCCGCCATGCTGGAGTGCTGCTTCGGCACACACTCGACCTCGAATGCAGCGCCAGCGATTGGATCAAGCTCAAGGCTCTCGTCATCCCAGCACACGACGCGGTCGTCGAACAACTTCTCGACAACATCGAACGCTCCATCACCGGGACCGTCACGGATCCACATCGATGGGGACTTCGTGTGCTGTTGATTCGTCGGCTCTTTGGCCTACCAACGACAATGGCGCCATGGTCGGACACGTAATCACTCTGGGCGATCCGGCCGATGTCGCCGCATTACGTTGGCACTGGGCACAAGAAGACCTTCCAGGCCACCACGTCACCGAGACACCGCCGCCTGAGTTCGTGTCTCAAGTCGCGTCCTGGATGATTTCGCGCACCGTCTGGACGGCGCACTACGAGGGACACGCCGTTGGAATGGTGTGCGTGACGAGGCATGAAAGGATGCCCAGCCCCAACCCTCGATCGGCGGCGAGCTGGGGATACCTCGGCCACTTGTATGTCCTCCCATCCGCGCGAGATCGCGGCATCGGCGAAGGACTCATTCAGACCGCACTTGCGGAAGCCGAGCGTCGACACTACGCCAAACTCGTTCTCTCTCCTTCCGAGCTGTCCGTCCCCCTTTACCGGCGCTGCGGATTCACAGACGCCCACGCGATGATGGTGTGGCGGCCGCAAGACGGCTAGTCGCGTGAGAACCGGAAACACCCCCGGACCGCATCCGAGGGCGTTTCCGGTTCGGTCCTGCTCAGTCCGAGCAGCAGCATCCACCCTGCTGAGCCGACACCAGCTCCTCCGAGACAACCTCAACCTTGCCGTCAGGACGCCAATCGAACGGGAAATGCTTGCTCGACTCACCGCGATGCTCATGTGACCACTCGAACCCGACCGAGTGGTCCTTCTTGACCACACCCCAGGTCGCGATCTGACCAGGGCCTACCTCGGCTCCTGGGGCGTTCGCGGTGGTAACCCGACGACTTGGGTCGGCGGTCGGGCCGGTCAGGGCCTCAACACGGAGATCCACTTTGCCGGGGATCTCCGCACCCCAGCTCGCCAGATCGTCGGCCTTGTCGAAGTTGATCGGGACGTACTCGATGCCGCGCAACTCCTCGATGAGGCTCGCGAACTCCGCGGGCCAGCCGCCCTCTTTACCGGTGAAGATCCGCTCGAGGGCGATGCGCTGGCGGGCGTCCGCCGACTCGTCGATGTAGAACATCAGCTTCATGGTCGCGTCAGGGTCACCTATCCACATATTCCCCTTGAATTCGCCCTGGGCAACCACGCCCAGATTGCTCAACTCAACGTCACCCCAATGGCCTTCGCTGACATGCCACACCAAGGTGAACAGGCAGTCCCCGTGTGTGGGCTCCTGCGCAAAGCTGCACGGGCAGGGCAGCTTGCAGCTGCACACGTCGAACCAATCGCCCTTGAGATTCCAGTCGTAGGTATCTGTCGCCGACATTTCGTCCATTCCTTTCTATACCCCATAGGGGTATCTGACATCCCGAACGTAGCAGCGGTCGACACACCTTGGCAAGTACCCCTAGGGGGTATATTTCGAAGCCGCTGGAGGCCAAGAAAACTCGATTGATATAGATAGGCGTATGCCCGAATCAGCCTTCGACCCCACACCTGTCACAAAGATCTGGCAGGAGCTGGGTGTCCCGGGGATCGTGGACGTGCACACCCACTTCATGCCCAAGCCCGTCATGGACAAGGTGTGGGCGTACTTCGACTCGGCGGGGCCTCTCATCGGGCGCCCCTGGCCGATCACCTACCGCACCGAAGAGTCCCAGCGGGTGCAGACGCTGCGAGAGTTCGGCGTGCTCCGGTTCACCTCGTTGATCTATGCCCACAAGCCGCAGATGGCTGCCTGGCTGAATCAGTGGGCCACCCAGTTCGCGGCGCAGACCCCGGACTGCGTGCACACCGCCACCTTCTTTCCCGAAGCCGACGCCATCGACTACGTGCGCGAGGCTATCGAGGCTGGCGCGGGCGTCTTCAAGGTCCACATCCAGGTGGGAGCGTTCTCCCCCGTCGATCCGCTGCTCGTCCCCGTGTGGGGGCTTCTCGAGGACGCCGCTGTTCCGGTGGTGATCCACTGCGGCTCCGGACCGGCGCCGGGCGAGTTCACCGGGCCCGAGCCAATCCGGGTGCTGCTCAAGCAGTTCCCCCGCCTGCGCCTGATCATCGCGCATATGGGTATGCCCGAGTACTCCGACTTTCTCGATATCTCCGCGCAGTACGACGAGGTACGTCTCGACACCACCATGGCCTTCACCACGTTCTCGAATGAGAAGGCGCCGTTTCCGGAATCCGCCTACCCCCGACTGATAGATCTCGGTCACAAGATCTTCTTCGGCAGCGACTTTCCGAACATCCCCTACGGATATGCCGAAGCGGTCACCGCGCTGCAGACGTTGCCCGGTGTCGACGACAACTGGATGCGCGATGTCCTCTACCGCAATGGCGCCGCACTATTCCGTGTTGACAGCTAGACGAGCGAGCCCGCCCGATAGGCCTCCCGGACCATGAGCCGCTGACGTTTTCCGCTCGTGGTCCGGGGAATGGTCCGCGCCGGCACCACAACCACCTCATCGAGGGAGAACCCGAAGGCGGCACGCACACCCCCGGCGATACGTGTCCGAAGTTCCGCATACTCGTCGACTGCCGCGCGGGTCCCGACGACGGCGATCACCGACTCACGGGCCCGCTGTTCGTCACGCAAGGAGAAGACGACAGATACTCCACCGGCGCCGGACATACTGTCGATCTCCCGCTCGATGTCGTAGGGCGGGAAATTGCGACCCCGCACGATCAGCATCTCCTTGTGCCGGCCCACCACGAACAGTTCGCCATCGGTGAGAAAGCCCCGGTCGCCGGTGTCATGCCATCCACCCACAGGCGTGGCCACTCCCCCGTCTGCGGTGAGGTAGCCCGCCATCACCGATGGCCCCCTTACCTGAATATCGCCGACCGTACCGTCTGATGAGCGCGCACCGACCGGGGTGACGATCCGAAGTTCCAGGCCATCCACCACCTTCCCGCAGGAGACCACAGGCTCGCCGTCATCCGGGCCGCGACCAACCCGCACCCGTCCGAAGGATGGCGCGTCAGACATACCGGCTTGCAGCGCAACGGTTGTGGCGAGCACTGTCTCGGCCATGCCGTAACACGGCACCAACACATCGGTCCGCATCCCTAGCGGTGCAAACCGTTCGGTAACCTCGCGCAGCACCGAGAACGCGATGGGCTCGGCGCCGACGTAGGCGTGCCGCAGTGACGACAAGTCCACGTCTGCTATCGAGCCGCCACGCGAGATCGCCTCCGCCACTGCTCGATACGCGAACGGCGGCCCTGCGGTGTGTGTGGACCCGTGCTGGGACATGTGCCGAAGCCAGGACACCGGATCCCGCAAAAACCCCATCGGGGTCATCACACCGATCCGAAGGCCGTAGAGCAGCGCGGCCAGCACCTGGATGAATCCCATGTCGTGGTAGAACGGCAGCCAGCTGAACACTCGGTCCCGCCCGCGTAATGCCTTTGTGCCGTAAGCGATTGCCGTGGCGTTGTGCACCACATTGCCGTGCGTCAGCAGTACGGCTTTAGGGGCCGACGTGGATCCGGAAGTGAGCTGGATGTGGTGGATGTCGCCGGGATCTGCGTGTGAGCACCGCTGCCAGTCAATCGGTTCAGCATCAGTCAGCTCGTCATACATCACGACCAACGGGTGCGTGATCGCCACCTCTATCCGTGGCTGTGTGATGACCATGGCCGGGTTCAGCACCCCCAGCGCCGCAACCAGATGCGCCACTCCTGCAGATTCCGGTCGGGACGGCGTCGGAGGCGGTGCGATCGCGCACGGTACCGCGCCCAGCAAGAGTACTGCCAGCAGCGTGGTCAGGTACTCCTCGTCGCTCGCCGCAATCATTGCCACCCGGTCGCCACGACGAAGACCCCGAGCAGCCAGCGCCGCCGCACGAGTCCTTGTGGCATGGACTAGGTCTACTGCCGCAAGCGTATACAGATGGCGGCGCGAGTCGTAGAAGTCGATCTGCTCCAACTCCGAGCGCAGCAGCGCGGCGTAATCGATCGCGCCGGAGGCCAGGGCCGGTGCATTAGCCTTCGCATGCCGACTGATTGCTATGTCAGTCATGCCTGTTCGCGGCGTTTCGCCTTATCGCTAAGGCGCTGACGGATGAGCACTCCGATGTCGCCCACCACCGTGAACGCGAAGGCTTCTTCCTCGGGAATAAAGACCGAGAACCTATCCTCCAACTCGTTCATCAACGCCATCAGCACCACCGAGTCGACGGGTAAGGCGAGTAGTGGCGAATCGACATCGACCGCTTCAAGATCGACCTGTGCCAGATCTTCCGCGGGAAGCAGCCGGGTCAAGGCATCTCGAAGTGCACCGATGATTTCCGTATCATCAGGGAGCGCAACGGTTTCGGTCATTCTTCCTCTTTCTCCAGCAACACGCCGTCCTCGAGGTGCAGCACCCGATCAGCGATCCCGGTGAGGCGCAGATCATGTGTCACGATCACCACCGCCGCACCTTGAGTCCGAGCGGCATCCGCGAGTTGTTCCGCCACCTTCTTCCCGGTAGCCGAATCCAGGTTCGCGGTGGGCTCATCGGCCAGGACCAGACCTGGTCGCGCCACCAGGGCGCGTGCGGCGGCGACGCGCTGCTTCTCTCCGCCCGAGAGCGCCGGTGGGCGATGGCCGGTGCGGTGCCCCAATCCCAGCTCGGTCAACAGTTCCCTAGCCCTTGTCATAGCGGCGTCCTTCGTGACCCCGGCATAACGAAGCGGCAGCGCCACGTTCTCAGCGCTCGTCAACGCGTTGAGCAGGTTGTATTCCTGAAATAGGAAGCCCAACCGCTCCAATCGGATTCGTGCTCGTTCCCGTTCGCCGAGCTCGCCAACGTTCTGTCCATCGATCCGGATGGACCCCGAACTTGGAGTTAGCAGCAGTCCCATGACAAGAAGTGCCGTGGTCTTGCCTCCGCCGGAGGGGCCGACAACCAGAACCACCTCGTGGGGTTTGACCATCAGATCCAGACCCCGCAAAGCACGCACCGCGGCATCGCCTGTGCCGTATTGGTGTTCCACATTCTCAAGTTGCAAAACAGGATTCATCGAATTCACCTCCGGAAGGCCTGAGCGGGATCGATCCGTGTGACCCGCCGGACCGGGATCAATGATCCGATGATCGCCATGACGCCCGTGGCGGCCGCCATCGCCGCGAGCATGGTGGGAGTGACCTCCACCATGACGTCGCCCATTCGGTCCTTCAGCAGAAACTGCACCCCATAGGTAACGCTCGCACCCAGCAGATACCCGAGCCCGGCGATCAGCGCGGCCTGAGCAATCACAGTGCGGCACAGCTGCGCCGGGCGGACACCCAGTGCACGCAATACCCCGAAATCACCCATCTGCTCGGTGGTTACCGCGAGCACGGTCAGGCCCACCAGCGCCACTCCGACCAGCGCGGCGATCCCGATCATCGTCTTCAACGGCCTGCCGATCATCGAGATGACGATGGCCCGGCTGTTCTCGGCGAAGGTGGCCGACGTGAGCGCATCCATTCCGGGAACCGACTTGCGGACCGAATCCGCGACCTGGTCCGTGCTGAATCCCTCGGCCGGTTGAACCAGGAAGTAGGACACGCGATTTCCCGCACGCAGTAGACGCGTTGCATCGGGCAGCGAGATGAACGCATAGAAGTTGCCCACGGCGGCCGTTTGGTTCGACAACCCCACAACCGTGAAATCACCGTCTACGAGCTGCACCGTGTCGCCAACATGGATCTTGTTCTTCTTGGCGAGGACACGATCGAGCACGACCTCGCCAGGTCCCGCTACGTTGCGCCCCTCCGACAATGACCACGGGCCGCCCACGCCGGTGGCCGTGTCGTATCCGACGACGAAGTACGCGGTGTGCCCGCCGTCATGCACGAAATCAGATGGGAGCCCCAGAATCGGTTCGGCGGACTGCACACCAGGGACCTTCAACAGCCGGTCCTTGCCGTCAGCGGGCAACCACGACACCGCGCGGAACATCTGGGAAACGCCGGGCTGGGCAACCCACACCGCCCCCTTGGAGTGGTCGATGTAAGTGGTGACCTGATTCGTGGTTCCCACGAAGATGCCGGACATCACCAACACCAGGATCACCGCGACGGCGACCCCGATCACCGAAAGGACAAATCGGGCGCGCTCTGCGACAAGGTTCTTGACGGCAACGATCATCGAACCATCCCACCGGCCATGTCGCGCAACCTGTGTACGGCCTGGGTAGTGACCGCGACGACCCTGTCGACGTCATCCGGTGACACGTCAGGCCCCATCGAGATCCGCACCGTGGCCCGCGCCTGGTCCTGGGTCAACTGCATCGCTTGCAGCACATGAGAAACCGAGTCTTCTCCGGCGTGACAGGCCGATCCGGTGGATACATAGATGCCGTGCATATCGAGATCGTCGGCGAGGGTGTCGGCGCGAATTCCGTCAAAGCGGACGCTGATTGTCTCCTCCAACACCGGCTCTGTCACGTTGAGATGCACACCGCCGACAGCGCGTAGCCCGTCGAGCAGCTGCTCGCGGCGGTCGCGCATGCCCAGCCGGTAGCCCATCGAGACAGAGCTCAGACACGCGTCGGCCGCGGCGGCCATGCCCAGCGCACCGGGCACGTTTTCGGTACCCGCGCGCAACCGGTTCTCCTGCGGTCCCCCGCGCATGACCGGCAACAGCTGATGTCCACCGCGTACCAGTAGCGCACCCATTCCCCGTGGTCCGCCAAACTTGTGCGCGGAGACCGAGATCATTGTGGCACCAATGCTCGTCAGATCAAGCTTGCCGGCCGTGTGCACGGCGTCCACATGGAACGCCGAACCCGACCGTGCGGCGATCTCGGCGATCTCCCCAACCGGCTGGATGGCACCAGTCTCGTTGTTCGCGTGCATCACCGAGATCAGCCGCGTCTCGCGGCGCAACGCACGAGCCACCTGCGTCGCATCCACATGCCCGGTCGGCGCGGGATCGACGAAGGTCACCTCCACACCCAGGTCCCGCAGCGCATGAGCATTCGCCAGGACTGCCGGATGCTCGATCGATGAGGTCACCAGGTGGCCCTGAAACCCCACAGCCGCAAAGGTTCCCCATAGTGCCAGAGTGTTGGCCTCGCTTCCGCCGGAAGTCAGCACCACCTCCTCGGCATCGGCGCCGAAGAGCCTGGCAACGGTCTGGCGGGCATCGCTGAGGGCGTCCGCGGCGTCCCGCCCCGCGCTGTGTCGGCTCGACGGATTTCCGACTAGCCGGTGCCCGCTCAATATCGCCTGTGCGGCACGTGGATGCAGGGGTGCGGTGGCGGCGTAATCCAAGTAGATCTCTGCCGGCGCTATCTGCGCGGGTGGACTAAGTACCGGGGAGGGCGCTGACATCTTCGTGAATTCCGTTGCGATAGTTGTTGGCTAGGCGTTGTGCGACATCGGCGCCCAGGGCGGCGACGTGCTGCTGTTCCGGCGAGAGGCCCCCCGACCATTCCGCGACCTGCACCGCTTCGATCGCGGCGATCGTTTCCACCGGCATGCCGGTCAGCCGCTCGGTGAGGATGGACGCGACCGCCAGGGAAGCCGAGCATCCGTAGGCCTCGAAGCCGATCTGACTCACGGTCTCGCCCTGCACCTGCGCGGTCAGCAGAATCTGGTCCCCGCACACCGGGTTGCCAATGAAGGCCGAAACATCGGATTGCGCAAGGCGGCCCGAGTTGCGCGGGTTGGTGAAGTGATCGACCACCGTCGGACTGAACCGGGGCACTAGGCGTCCGCCAACTCGCACTCGGAAACGACTTCCCGAGAGTCGATGTACTTTTCGATACTTACTGCGCAGCAGCCTAATTCAGCGCCCTGGCGCCGCCGCCGGAACTTCACGGTCTGGCCGGTACGGCCGCACGGACAGTCACCCTCGTCTACCTCCCCGACGTCGTCGGAGAGCAGGAAGCCGGGATACGCGGTGTTCAGCGCGTCAAGGATCGCTATTCCGCCGGTCTTACCGGGTTCAAGCTCGACGGACGCGTCGGTGACGTCGCGGATCGAGATGTAGCACCACGGCGGCACATGTTTGCGTTGATGTTCGCACTCGATGGCGAGCATGTTGGACTCGATCATGCCGTACATGTCGCGGATGCGGGTGCGGTCAATGCCCAGCATGCGCTGTGCCTTTTCGTTGAAGTCGTCCCGGCTGATCGAGTTACCGGTGTACTGCTTCCAGCCGCCCAACATGATGATCAGTGAGTCGGGATCGAGGGCGAGCGGAATATCCTCCAACTCCAGGTACTTGAGGAATCTGGCGATGATGAACGGCGGACCGATCAGGTGCCGGGTCATCCGGCCCTCCCAGCTCCGCAGCTGGACCAACGCCTCCTCGGGGTCGAAGGAGTACTCACGCACGATATAGCGATGGTCATCGAGCATGCCGGTGAGAAGGTTAAAGATCTTGACCATGCCCATCTCGGGCACCTCGGCAGTGGATGGGCACAAGAACAGCCCCGCGCCCTGGGAGATACCGAAGAAGTCCCGGTATCCACCGAAGATTCCGACCGATGCCCGGGTGACCGTCGTCGAATCGCGCCGCGCCACCGATGGCACACCGCTGGTGCCGGTGGAACGGATCTCGATCTCTACATCCTCAAGGCCACAGGTCATGAGGACATGCGCCCCAGCCTGTTTGAACATGCTGACGGGAAGCAGAGGGATGCGCTGCAGGTCAGCCCAGTCACGGATGTCACTCGGGGCGAGCCTGGCGGCGTCACACTGGGCGCGGTAGAAGCCATTACGTTCGAAGTGCAGCGCGAAGGCCTGACGCACCACGTCGGTGAGCGACTCTCGCCAGTCCTCACGCGCCACCCGGAGGGCTTCCCCCGGCATCCCGAGCATGGTGACCAATTCCACTGCGCATCTCCTTTGACTGCCTAGCCCACACAGGGCACCGGTGGAGTGGTCGAATCATCGTGAGGAAAAGTTCCCGCAGAGTTTCGGGCCGTTATGGAAGAGTCCGGGCCATGGCTGATGAACCAATGCGCGCGGACCACGCCGAGCTATTGAGGCGACGTGCGCTTACCGAAGACGCGGCTCGTCCCGATGCAGTTGCCCGCCGCCACGCGGCCGGCGGCCGCACCGCGCGAGAGAACATCGCCGACCTGGTCGATGCGGAGTCGTTCGTCGAATACGGCCGATTCGCTATCGCTGCGCAGCGCCGGCGACGGGACATCGCCGACTTGATCGCCCGCACACCCGCCGACGGCCTGGTAGCAGGGACCGCACGGATCGCAGGTCATCCGTGCGCCGTGCTGTCCTACGACTACACCGTGCTCGCCGGGACGCAGGGGGCGCTTGGACACCACAAGAAGGACCGGCTGTTCGACCTCATCGAGCGCATGAAGCTGCCGACGGTGTTCTTCGCCGAGGGCGGCGGCGGACGTCCCGGGGATACCGACTATCCCGTTGTCTCGATGCTCGACGTACGGGCATTCAAGTTGTGGGCCGCGCTGTCGGGCGTGGTGCCGCGGATCTCCGTGGTCAAGGGCCGGTGCTTTGCGGGCAATGCCGTGATCGCGGGATGCTCGGATCTGATCGTGGCAACCAGAGACACATCCATCGGCATGGGCGGTCCGGCCATGATCGCCGGCGGCGGTCTCGGCGAGGTACACCCCGACGAGGTCGGGCCGCTGTCGGTGCAGTCGCCCAACGGGGTGGTCGACGTTGTCGTCGACGACGAACAGCAGGCCGTCGCTGTGGCCAAACGGCTCATCGGGTACTTCCAAGGGGCAGAGGAGCCAGGACGTGCAGCGGACCAAACCGTCTTGCGCACAATGATTCCCGAACGTGCTCGGAGAGCCTATCCCGTGGGGCCCATCATCGAGACGCTGGCCGACGAGGACTCGGTGACATTTCTGCGAGAGAAGTTCGCACCCGAGATGGTGACGGCACTCGCACGTATCGAGGGCCGTGCCATCGGGATCCTGGCCAATAATTCGATGGTGATGGCGGGAGCGATCACCGCGGCCGCATCGGATAAGGCCGCTCGGTTCCTGCAGCTGTGCGACGCATTCGGGTTGCCGGTTCTTTCGTTGGTCGACTGCCCGGGATACATGGTGGGTCCCGCAGCGGAGGCCGATGCATTGGTGCGGCGCGCCTCGCGCATGCTCGTCGCCGGAGCGGCACTTCGCGTACCGCTCGTCTCAGTCATCCTGCGCCGAGGGTACGGCCTTGGCGCGCAAGCTATGACCGGCGGCAGCCTGCACGAACCACTGCTGACGGTGGCTTGGCCCGGCGCACATCTGGGACCCATGGGCTTGGAAGGCGCGGTGCGTCTGGGGCTGCGCAAGGAGTTGGAGGCCATACCCGACGAGGCTGCCCGGGAGGAAGCGGTGCGTCAGGCCACTGCAGCGGCACAAGAGAATGCCAAGGCGCTCAACGCTGCTCAGATATTCGAGATCGACGATGTGATCGATCCTGCAGAGACGCGATCGCTCATCGCCTCGACATTCGCCGCGGCCATGCGAGAGCCGCTGCCGCCGCGCAAATCCGTCGTCGACACCTGGTAACTATTCCCCTGTCGCTATGAAATCGCGTTTTCCATACTGAATACTGGCGTCCTGCCAACGGCCACCGGCCGCATCCACGAGGCGATGCGCGATGCTCACATCCCTGATGTCGGCAATCAGGATCAGCCACCCGTCTTCGGTGATCGACCCACCGACCAACGCCTCCCGCGCGGATGCGTCCGCCGCGAGCGCGTCGTGGAACCGCACGCGGTCGACGCCCGGAACCTCCACCGCCACAGCGTTTATCTCCGCATCTCCGGCCGGTAGGTATTCGAAGGTGAGCACCGATTCCTGACCGTACTGCCGCCGCACCTGCTCACCGATGCGTTGCAAGTCATCGCGATCCACGCACGCGAGTTCGAACGCACGCGACCGCTCGTAGGTCATGTGGTTGTTGTCCTGAGACCAGTACACGCCGTCAACCGGTGTCGACCGCACCGGCAGCACCAGATTCTGCGCGGTTATCGCGCTCACCTGCAGCGAAAAGTCATCGAGGGGATCCAGCAGACGCCCATCGGCAGGATCGGTGATGACCGCGGCCACGATCGGGCAGGCGCGTGAGTATCCGGACATGCTGGAGCTGTTCGGTGACTTTGCTCTCTATATGACGACCTTGATCAAGGACTTACCCCAGCCGCCCCTGGCTGTGGCCGGGGTGGCACGTATTGATCTGGACGTGTTAGCGGCAATTCCAGAGCCTTTCGAGTCCACGATTGCACAGAATGTGATCGCCGCGAACAAGCCCGGCGCCGCGGCACCCGTGATGCCGACCCTGCTCTACCACGGATCACGCGATCGGTTCATCGGTGATCAGTTCGTCCCGGAGCAAGGCGCGAAGGCGCTCATCGAGAGTTGGCGGTCCAAGGGAGCGACGGTGGACTACCTGCCCGTGCCTGGCGAACATCTGATCGCAGCGGGGTGGGCGATGCCCAGCGTGTTGCGTTGGATGCGCGGCGCACTGGGGGATTAGGCGTCCTCGAATCAGGATGTGACTCAGGGTTTTCCCGGAGGCGGGGAGCACTATCGGACGGCTACGCTCGCTGGCATGACGACCGTTGCGCCCGAGCAATCTGGCACCGCCGAAGATGAGGTAGCCGGTACCGCGCCGCGGTGGACCCCGTTGCAGAAGGTCGGATTCCGTCTGCTGTTCACCATCGGTGGCGGGATTCTCCTGCTTTCGGTGTACGACAACCTGGGTCTTTACAGCTTGTTTGAGCCGGTGCTGTGGCTGACGGCCCAGATTGGTAGTTTCCTCATTCGCGGTCGCGGTATCGAACTCACCGTCTCCTCCGGCGGCGACCTGCTGTGGCTGTGGTGCTACCACCTGGGGTGGATCGTCCTCGCCGTGGCGATCACCGCGATATGGACGGTGTTGGACCGCCGCCGCTCGAACTATCGGGGCCTGGCAGCTTCGCTGTGGGTGTTCGCTCGGTTCGGTCTCGCGATGTCGATGATCACGTATGGAATCGCGAAAGCGATTCCCACGCAGATGGGGTTCATGGCTCTGCCCGATCGACAGCTGCAATTGGTCGGTGACACAAGCTTGTTCAACACGCTCTGGGGTTTCATGGGTGCCTCGGAGCCCTACTCCATCGCCACGGGGCTCGTGGAACTGGTGTCGGGACTGCTGCTGCTGTGGAACCGCACGTGGGTGCTGGGCGCCCTGGGGTCTGTCTTCGCCATGGCACAGGTGTTCCTTCTCAACATGACCTACGACGTTCCGGTGAAACAGGTATCCGGAGAGTTGTTCCTGGTAGCCGTCGCCGTCACCGCACCCCTGTGGCCAAACCTCGTCCGGGTGGTCTTGAATCGCGTGAGCACGCAACCGGTGCGGCTTTGGCGAGTCCTGGGCTCCAGTCGGAAGTGGGTGCTCACCACCGGTGTCGTGCTGAAGTTCGGGGTGGCATCGGTTCTCACCGCGCTCATCATCCTGCAGTCGATCGCGGTGTACTCGACGTACAAGACACCAACCTCGAGTCTTGACGGCGTTTGGCATGCAACGTCATTCACCATTGACGGGCACGGGGCAACGCTAAACCAGATTCAGCCGGCGCCCTGGCCCAACGTCGCGATCTCTCACCGCGACACGGTGGCGGAGTTCAGCGTGATGAAGTTCGTTTCCCAGACGCCGGACGGACGTACCTCGGCGTGGCTGTTACAGGTCAAGGATGATCGGCTCGAGTTGCGCAAGCGTGAGTCCGATCCACCTCAGCTGGTTCTTCAGGCGCATCAACCCAGCCGGGACCGGCTGCTGCTCAACGGTGTCGTGGAGGGCAAGAGGATCGAGGGCACCTACGAGCGCCGGTTCATGGAACGCAGCAAGTCCGGATTCCGTTGGATTCAACCGGAAATGGACCCGGATTCTGTTGACGCTGACGGATAGCCGTGCTGCACAACATTCAGTAGGACCCTTCTATGCGATTCTCTCCCAGCAGATCTCAAGCTTTCATCTACGTGTGATGTGATTACGGATGGGCCTCACATTCGGACGTCCGGCGATTTCTGCACGAGCATTTCATTCCCAAATAGGCTTGGTATCAAGGTATTAGACGTTTCCAGACCGAGATCGCGGATTGTGTCCTTCATGGCGAGTCAACGTGGTTTACTCGTCGGAATCGGGTCGCGCGCGACGAGGCGTGCCGTACGTTGGCGGTGCTTCGCACATGACCGAGCCTGAGTGCCGCCGCATTCGAAGTTCGGTTATCCGTTGTGTTCACATCCGATCTGGAGATACATGTTTGTGCAGCTGACATGCTGCCGAGCGCGGAAGACAGTCGGAGGGACTCGAGATTTTCACGATCTTGAAGCGTGTGTGGATTCCGTTGGTACTCGTGGTGGTGGGAGTTGCGGGCGGATTCACCGTGTCGCGGCTGCACGGTGTCTTCGGTAATGAGCGTCGTCCCGCGTACGCCAACACCGAGCGGGAAGAGAAGCGGCCACACGACCCTAAGTACCTGATCTACGAAGTGTTCGGCCCTCCCGGCGCGGTGGCAACCATCAGCTATTTCGATGCCGACGCGGAGCCGCAGGTCATCAGGGAGGCCCTGCTGCCCTGGTCGGTGGAATTCCCGATCACCGAGGCGACGGCCATGGGTAACCTCACCGCGCAGGGCGACGCAGACAGCATCGGGTGCCGCATTCTCGTGGGTGACAAGGTCAAGGACGAGAAGATCCGATACGGCGTGAGCGCATTGACCTTCTGCATGTTGAAGGCCGCATGAGCACCCTCAATGACCCGCCGACTGAGCCGTTGCCGGTAAGTAACCGCCCGCCGTTCCTGGCGCGGATGATTCGTCGCCTCTCGATTCCGATCATCCTGGGCTGGCTGGCGATAGCTGTCATCTTGAGCATCAGTGTTCCCTCACTCGAGCAGGTCGAGAAGGAGCACGCGGTGGCGATGAATCCGGATGTGGCGCCATCATTTCAGGCAACGCAACGGATGGGCCAGCTGTTCGGTGAGTCCAATTCCAGCGTCGTGGCGATGATCGTCGTGGAGGGGCAGCAATCTCTGGGCGACGATACGCATCGCTACTACGACGAACTGATTCGTCAATTGAAATCCGACACGGCGCATGTGCAGCACGTCCAGGATTTCTGGGGCGACCAAATGACGCAGGCCGCTGCGCAAAGCCTTGATGGCAAGGCCACATATGTGCAAGTAGCCCTTACTGATCCCCGGGAGGGGGCGTCGGCGAATCAATCCGTCGAGGCGGTACGGGCCATTGTGGACCGGACACCGGCGCCGTTGGGAGTGAAGGCCTATGTGACCGGCCCGGCAGCGTTCGCCGCGGACTTGGGTCCTGCCGGCAACAGGACTGTTCTTCTGGTCACGGGTCTGAGCCTCGCGGTGATTTTCACGATGCTGCTCTTGGTCTATCGATCGGTCGTTTCCGTCATTCTCATGCTCGTTGTCGTCGGAATAGAGTTGACGGTGGCACGAGGATTCGTGGCGCTACTCGGCAACCTCGGTCTTATCGGTATCACCACGTTTGTCGTCAATCTTTTGGTGGCACTTGCCATCGCGGCAGGTACGGACTACGGCATATTCTTCACCGGGCGATATCAGGAGGCGCGCCAAGCCGGCGAGGATCGGGAGAGCGCGTTCTACACCACCTTCCGCAGTGTTGCCAAGGTGGTCCTGGGCTCGGGATTGACGATTGCCGGTGCGGTCCTCTGTCTGCACTTCACGCGGTTACCCGTCTATCAGACGTTGGGTGTAGCCACCGCCGTGGGCATGGTCGTCGCCGTGGCGGTAGCGATCACACTCGTTCCGGCAGTTATCGCGGTAGGCAGCCGCTTTGGACTGTTTGAGCCCAAGCGAAAGGTCACGGTCCGTCGATGGCGGCAGATCGGCACGGCGATCGTGCGCTGGCCGGCGCCGATCCTGGTAGCGACCTGCGCGGTGGCGCTCATCGGGCTGTTGACACTGCCCGTTTACCAGCCGAGCTACAACGACCAGAAATACATCCCACAAGACATTCCGGCCAATGTGGGCTACGCGGCAGCCTCACGTCATTTCCCGCAATCGTTGATGATGGCACCCGATGTTCTGTTGATCGAAGCCGATCACGATATGCGCAATCCTGTCGATTTTCTGGTGCTGAACAAGCTTGCCCGCGGAGTCCAGGCTGTGCCCGGTGTGTCCAGGGTGCAGGCGGTGACCCGTCCCGGAGGTGAGCCGCTCAAACACACCACCATCCCGTTCATGCTCAGCATGAGCAGCGCGAGCCAATCCCATTTGATGCCGTTTCAGAGAAATCGCATGGACGATCTGCTGGTCCAGGCGGACGACATGCTGAAGACGATCGCCATCATGAAGCGGATGCAGTCGTTGACCGAACAGATGGTGGGCACCACCCACGACATGGTCGGAACCACGCACGAACTCGAAGTGATCATGAACGAGTTGCGGGACCACGTCATGGATTTCGATGACTTCATCAGGCCGATCCGTAACTACCTCTACTGGGAAAAGCACTGCTACGACATTCCCGTTTGTCAGGCCATCCGTTCAGTCTTCGACACCCTCGACGGCGTCGACGAGGTATCTGACAAATTGGGTGACCTCGTTGCCAATCTTGATCGGTTGGACGAACTGCTTCCGCAGATGGCGGAACAGTTCCCCGTGATGATCGAGACCATGGAATCCACACGGAAAATGATGCTTTCCATGCACAGCACCATGTCGGGGATCTTCGATCAGATGGAGCAGTCGACCAGTAACTCGACTGCGATGGGTAAGGCCTTCGATGCCGCCCAGAACGATGACTCCTTCTATCTGCCTCCGGAAGTGTTCGACAACGAGGACTTCAAACGTGTGATGAACATCTTCCTGTCATCGGACGGAAAGGCCGCCCGGATGCTCATTTCGCAGCGGGGTGATCCCGCGACGCGCGAGGGCATGTCATTGGTGGATCCGATTGAGACGGCGGCGGCAGAGGCACTCAAGGGCACGCCGTTGCGAAACGCCAAGATCTATATGACGGGTACAGCCGCATCGGTCAAGGACATCGTCGACGGTTCGAAGTACGATCTGCTGATCGCGGGGGTCGCGGCGCTTTGTCTGATCTTCGGGATCATGCTGATCATGACGCGAAGCTTTGTCGCGGCACTGGTTATCGTTGGTACAGTGGCACTTTCGTTGGGTGCCGCATTCGGGCTCTCGGTGCTCATCTGGCAGAGCATCCTCGGCATTCCGTTGAACTGGGTGGTGCTGGCGATGTCCGTGATCATCTTGCTGGCGGTGGGTTCTGACTACAACCTGTTGTTGGTCTCGCGAATGAAAGAGGAACTGGGCGCGGGGATCAACACGGGGATTATTCGGGCCATGGGCGGTACCGGCAAGGTGGTGACCTCTGCGGGTTTGGTGTTCGCGTTCACCATGTTGTCGATGGTGGTCAGCGACCTTGTCACCATCGGCCAACTGGGATCGACGATCGCGATCGGTCTGTTGTTCGACACCTTGGTGGTGCGCGCGTTCATGACGCCGGCGATCGCCGCGCTGTTGGGCAGGTGGTTCTGGTGGCCGCAGCGGGTACTCCGCCGCCCAACCAGAGCACAACGGCACTCGACCGGTCCACGCCCTTTGGTGAGCTTCTTGTGGCAGAAGCAAGAGCGCTAACGGCCATGAATTCTTTTGTGTACCGATGGGCAAAGAGCACATGAGTATTCACCGGATGCCCAACAGGCCACCCTTCGTGGCGGGGCTGATCCGTCGTCTATCGGTGCCGATTGTCCTTGGCTGGTTGGCGGTCATCGCCGTGGTGACCTTTGGGGTTCCGTCACTGGAACAGGTGGGGCGGGAAAGCTCGGTATCCCTGGTTCCCCAGGCCGCGCCGTCGTTCCAGGCGATGCAGCGTATGGGTCAGGTATTCGGAGAATCGAATTCCGACAGCGTGGCGATGGTGGTGCTGGAGGGACAACAACCCCTCGGTGATGACGCACACGGCTACTACGACAACTTGATTCGCCAGTTGAGAGCCGACACCGCCCATGTGCAGCACATCCAGGACTATTGGGGCGACCCACTCACCGCGACGGGTGTAGAGAGTGCCGATGGTAAGAGCGTCTACGTCCAGGTGAACCTTGCAGGCAACCAAGGCCAGGCTCTGGCGAACCAATCGGTGGAAGCTGTCCGGGGCATCGTGGCACGGTCGACTCCGCCGATAGGGGTCCAGGTCTATGTCACGGGGCCGGCACCGTTGGTGACTGATATGAACCATGCGGGTAACACGTCGATCGTCAAGATCACCGTTGTCACGCTCGTGGTGATCCTAACGATGCTGCTCTTTGTATACCGCTCGCTGATCACCGTCATTCTCCTGCTGATCATGGTGGGAATACAGGTACAGGCCGCCCGAGGAATCGTTGCATTTCTGGGAGACCATGGCGTCATTGGGCTTTCGACATTCTCCGTGAATCTCTTGGTGTCTCTCGGTATCGCCGTGGGAACGGACTACGGCATATTCTTCACCGGGCGATACCAGGAGGCCCGACAGTCCGGCGAGGACCGGGAGACCGCGTTCTACACCACCTATAGCAGCGTCGCCAAGGTGGTCGTGGCCTCTGGACTGACGATCGCCGGTGCGATCTTCTGTCTCAGCTTCACGCGGCTGCCCTATTTCCAGACGATGGGCATTCCCGCCGCAGTGGGTATGGCCGTCGCGGTGGCGGTGGCTGTCACGTTGGTACCGGCCGTCATAGCCCTCGGCAGTCGTTTCGGACTATTCGAGCCCAAGCGGAAGATCATGGTCCGCCGCTGGCGGTGGGTTGGTACGGCGATCGTTAGGTGGCCCGGACCTATCCTCGCCGCGGCCTGCGCGGTTGGACTCACTGGCCTGCTGGCACTTCCGGGATATCAGACGAGCTATGACGACAGGCTCTATGTGCCCCGGGGCATCCCCGCCAACCTGGGGTACGCCGCCGCCGAACGTCATTTTCCCGAGTCGCGGATGACGCCCGACGTCCTGGTGCTTGAGGCAGACCACGATATGCGCAACCCGGCGGACTTCGTGGTTCTGCACAAACTGGCCAAAGGCCTGTACGCCGTTCCCGGTATCTCCATGGTGCAGAGCATTACCCGGCCAGAGGGAAGCCCTATCGAGCACACGTCGATACCGTTTCAGATCAGCCTGCAAAGTGCCGGCATGCTGCAGATCCTGCCGTTTGGAAAAGAACGCGTGGACGACATGCTGAGGCAGGCCGAAGACACGACGAAGATGATCAACCAGATGCAGCACACCTACGAGCTGATGCGCAGCATCTCCGACATCACCAACGAGACGGTCGTCATGAACCGGGAGCTGACGGCGACCGTTGATCGGCTACGCGATTACATCGCCAATTTCGACGATTTCTTCAAACCTCTACGCAACTATCTGTACTGGGAGAAACACTGCGAGACCATCCCGATCTGTTTCGCCATCAGATCGGTGTTTCAGGCCCTCGACGGCACCGACCAGCTCAGCCTTCGGACACACCAGATCCTGGAACGCGTGGAGCAGATGAACGGGTACCAGCGGGACCTGATCGCCCTTTTCCCGCCGATGATCACGACCATGAAGGCAATGCGCGCCATGATGCTGACGATGCACAGCACCATGTCGGGGATCTTTTCTCTCATCGACAAGACGGCTGCGAATGCGACCGCGATGGGAAAGATCTATGACGGCGCCCAGAACGATGACTCCTTCTATCTGCCTCCGGAGGTGTTCGAGAACGAAGACTTCAAACATGCGATGTCCCTATTCTTTTCACCAGATGGAAAGGCGGTACGTCTGATCCTGACGTATCGGGGTGACCCGGGGACGCCGGAAGGACTGTCGCGGGTAGATGCGGTGCGGACGGCAGCCGAGGAGGCGCTCAAGGTAACTCCGTTGGAGAATGCGCAGATTCAACTCGCTGGGACCGCCGCGACGTTCAAAGACCTACGTGACGGGTCCGCATACGATCTGCTGATCGCGGGGGTCGCGGCGCTTTGTCTGATCTTCGGGATCATGCTGATCATGACGCGAAGTTTTGTCGCGGCACTGGTTATCGTTGGTACAGTGGCACTTTCGTTGGGTGCCGCATTCGGGCTCTCGGTGCTCATCTGGCAGAGCATCCTCGGCATCGAACTGCATTGGCTGGTGCTGGCGATGTCCGTGATTATCTTGCTGGCGGTGGGTTCTGACTACAACCTGTTGTTGGTCTCGCGAATGAAAGAGGAACTGGGCGCGGGAATCAACACGGGGATTATTCGGGCCATGGGCGGTACCGGCAAGGTGGTGACCTCTGCGGGTTTGGTGTTCGCGTTCACCATGTTGTCGATGGTGGTCAGCGACCTTGTGATTGGGCAGGTTGGTTCCACGATCGGGATCGGTCTGTTGTTCGACACCTTGGTGGTGCGCGCGTTCATGACGCCGGCGATCGCCGCGCTGTTGGGCAGGTGGTTCTGGTGGCCGCAGCGGGTACTTCGCCGCCCCTCCAGAGTGCAGCGAGACGTGGAAAGACCCCGCCCCCTGGTGATGCAAGATGCCTGACTTTGGATTACGAAAAATATTGGTAAGAAAGGAAGTACGTATATGTTCTCTGTGTCGCTTGCTCGAGTGTCCGTAGGGTTGGGAGCACTGGCGTTGTCGCTGACCGCGGCGGCCGGGATCGCATCCGCGGATCCTGACCTGGATTTGGCCATCAACACCACGTGTAGCTATCCGCAAGTGGTGGCGGCCCTCAATGCGCAGGATCCGCAATTCGGAAAGGCGTTGTCCCAATCGCCGATACTGCAACGCGGATTACGCGAATTCCTTGCGGCCGGGCCAGAAAAGCGGGCACAGACGGCTCAAGACGTGGCGAATGCACCGGCCTTTCAGCCCTACCTGGGAGCGATGGAACAGGCCTACCGCACCTGCCACAACTTCTGACCCGCAAGGATCGCCCGTTCGGCGCGACCGCACGTGGCGCAGAAATCCGTCAGTGGATCTCGCCGATCAAACCGAAATCGGCCAGGGTGAGCTCGGCCAGTTCACGCAGGGACTCTTTGGTGTTCGTGGCGCCCGGCTGGTAGGCGCCGACACTGATGAAGATCTTGCCGTTGAGGCGCCCGGAGAGTATGAACATGCGACCACCTGTGCGCTCGAGTAGCTGTCGTCTCTCGCGTTGCCCGGTGGCTCGTGCGTTCTGGAAATCGGCGAGTGTTCCGGCGGGATAGCCGATCATTGAGCTGAGATCGCCGAGATACGAACAGAACACCGACTGATCGGGATCAGCGGGCATCCTGGCGACCATCCGTTGGAGCGTCCGTTTCGGTGCGAACGAGGGCAACCACAGGAGCTGTTTGGACTCGTCGGGCGTCTCCCTCAGGACGGTCAGCGTCTTTTTGATGGCAGACCGGACATCGCGTAGATCCGTTGTGAGCGAGGTTGGGTCAATGCTGACGCGGGCATAGGAAAGTGCCATGGCACGGGTGTCGTCCTCAGTGCGCTCGCTGATCGGGATCTGCAGGGTCACTGTGCCGCCGTCTGCGCGTCGCCGCCCGATTCGCTCCCCGAACCGCGCGGCAAAGGCGGCGGCAAGCGTATGGCTCGCCCCGGCGAGGACGTTCGCGCGGGCATCCCAGGCATCCAAGCTCACGTAGATCGTGAGGGCCGGTACGAGAACAACTTCATCGGCCTTGTCCGGCTCGACAGCGACGGGTCGAGGTGCCGGCACACGGTCCGATTGCCTATCGCGCGCCTGCTTTCGGCCGAGCTTCACCGCCGCCACCAGAGCTTTCGCGACCTGAGGTACGTCACGCGCGGTCTGTCGCGCATCCTGACCCAATGCTCGTAGCCGGGTGCGCGATTGTGGCAGCGGATAGCCAAGATCGCGGGTCTTGCCCAGGGCCGCTTCAACTATCACAAGCGCCAGCCCGAGTCCATCGATCAGATTGTGCGAGAGCACCAGGCTGATCGCGGTCGTTCCGTCGTCGAGAGGCTGGACACCGATATGCCAGCCGGGGCCTGCCTCGGGGTCGATGCGCATCTGCGAACGTGCATCGACCCAGTCGCTGAACTCGCTGCGGGGCCGTGCGTGTTGAACGACATCGATATCGGACGCCCCCCGGTCCTCCACCCAGCGATGCCGGGCGATCGACAGTGCGGGGCGTTCGATGCGTCGGCCCAACAGGCCCCGACCGAGATTGTGATGAAAGCGCCGTAACGCCTCGAGGTCGACGGCGTGGCTGTAGAGCCAGGTCACCTGAATGATCACGTTCATGCCCGCGGCGTGATGCTCAGCCAATAGGGCCTCGTCTGCCAGGGCCAGCCGATTATCCAGCCGTACAGTAGCTTTGGCCTTCTTCCGGTCGCCGAGAGACTTTCGCACCCGATGTAACTGCCCAGGCACCAGTCCGACTCCTTCATTCCTAGCTATGCGTTTGCGGTTTCGCGTGGTGGGCGACAATGGGTTTGACGACGCGCGTACTCCAGATTGCGGTGCACGCTGCGAGTTGCCCAGCCGAGCTTGATCAACCGGATTGATCGGGAGCCTAGCTGTTCGGTGGACATGTTGTGGTGAAATCTTTTTCGCCGAGGGCGCCGGAATATCTGACGGACGCATGGACCCAGATCTAGGACCTGGTACACAGACAAGTAACTGTGTCGTCATTGCATTTTTCATGCCCTGCAGCGCATTTGATTTCACGACTGTCCTGCCGTACACCGCCGCTGTGATCCATGATGTTCTACGTGGAGAACAGAGCCCGCGATATCTCGTGCATGCCTCGGGGCGGCCCGGATGCTTCCTGGCTGGACAGGCGGTTACAGACCGGACGTCTGGAGTATCTGGACCGCGATGACGTCGATGATCTCAAGAGCAAGGTCATGTGCTCGCTCGATCGTGCGGGGCGGCGACGGTGGATAGGTATCCACGAGAAGTGTGCCCGCATGGCGCTACGCGAGGTCGCCGATGTGAACTCTCCGAAGATCCTTGAACTTGGTGCGGGTCTTGGTGGATTGTCACGCAAGTTGTTGGACATGCACCCAGCGGCCCTGGTGACGATTACCGACATCGACCCCAGCTTCGTGGCCGCGGCGGCCGCCAGTGATCTCGGCAGCCACCCCCGCGCCACGGTGCGGGAGATGGATGCCACCGCGATCGACTCCCCGAACGGCCATTACGACCTTGCGATATTCGCGTTGTCGCTACATCATCTTTCGCCCGATCTCGCTGCTCGAGTGTTCGCATCGGGAACCCGTGCGGCGAGGAAGCTCTTGATCGTGGACCTGCCCAGGCCGCCGGTCCCCCTTCATATCGCGTTGTTGGCAGTGGTGCTACCCCTTGTCAGGCTCTCGCCACTGCAGCACGACGGCTTCATCAGCTCCCTACGCGCCTACAGCCCGTCCGCGCTGCGCGCGCTGGCCCATCACGCAGATCCGGACATCGCCGTCGAGTTTCGGACTAGACGGGGGCTGGGCCCGACGGTGATGGTTGCCAGTCGCGCTGGGCAAAACGATTGAGAAACAAGGAAGAATTCATGATTCGATGTGCGGCAGTCAATTACGTCTTGAGACGGGCGGTCTTGTGACCTCGGCTGGTCAGTCCCGCCCCGTGATTTTGTTTGTCATGGGTATGGCCCGATCCGGGACATCGGCGATAACCCGTGCTTTGTCCCTGTGCGGCGGCGCGCTCCCGTCAGCCCTGGCGGGTGCGAACCCGGCCAATCCACGAGGATATTGGGAACCACGCAAAGTCATCATCCTCAACGAGAGGATTCTGCATCGCAACGGCAGCTCGAGATTCGACACGACGTTGCGTCTGCAAGAAAAGGGCGCGTTCGATGCCGGTGAAAGGGCAACCTGTATCGCCGAGATCCGGACATACCTGGGGACGTTGCCGTCGGCGCCAGTGATTATCGTCAAGGACCCGAGGATAAATCTGCTGTCGGATATGTGGTTCGAAGCAGCAGATCTGGCCGGTTTCGATGTCGCGACGGTGATA
Source organism: Mycobacteroides sp. H003 (assembly GCF_001440135.1). NCBI lineage: Bacteria > Bacillati > Actinomycetota > Actinomycetes > Mycobacteriales > Mycobacteriaceae > Mycobacteroides > Mycobacteroides sp. H003. The sequence goes on from NZ_LJYL01000034.1 coordinate 1,232,080, forward strand.
GCAGTGCGCCACCCAACGGAGGTCATTGCCTCGGTTGCCGCCCAGGCCGCCGCCTCGCCGGAGTTCTCGAGCGCGCTATGGCTCAAGTTCAATCTGTTGGCCGAGGCATGTACACGCGATGTGCCGCGGGTGTTCGTGGGGTACACGAACCTCCTCGAGGACTGGCGCCGGGAGATGAAACGTACTTCGTTAGCGCTCGGGCTCGACTTAGACGCCAGGGACGAGGCCGCGATAGAGGATTTCCTGGAAACCGACCTTCGGCGCCAGAAGTACAGCGGGCCCGTCACAGAGCCCTTCGGCACGGACTGGATGTCGGTGGTGTACGAAACGCTCTGCGCGGCCGCTGCCGACGAGCCCTGGGAGCCGTCGGTATTGGACCAGGTCTTGGACGCGTATCGGACGAGCGAACGAGGTTTCCGGGCGATGCTCGAGGATTTCCAGCGATTCCACAAGCTCAGCCGGCGCACTCGCCCGTCGATGATGAAGTTGATCTACGAAGTCATGGCGACGGCCAACGGGCGCAGTGGGACATGGGCCTGACACGAGCGAATCTCGTATCGAGCCGTCTATTCAGGCAATACCGTTGACTACCTGAATCATTCCAGCGACTGAGAAAATAGCAATCAGCATCTGGCGCCGGTGTGCGAGTGCCCAGTCGTGCAATGGCCTTAGTACCGCAAGGGTTTTGGTAGGTGCAACGAGATAGCTGACGAGCGTGATCTCGACAACCGTGAACATTCCGAAGACGAACAGGATGACGGCGATGACCTGGGTACCGATCGGGGTACCAGAGGCCACTATGGGAGTGAGTACGAAGATCACCAACATGGGCGGCGGTAGCCCGGCGAGGCCAAAAACGAACGCAACCCACAGGGCCCCGTCTTCCCAGGCCTTTTGAAGGCGGTAGAGAAGTCTGCGGAACACCGAACCACCCGCCGCGGTCTCACTCTGGGGTGTGCCGAACGGCGATGTGATGTGGTGGGCCATATCCGAGTCGTGTGGCTGAGCGGAGGTGTCGCCTGTCATTGCGCCCACGCGTGACCGCTCACGAAGTGACCGTACGACCATCAGTGCGGATATCGACAGCATGAGGACACCCATGCTGAGGTTGATGAGCCGCGTGGTGATGCTGTTGCCCGGTGTGGCCATATTCTCCACAAAGGTGCGAAACGACGGCGCTATGTGCAGCACCATCAGCGGAATCAGTAGGCCGGCAAGACTGACGATGGTGCTGCCGATCCAGTAGGCCGCCAGATTCTGTACCGGCTGAGGGCGCGAGATCATCAAGACGATGATGGCAAGAAGTACCGGATTGACCGCGAACATGATCGCCATCGCGAGCAGTAGACCCCACACGGCCCGGAACACTACCCAGGTGGCCGCAATTTCTCGGCAGAATTGGGAACCGAGTGGGCCGGCAACCCCGCTGAATAATTTGGCGAACCGTTGTGCCCGAATGAATTTCGCGCAAGTATCGGGCTTTTGGTTCCTCAGATACCGCCCAGGCCGTGAATCAGAAGTGATATCCCAGCCACTATGCACATGGCTACCAGAATCTTTCGACGATGAGCCAACGCCCAGTCATGCAGCAGTTGCACAACCACTTGGGTTTTCGCGGGCGCGACAAGATAGCTGACCAGGGTGAGCTCCACGATCGCCAGCACCCCGACGATGAAAACGGCAGCCACGGCGATCTGTGTCCCGACTGCGGCACCGGAGGTCACCAGAATGGCGATAAGGAACAGGCCCGCGTCGGGTTCGATACCGCCGAGGAGTAGGCCGATCAGGAAGGCGACCCATAACGAACCGCTCTCCCAGGCGTTGGTGGCCCGGCGCACCAATCGTTGGAGCAGCGAGCCGCCGTCAGTCGGCGCGTCTCCCGCACGCCCCAGGAGCCGCGAGATCGGGTTCTGGGTAGGAAGATTCGTCTGGGGTGCTGCCGCGGTTGCACTCGTTGCCCCCTGAAGCTGGAGCTGGCGGCCACGCAGCAGTGGCCGCGATGCGATGAGTGCAGCGACCGACAGTGCCAGCACTCCCATGCCGAGTTGGACGTGCCGAATGGTGGGGCTTCCCGCCACACCTTGTGCGAATGATCTAAACATCGGTGTGACATGCAGAAGTGTCAACGGAACCACTACGGCGGGGATGCAGCCGATGAGACAGCCCGCCCAATAAATCAGCAGATTCTGCACAGGCTGCGGCCGCGAGATCACGAGGAGGGTGATGCCCAGTCGTATCGGATTCAGGGCGACCAATACCACGAGCGCTAGCACCGATCCCCACACGTACAAAGACACTACGCGGTAGGTTCGTCGTCTGGGGTTCCTTTGAAAGCTGTTCTGTGGCGCCCGGTCACAATCCCATGGCAAGCGGTGCGCGTTCTCCGGACCCAGAGTCTCGTAGGGGAGATGTGAATGACGGCGGTTACCAGTACATGCCGACTGTGCGGCTCGACGGGTCCTCATCGAACCCTTGAGATACGCGAAATGATGTTTGGCACCCGTGAGGTGTTCGAGTACTTCAGTTGCGCCGCGTGTGACACGTTGCAGATGGTCGACGTGCTGCAGGGCGAAGAGCTCATGCGGCATTACCCGCAGACCTATTACTCGCACAACGGATCGGCCCAGCCGAAGGTATTTCAATGGTTGGTCACGCAGCGCGACAGATTCAAATTACGCAGTGGTGGAAGAGTATTCGGTCCTGTTATGACCTCCCCCATACCGGAGGGCATCTTCCGAGTGCTGCTGGGCGGGGATGCTGTCAAGATGCTCGCCGGGCTCGGAATTGAACGTGATGCGCGGATCCTGGATGTTGGATGTGGAAGCGGCGCGCTGCTCGACAGGCTGGCACGGGTCGGCTTCGTCAGCCTGCTCGGCGCGGATCCTTTCATCGCCGAAGATGGTGAGTCGCGTGAACGGATACCGCTCCTGAAGCGCTATTTACGTGACGTACCAGGTGAATTCGACCTCATTATGTTCAACCATTCGCTCGAACACATGCCCGATCCGGTGGCCACACTCGAGGTAGCGTCCAAGAAGCTGGCCGTCGGCGGCACATGCCTGGCCAGGGTGCCCACAACGTCATCGGAGGCGTGGTCCATATACGGGGCTGACTGGGTGCAGGCCGATGCGCCTCGGCACATGGTCATACCGTCGCGTCAGGGAATGGCGCTCGCTGCCGAGCGTGCCGGTCTGCGAGTGGATCAGACATTTGACGATTCAACTTTCGGTCAGTTCACCGGGAGCGAGGCCTATCGGGATGATGTTCCGGTCACCGACCCCAAGATCCTTCGCATGTTCCATCCCAAACAGATCTGGGAATGGGAGAAGCGGGCCACGCAGCTCAATCAGCAGAACCGTGGTGACCAGACCGGCTTTGTGCTGCGGCTCAAATGATCTGAATCTGTACGTCTTGTCTAGAGATGCGATCGTATTCCTTTGCTACTCAAACGATTCAGGTCAATTGAAGGCGATCCGACGAGCGCCGATGATTCCGGCCAGACATCTTTGGATTGTCGCTGGAGCTGGCCTGTAGCGGCCGAGGATCATCCGTAAGGTCCGCCCCGGCGCGAGAGGTTGTTGAGGTGCAGCCCAAATCTCTTGAATTGAAAGACGATAACGGAGGCACCGGGATATGCTGCCGGGCGGTTGAGCTGTGGCGAGGCTCCCGCTCTCATTCCGCAGGAACACTGGATGTGAAGGGCTCTGCGATGAAATTCGTACTGTCATTCTATGGCACACGCGGCGATGTCGAGCCGGGCGTGGCCGTCGGCCGCGAGCTCCTACGCCGTGGGCATGAGGTACGCATGGTCGTTCCGCCCGACCTAGTCGGCTTTGCGGAGGCGGCCGGACTCTCGGCGGTCGCCTGTGGACCAGATGTTCGAGTATGGCAGGACGTGAATCGCGACTTCTGGGCGCGCTTCTTGCGGAATTTCTGGAAGAACTTCTGGCGCATCCGGGATCTCCGGGAGCTGCTCCGCGAAGACTGGCGATTCTTGGTTCAGTGTTGGGAGGACGTCAGTACAACACTGAGATCGCAGGCGGCGGATGCCGACTTGCTTTTCACGGGTGTCCTCGGTGAGGAGTCGGCCGGCAACGTCGCGGAGTACTACTCCCTTCCGTTCGCCACGCTACACGTGTTTCCGATTCGCGCGAACGGCCAGCTCGTCCCGGGACTACCTGCGCGGCTTGGCCGGTCGATTATGCGGCTGTCTGAGTGGCTGGGCTGGCCGATGTTCAAGAGGCTCGAGGACCCACAGCGTCGCTCGCTGGGCCTCCCCAAGGCCACCGGACCTTCGCCGTGGCGGATCGCGGAGCGTGGTTCTTTGGAGATCCAGGCCTACGACGAGGTCTGTATGCCTGGTCTGGCCGACGAATGGGCCCAATACGATGGTCGACGGCCCTTCGTCGGTGCACTGACACTCGATCTACCAACAGACTCCGATACCGAAGTGGCCTCGTGGATAGAGGCGGGAAGACCGCCCATTTGCTTCGGCTTCGGCAGCATGCCCGTCGAATCTGCCGCCGAGACACTGGCCATGATTAGCGCGGTATGTGATCAGTTGGGAGAGCGGGCGCTGGTGTGCGCCGGCGGAAGTGATTTCAGCGGTGTCTCACTTGTCGGGAACGTCAAAGTGGTTGCCGCGATGAACTACACCGCGGTCTTTCCGGCATGCCGCGCGGTGGTGCATCACGGCGGCGCCGGCACCACCGCCGCGAGTCTGCGGGCGGGAGTCCCCACGTTGGTTCTTTCGACGGATCTCGATCAGACGCTGTGGGGAGCGCGGGTAAAGCGGCTGAGAGTGGGTACCGCCCGCCGCTTCTCGGCCACCACCGAGAAGACTCTGCTCGCCGACCTGCGGACCATCCTCGACTCGCAGTACGCCACGCGGGCGCGCGAGGTCGCTACCCGAATGACCGGAGTCGCCGAAAGCCCGGTGACCGCCGCCGATCTGCTGGAAGATTTCGTCCGCCTCAAGCGGGCCGGCTGATGCCCCGATGAAGTTTGTACTGGCGAGCTACGGGACACGCGGCGATATCGAGCCGTGCGTCGCGGTCGGCCGTGAGTTGTTGCGCCGGGGCCATGACGTGCAGATGGCCGTCCCACCCGATCTCATCGCCTTTGTGGAAGCAGCCGGACCTACCGCGGTCGCCTACGGCCCGGATCTGCAGGCAGTTCTGGACGCACATCGCGATTTCTGGACGCACTTCTTTCGTAATTTCTGGAAGGTCCGAGATCTGATCAGGATGCGCCGTGAGGTCGTGGAGCCCTTCCTGCAATGTTGGAAGGACATCGTCGCGACGCTGACATCGTTGGCGCAGGGAGCTGACGTGCTCTTTACCGGCGTCAATTTCGAGGACGCAGCGGGGAATGTGGCGGAGTACTACGACATTCCGCTGGCCACGCTGCATTTCTTTCCGTTGCGGGCCAACGGGCGGTTCCTACCTTTACTGCCCGCGCCGTTGGGCCGATTGACGATGAGGCTCGGCGAGTGGCTGGCATGGCAGAACGCGAAGAAGGTCGAGGGGGTACAGCGCGGTGAGCTGGCGCTGCCGCGAGCCACGGCGCCCTCACCGTGGCGAATCACCGCACGTGGATCGCTGGAGATCCAGGCCTATGACCGGGTCTGTTTTCCTGGCCTCGCCGAGGAATGGGCGGAGCATGAGGGCCGGAGGCCCTTCGTCGGTGCGCTGACACTGGATTTACCAACAGATTTCGATGATGAGGTGGCTTCGTGGGTCGCTGCCGGGACGCCACCGATCTTCTTCGGCTTCGGCAGCCTGCCGGTGGAATCTGCCGCCCAGACGCTTGCGATGATCAGTTCGGCGTGTGAGGAGTTGGGCGAGCGGGCGTTGGTGTGTTCTGCCGGGTCTGATTTCAGTCGGGTGCTGTCCGCAGAGAACATCAAGGTGGTGGACGCGATGAACTACTCAGCGGTCTTTCCGGTCTGCCGCGCAGTGGTGCACCACGGCGGTACCGGGACAACCGCTGCGGGCCTGCGGGCAGGAGTTCCCACGTTGATCCTCTCCACAGACCTCGATCAGACGTTGTGGGGTACACGTGTCAAACGATTGAAAGTGGGTACCGCCCGGCGTTTCTCGACCACGACTGCGAAGACGTTGGTGACCGACCTACGCACAATTCTCGAACCGCACTGTGTGGATCGTGCCAGGGAGGTCGCCACCCGCATGACCAGGCCTGCTGAAAGTGTCATGGCCGCAGCAGATTTCGTTGAAGGCCTGGCCAGGAGTAGTCGGCGGTGACCAAGTCCGACCCACGAGGGTAGGTTCACCGCCGAGGGTCGGCCGACTGCGCCGTGCCATGAAAGCCAGCAGGACACCGTGGTGGAGCTGCGGGCGCGCAGTCCCTGATCGCCTGAACCTCGATGTAGCCGCCACGGTGTGGCACAAATGTGACGTGTTTTGCCTGCTGCTTCTCATCGGGCGCGGTGGTGGTGCTCAAGTCGACCCGGCGCAGGATCTCACGGAGCACTACTCGCATTTCGACCATCGCGAAGGTGGCCCCGAGGCAGCGGCGATTACCGCCGCCGAACGGCAACCAGGTGGTTGGACTCTGCGTGGTGCCGAGCATTCGGTCCGGGTCGAAGCGGTCTGGATCCGGATACACCGCGGCACTCGCGTGCACGAGTCCGATGGCCGGATCGACCATGATTCCGGCCGGTAGCCGATAGCCGCCAATCTCCACGGGCTCTTTGAGCACCCTGCCCGAGCTGAAGATCACCGGGCGGATTCGTAGCGTCTCCTTGGCGACTGCGTCGAGGTACTCATCGCCGGCCGGATCCCCCGCTGCGCTGGCATCGGCGGCGTGCACAGCCTTGGCCAGCGCGGCAGGATGCCGTGTCAGCCGCTCCAGCGCCCAGGCCAGTGCGGTCGCGGTGGTCTCATGTCCGGCCGCGATGGACGTCAAAAGGTGATCACGCAGTTCTTGGTCGGACATCGTGCGGCCGTCATCGTCGGTGGCGCTGACAAGCATGGCCAGCACATCGGTGCGCTCGTCCAGGTTGGGGTCAGCACGACGCTCGGCGATCTCCGCGTAGAGCAGGGCATCGGTCTCTGCCATCCGTCTGCCGACCCCCCGCCATGGGAAATACCGCCGCAGGCGAGGATTGGTAATCGCCGGGGTTTCCCACGGCTTCATGTAGAGCAGACGCGGTACCACCTTGCGCAGTGCGGCTAGCCGTACCGGGTCGGTGGCGCCGATAACTGTTCGCAGGATCACCTCGAGTGTGATCTCTGTGGTGAACGGGGCAACGGGGAAGCTCTGACCAACCGGCCATTTGGTTATGTTTGCGGCAGCGATCTCTGTCATCTGAGTCGTCTGGCGCGCGACGGCATCACGATGAAAGGCGGGCATGAGAAGGCGACGCTGATCGTGGTGTTCGGCCTCGTCGAGCACGAACAACGAGCTGTCGCCGAGCAGCCCACGGAAAAACCAGTGTGCCTCTCCGGAATGAAAGACTCGTGGGTCGCCAGCGTAGACCTTCTTGATATCGGCCGGATCCGCCAGATATACGACCTTGCCCGACAAGGGAATACGCAGTGTGAATACATTGCCATAGCGGCGCTGACAGCCGGCGAGAAAGCGCAGACCATAGGCCGCCATCAATATGGATTGCGCCACCAATGGGAGTGGAGGTCCTGGCGGTAGTACCGGTTTCGCAGTTTTGCTCACTGTGCGTGATCCTAAGCAATAGTGGGTATGACAGCTCACATGCCGATGGTCCCAGTCGTCACTGGCGCGAGTTTGCCTGTTGCGGAGAGTGACTCAGTTCGAGACGCTACGGTGCCATCCAACGGTACGAGTGTTGCGGCGGGTACGCACCTACTTTCGGAAGTCGAGTACTTCGTTGGCGTGGAGGCGTACCCAGGTTTGTCGAGTGCGATCTTCACACCACATATTTGGTCACGTACGGTACCTCGTCGGACGTCAATCGATGCGTGCCAGGGGCTGTACAGCAAACTATGAGACAACCGGCCTCATCTGTGCCGTGGCCCTGGCGTCGAGCTGTTCACGACCGGTTTGGTCACGGCTAGCAGCCAATTCACTTCTCCGGGCGCTCACATGTTCGGCAATGTCGGGCGGTACATTCAGGCCTGAACTGGCCAGTAGCAAGTATCGGTGATTTCTCTGAAAACACGCACTCGTCGCGATCTCTCGGTTAGTTTTAGAACAGGTTCCACTTATCGTGCGTGGATGGTGTCGGGAGAATCGTTGAGTATCAATCCATTTGATGACGACAATGGCAGCTTTTTCGTTTTGGTCAACGACGAGGAGCAACACAGCTTGTGGCCGGCCTTTGTCGAGGTGCCGGCCGGATGGCGGGTGGTTTTCGGTGCAGCAGACCGCGCCGCCTGCCTTGACAACATAGAGCAGAACTGGCCGGATATCCGGCCAAAAAGCCTGCGCGAGAGGGTGGCACAGGGTCGGACTGTTGATCATTAAGCAGTGGGTGGGGACCAATGGAATGTGATCATGGGGTGCTCCCGCTTACGCGGGGGCAGTTGGACATTTGGCTTGCCGAGGAAACTGGTCACGCTGGTGTCAAATGGCAGCTGGGCATGCTCGGCCGCATCGAAGGCGTCATCGACCATGGCCTGCTGGAGCGGGCCGTGCGCCATGTGGTCTGTGAGGCAGAACCACTCCGCGCCGTATTTTCTGAACGAGATGGCCAGGTTTTCCAGACGGTAGTCGACTATCCGGAGGTCGAGCTCGCTCACCATGACCTAACCGGCTCTTCGGATCCCATGGGTGATGCCTATCGGATAGCTGTGTCGATCCGGCGTAAGCCGATGCCCCTCAACGGCCCGCTGTTCAAGTTTGCACTGATGCAGGCACGGGCTGACGACTTCTATTTCTTCGTGTGCTGCCACCACATCGCGACAGACGGAATCGGCATGGGACTTCTGTGTCACCGCATCGCCGCGGTCTACTCTGCGATCGCTACGGATGCACCGATACCTGCGCCCATCTTTGGATCGTTGAAAAGTCTCATCGACTGTGAGTCCGAGTATGAGGCGTCTGACGACTACGTCGCCGACGAGGCCTATTGGGCCAATTGCGGACCGTTGGAGAGTGAACCGCAGCGAGGTCCGACACATGTTGTCGTGACTCCAACCAGAGAGTATGAGCCGTCGGCACCGATTCAGTTGGACCCGCCGGTTGTCGCCAAGACCCGTGAGTTGTCCCATGTGTTGGGGGTGCGCCGTGCCGCCGTGATCACCGCGGCGTGCGCACTGTTGGTGCATGGCGAGGTCGGGGGTTCGGAGATCGTCCTCGACTTCCCGGTGAGTCGACGGGTACGCCCGGAGTCGTTGCTGGTGCCCGGAATGAGTTCTGGTGTTGTGCCCTTGCGTTTGACGACATCGCCGACTACCACGGTGGCCGACTTTTGCCGACACGTCGATGGGCGTATCCAAGAAGCGTTGCGCCATCAGCGCTTCCCGTTGCGGGCTATTGAGAACAAGACAGGTTTCCAGCGCGGCGGGCAGGTGGAGAATCGCGCGGCCATCAACTTCATTCCGACAACACGGTTGGCGGACTTCGCCGGTGCGGCGGGGTCGGGGACCGTAACCCACACGGGGCTCGTAGATCAGTTCGGACTCGTCTTCATCAAGAACGATGAGGAGCTTTTCCTCAGTACATCGGGTGTCGGGACGTTGTTCTCCGACTGTGATGCGCGAGCCCTCGCTGACCGCTTCGAGCGAGTGCTGTTGGCAATGACCGCAGATCCGGGCCGTCCGCTTTCGGCGATTGATGTCCGCGACGAGGCCGAATGCCCCCAGCTGGATGTATGGAGTAATCGCGGGGCGCTGATCTCGCCGATGCGTCAACCGGTTTCGATACCGGAGGTCTTTGCCGCTCAGGTGGCACGCGATCCGGGCGCGGTAGCGGTGAAATTCGGCGACAGTGCAATGACCTATCGCGGGCTGGATGCTGCCTCGAATCGGTTGGCACACTTGTTGGTTACGCACGGAGTGGGTCCCGGGCAGCGGGTGGCGTTGCTGTTCTCGAGATCTGTCGAGGCGGTCGTGGCGATCATGGGTGTGCTGAAAACTGGTGCGGCTTACGTGCCGATTGATCCGGTGGTGCCCGATACGCGGCTGGAGTTCGTGCTATCCGATGCTGGGACAGCTGTCGTTGTGACTTCCGCGGACCTGGTGAATCGCCTGGATGGGCGCGCGGTGACTGTGATCGATGTTGACGACCGCACGGTGTATGGCCAGCCGAGTGCAGCATTAGAGGTGACACCGGAGCCCGATGACATCGCGTATCTGATCTACACCTCGGGCACTACCGGTGTGCCGAAAGGCGTAGCCATCCCGCATGACAACGTCATACGGTTGTTAGAAGCGATCGATGCCGACTTTGAACTGCCGCCTGGACAGGTATGGGCGCAGAGCCATTCGCTGGCCTTCGACTTCTCGGTGTGGGAGATTTTCGGTGCGCTGCTCCATGGCGGGCAGCTGGTGGTGGTTCCCGAGGCAGTCACACGCTCGCCGGAAGACCTTCACGCCCTGCTGGTTCGCGAGCGCGTCGGTGTGTTGAGTCAGACGCCGTCAGCCTTCTACGCCCTGCAATCCGTCGATACGCTGCTGCCCGAACATCAGCAGCTCGGGCTCGGGGTGGTGGTGTTCGGCGGGGAAGCCTTGATGCCAGAGCGTCTCGGGACCTGGATGGCCGACCATCCGGGGCTGCCGCGATTAGTCAACATGTACGGGATCACCGAGACGACTGTGCATGCCTCGTATCGGGAGATCACCGCTGCCGATGTGGGCACTGCCGCCAGCCCGATCGGTGTCCCGTTGGCCGACTTGGCCTTCTTTGTGCTCGATGAGTGGCTACGCCCGGTGCCGTCCGGTGCGGTGGGAGAGTTGTATGTCGCCGGTGCGGGCGTGGGCTATGGCTATGTCGGTCGAAATCCTTTGACAGCAACTCGATTTGTGGCGTGCCCGTTCGGTGGCCGCGGCGCGCGGATGTATCGCACCGGTGATCTGGTGTGCTGGGGTCTCGATGGGCAGTTGCAGTATCTGGGACGTGCGGACGAGCAGGTCAAGGTCCGGGGTTATCGCATCGAACTCGGTGAAATCCAGTCGACGTTGATGGCATTCGACGATGTCGAGCAGGCGGTCGTGATCGTCCGGGAGGATCGTTCGGGAGACAAGCGCCTGGTCGGCTACATTATCGGGGCTGCCGACACTGGTGCCTTGCGCACCGCGATGGCGGAGCGGTTGCCGTCCTACATGGTGCCGGTGGCGATCGTGGTCTTGGAAAAATTCCCGTTGACGGTCAACGGAAAACTCGACAAGAATGCGCTTCCTGCGCCGGAGTATCGATTCGTCGATCGGTACAGGGCACCCAGCACCACCACCGAGGAGGTCCTGGCCGACATCTACGCCCAGGTCCTTGGCCTGGACCACGTTGGCGTCGACGACTCATTCTTCGAGCTCGGCGGGGACAGCATCCTGGCAATGCAGGTGTCCTCGCGAGCGCGCGTCGCGGGGCTCGAGTGCCGTCCGCGCGACGTCTTTGTCCAGCAGACTGTGGCGCGACTGGCCCAGGTAGCCGCCGAGACCAGCGGTATCCAAGAACCGAGCGATGAGGGCCTTGGGCCGGTGCCGGCAACACCAATCATGCTCTGGTTGAAGAGCCTTGAGAATACTGGCGGGCCGGTCAGTGAGTTCAACCAGACGGCGCTGATCCAGGCGCCCGCGGGTGTCACAGAGAACGACGCCGTGGTTATGTTGCAGGCCCTGCTCGATCGTCATGCCATGTTGCGGCTGCGTGTGGACGATGACGGCGCAGGCGGATGGTCGTTAGCCGTGCCGGAGGAAGGCGCGGTCGATGCGCGCGCGTGCTTGCGCTCGGTGGATGTGCTGTCCGATGGGGCGCTGACGACAGCGCGGTCGCGATTGAATCCGGCCACCGGAGTGATGCTCAGTGCGCTCTGGGTGACCTCCGCGAGCCAGCTGGTGTTGATCGTCCACCATCTGGCCGTCGACGGAGTCTCGTGGCGAATCATGTTGGAAGATATGAATATCGCGTGGCGCCAACACCGCGGCGGATCGCCGGTCGTGCTGCCATCGACGGGCACATCATTCGCACGGTGGGCCGAGCTGCTGGTCCATGCTGCCCAGAACCCGAGTGCCGTGGAACAAGCACAGGCGTGGCGACAGATGATGTCGGTGCCGGCGACATTGGCGGCACCGTGTGCCGAGACGGATACCTACCAGAATGCTGGACAGCTCTCGGTATCGTTGGACGCCGAGACTACGCGCGCACTGCTCGCCCAGGTGCCGGCGGCCTTCCACACCGGAGTGCACGAGATCCTTTTGATTGCATTCGGATTGGCGGTCGCTGAGTTTGCAGGAAGCGGCAGTCTGCCCGTCGGTATCGACGTGGAGGCGCACGGACGCCACGAGGAATTGGCTGATTTGGGGGGAGCCGCCGGTCGCAGTGTCGATCTTTCGCGCACGGTCGGGTGGTTCACCGCGAAGTATCCGGCCTCGCTGGCATTGGGCGGGTTGCGCTGGGCCCAGGTGGTGGACGGTGACGCCGCGCTGGGGGCGGTGATCAAAGACGCGAAGGAGCAGCTACATAGCCATCCGTCCGGCGTGATCTACGGTCTGCTGCGCTACCTCAACACCGATGTCGACCTCGAAATGCCCGACCCCGTCGTAGCATTCAACTATCTGGGCCGCCTCGGCGGAGCCGCGGGTGACGCGTGGCGAATCTGTTCCGAGGGCCGGTCGGTGACACGCATTGCCGGGATGGTGCCAACTTCACTCGGGCATAGTGTTGAGCTCAATGCCGCTACCGTCGACACGGATACCGGCCCGCGCCTGCACGCCGACTGGACGTGGGCACTCTCGGTGCTTGATCACACACAAGTCGGCAGGCTCAGCCAACTGTGGTTCGACGCGCTGGCCGGCATCTGTACGCATGTGCGCCGGGGCGGAGGCGGACTAACCCCCTCGGATATCGCTCCTGCCGCGCTGAGTCAGCGGCAGATCGACGAGCTGAGCCACCAGCACCGCATCGCCGACGTATTGCCGCTCACCGCTTTACAACAGGGGCTGCTCTTTCATGCCTGCGCGGCACAGGGGTCCGACGATGTCTACGCGATGCAGCTGAGCATCGTCATGAACGGGGCACTCGATGCGGAGCGTCTCCGCGACGCCGTTCGCACCGTGATCGGACGACACCCGCATCTGGCGGCCAGTTTCTGCCAACAGTTCGAGCACCCAGTGCAGGTGATTCCCCTCGACCCCGAAGTGCCTTGGCGATACCTCGAACTCGTCAACGAACACGGCGCCGACTTTGATGTCGACGGGCAGATTCGGCAGATCTGTGCCGCCGAACGCACCGCAGTCTGTGACCTCACGAACCAGTCGGCTGTCCGGGCCGCGCTCATCCGCATCGCCGATAACCGGCACCGTTTTGTCCTGACCGCCCACCACATCGTGCTCGACGGCTGGTCGATGCCGATCCTCATGCGGGAGATCTTCGCCAGCCTCGCTGGGCAACGGCTGCCCGCGTCCACGCCGTACCGCAGCTTTGTCACCTGGTTGACCGAGCGCAATCGCGTGAGTGCCCAGACGGCGTGGGGTGTGGTGCTGGCCGGTCTTGACACCCCCACACTGGTCTGCCCGAGCAGCCGAGACACATTGAGAAGCAGAGGTGTTGAATCCTTCCGGCTGCCGGAAGACACCACGCGAGCGCTCGGTGATCTGGCGCGCTCGCATCACACCACCGCCAACACCGTGCTCCAGGGCGCGTGGGCGTTGCTCCTGAGTTCAATGACCGGCCAGCACGATGTGGCGTTCGGTACCACGGTCTCCGGACGACCGGCCGAGGTCGCGGGTGCGGAATCGATGGTGGGCCTGCTGATCAACACGGTGCCCGTGCGCGCGACCCTTACGCCGACTGCTACCACGTCAGACCTCTTGCACCAACTGCAGAATTCTCATAACGACACCCTTGAGCATCAGCACCTGGCACTGAGCGATATCCATCGCATCACCGGCCAGGACGTGCTGTTCGACACCCTGTTGGTGTTCGAGAACTATCCGATCGACGCCACCGGGTCGCTGAGCGTCGACGGTTTGTCTATTACTGAATTCGACTTCCGCGAATCCAACCATTACCCGCTTGCCGTGCAGGCACTGCCGGGCCGCGAGCTTGGCCTTCGTGTTGAATACGACACCGGCAGTTTCGACCTCGCCGCCGTGGAAGCGTTGGTCGAGCGGCTGAAATTGGTACTAGCGGTGATGATTGCCGAGCCAGGACGGGCGTTGTCATCGATCAGTCTTCTGGACGAGGCCGCGCACGCACGCCTCGACTGCTGGAGCAACCGGGCAGCCCTGGTGAAACATGGAGACCCAAAGCCCATTCCGACGTTGTTCACGGAGCAGGTCACCCGCACCCCCGATGCGGTAGCGGTGACCTTCGACGGCCGGTCGATGACGTATCGAGAACTCGACGAGGCCGCCAACCGGCTTGCGCACGCCCTGGCGGCCCAGGGGGCGCGCCCGGGCGAGATTGTGGCGCTGATGTTCTCCCGCTCTGCGGAGGCCATCGTGGCGATTTTGGCAGTGTTGAAAACTGGCGCGGCGTATGTTCCGATCGATCCGGCATTACCGGTGTCCCGCATTGAGTTCATGGTGGCCGATGCCACACCGATCCTGGGGGTTACCGCCGCGAGGCAGCGGCACCGGCTGGACAGGCTTGGACTTACCGTAGTCGAGATCGGTGATGTGGTGGACACCGATGACGGGCCCAGCGCCGAGCTGGCGGGCCCTGCCGCCGAAGACATCGCCTACCTCATCTACACCTCGGGAACCACCGGTGTCCCCAAAGGTGTTGCCATACCGCATCGCAACGTACCCGGACTGTTCGGATCGCTGGGTGTCAACGTCCGGTCAGAGCCGGGACAGGTATGGGCTCAGTGGCATTCCTACAGCTTCGATGTCTCGGTGTGGGAGATCTTCGGTGCACTGCTGCATGGATCGCGGCTGCTGGTGGTGCCCGAACCGGTCGCCGCATCGCCCGAAGACCTGCACGACTTGCTTGTCGCCGAACAGGTCACGGTGCTGAGCCAGACCCCGTCGGCGGCGGGCATGATCTCTCCACAGGACCTGGACTCGACAGCGCTGGTGGTGGCGGGAGAGGCTTGTCCGCCGGAGCTGGTGGAACGCTGGGCTCCTGGGCGCGTGATGATCAACGCCTACGGCCCGACCGAGGCCACGGTGTACGCGTCGCTGAGCGAACCGCTCACCACGGGGCCTGCGGTGCCGATCGGCGCCCCGGCATCGGGTGCGGCGCTGTTCGTGCTGGATGGGTGGTTGCATCCGGTGGCGCCGGGGGCGGTCGGTGAGTTGTATGTCGCGGGCCGCGGTGTGGGCCTGGGCTACTGGCGCCGTTCAGGTTTGACGTCTTCTCGATTTGTTGCCTGCCCGTTCGGGGAGCCCGGTGCGCGCATGTATCGGACCGGAGATCTGGTGCGGTGGAGTGCGGATGGGCAGCTGCACTACCTGGGGCGCGCTGACGAGCAGGTCAAGATTCGCGGATATCGCATCGAACTCGGTGAAGTCCAGGCGGCACTGGCGGTACTCGACGGAGTGTCTCAGGCCGCGGTCATCGCTCGGGAGGATGAACCCGGACAGAAGCGTCTGGTCGGGTACATCACCGGTACCGCCGACCCACGCCAGATACGGGCATTGCTGGCCGAGCGGCTGCCGAGCTACATGGTGCCGACCGCTGTAGTGGCGATAGATGCGGTGCCGCTGACAGTCAACGGCAAGCTTGATCGCCGTGCGCTGCCGGTACCGGAATACCTCGATAGCGATCACTATCGGGCACCCGCGAGCCCGGTCGAGGAGATCCTGACCGACGCCTTCGCTCGTGCCCTGGGACTCGAGCGCGTTGGCGTTGACGACTCATTCTTTGACCTCGGCGGCGATTCGCTGTCCGCGATGCGTCTGATTAGCGCGATCAACAAGTCGCTGAACGCCGGTATCGCCGTGCGCGACTTATTCGATGCGCCGACGGCTGCGCAGTTGTCCGGTCGCATTGGTGGGGAAGAGGCGCGGCTGGAGCCGTTGGTGGCAGTTGAGCGGCCCGCTACGGTTCCGTTGTCCTTCGCCCAATCGCGACTGTGGTTCCTGGATCAGTTGCAGGGACCGTCCCCGGTCTACAACATGAAGGCTGCGTTCCGGCTGGACGGAGCACTCGATGTCGTTGCGTTGGGTGCGGCGCTGGCGGATGTGGTGGGGCGTCACGAGAGCTTGCGCACCGTGATCGCCGCGCCCGGTGGCATCCCTCGCCAAGTGGTGAGGGATTCGGGCAGTGCCGATTTCGGCTGGCAGATCGTCGACGCGACAGACTGGACCGTCGCTCAGCTTCAGCAGGCCATGGACGCGGCGTCGCGCCATGCCTTTGATCTCTCCACTGAGATTCCCTTGCGGGCTACGCTTTTCCGCATTGCCGAGGAAAGGCATGTGCTCGCTGCGGTGGTGCACCACATCGCTGCCGATGGCTGGTCGATCACCCCGCTAGTCGCCGACCTGGGGGCGGCCTATACCGCGCGGTGCCTGGGACGGGCTCCAGATTGGACTGATCTGTCGGTGCAGTATGCCGATTACACTCTGTGGCAGCGTAAGCAATTCGGGGATCTTGAGGACGGCGACAGCCGCATCGCGAGGCAGCTCGCCTACTGGCAAGGGGCGTTGACCGGGATGCCCGAACGCATCGCCCTGCCCACAGACCGGCCGTACCCACTGGTGGCCGAGCACCACGGGGCGACCATCGCAGTCGACTGGCCCGTGGAGTTGCAGCAGCAGGTTGCGCGAGTGGCCCGTGAACACAACGCGACCAGCTTCATGGTCGTGCAGGCGGCGCTGCTGGCGCTATTGTCCAACCTCAGCTCCAGTTCCGATGTGGCGGTGGGCTTCCCGATCGCCGGACGCCGTGATCCAGCGCTCGATGAACTGGTCGGGTTCTTCGTCAACACGTTGGTGCTGCGGGTTGACCTGACCGGCGACCCCACCGTTTCCGAGGTTCTGGCGCAGGTGCGCGCGCGCAGCCTAGCCGCCTACGAACACCAGGACGTACCGTTCGAGGTACTCGTCGAGCGACTGAACCCGACCCGTTCCCTGTCTCATCACCCGCTGATTCAGGTGGCGTTGGCCTGGCAGAACGTCGCCGGGCAAGACATCAATGATTCAGCGGACGGCGCGGTGCTGGGCGATCTGCGTGTCACCTCGATACCGGTGGAAACACACACAGCCCGAATGGATGTGAACTTCTCACTCGCCGAACGCCGAACGAAGTCCGGCGAACCAGCGGGAATCGGTGGGACGGTCGAGTTCCGCACCGATGTGTTTGACGCCGAATCGATCACGGTGCTGGTAGCGCGGCTTCAGCGCGTGCTGACGGCTATGACGGCAGACCCGATGATGCGGTTGTCGTCGGTGAACGTACTTGATGAGGCTGAGCACGATCGTCTTGCCGCATTGGGCAACCACGCGTCGCTGCTGAGGAACGCGCCGCGACCGGTGTCGATTCCCGAGCTTTTCCACGAGCACGTGACGCGCACTCCCGAAGCGGTCGCGGTGACTCACGGCGTGAGTTCCTTGACCTACCGCGAACTCGATGATTCCGCGAATCGATTGGCCCACTTGCTGATCAAACAGGGCGTGGGCTCGGGGCAGTGCGTCGCGCTGCTGTTGAATCGGTCGGCGGAGGCCATTGTGGCGATCTTGGCCGTTCTCAAGACCGGAGCCGCGTATCTGCCGGTCGATCCGTCCGTGCCCGATGCGCGGTTGGAGTTCGTGTTGGCCGACGCCGGGCCGGCGGTGGCGGTGACCACCGCCGATCTGGCTGATCGGCTGGATCGGAATGGACTGACGATCATCGATATCGACAGTCTCGATGCCGATTCCGTTGCGGCCGAGCTCTGCGGGGCGCTGCCCATGCCGGCCGCGGACGACATCGCGTATCTGATCTACACCTCGGGCACCACGGGCGTGCCCAAGGGGGTCGCGCTCAACCATCACAACGTGACGCAGCTGCTCGAGACGCTCGACGTCGGGCTGCGGCACTCCGGAGTGTGGTCTCAGGCGCATTCTCTGGCGTTCGACGTTTCGGTGTGGGAGATCTTCGGTGCGCTGCTGCGGGGCGGACAGGTTGTGGTGGTCCCGGAGGAGGTGACGAACTCACCGGAGGACTTCCATGAATTGCTGGTTCGTCAGAACGTCGGCGTGATCACTCAAACACCTTCGGCGGTACGAGTGTTACCACGCGAAGGTCTGGAATCAGCGGCGCTGGTGGTCGTTGGTGAATCCTGCCCGCCAGAAGTGGTCGATCAGTGGGCACCCGGGAGGGTGATGATCAATGCCTACGGTCCCACCGAGACCACGATGTGTGTGGCGATCAGCGCACCGTTACAAGCTGGGCAGGGTGTGCCGATCGGTTCGCCCGTGCCCGGAGCCGCGCTCTTTGTGCTCGACGAATGGCTGCGTCCGGTCCCGGCCGGTGTGATCGGTGAACTGTATGTGGCCGGTGCGGGATTGGGCTACGGCTATGTGAGCCGGACCGGCTTGAGTGCATCCCGCTTTGTGGCCTGTCCTTTTGTCGGCGCGGGGACGCGGGCGCAGCGGATGTATCGCACCGGGGACTTGGTGTGCTGGGGATCGGACGGGCAGTTGCACTATCGCGGGCGGGCCGATGAGCAGGTCAAGATCCGTGGTCATCGCATCGAACTTGGCGAGGTACAGGCCGTTTTGGCGGCCCTCGGCGATGTCGGGCAGGCCGTGGTGATCGCACGCGAGGATCGGCCGGGGGACAAGCGTTTGGTGGGTTACATCACCGGCACTGCCGATCCTGGCGAGCTGCGTCACGCGATGGCCGCCCGTCTGCCGGTCTACATGGTGCCCGCGGCGATCGTGGTCTTGGACACCATGCCGTTGACGGTCAACGGAAAGCTCGACTCGCGTGCTCTTCCGGCTCCCGATTACCTTGACCACGAACGGTATCGCGCCCCGGAGGACGCCGTCGAAGAGGTTCTCGCGGATATCTACGCTCAGGTGCTGGGCCTGGAGCGGGTCGGCGTCGACGATTCGTTCTTCGATCTGGGCGGCGACAGCATTCTGTCTATGCAGGTGGTCTCACGGGCCCGGATGGCAGGCTTGGTGTGCCGGCCGCGGGATGTCTTCGTTGAGCAGAGTGTTGCCCGGTTGGCGCGTGTTGTCGACGTGGCCACAGACACCTGCGGACCGATCGATGAAGGAGTTGGGCCGGTTCCAGCCACCCCAATCTTGCGGTGGCTGAATGATATTGACGGCCCAATCGGCGAGTTCAATCAGGCGGTACTGCTGCAGGCTCCCGCCGATATCACCGAGACCGACGTCGTGACGGTGCTGCAGGCCTTGCTGGATCGTCATGCGGCACTGCGTATCCGCGTCGAAGAAGACGGCATGGGCGGATGGTCTTTGACGGTGGCCGAGCCGGGCGCGGTTCTGGCGCGAGAGTGCCTGCATGTGGCGGATGCGTTGTCCGATGAGGCGTTGGTTGCGGCGCGGTCGCGGCTGAACCCGGCGGCAGGGCTCATGGTGAACGCGCTGTGGGTGGCCTCGAAGGCACAGTTGGTTCTGATCGTGCATCACGTCGCCGTCGATGGGGTGTCGTGGCGAATTCTTTTGGAAGATATCAATATTGCGTGGGCGCAGCACCGCGGTGGGCGGCCCGTGGCGCTGCCCCGCACGGGGACGTCGTTCCGGCGGTGGGCCGAGCTGTTGAATGTGCATGCGCGCAGTCCCGAGGTCGAGCAGCAAGCGCAGGCATGGCGACGGGTGGCACAGACGCCTGCGGTGTTACCGGTGGCACGCCCCCGGATCGACACCTACGAGAATGCCGGACAACTGTCGGTGTCGCTGGATAGCACAAGCACCAGAGCGCTTCTTGGCGAGGTTCCTTCCGCGTTTCATGCGGGGCCACAAGACATCCTGCTGATCGCACTTGGTCTGGCGGTGGCGGAATTCTCGGGTACCGGGGCCGCGCCGGTCGGCATCGACGTCGAGGGACATGGACGCCATGAGGATCTTGCCGCCGGCGTTGATCTGTCGCGCACGGTGGGGTGGTTCACAGCCAAGTATCCAGTGGCGTTGGCGTTGGGTGATCTGTCCTGGTCGCAGGTGGTGTCCGGTGATGTGTCGTTGGGTGCGGTGATCAAGGACGCCAAGGAGCAGATTCGGTCACTGCCGGATGCACTGAGCTACGGCCTGCTGCGTTACCTGAACCCAGACATCGACCTGGAGACCGCCGACCCGGCGATCGCGTTCAACTATTTGGGCCGGCTCGGCGGTACGGGCACCGAATCATCCGATGGTATGTGGCGGATCGCCGCCCAGAGCATGTCGTCGACCGGCGCCGCCGCGGCAATTCCGATGCCGTTGACCCATACCGTGGCACTCGATGCCGGCGTCCTTGACACCGGTACCGGGCCACGGCTGCAAGCCAACTGGACGTGGGCATCGTCAGTGCTCGACCATGCTCAGGCCACCCGTTTGAGCCAACTGTGGTTCGACGCTCTGGTCGGCATCTGCGCGCACGTGCGACGCGGTGGGGGTGGACTGACCCCGTCGGATATCGCGCCGGCTCTACTGAGCCAGCGGCAGCTTGATGTGCTAGAGCAGCAGTACCGCATAGCAGATGTGCTGCCATTGAGTGCATTACAGCAGGGCCTGATCTTTCACAGCGGTACGGGTGGTGGGCCCGAGGATCTGTACGTGGTGCAGTTGGACATCGCGATCAACGGCCCACTCGACCGGCATCGTCTACATGATGCGGTGCAAACAGTGGTGGCCCGCCACCCACACCTGGCAGCCAGATTCTGCGGGCAGTTCGATCAGCCGGTGCAGATCATCCCCGTGGATCCCACCGCGGGCTGGCAATATGTCGATCTTGGTATCGACACCGAGATCGAATTCCTCGGTGCCGAAACCGAAGGGCAAGTCCAGCGGGTGTGTTCCGCTGAACGCGCCGCCGTGTGTGATTTGGCCGATCCGCCGGCCTTCCGGGTGGCCTTGATCCGCACCGCACAGGATCGGCACCGATTTGTACTCACTAATCACCACATCGTCCTGGATGGCTGGTCGTTGCCGATCTTGTTGCAGGAGATCTTCGCCAGTTATCGCGGGCACCGGTTGCCCACCGCCACGCCGTACCGGAGCTTCATCAGCTGGCTGGCCGATCGGGATCAGGCCGCTGCGCACGCCGCGTGGGGTGAGGTGCTGTCGGGTTTCCACACACCAACTCTTGTCGCCCCGTCGCAGAAGTCCGTTCCGGGGCACCGGGGGATGCGTATGTATCGAGTGCCCGCGTATACGACCCGGGCGGTTGGAGAGTTGGCGCGATCGCAGCACACCACCGTCAGCACTGTGCTGCAGGGCGCCTGGGCGCTATTGCTCACCGCGTTGACCGGCCAGCACGACGTTACCTTCGGCACCGTGGTGTCCGGACGGCCGATCGATGTAGCGGGCGCAGAGTCGATGGTGGGCCTGCTGATCAACACGGTACCGGTGCGTGCGGACATCGCCGCGCGGACCACCACGGCTGATCTGCTCGATCAGTTGACACGTTCCCACGCCAAGACGCTTGAGCATCAACATCTCTCACTCAGTGAGATCCACCGAGTCGTTGACCATGATCGACTCTTTGACACCCTGTTCGTGTTTGAGAATTACCCGGTCGACGGCGGCGCACTGTCAGGTGCTGACGGGATCAGCATCGCCGAGATCACCACCCACGAATCGACCGATTATCCGCTGACGATGCAAGCGATACCCGGTGAGGAACTGCGTCTGCGTATCGAATACGACACCGCAGTCTTCGAACCGGCTGAGATCGAAGCCCTCGCCCGCCGGATGGAGGCGGTGCTGGTAGCGATGACGGCAGAGCCAGGTCGGTCGTTGTCCTCGTTGCAGATGTTGGACAGAA
The DNA here is from genome assembly GCF_001440135.1 of Mycobacteroides sp. H003. Classification (NCBI taxonomy): domain Bacteria; kingdom Bacillati; phylum Actinomycetota; class Actinomycetes; order Mycobacteriales; family Mycobacteriaceae; genus Mycobacteroides; species Mycobacteroides sp. H003. The sequence goes on from NZ_LJYL01000034.1 coordinate 1,254,094, forward strand.
CCGAGCACACCCGTCTGCAGCGATGGGGCAACCGGACCGTGCTGACCGATCTCCCCGAGTCGGGGACAGTGCCGGAGCTGTTTGCCGCTCAGGCGGGGCGTGTTCCGGAGGCGGTGGCGCTGGTATGCGGCGACCGGACCTTGACGTATAGGGAGCTGGAGGAGTCGGCGAACCGGTTGGCGCATCTGCTTATTGGTGGAGGGGTCGGCCCTGGCCAGCGGGTGGCATTGATGTTCTCGCGTTCCGCCGAGGCGGTCGTGGCGATCTTGGCAGTACTCAAGACCGGCGCGGCCTATCTGCCGATCGATCCGGCACTGCCACAGGCTCGTGTGGAGTTCATGCTGTCTGACGCTGGGCCCATCGTCGCCGTCACCACGACGGCGTTCCTCGATCGCTTCAGTGGGCACGACCTGGCAGTCTTCGATGTCGATGACCCGGCGGTCGCCGCCCAGCCAAGTACCCCTCTGCCGGGTCCGGCCCCGGATGACATGGCTCACATCATTTACACCTCGGGCACTACCGGACTGCCCAAAGGCGTTGCGGTTAACCAGCGGAACGTGACTCAGCTATTCCACTCGCTGCGGATCGGGGTGCCGCTCGGGCCGGAACAGGTGTGGACGCAGTTCCACTCTTACGCGTTCGACTTCTCGGTGTGGGAGATCTGGGGAGCCCTGCTACACGGGGGACGGCTGGTGGTGGTGCCCGAAACGGTCGCCCGCTCGCCGCAGGAGTTCCATGAGCTGCTGGTGCGCGAACAGGTGACGGTGCTGACGCAAACTCCGTCGGCGGTGTCGATGCTGCCCGTGGATGGTCTGGAGGCGGCGTCATTGGTGATCGGCGCAGAGCCTTGCCCACCTGCATTGGTGGATCGCTGGGCGCCGGGCCGGGTCATGGTCAACGTCTATGGCCCCACGGAGACCACGATGTGGTTGTGCGCCAGCGCACCCCTCTCCGCAGGAGAGGCGGCACCGCCGATCGGTTCGCCGACGGCGTGGGCGGCGTTCTTCGTGTTGGACGAATGGCTGCGACCGGTGCCTGCGGGTGTGGTCGGTGAGTTGTACCTGGCCGGTGCGGGGGTCGGCATAGGGTATTGGCGACGCTCGAGCCTCACCGCGTCGAGGTTCATGGCCTGCCCGTTCGGTGAGCCCGGAACACGCATGTACCGCACCGGCGACCTGGTGCGTTGGCGCGCCGACGGGCAGCTGGACTACCTGGGCCGCGCCGATGAGCAGGTCAAGATTCGCGGGTACCGTATCGAACTCGGTGAAATCCAGTCGGCACTGGCCGCGCTGGCGGGCGTGGAGCAGGCGGCGGTAATCGCCCGCGAGGACCGCCCCGGAGACAAGCGCCTGGTCGGTTACATCACCGGGAGCGCCGATGCGGTCACCGCACGCAACGCGTTGGCCGATCGGCTGCCGGGTTACATGGTGCCCGCCGCGGTGGTGTCTCTGCAGACATTGCCGATGACGGTCAACGGCAAGCTTGATACGCGGGCACTACCGGCACCGGATTACCAGGATGTCGAGCAATATCGGGCTCCAGCAGGGGCGGTCGAAGAGATTCTCGCCGGAATCTTCGCCCGCGTCCTCGATGTGGAACGTGTGGGAGTTGACGACTCCTTCTTTGACCTCGGCGGCGATTCGGTCTCCACCATGCGTCTGGTTGCGGCGATCAATGCCAACCTGGATACCGATCTTTCCGCGCGCGCGGTCTTCGAAGCGCCCACCGTTGCCCAGTTGGCCCCGCGTATCGGGGCGGGCACGGGTCGGCTGGAGCCGTTGGTGACGCAAGATCGTCCTTCGGTCATTCCACTCTCGTTCGCCCAAAATCGATTGTGGTTTGTCGATCAACTACAAGGCCCCTCACCGGTTTACAACATGCCGGTGGGTCTGCGGCTACATGGGTGCCTGGATACCAGTGCACTGGGTGCGGCGCTGGCAGACCTGATCGGCCGACATGAAAGCCTCCGCACACGCTTCGAGGCGCCCGATGGAGTTCCTCGGCAGGTGGTGATGCCCGCGGACGAGGCAGAGTTCGGCTGGGATGTTGTTGATGCCACGACGTGGTCGCAGAGCCGACTGGACGAGGCCGTGGCATCCGCGGCTTGTCACAGTTTTGACCTCGCCGTCGAAATTCCTTTGCGGGCTACGCTTTTCCGCGTTACCGCGGACGAGCACGTGTTGGTGGCCGTGGTACATCACATTGCTGCTGACGGATGGTCCCTCACCCCGCTGGTGCGTGATCTGAGCGTGGCGTACGCGAGCCGATGCGGCGGCACAGTTCCCGATTGGGAGCCGATGGCGGTGCAGTATGCGGATTACACGCTGTGGCAGCGTGCGCAGCTGGGCGATTTCGACGACAGCAACAGTGCCATCGCCGCGCAGTTGTCCTATTGGGAAGACGCCCTGGCGGGTCTCCCTGATCGAGTGGCGCTGCCCACCGATCGGCCCTATCCACCGGTAGCCGATCAGCGCGGCGCCACCGTGCTGGTCCAGTGGCCGGCCGAATTACAGCAGCAAGTGCGCGCGGCGGCGAGTGAGCACGGAGCGACCAGCTTCATGGTGATGCAGGCCGCGCTGGCCGTGCTGCTTTCCCGGATCAGCGGAACTTCCGATGTGGCCGTGGGCTTCCCGATCGCCGGGCGCCGCGACCCGGCACTGGACGAGCTGGTGGGATTCTTTGTCAACAACCTGGTGCTGCGCGTCGATGTGGCCGGTGACCCCACCGTGGCAGAGTTGTTGGCGCAGGTGCGGCAGAGCAGCCTGGCAGCGTATGAGCATCAGGACGTTCCCTTCGAGGTTCTGGTGGAGCGGCTCAATCCCGTCCGGAACCTGACCCACCACCCGCTCGTGCAGGTCGCGTTGGCCTGGCAGAACCTGCCGTGGCAAGACACCGGCCCTGCTGGCGGACTGCGTCTTGGTGATCTACAGGTCTCCCCGCTGACCGTGGACACCCAGACCGCCCGGATGGACCTGACGTTCTCGTTGGGAGAGCGCTGGACCCAGGCCGGTGAACCCGCAGGTATCGGTGGTGCGGTCGAATTCCGCACCGACGTGTTCGACACGTCCAGCATCGAAACATTGGTCGAACGGTGGCGGCGAGTCGTGGCGGCGATGACAGCCGATCCCGCCCAGCGACTTTCGGCCATTGATCTGCTGGACGAGCCAGAACACGCCCGTATCGACGACTGGGGCAACCGGGCGGTTTTGGCGGCCCCGGCACCGCTCCCGATGTCAATTCCGGCGTTGTTCACCGAACAGGCCATGCGCACGCCGGAGTCTGTCGCGATCAGTTTCGACGGACGCGGCATGACCTACGGGGAACTCGATGATGCCGCAAATCGGTTGGCGCACCGCCTCACCACACATGGTGTGCGACCGGGCGGATGTGTAGCGCTGCTGGCGGAGCGCTCCGCGGAAGCGATCGTTGCCATGCTGGCTGTGCTCAAGACCGGGGCCGCGTACCTGCCGATCGACGCGGCGCTGCCCGACGCGCGGATCGAGTTCATGCTCGTCGATGCTGCACCGGTCGCCGCACTGACAACAGCGGGGCTGGCCGATCGGATGACCGGTTATGACCTAATGGTTATGGACATCTGCGATAGCGCTGATTGCGTCGCCCCTGCCGCGGAGTCGATACGACAGGCACCCAGCCCGGACGATATCGCCTACATCATCTACACCTCGGGCACCACCGGCGTGCCGAAAGGCGTTGCGATCACGCACCACAACGTGACCCAGTTGTTAGGGACACAAGAAACCTTCCTGGCGGGCGGGGTCTGGACGCAGTGGCACTCCTATGCCTTCGACGCATCGGTCGAAGAGATCTGGGGAGCGCTGCTGCACGGAGGCCGGCTGGTGGTCGTGCCGGAGCCGGTGACGCGATCACCAGAAGACCTCACCTCTTTATTGGTGGACGAACAGGTCAGCGCGTTGAGCCAGACCCCCTCGGCCGTCGCGATGCTGGCGCCCGAGTCCTTGGGATCGGTGTCTTTGTTGGTGGCCGGTGAGCCCTGCCCGGGTGAGGTGGTGGACTGCTGGGCACCTGGACGGCTGATGGTCAACGCCTACGGGCCGACCGAGACCACAATTTGTGCCTCCAGGACAGCGTCTTTGGCGGTCGGCACGGGGGCGCCCCCGATCGGTGTGCCGGTCCAGGGCGCGGCGATGTTCGTGCTGGACGGCGCGTTACGTCCGGTACCACCCGGTGTGGTCGGCGAGTTGTACATCGCTGGTCGGGGTGTGGGCGTCGGCTATGTGGGCCGGACCGGTTTGACGGCCTCACGCTTTGTGGCGTGCCCTTTTGTCGGCGCGGGAACGGCGCCGCAGCGGATGTATCGCACCGGTGATCTGGCGCGTTGGGACGGCGACGGGCAACTGCGGTACGTGGGCCGTGCCGATGAGCAGGTCAAGATTCGCGGATACCGCATCGAACTCGGCGAAATCCAGACGGTACTGGCGGGGTTGGACGGCGTCGAGCGCGCAGCGGTGATCGCACGCGAGGACCGCCCCGGAGACAAGCGTCTGGTCGGCTACGTAACCGGAACAACGAACCCTGCCAAGTTGCGCACCCAGTTGGCCGAGCAGCTACCGGCCTACATGGTTCCGGCTGCGGTAGTCGTACTCGAGACGTTGCCGATGACCACCAACGGCAAGCTCAACACCCGCGCCTTGCCCGCACCGGAGTATCACGACATCGATCGCTACCGTGCGCCCGGCACTCCTACCGAGGAGATCCTGACCGGAATTTACGCACGGGTGCTGGACGTCGAACGTGTCGGAGTCGACGACTCCTTCTTTGATCTGGGTGGGGACTCGCTGTCCGCGATGCGTCTGATCGCCGCGATCAACGCCGACTTAGATACCGCCATCTCGGTGCGCACCGTGTTCGAGGCGCCCACCGTGGCCCAATTGGCACCGCGCATCGCCGGAAAGTCGCACACCGTCTCCCCGTTGGTCGCGGTCGAGCGTCCCGCGGAGGTTCCACTGTCGTTTGCCCAGTCTCGGCTGTGGTTCCTGGACCAATTGCAAGGGCCCTCACCGGTTTACAACATGGCGACGGCTCTTCGGATCTGCGGGAATCTGGATGTCGCCGCGCTGAGCGCGGCGCTGGCCGATGTGGTGGCCCGCCACGAGAGCCTGCGTACCCTGTTTCAGTCGGCAGCGGGAGTGCCGCAGCAGCGGATCGTGCCATCCGACCATGCGCAGTTCAGTTGGCACGTCGTCGATGCCACCGGTTGGTCGGCGGGTCAACTGCAAGAGGCCATCGGTGAGGCGGCGCGCCACACATTTGACCTGGCCACCGAAATACCATTGCGAGCAAAGCTTTTCCGCATCACCGGTGACGAACATGTGCTGGCCGCGGTCGTACACCACATTGCAGCGGACGCCTGGTCGATCACGCCGCTGGTGGCCGATCTGGGAGTGGCCTACGCCAGCCGGTCCGCGGGCCAGGCCCCCGGATGGGCACCCTTGGCGGTCCAGTACGTCGACTACACGCTGTGGCAGCGCACCGAACTGGGTGATCTTGATGACGGTGGCAGCCGCATAGCGACGCAGGTGGCGCACTGGCAGGAGGCGCTGTCGGGCATGCCCGAGCGCATCGAGCTGCCGACCGACAGGCCCTACCCGCCGGCTGCGGACCAGCGGGGTGACACCGTGTCCCTGGACTGGCCCGTCACGCTACAGCAGCAGATCGCCAGGGTGGCAAGGGAACACAACGCGACCAGCTTCATGGTGCTGCAGGCCGCCCTCGGGGTGCTGCTGGGCAAGCTCAGTGGAAGCACTGATGTCGCCGTCGGATTCCCGATTGCGGGGCGCAGCGACCCCGCTCTCGATGAGCTGATCGGATTCTTCGTCAACACCCTGGTATTACGGGTGGACTTGACTGGTGATCCGACGGTGGCAGAGCTGCTTGCCCAGGTGCGAGGACGGAGCCTGGCTGCCTACGAAAACCAGGACGTGCCTTTCGAAGTGCTCGTCGATCGGCTCAATCCCACTCGGTCATTGACCCACCACCCGCTGGTCCAGGTGGCGCTGGGGTGGCAGAACGTCCCCGGACAAGGTGGCGGCGAGACCGGACCAGGACTGGCACTCGGTGATCTAACGGTGACCCAGATGGCGGCGGACACCCAGACCGCCCGCATGGATCTGAGCTTCTCCATGGCCGAACGCCGCACGCACACCGGTGATCCTGCCGGGATCGGCGGGACGGTGGAGTTCCGCACCGATGTGTTTGACCGGGCCAGCATCGAAACACTGATCAATCGGTTCGAACGGGTGCTGGTGGCGATGACCGCCGATGTGGATCAGCATCTGTCATCGATCGATGTGGTTGATAGTGAGGAACACACTCGCCTTGACGTGATGGGTAACCGAGCGATGTTGTGCCGAACGGGAAGTGCCCCGGTGTCGGTCCCCGAGTTGTTCGGCGAGCAGGTGACGCGCGCACCCGAGTCGGTTGCGATCACCGACGGCGTACGTTCGATGACATATCGGCAACTCGACAGCGCTGCAAATCTCTTGGCACACATGCTAATCGCGCAGGGTGCGGGGCCTGGAGGTTGCGTTGCACTGCTGATGGAGCGATCCGCCGAAGCGATCGTCTCCATGCTGGCAGTACTGAAGTCCGGTGCGGCATATCTCGCGATCGACCCGGCGGCGCCTGCGGCCCGGATGGAGTTCATGTTGGCCGACGCGGCGCCCGTCGTCGCGATGACCACCGGCGGTCTGGCCGAGCGGTTGGACGGTCGCGGGTTGGTGGTCATCGATGTCGGCGATATGTCCGATCTCGATGACACCCTGGCGGACGACGAACTTGGTAATGCGCTGCGGGCCGCGGCTCCCGAGGACATCGCCTACCTCATCTACACCTCGGGAACCACCGGGGTACCCAAGGGTGTGGCCGTCACGCATCACAATCTGACCCACCTGGCGCGCTCGACGCCCGCCTGCCTGCCGCCCGACCAGGTGTGGACTCAGTGTCATTCCTACGCATTTGATTTCTCGGTGTGGGAGATCTGGGCCGCGTTGCTCGATGGCGCACGTCTGGTGATCGTGCCCGAGTCCGTCGTTAGTGCACCCGAGGAATTCCACGCACTGTTGGTCAGCGAGCGGGTCAACGTGCTCACCCAGACTCCCTCTGCGGCTGGGTCATTGCCGGCGGATGGGCTGGAGTCGATTGCGCTGCTTCTCGGCGGTGAGGCCTGCCCGGGTGAGGTGGTGGATCGCTGGGCACCTGGGCGGACGGTGATCAACGCCTATGGCCCCACCGAAATCACGGTGTACGCGTCGATGAGTGCACCGTTGAAAGCCGGGTCGGGTGCCGCGCCGATTGGTGCGCCCGTTGCGACCTCGGCGCTGTTCGTGCTCGACGAGTGGTTACGTCCGGTGCCGATCGGCGTGGTCGGCGAGTTGTATGTGGCCGGTGATGGTGTGGCCTGCGGCTACCTGGGCCGGCCGGGGCTGACGTCATCACGCTTTGTGGCCTGCCCATTCGGCGAGCGCGGTGCGCGTATGTACCGCACCGGCGATCTGGTGACCTGGCGTTCCGATGGACAGCTGCAGTATTTCGGGCGCGCCGATGATCAGGTGAAGATCCGCGGGTACCGCATCGAGCTCGGCGAGGTGCAGGCCGCTTTGTCCGCCCTGGCGGAGGTATCTCAGGCGGTGGCGGTCGCCCGTGAGGACCAACCAGGTATCAGGCGGCTTGTCGGCTATGTCACCGAATCGGAGAAGGGTGCGGTGGACTCGGCTGCACTCCGAAATAGATTGGCAGACAACCTTCCCGGATACATGATCCCCAGCGCGATCGTCGTCCTGGACGCGTTGCCCTTGACGGTGAACGGCAAGCTGGACACTCGCGCGTTGCCGGTGCCGGAGTATCAGGACATCGATCGGTACCGTGCCCCGGCCGATGCGATCGAGGACACGCTGGCAGGCATCTACGCCCAAGTGCTCGGGCTCGATCGAGTTGGAGTCGATGACTCGTTCTTCGACCTGGGTGGAGACAGCATTTTGTCCATGCAGGTTGTTGCCCGGGCACGCGCGTGCGGTGTGACATGCCGCCCGCGCGACATCTTCGTGGAACAGACTGTGGCGCGGCTGGCCCAGGTCGTCGGATTGTCCAGCCACGACGTGGTCCCGGCGGACGAGGGTATCGGGCCGGTGCCCGCGACTCCGATCATGCGGTGGCTCCGTGAGGTCGAAAGGACCGGCGGCCCGATCGACCAGTTCAACCAGACGGTAGTGATCCAAGCACCACGGGGAGTCACTGAGTCCGATGTGGCGATGGTTTTGGGTGCCCTGCTTGACCGGCACGCCATGTTGCGACTACGCGTGCAGGTTGACGATGAGCAGGATTGGGCTCTTCATGTTTCCGAAAAGCCTTCATTATCAGCGCATCTGAGTTCCGTGGAGGCGTTGTCGGACGAGGCGTTGACGGCAGCTCGATCGCGGTTGGATCCGTCTGCCGGGGAGATGGTCAGCGCGCTATGGGTGACATCCACGAACCAGCTGGTCTTGACTATTCATCATCTCTCCGTCGACGCGGTGTCCTGGCGGATTCTGCTTGAAGATCTCAACATCGCTTGGGCCCAGCATCGTCATGGGCAATCCGTCACGCTGCCGACAACGGGAACCTCCTTCGGCCGCTGGGCCGCACTGGTCGACGATCATGCGCATGCCAAGACCGTTGTGGACCAGGCCGATCGCTGGCGCCGAGTGCTGGCAACGCCGTCGGCACTGCCCTCGGTGCGGGCCGGCCTGGACACGTACGCTGCCGCTGGGCATCTCACGGAGTCACTGGATGTTGAGACGACCCGCGCGCTCCTCGGTGAGGTTCCGGCAGCGTTCCACGCCGGGGTTCAAGACATACTGCTCATCGCGTATGCGTTGGCATTGACGGAGTTCCTGGGTATCACCTTGCCGGTAGGCATCGATGTCGAGGGACATGGCCGCGTCGAGGAACTGGGGGACACCGGGCCCAACGTCGATCTGTCGCGCACTGTGGGCTGGTTCACCACCAAGTACCCGGTGGCATTGAGTGTTGCGGGGCAGGTCGGACGATCCGTGGATGGGTTGCGCTGGGAACAGATCGTGGCCGGAGATCAGGCGCTCGGGCAGGTGGTGAAGGACGCCAAGGAACAACTGCGTGCGCTGCCCGAAGGCATGACGTACGGACTGCTGCGCTACCTCAATCCGGACGTTGACCTATCCGGGTCGGATCCGACCATCGGATTCAACTACCTCGGCAGATTTGGTGCGGCCGACACCGCGCAGTCCGTGTCCACTTCAGAGCTCTGGCAGGTCTGTCCCGACGGCGCGGCGGTGTCCGCCGCGGCTGCCGCAATACCCATGCCGCTGGCTCACACGCTGGAACTCAACGCGAGCACCGTCGAAACAGATTTCGGTCCAAGTCTTTATGCCAACTGGACATGGGCTCCCTCGGCGTTGGACGACTCCCAGGTCGGCCGACTTAACCGGCTATGGTTCGACGCCTTGGCCGGGATCTGCGCACATGTGCGTGGTGGCGGCGGCGGTCTTACACCGTCCGACATCACCCCCGCCCGGCTTACCCAGCTGGAGATCGATGAGCTCGCTCGAGATCATCCGATCGCCGATGTGCTGCCGCTGACACCCTTGCAGCGGGGACTGTTGTTCCAGGCCAACGCGACTCGCGGAAACCAGGACGACGTCTATGCCATGCAACTCGATGTCACCGTGACGGGCCCGCTCGATTCTGACCGGTTACGCGAGGCGGTATGCACGGTGATCAACCGGCATCCCAACCTGGCGGCCCGCTTCGACAAACGGTTCGACGAACCGGTGCAGATCATCCCGGCAGAACCCAGTGTGCCCTGGCAGTACGTTGATATGCGCACGGAAAGAACGGATATCGACACGAGACGGCGGGAGCTGTGCGCCGCCGAACGTGTATCGGTCTGCGACCTGATCCAGCAATCCGCATTCCGGGCGGCCTTGATTCGCCTATCCGATAACGCGCATCGATTCGTCCTGACCTACCACCACATCGTGCTCGACGGCTGGTCGCTGCCCATCCTGCTGCAGGAGATCTTCGCGAGCTACTACGGGCAGCGTCTCCCTGCTGCCGGGTCGTACCGCAGGTTCGTCACGTGGCTGGCTGATCGAGACATCGAGGGCGCGCGGCAAGCCTGGCGTGATGTGCTTGCGGGTTTTGACACCCCCGCGCTGGTCGCGCCCCGGGGCAGGACCACGCCGGGACCGCGTGCCACCGAGACGTACCGGCTGCCTGCCGAGACGACAACGGCCGTTACCGAATTGGCGCGCTCGGAACACACCACTGTCAACACGGTGCTGCAGGCTGCGTGGGCGCAGGTGCTGATGTGGCTGACGGGCCGGCACGATGTCGCATTCGGGGTTGCGGTCTCGGGGCGATCGGCGGAGGTGGCAGGCGCAGATTCCATGGTCGGGCTATTGATCAACACCGTGCCGGTGCGGGCAACGATCACGCCCAATACCACTATTGCCGACCTGTTGGGCGATCTGCAGCGGCGGCACAGCGCCACCCTTGACCACCAGCACCTGGCTCTCAGCGAGATACACCATGCCAGCGGTCACGAGCAGTTGTTCGACACGCTGTTCGTCTACCAGAACTATCCGGTGGAGGCGGTGGCGGCATCCATGGCCGACGGCTTGGCGATCACCGAAGTCAGTGGCCGCGAGTACAACCACTACCCGCTGACCCTGCAGGCCATGCCCGGAAGTGAACTGTTCCTGCGGGTCGAATTCGATACCGGACTGTTCGGTGTGGGCCGGGTACAGAAGATCGTCGAGAGGTTCCAGCGGGTGCTGGAGGCGATGACGGGGGAGGTACAGCAATAGTGAAGGCCGATGCCACCAGGCGCGTGTTGTCCATGGATCTGGGCGATACATATGAGCGCACAGAGTTGGATGCGTGGGGTAATCGTGCGGCGCTGGATCGCCCCGTGACCTCGGCGTCGATTCCGGAGTTGTTCGCCGAGCAGGTGGCGCGCCACCCCAGTGCGGTCGCGGCGAGTTGCGATGGCAGCCACGTGTCGTATCGCGGGCTCGACGAGGCTTCGAATCGGTTGGCACACTGGCTTGTTGCACATGGCGTGCGGCCGGGCCAGCGCGTGGCTCTGCTGTTCTCACGATCGGTCGAGGCGGTCGTGGCCATCATGGGGGTGCTGAAGGCCGGTGCGTCTTACGTGCCGATTCATCCCGCGGTGCCCGACGCGCGGCTGGAGTTCGTACTGACCGATGCATCGCCGGCGCTCGCGGTGACCACCGGCGATCTGGCGCACCGTCTGGACGGTCGCGGGTTAGTGGTCCTCGATGTGGGTGACGTGCCGGCGAACGCCGAGACCGGCGCGGTTGGCGAAGGGCCAACATCGGTGGTGCTCAGCGGCGAGGATATCGCCTACGTGATCTACACTTCGGGAACCACTGGCGTTCCGAAAGGTGTTGCCATTGCGCATCACAACGTGACCCGACTGATCCGAGCCATTGACGCCAATCTTCAGTTGTTACCGGGACAGGTTTGGTCACAGTGCCATTCGCTGGCTTTCGACTTCTCGGTATGGGAGATCTTCGGCGCTCTGCTGCATGGCGGGCGGCTCGTAGTGGTTTCGGATTCGGTGGTGCGCTCACCCGAGCAGTTCCACGACTTGCTGGTTGATGAGCAGGTCAGTGTGTTGAGTCAGACTCCGTCAGCGTTCTATGCGTTACAGACCGTGGACACGAGCAGGCCGCGGGCAAGTCAACTCGCTCCGGCGGTGGTCGTCTTCGGTGGGGAGGCTCTGGAGCCGAACCGGCTGAAGGCGTGGTTCGAGGACCATCCACGATCGCCCCGATTGATCAACATGTACGGGATCACCGAGACGACGGTGCATGCCTCGTTCCGTGAGATCACCGCCGAGGACGCCGATGGGTCGGACAGCCCGATCGGTGTACCTCTGGAGCATCTCGCATTCGCGGTTCTGGATGACTGGATGCAGCCGGTGGCGGTTGATGTGGTCGGCGAGTTGTACGTGGCCGGTGCGGCCTTGGGGTGCGGCTATCTGGGAAGGGCTCCCCTGACCGCCACCCGTTTTGTGGCCTGTCCGTTCGGAGAATCAGGCGCCAGGATGTACCGCACCGGAGACTTGGTGTGTTGGGGAGCCGATGGACAACTGCGATATCTGGGCCGTGCGGACCAGCAGGTAAAGATCCGTGGCCATCGGATCGAACTCGGTGAAATACAGTCGGTATTAACGGTTCTCGATGGCGTCGAGCAGGCCGTGGTGATCGCCCGGGAGGACCGTCCGGGCGATAGACGGTTGGTCGCCTACATCATCGGTACTGCCGACCCCGTGGAGTTGCGCGCCGCACTGGCCGACAGGTTGCCGACCTACATGGTGCCCGCCGCGGTGGTCGCGCTGCCGAGTTTCCCCTTGACCGTCAACGGAAAACTCGACAAGAACGGGCTACCGGCGCCGGAATATCACAGCGTCGATCAGTACCGAGCCCCGGTCAGTCCCACCGAGGAGATCCTGGCCGGGATCTATGCTCAAATACTGGGTCTGGACCGCGTAGGCGTCGACGATTCGTTCTTCGACCTGGGTGGTGATTCACTGCTGGCGATGCGCTTGGTCGCCGCGCTCAACCGATCCATGGATGCGGGCCTGGACGAGCGCGCGGTGTTCGACGCCCCCACGGTCGCGCAGTTGATGCTCCTGATCGGTGGGGAAGATCGTCGACTGCAGCCCTTGGTCGCTGCCGTGCGACCGGCGTCGCTGCCGCTGTCATTTGCGCAGAGCAGGCTATGGTTCATCGACCAACTGCACGGCCCTTCACCGGTGTACAACCTGGCTGTGGGGCTGCGCCTACGGGGCCCGCTGGATGCAGAGGCGCTCGGCGCAGCGTTCGTGGACGTGGTGGACCGTCACGAGAGTCTGCGCACGATGTTCCCGGCGGTGGACGGAAAACCGCAGCAGCTGGTTGTGGCGGTCGAAGAGATTGAATTCAGCTGGGATGTCGTGGACGCCGCCGAATGGCCGGCGGACCGGCTGGAAGAGTCGATCGCGGAATCGGCGTGGCACAGCTTCGACCTTGCGACCGAGATCCCAATTAAGGCAGGGCTTTTCCGCATCGCTGACGACGAGCACGTGCTCGTGGCGGTGGTGCACCATATCGCCGCAGACGGTTGGTCGATGACGCCGTTGGTGACTGACCTGGGCGTGGCCTACGCCCGCCGATGCGTGGGGCAGGCTCCCGATTGGAAGCCGTTGGCGGTCCAATACGCCGATTACACGCTATGGCAGCGTGAACAATTGGGTGTACTCGATGACGGCGACAGCCGGATCTCTCGGCAGCTGGAGTTCTGGGAGAAAACACTGGCCGGTATGCCGGAACGTCTGATGCTGCCGACCGATCGCCCCTACCCTTTGGTCGCCGACCAACACGGTGCCCGACTCGATGTGAACTGGCCGGCAGATCTGCAACAGCGCGTCAATCGTCTGGCGCGCGAACACAACGCCACCAGTTTTATGGTCGTGCAGGCGGCACTTGCAGTGTTGTTCTCTAAGCTCAGCGCGAGTTCTGATGTAGCGGTGGGATTTCCGATCGCCGGACGCCGTGATCCGGCGCTGGATGAGCTGGTCGGGTTCTTCGTGAATACGCTGGTGCTGCGGGTGGAGCTCGCGGGAGATCCCAGTGTCGCTGAGGTACTGGAACAGGTACGTGCGCGCAGTTTGGGTGCTTTCGAGAACCAGGACGTGCCCTTCGAGGTACTCGTCGAGCGATTGAACCCGGCCAGATCTCTGACCCATCATCCGTTGGTGCAAGTGATGCTGGCATGGCAGAACGTGCCCGGACAGATCAGCGAGTCTCGCGGTGGACTGACGTTGGGAGATTTGCAGCTCAGCCAGGTACCGCTGGATACCCACTCGGCCCGGATGGATCTGTCGTTCTCATTGTCGGAATGCTGGAACGAATCAGGCCAGGCCGCAGGGATTTCGGGGACCGTCGAGTTTCGTACCGATGTATACGACGCCGGCAGCATCGGGACCATGATCGACCGGCTACGACGGTTGCTCGAGGCGATGACCTCCGATGCGACACGGCCACTGTCGACGATCGACGTGCTGGACGCGGCGGAGCTCGAACAGTTGGACGGCTGGGGTAACCGGGCAGAGTTGGTCAGGCCCGAGATCTCGGTATCCATCCCAGCCTTGTTCGCGCAGCAGGTCTCTCGTGTGCCAGGCGCGGTGGCGGTCTGTTTCGACGGCAGTCATATGTCATACCGCGAACTGGATGAGGCGTCGAATAGGTTGGCGCACCTGCTGGTCCAGTATGGCGTGGGCCCGGGAGAGCGGGTGGCGTTACTGTTCTCGCGGTCGGTCGAGGCAATCGTGGCGATCTTGGGAGTGCTCAAAACCGGTGCGGCCTATGTGCCGATCGATCCGGCGGTGCCTGATACACGGATGGAATTCGTGGTCGCTGATGCAGGCCCAGTTGCTGTCGTGACAACCACTGAGCTCGCGGATCGGTTGGATGGGTACGGAGTTGTGGTCATCGGCATCGACGATCCGGTCCTCGGTGTCCAGCCGGTCGGTGCGCCGTCGGTGGGACCGGCGGCAGAGGACATCGCCTACGTGATTTACACATCGGGTACGACGGGCGTGCCCAAGGGCGTGGCCATTCCGCATCGGAATGTGACCAGCCTGCTGCGAGCGCTGGACGCCGATCTCGAGTTGTCGGCCGGTCAGGTGTGGGCGCAGAGCCACTCGTTGGCCTTCGACTTCTCGGTATGGGAGATCTTCGGAGCCCTGCTTCATGGCGGGCGGTTGGTGATCGTGTCCGAAACTGTGGTGCGGTCGCCGGAGGAGTTCCACGCCTTGCTGGTCGACGAGCAGGTCAGTGTGTTGAGTCAGACGCCGTCGGCGTTCTACGCGTTGCAAACCGTGGACGCGATGGGCGCCGAGCCCGCGGGTCAGCTCGGTATCGAGATAGTGGTCTTCGGCGGAGAGGCACTGGAACCGCAGCGATTGAAGCCATGGCTGGACCGGCATCCGGTCTTGCCGAGGCTGATCAACATGTATGGGATCACCGAGACGACGGTGCATGCCTCGTTCCGGGAGATCACGGCCGCTGATCTCGAGGACGCGGTCAGCCCGATAGGCGGGCCGCTGGGGCACCTGGCGTTCTCCGTGCTGGACAAGTGGCTGCGCCCCGTTCCGGTTAGCGTGGTCGGCGAGCTGTACGTGGCGGGCGCGGGGTTGGGCTATGGATATGTTGGCAGGACGGGCCTGACTGCCGCGCGGTTTGTGGCGTGCCCCTTGGGGACGGCAGGCTCGCGGATGTACCGCACCGGAGACTTGGTGAGCTGGGGACATGACGGCCAGCTGCGGTACGCAGGGCGCGCCGATGAGCAGGTGAAGGTCCGCGGTCATCGCATCGAACTGGGTGAAATCCAGACGGCCCTCATGGGTTTGGCGGGGGTTGAGCAGGCTGTCGTGATCGCCCGTGAGGACCGCCCTGGAGACAAGCGCCTGGTTGGTTACATCACCGGTTCCGCAGACACAGGCAAGATTCGCGCTCAGCTGGGAGAGTGTCTGCCCAATTACATGGTGCCGGCCGCAGTGGTCGCCTTGTCGATCTTGCCCTTGACGGTCAACGGGAAGCTCGACAAAAAGGCTTTACCCGCACCGGAATACACCGATATCGATCATTACCGCGCCCCGGCGACTCTTGTCGAAGAGATCCTGGCCGGGATCTATGCCCAAGTTCTGGGCCTGGACCGGGTCGGCGTTGACGATTCGTTTTTCGATCTCGGGGGCGACAGTATTTCGGCCATTCAGGTGGTGTGGCGGGCGCACGGCGCGGGCCTGGTCGGTCGCCCGCGCGACATCTTCGTCCAGCAGACGGTAGCCCGGCTGGCGCGGGTGGTCAGGATGGCCGACGGTACCGGTGGCATAGCAGACCAGGGACTCGGTGCGGTCGTCGCGACACCGATAATGCAGTGGCTAAAGGGAATTGACGGTCCGATTGACGAATTCAACCAGACCGTAGTACTGCAATCACCGACAGGTGTCACAGAGGCAGCCGTTGTCATCATGTTGCAGGCTCTCCTGGATAGACATGGCATGCTGCGGCTGCGCGCAGCGAACGATGGGGATGGCGGCTGGTCGTTGACGGTGCCCGATCCGGGCACGGTCAATGCTCACGAGTGTCTGCAATCGGTGGATGTCTTGACCGATGAGGTAGTGGTGGCAGCACGTTCGCGGTTGAACCCGGCCGCGGGAGTGATGCTGAGCGCGCTGTGGGTGACCAGCACCAGCCAGCTGGTGCTGGTCGTTCACCATTTGGCTGTCGATGGGGTGTCATGGCGAATTCTGTTGGAGGATTTGACCATTGCGTCAACCCAGCTGCGCGGCGGCCAGGAGGTGCTGTTGCCACCGGCGGGGACGTCTTTCCAGCGATGGGCGGAGCTACTGGCTGAACACGCACGCCGCCCCGAGGTGGTCGGGGAGGCGGGCGCCTGGCGTCAGGTGGGGGAGATTCCGTCGAGCTTGCCGGCGCCGCAACCGGTCGAGGATACGTTCGCCACGGCCGGGTACCTGACCGAGTTTCTGGATGCCGAGACCACACACATGCTGCTCGGTGAGGTGCCGGCAGCATTTCATGCCGGCGTGCACGAGATCCTGTTGATTGCCTTTGCTTTGGCGTGGGCTCAGCACTTGGGTACCGGTGGTGCTCCCATCGCCATCGACGTGGAGGGTCATGGACGCCAAGAGGAGTTGGCAGATACGAGCGGAACCACCGGAAGTATCGACTTGTCGCGCACAGTGGGCTGGTTCACTACCAAGTACCCCGTGTCGTTGGCGGTCGGTGGATTGCGCTGGACTCAGGTTGTCGCCGGAGACGCCGCGCTCGGCGCGGTGATCAAAGATGCCAAGGAGCAGCTTCGAGATCTGCCTGACGGTTTGACCTATGGTCTGCTGCGCTATCTCCATCCTGAGGTGGATCTGCCGGGATCGGACCCCGCAATCGGATTCAACTATCTCGGGCGGCTGGGGGCTCCGGCAGCCTACGCATCGGGAGACGTGTGGCGCTTCAGTCAAGACGGCTTGTCATTGACCGGAGCTGCCGGGGCAATGCCCATTGCGCTTCCACACACCGTGGAGCTCAACGCGGTCACCATCGACACTGACACCGGACCGCACCTGAACGCCACCTGGACGTGGGCGCCCACGGCTCTGGATCGGATGGCGGTCATGCGTATCAACCGGCTGTGGTTCGACGCCCTGGCGGGTATATGCGCGCATGTGCGAAGGGGTGGAGGGGGATTGACTCCCTCGGATATCGTTCCGGCTCGGCTCAGCCAGCGCCAGATCGATGCTCTGCAGGGTCAGTTCCGGATCGCCGACGTATTGCCGCTTACTCCCTTACAACAGGGATTGCTTTTCCACGCTGGCATCGCGAACTGCTCCGGTGATGATGTGTATGCGGTGCAGTTCGATATCGAGATGAGCGGATCGCTGGAGGCGGACCGACTGCGTGATGCGGTGCAGGCAGTGGTAGCAAGACATCCGCACCTGGCAGCGCGATTCTGCGAGCAGTTCGAGCATCCGTTGCAGATCATTCCCGCCGATCCTGTGGTGCCGTGGCGGTATGTCGAGTTATCAGCTGATCAAACAGATCTCGATGTTGGCGAGCAGATTGAGCAGATCTGCACCGCGGAACGCGCCGCTGTTTGTGATCTCGCCGACCAGCCCGCGTTTAGGGCCGCGCTCATCCGCATCGGGGACGATCGGCACCGGTTTGTGCTCACGAATCACCACATTGTGCTCGATGGCTGGTCGATGCCGATCCTCATGCAGGAGATCTTCGCGGGCTATCACGGGATGCGGTTGCCCCCAGCCGCGTCTTATCGAAGCTTCGTGACCTGGCTGTCAGAGCGAGATCACGAGGCCGCGCATGAGGCGTGGCGTGAGGCACTGGACGGCTTCGAGACTCCCGTTCTCGTTGGCCCGTCACAGAAGTTGCAATTCGGGCGACGAAGCGTCGACTCGTTCAGCGTGCCCGCGAAGACCACGCGTGCGCTCACGAAGCTCGCACGTTCGCACCACACCACCATCAACATCGTGCTGCAGGGCGCCTGGGCGTTGCTCCTGAGTTCGGTGACCGGTCACCGCGATGTCGCGTTCGGCTCGACCGTCTCGGGACGCCCGGCCGAAGTCCTCGGGGCGGAATCGATGGTGGGCCTGTTGATCAACACGGTGCCGGTGCGGGCCACCATCACTCCTACCACGACGACCTCAGATCTATTGCACCAATTGCAAAGTGCCCATAACGACACTCTGGAGCATCAGCACCTTTCATTGAGTGACATCCACCGCATCACCGGCCAGGAAAGGCTGTTCGACACCGTCTTCGTGTATGAGAACTATCCGACCGACACCGGGACGGCATCGGAAATCGACGGCTTGGCTATCACTGGTTTCAGTAGTCGCGATTACTACCATTATCCGATCGCTGTGCAGGCCGCGTCCGGCCGTGAATTGGAACTTAGGGTCCAGTACGACACCGATGTGTTCAGCGCGGAGAGTATTGAAGAGCTGATCGAGAGGTTCAAGCAGGTGTTGGTGGCGATGTGTGCCCATCCCGGGCGCACGTTGTCCTCCCTGGAACTGCTGGACCAGCTTGGCCGAGCGCGGTGGAGCGGGTGGAGCGATGATCTTGTGCCGATGCCGGAGATGTCGGCCGGTGAAGTCCGTAGCACAAAGGGATCATATTGTCCCCCTGCAACTTTGAATGAGCAGATCCTGTCAGGGATCTTCGCCCACGTACTGGGCGTGGACCGCGTCGGGGTCGACGAGTCATTCTTTGACCTGGGCGGCAACTCGCTGGGGGCGATGCGTGTGGTTGCCGCGATCAACACCGCCCTGGATGCCAACCTCACGATGCTTGCGCTGTTTGACGCGCCGTCAGTCAGAAGCTTGACCCAGCAGCTGGCAAGCAGTCCCACGCGATGATCGGACGTCTGTGAAAGCCATTGCACGAGTGCTGACATTGGGGCTCGTTGAACTTGCCGTGTTCGGCTTGGTGCTGTTCTTGCTCGCGGGAACGTTCGACTACTGGCAGGTGTGGGTCTTTCTCGTGGTGTTTGCCTTATCGACCTGGATACCCACCCTGTATCTGCAGCAGGTCAACCCGGCTGCGCATGAGAGGCGTAAGCACGCGGGACCGGTGGCGGAGTCCCGAACGGTACAAAAGATCCTTATCGGTGGTTGGTATGTGTCGCTGGTGGCGATGGTCGTGGTCAGCGCATTGGACCACCGCTTTGGCTGGTCTTCGGTGCCCGCGGCGATATGCGTACTGGGTGACGTCCTCGTGGCCGTGGGACTGGGTATCACAAGCCTCGTGGTCATTCAGAACAGTTTCGCCGCTTCCACCGTGCAGGTCGAAGCGGATCAGACCGTCGTCTCCACCGGCCTGTACGGGCTGGTGCGCCACCCTATGTACACCGGCAACGTGATCACCATCGTCGGTTTTCCTCTGGCGCTGGGCTCGTACTGGGGGCTGGTCTTTGTTCTACCTGGCGTGTGTGCACTGATCGTACGCATCCACGACGAGGAGAAGTTGCTTGTCACGCAGTTGGATGGGTACCGCGAGTATGCCCAGAAGGCGCGCTATCGCCTACTGCCGTACGTGTGGTGACTGTCACGAGAACCATTGCGCACGTGCAAATCCGGCGAGCAGAACCGCGAAACCACCTATCTCGCCGGCGATGAGTGAGACCATGGCCAGGTGCATTGCCGCACTGGATTCTTCGAATTGATTGGTGGTGTCACGCAGCGCGCCATGAAACATGTAGCTCACGATCGCGGCGAGAAAGAAGAAGACCAGCACCATTGCGGCAGTGAGGTTTACCCAGCTGGGCCACCCGCTCAACTCGACGAATACCGCGGTGAGCAAGGTGGCGAATGCGTAGAGCAGGGCGGCGCGATGCGCGGTATCCACATACGGGTGCGCGAGATGGTTTGGGCTGGTCACCATCTGACGGTATTTCCACACGCCCAATCCGAGGGCGAGAAGGAAGATGAGCCCGGCCGCAAGTAGTGTTATGGCGGTGTCGGTGCTGAGCACATATCCGGTGCTGGTCATTGTCGTCATCCTTTCCCCAAGAGGTTAGGGCCCCGCGCGCTCGTTTCGGTTGAGGTCAACCACGAGCGCCCGGTTACTTGTCGTGAAGATGTTCCAGGCCGGTGACGAGCAGTCCGAGGCCGAACTCGAAATCATCCTCAATCGAAACGGCCAGGGAGTTCCCGATGGCGAGTGTCATCGGGAAGTTGGCCAGGTCGAGGTCCTGCACGAGACGCATCAGGAGTGCGGGATCGGTGCCGCGGCTCCTATGTTCCACTCCTAGCTGAGTCGCGAAGCCCAGGACGTATCGGCCCACAGTCGTATAGATGCGGGCCGCATCCCCCGGGGAGAACCCTGCATTCACAAACAGCGCGAGCGTGCGTTCGCGGAGCATGAAGACCTTCGGCCCGACGGGCAACTGCTCGGTGAGCAACGCGGCGACATTCGGATGCCGCCGCATGGCCTCGAACAACGCACGCGAGGTGACGATGCACGCGCGCTGCCAGGGGAGTTCCGCGAGTTTCTGGTCGTCGAACTCGACCTCTCCAAAGACTCGATCGACGACATGTGCGACGAGCTCGGTGCGGTTCTCGAAATGCCGATAGATCGTCGCGGTCCCGGAATCGAGCCGACGTGCCAGCGCGCGCATCGACAGCGCCTCGCCGCCCTCTTCGTCCACGATCCGCAGCGCCGCGTCGACGATCGAATCCATGGGTACTGGTGGGCGGCCGCGTGTTCGTCGCTCGTCCGTCACACCGGCCAGTATGTCCCTCTTGACACCGCCCGGCAATTTCGGCAACACTGTCTCCGTAATTCAGTCAGATGGCATGACCAGGGAACCGCGACCGAGTCCACACCGCGCTGATGACGTGGACTGGCTCATGAGGGGTGTCGCGGACTTCCTCGGTCGCCTCTGACTGGGACTCGCGGCGACCCTCAGCCCAATAGTCGGTCGATGGCTGCGACAGTGTAGGCAGCGCCGTCCTCGGCCCCGACGACATTCGCCGCCCGGCGGCCCCGATCTTTGAGCTCTTGATCAGTAGTGGCCGCACGGATGGCCTCCGAGAGTCGTTCAGTGGTCGAGGCGCGTTGTGGGATGGTGTCGGTGCTGAGCCCCAGATTCCGGAGCCGTGCAGCCCAGAAGGGTTGATCTCCGAGGCCGGGTACGGCCACCGTGGGCACTCCGGCACGCAGACCGGCAGCGGTTGTCCCGGCGCCGCAATGGTGTACCACGGCGGCCATGCGTGGAAAGAGCCAGCTGTGCGGCAGCTCGTCCACTGACAGGATGTCATCATCGTCGGCATTGATCCCGGCCCAACCTGTTTGCACGATTCCCCGCACACCCGCCAGATGTACCGCGCCGCGCACGAGCTCTGATAGGCGTGCAGCGTCGGCAGCTGACGTCATCGTGCTGCCGAAGCCGAAGTACACCGGTTGATCACCCGCTGCGAGGAAGTCGGTCAGCTCTGGGGCGGGTCGCCACTGTGGATCGGTTTCCGGCCACCAGTACCCGGCGACCTCCAGGCCTGGTCGCCAATCCAGCGGGCGCGGTACAACATATGTCGAGAATCCATGCAGAACAGTCCATTTCGACTCTGTACGGTTCTTGCGCGACTTGCTTGCCGATACTTTCGGCAGATCAAGCTCCCGCCGGAAGCCGGCTACCACCCCGCCATAGAGGCGATCGACAAGCCAGGCCCCGGCGTGGGATGCCAGACGATTGCCTGCCCCGCCCGCGGACCAAGCTCCGAGGGTCGCTGGCGGGAACTGGGAGGTGGCAGAACAGGGCTGTAGCCGAATCCCCATGGAGGGAATGCCTTTCGCTTCGGCTAGGGGATGCCCTGCTAATTCGGAGAAGGGCGACAGCAGCAAGATGTCTGTCGTCACGTCCTGAACGGCGCTGATTATTGCGGCGCCGAGGGACCGCATGCCGCGCGGGGCGAGAAACTCGGCGAGCCCCTTGGTGACGTTGACGTCGGCGTCATGGGCCGGTGTGTCCGGCTCGGCAACGCCACGAAAATGCAGGCCTGAAGCGGTTATCAAAGAGCTGAAGCGATCAAACGCGGCAATTGTCACCTGGTGTCCGGCCTGGCGTAGGCGGACACCGACACCGGTCAGCGGGGCGACATCACCGTGGCTGCCGATGGCGGCGATGAGGATACGGGCCACTACACCCTCCGCACTACTCGCCGGAAC
This sequence comes from Mycobacteroides sp. H003, assembly GCF_001440135.1. Classification (NCBI taxonomy): domain Bacteria; kingdom Bacillati; phylum Actinomycetota; class Actinomycetes; order Mycobacteriales; family Mycobacteriaceae; genus Mycobacteroides; species Mycobacteroides sp. H003. Next base: position 1,276,419 of record NZ_LJYL01000034.1, read on the forward strand.
ATCTTCACGAGATCCTCGGTATATCCGTGTGTATCGAATCCGGGGTCTTGCAGGATCTTCTCCACGACGATATTGACCGCACCTCGCAGGGCGATCGCAGTGGAATCGACTGGAAAGGAAGAGAATTCGCCGGACTTCTGACCGGCTCGGAGAATGACTGATGGGTCGAGCTGGGTCAATTGCGCGGTCAGCTCGGGTGTCAATCCCATATCGTGCAGATGTCTGCCGCCGCTGGGTTTGTAGCCCGCTGCGAGCTGTGTCAGTGCCGCCAACTGAATCCGGTGGCTGTCGAAATAGCTGATACTGGAACGGATATAGGCCGCAAGCTTGTCAGTCTGCGTCCGCGCTCGATCAACCTCGGGGATCACCGCATCGAGTCCGGACCGGTACATGGAGGCGATCACCGCCTCGACGAGTCCATCCTTGGAACCGAAGTGGTACAGCACCACGCTCATCGCGATTTCGGCACGCTCGGCGATCTTCCGAATCGAGGTCCGCGGATAACCCACCTGGGCGATGACTTCGATGGCGCACGCGACGATCTGATCGCGGCGGGCGACCTCGGTGAACGTCGGCTCCCGACCGGTTTTAGATCGCATGATCGAATTATAGATCAATTGATCTAGACAGTTCGGACTGTTTCGCCTGGTTAACGGCAAGTTAACGGCTATATACCACCTTTCGCTGACCCCAACCCCCATGGGGTATTCTGAGTTTTAGCTGAGAATCAGCCGAGGATCTCATAAATTGGGAACCAGGTGGACCTTAATACCGTTGAACAGGGTGAATGCATCAACGTTGATGTCTTTGGCAAGTGATGTTCACTTCCTAGGCCATTAGCAAGATGACCGAGCGGAAAGGAAACACCACATGAAAAAGTCACTCGCTGCAATCGTCGGCGGCGCTGGCATCGCTGTAGCCGTCGCTGTCATGGGCGCCCCTGTCGCCCTGGCGGGGCCGACGCCTCCTCCGGTCTGCTACGCCAGCGAGACCAGTGTCAACGCTACTGATCTGCGTCCTTGCGTGGCTCCGGGCGATGTCATTTATGAGCAGGGCGTCCACCAGCCGACGTATGAAGGCGCCAACCCGTTGGTCCCGCTGGGCACCAACCCGCACGTCCCCTTTGGCACCAACAAAAACAACGCTTCGTAACCAGATGTAAGTCCGCTTCATCTTCGTCGACGCAGAAGGAGCAACAACCATGAAGAAGATCACGACCGCGGCGGCGCTACTCGCTGCCGCGGGACTGTCCCTGGCCACAGCCGGCGCAGCCTTGGCTGGTCCCGCTGCGGACCCGGACTCCGTCATCAATGACCTCAAGTCCAACGGGTACCGAGTCATCGTCACCAAGGTGGGGTCGGATCATCCGTCGCAGTGCACCGTGCAGGGGGTGTCACAGCAGTCTGGCGTGCAGAACGTGCAGCCGGGACGCAACATGCGCAACCAGCCGACGACGGTTCCTACCACCGGACAAAAGGTCGCGTACGTCACGCTGGCTTGCTAACCACCCCTTCGGTGGTGGCGGCACTTGGTAGTGAGCGGATCTGCCAAGCATCCTCCTGCCGTGGCGCCACTACCCGGATGAGCACTGAGACTGCGGGCCGATTCTCGAAAGAGAACTCGGCCCGCACGTATGAGAGCACCGCTGTCTCCCCGGCTGGCGCGCCCGAGGCATGACTCCCCACGGACGACACGTATCGTGCTGTGGGATGAATGATATTCATCGGCAACTATTGCGGCACAGTCGAATACGGTCCGGTACTCGTCCATGATATTGGAGTTGCCTGGCGCACGGATGCTTCCCGAGTGCGAACACCGGGGTCGGGAGCGGATTCAGAAGTGCAAGAGGCGGTTCGGCGTCAGGCGGCAGCTCCTTGTTCTCGTATTCGTGGATGACGGTGGCCACCATCGGAAGAAAATGCATGCCGCGTCTATTTCATGGGCGGGACGGGCGGCTATTTCGCCGAATGAGATAGCGCGCAAGCCATCCCAGAGAGTGGGACGAAGGGTGCCCAAAAGGTGGGATGGGTAACAGAAAATTTCCTGCGTTAATACAAGAGATGCATGGATGTGTGAGAAAAGTGACCAATGTGATTAGCGCACAGCAAATTACGGCGCAGGGTCATCGAACATTCAACAAACCAATCATGTACTGGGCGTTTGTTGGATTGGACGAACGTTCATCCATGCTCTACCGTAATCAGTAAGGCGTTGGCGGAGAGTAATTCTCGCCATAATTTTCAGCAAATATGACGCAAGCCACATATTTTGGTAGGTCGTCAAGCTCGTTGTTAGCGTCGCGTCCCATGTCTGATCTCGCTGCTTTGCTGGCGTTTATCCATCAGGTCTCGGGTACGCCGTACATCTCGGGCGGAGACTCCGCCCGTGGCACCGACTGCTCCGGTCTGGCCTCCTGGGTGTCCAATGTCGCCACCGATCGTCCCGCCTTCGGTTCTCGCTTCAATACGGGGAACCAAGAGCGTGCCCTCCTCGCACGTGGTTTCAAGTACGGCACCGCACCAGGTGCATTGGTGATTGGCTGGAACGGCGGTCACACCGCTGTCACGCTGCCCGACGGCACTGCGGTGTCCAGTGGCGAGGGCGGTGGCGTCAAGATCGGTGGCGGCGGCGCCTACCAGGCGCAGTTCAAGCGGCACATGTACCTGCCGATGGACAATGAGGGTGAGGCCGCTCCGCTGGATGTGCCCGCTCATGGGGAAGGTCCCGAGGTGATCCCCGCGTCGGTCCTCGCGCCTGATGCCGAGCCGGCTCCCGCCGACGAGGCCCCCGCTGAAGCAGACGCCGTCGCGATCTAAGGAACCTCCAATCCATAGGCGTCACCCCGTAATTGGTGTTGTCGCTCACTGTTCCCGATAGGCGGGACAAGTTCCGCGTGCCTTCGTAGCGTTGTGATTGCCTGGAAACATGAATGGCAATTCTGCTCTGCTACAAGGAAAGAACGTCATCGTCACGGGTGGCGCTCGCGGGCTCGGTGCGGCCTTTGCGCGCCGGATAGTGTCGGAGGGCGGCCAAGTCGTTGTGGCCGATGTGCTCGAGGACGATGGACGGCGGCTCGCGGCCGAGCTCGGTGGCTCCGCGCGATTTGCCCGGCTGGACGTAACAGACGCCGACCAGTGGCGCGCGCTGGTCGAAACCACGCTGGCGGAGTTCGGCGCGGTCACCGGATTGGTGAACAACGCCGGTATCTCCAGTGCCTCGTTGGTAGCCGCCGAGCGCCTTGAACACTTTCGCAAGGTGATCGAGGTGAACTTGGTCGGTGTTTTCATCGGCATGCAGGCCGTTATCCCGCCGATGCGCGTACGGGGCGGCGGTTCGATCGTGAACATCTCCTCGGCCGCCGGTCTGGTCGGTCTGGCCCTCACCTCTGGCTATGGCGCATCGAAATGGGGTGTGCGTGGACTTTCCAAGGTTGCGGCGGTTGAGTTAGGCCCCGAGCGGATTCGGGTGAACTCAGTGCATCCCGGTGTCGTGTACACCCCCATGACGGCCCAAGCCGGTTTTCGGGAGGGGAAGGCAATATGCCCATCACCGCCATGGGGCGAGTGGGAACTCCCGACGAGGTGGCCGGTGCGGTGACCTATCTGCTTTCGGACGCGGCGAGCTATGTCACGGGGGCCGAACTTGCCGTGGACGGCGGCTGGACGGCCGGCCCTACCCTGAAGACCATGACGGGTCAGTAGCTACGAGAGCAGATGCGTGATCTCCGCTGCGACTTGTGCGGGCAACTCCAGCTGCGGGAAGTGGGTCGTGCCGCGCAGGCGAACGTAGCTGAACCACGGATTGCGGGATTGGAACTCTTGGTGAAGATCATCGTAGGCAGTGTGCTCGGGGTTGCAGAAGATGTGATGAACGCGTCGCGGTTCGGCCAGCTTTTCCATTCGCGACATGGGTGAGCCCCACGTGGTGTAGGCATCTTCGATGACTCGTCCGGCTCGCGCCCACACGTCGAACCCGAAACCGCCCATCTCGGAACGGATGTGCCGGTTGACGGCTTCATTGTCGCTGCCGGATAGCCACGCTCGGAGGAAGTCGAGGCGACTGGATTGCCAGCGTTGCGGATCACGAAAGTCTCTTATGCCGTTGAGGAATTCAGCAGGAGCCGCTGACATGATCAGATCAATGATCACGAGGCTTGGCACCCGCCCGGTCCCGAGATGGTCGGCTATCTCAAGCGCGGTCCACCCGGCATGGGCATGAGCGACGGGGACGATCGACTGCACGCTCAGGGCATCAAGCAGCCCGATGACATCTGAAACCTGTTCCTTAAGACCAAAGTCGGCTGCGGGTGTGCGGTCGATACCGTGGCCGCGCCAATCCATGCGGATCACGCGGTGGTGGGGAACGAGGTAGGGCAGTAGCTCGTCATACGCACGGTGGTCGTGCCCCCAGCCAGTGAGCAGCAGGATGGCGGGTCCGTTGTCCAGGCCTTGATCGTCGAAGGTGAGTTGCGCTCCATTGACGGTGATGGTGTACATCGTGACTCCTCCCGAGTGTCAGAGAGCGGCGTGGACACGGACGGGATGTATGCGCACGAGCGCCTCGCCGGGCGCGCTGTGGTGCTCGTCCACGTACGCGTCGGCACGGTCGGCTCCCAGGTACCGGGTGGTGATGTCGATCAGGGTGTCTCGAACTTTCGAGGTGTCGGGTTCCACGTGGGCTTCCCCTTGAACCTGGACATACAGGTAGGGCTCTGCTGGCGTGGCCACGGTGATTACCGCGCGCGGATCACGTTGCAAAGAACGGATTTTCAGGGTGCTCACGTGCGTGACGAACTGCAGGTGGTCCTCGTTGAGCCGGTACCAGATAGGCAGCACAAGCGGCCGTCCGTCGTTTCCGAGATATCCCAGCTGCCCTACCAGAGCGGGAGTCGAATCGAGGAACTGCCGGACGGCCGGATCGTGGATCGAGGTCATGGATCCACAACCTAGAAGCTCAAGCGCGCTTGAGGTCAAATCCGTACTTCCGTCAGGGGTGATGTGTCTGAATAATGGGCCGGATGACCCGCGTGTTCGCGATCGGAATTGCGGCGCTGATGCTCATCTTGGGCGGGCCGCCTGCGGGGTTCGCTCACGCCGACCCACAGGCATGTGTTCCGGGTGATGCTGCCCGGCCTCAGGCGGAGCTCTTCGCCACCACCAACACCGCGGCGAAAAGCCCAGATCCCAAGGCACTGTTCATGCTGCGATACAACAGCGCGTAATCCGTCGGTGTCCCACCCGCGACGGCCCCTTTGAAACTCAGCTCCGGCGCGTAGACCGGCTGCTCCTGGGCGGCCCACACCGTGGCGATGGCACCACCGCTATACCCGTCCATCACCATGGGGGACTCGACGAGATCAGGGCATAGTCCGCGCATTCCGCGTACCGAATCCAGTACGGCGTGAGCAGCCATGACGCCCGCAGAATAGGCCATCCGCGGGCCCTCATGATCGGGTACGAGCACCGCGTAGTTTCGTGCCAGCAGCAGCGGCGCGAACGGCGGCACGTCCACGTACATGCCGCGCTCGATCCGGTACGAGGGCGCCGCCTTGAGCCCGAGCGAGTTGATCGGCTGGTTGCGGACCACCACGGGCCGCGCACCCGGGCCCCGCCACGGGCGGTTCGGCTCGATCAGGGTCGCCGTCACGGGTACCGCATTGCCCGCCGTATCGGTGGAGCGCACCATAAATCGTTGAATAGTCAATCCCGGCAGGGGAATCCGCGGAAAGACTCGATGGGTACGAACGATTTCTCCGTTGGCACGGCTGGTCAGATCACCTGGTTCGGAATAGAAGCTGGGCCCCGGTATCGGCGTCGGCAGGATGGCGGCGTGCCGATCGGCCCGTTGCGCGTCGGTCAGCTTGCGTGCCGCCCAGTTGTTGAGCCGGCGCACCACCGCGGGACTGCGCAGTGCGGTCGCGGTGCCTGCTATCCCTGCCACCGCCGCTGCTGCCCCGGCCCATGCGGTGCCACCGAGAACAGCTATGGGCTTCGTTGCCATGGGCGACCTCCTGTGTCCAGGACAGCGTAGACAACGCGTTTTCACAACGGACGTAGTGGCTTTCACGACAGACGTAGTGGAAGGTCGACGATCCAGGCGCGCCCGGTATCGCTAGGCGCCCACATAGTCGGCGAGGTGCTTGCCTGTCAGCGTCGACCGTGCACCAACAAGATCTTCGGGAGTACCTTCGAAGACCACGCGGCCTCCGTCGTGACCGGCACCCGGGCCCAGGTCGATGATCCAGTCGGCATGTGCCATCACCGCCTGATGGTGCTCGATGACAATCACGGACTTCCCGGAATCCACCAGCCCGTCCAACAAGCCGAGGAGCTGCTCGACGTCGGCAAGATGTAGGCCCGTGGTCGGCTCGTCCAGGACATAGACACCCTCTGCCGCGCCCATGTGTGTGGCCAGCTTGAGGCGCTGCCGCTCTCCACCGGAGAGCGTGGTGAGCGGCTGACCAAGGCTGAGATAGCCCAGGCCGACCTCATTCAGGCTGGTCAAAATCTTGTGGGCTGCTGGAAGTTTGGCGTCGCCTTCCCCGAAGAACGTCTGTGCGTCCGCGACCGACAGTGCCAGCACCTGACTGATATCGCGACTACCGAAGTGATAGTTCAGCACCGCGGTGTCGAACCGCTTGCCTTCGCACACATCGCATGTGGTCTCCACAGTCGCCATCACACCCAGATCGGTGTAGATGACACCCGCGCCGTTGCAATGGGGGCATGCCCCTTCCGAGTTCGCACTGAACAGGGCCGGCTTCACCCCGTTAGCTTTGGCGAATGCCTTACGGATTGGCTCCAGCAGGCCGGTGTAGGTCGCCGGGTTGCTGCGCCGTGAGCCCCGGATCGGTGTCTGGTCCACAGTGATCACTTCATCGAGCTTGGCCACCGATCCGTCGATCAGCGAGCTCTTGCCCGAGCCCGCGACGCCGGTGATGACCACCAGCACACCGAGAGGGATATCGAGGTCTATCTTCTGCAGGTTATGGGTGCTGGCGCCTCGAATTTCCAAGCAGGAGTTCGGCCTCCGCACGGAGTCCTTCAGCGTGGCACGGTCATCGAGGTGTCTCCCGGTAATGGTGCCGCTGGTTCGCAGCTGCGCCACCGTGCCCTCGAAGCACACAGTCCCACCGCGGGCACCCGCACCGGGTCCCAAATCGACGACATGGTCCGCGATGTGGATGGTCTCAGGTTTATGCTCCACCACCAGCACGGTGTTGCCCTTGTCGCGCAACTGCAGCAGCAGACTGTTCATCCGCTGGATGTCATGCGGATGCAGGCCTACGGTCGGCTCGTCGAACACATAGGTGATGTCGGTAAGCGAGGAGCCGAGGTGGCGAATCATCTTGGTGCGCTGAGCTTCTCCACCGGATAGCGTTCCGGCGGGCCGATCCAGGGATAGGTAGCCGAGACCGATCTGTACGAACGAGTCCAATGAATGCCTTAGTTTTTCCAGCAGCGGGGCAGCCGAAGGTTCTTCCAGAGCACTCACCCACTCGGCCAGGTCGCTGATCTGCATCGCGCACACCTCGGCGATGTTCTTGCCTTTGATCTTCGACGAGCGGGCGAGCACAGAAAGCCGGGTTCCGTCGCAGTCTGGACAGGTGGTGAAGGTGGCAATCCGCTCCACAAACGTGCGTACGTGCGGCTGCATGGACTCAATGTCCTTGGACAAGTACGACTTCTGGATCTGCGGAATCAATCCGAGATATGTCAGGTTGACACCATCAACCTTGAGCTTGGTCGCCTCCTTGTGCAGCAAATCATGCAGTTCCTTTTTGGTGTACTTGCGAATCGGCTTGTCGGGGTCCAGGAACCCGCAACCGCGATAGATGCGCCCGTACCACCCGTCCATGCTGTAACCGGGAATGGTCAGTGCGCCCTCGTTGAGCGACTTGCTGTCGTCATAGAGTGCGGTGAGATCGATATCGTTGATCGAACCCCGCCCTTCGCATCGTGGGCACATACCTCCGGTGATGCTGAACTCTCGACGCTCCTTGGTGGGCTGTGAGCCACGTTGAACGGTTACCGCTCCCGCACCGCTTATCGAGGCAACGTTGAACGAGAATGCCTGTGCCGAACCGATATGCGGCTTGCCGAGCCGGCTGAAGAGGATACGTAGCATCGCGTTGGCATCGGTTGCGGTACCCACCGTGGATCGCGGGTCCGAGCCCATGCGTTCCTGATCGACGATGATCGCCGTCGTCAGCCCGTCGAGCACATCGACATCTGGTCGCGCGAGGGATGGCATGAATCCCTGCACGAACGCGCTGTAGGTCTCGTTGATCAGGCGTTGCGATTCGGCGGCCACGGTGCCGAACACCAACGAACTCTTCCCTGAGCCGGAGACACCGGTGAACACCGTGAGCCGGCGCTTGGGTAGCTCGACGCTGATGTCTTTCAGGTTGTTGACCCGTGCGCCGTGCACGCGGATCAGATCGTGACTATCGGCCGGATGGTGGGCGGTCGTTTTGGCGCTCTGGGCCATTCAGGGCAGCTCCTGGATGCGGACGGTGCAGCCTGCGGGATCACGGAAGGCACAGTCTCGGGAACCCCAGGGCTGATCGATGGGCTCCTGCATGACTTCGGCGCCGGTCGCCTGCACACGTTCGAAAAGCCCGGCCAGGTCATCGGTGGCCAGCATGATGCTCGCGTACGTGCCCTTGGCCATCATCTCGCAGACGGTCCGGCGCTCTTCCTCAGTGATTCCCGGGTCTGCAGCAGGGGGTGTCAACACGATGTTCATATCGGGACGCCCCACCGGACCGACGGTGATCCACCGCATGCCTTCATATCCGACGTCCTTGCGGACCTCGAACCCGAGCGCGTCACGATAGAAGGCCAGCGAGGCCTCCGGGTCGGTGTGTGGCAGGAAGCTCGCATTGATCGTGATGTCCATGCCGGTCACGCTAGCTGCGCCGCGCCGTGGTGGCTTCTTGATTCCTGATCGGTCTGGTGACGTGCTTGGCGACGCACGCCGGGATTCCTGCGACGTGCTCTGCAGAGCGCTCTCGGTACACACTGGGCGGAACCCCGACCAGTTCGGCGAAACGCGTGCTGAAAGTGCCGAGCGATGAGCCACCGACCGCGAAGCAGACGTCGGTGACACTCATGTCTCCCCGCCGCAGCAGCATCATGGCCCGCTCGATCCGTCGGGTCATGAGGTAGGAGTACGGCGACTCCCCGTAAGCGCTCTTGAACTGGCGGCTCAGGTGCCCTGCGGACATATGAGCATCGCGAGCCAGTTCTTCGACGTTCAGCGGCTGCGCGTACTCGCGGTCGATCCGGTCGCGTACCCGGCGAAGACGCGCGAGGTCGCGCAGGCGCTGCTCCTCGCCTGCATGGGTCACAGGCGGGACTCTATCGGCTAGATCAGACCCAGCAGACTGATATCGTCGGCGTACTTGAGGATCAGCTCCTTGGTGACATGCGGAATCTCACCTGGTGTCTGGTCCAGGCCGCCGACCTTCGCCTCTCGCACCGCTCCGCTGAATTCGGCTGTCGGCAGCGCACTTCCGTCGATCGCCGACTGCGGATTCTGGTACATCTTGAGCAGCGGTAGCACGGACTGCTGGCGCTGTTGCTCGGGCAACCCCTTGAGGGCTGTCTCGAACCGCGCCAGCCACTGGCCGTAGTCGTCAATGCGGGCGATCTTGTACCCGGCCTCGATGAGCCAATCCACGAAGGTATCCATCGAGACGCCGTCGTGGTGGGGGTTGAACACATCGAAGCTGTGGTAACCGTCCGTCACGTTCACACCGCCGATCGCGGTGATGGAAGCAGCCGTGAAATCACCTGGGACGCCGTCGTAATGGGCGCGCTGCCGATTGCCTTCGGCATCCAATTCGTAGAAGCTGCCCGGCGCGACGCCGGTGAGCAACAAACTCTGGATGGTTCGCGTGAACACGTCGGTGACATTGAGCTGACCGTGGTACTCGCTGTGGGCCAGGATCATGTCGGACCGGAACACCCGCACCGGCAGCCCCGCCAGGTCATGGGCCTCACGTAGCAGCACCTCGCCGGCCCATTTCGAATTGCCGTACCCGTTGGCGTAGCCATCGTTGATCTGCCTCTGCGCCGACATCTCCCTGACATCGGAGTCTTCCTCGAACTGCGTCACCGGGATCTGATCGGCGATGCCGACCGTCGACAGATAAGTGACCGGCTTGAGCCGTTCGGAGATCGCCAACTTGATGATCTCGGCGGTGCCCGCCACATTGGGGCCGAACAGCTGGCTGTACGGCAGCACATGGTTGACCAATGCACCGGAATGGACAATCAGATCGACATCTCCGGCCAGCTTCTGCCAAATATCCTGGGACAGACCCAGGTTCTGGTCACCGAAGTCACCGGCGATCACTTCGAGGCCCTGCTCCGCGAGCTGACGGTAGTGCGCCGACAGCTTCGGGTCTCCCGACTCATAGACGGCATCGAGGCGCGCGCGGGCGGCCGCGGCGTCGGTACCGCGGATGAGTGCGTATACCTTTCCTCCGGCGGGAACCAGCCGTTCGAGCCAGTCCAGTACCAGCCAGCGTCCTAGCCAGCCATTGCCGCCCGTCACCAATACGGTCTTCACGTCCGCGGTAGGTGGTTGAATTTCCTTGGCCACCTTCAACACCGACTCGTCGATGAACTTTTCGAGGGTGAGTTCGGCTGCATTGATAACCGTGGCATCTCTGCCGTGGACCGATGCGAACGTCGGCTGCGTCGCGGCACCAGTGCGCTGTGCCTCGATGTGCCGGGCGATGGCAGCGAGATCATTGGCGACGCTGTTGATGACACCGACCGGAACGTCCACCTCGAAGATGTCGCGCAGCAATTCGGAGTACGACAGCGCCGAAAGCGAGTCACCGCCGAGGTCAATGAACCGGACATCAGGGCCCAGGTCTGCCGCTGACGCCCCCAACAGGGCCGCAGCGGCATCGGTCACGGTATCGAGCACCGGACGGCCCGCCGCCTCCCGCGCCAGCTCGCGCAGACGCTCGTTCTGACTTTCGGCCAGGTCGGCGTACAGCGCCTCCAGTCGTTCGCCGTAGTGCTCCTTCAGCTTGGGGCGCAACAGCTTGCGGGCATCCGATAGCAATCCGGACTCGACCGTGAACGGCACGGTCTCAACGATGAAGTCCCGGGGGATTTCATAGGACTGTAGCTCCGCACTCTTGGCGACCTGCTGCAGTGAATCCTGGATTACCGGCTTGAGCGCATCCGGCGAATCCGCATATCGTTCAAGGGCTTCCGGAGTGGGCACGACAACTGCCAGCAGGTACGAACGCTCGCTGTTGCCGTACACGAAGATCTGCCGAACCAGCGGGCTACCGGTATAGGCGGCCTCCAGCTTGGACACCGCGACAAACTCACCCTGAGCGAGCTTGAGCACGTTCTTGACGCGGTCTAGGTACTTGAGGTGGTCCGGTCCCAACTCGGCGACCACGTCGCCGGTCATGTAGAAGCCGTCTTCGTCGAAGACATCCGCTGTGGTTTCGGGGCGCTTGTAGTAGCCGGGGAACATGGTCTCCGACTTGATGCGCAGCTCACCCCGCGGATGCGGGGAATCCGTTGTGAAGTAACCAAGTTCGGGAACATCAACAAGCTTGTACTCGGTGACCGGAGGGCGCTGCAAGACACCGTCACGCCACACTGCACCGGCCTCGGTGGAACCGTAGCCGTCGAGCATCGCTACCTGCAGCAACGACTCCATGAAGTCATTCATCTCGGGAGACAGTGGCGCAGAACCAGATCCGGCGTTGAGCACACGCCCACCGAAATCTTCCTCGCGGATGCGCACCTTGATCTGTTCGGCGATTTCGGTATTGCTTTCGCCGGGTGCGAGTGAACGATCCAGCTCGGCCTGGTACCGCTGGAAGACCATCTCCACCACCCGCGGCACAAACAGCACCTCGGTGGGACGGATGAGCGCGATGTCCTCGAAGAACGTCGACAGGTCGCTGGACGCGATGTAGTAGGCCGTACCGCCGCCGGAGAGGGTGCCCATCAGAGTAAGGCGGCCCGCGAGGTGGCTCATCGGCATGAAATTGACGCCCACGGATGGGATCACCGTTGTGGTGAGCCACTTCTTCTGCCACAGGTTGGCCACCAGCCACTGCGGGTACATCGCCCCCTTGGGGGTACCGGTGCTACCGGAGGTGTAGATAAGCAGGCGCAGCGCGTCGGGATCTTCGCTGGGCTGTGGCGCTGCGGGCAGCTCACGGCCACGGGCGATGGCATCACCCAACGAATCGATGGTGATCGTCCGCCCGGCCGTCTCCAGCCGGTCACGCACGGCGCTCAGTGCCGCACGATGGGCATCCGCCTCCGGGTGGTAGTCGAACACCGACAACAGTTGCACGGACGGCGTCGCGAGCACGGATTCCACCGCGGCCTCGAGGTACTCGACGCTGGCGGCGAACACCGTGGGCTGCGTCTCTTCGAGGATCGCGTTGCGCTGCTGCACGGATGCGCCGGTCTGCAACGGCACCGAGACGGTGCCCAGACGTAGCCCCGCGACGTCCAATGAGGCGAAGTCCGTGCTGGTAAATCCGAGCTGTGCGACGAAGTCACCGTCACGAATTCCTTGTGCGTACCAGGCGGCGGCGATGGCCTCGGCACGATTCCACAGCTCACGGTAGGAGGTCGTGACGAACTCGGTCTTCAGCGCCACGGTGGTCACACCGTGCTCGTCGGTCACCAATTCGACGGCGCGCTGCCCGAGAGCCGGGCGATCCCCATAGCCCTCCAGCAGCCGCCGGATCAGCTCGATGAGCGTCAGGCCGGGTTCGTTGACCGCGTCGGACACTGTGTCATCGGGCAGGAGGGCCTGTAGCTGCGGGTCGTTGGACACGACCTGCGCGACACGTCGTTCGAGCTCTTGCTGATCGGCGAGGCCGGGCGTCGTGGTTGCGGCGGGTGTGGAAATCGTTTCAGTCATGCCTAGACACCTCAGTAGTCGATGTAAGTACGTGGGGGGCGGTTACGCCTACAGAAGAAAAGTACATACCTACGCTAACTATTCCCTGTGAGCGTACGGCTCTCCCCTCCCACCGAGCGGGCATTCATGCTGGTCCAGGCCGAGCGGTCCAGCACGGATGTCACCGCGGGGTGAGGAGCGTCACTCTCGCAACGCCTGTGGTGCATGCTCTCGCACCAAGGCCAGCAGCTGCCGCCGTGAGGGGTTCACCACGGCATGCCCCGCGACGTCGACAGTCGGCACCGTCTCGTTGCCGTTCGCGACGGAACGCACGTAGGCCGCCGCCTCCGCGGACTCCCAGATGTTGACCTGCGTGTAGCGAAGTCCGCTGAAGCGCAGTTCCGCCCGAAGTTTGATGCAGTAGGGACAGCCCGGTCGCCAGTACAGGACAACCTCGTCAGACGCTGAAATGGGCTTCGTCATGATCCATGTCTACACGCGCTTCCCCGCAGTGACACCTGGCTTGAGCGTGTAGATGTCGTCGATCGCGATGACGACGGCACAGCGCGGGTACTTCAGACCGCGCTCCTGCGCGAACGCGACGGCATCGTCGAACGCAGGCCCCGACTCGTGAACGTGGGCCGAACCGACAAACCGGTAGCCGTCCAACGCTTCGCGATCGATCACCGCGACCGAGACCTTCGATCCCGCATGAATATTGGCCAAAGTCTGCCCACCGGTGTTCTCGTTGAAAATCAGCGAATGCTCGTCCCGGACCCGCAGGGAGCGTTTGGGTCCGATGTTGGGGGTCGTGCCGTCGGTCACGGTCGCAAGAATCGCCAGCTGGGAACCGAGCATCCGCTTCATCTCATCGGTGAGCGTGGGCATAGTGGGCGTGACCTCCTGGAGTGGTTGTACTGGAACGAGATTCGGAATAGGCGGCGGTGGTGTGCAGGTCCGGGCGGTGTCGAGTAGTCGCCTCGTATCACCGACCGGAGCCGTGCGCATCAGCACCGAGAGCAGGTGCAGCAGACCCTCGGACACCACGAGCGGGCGCTGGCTGGTCCGTAAGATACCCGCCGCGGAAACCTTGTCTCCCTGAGCGATTGCTTGAGCTATCGCAACCGTCTCACACCAAGACGCGTGTCGGGGCCCCAGATCCATCTCATGATTTCGGGTCACCTAACTATATTATTCGGAATGACTAACTACGTCTAGTGCTCGCTTCCGCGGCGGCACCCCGCTCCGGTCGCGCCGTTCCCGTGGGGTGGTCGCTCCCCACACCCCGAAAGATTCGCCCGCCGCGATGGCGTACCTACCGCACGGGTCCCGCACCGGGCAATTCCGGCAGATCTGTTTGGCGCGTGCCTCCCTCAGGTTTCGGGCCCTTCCCCGTTCGTTATCCGGCGAGAAGAACAGATCGGTCGACATGCCACGGCAGCGCGCCCACTCAAGCCACTTCATTTCCGCTACCCCACGATCGTCTGCGCGACTTTGACACCGACCAGCACCACGGCCAGCACGAGGTAGCCACGGAGAGCCACCATTCCCGCGGTACGCAGCGGCGACCACGTTGGGCGTTCCAGCGTGTCCAGCGCTGGGGTGCGCCAGGTTTCACGCTCCTGCCGCAGGACTTCCCGCCGCAGTACCCGATCACGCGGCGCGGACTCGAGGTCCCAGATCTCCGCGGGATCCAGTCCCCCGAGATCGCTGGCCGTGACACGAGCGCCAGCACGCTCGGCCTGCTTCTGCATCGCGTAAATCACCAGTCCACCAACGACTCCGGCAACGACTCCGGCCCCAAAGAACATCGTGAGCTGTTGGGTCGTCAGGTCCGGGAAGAATGTCACCGCGGTCAGCGACAACGACAGCAGTACCAATGACCAAACGATCACTCCCGCAACGATGTTCTGGCGCACGTTGTTGACCCACGGCCCCAGGACCGCCTTGTCGTTGCACAGCAGCACCAAGAACACCGTCGCCGAGGGCAGCAACACGCCGGCAAGTGCCTGCACCCCCTGAGTGAGGACACCCAGCACCGGATCCGGGCTGAACGACACCGCCGCGGCTACCGCGAGCAACGCACCATAGCCCAGGTAGAAGGCGGGTGCCTCGCTGAGCTTCCAGTGCAGCGAGTGGCGCTTGCCGAAGGTATCGCCCAGCGCATAGGTGGTGGCCAAACCCACCGCGTTGGCGCCGATGAGCGAGGCATCCAGCAGCAAGAGGGCGAAGAGCGCACCCACCGTAGGGCTCACATGCTCGTGCAGCAGCCGCGCGACGGCACCCGCGTCAGTGAAATTCCCGACAGCGTCGGTACCCGCCAGGCCGAATGCGGCAGCTCCCATGATGCACATGGCGCCGACCATCACCACGACGATTCCGATCGCCAGATCGATTCGCTCGTAACGGATCCAGCGCGGTGTCAAACGCTTGTCCACGATGTTGGACTGCTGGAAGAACAGCTGCCACGGTGCCACCGTGGTACCCACGATCGCAACGATCAACATCAGCAGTTCGGCGTTCAACCCGCCTGGAAATGACGGAACGAATCCGGAGGCCGTTTCGGCCAGCGTGGGCCGAACCAAGACCACCATCGGAATCATCACCACATTGAGTGCGATGAGCGCGAACAGGAATCGCTCCCAGCGCCGGAACGATCCTCCGGCGATCACCGCGAACAACAACACGGCAGCCAGCGGCACCGAGATCCACCGGGGAAGTCCGAAGTAGCTCAACGCCATCGCCACCCCGATGAATTCGGTCACGATCGTCAGCGCGTTCACCACAAACAGGTCGCCGACGCTGAACGCACCCCAGAACCGTCCGAACCTGGTGAAGATAAGCCGCGCATGCCCCACCCCCGCGACCGCACCGAGCCGGACCACCATCTCCTGATTCACGTAGAGAACGGGAATCAGCAGGGCCAACGTCCATATCAATGCCATGCCGTAGTTCTGTCCGGCCTGGGCGTACGTGGCGACGCCGCCCGCGTCGTTGTCGCCGACCATCACGATGAGGCCGGGGCCCAAGACTGCCAACAACATCCGGAATCGCTGCCGCTTACTGCGGCCCTCGGTGCTCTCATGCTGCCCGATGGTGCCCAGGGCGCCGACGATGTCGCCGACATGCGCGCTATCCATGACGGCGCTGGTGGGCGCTTGGGTGCCGTCGTCGTATCGGCGGGAAACGCCGTTGAAAAATGCCATAGCAGATGCCGCCCTTCTCAGGGTTCGGTCCACTGCGGACGATTTCCGCGCACGGCAAATCAAGCCTGGCGCAGTGTTTTTCGCGACAGGTCAGGCGTGAGCGGTACCGCAGCGGAAGGCTGGGAACACGTGTATGTGCTGGTCTAGGCCAGGTTGCCGACCCGGACTGGGATACGGACTATCGCCGGACTGCATGTCGTCCCTCACCTCCTCGCTGCCAGAGCGGCTGTGCCGCAATATCTTCATGTCAACGCACGTCAAAGGCGCCCAGACAGGAGAGAGCGCCCGCCAATGAGCGGGCCGACCACCTCTCTCGTCAGAGCTTCGGCACTGCACGACGTAATCCCCAACGGGAAGCCACCTCGGATCACCCCTTAGGCCGGGGAGATCTGTCCTAACCCTGGGCGTCTCTCGACGTCGTCGGATCAGTGGCCTGTGTTCGTGCAGGAGCCTCGCCTAGCGAGGTGCTGACGCGCGTTACTGTATGCCCGAGTGCTGCTGTGCGTCAACGCAAACCCTAATACCCCACAATTTCTTGACGGTATGCGTCGCAATCAACCGAGGTCCCCGTACTCGTCGAACCAGTACGCGAGCTTGCCGCGCCGACTCACCGCACGCAGTCGTGACTCGGTCAACGCTCGCGCCTTGCTGGTGGTGACGATCATCAATTCATCGTCCGATTCGATCCTGGTGTCCGGCAGCGGAACGAAGGTGTTGCCCTGCCTGATGATCAGGGTGACGACAGCCGGATCGGGTAATCGCAATTCGAGGATGGTGACATTGCGCAACCGGGAATCCGACTGCACCTTCATGGTAAGCAGCTCGGCGTCCAGCACATCCAAAGGTGCTGCCTCGACTTGGATTTCACGGGTGGCTTCGCGAGTGATCAGGCCGAGCAGACGCGCGACGGGCCGCAAGCTTGGCCCCTGCACCAGGGTGAAAACCACCACCAGAACGAACACGATATTCAGCAGACGGTAACTGTTCGGCACGCCCTCCACGATCGGGAAGGTGGCAAGAACGACGGGCACCGCACCGCGCAAACCTGCCCAGGACAGAAAGGCCTGCTCGCGCCAGGGGATTCCGAAACCGACAAGTGATCCCACCACAGACAGCGGCCGGGCCACCAGCAGCAGCACGAGCCCGACGACGATTGCCGGAACCAGGTCGCCCCACAACTCACTGGGATTGACCAGCAAGCCCAGCAGCACGAAAAGACCTATCTGCGCCAGCCAACCGAGCCCCTCTGCGAACGATCGGGTAGCAGACCGGTGCGGTAGACCGGAATTGGCCAGCACCACGGCGGCCAGATAGGCGGCGATGAATCCGCTGGCGTGCACGCTGCCAGAGGCCGCGAACGCGACCAGACCGATACCGAATGTCGCGATCGGGTACAAACCCGACGCGGGCAGCGCAACGCGGCGCAGTGCGATCGCCCCAACAAACCCACACACCAAACCGATCGCAGAACCGGCCAGGAGTTCATACACGATCTGAACAACGGCACTCTTCGGCTCGAATACGAAGGGCACGATGCTGAACATCAAGACCAGAATCACGGCGGGAGCGTCGTTGAATCCGGACTCCGCCTCCAGCAGACCCGCGAGCCGGCGCGGCAGCGGCAGCACCCTCAGAACGGAGAACACGGCCGCGGCATCGGTGGAGGACACGATGGCGCCCAACAGCAATGCCAACTGCCAGTCCATACGCAACAACACGTGCGCACCGACGGCGGTTACCACCGTGCTGATCACCACCCCGACGGTGGCCAGCGCACCGGCGGGTGCGAGCACCTTACGAATGTCGGAAAACCGCGTGGTCAAACCACCCTCGACGAGAATGACCGCCAGTGCCGCGGTGCACACATTCCGGGCCAGTTCCACGTTGTCGAAGTCAAGCCCGAGCCCGTCTTCGCCGAGCACCACACCCACCAAAAGAAAGAACAAAAGGCTGGGGAACCCGATACGCGTAGCCACCCGAGTGCCGACAATGCTGGCGAGCAGCACAAGCCCACCGATAAGCAAGGCCAGGTACAGCTCGTGCAGGCTCACGTCATTCCCGTCGGTCGACTCTGATTAATAGGGCACGATAGCGGGATGGTGGAACGGAAGATGCGAGTCGCTGTTGCCGGCGCCGGCAAGGTCGGCCGTTCCGTTGCCCGCGAGCTGCTCGACTACGGCCACAAGATCCTGCTGATCGAACGCGAGCGCAGCAACTTCGATCCGCACGCGGTGCCCGGGGCCGACTGGCTCAACGCCGATGCCTGCGAGCTGGAGACTCTCGAAGAAGCAGGGATCGAGACCTGTGACGTGGTTGTCGCCGCCACCGGTGACGACAAGGCAAATCTGGTCATGGGCCTGCTGGCCAAGACCGAGTTCGGTGTGCCCAGGGTCGTGGCCCGCATCAACGACATCCGCAATCAGTCGCTGTTCGGCCCGAACTGGGGCATCGATGTGGCGGTCTCCACGCCCGGCGCCATGGTGGCGAGTATCGAGGGCGCGATCGACATCGGCCATCTGGTCCGCCTCATGGGGTTGCGTGAGGGCAGCGCGGAACTGACAAAACTCACCCTGCCGGAAGACAATCCGTTGGTGGGACAGCGCGTAGCCAACCTGGACTTGCCGCCAAACACTGCACTGGTCACCGTGATTCGGAATGGAACCGTTGTTGTACCCAAACCAGAGGACATCTTGGAGGCCGGGGACGAGATGCTCTTTATCGCCAACAGTGCGGTAGAGGCCGCGGTTCGCGCAGCAATCCATGGAGCTGCGGTGTCACCCGACAGATAGATGTCTACACGCTGAGCAGGGCCAGTTCCTCGCGCGCCCGCCGCTCCACCAGCAGTGGAACGTAGTCACGCAGCGGGCTGTCATCGAAGCGGGAGTGCTCGGCCCTAACCACCGCCTCGACGATGTCGCGAGTCAGATTCGGATGCCGCCCATGAAGCTGTTCCACAAGCTCGCCGATCCCTGCCTGCCTACCGAGTACCGCCACAGGGACAAAATTTGCACTACGTTTACAGTTTCGTCAACTGCCGAAATTGACGTCGACGACGGCCAGCCAAGGGCTCCGCAACCGAGTTTGTAGACTCGGATGACAGACCCTACGGAGGTGGATGTCACGGTGCAGGTCGTCTGTAATTCGTTGATCACCTGCGTATCTCGCAGTGTTTGGACCGACCTCCTGGTAGCTCGATGAGCACCGCGACCGTAGTCGGCAGCGGACCCAATGGGCTAGCCGCAGCAATTACCCTCGCCCGCGCGGGGATCTCTGTCACTGTGTTGGAAGCCACTGATGAACCCGGGGGCGGGTGCCGCTCCTCGGAGATGCTCCACCCTGGGCTCATCCATGACCACTGTGCGGCCGTGCACCCGATGGCCATCGGGTCCCCGTTCTTAACCAGCCTGGATCTGGCTCGCCATGGTGTGCATTGGCTGCTGCCCGAGATCGACTGTGTTCACCCCCTCGATGACGGCTCGGCGGGCGTGCTGCTCCGGTCAGTCGAGGACACCGCCGCACAGATGGGGCGGGACGGCAACCGTTGGCGTGCGTTGTTCGGCTCTCCCTCGCGGCATTTCGGCACCCTCGTGGAAGACATCACCGCGCCATTGCTGCGGATGCCCAGCCACCCGGTCCAGATGGCGCGATTCGGAATACCCGCCGCCCTGCCCGCCTCAGCCATTGCACAACTGCTCCGCACTGAACCGGCTCGCGCACTGTACGGCGGCGTCGCCGCGCATGCCTTCCGGCCATTGCACTACCCCATGACTGCTGCGGTGGGTCTCGGAATCATGACGGCCGGCCACCACTACGGCTGGCCCGTCGTCTCCGGCGGCACCGGTTCTCTCGTCGACGCCATGATCACAACGCTCAGAGACCTGGGCGCACAGGTGCACACGGGCGTTCGCATCGATGACGCCGCGCAACTACCCGCCGCCGATCTCACGCTCTTCGACCTTGAACCACGCTCTGTAGCAAAGATTCTCGGTGATCGGCTGCCCCGGCGAGCCGCCCGAGCGTTCACGCGTTTCCGGCACGGGCCCGGCGCCTTCAAGGTCGATTTCGCGATCGAGGGCGGCGTGCCGTGGACCGCACTCGCCGCCCGACGGGCAGGCACTGTGCACCTCGGCGGGAACTACGCCGAGGTAGCCTCAACCGAGCGGCAGATCCACGCAGGCGCCATGCCCGAGCGTCCCTTCGTCCTTGTCGGCCAACAGTATCTGGCC
The DNA here is from genome assembly GCF_001440135.1 of Mycobacteroides sp. H003. Classification (NCBI taxonomy): domain Bacteria; kingdom Bacillati; phylum Actinomycetota; class Actinomycetes; order Mycobacteriales; family Mycobacteriaceae; genus Mycobacteroides; species Mycobacteroides sp. H003. Next base: position 1,296,757 of record NZ_LJYL01000034.1, read on the forward strand.
GACCCGCAGCGCTCCTCCGGCAATATCCACCCGTTGTGGACCTACGCGCACGTGCCATTCGGTTACACCGGAGACGCCACCGAGGCGATCATCGGGCAGATCGAACGATTCGCGCCCGGGTTTCGCGAACGGGTCGTCGGTCTGGCGGTGCGCTCCACCACGGAGATGTCGGTGTACAACGCCAACTACGTGGGCGGAGACATCATGACCGGCGCCAAGGACATTCGGCAGCTGGTATTCGGCCCCCGCGTCGGGCTCGCCCCATACAGCCTTGGCACACCGGGCATGTACCTCTGCTCGGCGGCCACACCGCCCGGCCCAGGCGCTCACGGCATGTGCGGTGTACATGCCGCGAAGACCGCGCTCAAACATCTCCCCCGATGAGGGGCGACGGCGTATGGTTGACACCGTAAACAAAATGTAGTGCGTGGGAACCCGCACGGAACGAGGTGAGGGCCATGATCGTCCTCGGGGCCATCCTGTTGGCTGCCGGTTTCTTTCTCGACATTGGATGGTTGTGGACCGGCGGGGTTGTGCTCATCGTCATCGGATTGATCCTGATGGTGGCGGGCCGCATGGGGCACGCCATCGGTGGCCGTCGCCACTACTACTAAGAGCCGCAAAGGAGTACATCATGCGGTACGCAGGATTGTTGCTCGCCGTCTGGCTGATCGTAGGGGCCATCGCCGTCGCTCAACGCGGATACTTCACCAACAGCCCGCAAACCTGTGCCAGCGCGGGAACCATCGCGCTGACTGTGCTCGCCGGTCCGCTCAACTACGCGGGACTCAATCCGACAGTCAGTCAGTGCAACATCCCGCAGCCAAGCCCGTGAACCACTCAGCCCGGCTCTGATCTGATCGCCGCACCCACCCGAACCAGCACGTCGAGCTGCGCCGGGTTGAACAGGTCCAACAGTGCCCGCGCCACCGTGCGTTCGGCGAATTGCTGCCCGCGCGGAGCGTCCGCGGTCGAGTTCAGCATCCCCGGGTGATCGGCGTAGAGCTTCCGGGCATGTGAGGACATCCGGGCCGCGAGATCGGCGCGCGTCTGCTCGTCGGCGTCCGACGCCAGATTTTCCAGCTCGCGGTCGAGATCGCGGTCTTGCTGGTCCAAGAACATCCCGATGAAAGCCTGCAGCCCTTGCGGACCGAGCACCCGGGACATGACGAATGCCAGCGAGCGGTCGGTATCGGTGAGCTCCATAGCGACTGCCGCGGAGCCGAATTCGGGCGGCATATCGGCCGGCACCTTGCTGGACAGTATTTGACCAAGCTCGTCGCGGATGCGTTGCAGCCGTTCGATGGTCGCGGCGAGTTCTGCGTCCAGTGCCCGTAATGCCTCTTGCGGATCCTCGTCGGCCTCATCCATCTCCGCGATCTGCTTCAAGGAGAGACCCAGCCCCGTAAGGCGTTTGATTTGCAGCACCCTGACCAAGTGTGCGACTCCGTAGCTCTTGTAGCCGTTCGACCGACGTTTCGGCTCATCGAGCAGGCCGATGTCGTGGTAATGGCGCACAGCACGCAGGCTGGTGCCGGCGAGCTCGGCAAGCTCCCGCGTACTCCAGCCCACCGTTACTCCTTCTGCATCTGCCGACATACCGCCCACTGGACACTATGCCGCTGCGGCATGGTCAACATTCGAAACCCTCGGCTACCAGCGACTCCCAGGCCAACGCTCACAATCTGGTTTGCCACATTCTAATATTAGGGTACCCGAAGAATTCATAACGGTGCCTACTAGCTGCTAATTTTCCCATTTCAAGTGCATCACGCAGGGGTATCGATCTGTTGCTGAGCGCACCTGGTGGTGCTAACTTGGTCCCGTGCAGACCACCGCCAACGTGACCACAGTGCCCGGTGCGCTGCGCCGTCGGCTCCTGCGGTCGGTGTTCATCACGGCGTTGTTCATGGCGCCCGCACTGATCACTCGGATCGGTGGGTTGCATCCGAATCCGGTAGTAGCTCTCGTGATCTACGGCGCTGCGGTGGTAGCCGCCAGCTTCGTGTTGGCCTGGGCCGCGGAGGCCGCGCAGATCGACGTCTCCGGCGGCCTGGCCATCGCGGTGCTGGCTCTGATCGCAGTACTGCCCGAATACGCCGTCGATCTCTACTACGCCTACATCTCCGGCCAGGTCCCCGAGTACAGCCAATACGCCGCGGCGAACATGACCGGCTCGAACAGGTTGTTGATGGGACTGGGCTGGCCCGTCGTCGTTCTCATCGCACTCGCGGTGGCGCGCAAGACATCCGGCCGCCCCACCAACCTGCTGTCGCTGGAGCCTTCTAACCGCATCGAGCTTGGATTCCTGCTCGTGGCCGGGGTCGTGGCGTTCGTGATACCGGCAAGCGGCCAGATTCACCTCGTGCTGGGCATCGCACTGCTGGCCTGGTTCGGGTTCTACCTGTTCACGATCAGCCGCGGCGAAGCCGAGGAACCGCAGTTGGTGGGCACCGCCGCGGCCATCGGCATGCTGCCCAAGCACATGCGCCGCAGCACCGTGGTGACGATGTTCATTCTTGCCGCGTCGATCATCCTGTTGTGCGCAGAACCCTTCGCCAACAGCCTGGTAAGCGCCGGAACGCAACTGGGCATCGACCAGTTCCTGCTGGTGCAGTGGTTGGCGCCGCTGGCATCCGAAGCGCCCGAGTTCATCATCGCCGCGATTTTCGCCGCGCGGGGCAAGGGAACCGCCGCCATCGCCACCTTGATCTCGTCCAAGGTCAATCAGTGGACGCTCCTGATCGGTTCGCTCCCGATAGCCCATCTGGCGGGCGGTGGCGGCTGCTCCCTGGTGCTCGATGCCCGGCAGGTCGAGGAAACCCTGCTGACCGCCACGCAAACCATGATGGGTGTGGCCCTGATCCTCGCGCTGCGATTCCACCGGGGCACCGCGTGGGCGCTACTGGCATTGTTCGTGATCCAGTTCCCCATCACCTCGACCCACGGCCGGCTGATCCTGTGCGGCGTGTACGCCGTCTTGGCGGTCGCCGGCTTGATCGTCAACCGCAGGCACGTCGTCGCGACACTTCGCGCGCCATTCAGCAGGTCCGCGACCCCACAGTTGACTGTGCCGTAGCGGCATAGTTTCTCCTGGTGTTACTCCGCCACACCGAGAGGAACACCCATCGTGCTGCCCAAGCTCATCACCGTCGAGGAATTCTTCGACCCGCCGGTTCGCGCATCCGCATCGATCTCACCGGACGGCACCAAGATCGCGTACCTGGCTCCGAGGAAGAACCGGCTCAACGTATGGGTCCAAACCCTCGATGACGACAACGACGCCGCGGCACGGTGTGTTACCTACGACGAAACACGCAGCGTCACAGGATTTCTCTGGGTCGATGACCCGCGCTGGCTGCTATACGTGCAGGACTCCGGTGGTGACGAGAACTGGCATCTATACCGGGTTGACCTGGACAGTCCCGATACCCCGGCTGTCGATCTCACTCCGTACCCCGGCGTGCGTCTACTGGGCCTGGAGCAGCCCCACGGCCGTCCCGGAAAACTATTCGTTCAGCTGAACCACCGCAGGATCGACCAAATCGACCTGTACGAGCTCGATGTCGCGTCCGGCGAACTGACCATGCTCGCCGAAAACCCCGGCAACGTCATGTCCTGGTTCTGCGGCCCTCATCATGAAGTGTTCACCCAATCGCTGACATCTGAAGGCGATATCGAGTTCTCCCGATACGAGTCCGGGGCGCTGGAGTCTCTCGTCGTATACAACGGTGCGGACTACCCGGTCGGCATGCACCCGACACAGATGACCCCGGACGGTACCGGGTTGTGGATGGGCTCAAGCCGCGATACCGATCGCACGCGTCTGGTCCGGCTCGACCTGGCCACCGGCGAGGAGTCGGTGGTCGACAGCCACCCTTCGTTCGACCTCTCCGCTGCCCTGGGTCTGGCACCGGCGCTGATCCGGCATCGCAAGACCGGGGAGTTACTGGCCGTTCGCTATCTCGGTGAGCGGCAGGATATCCGGGTTCTCGATCCGGACTTCGCTCCGGTGCTGGAAAAGCTTCAGGAGCTCTCCGACGGCGACCTCGCGGAAATCTCGTGCGACGAGAACGGCAACCGTTGGGTGGTCAGCTTCACCCACGACCGGGATCCCGGTGTCACCTACTTCTACGACCATAAGAAGGGCGAAAGCAGACAACTGTTCCGTCCGTACCCGCATCTGGATCCGGCGACGCTGGCGCCCATGACGCCCGTGACGATCGCCTCGCGCGACGGCTTGAGTCTGCACTCCTACCTGACGCTGCCCGTGGGTGTGGAACCCGCAGGACTACCCCTGGTGCTGGTGGTCCACGGCGGTCCGTGGCACCGTGACAGCTGGGGATTCGATCCGTCCGTGCAGCTCCTGGCCAACCGTGGATATGCAGTGCTGCAGGTCAACTTCCGCGGATCCACCGGCTATGGAAAGGCATTCACGAAGGCGGCCATCGGCGAGTTCGCGGGCAAGATGCACGACGATCTGATCGACGCCGTTGACTGGGCGGTCAAGCAAGGCTACGCCGATCCGAGCCGGGTCGCGATCTTCGGTGGCTCGTACGGTGGTTACTCCGCACTGGTCGGAGTTACCTTCACTCCTGATGTCTTCGCGGCCGCCATCGATTACGTGGGCATCTCCAACCTGGCCAACTTCATGCGCACCCTTCCCGCGTTCGTCCGTCCGAACCTGACCAACAACTGGTATCGCTACGTCGGCGATCCCGCGGTGCCGGAGCAGGAAGCCGATATGCTCGCCCGCTCGCCCATCAGCCGGGTGGATCAGATCCGCACCCCGTTGCTGGTTGTGCAGGGCGCCAACGATGTTCGTGTGGTCCAAGCGGAGTCCGACAACATCGTGGCCGCACTGAGGACCCGTGGCGTCGAGGTCGAATACATGGTGAAAGAGGACGAGGGGCACGGGTTCTTGAACCCTGAAAACCAGATCGACCTGTTTCTTGCGACGGAGCGATTCCTGGCTCAGTACCTGGGCGGACGGCAGGTGTCGTGACCGAGGTTGTTGAGTTCTCAGACAAACCCCACAACAAGCCCACACTTCTCGAACAGGTCGGCGGACTATCCGGACTCATCTACGCCGGCCTACCGAGTGTGACTTTTGCACTAGGCAACAGTGCTTTTGGCTTGGCCGGTGCCATCTGGATATCCATGGCTACGGCGGGCGCCATCGCCGCGTGGCGGTGGTTACGCAACCAACCACTGCAGCCGGCAATCTCCGGGTTGCTGGGGGTGGCCATCTCGGTGGCCATCGCCTACCAAACCGGTTCGGCCAAGGGCTTCTTCCTGATGGGTATCTGGACCAACCTGATCGGCGCAGTCGTGTTCCTGGCCTCGGTCTTGGTGGGTTGGCCGCTAGCCGGAGTGATCTGGCACGGCTTCACCGGCACCGGGCACCGCTGGCGCAAAGACAAACCCTCGCGGTTCGCTTTCACACTGGCGACACTGACCATGGCGGCCGTTTTCGCCTCCAGATTTGTTGTGCAGGAATGGCTGTACGCCGCTGATTCGGTTGGCTGGCTGGCCATCGCACGCATCGCGATGGGCTATCCGCTCGCCGGAATAGCGCTTCTGGTGGTCATCTGGGCAGTGCGGCGTTCGAAGAGCCGTGCATCTCAGTTTGATTCAGCCAGCGCGGCAACCGATCACGACCAATGAGTTCACACTTGCTGGTCGCGGCCAGAGCCTGCGCCTGGCGGGTGAAATCCTGATTGCTGACCACCATGGTGCGGGTGCAGTCGTAATGCCGCGCCCCCGCAACGACCTCTTGAACGGCTCTGACACCCACTGTCTTCGAGTATCGCTTGCATTGGACGGCGACGACGTCACGCCGATTAGTGGCTATCAGATCTACGCCGTAGTCACTGGATGCCGACGTTGTCTCGATATGCCATCCGGCTCCGTGCATACGGGCCGCCACGAAGGTCTCGAAATCGACGCCAGACATCTCATCGATCTCGGAAAGTCCTGACATTGTCATATACCTGCGCAGCCGGGCTTCGTAACGACGCTGCGCCATGACATCGCCGAGCCCACGCAGGCCCCATCCCGCTCCACGCAGAATCAGATACACCGCATACGGCGAAGCCAGATAACCGACCTGTGCCAGCGCAGCAAGCGCGGGGTCTGCCGTGTTCCGGTACACCAGGACACCGGGCCAGACAGCCAGCGCGATGATCGGCCCGGCAAGCACCACGATGACCAGCACGACCAGTGCGCGCGAAAGACGGTGCCACCTACGAGCAGCCCTCCGTCTGAAACGCCGCAGCCTCATTGGATGGACTTTAAGCCAGCCCTCCGACACCCCGGGGGAACTGGCGCCCGGGTACGCGGCGTCACGTCACCGCTGGCAATTGGGGCACCAATATGTCACGCGCGGCAGGGCCTGATCGCGCGTGATCCGGGTTCCGCAACGGCGGCACGGCCTTCCATGCCGACCGTAGACCCACAGTTCACGTCCGGGTCGCGGATCACCGGTCGTAGTCCTGCGATAGCTGTCCTTGTTCGCATGCAACAACGCATGGGCACGCTCGATGAATCGCTCGGGGTCGGTGAGGTCCCGCACCGGCGAGGTGGGCAGCATCCCAGCCAGAAAACACAGTTCGTTGGAATACACGTTGCCAATACCCGCCATGACTCTCTGATCGAGAAGCGTCGAACTCAGCTCATCATCTACTCGCGCCATCAATCGCTCCAAGGCGACGGACGGATCCCAATCTGCCCCAAGAAGATCCGGGCCCAGATGACCCACGATGTCGTTTTCCCGTCCCCGCTTGACCACATCCAGAACACCCAGGCTGACTCCGAGGGCCACCGAATCGTCCGTCCTCAGTACCGCTCTGATTCGATGGTCCCACGTGGGTACGGACTCCCGAGCGGACACGATTCGCCAGCTGCCATCCATTTTCAGATGCGAGTGAATGCTGGCCCAGCCGGCGCGAATGAACAGGTGCTTTCCGCGCGCAACCACGCCGTCCACGCGTTCTCCACTCAAATCGACGGTCGCGAAACGTGGGACACGGATATCGCAGCCCGTGAGCACCCGGCCGGTCAGCGCATCGCCAAGGCGCCGCGCCGTTCGGAAAACCGTATCGCCTTCTGGCATTCCGAGGCCTCCTTGCGCTAGCCGTCACAGGCTACCCAACTCCGCACCGGCGTGATGGCGAAGCCGCTATACGCAAAGATCAGGCAGCAGAGACGGTCTCGTCTCCGACGGTTGCCGCATCGGAACTCTGGGCCCGTCCCCACCGTCCCGCTAGGGCCGCGCAGGTGATCAGTTGAATCTGGTGGAAGATCATCAGTGGCAGCACGATCAAGCCCACCGGGTGACCTGCGAACAACACGGTCGCCATGGGTAATCCAGTCGCCAAGCTCTTCTTGGAGCCGCAGAAGATCACGACAATGCGGTCTGCCCGATCGAACCGTAGTAGCCGTGCGGCCCCCGCCGTGACACCCAGCACCACCGCCAGCAGCACGATGCTGACCGCGAACACGGCCAACAAGCGGGAGATCTGCAGACCCTGCCACACATGCTCGACCATCCCGGCGCTGAAGGCCGCATAGACCACCAAGTAGACAGATCCACGATCGACGACCTTGGTGAGCGTGGTGTGGGACAGGATTCGATACAGCTTGGGGCGCAGCAACTGGCCCGCGACGAAAGGCAACAGCAGTTGCACCACGATCTGCAGGATCGCGGTGGGCGAGACCGTCGCCTCCCCGGTGGTCTGCATCAGCAACATCACCAAGACCGGAGTCATGAAGACGCCCAACATATTCGACAACGAGGCGCTCACCACCGCGGCCGCGACGTTGCCGCGGGCGATGGATGTGAAGGCGATCGAGGATTGCACCGTCGAGGGCAACAGACACAGGTACAGCACACCGGTGTAGAGGTCGTTGGTCAGCACCGAGGGCACCAACAGCCGCATCGCCAGGCCCAGCAGGGGGAACAGGACATAGGTCGCGGCCAACACCGTGGTGTGCAGTTTCCAGTGCTTGAGGCCCTCGATCGCCTCGCGCGGTTCCAATCGGGTTCCGTAGAGGAAGAACAGCACCGCGATGGCGATCTTGGTTGCCCAGTCCAGGACATCGGCCGCGTCGCCGCGCGCGGGGAGCAGCAGCCCAATCCCCATGGCAGCGAACAGTCCGAGTAGGAATCCGTCAATGCGGAGTTTGGCCAGCCACGTCACTAGGCCACAGTACGAGCGCAGGAACTAATTACGAAAGCCGATAGAAGCGATATCTATGAACGCGTACCGTGATGGATGTGCTGGATCCTGAACTGCTGCGGACCTTCCTGACCGTCGAAAGAGCCGGGGGATTCACCGCTGCCGGACGTATTCTCGGGCTGCGCCAGTCGACCGTGAGCGGACATATCGCGCGGCTGGAGCAGTCCGTCGGCCGGGAGCTGTTTCGCCGCGATACCCGCAATCTGTCGTTGACCGCCGACGGTGCGGCGATGGTCGGCTTCGCCCGATCCATCCTGGACGCCCAGAGCCAGGCCGATCGCTACTTCGCGAGTTCGGAGCTGACCGGACTCATCCGGCTCGGCGCCTCCGATGACCTAGTGGCCCGTGAGCTGCCCGATGTCCTCGTCGAGTTTCAGGACTCCCACCCCGGTGTGGATCTGGAGCTGGTCGTGGGGCTCAGCGAGTACCTCAAGACACGCATGACCGCGGGCGAGCTGGATCTGATGGTGGCCAAGCGCCTGCCGGGTGAAAAGCATGGCGAATTGCTCTGGCGCGACAGGCTGGTGTGGGCTGGCCGGCCCAATACGCATGACGTCCGCGACCCGGTGCCCATCGTCACCTATCCCCCGCCGAGCCTGACGCGGCATGCGGCACTGCGCGCACTCGAGCGGGAAGGCCGCACCTGGCGCATCACCTGTGTGAGCGACAGTCAGCTGGGGCTACGGGCAGCGGCCTTGGCAGGTATGGGTGTCATCTCACACGCCGAATCCCTTCTGCCCGAAGGCCTTGTCACGGTTCGCGATGACAGCCTGCCCGACCTTGGCGAGCTGGAGTTCGTGCTGGTGCGTCGACGCAGCGTGCTGTCCGAACCCGAACAGGCGTTGTGTGACGCGATCATCGCCAGCACGCACCGGCTACATCGGTGACCCCGCCCTCGGGCCCTAGACCGGTAGCGTGAAGTAGGCCAGCGACCCCACCGCAAGTGCCAGGAACGCACCGGGGAAGGCGATATTGTGCAACACATTGCTGCGGATGTGTGCACCCACAGCGCCAATGAAGAACGCCACCAACCCGATTGCCGCGGCAAGGCCAATCGGGCGCACTCCGGCCAGCCCGATGATCAGGCCGGCCACCCCGGCTCCTTCGATCACCGCGAGATAGGGAATCCAGCGCGGGGCCAATCCCACTTCACCGGAGTTCTGCATCACGAACTGTGCCTTGGCGGCCTTGGCCACCACCTCGAATCCATTGGCGATAACGCAGAGGACCGTAGTCACCCACAGCCCAGTACCGAGAACCGACATCAGCCCTCATACCTTCCCAGCACGGTGAAATGCTGGGGTGCAACAGGTTCAACCGCCCATCCGGCGACCCTGCTGCGGAAGTCGAGCGCATCCGGGATGCCCAGGAGTGGATTGTCGACCCCCTCGGCGAGCTGCAGCAGGAATACGAAGTCGGGGCCATCTCCGACCCTGCCTGCCGTGTAGGTCATGCCCGTGGGGGCCGCCGCGCTCACCGCCGTGAACAACGCCGCGATCGCATCCTCAACCTCGTGCACCCGTTCGGCATCTGTGCTGAAGCGGACCATCTGTACGCTCATCTGTGCCTCCTCTCTAGTCGGTTTCGTTGACCTCACCCCTCTTGACGACCGGCATGACGGAAAGGTGACCTCTCGTGGATCTCACGGAAAGATTCCAGGCCGCACGGCCACGGCTGCTGTCCGTGGCGCACCGGATCCTGGGTTCACACCACGATGCCGAGGACGCCGTACAGGCTGCGTGGATCCGGGCACAATCGGCCGACCTCAACGCGGTGGACAGTCTCGACGCGTGGCTCACCACGGTCACGGGCCGGCTCTGCCTCGATCAGCTACGGGTGCGCGAGCGGCATGGGGAGATTCCCCTGACTGCCGAACACCTCCCGGGCACGCAGCTCGGCGCGGACGAGGACTTCCTGAAGCGCGAGCAGGTTTCGCGTGCACTACTCGTGGTGCTCGGCGAATTGTCCCCCAAACAGCGCGTGGCCTACGTCTTACACGATCTGTTTTCCGTACCGTTCGAGGACATCGCCGCAGCGCTTGATACCACTGCCGCCTCTGCTAAGAAGCTCGCCAGCCGGGCGCGACTGCGCCTCGATAACGCGAACCCGGTGCAGACCCGCGACGTTCCAAACCAATCGGCGATCGTCGACGCCTTCCTGTCGGCCGCCCGCGGCGGCAACATCGAGCGCCTGATCACGCTGATGGCACCCGATGTGGTCCGCACGGTCGACCGCTCACTCATCCCCAGCGACGCAGCGACACTCGTGCAGGGCGCCCGAGCCGTCGCCGAGGAAACGCGCACCTTCGTCGACCGCATCGCCGTGGCGACAACGCTTTTCGTCGACGGCAGGCCGGGTGCCGTCATCGCGCCGGGCGGCCACCCCTTCGCCATCATCCGAATGGACATCCGCGACGGACTGATCACCCATATCGACATCGCGCCCTATGCGCGCAACAGCGTTGAACTATCGATCTAATCTGGAATAGATCCAAATTAGACCAGGTTGCACCTGACATGCCGAACACAACCCGTACCCCCGAATCCGACGTCACCAACTTTCAGGCCTCCGCCACACTGAGCGCGAGTCTGCAACAGGTCCTGGTCGACCTGATCGAACTGCATCTGCAGGGTAAGCAGGCGCACTGGAATGTCGTGGGCAGCAATTTTCGCGATCTGCACCTGCAGCTCGACGAATTGGTCGACTTCGCCCGCGAATCGAGCGACACCGTCGCCGAGCGCATGCGCGCGCTCGATGCGCTGCCCGACGGCCGATCCGACACCGTCGCGGCGAGCACGACACTGCCGGAGTTTCCGCCCTATGAACGCAGCACCGGTGATGTCGTCGACCTGATCACCACCCGCATCTATGCCACGGTGAAGACGCTGCGCGCAGTACACGACGCGGTGGATGACGAGGACCCCACCACCGCCGACATCCTGCACCAGCTCATCGACGGCTTGGAGAAGCTGGCCTGGCTGATCAAGTCCGAGAACCGGAAGGTGTAGCCGGCTGAGCGATGATGGACCGATGCATGCAGTGAAGCGCTTCGCAACGATCATCGGTCTATTGACCGCGGTACTGGTCCTTGGCCCCAACGCCGGACTGGCACACGCGGCCGAGGCGTCGCCCGCCGGGGATGTGTTGTCCCTCGGCGACCCGGCTGCCCCGGGCCAGATCGATCTCTACCTGGACCCGTTGTGCCCGTACAGCGGGAAGATGGTTCAGAGTCAGGGCGAGGAGATCGGGCGGCGCATCGAGTCCGGCAAGCTGCACGTCAACCTCAGGTTCGTGGACTTCCTCGATAAGTACTCTGCCAGCGGCACATACGACAGCCGTGCGATCTATGCCAGCTTCGTGGTCGCCGATCAGTCCCGGTCAAGCGATATCACCTGGCGCTTCATCCGAGAGTTCTACGCCGAGGACCAGCAGCCCGAGGAGGAAGGTGACACGGACCTGAGCAACGACCAGCTGGCCGGGCTGGCCGCCCGGGTCGATGCGCCCCAGAGCGCACAGGATCTGATCAGGGTCGGGCTGCCAGTGCCCTTTGATGCCCGTGCCATCGCGTCGAACAATCTGCCGCTGCTGCGCGCCTTTCCCAAATCCGGTGTGCCCATGGTTGTCATCGACAATCAACCCATTGATGGAGAATCGGCTTGGCTAGATCGCATCCCGCGGTAACGGCGTCGCTCTGCGAAATACTGGTGAGGTGGCAGTGAACTCGAAGGTCTCGCGCTCATGGCTTCTGGTCAATCCTTCCCGGGAGCCCGACCTCGGTGCCGCGGTCGCATCCACACATGCCGACGAGGTGATCTTGGACCTGGAGGACGCCGTCGCACCGAATGAGAAAGAGTCGGCACGCGCACGCGTGCTGGCGTATCTCAACTCAGGCGGGCGCGCCTGGGTGCGCGTGAACGATGCTTCCAGTGATTTCTGGTCGGCCGACTGTCGAACGCTCGCGGAGGCCCAGGGCCTCAAGGGTGTGGTGCTGGCCAAGACCGAGGGCGGAAATCATATGTGGGACACCGCCAACCGCCTCGGTGGCGAAACTCCCGTGATCGCGCTGATCGAGACCGCGCGAGGCCTGTCCCGCGTACACGACATCGCGGCGGCTCGTCCCTGCTTTCGTATTGCCTTCGGTGTCAATGACTACACACTCGATATCGGTGTCGATCCAGACCCATTGGCCCTGGCCTACAGCAGATCCCAGCTTGTGGTGGCCTCGCGCGCTGCACACCTCCCGGGTCCGATCGACGGACCAACGCGCGAACCGGCCGAGCTGGCCGAGGGAGTAGCGCTGACTCGCCGCATGGGTATGACGGGAAAGCTGGCACTGCACTCATCCGATGCCGACACCATCAACAAGGGTTTGAGCCCGTCCGATGACGACGTTGCGTGGGCTCAGAACTTCGTAGAGCAGTTCAACAGCCACGGGGGAAAGCCGCAGGACGGTAGCGACCTACCCCGGCTCAATCGCGCCCGGATCATTCTGGAGCGCGCGCAGATGCTGGGCTTGATCACGCCGTAGCGGTCAACCGCGACAACGCCGCCACGGTGAGCGCCTCAACCCCGGTGCTGAGCGTCGGCTCCAGCACCGGCGCGAACTCCGGAGAATGGTTGGACGGCACCGGCTTTCCGGCCGCCGCGGCATCCTCGAAACGCTGTTGCTCGTACCCACCCCAGAACCAGAACGCGGTGGGGACACCGGCCTCGGTGCCGAAGAATCCCACATCCTCACTGCCTGCCAGCGGATTCGGAGACTCGATCACCCGCGCGGCACCGAAATGCTCACGGAACACCGCGGCAATCGCCTGCATCGCCGCGTTGTCGACGACGGTGATCGGGAAGGTGTGCAGCGGCGTCACCGCCGGTTCCTTGTCAGCACCTGAAGCCGTCGACTCGGCCTGAGCGATCCGCGTGATCGACGCCAGCGTCTTGCGCCGCACCTCCTCGTTGAAGGTACGGACATTGATGCCGAGTTCGGCGTCGTCGGGGATGATGTTGTCCTTTGCCCCCGCATGCAGGTAACCGACGGTCACCACGGCGGGTTCGAACGGGGACAGCTCGCGCGACACGATGGTCTGGAGACGCTGCACCACATTCGAGGCCATCACCACCGGATCGACGGTCGATTCCGGTTGCGAGCCATGGCCACCCCGCCCGAACAGTTGCATCTTGAGCGAGTCCGAGGCGGCCAGTGCCGTGCCCGTCTTGTACGCGATCATCCCGGCCGGCAACGGGCCGACGTGTTGACCGAGAACGACCTCGGGCTTGGGGAACCGATCCAGGATGCCGTCGGCGATCATCGCCTTTGCACCCCCGCCCACCTCCTCGGCGGGTTGAAAGACCGCGACCACCGTTCCCGACCACGCGGTCTTGAGTTCATTCAGTAGCCGAAGGGCTCCCACCAGTGCGGTGACGTGCATATCGTGCCCGCACGCGTGCATGACGGGAACATCCTTGCCGTCCGGGTTGGTGGCGCGGACGGTGCTCGCGTAGGGAAGGCCGGTCTGCTCCTGCACCGGGAGTGCGTCGAAGTCGGCTCTCAGCCACACCACCGGACCGGATCCGTTGCGCAGCACGGCCACAACTCCAGTGCCGCCGACGCCCGATGTCACCTCCAGCCCGAGCGGCGCAAGCGCCTCCTGGATCTTCGCCGCGGTCCGCTGTTCCTGAAAAGAGAGTTCCGGGTGCTGATGCAGGTCGCGGTAGAAGTCGGCCAAATCCCCCAAAGCGTCCGCCCAGTTGTCGGGCAGCGTGATCGTCATCCGGCCTCTCCACTCTGTGTGTTGCTGCGTCTTAGACCGACCATACGGCGGTCGTGAGGACCTACCCTCGGACATGTGAGCCAGTCCACCGTTACCGAACTGTCCGTCGACACCGTTGTCGTCGGAGGCGGGATGTCGGGCGCGTCGATTGCCTACGAGTTGGCCGAAGATCACACCGTCGCACTGCTGGAACGCGAATCGACGCTGGCGTTTCACACCACCGGAAGATCTGCGGCCACCTTCATCGAGAACTACGGAAATCCCGTCATCCGGATGTTGACGGCGGCAAGCCGCGACTTCTTCACCGACCCCCGCGAGGGCTTCGATGCCCCGCTCGCCACATCGTTGCCGCTGCTGATCATCGCCGATGACGCGCATGCGGAGACGCTGCGCGAACTACATGGCCTGGCCCTGCTCCAGGGCTGTCATACGGAGCTGGTCGACGGCGCGGCGGCCGAGGAGATTAACCCGTACCTGCGCCCCGGACACACGCGACTAGCGACGATCGATCCGACTCCCATGGAGCTGGACGTCCACGGGCTGCACCAGGGCTATGTGCGCGGGCTGCGCCGCCGCGGCGGAAGCATCGTCAAGGCGGCGCCCATCGTGAGCAGCACCCGCCATCGGGGCAGGTGGGTTCTGAGGGACTCATCCGGACGGCAATTTGAAGCGGAAACCGTCGTGAACGCCGCTGGCGCCTGGTGCGATGAACTCGCGCAGGCCATGGGCGCGCGGCCGGTGGGGATCATGCCGCTTCGGCGTACCGCATTCATGGTGTCCGCGCCGCAGGAGAGGTCTGCCGGCTCGATTCCTATGACACTGGACACGTCAGACACCTTCTATTTCAAACCCGACGGCGCCCAGTTCCTGTGCTCGCCCGCCGACGAGACGCTCCAGGCGCCCGGCGACCCCCGACCGGACGAGCTGGAGATGGCGCGGGCGATCGGGATGATCAACGAGGCCACCACCCTCGGTATCCGGACCGTGAATTCCGCATGGGCGGGGTTGCGGTCCTTCACCCCCGATCGCACGCCGGTTGTCGGAGAAGACCCGGATATCGAGGGCTTTTTCTGGTACGCGGCTCAAGGTGGCTATGGCATCCAGATGGCCCCGGCGCTCGCGCGGGTTGGGGCCGCGCTGGCCGCACAGTGCCCGGTTCCACAAGATCTGGCCAGTCGCGGAGTGGACGCGGCCATGCTGTCGCCCGGTCGCGAGTCGCTGCGCGCCAGCCGCTAGCAGCCGTCCCGCAGACCCGGACCGCGCCGAGCGAATCCTGTTATCGTCGGCGTCGATGGTGAATATGGATCGGCGCCGGATGATGGCGTTCTCAGGGCTTGGCATGTTGGCAGCAGCGGCTACTATGCCGCAGGCGTGGGCGCAACCCGCACCACAGAACCCGCCTAACCGGCCGCCAGCGGCACCCCCCACCGGCAAGTACGTCTTCGTCGACGAGTTCGACGGCCCGGCCGGGTCGGCGCCCGACGGGTCCAAATGGGCTGTTTCGAAAGCTCGCGAGTCCATGAAGGACCCGACGTTTTGGGAGCTCCCCGAGAACGTCGGCCAGTACCGCGACGATCGCAAGAATGTCTACATCGACGGCAACTCGAATCTGGTCATCAAGGCCGCCAAGGAAGGCAACACCTACTACGGCGGCAAGATCTACAGCACCACCGAACTTGGTATCGGCTACACCTGGGAAGCGCGTATCAAGTTCAACTGCCTGACTCCGGGCGCGTGGCCCGCGTTCTGGCTCGGCAGCGACCAGGACGGTGAAATCGACATCGTCGAGTGGTACGGCAACGGCAGCTGGCCGGCCGCAACTACGGTGCACGCCAAGGCAAACGGCTCGGAATGGAAGACCCACAATCTGACCCTGGACAGCGGCTGGCACACCTGGCGCACCCAGTGGGACGACAAGGGGATTCGCTTCTGGCGGGACTACACCGACGGGGCGGCGCCGTACTTCGATGTCCCGGCCAACTCCCTGGCGGACTGGCCGTTCAACAATCCCGGGCACAAGGCCTTCGCGGTGCTGAACCTGGCCGTGGCCGGATCCGGCGGTGGTGATCCGCGCGGCGGCACCTACCCCGCGGAGATGCTCGTCGACTGGATCAGGGTCTGGTAGCTCAGCTGCCGATCTCGTCTCATCATCGGCGCTCATCGTGCGAGCGGCGGCGTTGCCACGGATACTCGATCCATGGCTGAGGTTACGGATCTTGCACCGATAGGCGCCGTCACCCGGACACAGGTGGGTCGCGAGGCCACCGAGCCGATGCGTGAAGACATCCGGCTGCTGGGCACCATCTTGGGTCTTACGGTGCGTGAGCAGTGCGGCGACGAAGTCTTCGAGCTCGTGGAGCGGGCGCGAGTGGAGTCGTTCAGGGTGCGCCGATCAGAGATCGATCGCGCCGAACTGGCGCAGCTGTTCGACGGCGTCGACATCCACCGAGCCATCCCCGTCATTCGGGCTTTCACCCATTTCGCGCTGCTGGCCAATGTGGCCGAGGATATCCATCGAGAGCGCCGGCGGGCCGTGCACGTCGCCGCGGGCGCGCCGCCACAGGACAGTAGCCTCGCCGCGACGTACCTCAAACTCGATGCCGCACAACTTACTTCGGATCGCGTAGCACACGCTCTCACCGGCGCGCTGGTGTCGCCGGTTATTACCGCTCACCCGACGGAGACCCGCCGACGTACCGTGTTCGACACCCAGCATCGCATCACCGAGCTCATGCGGCTGCGCATGCAGGGACTGTCGCAGACCGAAACCGGCCGGGATATCGAGCACGAACTTCAGCGGCACATTCTCACACTGTGGCAGACGGCATTGATCCGGTTGTCCCGGTTGAAGATTCAAGACGAAATCGCCGTGGGGCTGCGCTACTACCAGGCCTCGTTCTTCGAGGTGATACCTGAGATCAACGCCGAGATCCGCACGGCGCTACGCCGCCGGTGGCCGGATGCCGAGTTGCTCAGCGAGCCGATTCTGCGGCCCGGATCGTGGATCGGTGGTGACCGGGACGGAAATCCGAACGTCACCGCCGAGGTAGTGCATCTTGCGACAAGTAGTGCCGCACAGACGGCCATCGCCTACTACTTCGAACAATTGGTGGCACTGGAGCAGGAGTTATCCCTATCCGTCCGCCTGGTCACAGTCTCCGCCGATCTGATCGCATTGGCCGAGCAGGGCGGCGAAACCGACCGGGCAGACGAGCCTTACCGTCGCGCACTACGCGTCATCCACGCGCGCCTCACCGCGACGGCCGCGAACATCCTTGACCAGCTGCCCGAGCACGGTCTGGATCTCGACCTGATTCCGTACCGCACGCCGGACGAACTACTGCGAGACCTCGACATCGTGGACGCTTCGTTGCGCGCGCACGGCAGCGTGGTGCTGGCGGACGATCGACTGCGTACGCTGCGAGAGTCCGTTCATGTCTTCGGTTTTCATCTCAGTGGGCTGGACATGCGGCAGAATTCGGATGTCCACGAAGAGGTGGTTTCCGAGTTGCTTGCCTGGGCCGGTGTGCATTCCGACTACCGATCGCTCTCGGAGCCACAGCGCATCGAGGTACTTGTCACCGAGCTACGTACCCGCCGCCCCTTGATCGGCGAGGGCGCCGAGCTCTCCGAACTTGCCCGCAAGGAACTCGACATCGTCGCAGCCGCCGCGCGAGCGGTTCAGACCTATGGCCCCAGGGCGGTGCCCAACTACATCATCTCGATGTGCCAGTCGGTTTCGGACATGCTGGAAGCGGCAATCCTCCTGAAGGAAGCAGGATTGCTGGACGCGTCACGGCCACGACCGTTCTGTCCGGTGGGCATTGTGCCGCTGTTCGAGACGATTGACGACCTACAGCGTGGATCCGCCATTCTCGAAGCAGCCCTGGAGCTTCCGCTTTACCGGGCACTGGTGGCAGCTCGAGGCGAAAGCCAAGAGGTCATGCTCGGGTACTCGGACTCCAATAAGGACGGCGGCTACTTGGCTGCCAACTGGGCCCTGTATCGCGCCGAACTGGACCTGGTGGAATCTGCCCGCAGGAACGGAATCCGATTGCGGCTCTTCCACGGCCGCGGCGGCACCGTAGGCCGCGGTGGCGGTCCGAGTTACGACGCCATTCTGGCCCAACCGCCCGGGGCGGTATCCGGATCACTTCGTATCACCGAGCAGGGGGAGGTGATCGCCGCCAAGTACGCCGAACCACGCGCGGCCCATCGCAACCTCGAGACGCTGTTGGCCGCAACCTTGGAGTCGACGCTGCTCGATGTCGAAGGATTGGGAGAGGCGGCGGGCGCGGCATACGAAATACTCGATGACCTTGCCGCGCGCGCCCAAAGCACCTACCGCGAGCTGGTGCACGAAACACCCGGCTTCGTCGAATATTTCAAGGCATCGACGCCGGTCAACGAAATCGGCGCGCTGAACATCGGCAGTCGCCCAACCTCCCGGAAGCCCACCACATCGATCGCCGACCTACGCGCCATCCCCTGGGTTTTGGCCTGGAGCCAGTCGCGGGTGATGCTGCCCGGCTGGTACGGCACGGGCGCGGCGATCGAACAGTGGATCGCCGAAGGCGACGGACGACTCGAGGTGCTGCAACAGCTCTACCGTCGGTGGCCGTTCTTTCAGACGGTCCTGTCCAACATGGCCCAGGTGCTGGCCAAGTCAGACATGGGATTAGCGGCCCGCTATGCCGAACTCGTTGACGATGAAGCACTGCGGCACCGGGTGTTCGACAAGATCGTGGCCGAGCACGACAGAACCATTGCCATGCATCAATTGATCACCGGGCATGAGGATCTGCTTGCCGACAACCCGGCGCTGGCACGTTCGGTGTTCAACCGCTTTCCCTACCTGGAGCCGCTCAACCACCTACAGGTGGAACTGCTGCGCCGGTACCGATCCGGCGATCAGGACGAGCTGGTGCAGCGCGGCATACTGCTCACGATGAGCGGTCTGGCCACCGCACTGCGCAACAGCGGCTGAGATATCAAGCGCCGGAACGTGACTCCCACATGTTGCGCCATTGCGTTTCCTCTTCTTGTTTGTCACGATGCTGACCGGCGGAAGGCTCGGTGAGGGTGATCTCCGGATGCGGCAGTGTGAAGAAGTCGCCTTTGCCTTGTGCCGCACGATGTTGCCCGGTATCGAGGTAGCAGTACCCCAGTCCCGAAAGTGCTGCGGTCCGGTCGGACCTCTCGAGATAGTGCAGCACATTTTGGGCAGCCGCTTTTGCACCGTTCTTGGCAAAGATGGCCGCCTTCGGCAGTGGCCTGCCGGAGGGGGATGTCACCGATACGGTGTCACCGATAGCCCAAATGCCCGCATAGGGCGTTTGCATGGTCTGCGCATCGACGCCGATCCATTCCGGCCCGTCGATGGTCACGGACGGCTCGTGAGGCGGGACGAACACCAACAGGTCGAAGCTCACTGTGGTGCCGTCGGCGAACACGACAACCTTTCCGTCCGGGTCAACGCGTTCTGTGGTGTGTTCACCGTGGAAGGTGATGCCGTTGTCCTTGAGTAACTGCACCAGCTGAGGTCCCGCGTAAGGGCCGGCCGAGGGCATCGGGTGCTTCTCCGGGGTGTACACGCTGATGTCGACATCCGATCGCATGTTCTTGTCGTTCAAGAAGTCCGAGGCCAGTAGGGCGCCCTCATACGGAGCCACCGGACAACGGTAAGGCTGTGAAGTCACCAGGAAGACGATCTTGCTCCCCGAGAAGCCTTCCATCGCGCGCCGGGCATCACCGGCCGCGTCGACGCCGTAGTAGTGCACCGCCTCACCTCGTGCTGCTGCTTCACTCAAGCCCGGAATCTTGTCGAGGGCGTTGCGCGCACCGGTGGCGATGATGAGCGCGTCAAAGTCCAGAGCCGATGCGTCGGAAAGGGTGACGGTGCGGGCAATGGGATCGATGCCGATGACGGAACCGGTGACCGTGGTTATCCCCGACAGCGCCTCGGAGCTGGGCCGTATCGGCACACTTGCCGCGTCGCGCCAGCCCCTCATGACCCACGGCAAGGTAAATCCCAGAAAGTGCGCGAAGTCCTCGTCCACGATGGTGATGTCGAGGTCGCCCAGTGGCACCTGCGACTGACGGAATTCGTTGACCACGCTCAGACCGCCGATTCCCGCACCCAGGATGACAACCTTCTTCTTCATGTTCTGCGATCCCTCTTCCTGAACAGGCCCCTAAGCGGGCGCTTTGTTTTCACGGACGTAAGACGTGGCGACCACGCCTGGGCTTAATGCGCCGGGCGCGGGCGCTGCAACTGGGTGAACTCCGGCACACCCGCCAGCACGGTGACCGCGTCAAAAAGCGCACGCGCGTTGCCGTGCTCCGGCAATGCCGTCAACACAGGGCCGAAGAACGTGCGGCCGTTGATCTGCAACAGCGGGCTGCCGCCGACGTCTCCCAACGCCTGCTGCCCGGACTCATGCGAGGAACGGACCAGTGCCTCGAGGGAACTGTCCGATAGCGATTCACGTGACACCCCGTGGGGTGCGACCGCCGCCAGTACCCGGTCCACCAGATATGCGTCGACGGGCATCGACTCATCGAAATACAGTTCACCGAAGCTGAAGTACGCGGTGTGCAGGCCCTGCTGACCCAACTCGCGATGGACGCCGGCCATCAGCCGACCCACCTGTCGCGAGTCCTCCATACGTGCTTGTTGTGCGGGCGGGAGCTCCCTGCCCTCATTCAAGACCGCGAGGTTCATCAGCTGCCAATCGATCGACAGGCCCGACTGGTCCGCGAGTGTGTTCAGCCATCGCGCGGTATTCCAGGAGAACGGGCACACCGGGTCGAGCCACACCCTCACGTCGAACGTGTCGGCTTGCGCAGAACCACTGCCTGTGGACATTCGGCGTCTCCCATCACGGCTCACAAACTCGTTCTCATTCCGTTTATACCATACCCCCTACGGTATATAAGCCAGTATGAGATTCCGGGGCTATATACCGTAGGGGGTATGGTATTTGTAGAGTCGACGCGAGCGAAGAGGGCACACGTTGGCGCCGAAAGCACTTGATCTACAACAGAAAGGTGGCCAGAAGGTGCGCACAGCAACAGTTGCCGTGATGCGGCGCGCGTGGGTTGCGGCGGTGGTTGCATGTGCGGTCGGTGTCGGCGCAATCGCCGTGAATCACCTGCGAGGAGCGTTCGGCTCCGAACCCATATTCTCGGCCACCGGCAGCAGCGCACAGCCACTCGCGCCCTCGGCGATCAAACACGTGCGATACGAGATCTACGGCCCCACCGACACCACGGGTGCGGTGAGCTACCTCGACAAGAACGCGCAACCACAGTCCGCCGATTTCACCACTTTGCCCTGGACCTACACAATCGAAACCACCGTGCCCGCGGTTATTGCCAGTGTTGTGGCGCAAGGCAATAGCGCCGCGATTGGGTGCCGGATCACAGTGAACGGCCGAATCGAAGACGATCAGTCTGCTGACGGGCACCACGCCCAGATCTCCTGTCTGGTGAAAGCAGCATGAACCCTCCTGCTCAAGAACGTCCTGCCTTCATGCGATTTGTTCGCAGATTCGCCATCCCCATTGTGCTGGCCTGGCTACTACTGACCGTGGCGGTGAACCTGCTTGTGCCACCCATTGAATCGGTGGCAAGAGATCACGCGGTGACGATGTCGCCGCGTGACGCGCCGGCGATGATGGCGGCTAGGCACATCGGTGAGAAGTACCACGAATCTGACTCCGACAGCATGGCCATGATCGTGCTGGAAAGCGACAATCCGCTCGACGCATCGGCACACCACTACTACGACAACCTGGTACGCGCACTGCGGACAGACACTGGCCACGTTCAGCACGTTCAGGACGTGTGGGGCGACCCGTTGACAGCTTCCGGTGTTCAGAGCCGCGACGGTCACGCCGCGTATGTACAGCTCAATCTGGCTGGCGACCAGGGCAGCACGCTCGGCAACAAGTCGGTGACAGCGGTCCGCACAATCGTGGACAGCTCCCCGCCACCGCCGGGCCTCAAGGTTTACGTCACCGGCCCGGCGGCGCTGACCACCGACATGAATGAGGCCGCCGACAAAAGCATGCTGATCATGATGGGCGTGACCGGCGCAGTCATCATGATCATGCTCCTCATCACGTACCGCTCCGTCAGCACGATGCTGCTGGTTCTGGTCATGGTTGGCTTCGAGATGGGCACCGCCAGAGGTGTTGTCGCGATTCTCGGTAACTACGACCTCCTGGGATTCTCGACATTCGTGGTGGCCATGTTGTCCTCGTTGGCGATTGCCGCGGGAACCGACTACGCCATCTTTCTCATCGGCCGCTATCAGGAAGCGCGCCAAGCCGGCCAGGATCAAGAAACCGCGTACTACACCATGTTCCGGGGAACCGCCCACATCATCCTGGGATCTGGTCTGACCATCGCCGGTGCAACGCTGTGTCTGCATCTCGCGCGACTGTCGTACTTCAAGGCCCTCGGCATCCCCTCTGCACTGGGGCTGCTGGTGGTTGTCGCAGGCGCCCTCACCGCGGCGCCCGCCGTCGTCGTCCTCGCAACCAGGTTCGGGCTGCTGGAACCCAAACGAGCCGTGAAAGTTAGGCGGTGGCGGCGTATCGGCACCGCCACCGTGCGCTGGCCCGGCGCGGTGCTCGCCGCCTCACTGGGCATAGCGATCATCGGTATCGCGATCATGCCGACCATGAAGGTCAGCTACAACGACCGGTTCTACATACCGGCCGACCTGCCTTCGAACGTCGGCTACGCGGCCGCTGAACGCCATTTCACCGCCGCCACAATGAATCCCGATATTCTGATGATCGAGAGCGATCACGATATGCGCAACTCCGGCGACATGATCATTCTTGACAAGATCGCCAAAGACGTGTTCCGTTCACCCGGAATCGCCATGGTACAAAGCATCACCCGCCCCTTGGGGGGCCCGATTGAGCACACCTCCATCCCTTTCCAGATCAGCGCCCAGTCGATTCCGATCCAGCAGAATCTTCAGTTCATGAGGGACCGCGCAGCCGACATGCTCACCATGAGTGAGGATCTCGGCTCCATGATCGGCTCCATGGAGCGCATGCGATCCCTGCTGAGCCAGATGAGCGACACAACGCACCGCATGAGCGCGGACATGACAGATGCGACAGCAACACTCAACGAGATTCGGGACCATCTGGCCGACTTCGACGACGTGATACGACCGCTGCGCAACTATCTCTACTGGGATCAGCACTGTTTCGATATCCCTGCATGCTCTGCCATACGTTCGGTGTTCGACGCCATCGATGGCGTCGACACGTTCAGCGACACGATGCGCACACTGACCGCAGACGTCGGAAACGCCGACGCAATCATTCCGCACATGGCGGCCCAATTTCCCCCGATCATCGCCGTGGCCAAGTCCATGCGCGCGAGCCTGCTGACCATGCACAGCAGCTTCTCGAACCTGGTGACACAGATGGCGCAGATGACCGACACCGCCAGCGCGATGGGACAGGCCTTCGACGCCTCCCGGAGCGGCGATTATTTCTATCTTCCACCAGAAGCATTCCAGAATAAGGACTTTCAGCGCGGGCTGAAGCTGTTCCTGTCCCCCGACGGCACAGCCGCGCGCTTCATCATCACCCACGACAAGGACCCGGCCACCCCCGCAGGAATCTCCTCAGTCATCTCCGAGCTGGAGGCCGCCCATCAAGCTGTCAAGGGAACCTCCCTGACCGGCGCCGAGTTCTACCTCACCGGCACCGCCGCGATCTACCGCGACATCCAATCTGGCTCTCGCTATGACCTATTGATCGTCGGAATCGCCGCCGTGACACTGATTTTCGCCGTGATGATGATCATCACACGGGCACTGGTCGCCTCACTGGTCATCGTCGGCACCGTACTGCTGTCGCTCGGCGCCGCGTTCGGGCTGTCGGTGCTGGTGTGGCAGCACATTTTCGGCCTCGAGCTCAACTGGATCGCGCCAGTCTTCGGATTGATCATCCTGCTAGCTGTCGGCTCCGACTACAACCTACTGCTCGTATCCCGATTCCAGGAGGAGATCGGCGCGGGACTCAAGACTGGCATCATCCGTTCAATGGGAGAAACCGGCGGAGTCGTCACGTCCGCGGGGCTGGTGTTCGCATTCACCATGATGTCCATGGCTGCAAGCGATTTGAGCTCGATCGGCCAGGCCGGAAGCACGATCGGCCTAGGTCTGCTGTTCGACACACTCATCGTGCGCTCACTGATGACCCCGTCCATAGCCGGGTTACTCGGCCCATGGTTCTGGTGGCCGCTGAGAATACGCACCTACCCTATACCCAGGAGGGTATACTGCCAGTAGCTAGGCGCCCCCGAAAGGTAGAGACATGATCGACGATCAAGACAGCATCACCGCGATCCTCAGCAGACTGCGCCGGGCACAAGGTCAGCTCAACGGCGTCATCAACATGATCGAGAACGGACGCGACTGCAAAGACGTGGTGACTCAGCTGGCTGCCGTATCGCGCGCCCTCGACCGCGCAGGATTCAAGATCGTCGCCACCGGGCTGCGGGAATGCATCACCGCCGATCGCAACGGAGACACCGCGCCCATGACCGAGGCCGAACTCGAGAAACTGTTCCTAGCCTTGGCGTGAGCGCGGCGCCTCGCGCCTACCTTTCGCGGCTCAGATATCGCCCGAGAAATCTGCGGTGAACCAGCGGTCGGGACGGATGGTGAACAGTACGTTCTCGCTGCCGTCGTAGCTGCGTACAAACTCCCGGCCGCCCTCCTCACCGAGGTAGCGGATGGCGATTTCCTCGCGCGCCGCCACCGGGGCCGGCTCAGCAGCCTCCACGACAGTGCCCTCGACGAC
The DNA here is from genome assembly GCF_001440135.1 of Mycobacteroides sp. H003. Classification (NCBI taxonomy): domain Bacteria; kingdom Bacillati; phylum Actinomycetota; class Actinomycetes; order Mycobacteriales; family Mycobacteriaceae; genus Mycobacteroides; species Mycobacteroides sp. H003. The sequence continues at coordinate 1,321,606 of NZ_LJYL01000034.1, forward strand.
GACGTACTGATAGGGCAGCTCTTCCTGCTGAACCGTCAGCGTCACCGCCCCGGCCTCCTGGATAAGCCGTGCCTTGCGATTTCCCGCACTCGTGCTGATACGGATGTTTCCACCGGGGACGTAGTCGTACCAGATCGGCACACTGGCCGGCGGGCGCTCGTTGGCGGCAACCGACAGCACAGCGATGTGCTTGGCCGCAAGAAAATCCTGACGCTCTACTTCGCTGAACTGACGTGGCATGTTGCGTCAAACCCCCCGATCTGTCGGGCTTATTCCCGCACCTAGATTCATCTGGATTTGATCCCCCAAAGCACATTGGCGAGCAAGGCATCCACGAAGTCCGCCGTGAGCGGCTGATCCGGTACCAGCAGCCGGTGGTAGCAAGCGCCCCACAGTTGGTCCACGACGACTTCCGGGTCCGTGGTCGCATCAAGCTGGCCGCGTTCCTGCGCGCGGCGCAGCGCCGCTACCGCAAGTGCGCGCCGCGGACCCGAATATCGTTGCAGAAAGGCAGCTTTCAGGTCAGGATCGAGCTGCGCCTGACCTATAAGCTCCCCGATGATTCCGCCCCCGACCGTGTCACGGATGACGCCGAGGAACGCGCGCAGCTGCACGCGGAGATCGCGCTCGATCTCCCCGGTATCGGGGAACCCCAATTCCGGTTCAACCTTTCGGAAGTAGCCATCGAGCGCGAGGGCGCCCTTCGACGGCCACCACTTGTAGATCGTCATCTTGCTCGCACCCGAAAGAGCAGCGACCTTCTCGATGGTGAATCCGCTCATGCCATCGGCGAAGAGCAACTCACCCGCCGCCTGCAGCACTTCCTCGCGCACCTCGTCAGCCGGGCGACGCCCTCGTCGCGGCCGCCTCACCGCGTTCCGTTCCGCCTGGGCCACCATCGCCTCCGTCCCCTTGCCAACTATGTGTACGTACCGTACATTATCGATATGTACGATACGTACACATAATCGATCGGAGGTCGCACATGAAGATGACGGGCAATACGGTGTTCATCCCCGGAGCCACCAGTGGGATCGGCTTGGAACTGGCCCTGGCCTTGCAGGCCAAAGGCAATACCGTGGTCGTCGGCGGCCGCCGCACCGAGCTGCTTGAGCGAATCCGCGCCGAGCACCCCGGCATCTCGGCAGTGCAGATCGACATCTCCGATCCGGCGAGCATCCGCACCGCCGCCCAGCAGGTACTCACCGAGCATCCCGACGTGAACGTCCTCATCGCGATGGCGGGCATCATGCGCGTCGAGGACTGGCACCACCCTGAGTTTTTTCTTCAGTCGGCCGAGGAGATCATCACCACGAACCTGCTTGGCACGATTCGGTTGATCGCCAACTTCATCGAGCACCTACAGGCCCAACCGGAAGCCACCGTCATCACAGTGTCGTCCGGATTGGCCTTCGCACCCCTGAAGGTCACCCCCAGCTACAACGCATCCAAGGCTGCCATCCACATGCTCAGTGAGACGCTCCGGCTGCAGCTCGCGGATACCACCGTGTCGGTCAAGGAACTCCAGCCACCCGCGGTTCGCACAGATCTCATGCCGGGCCAGCAAGAGAGCGACTTCGCAATGCCCCTGAAGGACTTCGTCGACGAGGTGATCACCCTGCTGGAGACGCAGCCCGACGCCAACGAGATCCAGGTAGAGCGGGTGAAGTTCCTGCGCTACGGCGAGGCACGCGGTGACTATGACCACGTCGTCGCGACGCTCAACGCCTCCGATCCCCACGCTCGCCAATAGCGGGTGTCGCATACCTCACCTGGATACCTCGCTTCGCTCTTGCCAAGATTGAGTGGATGACTGACGAGGCGAGCACCGGCGCACCCGGCACCAAGATCGCGCTGGCGCTAGGCGCGGGCGGGGCCCGGGGTTACGCGCATATCGGTGTGATCCAGGAACTGCGCGAGCGTGGCTTCGAGATCTCCGGGATCTCGGGGTCATCGATGGGTGCGCTGGTCGGCGGCCTGGAAGCAGCCGGTGCGCTCGACGGATTCACCTCGTGGGCGACCTCGTTAACGCAGCGCGCGGTATTGCGGCTGTTGGATCCGACCTGGACCAGCCCCGGCTTCTTCCGTGCGGAGAAGATTCTGGACGTCGTGCGCGAACTACTCGGCGACGTCGCGATCGAAGACCTGCCGATCCCGTTCACCGCGGTCGCGACCGACTTGATCGCCGGTAAGTCGGTGTGGCTACAGCGCGGCTCATTGGCGTCGGCCATTCGCGCATCCATCGCGATTCCCGGAATGATCTCTCCACATGTACTCGACGGCAGAGTGCTGGCCGACGGCGGTGTTCTCGATCTGATGGCGGTGGCCCCGCTGGCCGGGGTGCACGCCGAGCTGCGAGTGGCGGTAAGCCTCAGCGGAGGCGAAGAAGTACGCGCCCCGGCGCCGCCGCTGGACCCCGAGCCCCGTGAGCCGCGCGTGACGACGGAGTGGTTGAACCGGCTGCTGCGCAGCACCTCGGCGCTGTTCGAAACCGATGGCACCGAGGCCGCTGGCCAACCGGATCCCGCCGCGAAACTGACGAGCTTCGAGGTGATGAACCGCACCATCGAGGTCATGCAGTCCTCACTTGCCCGCATGCAGCTCGCGGCACACCCGCCTGATGTTCTCATCGAGGTGCCGCGCAGTGTCAGTCGCAGTCTGGACTTTCATCGCGCCTCCGAGGTCATCGAGGTCGGGCGCCGTTGCGCCGCTGAGGCTCTCGATACATACGCGAACGCGAACTAGCCGTTGCCATCCCGTCCACCAGTCGAATGACCGATGGCCGACCATCGCGACCGCCGCTAGCATCCAATGAAGAGTGTCAACCGTCCCTGACCGTCCAGCACGCCTCATCCCCTTGGAGGGCACCATGGCCCGCACAGTCTCGCAACTCATCGTCGATACCGTGAAAGCCGCTGGTGTTCAACGCATTTATGGCCTTCCCGGCGACTCGTTGAATGGCTTCACCGAAGCTCTGCGCCGCGATGGCACCGTGGAGTGGGTTCACGTGCGCCACGAGGAGGCGGCCGCATTCGCCGCAGGAGCCGAGGCCGCACTGACCGGCACTCTTGCGGTGTGTGCCGCCAGCTGTGGTCCGGGCAATCTGCATCTCATCAACGGGCTTTTTGACGCACACCGCAGCCGCGTTCCCGTCCTGGCAATCGCATCGCACATTCCCAGCGCCGAAATCGGCAGCGGCTACTTCCAGGAAACGCATCCACAGAATCTGTTCGCCGAATGCAGTGTGTACAGCGAGCTGGTGAGCAGCGTTGAACAGCTCCCCTACGTCTTGGACACCGCCATCCGGGCCGCGCTGGATCAGCGGGGTGTTGCCGTCCTGACGATCCCCGGAGACATCCTCAGCGCCAAGACAGATGTAACACCACCCTCGGCGCCCATCGTCGCCGGCATCGGGACCCGTCTGCCGGACCCCGAGTCCCTAGAGCGAGCGGTGCGCGTACTGAACGGGTCCAGCGCGGTCACGATCCTCGCCGGAGCCGGTTGTGAGGGCGCCCATGCCGAGCTGCTGGCGGTAGCCCGCAGGCTGCAGGCCCCGATCGTGCACACGTTGCGCGGCAAGGAATTCGTCGAGTACGACAACCCATTCGATGTCGGCATGACGGGCCTGTTGGGATTCCGTTCCGGGTACGACGCACTCGAGGACACCGACGTGCTACTGATGCTCGGGACGGATTTCCCGTATCGACAGTTCTACCCACCGAAGGCGACCGTGATTCAGGTCGATATCCGCGGTGAACACATCGGCCGTCGTGTCCGGGTGGATGTCCCACTCATCGGTTCGGTGAAAGACACCTTGCAGCAACTTAATTCGACACTTGTTCCGCATTCCGACAGCAAGCATCTGGAGCGCGCGAAAGAGAACTACACGCGTACGCGTGCTCAACTCGACCGGCTGGCGGTGGACGATCGCAATCAGACGCCCGTGCGGCCGGAGCTGGTAGCGCGCAGGATCGACGAGCTGGCCGACGAAGACGCGGTATTCATCGCCGATGTCGGCACACCGGTCATCTGGGCCGCGCGCTACCTGTCCATGAATGGCAGACGACGCCTGCTCGGTTCGTTTAACCACGGCAGCATGGCCAATGCGGTACCCCAGGGAATCGGCGCCCAGGCGTCACACCGCGGCCGCCAAGTCGTCACGCTTTCCGGCGACGGCGGCCTCGCGATGATGCTGGGAGACCTCATCACACTGACCCAGTCTCAGCTGCCCATCAAGATGGTGGTGTTCAACAATGGCGCGCTCAGCTTCGTAGAGCTGGAAATGAAGGCCGCCGGAATCGTGAACTACGGCACGGCCCTGGACAACCCCGTCTTTGCCGACCTCGCAAGGGCACTCGGGATTCACGGTGTCCGTGTGGAGCGCCCGGACCAACTCGACGCCGCGTTGTCGGACGCCTTCAGTCACGACGGCCCGGCCCTCGTGGAAGTGCTCACCGCCCGCCAAGAGCTGTCGATTCCACCGACCATCACCGCCGCGCAGGTCGCAGGCTTCTCCCTGTGGGCAACGAGAACCCTGTTGTCGGGCCGCGGCGACGAGCTCATCGACCTGGCCAAGACGAACCTGGGCGCGCGTCTGCGCCGCCGGTAAGTCTCAGCCACTGCTGCCACGCGGTCGTGGCGCTACCATCGCAAACGCCATGACCGCTGCTCCTTCCCCTCCTACGTTCGTCGGGCGCGACGAACTGCGCGACGTAGTCAGGCGCGTCGCGACCACGACAGACAACGCGCCCAACGTGTTACTCCTGCTCGGAGAGGCCGGTATTGGTAAGTCAGCGCTGCTGCGGGATGCCACCTCAGCTGCCGCGAACGCCGGAGTCCGGGTGCTCTTCGCCGCCGGGAGCCAACCCGATCTGTTGCACGCCTACACGTCCCTGGCCGAACTCATCTGCCCTTTGAACAAGCACGTCAACGCGCTGCCCAGGCTGCTGCGTGACACCCTCAGTGACATCCTCGGGATCAACAACACACCCTCATCACCCAGTCCAGTCATCATCCGGCATGCGCTCCTTGCCTTACTGGAATTCGTAGCCCGTGAACGCCCGCTCCTTCTCGCACTCGACGACGTCGACCTACTCGACCGCGATTCACGTGAAGTACTGATCTCCGTGTCCCGCAGGCTCATCCACACTCCGGTGTCGGTGATCATGACGGGCAGACACCGAGATGGGCTGCCTGGCCTCGACTCGGTCATCACCGTTATCGACGTACCGGCACTGAGCGACCGCGAAGCGAGTGATCTCCTCGACACACAAATACCGCCCCCCGAGCGTGGCGTTCGCGGTGAAATCATCCGGTGGGCGGACGGAAATCCGTTGGCGCTGATCGAAGGGGCACGCTTCTACGGTCTTTCCGGCGCCACGGTGTTCCGCGGAAACAACATGGCCGGATACCGCGGTGCGCATTTCATCTTCTCCATAGAGCTGGCGGCACTTGATAAGATCACCCGAAAACTGTTGTTGTACAGCGCATCCGGTTCGGGATACGAAACCGTGGACATCATCACCGATGTGGCCGGCCACGGTACCGACCTATCCGTCTGGAACGACGCCGAGAACGCTGGGCTACTGAGTATCACCCCGGATAGGTTGATCAAGTTCTGCCATCCACTGCTTCGGGCTCTCGCCTATATCGATTCAACCCTGACCGAACAACGGGACGCCCATCTCGCCTTCGGACGATCTCCACTACTCGACAATGCCTGCCGCGCCTGGCATCTGGCTGAAGCAGCGCGCGGGCCAGATGAGGCCATCGCATCAGCACTGGAACAGTCCGCGCAACTGGCCCAGGAGCGCGGCGGCTACCTGGAGGTCACACGTGCGCTGCAGCGTGCCGCAGAGTTGAGTCCACATGATGACGACGGTGCGCGCCGCTACGCCCGGGCCGCGGCGGCCGCGAACTTCGGTGGCGACACCGCCTGGGCACTCACACTCTGCGACAAGGCTTCTCAGTTAACCAATCAACCCGATATTCTCGGTTACGCCTCCCTCACCCGAGCTTCCATCAGGCTGCAATCAGCACAGGCGACCGAGGCCTTCGAACTGGTTCGCCGCTGTATGGAGGGAGCAACGCCCCCGGAGGGCCGACTGGCCCTCACGCTGGCTCACCTGGGCGCCTCGGCCTCCTACTATTCCGGGGATATCGGACATCGCGAAGCGCTCCAGAAGTGGCTTCCCCGCCTTCCCTTCGATGACACCGAACAGGAGGAGACGTCGGCCGAATTCTTCACATTCCCGGAGGGTGCTGCCGCCCTGCAGCGCACCTACATCGGCATGTACGCAGACACCGCCTCAGCAGGGCACGCCAGGCCGACATCCTTCGACCGGTGCTGGCTGACACCGCAGGCGCCGATCCTGGAACCCTTTCGGCATCTCGTCGTGGGCCTCATGGCAGCCTCCACCGACGACTCCGACCTTGCTGTTCGCCATCTCTCGGAGGCGGTTGAATCCCTCAAAGGCAGTGGCGGCATGCGGGGCTTCACCTATGCACTGGCACCCCTCGCCTGGGCACTGCTGGACACGGGCCGCTGGAATCAACTCGGGGAACTCCTTGCCGCCACCGCGGACCTGTACGAGCTCGACGATCTCGCACTGCTGCACAGCGAAACCGCCGTGTGTCGTGCGCAGCTACTCGCATATCGCGGTGACGTCACCGCCGCGACAGCGGCGTTGCGCAGTATCGACACCTCCTCGTTGGATACGACGTCAGGAGCGACACGCACCGCGCTCACGCGCGCATGGGGGTGGACCGCGATCCTCCACAACGACTTCGACGGCGCGTATCAATACTTCCGCGCGCAGTTTCATTCCGACGGGACGCCCACGCACTTCGTCGTATCGCACCGCGGGGTAGCCGAACTGGCCTGGGCGGCTGCGCGCAGCGGCCGCGCCGAGGAGGTTCGGCCGTTGATCGAAGCCATCGGAAGGCAACTGGACCCCGCGTCACCCACACGAATCCGGCTGCTGCATCACCAGGCAATGGCGCTGGTGTCCTCAACCGCGAACGCGGAGGACTACTTTCGGCTCGCGGTAGACGATTCCAGCGGAGATCAGTGGCCACTTGAAGGCGCTCGCGCCCGGCTGCACTACGGAGAGTGGTTGCGCCGAGCCCGTCGTCCCGCTGAGGCGCGTCCCCTCCTATCGACGGCCCTGGCGGTTTTCGAGCGCCAGGGTGCCGAGGCGCTGGCGGCACTCGCCCGTGCCGAATTGCGTGCCGCGGGCGTCGTCTCGAAATCTGCCCGCACCACCGCAGGCTTCGAATCGCTGACCGCGCAAGAACAGCAGATTGTCAGGCTCGTGGCGTCTGGCATGACCAACCGCCAGATCGGCGATCAGCTCAACCTCTCACCGCGCACCATCGCATCTCACCTGTATCACGTCTACCCCAAGCTGGGGATCAGCCGACGGCACGAGCTGCGTGACCTGATCACGTAGCTGGGCCCGCGCGCCGCACCAGTCATATGACTGATGCGCCCATGTCCACGGTGACGCATAGTGCACCCATGACTACCCTGCCCACGGCGGCACTGCAGGTGGCAGAGTTGTCGGCGCTCCCCGAGGGGGCGCCCCATGCCACCCGAGTGAGCGGCGTGGACATCGTTCTGATTCGCCAGGACGAGGATGTTTCGGCGCTGTACGGCCGCTGCGCACACCGCGGTGCCCTAATGGCCGACGGCCACCTCGAAGGTGACCTCCTGGTCTGCGGGGTTCACGGCTGGCGTTACGAAGTGGACAGCGGTATCTCACCGGTCAATCCTTCGGTGGCACTGACGAAATTTCCCGCCTGGGTCTCCAACGGCACTGTCTACGTGGATGAATCGGCTGTCTCGGCATTCGCGAAGGTATATCCGGTGTCGTACGAGGACGACGGCTATCAGGGCGCGTGGATCAAACCTTCTGATACCGCGGAGGAGCCCTTCGTCACCCAGATCCACGAGCTCGCCGCCCACGGGCTCGACAGGGTCGGGCATCACGGGACGATGGCGGCGATGGGGGTTCCGCGCGACAAGCTGCCCTCGTGGGATTCGATTCAGCTGGTGACCGGCCAGCTGGCTCGTCTGCCCCTGCTGGACGACGAACCCGTCGACACCCGCACGGTGATCGGTCCGGGCGCCCGGCGCCCGCTGTCCCTCGACATCCCCTTGTTTGTCAGTGATATGAGCTTCGGGGCACTCTCGCAAGAGGCCAAGATCGCGTTGGCCGCAGGCGCCGATCTCGCCGGAACGGGAATCTGTTCGGGTGAAGGAGGCATGCTCCCCGAAGAACAGCAACACAATTCGCGATACTTCTACGAGCTGGCCTCCGCCAGATTCGGATGGAGCTTCGAGCACGTCAAGAAGGTGCAGGCTTTTCATTTCAAGGGCGGCCAGGGTGCCAAGACCGGTACCGGCGGGCATCTGCCCGGCAACAAGGTCGTCGGGAAGATCGCCGAGGTCCGTGGTCTCGCACCGGGCACTCCCGCGATCTCACCGTCTCGCTTTCCCGATTGGACATCCCTGGACCAGTTCCGTGACTGCGCGAACGAGGTGCGCGAGTTGTCGGGGGGAATCCCGGTCGGCTACAAGATGAGCGCACAGCACATCGAGCGCGATATCGACGCGGCGCTCACCATCGGCGTCGACTACATCATTCTCGACGGTCGCGGGGGTGGCACCGGCGCTGCACCAATTCTCTTTCGCGACAACATCTCCGTACCGACCATTCCGGCTCTGGCTCGCGCGCGTCGACATCTCGATCGCTCCGGTGCACGGGAGGTGACTTTGGCGGTGACCGGCGGCATCCGCACCCCGGCCGATATGGTCAAGGCGCTGGCGCTGGGCGCCGACGCCATTGGTTTGTCCAACGCCGCACTGCAAGCCATCGGCTGTGTCGGCATGCGCGCCTGCAACACCAACACCTGCCCTGTCGGCATTGCCACCCATAATCCAGCGCTGCGTGATCGTCTGCCCATCGATCTTGCGGCCGCGCGATTGCAGCGATTCCTGCAGTCCACCGTCGAGCTGATGACGATACTGGCCAGGGCGTGCGGGCATCGCCGTCTCGCCGACCTGGAGCTCGACGATCTCGTCACATTCGACCGCGACTTCGCATACCTCAGCGCAGTCCCCTACGCAGGAGCGATACCACTGTGAGCGAACAGGAACTGGTCTGGCACAAGGCGGCTGATCAGGATGCGCTGGATGAGGGTGAGGTGACGGTCTGCCCGGTGGGCATGAAGTCCGTGGCCTTGACCAAACTGCACGGCCGTTTCGGTGCCATCGACAACCGGTGCCCCCACCAGGGCGGTCCGCTAGGCCAAGGCACCTTGGAGAACGACAAGATTCGTTGTCCCTGGCATGGATTCGACTTCGACCCATTCACCGGCGAGGCAGCCGGTGGACCCGACTTCGATGTGCAGACCTATCCCGTGGACGTGCGCGAGGACGGCGTGTACGTGGGCACTCCGCCGCCGGCCCCTCATGTCCGCACGGTCAGCGACGTGCTGATTGAGACCATGACCAACTGGGGTGTCGACACCGTCTTCGGTATGGTCGGGCACTCGAATCTCGGTGTCGCCGAGGCGATGCACCGCGCCGAAGGCGACGGCAAATTGCGGTACTTCGGCATCAGGCACGAGGGCGCGGCGGCCTTCGCCGCCTCGGCATACGGGAAGCTGACCGGACGCCCCGCCGCGTGTTTCGGTATCGCCGGCCCGGGTTCGACGAATCTGTTGACGGGGCTGTACGACGCGAAGGCCGATCGCGCACCGGTGCTGGCCATCTCGGGCAACGTGGATTCATCGGTGGCCGGTAAGGGCGCCTTCCAGGACATCGATTTGCTGGCGGCCTTCGCCGACGTGTCCGTGTATTCGGCGATGGTGCGGGCAGGCTCGGACCACGCCGAACTGATGACGATGGCGCTCAAGCACGCCATCCTGGAGCGCGGTGTCGGCCATCTCGTGCTCCCCGACGAGGTCCAGGTACTCCCCGCGCCCGACGAACCGGCCACCGGGCCGCGGGGCCGCATGCCGGATCTGCGGGTGGGCCCACCTGCGGCGGCGCTCGACACGGCGCTGCGCCTCATCGAATCGGCCATGCGCCCAGTGATCGTGGTGGGCGCCGGTGCGAAATTCGACATGGCAGCCATCACCGCGCTGGCCGAGCGGCTGAACGCCCCGATCCTCACCACCTTCAAGGCCAAGGGCCAGATCTCCGACCGTCATCCGCTCGCCGGCGGGGTGCTGGGCCGCTCGGGTACACCGGTTGCGTCTTGGATGATGAACAAGACCGATCTGCTCTTGGTATTCGGCGCGTCGTTCTCGAATCACACGGGTATCTCGCCCTACAAGCCGACCATTCAGGTCGACACCGACCCACTGGCGCTCGGCCGCTTTCGACCGGTCACGGCACCCGTGCTCGGTGACGTTGGTGTGACGGCCGCCGCCATGTCCGATGGGCTCCGGACAAACCCGGCGCTAGTCGACCAACGTCCCGAGCTCGCGGAGCGCTGGTCGGTATGGCGCACCGAAAGGACGCGCCGGGCCGCCGCCCCCGCACATGGACGAGTGTCTGCTGCTGCCGTCTTCCATGCGCTCAACGGTTTGGTGCCCGAAAATGCAGTGCTGACAGTCGATGTGGGCAATCATGCGTACTCGTTCGGCCGCTATTTCGAGCCCACCGCACAGGCGGTGCTCATGTCGGGATATCTCGGCTCCATCGGCTTCGGTTTTCCCGCCGCCATGGGCGCCTGGGCAGCGGCCCCGGATCGGCCCATCGTCGCGGTGACCGGTGACGGCGGTTTCGGCCAGTACCTCGCCGACTTCACCACTGCCGTGAAGTACGACATGAATATCACCCATATCCTGCTCAACAACGGCGAGCTGGCCAAGATCAGCGAGGAACAACGCAGCTCCGAATACGCCGTGTGGCAGACGTCGCTACACAATCCGTCGTTCGCGGAGTTCGCCCGCGACTGTGGAGCGTATGGCAGGCGCGTGAGCGATGCGTCCGAGCTGAATTCGGCGATCGCCGAGGCACTCAGCCATCCTGGGCCTGCCCTGGTTGAGATCCTGACGGACCCACGGTCGCACTAGAGGAGCCCCTGGGTTATCCACAATCCGTAGTTTGTCCACAACCAGGGCACAGCACGCGGTGCGGCTCAACAGATTCCCCTAGAATCGAAAGTGTGTTCGACTCATTGGGAGACGCCGATCTGATCGATGTGATCACCTCGGCACAGCGTGCCGAGACGCAGGCATGTGCCCGGCGGTTACATGCCATCGGCGTGCTCGTCGACCGGCACGCTGACCTCAACAAGGCTGATGTGCGTGACCATCACCCCCTGGATCGCTGGGATAGAATTGCCGCCGAAATTGCGGCGGCTCAGGGCATCACCCAGGCATTGGCCTCCAGCCAGATGCGGTACGCCCAGGTTCTGCGGCACCGCCTCACAGCAGTCGCTGAACGCTTCGCCGCCGGTGATCTTGACTTCAGGACCGTCGCACTGATCATCAACCGGACCGAGCTCGTCGACAACGACGCCACGGTGACGCAGGTGGATACCGCGATTGTGCGCGCCCTGCCCCGCTGGGCGCGCTGGTCCCACAAACGCATCAGTGCGGCACTCGATGCGTTGGTGCTTCACTTTGATCAGGACGCCGTGCGGCGCAACAGATCTGCCAAGGAGGGACGGCATATCGAAATCCGCCCAGCCGACACCGGGGAACCCGTCGCCGAGATCTGGGGCACCCTGCAGGCCACCCACGCCGTCGCGCTGGACAAACGACTCGATCTTCTGGCCGACACCGTGTGCCCAGCAGATCCACGCACGAAAGCCCAACGCCGTGCCGATGCGGTCGGTGCGCTGACGCGGGGTCTTGATCAGATGCGTTGTACCTGTGGACGTCCGGCCTGTGCTGGACGCGATATCGCCGATTTCGCGGTCGTCGTCAACGTGGTCGTCAACCAATCCACCCTCGACGGTCTAGACGATGTACCCGCCCATGTCCCAGGCTTCGGGATGCTTGCCGCCGAGCAGGCGCGCACCGTGGCCTCCGGCGCCCGCACTCGGACGCTTGGCGATTCCCACAGCACCAGATACCGCCCATCCGAAGGGCTTGTGGCTTTCGTGCGATCCCGCGACCAGCTCTGCCGATTCCCCGGCTGCGAGTGCGCCGCCGACCGGACGGACACCGACCACACCGTGCCGTGGGCCACCGGTGGTCCCACCACCGGCACCAATCTGAAAGCGTTGTGCCGCAAACACCATCTCCTCAAGACCTTCGGCGGCTGGGCCGAGATCCAGGACCCCGACGGCACTGTGCACTGGAAGGCCCCGACGGGGCACATCTATGTCACCACTCCTGCCAGCCGCTTCCTCTTCCCCGCCCTTACCCGCCTGCGCACCCGAAAACAGGAACGCGACCGTCGGCGCCAGGTGGAGCGCAACCTCAACCGCCAGGAACGATTACAACGCGAGGCAGCACTGGCCGCGCTCACCGCTCAGGATCCGCCACCCTTCTAGAACGCTTTACCTATTCCGGCCAGCTATTGGCCCGGATCAGCTCCACCAGATCCGCCCGCACGAAGGACGGATCGAAATACGCAAGCACATCGGCATTCATGTTGCCGAACGTACTGTCCGGCCGGTGCCGATTGCCCTCGAAGAAGGCGTTCAGAATCCTGTTCTTGAAGTCGGGCCGCGGATGCGCGGCGGTTACCGCATCTAAATCTTTGGCAGACAGCGCATCCCGCGCGATGCCGACCACGTCGGTTTCAACCCCGGCCGTAACGAGGGCCACCTCCGGGCTCAAGAACTCGGTAATCCCGGGCGTGGTGTGCAGCGCGATCGCCAGCCACACGTTCTGTGCCTCCTGGGCACCCACCCCTCGTTCGGTCAGGAAGTCGCGGGCCGCGTTCGCGCCGTCCACCTCGAAGCGCAGCTGCGAGTCCCGGAACCTCTCGGTAAGGCCGATGTCATGGAACATCGCGCCGGCGTACAGCATCTCCGGATCAGGTTTCACACCGCGACGCTGCCCCTGCAACGCACCCAGCAGATACACCCGACGGGAGTGGTGAAACAGCAGGTCGTCCTCCGTGTCGCGGATGTACTCGGTGATCTCGCGAACCAGCGGGGTATCCGGGATCTCGACTCCGGCAATCTCGGTCATGGCATCTCCTCATGTCTGGCGGAACTAGTCCGGATGTCTGGCGGAACTAGTCCGGCCGAACTCGGTCACCTACGAGTTTCTGGCGCAGACACTCGACAGTGGGAGATGCACAGCCGCCGTCGATCCCACAGATACAGACATCTGCGCAGCCGCGCATCTGCGATCCTGTGGTCATGTCCGATGAGCGGCTCATCACCATCGTCGTGTTCGACGGCATGAAGCTGCTGGACCTGGCCGGTCCCGCCGAGGTGTTCGCCGAGGCCAACCGATTCGGCGCGAACTACCGGCTGGTGGTGGCCTCGGTCGACGGGCAGGACGTGGCGACATCCATCGGGTCAGCGTTCTCGGTGACCGCGACAATCGACTCCATCGAGTCCACGGACACCGTATTGGTAGCGGGCGGGGATGTGCTGGTCGGGCGCCCAGTGGATCCCGCACTCGTGGACGCCCTGGCCCGAATATCCGCGCGGTGCCGGCGTATCGCGTCCATCTGTACGGGCGCCTTCCTGCTCGCACAGGCCGGTGTCCTCGACCATCGTCGCGCCACCACGCATTGGCGTCATACCGGGTTGCTGCAGCGGGCGTTTCCGAACATCACCGTCGAGCCCGACGCGATCTTCGTCAGGGATGCACATGTTTACACCTCGGCCGGGGTGTCCGCGGGTATCGATCTGGCGCTGGCGCTCGTCGAGGACGACTACGGATCAGACATCGTGCGTGAGGTGGCGCGGTCACTGGTCGTCTATCTCAAACGCGCGGGCGGACAGTCCCAGTTCTCGGTCTTCGTGGAGTCGGCGCCGCCTGCGGGCTCGGCGCTGCGTCCGGTAACCGACGCTATCGCCGCCGACCCTGCCGGCGATCACAGTGTCAACAAGTTGGCCGCGCGGGCGGCGCTGAGCGCCCGCCAGCTCACCCGGCTCTTCCACACCGAATTAAGCACTACGCCAGCGCGATACGTGGAACTCGCCCGAATCGATGCGGCCCGCAGCGCCTTGGATGCAGGCAGCACCGTCGCCGAAGCCGCACGAATCGCTGGGTTCGGCAGCCCGGAGACGCTGCGGCGGGTATTCGTCAGCGAGCTGGGAGTCTCACCGAAGGCCTACCGCGACCGGTTCCGAACCGCCGCACGCTAATGCCCGCGCGCCACCCAATCGTCGTAGTGCACGATCTCGTCACCGATGGTGGTCGTATCGCCATGACCGGTGTAGACCACCGTATCGGCGGGAAGTGGACCAAGACGCCCAGAAATGGACCGCAAGATCGTCGGGAAATCGGAGAACGACCGCCCGGTGGCGCCCGGCCCGCCCTGGAACAGGGTGTCGCCCGAGAACACGGCCCGCAGCTCGGGTGCATACCAACATACCGAGCCCGGCGAATGACCCGGCGTATGCAGGGCGTGCAGTTCCAGTCCACCGACGGCAAGCACCATGTCGTCCTCTACCGCACGGAAATCCCTGTCCGGATGAGTCATTCGCCACAGCACGTCGTCAGCCGGATGTAAAAGCACCGGCGCGTCCAGCGTGTGACTCAACTCAGGAGCGACGGTGATGTGGTCGTTGTGGCCATGGGTACACACCACCGCCACAACATTGCGCCCGGCGACCGCCTCGACGATCGGCTCCGCCGAATGGGCGGCGTCGAAGACCACCACATCGTCGCCCTCGCCAACGATCCAGATGTTGTTGTCGACTTCCCAACTGCCACCATCGAGTTCGAAGGTTCCGCGGGTCACGACCCGCTCAATGCCACTCATCCGTCGACCTTTCGCATGGTTTCAGTATTGCGGATCGCCCCAGCACCGATCGATCGCACGCCATGGATCAGCGAAATGCCCACCCATCCCGCGGTACGGCGACTGGGATTTGAGCGCGGCCCACACTATGGGCGCTACCAATCGCAAAGGTGCGCGCCGCCACCCCACCGCGGCACTCGTCTGAGCATGCATCACGGGTAGCGAATGTCGCTGGAAGTCAAGGACTTGTTGAGAACGTTCGGTATCCATCCAATCGGTGACGAACCAGCTCCGATCATCGCCGGGATCGCCCGGGCGTCCCGCCGGAACGCCGCCGACAAGCCCCATCGCGGCCGCCGTTTCGGATGCAACGGCCGACTGCGTGGTGCGATGAGAGCTGTCGCCGCCGATCAGGAAGACCTCGCGTACCTGGCTCGTCGATACCGCGGCGCAAAAGGCCTGTGCAACATCGCGCACATCGACGGTCTGGATCCGGCCGTCCGACGGAAGCACCGCTTCAAACCGCAGCAAGTTAGGATCAATGCTCCACCGAGGCGCCGACGTCAAGACTCCGCCGAGCCGTAGCACAACCCATTCAAGTGCCGACGAAGTCACCAGCTTCTCGGCGGCAACCTTGTTGGCGCCGTAGAGATCACTCGGGTTGACCGGCGTCTGAGCGGTGAGCAGCCCCCTGTCACGATGCGGGTTTCGGGTGCCGTATACCGCGACGCTGGAGGCCAGAATGAAGCGCGGTGCCGATGCGAGCCCCGCGGCGGCGGCCACCAGATGCCCCGTCGCCTCGACGTTGACTGCCTGCGCCAACGCCCGATTCGCGTAACAGAACGGCGGAATCAGAGCCGCGAGGTGAACAACCGCCGCGGGCGCTACGGATTCGATCAATGCCGTGACCTCGGCGACGGATGTCAGGTCAGCCCAGTGCACCTGCACTCCGGATGGCAGACGCTCCGCGCTCCGCAGGTTCGCCGGTGTGCGCAGATCAGTGGCGGCCACGGCGTAACCCCGTGCCGCGAGGACATCCACAACAGCGGACCCCACCAGGCCGAACGCGCCGGTCACCAGAACACGATCACCGGTCACGCCAACCTCCAAATAGACAAGTGTCCAGCCCCTAAATGCTTGTGGCCGAGGCCATATATGCGACCTACCGCACCCACTATTGCCGAAAACCAGACACCTGTCCAGAATGGCCATGCGACGGCCCGGCGCTCCGGCGGATCGTTAGTGTTGGACCATGACAACAGCGTTTGTGTTGTCCGGTGGCGCCAGCCTCGGGTCGATACAAGTCGGCATGCTGCAGGCGCTGACGGAGGCGGGTGTCACTCCTGACCTGATCGTCGGCACGTCCGTGGGCGCCCTGAACGGCGGCTGGCTGGCCGCTCGCTCCGAGATGGCCGGCGTGAACGCACTCGCCGATCTGTGGCGTTCACTCTCACGCGGTGACGTCTTTCCCACCAACCTGTACACGGGGTTCCTGGGGTTTGTCGGTCGCCGGCGCAGCCTGGTTTCGGATTCGGGCCTGCGCCGGTTATTGCGAGAAAACCTGGAGTTTCACCGGCTCGAGGACGCGCCCATTCCCTTGCACGTAGTCGCGACGGACGTGCTCACCGGCAAAGACATTCTGCTGTCGCGCGGGAATCCGATCGACGCGATTGCCGCCAGTGCCGCTATCCCCGCCGTGCTGCCGCCGGTGACTATCGACGGGCGGGACTACATCGACGGCGGCGTCGTGAACAACACCCCTCTCTCCCACGCTGTTTCGCTAAGCGCCGACGAGATCTGGGTGCTACCCACCGGATACTCATGCGCTCTTCGCGAAGCTCCGAAAGGCGCGCTGGCCATGGCATTGCACGCCACCACGCTGGCCATCAACCAACGCCTGGCCGTGGACGTGGCCCGATTCGAGGGAACCGTCGACCTGCGGGTGGTTCCGCCGCTGTGTCCCGTCCGTATCTCACCGATTGACTTCTCGCATTCCGGTGAGCTCATCGACCGTGCACGCGCGCAGACCCTCCGATGGCTACTCATGCCGAGATTCAAGATCAATCAGGCGGATCTGCTGGAACATCAGCACGACTGAGCACGCCGAGCTGCAACTGGCCCGCGCGGCACTCAACGCGGACGTCACCGTCGAGCAGCTCGACACCGTGCTCACCGACATGTCAGCCGTTCTCATCGACATGAACGACACCCTTGGCGTCATCGGCGAGCTCACACCGCGCATGATGCTCGTCGTCGAGCGCATGGAGAACGTCATGACGCGCATCGAGCGAATCGTCGGGCTCGCGGAATCCGTGCTCACGCCGGTTACCGTCACCGAGTCCGCCGTGCGTAGCGTCCTCGTGTCGTTCCAGAACGAGATCAAGCGACGGCTGAGTCCGCCACGCGCTGACTAGAGTGACGCCATGGAGCTTTACGACGTCATGCGCACCACGTTCGCGGCACGTGAGTTCACCGGAGAACCCCTGCCCGACAAGGTATTAGATCGCATCCTGGATAACGCGCGGTTCGCACCTAGTGGAGGCAACCGGCAGGCCGGTCACGTCATCGTGGTACGGGACCAGCGGACCCGTGAAGGCCTCGTCGCGGCGGCGCAGCCGGGAGCACGCCGCTACTTCGCGCAGATCATGGCCGGCGAATCGCCGTGGAATCCGGTAACCCCCACGCAGGTTGATCAGGAGACCATCGATGCGACCACCGTTCCCGCGTCGGTAGCCGACACGCTGCGCACCGCGTCAGTCGTCCTCGTCGTGTGCGTAGACCTGCGGCTTGTCGCCGCGACGGATCAGGAGCTCAATCGCGTCGGAGTCATCAGCGGAGCATCGGTCTACCCGCTGGCGTGGAACATCCTGCTGGCCGCGCGAGCAGAAGGCTTCGGCGGAACGCTCACCACCATGGCAGTCGCACAGGAGCCGAAAGTACGTGAGCTATTGGGTATTCCCGAAACGTATGCGGTGGCCGCGGTGTTACCCATCGGCAAGCCGATCAAGCAGCTGACCAGGCTGCGACGCAACGCCATCGAGGAATTCGTCACCCTCGAACGGTTCGACGGCGATCCCTATCGCCCCGAGCACGGCTGATCGGGAGGCCCGGAGGAGCCCGCGAATGTCACTCACGGCCACACGAATATTCGAGATCACACTGATTTCCCCGGGCAACCTGATGTTTGATCGAATGGACGTGCCAGTCAGCGATCTGAAACGAGCAACCCGTGAACGCACAGGACGAGCCGGACACCACATCGGATGAATCGGATACCGCGCTACCCGAGGAGCCGGGAGAGGACGCTCCCCCGGAGAGTGCTTCGGCCCTGATCACCACCACGGGGCTGGGCGTGGACGGTGAACACGGACCGCTCTTCTCCGATATCGACCTGGAACTCACCTCGGGGTTCCACGCCATTCAGATGCCCGGTGGACCCGGACAGCACACATTGCTACTGGCGCTGGCCGGACGACTCAAGCCCAGCCACGGCACGGTCACCGTGATGGGTGACAGCGATCCGCGGGCGATCCGCCGACACTGTGCCATCGCTGCTTTCGCCGATATCGATGAGCTCGAAGAGACCGTGACCGTGCAGACCGTTCTCGCCGAGCAGGTCCGCTGGCTGGCACCGTGGTTCTCGCGGGTCCCTGCCGACACCGGACGCGACAAACTGGCCGAAGTATTCGGTGAGCTTCCCACCCCTTCGGCGGGCACGTACATCGTCGAACTGTCTGACCTCGACCTGTTCCTGCTGCGGATCACGCTGGCACTGCTCTCCGACCGGCCAATCCTGGTCATCGGCGACCTGGAACAGGTCCGCGACAACTCCCGCCGGGCCACGGCCGTCGAACGACTCGGTGCGCTCGCCGAAAACCGCACCGTCGTTGTCGGGGTGACCAACCCCCTGGGTATCGACGCGCCCATCCACGACTTGCACGACCATCGCATCCTCACCGGGAGGGACTAGCCCATGCTCGCTGGACTCGCATTTGGTTCAGAAATAAAGCGTTTCGGTCGCAGCCGAATGACCCGCGCCGCGATCGTGGTCCTCATGCTGCTGCCGCTGGTATACGGCGCGCTGTATCTGTGGGCCTACTGGGACCCCTTCGGTCACGTCAACAAGATGCCCGTGGCCCTCGTCAACGCCGACAAGGGCGCCACTGTTTCCGGCCAGCAGGTGAACATCGGCGAGGAGATCTCCAAGAGCCTCACCGCTGACGGCAGCATGGACTGGCACGTCCTGAATCTCGATGAGGCGCGCGCCGGAGTTGACCACGGCAAGTACTACTTCATGTTGGAGCTACCGCCCGATTTCAGTGAGGCCATCGCCTCGCCACTGACCGGTCAGCCGAAGCAGGCCAATCTGGTCGCCGTCTACAACGATGCCAACAATTACATCTCCTCGAGCATCGGCCGCACCGCAATCGACCAGGTGCTCAATGCCGTCTCGACCCGCATATCCGGCCAGGCCGTCAATCAGGTTCTGTCCGTCGTGGTCTCCTCCGGCGCGGGTATCCAGCAGGCCGCCGACGGCGCGCAGAAACTCGCAGACGGCGCGGCCAAGGTCGACGACGGTGCCGGGCAGCTCGCCAACGGGCTGCACACGGCCCGACCCGGATCAGCGCAACTGGCCACCGGCGCCAAGCAGCTCTCCGACGGCATCAACCAGGCAACCGATCCCCTGCTGACCGTCAGCAAGGCGGTCGCGAACATCGGCGGCAGCACCGACAAGCTCCAGCAGGGCACCGACGCGCTCCGGCAGGCCAACGATCAGATCGAGGGCATCGCGAAGGCGCAGGACAGCGCCGCCAACGCACTCAGCCCGGTGATCGACCAGCTGGCCGGACGCCAGGACCCGGCGGCGAACACGTTGCGCGGGATACAGGATCAGTTACGCGAGCATCAGTTCACACCCCAGGTTCGCCAGCAACTGACCGACGCGGAGAACGCGTCGATCGCAATGACCGAGACGCTGCGCGGACCCGGCAGCCCGCTGAAGTCTGCGCTCGATCAGGTCGGCGGCAAGGGCCAGGAGCTCACCAACAAGCTCACCCAGCTGCGTAACGGCGCGCAGCAGCTGGCCACCGGGAACGCGCAACTGTCCAGTGGTATCGCCCAAATGGACGACGGTGCGCAACAACTGAAATCGGGTACCGCACAGCTACGTTCCGGCTCGGCCGAACTGGCGACCAAGCTCGCCGAAGGCGCCAAGCAGGTGCCCAACTGGAGTGCCCAGCAGAAGGACGCCATCGCCGACACCATCGGCGGTCCGGTGCATCTGGAGACCTCGCATGAGAACGCCGCACCCAACTTCGGAACCGGCATGGCGCCGTTCTTCGTCACGCTGGCGTTGTTCTTCGGCGCATTGGTGCTGTGGATGATATTGCGGCCCTTGCAGACTCGTGCGATTGCGGCGGAGGTTCTGCCGATTCGGGTGGCCCTCTCCAGCTATCTGCCCGCCGCCACCATCGGAATCTTCCAGGCGATCATCCTGTACTGCGTGGTGCGATTCGCGCTCGGAATGCACGCCGCGCACCCCGTCGCGATGCTCGCGTTTATGGTGCTGGTCTCATTCGCGTTCGTTGCCGCTACCCAGGCCATCAACGCGCTGGTGGGTCCGGCTGTCGGGCGGGTGCTGCTCATGGCCCTACTCATGTTGCAGCTGGTCAGCGCCGGCGGCATGTATCCGGTGGAAACCACCTCGAGACCCTTCCAAGTGCTGCACAAATACGATCCGATGACGTATGGCGTCGACGGACTACGTCAACTGATTCTGGGCGGCATCGATGGCAGGTTGTGGCAGTCGGTGATCACACTGCTCTGCATCGCACTGGGCGGGCTCCTGATTACCAGCCTGTCGGCCCGGCGTAATCAACTCTGGAATCTGACGCGGCTGCTGCCGTCGATCAAGATGTAGCACGCTCCGCCGTGGTGGCTTTGCGTCGCGAGCGTGTCATGGCCACTCGACGCTCCCGCGTTGTCATCGCACCCCAAACACCGTGTGGTTCATCGGTTCTCATGGCGTATGCCGCGCACGGCCTGCGTACCGGACACGCGTTGCAGATCTGCTTCGCCTGCACCTCGTATTGCTTTCGCAAGGCTCCACGCTGAGTTTCGGCGTAGTAGAAGATATCCGTCGACATTCCACGACAGACCGCTTTGACCTGCCACTCCAATTCATCCAAACCCGGTTCCAGGCCGCGAAACTTTGGTCGTGTCACGGCCGTGCCCCAAACCGCCCGAAAGCATTCCGGCGCGTCGATGCCATCCGCATCCACCGAGTCTGGAGCCCCTGACCGCCGGAATGCGATAGCCAGTTTGGACAATGTGCGCCGCGGAATTGTCCCGACTGGCTCTAGGATTCGCCGGCGCCAATCGCTACTGTGCGCGTCCGCTGCGCCAATCCATCTCGGCGGGCAGGTGCGGCGACAGTCCAGGCGGCGATTGTGCTCGCCGCCGCGGTGCCCAAACAAATCGCGGCATACCAAAGACTGCCGATCGGATCGCCGGCGCCGGTCACGCCATGGTCCGCCCCGAAGTAGCCGGGCAGCGCCGTCACCCACAGCACCGTCATCACCACCAGGTAGAGCCCCGCATAGATCAGGATGGCCGGATGCGTGGTGTAACCGTCCGCGCCGTCGCGCCGAACACCGCGCCACTGTCTGATCAGCACAGGCACCGCCACTGCCACGACGGCGATCAGCTCCAGGACATAGACGACACCCACCACGGTGGTGCTGCCCGATACCGCACCGGCGATGGTTGCCGGTAGCGGTAAGACCGCGGTACCGATCGATGCCAGCACGCCGATAACCACCGTGCGCCAGATGATCTGACTGCCCGTGAAGGATCGTCCGGCGTCCACATGCCGACCCACGAACAACTGGGCGCAGAACGCCAGCGACATCGGCCACAGTGCGGCAAAGACGACCACGCTGCCCATCGGGACCGAGTCGAAGAATGGCTTGTTCAGCGGATTGTCCAGAGTCCATTCCCACCAGCGCAATTGCGGGCCGAGGTGGTCGAAGATCTCGTAGAACGCGTGGTGCACCGTACCGACGCAGGCTGCTCCGATCAGGACGCCGTAGCGGCGGAAGACGCCCAGTGTCCTGACGATCTCGAAGGCCACGGTGGCCATCATCGGGTAGATGGCGATGATGTACAGGGGCAACCGGCCCCACAAGAAGTCGACAGTAAAAACGTTGTGCGCGAACATCGTGTCCACGTGCTCGCTGATACCGAACGGCCCGGGGAAGTACAGCGGCGGTTCGATGATCAGCAGGTATGCGATCGCTCCGAACCACACGACGATGTTTGTTGGATCGTTGTGGCGGCGGAGCCGAATGATCGCGTAGACCAGCGCTAACACCGCCCCAGCGATTACGGTCAGCTCCAGGACCGGCAGCGTCCAGTTCTCCAGTGAGAACGGACTGCGGAAGGCGACGATCCCTCCCGCGGTGTCGCACGAGAATCCCAGGCGCGCTGCCAGATCGGCGAATGTGGGGGCACACAGATAAGACACGTTCAGACTCCCACCTGCGCCGCCGGATCAGCCGTGTACCACTGTGTGACTTCATAACCGGCCTCATATCGCGCGAACCACTCGTCGGCCAGGGCCGGCAACTTCTCGTGCGCTGGATTGTGCCCCGGGATCTGACTGCGCACCGCGCCCGACATCGCAACCATCACCTCACGCACCGGCAAGCTACTGAACGCGTTCTCGATGGGGCCGTCATACGGTGCGTTTACAAACGGAAGCCGTTGCAGCAGAGACTTCTTCCGCGCCTGCATGCCGAACATCGACAGCGCGTCCACCTTACGATCCTCGAGAGGGACATGCTTGTTGAAGCCCTCGCAAGCGATGCGCAACACCGACCAGACATGCCTGAAGATCGACGGCGCCACGCGCATGCGGTACCAGGGATCGTCGGCCACCGCGTCATAGATGATCAGCGCCGAGCTGCGATGTTCCACCTCTTCGACGAAGTGCCACAGGAACAGCGAGGCGACGCGATCATCGCCCGGCGCGAACAGGGTGTCGTCGTGATCCAGCATCAGTTTGAAGACCGGGGTGAACGTCGCCTCCAGGTCGGCGGTGTACGCCAACCGATACTTCAGCGGCTTGTTCGCGGTCAGTTCGTCGAAGGCGGCGACTACCTCATCCAGGGTCTCCTTGAGGCCCGGGTAACTCTTGATCAGACCCTTGGCGTGCTGGCGATGACCCATGGAGTGCTGTCCCTCTTGCCGAACGAAGGCCTCGGCCTCCTCGGCGATCGCCGGATCGGCGATCAGCGGCATGGCCTCGGGAATCATCTGCCCGATCATCTTCTCGAATGCGATCGCCAGGAAGGAGACCGCGTTGGCCATGCTCGAAAAGGCCGGGTTGGACTCGTTCCACAGGAACGGAACGTGATGGTCGGCGAACGCAAACCGCAACTTGCGCACGATGAGTTCCGTCATGAAAGGCACCTCGCTTAGAACATACAATCAGACACTTATTTGTTGTTCTGTATGATTACTGGATCGAGCGGGTGGTGTCAACGGTCGATATGCTGCGTGGATGCCGGCGGCCAGGGAACTTCACGATGGCGCGTAGACGGGGATGGGACGGTCAACCACCGAACAGCGACGTCGAGGCATCCGATCGGATAGTGACCGCAGCCGTGAAGCTGATCGGCGAGACAGGTTCAGCGGTAAGCCTGGCCGACGTCGCGGCTGAACTCGGCGTCATCCGGCAGACGGTCTACCGGTACTTCCCGACGGCTGACGCACTCATGCACGCGGCCTCCATCGCGTCGGTGGACAGCTTCCTGGACCGGCTGACGGGAGTCGTGCGCGGCATCACCGATCCCGCCGAAGCACTCACCGAGGGTGTGCTCTACACCTTGGAAGAGGTCACTCGCACACCACATTTGGCCATCATGATGTCCGAACCGTACGCACACTCACACACCAGCGATATGACCTCGGACGAGGCACAGGCGTTCGGTCTTCGCATGCTCGGCCGATTCGACGTCGAATGGGATCAGTATGGGTACGACGACGATGCCAAACGCGGACTCGTCGAGTTCGCCCTACGAATCATGTTGTCGTTCTTCGTCTCCCCCAATGAAGCCACGCGTTCCCGCGACGAACTGCGCAGCTTTCTCAGGCGCTGGCTCGGCGGAGCCATCTTGGCCCAGCGCCCCAATTAATCACCAATTCCGTTTAAATTAATCGCTTCTATCGCCTTTCATAATTAGTCGGGTGGTCCTACCTTGACGTTATGAAGCCGATCAATCGACGCACCGTCCTCGGCGGTGCCGGAGTGGCGGGCGTCGCAGCCGTCGCCGGCGCGGGGGCCGACCGGGCTCTGTCTTCTCCCCGCTCCCGTGACGACGTAAAGGATCAGACCGTGACCGATGACGCCGCCCGCTTCGGCGATCCCCGCCTCCCCGCCGAGCTGAACACCGCACAACCGCACCTGTTTCACCTTGGCGCGCTGGCGCCGCAGACCTTCGACGGGGGCGATCTGCGGCAGGCTCACGAGGGCAATTTCCCTATCCTCACCGGGCAGCAGGCCAGCATCGTCATGGTGACCTTGCAACCCGGCGGAATACGGGAACCCCACTGGCATCCCAGTGCCTGGGAGATCAACGTCATCACCAGCGGTGTGGCGAAGTGGACGTTGCTGGACCCGGAGGGACACAGTGAAACCTTCGACGCGCACGTCGGCGATGTCGTCTTCGCGCCTCAAGGATCGCTGCACTATTTCGAGAACAAGGGCACCGAGGACCTCAAGCTGCTGATCGTGTTCAACGCCAGCACCGCGGAAGGCAAGGATGACATTGGCATTGGCGCGTCGATCAGCAAGCTGCCGCCCGATGTCCTCGCCGCGATATTCGGTGTACCGACGGAAACCTTCGCATCATTCAAAAAGATCGATGAGTCCGTCACCATCCTGCGCAGGCCTAACCGGTGATGTGCGGGCCGAATCGGCGCTCCAACCCGCGATTCACCACGAGTCCGAGAATCGCACCATAGGGCCGGCGCAAAATCCCGGAAAGCACCTGGGCCCCGCTATCCTGTGGCCCAACTGATGTCAACGACTCCCCGAACTCGTCTTTCCGTGGCAGCCCGCCGCGACGAACTGCTGCGGGTCGGCTCGGTACTCTTCGCCACCCGCCCCTGTGACGAGGTCTGGATCGAGCACATCGCCCAAGAAGCGGGCGTATAGTCCGCCCTGATCTACCACTACTTCGGCAACAAGAAGACCTTCGTCGGCGAGATTGTCCGCCGCGATTCCGAGTCATTTCTACGGGCGATCACGGTCGACCCCGCACTGCCGCCGTACGAGCAGTTCCTTACCTCGCTCGACGCCTACCTCGACCACATCGAGCAGCATCCGCACGCGTACATCGCGATGACCCGCGGACTGGCCAGCACCGACCCGGCGGTCCGGGAGATCCTGGACAGCAACCGTGCGGTGGTAACGGAACACACGCTCAAGAGGATCGTTTCAGGGACGCCCACGCCCGCCCAACGCATGATCGCGCGCGCCTGGGTCGTCTACATCGTCGACATGTGCATGGCGTGGCTGACCGACAGCATCGTCGACCGCGCCGAGCTACGCGATCTGCTGATCCGTTCCTACGACGCGCTCAGCGGCGTCATCACGGACATCGGAAGCGCTTAGCCCACAATGCGGTTCGCTCGCCGGTAAGGTAGCGCCCCATTGCTGGTTCACTACCACTAGCCTTACTTCCCGGACAGCGGTCGGTGCGCGTTATGGAGGAGAAGGTGGCCACACCCCGACGCCGGCGTGTGTCCCTGAGGTTGCGGCGCGCCTTGGTTCTCACTCACCGCTGGATCGGCCTCATCGGTGGACTCCTCGTGGTGATCATCAGCACCAGCGGCGCCATACTCGTGTACCAGCCGGAGCTGGTCCGGGCACTGCACCCCGAGATCTTCCGCACCACATCCGCAGCCGAACCGGTCGGATTCGCGCGGGCGATCACCGAGGTCCAATCGCGCTACCCCGAAATCCAGCTTGCGAGTGCTTCTCTCAAGGACGGTGTGTATCTACTCAACGCCTCCGGAACACATGACACATTCTTCGTCGACGCGGGCACCGGCCTCCTCAACGGCCGAATCGATCTCGGCGCGGGAGTACTGGGATTCCTGGTCAACATGCACGACTGCGGGTTCACCTGCGAGGGCTACAGCGGCTATCTGCCCATCCTGACTCAGCCTTCCCCGCTGGCGCAGCTCAACGCCTTCGCCGGAATGTCCTGGGGGTCCGCACTACTCGCCCTGGCGGCCCTTATCCTGCTCCTCCTGGTGGTTCCCGCGCCGTACATCTGGTGGAAGGCGATTCGAAAGTTACGCAACGCCTTACGTGTGCGATGGGCCTCCGGGCGGTTCGCCCGTGATTTCGACCTGCACGCCATGATCGGCATCGTCGCCACGGCACCGTTGATCGTATGGGGGCTGACCGGAATGCAATTCGAGGCCCCCGGGCTGACCACCCTCTGGTACTCCCTCACCGGGGGGCACGCCTCCGAGCGCACGTTCACGGGAGGCCCCGGCGGCCAGAACATCACCGTGGAACGCGCCATGGACGCCGCCGCGCGCCAGTTCCCGGGGTCCGAGGTGACCTGGATCGGGCTCCCGGATGACGACAATGCGTTCTACACCGTGGATCTCCTGGATCCCGGCGAACCGGATTTGCGGGCGCACAGCCTCAACTACCACGGCAACCGCTCTGTCGGGGTAGACGCCCACGACGCCGGCCACGTGCAGATCCTCCGCGACAAACCTGCCACCGCATCGAACGCCATCGCCGACGAATGGGCCGGGCCCGCCGCGCATTTCGGCCTTGCCGTAAACGGCTACTGGCGCTCGATCTGGTTCGTTCTCGGCATGGCTCCACTACTGCTCGGACTCACCGGCCTGAGCACCTGGCATTGGCGGCGCCGGGCCCGCTTGCGTGCGCGACTCAGGAACGCACCGGCTCCCGGCGCGGACGCGAAAGCACCCGCGTTGGCCACCAGAACCACGTCCCCAGTAGCCGAACGAGGGCCGGAACGATGAAGGAGCGCACGATCAGCGTGTCGAGCAGCAGCCCGATGCACACGGTGGTGCCCACCTGGCCGATGGTTCGCAAATCACTGGAAAGCATCGCCAGCATCGTGAAGGCGAACACCAAACCCGCGGAGGTGACAACGCCTCCCGTACTTCCCAGCGCACGGATGAGTCCGGTGTTCAATCCGGCATGGGTCTCTTCTTTGAGCCGGGCGATCAGCAGCAGGTTGTAGTCCGAGCCCACTGCCACCAAGATGATGAACGTCAGCGGTAGGATCAACCAGTGCAAGGGCAGACCGACGAGATGCTGCCAAATGAGCACCGAAAGCCCGAACGCGCCCGCGAACGAGAAGGCCACCGTGCCGATGATGACGAACGGCGCCACCAGACTTCGGGTGATGACCATCATGATCAAGAAAATCAGCGTGAAGGCCGCGATCGCCGCGATGAGCAGATCCGATGCGGCGTACTCCTTGATGTCCTTGTTATTCGACCCCGCTCCGCCGATATAGACCTTTGACCCCGCCAACGAGGTTTCCTTCAGCGCCGTCGTAATGGCATCGGGGAACTCGTTGACGTGTTCAATTCCTTCCGGCCCCATGGCATTGCCCATGTGCGTGACGATGAACCGGGCCGCTTTGCCATCCGGTGACATCATCAGCGCCATACCGGTTTTGATGTCCTCATTGTCGAAAGCTTCGTGCGGTATGTAGAAGAAGTCGTCGCTACGGGACGCGTCGAAGTCGTTACCGACATTGATCATGTCGTCGAATGTCTGGTCCGTGGCGGTGGACTGCAGATTCGTCTGGCCGTAGGTGTTGACGATGAGGGCTTGCAGCGCTTCCTGATCGTTGGCGGTGAGCTTCAACAGCGAAACCATCTGCGGCAACAACTGGTCGACGACCTCAAGGGAGCCCACCGCATCCTTGATGTCGGCGGCCAACTTGTCGATGCTGTCCAGCATGTCGAACAGCGATCGGAACGACAGGCATACGGGGATGTCGAAACAATGCGGTTCCCAATAGAAGTAGTTGCGCAGCGGCCGCATGAAGTCGTCGAGGTTCGAGACCTTCTCGTTCATGTCCTTGGTGACTTGCTGCATGTCCTCCATCGTCACGACGGTGTTGTGCATTTCATCCGCGAGCTTTTGCGTCAGGTCGATGGTCTGTCGCAAGACCGCCACCGAGTGCGCCATGATCTGGGCCTGCTTGTCGGTGTTGGCGTTCTGAGCCTTCGTGAAGGGCAGTTGCTGACCGTTCCCGCTCCCCTGAGTGGTGAACAGGTACGGCAGAGAGGCATGTTCGAGCGCTCGTCCCATCGGCCTGGTGATGCTCTGCACCATCGCAACGCCGGGAAGCCGCACCAGGCTCTTGGAGACCCGGTCCAACGAGATGAAGTCGGCCGAGTTACGCATGTCGTGATCCGATTCGACCATGAGCATCTCGGTGAACAACTTGCTCGGCGGGAAATGCCGGTCTGCCGCCGCAAAACCTTCCTTCGCGGGGGCGTCGGACGGCTGATAGGCCCGATCGTCATAGCTCACCTGATAGGTCGGCACGAAGACCGCGCCCACGAGAACCGCTGCCGCACTTGCCACAAGGATCGGCTTGGGCCAACGCACCACACTGGCCCCGATACGCCGATACAGATGCGCCTTGGCCTTCTGCTTGGGATCGAAGAGCCCGAACAGGCTGCCCAGATGCAGCATCGCCGGCCCGAGGGTGAGCGCTGCTGCGATGGTCAAGAGCATGCCGATGGCGACCGCCGGGCCCATCGTGTGGAAGTAGTTGAGACGAGCGAAGCTCAGGCATAGACCAGCGCCCGCGATCGTCAGACCCGAGCCGATGATGACATGAGAAACGCCGCGGTACGCCGCATAGAAAGCGTCCTCCCGGCTCAATCCCGCGTTGCGCGCTTCGTGATAGCGCCCCAGCAAGAAGATGCCGTAGTCGGTGCCCGCGCCCAGCGTCAGCGAAATGACGATATTGACGGCGAATGAGGACAGCTCGATATATCCGAAATGTCCGAGGGTCGCGACAACTCCTCTGGCGACCAGCATCTCGACCAGAACTCCGAACAACGGCACCAGCATCGTGGTGACCGACCGGTACACCATGAGCAGCATGAAGATGATGAGGAAGATCGTGACGATCGTGATGTTGTTCAGGCTCGAGTTCGCGACGCTCAACGTGTCCGAGGCCAGCGGTGCCGCACCGCTGACATAGACCTTGAGTCCCGGTGGCGGAGTGTCCTTATCGATCAGGTCCTTGACCGCGTCAACGGACTTGTTCGCCTGCATCTGGCCGATATCGCCGGCCAGACGTAGCAATACGAACGCGGACTTGCCATCGAGACTCTGAGCCCCGGCTGCCGTGATCGGCTTTCCCCAGGTGTCCATCACGTACTGCACATGCTCGGTGTCGTTCTTGAGCCGGCGCACCAACTCGTCGTAATAGTCGTGATCAGCGGCGCCGAGTGGCCGATCGGCCTCCAGCACAAGCATGGTCAGGCTGGTGGACGTCGACTCGTGAAACTTCTCCCCGATTTGCAGCATCGCCCGCTGCGACGGCGCGTAGTGCGGGATCATCGGACCGGCGAGCTCGGCGGCAACGTCTTCCACGTGCGGCACGAACGTATTCGTCGTCACCGCGACAATGGCCCAGAAGACGATGATCGGCACCGCCAGGATGCGAACCATCCTGGGAACGAAGGGCCTCTTCACCCGGTGCTCGCTCATGCGGACTTCACCCTGCACATGACGTTCGCGTCGGCATGGTCATCGGACATCTCGTCGCGGACAACGTCATTCACCCGTATCCGGCAACCGACCTGCCCCCCACGCACCTGTACCGAAATGCTGCCCGAAACCACGGTGAGAGTCGTCGTCTCCGTGTGTGACCACGGCAGCGCAGTCACGTCCACCTGGTGCGGATGACCATCGATATCGACATAACTCAGCATCCCGCCATTCCCGACCGTGCCGAAGACCTCGTAGGTGAGCGTCTTGGGCGTGAACTCCGGTGGCGCCTGCGGCGGATTGACGGTGAGCACCGGTCCGGGAGCGGACAGTTCGTGCACCTTCAGCATCGAGCCACCGGCCACTCCCAGCGCAATGACGGCGACGAGCGGCATCCAGGCGCGTGCCAGGAACGTCCTGCCAACCGAACGTCGGCTCACCCGACCACCCTCCCGGACCTCGCGCCGCGTGCATGTCAATGAAGCTGACATAAGTACGGTCGGAAATGCTATCAGCCAAACCTGGGAATGCGAGCGGCAACTTTCGCCGGCCCCGACAATCCGTCAGATCGGCATCACGACGCGCGCGGCAGCCGCCCCTTCAGCCGCCGCATCCGCAGCACCTGCGCCGTGATGTTGATCGACGAGATCATCGGAATGACCCCGAGGAACGTCCGCTCGGAGGGGGTGGCTCCATGTAGCTGCTCCAGGCTGCCGAGCACATAGAAGCAGCCCAGGCTGAAGATGGTCGCCGGAATGGAGAAGGCCCACAACGATCCGCGATCGGCGATGGCCTGCCGTGCAAAGGTGAGCTCATCGGGCGACATCGGCTCCCGTTTGCGTACCTTCCTCAAGACCAATGGATAGCCACCGATCCGGTCCGCCAGTGGTGACGACGCCTGCTTCCTCAAGCGAGTGGTGTACACGAACATGCACGTCGCGAAGGTCAGCAGGGCCACAAAAGCAAGAATCGCCAGGTACCCGAAGAGGTGCCAGTTGTGCCCCAAGAAGTTCCAGTTCATCGCACCGTCCCTTTGCCCCGCCATCGAGGAATCTCCCTGGAGATACTCGGGGTTTCTCTGAATCAAGTCAAGGTTCCTGACACTGCCTGCGGCTCACAGGGTTCTGCCGACACCGGGTTGTAGGTGTGTTGTACTGGCGAGATGGCCGAGTCTCGCGAGCTCAACGAGGTGGTGGACGCCGCGATCGAGCAGTCGCTCCTCGGTGGCCCCCGCAAGTACACCCGGTCTCAGGTGTCCGAGCTGTCCGGCGTCCCGGTCGAACGCGCCCGCAAGCTATGGGTGGCACTGGGCTTCGCCGCAGCGGAAAGCGACGACGAGGTCGTGTTCACCGATGCCGACGTCGCCGCGATCCGCACCTTCGCCGCATTGGGAACGGCTACCGCAGCCAACGAGCAGAGCCAGGTCACCGCGGCCCGCACCCTCGGCCAGGCCATGGCGCGGCTGGCCGAATGGCAGGCAGACCTACTGACCCGCGAGGTCGAAGATCGCATTGCCAACGATGGCGACGCGTTCACAACCGGGTCAAGCGTCGACGCGGTTACACGCACAATCTCCACACTGACCGACTTGCAGGACTATGCCTGGCAGCGACATTTGGCTGCAGCACTCACTCGGTCGAATGAATCTGGTAGCACCACAAGACAATTGCTTGTTGGTTTCGCCGACATGGTTGGCTATACCCGCCTCTCCCGCCATCTGGACCTCGACGAACTGACCAATCTGCTCGAGACCTTCGAGACCGCACTCACCGAGGCAGTCACCACCCACGGCGGCTGGGTGATCAAGAACGTCGGCGACGAAGTCATGTTCGCCGCCGCGAGCGCCGGGGCCGGCGCGCGCATCGCCGTTGCCATGAATGCAGCGATTACTGCAGCAGCACAGGAAATTCCGGATATGCCGCAGATCCGGGTGGGCCTGGCCTACGGACAAGTGCTCGTACGCTTCGGCGATCTCTACGGCACCGTGGTCAACGTCGCCGCACGACTGACCGGCGTGGCCCGGCCCGGAACGATCCTTCTCGACGACGCCGCCGCGGCGGCACTGGGAGACGACGACGAGTTCGTTCTCCGTCACCTGCGCGGCGTGCGCGTCAAGGGGTTCTCCCGGTTGGGTTCGCATGTCTTGCGAACCCGCAAACGCTCATAACGACCCAATGATTTTGACGGACAGGAAAGGACATCACATGGCGCAGTACATCGAGGAAACAATCTTCGAGGCACCCCGAAAGACTGTGTATGAATTGTTCGCCGACCGCGAAGGGTACAACGAATTTCTGCCCTTCACAGTCACGCTGGTCCGGCCTGGCACCACCGAACGGCAGGGTGTGGGGGCGATTCACCGAATCGGTGTGGGCCCGGTCGGCGTCAAGGAAGAGATCCTCGAACTTGTTGCCGGGGAACGTATTCAGTATCGCGTCGTCGGTGGACTGCCGGTGCGCTCACACATCGGAACCATCACCCTCACCGACCACCCGCGGGGAACGGCCGTGCGCTATTCCATGGAGTCCACTCCACTGATCCCGGTACCCGATACCGCGATGGTGTGGGTCCTGCGTAAATCAATGTCGAGCCTCGTCGACGGCGCACGCCGGGAAGCGGCGCGCCGGGGTGCTGCCGGGAAAGCATAGAAAGCCAAGACTATTTGAGTCACGAACGTATTTTGAATTCCAGAGTAGAAATTTGCATTTCTGGTTCAGTTCGTGCGCCATTCTTAGGCATTGCTAATTAATCACATTCGCCCCCTATAAACCGAGTGATCTTCATTTATTCAGACACCTGCGCTTTTACGTGACTACCGACTCATATCGAATACCATTCCGTCACAGTTCCATCTCGCCTGAAAATACCCTCGGTCTCATCGGTATGCGCCTTCTGACATGGCGATTAGCCGGACATCTGGGCGGCATCTGATTACCGCCGTGCGCCCGTTAGGTCACAGCCACAGTTCACATTCCGCATCAACTTCATAACCAACCTGAACGTCAGCTGGACGTCAATTTTGGGGCGTTATAAAGTTCAGCCATCGAATTTCACCAGCGTGATTTACACGCTCAAGCTAGGGAGTCGGGTCGGTGGCGATCATCATCTTTGATCGAATGGCTATTCAGGTAATTGCCAGCGCTGGTTTATGTGCGGCCGCGTTCGTATGGGCGCCATCCGCAGTCGCAGAGTCATCCGGGAGCGCGCACCACGCGGTTGAAGACGGCCCCGGAGGCTCCGGCAAGGGTGCGTTAGTCGGCGCCCCCGCCGCAGGCGCCGCGCCCGTGGCCGGGGTGCCGATACTGCCGGGGCCTGTTGCGGCACCTGTCGTACCGGCAGCGCCCATCATCCCGGCCGCACCGATTGTTCCTGCGGCGCCAGTGGTTCCGGCCGCACCGGTAGTTCCGGCCGCACCTGCCGTGGTCCCTGCGGCCGCGCCCCTTGATGGTGCCCTGGCCGCAGGCCCCGTGGCCGGAAAGGGCGTCCCGGTCGGTTCCACGGTCCCGGGCGCGCCGACGCCGGGTATTCCGACCCCCGCCGGTCCGCAAGGCTGAGCGCCCAACCACACCCGCTTCTTCAATGATGCCGAGGCCGCGAATGCGGCCTCGGCATCATTGTTTCTCGCCAAATATTCAGAACCACAAAAGATTACGTTGGCCACGCGCCACTACTCTTGCACGACCACCGGGTCGCCGACGTTGACGTTGTCGAAGTACCACTGGGCTGCCGCGGGACTCAGGCTGATACAGCCGTGGCTGACATTCTCATAGCCCATGGCCGGTACGGCCCACGGAGCCGCGTGCACGAACAGACCACGGCTGGTGAAGCGGACGGCGTACTCCACATCGATCTTGTAGCCATCGGCGGCGGTGACCGGGATGCCGACACTACTGGAATCCATCAGCACCGAGCGCTCCTTTCCGAGGACCGCGTAGGTGCCGATGGGCGTCGGATACTCCGGGCGGCCCATGGAGGCCGGGAAGACCCCCTCTTCCCCCAGGCGCGGAAGATGATGTGGTGCAGGCAATCCCGATGCCCCGTCCGATGGCCTTCTCCACACTCCCTCATAGGACACGGTGAACGTGTGCCGCGAGATGCTGGCGATACCGACGAGAGCCGGGCCGGTGGTGATCTCCGCGGGCTTGCCGCCCACCATGAGCTTCACGGTGCTGTGCGACGGCCAGAACTGATCTGGCATCCATTGCACGACGTTGTCCTCGAGCCATTCGTACTTCCCCGTCATGGCGGGTGTGGAGGTGATCCGCAGCGCCCGCTCGGCGGCCTCGCGATTAGCGATGGGCCCATTGAATGTCACCACCACCGGATGTGCGACACCCACCGGCCTATCCGGCATGGGCGCAATGGATCTGACGTCCAGATCGAGCGGCATGCTGACAGCCGCGGCCTCGATGCCGACGGCACGCCCGGCCATCGTCGCCGCGACCACGGATACTGCGACAACCATGTGAAGAACTGTCCTCATCGACCGACCCCTTTGGGATGACCACTTCGTCATGAATGATGTGATCGTATGGACGCGTCAAGGCCCGAAGTAGCGGGCGCGCTTGCCGTTTCGATAACGCGTTCCCCACGGTTTGATAACGAAAATGTCCGCGAAAACAGCCCGCTAACTGGTCTCGGGCGAACCCCAAATCGCCGCACTTCGGGAGGCGTTTTCGGGAGAGATAAGGGCCGTCAACAACGGAGCCATCAACGCGACAATTTCGTCGTCGCTGGCGGCCACTAAATCGGGCATGCGCAGTAGATAACGCTGGCTTGCGATACCCATCAACACAGCACTCAACAGCGCCGCGCGCAGCCGTGCGTAAGGCGCTTCGATGGTGGCCGCCACCGAACTCACCGCATGCTCGGTTACCTGCTCGCGCAACAGTTCCAACGCATCCTCGCTGGTCATGCTGTTGCGCAGCAGGACCGCCATCGGACCGTCCGGCTCCGCCGCCCATCCCGAGAGCAGCCCGCGCAAGTAGTTCTCCGCCGTCACCGCCGGATCCGGCACTGTCAGCTCATCCACCGGGATGCGCCACTGGACGGCCTCGCGGAAGAGGTTGCTCTTGCTCCCGAAGTACTGGATGACCGAGGACTTGTCCACGGCGGCCGCCGCCGCAATACCGCGAATCGTGGCCTTCTCGTACCCGAGTTCGGCGAACACCCGCCGGGCAGTCGACAAGATGCGCTGTCGGGTCCGCTGTCCCTTGCGCTCGGGTGCAGGTGCAGACATGTCAACATCCTCGCAGGAATAAAAGTAGACAACTGTTGAGTTATCGTAGTCAAGAGTATCCACATGAAGGGACAGCGGGAATGACACACGTGATCGACTGGGATGGTGCCTACCGGGAAGACAAGCCGGCATGGAACATCGGCGAACCGCAGCCCGAGTACGCCGCACTCATCGAGCAAGACGGGGTTGTCCGCGGCGAGGTGCTCGACGCCGGATGCGGATACGCAGAGCTGGCGCTCGCCCTGGCCACACGCGGACACACTGTCGTCGGGCTCGACCTGGCGCCGACCGCGGTGGAGGCCGCCACCACCGCGGCAGCCCAGCGCGGTCTGCACACCGCCACATTCCAACAGGCGGATATCAGCTCATTCACCGGCTACGACGGCCGCTTCTCCACCATCTTCGACAGCGGCCTATTGCATGCGCTGCCCTCGGAACTACGGGACGGTTACGTGCAGTCCGCACATCGAGCGGCGGCACCTGGCGCCTCGTTCTACATTCTGGCGTTTGGTACCGGCGCCTTTTCCGATCACGCGGATCCGGCACCCACCCAGTTTTCCGAAGAGCAACTGCGCGCGGTGGTTTCACCGCTCTGGCAGGTCGAGAGCATTCGACCTGCACTTCTCCAGGCGGGGACCGGCGAGGCACGTGCGCTGCTACCCGGACATCTCGTGACCGCCCGCAAGGCTTGAGGTGGCGAAGTCATGACCTTCACCCCGGGTGAACAAGAATTCCTGCGCAATCAGCCCATCGGTCGCTTGTGCACCATCGGGGCCAATGGCGATCCGCAAATCAGACCGGTCGGGGTACACATCGGTTCGGACGGAATGACGATCGACATCGTCGGTCATACGCTGGCATCAACACAGAAGTGGCGCAACGTGATCAGCAATCCACGGGTGGCCTTCATCGTCGATGAAGTGGTCTCGGTGAAACCTCCGCGAGCCCACGGCATCGAGGTCCGTGGGCTCGCGGAGGCGCTTGCGGGCCGCGGCAGCACCGACGACGGGCTGAGCGGTGACATCATCCGCATCACCCCGCGTCGGATCATCTCGTGGGGAATCGATGGCCCCCAGACACGCGGCAGGGAAACAGGACTGGCGTAGGCGGCAAGCCAAACTATTTGTGAGGCTGCGCCTGCAATCGCATTTCGTCGATGACGCCCCGGAGGGCGACCCGCCCGATCTCGATGGCGCTCGCGATAGCGGCAAGGTCCCGGGATAGCCCCGACACATCATGCGCGCCAACAGGGGGACGCACCTGAACAAACTCCACGCCTCGCGTCCGGGCGTTGTCAGCGCGCCGGTACGCGAGGTGCCGACTGAGGTGGCTCCGACCGGCACCGCGCGCATGCCGCAGGTAGTACGGCATCAACGCCAAGAGTTCGAGCCCGGCCACGGATGCCGCCTGGTC
Organism: Mycobacteroides sp. H003; assembly: GCF_001440135.1. Classification (NCBI taxonomy): domain Bacteria; kingdom Bacillati; phylum Actinomycetota; class Actinomycetes; order Mycobacteriales; family Mycobacteriaceae; genus Mycobacteroides; species Mycobacteroides sp. H003. Next base: position 1,357,957 of record NZ_LJYL01000034.1, read on the forward strand.
CTCGCGCAGGGTGCGTAACACCAGTACATGCGTGGCACCCTGAGCGACAGCCGAGGGCCAGGGAATTGCCTCGGCAACGCCCCCATCGACGAATGCACGGCCCGCGAGTTGCACTGGCGGGCCGGCTAACAGCGGCAGGCACGCACTCGCCCGTAATGCTGTCTGCAACGACGCCCGGCCTACGACGTATGGAGCCAAGTCACATGCCGCACCGGTCCGCGCATCGGTGGCGATCGGGTGAAACGTGATCGAATTGCCAAGTATTGCATCGAAATTCATCGGTGTGATTGAGGTGTAGACGTTACCGACCAGTGCCTTGAGATCAACTACCGGGCCGCCGCGCAGCAGCCGCGCCGGATCATTCACCTTCGCAGCGGCCACTTCTGGCCACGCCCACGACGGCAGCCACCGCTGCGCCTCCCCCGTCAGCAGCCAAGCCCCGTTCAGCGCGCCGCCCGAAGTGCCGTAGACCGAGTCGAAACAACTGGTCAGGCCGAGCTCATCGAGTGCGATGCACATACCGGCGGAGTAGGCCGATCGGTTACCACCGCCTTCGATCGCCAACGCAACACGGTGGCCGTCCTGGCGATTACCGGGGCGACTACCGGTAGCCAACCGGGCGGCCAACACGTCGATAAGCGAAAGCTGCCCGTCCGTCACTCGAGCGCCTCCCATACGTCGATAGTGCGCGATCCCTACCGGCCCGCGTTCCGCGCCAGATCGATCGCGAACTGGTTCACGAAGGTGCCGGCCCGAGGATCCCCGCGGTCGCATGAACCGTCAGATTCCCCGGGACGCTTGACCCACAGGTAGGCATCGACGTTCGGGCTCGCGGTGGCCGTCGTGGGCGGAGTGCCCAATGCGCGGCCGCTGGGATTACACCAGTAGAGGGCATCCGCGGTGGGGCCCGCTCCATTACGCGAGGTATCGATCACGTAATGCGCGCCGTTCGTCATTCCCGAAATCGCGTCGCCGTAACCGATTTCCTCATCCGTGGTGAAGAAGTTCGCGGTATTGAGGCTGAAGCCTCGGGCCTTTCCGACGCCGACATCGTTGAGTCTGGCCGCCATCACGTCGGCACTCACCCACCGCGAGTGACCACCGTCGACATAGAGGGCCGTGGCCGGATTACGGGTCAGCGTGTCGACGGCATAGCGCATCAGCTCGAAGCGTTCCTGGCGTTGGCCGGGAGACAGGCAGTCCGCCATGGCCAGGGCGTCCGGTTCGAGGATGATTACCGCTGGCCCCGATCCCACGGCCGATGCGACGCCATCGATCCATCCCCGATAGGCATCGGCGGATCCGAAACCGCCGGCGGCGAAACTGCCACAGTCGCGGTGGGGGATTGCGTAGAGGGCCAGCACCGGGGTGGCGCCGGAGGCCTGCGCCGCGCTGATGTACTTCGCGTCCACGCTGGGAGTCGACACATTGTCCATCCAGTACGCCTGCGGCGTGTTGGCGATGGCCGTCAACTCGGGGCTCCCGGCGCTCTGCGCGGCACGCATCGCCGCCGAGTTCGGGTTGACGTAGAACCCTTGACCGTCCAACGGGTTGTCCGCCCGCGCCACCGGACCCACGAAAAGGCCCAGACACATCACGGCCAGCAGGGGAGCGATCCGTCGCGCGAGGACACCAGCAGCTGAGGAAATCACCTCAGAAAAATAGCCTCAGCACCACAACAAGCGCCATTCGGCCCAGTGGCGATCTGCGCTATCTATCCATCGTGTGCGGAGGGTCGTCGACTTCCTGCTTGTCTTCACAAGCGCCCAACGCGTTGACCAGTACACAGTTGTCTCCGCTGTCCTGCTGGTTGGGAGGGAGTTCCTCGCAATCGCCGACTTCGTTGACCCTCTCGCACATCACGCGAGTGCTGGGCGCCGCGTATGCCGCGGGGGCCGAGACCTGAAAAGCACCCGCGATCATCGCGGCAAAGGCCGCGGTCACGACACCTCTCATGATGGCTGCCACAGTGCCCTCCCTTCTTTGTACGGGCACAACCCCCGATCACCGTTTCAGAGCGAGAACAACGGTGAATACGGGCGGTGACCACCCATTTTACAAACTAATGATCACTGCAACGAGGGTTTCGGATATGGATCGGCGACCAACTACCCAGAACCTGCGCGCTAGGGTGCTTCCGTCGGCCTCAGCGAACAGGCCGGTAGAAAAGTTGGACACCTCATGACTGCACCCGCAGAAGCGTCGGCACTCGAAGCACGCGTCGGCCATTACTACCAGATGGACGGCCCCTACCTGGTGGGCCGCGAAAAGGTGCGCGAGTACGCCCGCGCGGTGCAGGACTACCACCCCGCGCACTGGGACGAGGCCGCCGCCGCAGGGCTCGGCTATTCCGGTCTGGTGGCGCCGTTGACGTTCACGTCGACCCCGGCCATGGCCTGTAACCGGCGCATGTTCGAATCCGTGGTCGTCGGGTACGACACCTACCTGCAGACCGAAGAGGTCTTTGAACAGCACCGCCCGATCGTGGCCGGTGACGAGCTGCACATCGACGTGGAACTGACCTCGGTGCGCCGGGTTGCGGGCAGAGACCTGATCACCGTGACCAACACCTTCACCGACACAGCCGGCGCCCGCGTGCACACGCTGCACACCACCGTCGTCGGGATCACCGCAGATGAAATCAGTCCAGGGACGATGGCCGCCGTGCAGAGGGCGATGATGCACGACGTCGACTTCTCTGGCATCGGGACAGCCGCCGACGCCTACGAGAAGACCGTCCGGCCCGAGGGCGAGGTTCGGATCGCCGCGGACAGCCGCGCACCGGGCACGCCGTCCTTCGACGATGTGCGGGTCGGCGACGAGCTACCGGTGCACCACACCCGACTATCCCGAGGCGATCTGGTCAACTACGCCGGTGTGGCCGGCGATGCCAACCCGATTCACTGGGACGAAGACATCGCCAAGCTGGCCGGACTACCCGATGTGATCGCGCACGGCATGTTGACCATGGGATTGGGTGCCGGATTCTTCTCGGTCTGGTCGGGCGACCCGGGTGCGGTGACGCGTTACGCGGTGCGACTGTCCGCACCGGCCATCGTGTCGTCCGCCGAAGGCGCGGACATCGAGTTCGGTGGCAAGATCAAATCGCTGGATCCGGAAATGCGCACCGGCGTCATCGTCGTCACCGCGAAGTCCAGCGGTAAGAAGATCTTTGGCCTGGCGACGCTGAACGTCCGCTTCAGCTGATCTGACAGCGCTAGAGCTCTGTCACGCGTCCGTTGTCGACCTTCCAGGATCGATCCAGCCGAACGTTCTGCAGCATCCGGCGATCATGTGTCACGAGCAGCAGCGCACCGTCATAGGCCTCGAGCGCCTGCTCGAGCTGCTCGATGGCGGCGAGGTCGAGGTGATTGGTCGGCTCGTCCAGAACCAACACATTGGTGCCGCATGCCTGCAGCAATGCCAGACCCGCACGGGTGCGCTCACCAGGTGAGAGCTCGTCAACCGGGCGCTCGACATGGTCGGCGCGCAGCCCGAACTTGGCGAGCAGGGTGCGTATATCGGCTGTCGACCATGACGGTAACCGCTGCTCGAAACGGTCCACGAGCCGGTCCGGGCCGGTGAAATCGCCACGCGCCTGGTCGATTTCGCCGATCGAGACATTTACTCCCAGGCTCGCACGTCCCTCATCGGGTTGCAGACGCCCCAACAGCACCCGCAGCAGTGTGGACTTTCCGGCCCCGTTAGTCCCCGTAATCCCAATGCGTTCACCGGCATCAACCTGCAAGGAGACCGGCCCAAGAACAAAGTCGCCTTGCCGCACAACAGCATTGGCCAGAGTCGCAACAACCGAACTCGAACGCGGTGCGGCGCCGATGGTGAACTCGAGCACCCATTCCTTGCGGGGCTCGGCCACCTCTTCCAGGCGCGCGATCCGGCTCTCCATCTGGCGAACCTTCTGCGCCTGCTTCTCGCTGGATTCGGAGGCCGCGCGGCGCCGGATCTTGTCGTTGTCGGGAGCCTTGCGCATGGCGTTACGCACACCCTGGCTCGACCATTCCCGCTGAGTGCGAGCGCGCGCCACCAGGTCTGCCTTCTTTTCGGCGAACTCTTCGTATTGTTCGCGCCGGTGGCGCCTGCCAACCTCACGCTCTTCCAGATAGCTTTCGTAACCACCACCGAACACGGTGGTGGTGTTCTGCGCCAGGTCCAGTTCGAGGACGTGGGTGACGCTGCGGGCCAGAAACTCGCGGTCGTGACTCACCAACACCACGCCACCACGAAGATCGCGGACGAAGTCCTCGAGCCGGGCCAGTCCGTCCAGGTCAAGATCGTTTGTCGGCTCATCGAGCAAGACGATGTCGAACCGAGATAGCACCAGGGCCGCCAGTCCAACACGTGCCGCCTGCCCACCCGACAAGGACGTCATCAAGGTCGACTCCGGTCGCACCGCATCCAGACCGAGGCCCAGATCAGCCAGCGCCGCCGGCAGCCGCTCGTCAAGGTCCGCCGCCCCGGAGGCGAGCCAACGATCAAACGCCGCAGAGTAGGCCTCGGCCAGATCGGCCTCCGCTAGCCCCTGCCCCGGGTCGGCCAGCGCCGCGGCCGCAGCCTCCATGGCCTGAGTGGCATCGGTACACCCCGTGCGGCGGGCAATGTAGGCCGCGACGGTTTCCCCAGGGAGGCGCTCATGCTCCTGCGGTAACCAGCCGATGAATGCGTCGGCCGGGGCAACACTGACCACACCCTCGAGTGGTTCCAGATCCCCGGCGAGGATTCGCAGAAGGGTGCTCTTGCCGGCGCCGTTGGCGCCCACGACTCCGATCACGTCTCCCGGCGCAACGGTTACATCGAGCCCCTCGAAGAGGGTGCGGTGAGCGAATCCGCCGGCCACATTTTTCGCGACAAGCGTTGCCGTCATGGCTTCATCGTCGCATCATCACGGCGCAAGAGAACCCGCGCGCCCGTGCCGGACCGATACCATCGCGCCATGCACCGGCCGGTTTCGAGACGCGATGCCCTTCGATACACCTTGGCCGCACCGATCCTCGCGGGTCTTCCGATGGTCCTCGCACCGAGTGCCTCCGCGGACGGGCTAAAGCTGATCGACTTCACCGAGCGGCTGGTGACCCCCGAACAGATCAAATCCGCCGGCTACGCGGGTGCCCTCGTCTATGTATCCGAGTTGCGGCCGGGAGCTACCTTTGACTTCAAACCCGTCACGCGTGACTACACCGCCGGGTTACGCGCCGCCGGACTGCACATCGTCAGCTGCTACCAGTACGGCAAGCCCGGCTGGCCCACTCCGTCCGACTTCACCCGCGGCTACGACGGCGGCGTTGCCGACGCCCAGACCGCCTTGCGACTACACGGGGCCGCGGATGGGCCCGATACCGCGCCGATCTTCTTCAGCGTCGACGAGGACATCGACCAGAACACCTGGAAAACGCTTGCAGTCCAATGGTTCCGGGGCATCAATTCGGTACTCGGAGTTCGCCGTACCGGCATCTATGGTCACGCCCGGACGTGCGGGTGGGCGATCGGCGACGGCGTCATCGGGCATTCCACGACCGGCGGTTACCGCTGGGCCTGGCAGACACGAGCGTGGTCAGGCGGGGCGCGTGAGCCCGCCGCCGTGCTGTACCAGAGCGCAGTGAACACGGCGTCGAACCCCGGCCCACTGATCGGTGACGTCCACGTGGATGTCGACGATGTACTGGCAACCGATTTCGGCCAGTGGGACTTGAGCCGCTAGCGATCTCGCACCGCGGCCGAACCAGATTTGCCGCGGAGGGAAGCCCCCCACATCGAAGGAAGGTTACGCTAACCTTCATTGGCTGGCCCGATCTCGCAGGCGGTCAGCAGCACTGGAGAGGAGACGCCAGGCTGCCCGCGTGTGGCCCTGGAAATCGGTCAGATGATGCGTTGTGAAACTGATTCCCCCACAGTCGGTCCGATCGACGGCGCAGGCAACAGGTCATGACGGCTCCGGTATGGATGGCGGCACCTCCCGAAGTGCATTCGGCCCTACTCAGCAGCGGCCCCGGCCCGGGGTCTCTACTCGCCGCGGCATATGCCTGGCGCTCGTTGAGCACTGAATATTCTGAGGCGGCAACCGAACTCACCACGACGTTGGGCACGGTACAAAGCGGTCCCTGGAACGGCTCCAGCGCAGATCAGTACCAGGCGGCGCATGTGCCATACCTCAGCTGGTTGCAGCAGACCAGTACCGTCAGCGCCGGAGTGGCCGCCCAGACCGAGACGGCGGCCACGGCCTATTCCGAGGCGCTGGCCACCATGCCCACCCTTGCAGAGCTCGCCGCGAATCATGCGGCGCATGGGGCGCTGACCGCCACCAATTTCTTTGGTATCAACACCATTCCGATCGCCCTCAATGAGGCCGACTACATCCGGATGTGGATACAGGCCGCGACCGTGATGAGCACCTACCAGGCTGTCTCGGAAACTTCGGTGACCACAGCACCGCCGACCCTCCCGTCACCGGTGGTGCTGTCGCCAGAAAGTGGTCGCACCGCGCGGGCCGCGGCTCAAGACGCCACCAAGCCACCCCCCATCGTGCCTGATCCGAACGATCCCATCGAGATGTTGCTGGCGAACTCTCAACACTTCCTGGGTATGTATCGCGCGCTGAAGGGACTGATTACCGACCCGGTCGGCACCATCATCCAGATCATCATCGACTTCTCCACCAATCCGGCCGCAGCCCTGGTTACCTGGCAGCCGCTGTTCTTCGTATTCGCCTATGCCGCAACGTTTGGTGTGATGGGAACGCCGATCTACGCCGCAATCTTGGGCCCCGCGGCGGGTATCTCACTGCCGCTCGCCATCACCTTGGGCAGCCTCTCTCAGATGCCCGCGGCGCCACCTGCCGACGTCGCCGCGGAGGTCGTCCATCCTCGTGCCGACCAGCCGAATGCGGTCGCGATGAGCGGTGGCACGGTGACCACGGCGAGCTCGGCCGCACCTCCCCCACCGTCTACCTCCACGGTGACTCCTACCTCTGCCCCGGCTCCCACCACCCCGCCACCCGCTGGCGCAGAAGGACTCGGATACGCCGTTCGGGGGGACGGGCCCGGATTCGGGTTCGGGCCAACCATGGGCCAGAGCACTGGCGCCGCGGCTCATGCCCCAAGCAGTGCCAGTGCGGCCGCGGCCGCACTGGCCTGCAACCCTGGAAAGTCCAAGAGCCGCAGGCGCCGTCGCGGAACCGCCGAGGACCGCGGGTACCGTCACGAATACGCCACCCTGGAGAACGACATCTCTGCCGACACCGCCGCCGACGATCCGCTGACGGTGAGCGCCTCGCGTACCGGCGCCGGGAGGCTCGGCTTCGCCGGTGTGCGCACCACATCGGCACCCGCCGAGGCCGCCGGACTCACCACCCTCGCCGGCGACTCCCCCGAAAGCCGGGTGAGCCCCATGCTCCCGGGAACGTGGAAGACCGCGGAAGACGGCAGCGAAACCCGCTGATCTACGCACCAACTGCCGCACATACGTGCCGTTCGAAATATCGACCCATTGTTCATGTTTCGGAATCACATCGAGCGGGTATATCCCGGTCGTGAGGCCGAAGTGGCCGCTACGAACCTTGAGCAAGGAGAGCCGCATCATGATTATTCTGGGTGTTCTGCTGGCAGTCCTGGGGTACATCTTGGCCGTCCCGATTCTCCAGACGGTGGGGATAATCCTGGTAGTAGCCGGCGCGGTCCTGTGGATCTTAGGGGCGGTGGGTAGGCCCGTCGCGGGTCGCAAGGTGTGGTTCTGAGTGTTGGTACGCCGCATTGCCCGTCCCATGCTCGGGTCCATATTCATCGCCGCGGGCGCCGATGGCCTCCGCCATCCGGAGGCATCGGCCGCCGTTGCCGAACCCCTGGTCAACGACCTTTTGGAGAACGCGCCCAGCTCAGCCATCCGATACCTGCCACGAGACCCGTCGACTTACGTCCAAATACACGGGGCCGCACAGCTTGCCGCTGGATTGGCCTTGGCCAGTGGACGGCTCCCCCGGGTATCGGCCTGGGTACTGGCAGGCACCCTGGTCCCGGTGACCCTGGGCAGCAAGGCGTTCTGGCGCGAGACCGATCCAGCCCTCAAATTGCAGCAGAAGACCGACTTCTGGAAAAACGTCTCCATCTTGGGCGGTCTGATCATCGCCGGCATCGACACTGAGGGACGGCCCGGCTTATCGTGGCGTGCGCGCAGGGCAGCTAGCGACGCTGTCGCCGTGGTTACCTCGGCACTCCCCGGGGCCGAAGACACTTCGCAGTCGCTCCGCGCCAAGACGGTAGAGCTGGGAGAAGCGGCGCGCGAGAAGGTTCCCGTGATCGCCGAACACGCCCGCGAAAGGGGTGCGGAGATCGCCGAGGCCGCGCAACGACGGGGCGGCCAGCTGGCGGATATCGCGTCACGGCGGGGAAATGAACTCGCGGAACGCATCTCAGAGCACAGCGCCGAACTGGCCAGCGCGGCAGATAGAGGCCGGAAACAGATCGAGGCACTTGCCGCCGATCCGCCACCGAGACTCCGCAGGTTCGCCCGCACCTTCGGCCGCCACTAAGAGACGGCGAAGCCCATTCCACGCATGACGGTGTCCACGTGATCGTCGTAGAGCGCATCGCTGTCTGTCACGAGATCCCGAAGACTCCCGAAGATCTCGCCGGCGAGATACCCGGTGATGGATGCCCACGCCGAGATACCGATCCCGATGATCGCGGTGTCAGCCGGTGCGTCCGTAGTCGTTCCCAGCAGCGCAGCAAGTAGTGGCCCCGGAGCCAATGGGCGGAATGTAGTGCGTTGCGGCACCGCCTCACCCGCCGCGACGGCGCTGAGATACGCGCCCATGAAGGAGACGATGACTTGCACTGCAGCAGGACCGGTCTCGGAGGGTTGCGCACGATATCCCGGGATGGGCGTACCGCTGAGCAAGGCGAAATCTCCCGGATTCGCGAGCGCCCAGCGACGGGCGGCGACGAACGCGGCGCGTACCCGCCCCCTCGCACTGCCCTGCTCCGCGGCTTCTTGCCCCTCACTCATCGCTTCGGCAAGGGCGACATTGGCGTCAACGCACAATGCGGTAATCAGCGCTGCCTGCGTATCGAAGTAGCGGAACAGTGCCGCAGGTGCCATACCCATTTCTCGGGAGATCGCCCGTAGAGACAGGGCACCGGTACCGCCGTCGGCGAGCTGCCTTCTGGCGTGGGACTTGATCTCATCCGTTGTCTGCGCACGCTGTCTTGCCCGCCTCGTGGCGGGGACATCCGCGGCATTCGTCGGGGTGGGCACGTGGCCAGTCTATGAATGCCGTGTGCTCAGCTGTTGCCGAGCCTGGGCCGAAGTAGATCCACGCCCGGGCCGGTGAGCTCGGGCAGCGCGCTGGGACGGGCACCGACCGCCATCACGATTGCCTCTCCTGGGCCTCGAATCTCCGGGCCGTCACCGTAGGTCCAGTCCACATCGGTTGCCGTCCAACGCAACCCCTTGAGTCTGCGTTTCGAGTGAATAAAAGGGTCAGGATTCTCCAGTACAGTTCGCAGGGTGTCAGCGGGCACCTTCCGGAGCCGCTTTAGCGGGCGCCGGATGTCCTGGTGATGAATGAGCAGATCAGCGAGAACCAGCTTCGGCTGGATCTTCGCCGAATAGCTTCTGTCGATGGTGGATTCGAAGGCCGCGAGCAGCTCGTCGGTCGACCATCCTTCTGCTCGGTCGATATAGAGCTGGTTCAATTTATCGGCCGATCCGCGCACCCGGACGACCTCGTAGAGGTACCTGGGGAACGAAGTTCCGTCATACAGCACGTGGGCCACCACATCACGCACCCTCCACCCCGCACACAGTGACGGCGCGTCCCATTCCTGCGGAGTGAGCGTGTGCAGCAGTGCGGCGAGGTCGCGCTTCTCCTGTTGAACCATCGCGTACACATCGGCTCGAGACATCTTTAGCTCCCTTGGCTCGGTGTCCCCTCGGCGCATTCAGTGAAATCGCAGCCGGATGAAGTTGCCCAGGCCGTTCCTTCGCCAGCTGGACAGCATCTTTGGCGTCGGCAGCCAAAATGGATCGGGCACATGGAATCCGAGCCGCGTGGCCCGGGTGAGGCCCATCTGCCGCATTTGTCGTGCCATCGTCAGCAGCGGCAGACTGGGTTGGTAGGAGTAGTCGTGTCGCCCTCGCGCGATCGAACCGGAAATCAGGCGCGCCATCTCGGCGGGCGATCGAGTAACTCCGGCGATCCCGGGATGCTCTGCTCTCCACTGGTTCACGGCGTCTTCCGATGCAAAGAAGCTGTTGTAATCGCACCAGCCGACGACCCGATGGGGCATCTCACGAACCGGATATCCGAGGTGTACCCGCAGTGTCTTGGGTGAGTAGTCGACCAGCAGGCCGTCCCGCCCGACGAGGCGCACCGGCTGCTTGGTCTGCCGGCACACAGAGTCCACGATCACCTCCGCACCGGGGAACTGCCCGGATATCGCGCACGCCTCGACAGCACATTCCGCGAACCACTTCTGCTGACCATCAACGGTAATCGCGTAGTGGTTTGTGAAGGTCGCAAACGGGCGCGCGTAGACCAGCTCGCCCAGCGGCGGCTGCGGGGCACTGAGCACTTCGTCCTGGAAAGTCTCGCTGTCCGCATGCTCCTGGTCCTGGCGGGCAACACAGATCGCGCCCTCCAGGGCACGCAGGAGCAGAGCGACCTCCCCGTCCGACAGCGCGAATTCGCTGCGTAGTTGCGCAACCGTCGGCGCGGTTCCGTCGGTCAGCACCTGCGCCATGATGCGCCCTCGGAGCGCGCGCGCCTCATCAGTCAGTATCGCCATCGACGCCTCCATTTAGTGATCACTGCTCACTTTTCGATCACTGTACACACACTGTTGGGCGTCCTCAATGCGCAACAACCCCCGTCCAGGTGGCACGTGCGGGGCCCAGTAATATGACCGTGTGGTCATATCGGTAATGGCCACCACCGATGTGAAGGGGACTCCGTGTCCGTACGCCGCACCGTCCAAAACCTTGCTCAGCGCCGCACCCTGCTGCCTGCGCCGATCGATTCACTACTGGCAGGCCCGGGACGTGACGTCAGCCAACTGACGGTGGTCGTTACGGGTGCGTCGGCCGGAATCGGCCGACAGGCCGTCATCCAACTACGCGCCCGGGGAGCTCGCGTGATCGGTGTGGCCCGGCGGGCCGATGAGCTGAAGGCTCTCGCGGAGGAAACCGGTTGCGAGTGGCGCACCTGCGATCTGAACGACGAGGCGGAGATCGCCCGGCTGCTGGAGGACCTCTGCGATCAGCGCGTGGATGTGTTGGTGAACAACGCCGGTCGCTCCATCCGCCGTCGCATCATCGACGCGACCGACCGGCTGCACGACTACCAGCGGACCATGGCGCTGAACTACTTCGCGCCCGTGCAGCTGACCCTGGGTTTACTGCCCGGAATGATCGAGCGGGGCCGCGGCCAAATCGTCAATGTCTGCACGTGGGCCCTGCACGCCAACACTTTTCCGCGCTTCTCCGCCTATGCGGCGTCCAAGAGCGCACTGGCGATCTTCGGCCGCACCCTGAACGCCGAACAGCCACACCCCGGTGTCCGCGCGACCAATGTGTACTTCCCACTGGTGCGCACCGAAATGATCGCACCCACAGCCGAATACGAGGCCGCCGTAGCGCTATCCGCACCGGAAGCCGGTCGCTGGATCATGCGCGCCGTGACTCACCAGCCGGTGGAGGTCAACGCCGCCGTGCTGCGCGCATTGCTACCGGCGATCGACTTGTTCTCACCGGCAGCAGCTGACACCACCATCGCGTCGATCACATAGGTCCGGTTACCGTACGGATTTGATCGGAAGCACTGCCAGTGCGCCGAGGACCGACAGCACCATGGACGCCAGATACAGGATGCTGAAGTCCCCTTGAGTGTGATGTAGCCCGAATAGCGCTGTTGCCAACATGGGCACAAGCAACTGCGGCAACAGGTACGCCATAGCCACCACGCCAAGGTCTTTCCCCGACGACTCCGTCTCGGGGAGCACCTCCGTCATCAGTGCCAAGTCCACGGCGGCGTAGGCGCCCTGCCCTGCTCCGATCACGGCCGCGCCGAGCAACAGCGAATGAAAGTCTTTGAACAGCAGCAAGATCACCAGGCCGACCGCAGTGATCAGGCATGAGGTCCAGACGATGCCCTTGCGCCGACCGGTGCGATCTGACCACCACGCCGATATCGCTGCGGTGATCGTATTGGTGATCAGGAAGGCACCGATGATGATGCCGTACTTGGCGGCCGCCTCATGCTCCGACAATCCCAAGGTGCCCGCCACGATGTACAGCATGTAGACCGTCACCAACAGCACCGACATCGTGACGAAAAGGCGGCAGATCCATGCCCACGCGAAATCCTGGTGTTTCCTTGGATTTATCCAATAGCTCGCGAGGATCGCTTGCCAACTTCGGGGAACCCGCTGCGTGCGGACGATGTCACGCAGAATAAGTGCGGCGGCGCCATTGAACATCAGCGCCAGTACCGCCGGGAGTCCGAACCACCATCGCGGATCGTTCGGTAGGACGTTGATGAACACGCTGCCGACCACAGGCGCAAGGCTGGTCGAGATGCCAAACACCGCCGCCACACGTGCCCGGATCGCGACCGATATCTGATCTGCCAACAGCGCGTTGAAGACCACCAGAGTTGCGGCGAAACCAATCTGGGTGATGCACCAACCCGCGACCACTCCACCGACCGTCGGTGCCGTGGCCAATGTCGTCAGACCCACCGCACCGACAAGGGTGCCCCCCACCAGGAACGGCCTGCGAATACCGAACCGCGAGATCGAGGTGTCACTGAGATGGCCCAAGGGAGGCGTCACCAGGATGATCGCAATGCCACCGAGAGCCATCGTCAACGACAGCACCTGCGTCTTGTGCGCCGGGTCAAGCTCGGCCAGCCGTAGCGGGATGCTCACCGCACCGGCGGCGAGCAGCGCGACCGCGGAGGCGAAGTAGGCCAGCAGAAAGACCGGCAGGAAGGCGCGCGGCTGCACAACCCGGACATCCGCCTCAAGGCGTGTAGCAGGCGTTTCCGTAGACATACGGTCCTCTCGATGTTCTTCGAACAACCACTGTAGGTGCTCACGCGCTAGGGCCGCTGGGCACGAGATCGGGGCACAATCGTTGCGGCACCCTGAAACCGACAACTGAGGCGGATACTCATGGCACGCATCGACACCCACCATCACTGCATCCCGGCCCTGTATCGCAAGGTCCTACAAACCGCCGGAATCGATGAGGCCGGCGGGCGGGCGCTACCGGACTGGAGCCCCGAGGCATCCCTGAAAACCATGGATGCCCTGGACATCGCCACCGCAATCCTGTCGGTGTCGACACCGGGCACTACCTTCTTGTCCTCCGCCTCTGATGCCGCGGCGCTGGCCCGCGACCTGAACGACTACACCGCGTCCGTCGTCGACGAACATCCGAAGCGGTTCGGCTTCTTCGCCACCGTCCCGATGCCCCATATCGATGCGTCTATCGCCGAAACCGTTCGTGCACTGGATGTCTTACGCGCAGATGGCGTGGTCCTGCTGGCCAACAACGACGGCGTCTACCTCGGCCAGGACGGGCAGGACGATCTGTTCGCCGCTCTGGACGCCCGCGCAGCGGTGGTCTTCATCCATCCCGCCGATCTGCCCGGGCCGGCCATAACCGGGGTGTTGCCGTTTGCCGCCGACTTCCTTCTCGATACAACCCGTGCCGCATACCTTTTGGTCCGCAACGGAATCCGCCGCAAGTACCCGAACATCAAGTTCATCCTCAGCCACGCGGGTGGCTTCGTGCCGTACGCCAGCCACCGCATGGCCGTCGCCATTACCAGCGACACGGGGGCCAACCCCGCGGACAATCTGGACGACTTCGCAAGCTTCTACTTCGATACCGCACTGTCCTCCAGCCCCGCCGCACTGCCCTCGTTGCTGGCATTCGCCAAACCCGGTCACGTCTTGTTCGGATCGGACTGGCCGTTCGCGCCGCTGGCAGCCTCACAGCTGTTCGCCGCCGGTCTGGAGAACTACCCTCTGGACAATTCGGCTCGCGCCGCGATTGACCATGCCAATGCCCTGAGGCTCTTTCCCCGTCTCGGCACGGCACCTACTCCCCCGACGCGGTCGCTCGCGGACAACGCACGGAACCTGGCGCGTCGCACCGTGATGCGTGGCGTCGCACATTTGATGGCTTCGCGGTGAACTTCGCCGTGTAGCACCAACGAGGTCATCCGGACGTTGTCTGCGACATCGCCGGTCTGCTGCGCATCTGCATGCTGTCACCTTGCTTGAAGGGATAGGCCACGGGTCGCGTCAAGGAAGGGTGTCTGCGGGCGTTATGCCGGTAGCCCCATGCTTCTGGTCCGGCTATCGGGAGGAAGTCATCGATGACCTGGTGCCGATGGGCCATGGTGAGTGCCCGGTGCACGACCGCATTGTTGGCGGCCCATAAACGCTGATGACGTTGCACCCCAATAAGTTCCAACCATTCGTCCGGCAAGGTCGAAACCGCCGCGTGGGCGGCCATCCGCAGGAACGGGTTGATGGGTAGCAGCGGAAAGGCTGGTGCGGCTGGGGGTTTCAGGAAGAACGAAACGAGCTTGTGCATTTCAGCGGTGGGCCTGATGATCTTCTTGGCGTCGACGGCGAGGTAGTCGGCGACATCTTCCGGGGTGGCGGGCACGTAGCGCGGCGGGATGCCCAGCAGGTCGGCGGTGATGAGGCTTTCCCGGTAGAACCGGCGGATCTCCTCGTCGGTCAGCTGTTGCCCGGGCGGGCAGAAGCGCTGGTAGCACTCGAGCAGCCCATGCCAACCGGTCACATAGACGAACAGCAGCGTCTCAGGGACATTCGCGACATAGGGCTGTTGGGTATCGGGCACCACACCATTGACCGCACTGTGCCGCTTGAACAGCCACTGGCCAATCTTCTCCGCCGCCTCGGTGTCGCCGAAGACCGCTTGGGTGAAGAACATGTTGGAGCGCCGGACTCGGCCAAGAGGATCCGCAGCATAGGTGGAGTGTTGATCGACTCCGGCGGCGCCGGCCGGATCGAACACGGCGACGATGGAGCCCCGGATGCCCGCGAGCGAGATGACGGGATGTCCCCACACTTTCCAACTCACCGATTCCGGGCCGAAGTAGCCCGCGTTGCGACGCGGCCCGTTGGCGATCTGCAAGGCACGGCGGCCCGATTTACCTAATGCGTCGACGAGAAGATCCATCCCTGGGCCTCTTTCCTGTATTCCCTGACGGGCAGTGCGATTTCAGCGCGATTGGCGAGGTTGGGGTACCGGCAGGCCCGGTGTTGTCATCCCGTTGAAAAAGACACCGAGCACCGTGAGGACCTCGCCGAACACGTCGTGAGGGTCCTCCGCTTGGCAGATCAGCGTGTTGCCCGAACACAGCACCCGTAAAAGCAATTGCGCGGTCGTGACCACGGGCATGGCTGAGATCAGCTCGCCCCGCTGGACCATGTGCGTCAACAGCGCGACGAGCGCCGGCAACACGTACTGGTCATCGATCTGCTGGTAACGGTCCGGGCCCAGCGCCTGGGGTGCCTGACGCAGCAGCTCGCGATGTATGGGATCGCTCAGTGAGAGGCCTACGAACTCCGTCGCAGCCCGGCCCGCGATGGGCAATCCGGCTCCCACTGGCCGATCCCGCATCCGGGTATTCGCTGCTTCGATTCCCGCTGCCGCGACGACCAGCCGTTCGCTGAACACCGCCTCAAACACGGCCTTCTTGTCCGGGAAATGCCGATAGAAGCCGCCCTTGCTCACCCCGGCATGTGCGGTCAACGTCGCGACACTGGTCGCGTCGTATCCGACTGTCGCGAAGCACTCTTTGGCGCTGTCCAGCAGCGCACGCCGCGTTCCCTCGGCGCTGACCTGTCGGCGCGACACCTTCGGTGCCAACTCGACTACCATGAGTCCCTCCTTTCAGCGACCGGCGGTCGCTGAACGACCGATGGTCACCATACCCACTGCGGGCCAGGAAGCCAAGCGGCGTAGCCCACAGACCCCAAGGACGCTCGTGAGCTGCAGCTGGTCCAACCAGGCAATCTGCTTCCACACCGCATCGCCCACGGGATGCACCAACCCGTATCCGAGCCTCTACCGTTGGTCCGGTGAAGCTGCCGGGTGCTCGGGTCTGTGCCGTCGCCGCAGTACTCCTTGCCCTCGCGGGCGTGCCTTCTTGCGGGCACGCGACAAACCCGACCGCCCCCGCGCCGAGCGTGGAGCCCCAAGGTCCTTTCGCGCCCGTCATCCGCCTCATGAACGATGCGGTTGCGGAGCCTCGGCTACCGGGCGCGGTGGTGCAGATCGGGCACGCCGGCACGGTCGTGTTCCGGCAGGCCTTCGGGTGGCGCAAACTCCCCGACGAACCGGGACTGGACGGGTCGCCCGCACCGGCCGAACCGATGACCGACGACACGATTTTCGACCTGGCGTCGCTGACCAAACCGCTCGCGACGAGTGTGGCCCTTCTTCAGCTGTACGAAAAGAGCCTGGTTCGGATCGACGAACCCGTACAGACATACCTGCCGGATTTCAACCCCGACAACGACCCGCGACGCGCACAGGTCACACTTCGCATGCTGTTGACGCATACCTCGGGCATCGGAGGCGACCTGAGCCATCAGGGGCCTTGGGGAGTGACGGAGGCGGACAAGGCGGACGGTGTACATCGGGCACTCACCGCCCCGTTGGCATTGGACCCCGGTAAGACATTCCACTACTCCGATATCAACTTCATCATCCTCGGCGTGCTCATCGAGAAGCTCACCGGCGAGTCTCTGGATGTCTACGTGCAGGACAACGTTTTTGCGCCGCTGGGCATGTCCGACACGCGTTACCTACCCCCGGCCAAGGCATGTGGACCGCACCAAACCATCGGTACAGCAGTTTCTTTCGACAAATTGATGACCGCGAACGTTCCCTGTCCGGTGGGCACCTGGAACACCGATCTGTTGACACGCATCGCACCGACGGCACGCGACGAGGACGCCCCGGCTATCAATCCCAACTACGACAATCTGCTTCGCGGGACCGTCCACGACCCCACCGCGCGCCGGATGGGCGGCGCGGTCGGCAGTGCGGGTGTGTTCTCGACGGCCGATGACGTCGGCCGGTACTCCCAGGCACTTCTCGATCGGCTCGCCGGACGACCGAGCCTGTTCCCGCTGAAGCAATCCACCCTGGAACTGATGACGACACCGCAGCAGCCAGGCCACACCACCGCACAACTCCAAGCGGCCAACAACGCCAGCCGCCAGGCCATCCAGAAGAGTCCGAACACCACCGATCCCCTACTTGCACCGCACTATCCGGCCATAGCGGCACAGAGCCTGCGCGGTTTCGGCTGGGATATCGATACGGAACTGTCCAAGCCGCGTGGAATGCTCTTTCCCATCGGCAGCGTCGGCCACTCAGGCTTCACCGGGGTGACGGTGTGGATCGACGCAGCGTCGGACACGTATGTAGTGGTCCTGGCGAACGTTATCCATCAGCGCGGCGGTCCACCCATTGTGGGGCTGAGCGGCGATATCGCCACCACGGCAGCCCGGGTTCTGCATCTCTACAGCAATTAACCGGCCCGGTGGACGAGAACCACTGCGCCCCTGCCGATCACGAGATTCTTCACCCTGATGCCAGAACGTTATCGGACGTCTCGGCGAGGCAACTTCTTTAACAACAGTCACATTGTTAACTTCCTGCGATGCACGATTCGTCGGGGACCAACGACCCTCTGCGCGCTTCACGATCGGTGACGCGACGTGACGCACTGCGCTACGCCACAGCCCTGTCCGCATTGGCCGGGCTCGGTGCGGCATCGGCCGCTGCCAGCGCACCGACGGCGTCCGCCGCCGCGCCCACGTTGATCGACTTCGCCATGCGCCAGATTCCGGCAGAGGACATCAAGGCCGCGGGACACTCGGGAGTGATCAACTACGTCTCCACCTCACGCCCCGGTTCGTCCATGGGCGCCAAGCCGATCACCCGGCCGTATGCCCAGGCGCTCACCGCGGCCGGGCTGGTCATCGTCAGCAACTTCCAGTACGGAAAGCCCGGCGGGACAGCGCCATCGGACTTCACACGAGGATTCGCCGGTGGCGTCGAGGACGCTCGCACCGCCTGGCAGCTGCACACTGCCGCCGGCGGCGGCCAGAGCGCGCCGGTCTTCTTCTCCGTCGACGACGACATCAACCGCGATACCTGGAACAACGTTGCTCTGCAATGGTTTAAGGGCATCAACTCGGTGCTCGGCGTACAGCGCACCGGCATCTACGGCGGCGTCAATCCGTGTCAGTGGGCCGCTGCCGATGGCGTGATCGGCAATTCGCGCTCACCCGGCCACGTGTGGGCCTGGCAGACCCGGTCATGGTCACGCGGCCAGGTCTTCCCCGGTGCGGTCCTCTACCAGCGCATTGTGAGCACCGCATCGAATCCTGGCCCGGTAGTCGGTGGGCTCGAGGTCGACGTCAGCGACGCCCTGGCCCAGGATGTGGGCCAGTGGAACTTTCACCAGTGAGAGACACGCGAAGCTCGGCGTAGGCGTCGACGAGTGCATCGAGCGCGAACCGCCGGTTGAGACCGCTGGGATTCGGCAGCACCCACGTCGTCACCTCCGCGAAGCGGAATGGCTGTAGTCCGAATGCGATGTGCGGGGATTTGAGCATGGACACCACCGCACGCTTTCCGAGAAATGCCAGCGCCCCAGGGTTCAAGCGACGCATCTTATCCTCGAAATCTGGCCGCCCCGCACGGAATTCGCTAGCCGTGATGTCGTCGGCCCGCGGTGTCGCGCGGCTGACAGCAGCAGTGATGCCGCACCCGTACGTCAACAGTTGACGCTCGTTCTCCGGGCGCAGGCGAATGTCGGTGAAGCCGGCCCGGTAAAGCACTTCCCAGAAACGGTTGCTCCGGTTTGAGAAGTTGTGTCCATCGGCCACTGCCGTGGCGGCAGGATTGATTCCACAGAAAATTACATCGAGCCCATGCGCGAGAATATCGGGAGAGTACTGACCCACAGCATGTAGGTTCTCATGACTCACCGGCCTGGCGGTACCGAACTATCCTGGGGGGCTGGAGGGTTCGGGCCTTGCCCAACGATGCGCTCCTGAAGCCGATACAAGGTGTACTTGAAGCTACCGACAAAGTAGGCCCAGTCGGCCTGCTTGGGTCCGTGGTAATCGCTGGACCCCTTGTAGCCCGCGTCGTCGATGTTGCCCAATGCCAGCTTGGCGATGTTGACGTCATGCGCTTGCGCACTACCGGCGTTCGCCTTAATGAGCATTGGTATCAGCCGGTTGAGTGCGACCAGGCTGGTGTCGGGACTCACCGCGATGTCGTTGAAGCCGCGCGAGATCGAGTTGAGGTCGGCGAGTGTGCTGCGGCCGTCAGTGCCCTGGATCGACGGGAATTTCGCAAGTTGGTCGCTGATCTGCCCGCTCTTGTTGGCCAGGTCGCCGATCTGGTTAGCATCGATAGCTTGCACGCCCGGGCCCGATGCCGCGATCAGATCATTGATCGTCTTCTCCCGCGACGAAATCGAGGCGGCCAGTTCGGACGTCTTGTCCAATGAGTTTTGAATCTGTGCCGAACGCTTATTGAGGGTGTCCAGCAGCTGATTCGATTGCCCCACAATGTCGCCCAGGGTTTGACCATTGTCAGCCGAAGCCTTGCCCAGCCCGTTGACCAGGTGGGTTAAGTTGCGGACCACACCACCGTTGACCAATACCGCGGCTGAACTGAGCACACCTTCCACGGAGGCAGCCGATGACGTGGTTTGTAAATCGAGAACGTCGCCGTCCTTGAGGAGTTCCGCAGATGGCTGAATCGGGGGTTCGAGGGCTACGAACACGTCACCCAACGGGGTCGCACTGCGCAGCTGGGCAGTGGATCCGACCGGCAGGCGCACACCCCTGAGTATCCGAAGTTTGACGACGGCCACATCGTCGATTGCCTCAATGGATTCGACCTCGCCGATATCGGCGCCCTTGAGGCGTACCTTTGCCATATCCGGCAGATTCAGAGCGTTAGCAAATTTTGCCGTCACCGCATAGGCATCGGAACCGATGCTCGGCGCCGGCAGGTCAAGGCTCTCCAGGGTCGGCGGATCACAGGCCGATACTGTCATTGCCAATAGAGCTGCCGCGGCGGCTTGAACGACCGGACGAGCGCACCGCGACGCCCCTGCGGCCGTTGAGCGGATGGGCACAACCGTACCAGAATTTATCTGGGAATGCGCGTCCCATGCCATCGCGCAACCGTATCAAGCGGAATTGGGCCAAACACCCTCGCTATCTCGTCAAAGCCAGTGATTTCCACTACATGATGGTGCCTCAAATGAGCCTCGTCACGAGCCTGCGCCGGGTGACAGATTTGACTCGACGCGTTCAACGAACGAATCGGGACCGGGTGCTCGCTGAGGGCAGGGGCGCGCGGGCGTACAGGCCGCGAAGAGCGGTCCAGAGTTTGCTATACGGATGCATTCTCCGGTTCCGCGAGGCACCAAACTCTCGTCACCACATTAATCGCCTGGTTTCGGGCGCCCCATCCAAGCAATGCTGATTGTTCAGGCAATGAATTTGCCATCGCTTAGAGGAGGTCCGTGGGCGGTTGTCGGTACGCCTTCGGCAAGCTGGATCGACACCGTGAACCGAAGGTGGATCCACGGGAGTTTGGCCGCCCGGTCTCCGCCGTGAATCGATATGCGGGGCAACACATAAGCGCCGCTAGGGCGACCGTTTGTTCGTGAAGAATGTGTCCACGCTCACATGCGCTGCATACGATACCCCCGTAATGCACAATGCGCATATGACAGCTGATCCGAAGTCCGCCTGGAAGGCACTCAAAGAGGGCAATGAGCGTTTTGTGGGTGGCTTTCCGCAGCACCCGAGCCAGAGCATCGCGCGTCGTACTGAACTGGCCAATGGCCAGAGCCCTGACGTGCTGTTGTTCGGCTGTTCGGACAGCCGGGTGGCCGCGGAAATCATTTTCGACCAGGGCCTGGGCGACATGTTCATCGTGCGTACCGCCGGTCAGGTGATCGACTCGGCGGTGTTGGGTTCGATCGAGTACGCGGTGGCGGTGCTGGGTGTGCCGTTGATCGCGATCCTGGGCCACGACTCGTGTGGCGCGGTGGGGGCCACGGTGGCCGCCCTGGATAGCGGCGAGGTGCCCGGCGGGCATATCCGGGACTTGGTGGTGCGGGTGATGCCCTCAATTCTGGGTGGCCGCAAGGACGGGCTGTCGCGTATTGACGAGTTCGAGGCCCGCCACGTCGAGGAGACCGGCATCAAGTTGTTGCAGCGCTCGCAGGTGGTCGCCGATGCCGTCGAGGCCAACAAGCTCGCCATCGTGTACCTGACCTACAAACTCGCCGACGGACGCATCGTCCTGCACGGCCACGTCGGCGACATCGAGTAGGCAGCAGCCTGGCGCTTCCTATCCGAGCAACGGGCGCATCTCGACGCCAACGGGCGGTCGATGAAGTGCACGTCATCGACCGCCCGTTACGCATACGATCCGGCATTCCAGTACGGCAGCACTACTGCGCTCGATGGAAGTCAAATCGTCAGCCGCACAACGGATTAAAGCGTTGGTACAGTTCGTCGGTCCGTGACCGCTCTGTGGCGCAGGCGATACTGACCCACGTCGGCGCCGGTTGTTGAGCGCGCCTGGCTAGTCGTTTCCGGTTAGCTTGTCCTTGACGGCCTCAACACCCTCTTTGACCTTATCGGCAGCGTCAGCGATCTTCTGCTTGGCAGAGGCGATCCCCTGCTCGGCCTGTCCTTCAGCTTTCAGATCGTCGTCGTTGGTGACGGACCCGGCGGCTTCCTTAGCGCGGCCCTTAAGATCATCGAACTTGTTCTGGGCGTCATCAGTAATTCCCATGTTTCCCAACCTTTCTCATGATGTCGTGCAGCGAGACAAGCGTCTCGCTTTTAGAATGGCCAACTCCGCTGTTGTCGGCAGCACGGGTCGTCTACGGCGTTTTGAGGGCCACCGACGACCCGTGCCCGTGCTGACGTTTCTACTGGTTGCTCAGTTTGTCAGTGAGACTTTCGCATCGGCATCGCCGACTTTGAAAGTGATCGTTCCGTGCTCGAAGGTGGACTTGAACGAGCCGTCGGACTCGGTCACCTCATCGGCCGTGGGATAGCCGAGTTTGCCTTGTGAGGCTTGGTTTTCGTTCCAGGTGTCTCGGATCTTGCCCCACACGAAATAGACCGGCTCTCCATTGCGGTAGATCAGCACGCCGCCGTCAAACTGCTGGTAGACGCCGCTGCGGTCCAGGGTCTCCTTCTGATTGTCATACGGTGCGCCCAGATCCTTCTTCTGAACATCGTTCAGGGTGTTCCACTTGGCCAGGATCGGCCCCTCCACGGTGTAAGGCGTGCCGTTTTTGCCCGGAATCTGTGTCGTGCTGGGCTTTTCGGAGGGCGAAGCGGTGATGGACGAGATCGCCGACGAAGCGGCCGAGCTAGCCGAACTGAGCGAAGGCGCGTCACCAGTCTTGTGTGAGCAGCCCACCGCAACTGAGGCAATGACGCCTACTGCGACGGGCAACGCGGTGACATGCAGATTCTTGATGCGCATCTACTTCTCTCCCTTGGTGTGTGATCGATCTTCCGCGAAAAACGCGTACTGCACTCCTGCCGATCGTGCGCCGGCAAGAGACATCTATGAACCAACCTCGGATGTCCGACGATGCTAGCAATTGTTTACAGAATAAACTAGGGTTATGGCTATGACGGGTAAGCCTTCAAACCGCCACCGGATGTTGGGACGAGCGCTGGTGGTGTGCGGGGTCGTGGCTTTGTTCGGCGGCGCCGTCGCCACCAATCACGGCAGCCACGCTGGCGTCCTTTCCACGGTGATGGCACTCCCCGGCAATTCCGAGGTGGCCGATCCCGACAGTGATTCTTCCGGGGGTTCGGACGTGACCGGTCCCATCGGAAACTCTGACCGTTCCGACGTGACGGGCCCGATCGGTGGTTCACCTAGCGGTCCCGCTGGCAATTCCGCCAACTCGAACGTCCCCCCCATCGGTGGCCCCGGCGGCGGTTCCGCAGGCGGTTCCTCCAACGGTCCCGCGGGCGTGAACGGCGCCGCGGGTGGGGTCCCCAGCGGCCCCGCCGACATGAACGGCACCGTCGGCGGCGGTCCCGGCACCTAGTGATTTCGTCAGGGTTGTCGCACCCCCGGTGACGACAGTGCAAAAGCGACCACAATCAGCCAGCTAATCGCAACGCAATATCTATCGCGCTGCTTCATGACGGCCGGCGTCGGTATTGACCCATGTAGTAGCCACCAAACCCGGGCGCTTCAAGTTGATAACGATATGAAACCTCAGTGGTTGCAATGCGATACGTGAGCCCTGAGTACTTGCTGGGCGCCACTATGTTCACTAAGTGCACCGTCGAACGGCCCTAAAGATCCCACTGGCGCTGGCAGCAGCGACTCTCCCCCAGATACTGGCTCCTCTTTCGGTGATCCCGCGGGCGACGGCCGCGCCAGGCCAATGGCCGGTTGAACGCGCCAACGCGTGGTACCAGGCCCAGGGTTGGCTGGTCGGCACCAACTTCATCACCTCGAACGCGATCAACCAACTCGAGATGTTCGCACCGGGCACCTACGACGCGCGGCGCATCGACAGCGAGCTGGGGGCGTGCCGGCTACTGGGGTTCAACACCGTACGGGTGTTCTTGCACGATCTGCTGTGGGCCCAGGACCGCGCCGGATTCCAGAACCGGCTCTCGCAATTCGTCGGGATCGCCGCGCGCCAGAGCATCAAGCCACTGTTCGTCTTCTTCGACTCGTGCTGGGATCCAAATCCTCAGCTAGGAGCCCAGCGGGCGCCGACTCCGGGCGTGCACAACTCGGGCTGGGTACAGAGCCCGGGGGCGCACCGCATCGACGACCCGCGCTACCGCGGAGTGCTGAAAGATTACGTGGTGGGCGTCATGAACCAGTTCCGCGATGACAACCGGATCCTGGGCTGGGACATGTGGAATGAGCCGGACAACCCGGCCAAGCAGTACCGCAAGGTGGAGCGCAAAGACAAGATCGATGCCGTCAGTGGGCTGCTTCCGCAGGTATTCAGCTGGGCACGCTCGGTCAACCCCGTGCAGCCGTTGACCAGTGGTGTGTGGCAGGGCAGCTGGGATCGCGGTAGCCGTAGTGCGATGGCCGGTTTCCAACTCGACAACTCCGACGTCATCTCGTTCCACTCGTATGCAGGCCCCACCGAGTTCGAGGCCCGCATCAACGAGCTCGCCCCGCTGGGCCGACCGATCCTGTGCACCGAGTACCTGGCCCGCGACCAAGGCAGCACAGTCGAGGGCGTGCTCCCAGTTGCGAAGCGGCACAACGTCGGTGCGTACAGCTGGGGGCTGGTGGCAGGCAAGACCCAAACCTACTTCCCGTGGGATTCCTGGGACAAGCCCTACGCCAAGGTCCCGGACGTGTGGTTCAGCGATCTACTACAGCCGGACGGGCGGCCCTATCGCGACACCGAGTATCAGACGCTGCGAAAGCTGACTACGCGCGTGTAAAGCATGCCGACCAACACGCATCGGGTATCTGGCGTCTAGCAAGGCGGGCCGCATGGTCGCGCTGCCGGGCGATGATTTGGAGTATGGAGAGGCGAGTTCGTCAGCCGATTCGCCTTTCCATACAGTCGCACCACCCGACGTTGTTGAGCGGCATTGAGTTTGGGGTGGGCAGGTGGCAGTTAGTCCTTGCCAGATACGTCTTAGTGACCAAGGCAAAGCGGACTAAAAGACCGTGGCTCTACGCCGAGTCCCGCAACCTTGCGGTCAAAGTTGAGAACCTACAAAACCAATGTAGGTTCTCTAATTCCGTGTCATCTACCGACGGCCTGAACTGTGGCTATTCAAACTGTCTGTCGTGTCATCGCCGAGTACCGGTCTATTCGAAGTATGCAGCCGAGGCCAGCTGCGGGATGTTAGGAATGGGGATTCATGACCCCGTGGTCGACGGGTCTCTGTCGTAGATGCAGTCCTTGGCGCACAGCCGAATTAGCTCGTGGGCACTTTCGAGCGACGTGTCGTCCTTGGGTAAAACCGATCGTTAGCCGAAGGGGCAGGCTCTACTGATCGTCGCAACAGTTGGCGGTGTTTGAGGCTGTCGGATAGGTGAACGGTTCTAAGGCGACGGGGCGGTGGCGAGGTTGATTAGTGCCTGTCGGGTACCGGTATCGGGCGCCGGGATGAGGAAGATGAGGCCGCTGTCTGGGTTGTCGGGCCGGAGGTATATCTGCCAATCAAGGGTGAGCTCGCCGGCACTGGGATGTTGGTAGCGCTTGCGGCCAAAACTCTGGAGAGTGACCTCCCGGCTGGCCCAACGCGTGCGGAAGTTTTCATCGCGGATCGATAACTCACCGACCAGTGCGGCAAGCCGGGGATCCTCTGGGTCGCGCGCTGCGACCATACGCAGGAAAGCCACGCAGGCTCTGGCCGCCGATGGCCAGTCCACATACATCCCGCGAATACGGGGTTCAAGGAAGGACACCCACACCAGATTCCGGTGTTCCCGTGGAAGCTCTGCGAAGTCCATAAAAACCGCTGCCGCCAACGGATTCCACGCCAGGATGTCGAGACAGCGACCGAACGCCACGACGGGAACCTCGCTGATGTCACTGAGGAGCATTCGCGTCGCCGGGTCGACGTGAAGCGACGAATCTCTAGCCGCGAGAATAGGTTTCCGAGCCAGGACGCGGACGTAATCCTGCTGGTCGGCGTTCAGCATCAACGCCCGGCACACGGCGTTCAGCGCGGTTTCGGAGATGCTAGCGAGCCTGCCCTGCTCCAGCCGCGTGTAGTAATCGGTGCTGATCGCTGCACGTTCGGCGACTTCTTCACGCCGCAAGCCACCAACCCGGCGTTGCCCGGTCGCCGGAGGCAGCCCGACCATCTCCCGAGTCAGTTCGCTGCGCCGCGCGCGCAGGAACGAACCCAGTTCGTTACGAGCCCGCGTGCTATCGGTCATAGCGTGAAGCATGCCACCGATAACCATCGTCGCTGTCACCTACAGGGTAGGAAAAAAGCACCTAGGTAGATCCAGACCTGGCTGAAAGCGGATTACTGCGCAAGTATGGGCGTTGTCGCGCCACGGGATGCGACGACACCCGGGGCATCCACCAACAAAAACATCAGAAATAACCCATCGTGCCCATAAGTGCGCATTTTCCGAGCCAAAGCCCTCAAAGAACGGACCGCCGGCGACCACAAAGATTCAGCGAAGCCCCTGCCTCCTCGCCGCCAAAATGGCGATTCCATCGGAGAACTCACGCTACTTACGCGACAGTAAAGGCCGCCAAGTGCTCACACGACCCAGTCCATACGATCTGCTCCCGCCAGTACCTGCATTCGCTCTGCTTAGCGACGATATTGCCGATGGCCAGCCGCTCGCGGTCGAACAGCGCAGCGCTATTTTTGGAGCACAGGGCGGGGACCGTTCACCTCATCTTTCATGGTCTGGATTTCCCGCCGAAACCAAGAGCTTCGCCGTTACCTGCTACGACGCTGACGCACCTACTGCAAGTGGTTTTTGGCATTGGGCAGTATTCGATATCCCCCCAGATATCACCGAACTTCCTTCGGGAGCAAGAACTCTCGACAGCGATGCCCTACCACTGCCGGCGATCACATTAGCCAATGACATTGGCACACCCACTTTTGTGGGGGCCTCCCCACCGCCGGGACACGGGCCTCACAGGTACTTCTTTGCGGTGCATGCCCTGAACGCGCCATCGCTGGGCCTCAGCCCCACAGTTTCCCCGGCCTGGCTCGGTTTTCATCTATATCAGCGCACCATCGCGCGCGCGGTAATCACGTCGATCCACGAAACCCCTAACTAAGAACAAGATTCGCCCAATTCAGCACCGATAAATCACCTTTGGAGGCATGTCATGGCACTTAACGCAGATCAAGAGCTGGCGTTTACGAACTTCGCGACGTTTTTCGCCAAGCCTTATCGGACCCCGATTCTGCGGCGCCCCGACGAGTACGGGCTGAAATACGAGGACGTGTACTTTCCCTCGCTGGACGGAACGAATCTTGAGGGCTGGTTCATCCCGGCCGATTCGGATCGACTGCTCATCGTCAACCACTTCCTCAGCGGCAGCCGCTACGGCTACCCCGGGCATGTCCTGCCCGACGACATCGTCGGCTTCGAGGTCAATTACCTTCCGCAGTACAAGACGTTGCATGATGCCGGGTACAACATCTTGGCCTACGACCTGCGCAACCACGGCGTAAGCGGTGCGGCCAACGGAGGCATCGGCGGTGCCGGGCTTTACGAGTACCGCGACGTGATCGGCTCGGTGCGTTATGCGAAGTCGCGCAAAGACACCGCCGCGATGAAAACCGGGCTCTTCAGCATCTGCTACGGAGCCAACTCCACCATCGTGGCCTTAAGCAAACACCCCGAAGAATTCACCCACATCAAAGCCCTGCTTGCGCTCCAACCCGGCTCCGGAGATGTCTTCCTCGAGCGCATGGCCGAGAACCTGGGAGTCGACAAGGAAGAAGGGGCTAAGGCTGCCGACCAGGCACTACATATAGCGACAGGATGGCATCTCAACGAGCTCTCTCCGCGCGAGTACGCCAAGGATGTCACCTTGCCCACGTTGGTCGTGCAAGTCCATCATGACTCGATGGTGTACCCGAAAGATGTGCAGTCGATCTACGACAACGTCGCGGCCACCGATAAGAAGCTGTTCTGGATCGAAGGCACCACCAACCGCTTCGACGGCTACACCTACTTCACCGACCACCCCGAACTACTACTCGAATGGTTCGACACCCACATCGACAACTAAAGGGTCTGTCAGATTGACGGTGGATCTGCTTGGCATGGTTAGTTACTCGCTGCCGGGTGATCCGGCCCTCGAACGCGACGGCGAATGCGTTCAAAGCCGAGTCGGTGATCTTGCACAGCGCCCAACCCGGCATCGGCTGTTAGAGCGCACCCATCAGCAGCGCATTTCCAAGCCATTGGGCGGCGCAGGTCCCGATGGACCACGGGGATACACCGATCTGGATCCGATTCATCGGCTCAGTGGCCCAGATGGTGGCCACGACGGTGAGTCTCTGTGCGACGGGAATTGCCGCTGCATACGATGGCCCAGTTTGTAAACGGCCATTTCGTGGCATCTTCTCGCCCATAGTTCCCCTGCAAGTGCTGGTTACTACCAACCGTCACGGGAGCCTGCTGGCAAGCAGCTAACTAGAAGACGCTCGGGTCTGCTGCACGATTGGGTGACAGTTGACCTGCCCTACCTGCTGCGACGCAATCCACGTCACCGCACGATCAAAATCAGTGAGCAGTAAGCGCGCCAGCTCCAACCGTGATTCGTAGATACTGAAACCAGACCGGAACTTGACGATAACCGCCTCGGGCTCAACCGAACCCCAGCCGCAGTCGACTTCCTCTAATGCCCTGGCCGTAACCATCTCATCGGATCTCCGCTGAGCGGGGGACTTCCAGATCAAGCGTGCGCCTCAGACAAACACGAACGGCACCGACACCCCGTCCCACCGCAGTCGATTCTCACCTTTGTGGCCAATTGGCCAAACAGTGACCATCAGAATTGAGACCCTCCGCAAGCTACGGAGCTGCAATGCCACGGCAGACGAAATCGGCTGTGGCACGCACGTGCGCCTCAAGCACTTCCCGGTCGGGTTTGTGACCGTGGCGCAGCATGAGCCCGAATGGGATAGCCACGATGGACTCCGCCACTGACGGCACGTCAATCTCGGCGCGTATGTAGCCCTTGTCGATACCGCCACGAATGAACGCGCTGAGGGCCGCAACGCCAAACTTGAATCCGCCGATGAACTGTTCAGTCATCTCACGGTCGATCGCGATGCTCTGCATCAG
The DNA here is from genome assembly GCF_001440135.1 of Mycobacteroides sp. H003. Taxonomy (NCBI): domain Bacteria; kingdom Bacillati; phylum Actinomycetota; class Actinomycetes; order Mycobacteriales; family Mycobacteriaceae; genus Mycobacteroides; species Mycobacteroides sp. H003. The sequence continues at coordinate 1,386,880 of NZ_LJYL01000034.1, forward strand.
CATCAACCGTGAGATCCGAGGATCCTCGGTGATGATCGCAATGAATGCCGTACCGAGCTTTACGGCGAACTCCTCGAACTCCTCGAGGTTGTCGAGGCTTTCTGGCATCGCCGTCGACAGCGCGGCAGCCACACGATCGCCGGTGTGCCGGACCACGTGCTCAAGAATGTCCCTCTTGTTGGTGAAGTACCGGTAGAACATCGAGTGCCCCGAACCAAGACGTTCGGCGATGTGCGCGATCGAGGTCTGGTGATAGCCGCGCTCGGCGAACTCGATGAGAGCCGCCTCGATGACCTCTTCCTTGACCATCTCGCTGCGCTTGGCGCGCTGGCGATCGACCAGGCGCGTGGGGGTCTCCTGCCGAGTAGCCACGCTCAAATCTTAGCCGTTCCCCTATGCGTACACCTAGTTCACTTGCGGAATGAATTGTCGTCTTTGTATTGACACGTTCTTGTCCTGGACACTAGCGTCGCGCCAGAGACGCAGATCACGGTAGAAGGAGCAAAGGTGTCACCACTACATACGGGAGCCGAATGGGGGCCGCCCCCGGTCACTGAGTGCGTGCCTTGGTGGGGTTGGACCGTGGTTGGGCTGTTGAGCGCAGCGCTCGTTGTGTCGTTGGTTTACGTCGTCTGGCTCACGGTGCGGCGCGACGAGGATGCACCCTTGTACTGGCTCATCATGGTGGGGGGCGTCACGGTGCTCCCATACTTCGTCGAGCCGTGGCTCGACGTCATCGGCGCCACGACATACATGACCAACGCCCTGCCATACGTCACAATCGCCGACCGGCCCTTGCCGATCTTCGTGCCATTGGTCTGGGTGGGAACTGCGCCGACCGCCGTGATCGTGTACCAGATGATCAAGCGCGGACTACCTGCGTGGACACTCATCAGCTTTGCCGTCGTGTTCGGCGTCTTTGAATGCATCGGCGAAATGGTCAACAGTCAGTTCGGGCTCATGAAGTACTACAGCAACAACGCGCTGGTCTTCGGAGTTCCCCTGCCCAGCCTGATCCAGAACGGGGGCTTCCTCGTCATCATCGGATGGGCCTTGATGCTGATACGGCCCCATCTTCGCGGATGGCGTTGGGCAACAGTGCCTTTCGTGGCGCCAGCAGCATACTTGGCTTACACAATAGTCTGCACGCTACCTAACTATTTCGCCATCCACATGAGGTTGAGTCCTCTCCCGTCATGGATCTTGGCTGTGCTGTCGACTGCGCTGAACCTACTCGCGGTGGTCCTCGTGGCCTACGCGCCCTCTGTTCAGCGTTACCGAGACGTCGCGAATGCCCGGGTCATCGGCAAGCCGACGCCCGTCGCTGACCCGGTTGTCGAGGCGGCGCTGACATGACCGTGAACGGTTGCCCGATAACAGGCACAACCCAGCCGGCTGCGCCACGGCATTCTCAGAGGTCGAGACTCCCGGCGCTGGGCCCCCTTCCTCCAAACCCCTCTGTAGGTGAGGTGAGCCGATTAGCCCGGGAGTTCCGTAAGGGTGCGCAGCGGAAAGACCCGTTCTGGCTTACTCGCGGCTCGGTACCGTTGTTGTCTGGCGCTGTTCGCGGTCTGGGAACGCCTGTTCTTACGCCGCCCGGCCCGCGCGGTCTTCCAGTTGTCGGTGCCGTTCCGCAGATGCGGCGAGATCCTTTCGATTTCTTCCGCCGCTGCGCCCGCGAATACGGCGATATCTATCAGATCCCCATGCCCGCGGGCAATCTTGTCGTGGTAAACCACCCTGACTATGCGAGCCACGTGATGGATGATCCGAACGGGCGCTACAGCATGATTGGGCCGGGATCATCGCTTGTCGGGATGATCGGCGCTGCGATACCAATGCTGGAGGGCGGAAAGTTCCGGCAACGACGACGGATGCTGATGCCGATGTTTAGTCGTCGCCATCTGCGCCGTGTGGCCGACGTTATTGCGGGCGAGTTCGTGGCGCGGGTCGACCGGTGGTCCCAGTGGGCGGGCACCGGCCAAGTAGTTGATCTGCAGCACGCGATTTCGCAAGTCACACTGCCGGCGTTTCTGCGCGCGATGTTCTCTTCGACGATCACCGACCGCGAGATTCACGAAACCGATATTGACCTGCGCATGTTCATGTCACTTATGGCCACGCCCTTGATGATGAGCCCAAGACCCGCGCTTGTCCCTTTCCCTGGACGCGAAACTGCGCCGCACTCGATGCTTAGACTCCGCTCACTGATCCGGCGAATCGTGCAGGACCGCCGCGCCAATCCTGTCGGCACACCAGATTTGTTGAGCCTTCTGCTGGACGCGCGGTACGACGACGGAACCCCGCTGTCGGAGCGAGATCTCACTATGGAGCTGATGATCCTAATGGCCGGCGGGTATGAGACCGTCGTGGCTTCGCTATCGTGGACACTGGCGTTGTTGCTCTCTCATCCGGAGCACCTCGCGCGGCTCTATGACGAGATTGACGCTCTTGGTGGTGCGGTTCCTACCCAGGATGACTTGGCCAGACTCAACTGGGCCAAAGCATGTTTCGACGAGGGCCAGCGACTTCAGGGGCATCCCTTCAATCCCCGCTTCGCCATGCAAGACGATGTGATCGGCGGTTACCTGATACCGCAGTACACCATTGTCGGCCCATCTCTCTACGCAATACACCGCGACCCACGTTGGTGGCAGGACCCCGACAGGTACGACCCAACACGTTTCCTAGACGAGGCTCATGTCAAGCAACGTCCTCGGTTGGCGTTCATGCCTTTCGGATCCGGACCCCATCACTGTGTTGGGACAGGGATGGCGTACATGAATGCCCAGTTCTTGTTGGCCATCATGTTCCAGCGCTACCGGCTTGAACTTCCAGAAGGTTGGTCTCCGCGACACCACTTCAACTTCTCCGTCACCGTCAAGGGTGGCCTACCGGTCACGGTGAGACGGGTGTAGGGCAGCAGACATGGACATATCGTTCGAAGGCAACGTTATCTCGGTGGACCAAGACCTCTGCATGGGCTCGGGTTATTGTGCGCGTGAGTATCCGACACTGTTCCAGCTAGATGGCGATGGCGTTGCCGAATTGAACACCGGGGTTACGTTGGGCGCCAATGCACTACACCAGGCTGAGTCCGCCGCTCAGATTTGTCCCGCAGCGGCAATCGAGGTCCTGCATGGCGCGTGAGCCCGGCGCCGTAGACACCATCAAGAGCTGGGGCGTGGGATACATACGGCGACATCCCACCACCGCACTGGACACCGTGGGCCGTCAGGTCATGCTCGCCTCCGACACAATGCGTTGCCTCGCTGTAGATATCGCGCGCGGTCGATTTCAGTTTGGCGAGTTCGTCCGACAGGGCGCATTCATGGCGTCAACATCAGTGATACCGACCCTCCTGGTCGCATTGCCGGTAGCGGTGACCTTGTCAGTTCAGTTCGCCTTAGTCGCTGGACAAATCGGTGCAACCTCCCTCGCGGGGGCCGCAAGCGGGCTGGCGATCATCCGGCAAGGTGCTGCCCTGGTCGCTGCGATTCTATTGGCCACGGCTGTCGGTTCAGCCATCTGCGCCGATCTGGGTTCGCGCACCATGCGCGAGGAAGTCGATGCCATGGAAGTGATGGGAGTTTCTGTGGTGCGCCGGCTCGTCGTACCGCGGTTCGTCGCTACTGTGCTGATTGGGGTCCTTCTGACGGGAATCACCTGTGTAATCGGCTTCCTGGCGACCTACGTCTTCAACGTGTACTTCCAAAACGGAGTGCCCGGCAGTTTCGTGGCCAGCTTCGCCTCGTTCGCAACCGTCAGCGACATGTGGCTGGCACTGCTCAAAGCCGCAGTTTTCGGCGCAATCGTGGCGGTCGTGGCATGTCAAAAGGGGTTGAGCACGCGTGGCGGCCCAGCAGATGTGGCCAACTCCGTAAATGCCACCGTGGTGGAATCGGTGCTGGTACTGCTGCTCGTTGACGTCGCCTTCAGTCAGCTCTACATCCTGCTTTTCCCCCGAACGGGGCTGTGAGATGACGGTCTCGCGTTACGTTCCGTTACGGCTTGACCGTGCCGCACGCGCGATTACCCGCGCCGGTAGACCGCTCGGGCGAGTGGGTCACTTGGCAGAGTTTTTCGCGCAGGGCGTAGTGACCGTGCCAGTCGTGCTTCGACACTATCGGCGTGAACTACAACGGCTACTCATTGACATCCTTTGGGGTAATGGATCTTTGGTGGTCGGAGGCGGCACTGCAGCGGTGGTGATAGTCCTTGGCGCAATCATCGGCGCGCTTATCGGCGTCGAGGGGTACGCAATGCTCAACCTGCTCGGATTGGGCCCGGCAACCGGGTTTCTTTCTTCGCTGGTGTCGACGCGCGAGTTGGCACCGCTTATGGCCGCCATGGCATTCGCCATGCAGGCCGGGTGCCGATTTACTGCGCAGCTGGGCGCTATGCGCATCTGCGAGGAGATCGACGCTACCGAATCACTAGCGATTCGGCCGATCCCATATCTGGTGACCACCCGGCTCATCGCCTCCTCGATTGCCGTTCTACCGCTTTACATTGCCTGCATAGCCTGCATGTACTTGTCTTGCCAGCTAGTAGTTGCATTCTCGGGCAATTCATCGATGGGGTCCTACATGCACTACTTCTCGATGATGTTGAGCGGCACCGACATCATCTTTTCGGTGATCAAAGCCGTTGTCTTCGTGTGGATTGCCTCAACCATCCAGTGTTACTACGGGTTCTACGCAGTCGGCGGGCCCGAAGGTGTCGGTATCGCGGCGGGTCATGCCATGCGCGCCTGCATCATTGTGATGATCACCGCGAACATGCTATTAACGATGGCCCTCTGGGGCGTCGACTCCGGTGCGCGGTTCGGCGGCTGACCGATGCCAAACTCTTTTGACCCCAACTCTCGCGGAGCATCGGATGGCCGGCTGGCCGCCTACGGTTCAGCTGTCATCGTGCTTGTCACCTTGGTGACAACAGTTCTTTTGGCCAAATCGACCGGCAGACTCGAGCACACTGTCCGGGTCACTGCGGAATTGCGCAATGTGGGTGACGGTCTACCTGCCCGATCTGACGTGAAGTACCGCGGCATGCTCGTCGGGCGCGTCACTGACGTCACGCCCGCAGTAAACGGCAGACCTAACCTGGTGCAGATCGACCTTAAACCTCAATCTGCACAGAGTATTCCAAATACAGTGACGGCACGAGTGGTCCCCAGCAATATCTTCGCAGTCTCCTCAATTCAGCTGGTGGAACATGGGTCGGGTCTTCCGCTTCGCGGAGGCGACGCGCTCGCCGAGGACTCCGAGCTTTCTACCGTCCTATTCCAGTCCACGGTAAGCAAGCTGCGCGACATACTTCTATCCACGGGACGCACATCCGATGGCGACGCAGTCGGTTTGCTTGACACTCTTGCTACCGCCACCGAGAACCGTGGTAAGAAACTCGTTGCATCCGGAGCGCAACTTGAGCGGTTGCTCGACCAGCTCAACGCGGTCGTTACCACCAGCACTAGCGTGTCGAACCCATCGACATTATCGGCACTACTGAACGCCGTGCAGGGCCTCAAATCAACGGCGCCCGCTCTTATCGATGCGCTACACGAAGCCGTGATTCCCATGCGGACTTTCGCCGAGAAGCGTGAGCAGTTGTCCGATCTACTCTCCGGGGGCACGCATACGTTGGGCACTCTGCGGACTGGACTGGACAACCACGCGGACCAACTGATCACCATCTCAACAGACATAACGCCCGTGCTGGGGGTATTCGCTGAGCGGCACGACGCCATTCCGAACCTGGCCAACATGGCAAAAGGCTTGTCTGACAAATTTATCGAACAGGTATGGGACCCGGAAAAACAACAACTCAATGCGAAAGTAATCGTATCGTTCACCCCGTCCACCCTGTACACGCGCGAAGACTGCCCTCGCTATGGGGAGCTCGAAGGTCCCAGCTGTGCCACCGCGCCCCCACGCAAACCTGGTGGCGTCACCCCCGACATCGCACGCTATGCAACACCAGACCTGCCACCGCAGCTCCTGCCGGACAGGTACATCCCGCCCCCGGGGCTAGCCCCACCCGCCAGCCCCGACCAGTCACCAACCGCGTTGGCGCCGGCCTCATTCGGGGGCAACATCGGGCCTATTGGCAGCCAGCACGAACGCAACCAAATATCCGAAATCGTAGGCTTCCCGGCGACTACGGCAACACAACTGCTAATGGGGCCTCTTGCGCGCGGCACGAGAGCGACGGTCTCGCGACTGACGAAGGAAGCGAAATGAACTATCGCAAGCCATTTGTTGGGCTCACTCTCTTCATACTGGTGTCGGTCGGGCTCACGTCAATGGTGTTCACAACGTTACGCCGAGAGATTCCAGGAGATTCGGACACTTACTACGCGATCTTTACCGACGTCTCTGGTCTCCATGAAGGAGACGACGTACGCATGGCCGGTGTGCGCGTTGGACGCGTGGAGAACGTGTCCCTTGAGGGCATCAACGCCATGGTCACGTTCCGGGTACAAGCGGACCAATCCATCTTCGGGAACACCATCGCCTCGGTTATCTATCAGAACATCGTGGGACAGCGTTATCTCGGCCTGTCTCTGGGATCCGATGGCACCACCGGCAAGCTCGCCCCCGGCGCTGTTATCCCGCCTGAACGTACCGAGCCATCCTTCGATATCGGGCTGCTACTCAACGGTTTTGAACCGCTGTTTAGCGTCCTTGAACCACAGAAGGTCGACGATCTGACGCGGGCAGTGATCCAAGCCTTGCAAGGTGACACCGACTCCATTACCGCGTTGGTCGAACAGACCACCACGATGACGCAGACGCTGGTGGGACGCGATGAAATCCTCGGCGGCGTCATCACCAATCTCAATAGTCTCGTCTCCAGCCTGGCTCAGCAAAGTAAGAGCCTCAAAACTGTTTTATCGCAAAGCAAAGCAATGATCATTCAGCTCAACGGCCGCCGAGAGGAGCTAGTTTCAAATGCTGGATCGATCTCCTCAGTTGCGCGGCGATTGGCCGGCATCACCCAATCCATACACCCGCAGTTCGCGGAGCTGGTGGGCCGAGAACCCGGATTTCTCAAACACCTCATCGAAATCGAACCTCAACTGGCCTTCCTCGGTGCCAACGCGCCGTTGGCACTTCTTGCCATCTCCAATGCCTTCCAGCAAGGCGCATATGTCGACCTGTACGGCTGCGAACTCGACGTCACCTTCATACCCGGCACATGGCAGGTCCTGCCGACCATCGTCAATGCCGCGACCCCGGGCGGAAAACCGATGTATACATCGAAATGCAGGCCCACGCCATGACGATTGATCTTCGTCCTAAGGTCACCGCACTTATGCGCGTCACTCGTCGTCGTTGGTCGTCAAGAAGCGCAGCCACCGTGGGCGCTGTGTCGGTCGCAGTGACCATCGCCCTCGTTGCCGGAATCCTGATGATCAACAAGGCCGGGTTGGGCTACACCCGGTATCGGGCGGAGTTCGCCCAAGCGGCCCAAATCCAGTCCGGCGACGACATCACCGTGGCCGGCGTCTCCGTCGGGAAAGTCACCGGAACCTCCCTAGTCGGGAACCATGTTTTGGTCGGGCTCCGGATCCGTCATGACATTCGCGTCGGTTCGGGTAGCCATGCCAACATTAAGGTCACGACACTGCTTGGTTCGCGGTACGTGGAGTTGCGGCCCGCAGGCGATGCGCCGCTGGAGAACTGGACAATCCCCTTGGCGAACACCGGCGTGCCGTACGATCTGCAGACTGCCCTGGCAGATGCCACCGGGACCTTCGAGCAGGTCGATGCTGATCAGATCGGCCGCTCCGTCGACGCATTAAGCCGCAACCTCAACGGGCTACCGCCACTGGTCCCACAGGCCATGGAAAATCTCCGTGAACTATCCGCAGTGGTGTCTAGCCGCCGAGACCAAATCGGTTCATTGCTTTCCGGCACTGCCTCGGTAACGGAGATGCTCCGCGAACAACAGGCCAACATTGGCGCACTCGTAAACCAAGGCCAGAGTCTGTTCCAAGAGATCGTCGATCGCCGCGAATCCCTGACACAACTGCTGCGCGCAGTCACCAAAATCGTTGACATCCTTGGCTCTATCGTTATGGACAACCGCGCCGGTCTCGACGGGGTTCTGGCCAATCTGAGCAAGGTGACAGCCATGCTCAGCCAGCACGATGATCTACTCCGCAGCATTCTGCAACTTTCGCCTTTGATGATTAGGAACGCCACTAATGCTTTCGGCACCGGCAACGCCCTGGATATCAACGTTCCTGCCGGGCCCCTGGTCGACTCATGGATGTGCGCAATCAGCGGCCGCGCAAAGCAATTCAACATGATCCAGTACTACAAGGACTGCAAATGAATCGTCGCATTACTCTCGCGCTGGTCGCGCTCTGCACCGCGATTGCCGCAATAGCCGCGCTGACACCCACGATCATCGCGGCTCGCTCCATAACCATTACGGCTCAATTCGATGACGCTGCAGGCTTATACACCGGCAACTCGGTGTCCGTGCTGGGCATGCCGGTAGGCAAGGTCACCGCAATCACAACCACTCCCGCGTACGTTGAGGTCGTATTCACTCTGGACAAGGGAGTGAAAGTTCCGGCTGACGTGCAGGCCGTCACGGTATCCACCTCTATCCTGACCGACCGGCATATCGAGCTGACTCCGCCCTACAGTCAAGGGAACGTACTCAAGGACGGCGACCTCATCGGACTAGGTCGAACAAAATCGCCGGTGCAATTCGACCGTGTGCTGAAGATGGTGGACCGCCTGGCCGCAGCCCTGGCTGGAAACGGCAAGAGCGATGGCGCAGTCGCCCGCCTTATCGATGTCGGTGCCCAGGTTGGCGATAACAGCGCGCAGATCAAAAGCGCCCTCGACCAACTATCCCAGGCCATGCGGCTCGGCGCCAACGGCGGCAGCAACACCAAGGACAACGTCACCCAAATTATTCGCGCCTTGGACGAGCTAACTCACGCAGGTGCCGAAAATGACAGTAAAATAAGGCTTTTCGGGACAACGCTGCGGAAGATGAGCCAAATCCTGGCCGATGAATCGATCGGGTCAGGCACAACCGGAAGGCAAGCCAATCAACTGCTCATCCAGGCCACAGACCTTCTGGATAAGAACCGCGACAACATCAACCAGGCAGTTCGCAACGGCACCACCATCACCGGGACCCTGGTCGATAAGCGGCGCGAAATCAGCGAGATCTTCGACGTCCTGCCGCTGTTAACCGAGAATGTCTACAACGCCATCGACCCAGTCAACAAGGTCTTTCGAGGCCACATGCTGGCGGACAAAGTCGTCTTCGATAGCCAGTTCGGCAAGGAAATTTGCAATCTCATGGGGCTGCGGCAACTGGGCTGCAGCACCGGAACGCTGCAGGACTACGGCCCAGACTTCGGTCTAACCTCCATGCTCGACGGCATGACCCGGATGGGACAGAAATGAGGCTCACCTCGGCCCTGACCACGCTGACCACCCTGCTGGTGACCAGCGTCAGCACGGCATGCAGCAGCGGGCTGCAAGACCTGCCGCTGCCGACACCGCATCTAAGTACCGAGACCTACACGCTGCATGCAGAATTCGCGAATGCGCTCAATCTGCCGACCAAAGCAAGAGTTAAACTCGCGGGCGCCGACATAGGCGAGCTGGAGTCAATGACAGCACGAAACTATATTGCCCACATTACATTTCAGATCCGCTCCGATATCCGGCTCACCGTCGGAACCACCGCCGAGCTGCGATCAGCCACCCCTCTGGGCGACGTATTCATCGCCCTTTCCTCGCCACCTGAGAACCTCACCAGCTCTGACCGATGGCTCCATGACGGAGACACGATCAGTCTGGAGTCCACCAAGTCGGCCGCAACAGTGGAGGCAGTGCTCAGTTCGGCAGCTGTGCTGGTCAACGGAGGCGCAATCCGGAGCATGACCAAGTTGGCCAACGGCCTGGGTGACGCGACTGGAAACCGAGGCGAATCCCTACAACGAGTTATCGGCAAGTCCAACCAGCTTCTCGCCAAAATGAATTCGAGAGCCCAGCAGTTCCAGGAGTCGTTGGCTGAGACGAACACGCTGGCAGCCTCGCTGGCAGCCAACCGCGACCAGATCTCCGACATCTTACAAGCGGCCGCACCGGGCACCGAAGCACTCGCATCCGATGCAAACAACATCTCAGACTTGGTCGCCCAACTCAGCGGTATAACGCGCCAAGCGGCACGGTTTCCGTCAGTCCAGGGCACCGACTCCCGAAGCATCGTCACAGATCTCAATACAACCGCGAAAGCCTTCAACGGCCTCGCTACACACCCCGACCCCCTCCTATGGTCATTGAACCGGCTGCTGCCGCTTGTTATCAAAGCTGCCTCAGGAACAGCAGTCGGCGGCCATTTAGAGATTCCCAAGATAGCGCTTGGTGCCATCCCTGATATCGGCTACGCAGGCGACCCGGGCTTTCACGGGCCCAAACGAGCCGACTGGGACTATCTGGTCGGATCTCTTCGATACCAATTGTTCCGCCTCCAAGAACGTGTAGTCGGACAGGGGCCAGATCACCCGTGAGTCGCACCGCCAATTCACCACGCATCTCCGTATGGGAACGATTGGCCCACGCGACTGTCGCGGCCGTCGCTAAAATCCGTCGACACAGATACCTGACGTCGTGGCTTGCGATCGGCGTAATCCTTGCCTTAGGTGCGACCTACTTAATGGTCGGTGCGCTCAGAATCAACCCGACAGCGCCGTCCATCCATATCCGCGTACACCTCGCCGAATCCGGCGGCCTCATGCCCAACCAAGATGTGACACTGCGCGGCGTGCCGATCGGCCGAGTTGAATCCGTCGCCGCCGATAGCGACGGAGTGTCCGCAACGCTCACTTTAAGTCGCGCAGCCAAGGTGCCGACCACCAGCGATGTCCAGGTATCAGGACTATCGGCAGCCGGAGAGCAATACCTGGACTTTCGGCCGCACGACCCGTCCGGCCCATACCTCATCGACGGCAATACCGTGGACCGGCGACAGACCTCAGTTCCGTTGTCCCTCACGCAATTTCTCACCGATTACAACGCGGTACTCGACCAGGTTGATCCGCAGAAGCTGCAAGCCATCACCCGCGAACTCGGCGTCTCCCGAGCTGGCGCCGACAAGCTCACTGCCATCATCGACGGAGGCGCCTTCCTACTCGGAACCCTCGATTCCGTACTCCCGCAGACTGTCAGTCTGCTCAAGAACAGCCGACTCGTGTTAACGACTCTCAGTGATGTACAGCCCGGAATGGCCGCAATCTCGCCGAACCTGCGACATCTGTTGACCGGCGTGGCTGCGATGGACGGCGGTTACCGAACACTACTGGCCAATGCACCGTCCGCGTTCACCAACATCGACCGGCTGGTCGACGACAACTCCGACACCATGGTCCAGCTTCTTGGCAACCTCGCCACCGTCGCGCCCCTTGCCTCAGTCCGAGTGCCGGCCTTATACAAGCTTTTTACCAACGAGCGCGGCTCGGCCGTAGAAGCCTTGGGCACAACCATTCACGACGGCGCCATCTGGGGAATCGGCGACATATACCCTCGCTACTCCTGCGACTACAGCACCCCTCGACAGCCACCCTCGAATGCTGACTATCCCGCGCCCTACCTATACACCAGCTACTGTTCCAATCCCGACCCCGTGGTGTTGATCCGGGGCGCACGCAACGCACCACGCCCACCAGGTGACGATACCGCCAACCCACCCACGGGCGTGGACCCCCTACAGCGGGCAGACCCAATACCCCAGGGGCGCTACACAATCCCCACCCCCTACGGCGGCCCGCAACTACCGATCGAACCACCACCGCCAGTCGGATGATTACCCCCGTCCGCTTCAGCCCCGATCTGGTGGTCCGCCTCGCCTCTCTGAACACCCGCGGGCGATCATCGCCCTCCCTACGGGACTCACCACACGGGCTGCGAGATCGATGAGAGAGCCGATGAGCCCAGCAGATAAGCAAGTACCGGCATACGGGGCGGCCCAGCAGGAATGTCTACGGCGACTGAACTGGAACCCTGCGTTGTCGTTCAGCGAATCGGGCCGATCGATCATGATGGACGCGGATCCGTCTCAGCACCGGGCGAAGGCCATTGCCACCCCGATGCCTTTACCGCTGTCGACAATCTCTTCCTCGGCGCCTCATACGTCCGTACGGGAAGCGACATCCATTTACAGCGCGAAGGAGGCCGGTATGCGCGCGGCGCAGGGCGTGCTTACCGCAAGCAATTCGCCATCCCCCGTGCCCAGGATCTTCGAACACTTTTCTCTGCCAAGACCAATCAAATGGCTCTGGCGCCCCGATGACTCCACGTACGCCAAAGGTCAACGCAATGTGTTCGACATCATGGGGTCGTGACGGGATGGCGCGCATCGTTTGGGAGTTCCGCCAACCGAGAGAAAAGGTATGGATGGCGATCATGAATGCCGAGCTGTGGCCAGTCGGCTTCGTGGACTTCAGCCCAACTGCCGGAGCAAAATTCCGCAGTAAGCTCATCCCTACCGCAGGGACGAACTACACCGGCACTCTCCTATGCGAAGTGCTCGAAGCCGTGGATTTTCAGTCGCTTTCGGTGCGTATTTATGCCCAGCGGAGAGGCGCACCGCCGACACTTTGGGAGATAAGGTCGGAACTCACCGATAAAGACACCGGCGGTACTTCAGCGGTGATGAACGTCTACGGCACGAATGCCGATGAGCCAGAAGAACGCATCCTCCTCAACATCCTTGGCGCAGTGACCCGCTGGATCTACGGGAGAGCCGAGAAAGATCTCGGGTCAGCCGATTCTGAGAGTGCGGCCCAGTAATAGACGATCCTCTTGATCGCCGCACGCGGCGCAGCATGTTCTCGATAGCCACTTCATAGGTACCGAGGTGCAGCGCGAGGGTCATCTTCTTCCTGAAGGCCCTTTGCGGGTCAACGAAGTCGAATCGTCTCTGCATCAACATTTCTCGGACGTCGGTGGTATACCCTTCGACGTCCCGCCAGCGCTCGTAGCGGCTGCTGTGGTACCGGTACAGGCCGCCCACTAGTTCATCCCGCAGTGCAACATCATTGGAGTTGCGCAGGGTCGGCGATCTCTCGGTGATGTCGACTTCGGTGCCACATTCACAAGCCGAAAGGGCGCTTCTGCAGTGTACTGCTGATCGAAATCACTTGGATAGATGTAGATTCTGTTGTCGCAGTTGATGCAGTCGAACCAGTGGCCGTAGTTGAAACCGACGAGCGGCTAGTCAACATGCCTGCGGGGCCGCATCACTGTTCACGCAGCGAAGCCGCAGTCGGAACCTGCAGCAAGTGCTGGCACCGCTCGGTCTCATAACCACCGCAGCCCTGCACAGCAAGTCCTTGCACATTAGTACGCGAAAACGTCACCGTAACCACGCAGCCCGGTGATGCAGCGGGTGTACCAGTCCATGGCGACCGTCAGCTCGGCCTGCATCCATTGCAGTGTCAGTGGATTCAACGCGAACACGTCCAGGCGGGTGGTGTCCATCAGGACGTATTCACCAGGTCGGGTCGGGCGCAGCTTGCCGTACACCCCGGCGGGCCGGTCGGCGATGTCCCGGTTACGTTTCGTACTCAACCGGAATGTCGGATGCTGCTTCTCTAATTCGCTCAGCACGCGAAAGGCGGTAGCGCGCGACGGCAGTGCCACCGCGTCAGCCCCAAATCGCCTGACTATCCTGGCATTAGTGCGGTCAATGACTAACAGCCGCGATGGCTTTGACTGGTCCTGGTGCTCGACCATAACTTCCACCGCGGTCTGGACCCATCTCTCATCCACTCGCCCTGTTGAAGCCACTGGCTTCTTGGATTCGGCCAATCCGGCTTCGCCGTTTCGCCGGAATTCACCGATCCAGCGGCGCAGAGTCCGTATCCCGATGCCCAGCTCAGCGGCCTTGGTCTCATATCGCCGCATCAATGGCACATCCAGCCTGTACTGGGCGCGAGGCTCACCGTCAACTGCGGTTTCGACATGACCGGACCGGTACCCAGTGAGAACCTCACGCACATGAGCGGCGCGCTCCGATACCGTCTGCCGCTCAGCGCGGTCCATGTTGGCCAGTACTACACCGGGTGTATCGAACGGATCGTTCGAGGACGGGCCGGCTCGGTCAGGAAGAATCCGGGCACGTTCACCGGTCAACAGCTCTTTTACCGATAAGCGCAGCACTTGGCGGGTGCGGTTGCTGCGCAAGATCGCATGCAGCCCAGTGGCACTGGGATGCATCTCGGTAATCTCGGCGACCTCGCCGTCGTAGAGGAACCGGGTGCCCACACCTATGGGCACACCTGCGGGGTTCATGCCGCAGACTCCAACACGTGCGCGCGGCTCAACGGCTTCATCAAATCCACGGTGAAACGCTGGCGCCACAGCATGTGCATCAGTGCTGCGCGAACCATCGCACTGGGCCACCGCTGCTCGCTGTCGATCGCCTCACCCACGGTCATTCCCGCAATTTCGTTGCCAGATAGTGCATCAACGATCTGCGTATCGACATACTGCGGGTGCCGATAGCCGGCCAGAAAACGCACATTAGCCAGGTTGACGGGGTCCGCGTCGTGCCACACCTCGTACCGCCACCCTCGCGACTCCACCACAGCGCGCGTCCACTCAAATGTGCTCGCTACCAATGGTTTGGCCGCCTGTCGAGCCGGTTTCACATCGACCACTACAGGGCCGTCTGTAGTGATCAGTAAGAAGTCCGGGATGTGCCTGCACCGGGTGCCTGCCACGGTGGTCTCCAGCAGCACAGGCTGCGGCACGATCCACGACACCGCCAGGTCGAAGTCCGCGAGCAATAGACGGGCTAGCTCCAAACGTGATTCGTAGATGACGTGACCGCCACATGTGGCAGACCAGTACGTTCCCGAGTAGTGCTTCTGCCCCTTGTACCAGCGGAATGTGCGCCACGGCGCTGCAGCCCGTAGATCCTGAGCGCTCACTCCCGGCCAGGGCCTCCGGACCTCTGAACCGGTGAAGCCAGAGCGGAATTTGACGACAACCCCCTCAGGCTCAATCGAACCCAAGTCTCTATCTGTCGTCTCTAGCGCTCTGGCTGCAACCATCCCATCGGCTCTCCGCTGATCGGGGGACTGTCAGTTCCAGCCTGCGCCGTTGGCGCGCACATGAGGTGCCGACACGCCGAACTATCGGCGCCTTAGCGCTGCTGGCGCGTGTGCACGCGCCGCTGATAGCAGCTGGCGTAAGGACGGGTTTACCAGCGGGTGTCCAGCCACGTCGACCGTAGGTACAGTCTCGTTGCCATCGGCAACAGAACGCACATACGCAGCGGCGTCCGGGCACTCCCAGATGTTGATCTCGGTGTACTTAATCCGGGTCAAGCGAAGCTGCGTTCTGAGCTTGATCGAGTAAGGACACCCCGGACGCCAGTAGACGGTGATGCCGTCGGCTTGCGCTGATGAACTCGTCATACCGTCCTTCTTCCGATCGATGTGTGATCTGGCAGTGCGAATACTTGGCGCGTGTCGGCCCGAATCTTTGAGGGCATCTGACGCTCACCTCTGCACCGCATAGTGCTATTTCGTTGCGGCTCTGGATCTCCTCCCCAGTTCACGTCCCAAGGTTTAGCTGGCTGTATCACTGCCAGATTCCTTCCTCGTTATCGATGGGACGGCGCCTCGCTTGTGCTGGGCCACCAGATGTGGTTTCCGATGAGGGTCATGGCTGCTGGTACGAGGATTGTTCGGACGATGGTGATGTCTAAGAGCAGGCCGACGCCGACGGTGAATCCGATTTGGAGCAGGTGGATGACGCTGCCGCTCATGAGTGCGAACATGGTGAGTGCGAAGACGATTCCGGCGGTGGTGATGACCGAGCCGGTGCTGGCGAATCCACGGAGGATGCCGCGGGTCATGCCATCTTGAGATTCTTCGCGGATGCGAGAGGCGAACAGCATGCTGTAGTCGGCTCCGACTGCCACGAGGGCCATGAATGAGACTGGTAGGACGGTGAAGTCGAGGTCGACGCCGATGATGTGCTGCCAGATGAGCACGCTGACGCCGGCGGCGGCAGCGAATGAGAGGGTGACCATGGCCACCATGAAGGCAGGGGCCAGGATGCTGCGCAGCAGCAGTGCCATGACGAGCAGAATGCCCAGGATTGCGACAGCGCTGAAGGTGAAGAAGTCGCGCCAGACTTGGGCCTGCATGTCTGTTGATATGGATGCGATTCCGGTAGTGGCGATGTGTGCGTTTTGCAGGGTGGTTCCGGTGGCGGCAAGTGCGGCTGTTTTGACCAGGTGCACTGCGCCGTCGCGGGCTTGGGCGCTGTAGGGGTTGACTTTCCAGACCGCGACCATGCGAGCAACCATGCCGTCGGCGGAGAACAGCAGCTTTTGCCCGGCCTGGAAATTCTTATCGGAGAATCCTTGCGGCGGCAGGTAGTACCCTGCCCCGGGCCCTCCGACGGTGTGGGTGCTGACGGAACTCAAGTAGTCCAATGCCTCTTTGAGGCCGGCGTCGAGGGTGCCGGTCTGGGTGCTGACTTGTTCGACGCCGGTCTTGACGCGGCCCAGGCCGGTGGCCAGTTGCGACATCCCTGCGGTCAGTTGTTCGGCGCCATGCACGAGTTGGGTCAGCCGCGCGGAAGCTTGGACTTGGGAACGCCCGCCTAGTTGGGCTGCGAGCACCTGCAGCTGGGTGAGGGTGCTTTGGATCCCAGGTAGTGCGGCCCGCAGGTTCTCGATGGCCCCTTGCGGGATCGCGGTCACGGCTTGCAGGTCGCGCAGCGCCCGCCCGACTGCCCCGTGGGTGATCGCATCCAGGTCAGCCAGATCGGCCCGGCCACGTGTGCACAGGGCATTGGCGTCGCATTCGGGTGCGGGTTCTGGGGCCAGCATGGGGCCGAGTGCGGAGTTGACCGAATTGGCTGCGGCGGCGGCGATGTCGTTGTTACTGAGTGCTTGCAGAGCCAAATCCAGGAGATTGACCGACGAGTTGAGGTCGGCGATGGCGCGGGGGGCATCGATCCGGTTGTTGGATGCGGTGGCCAGCGCGGCACTTGCGGTGTCGTAACTGCTTAGTACCCCTTTGGCCAGGGATACGACTTGTTTGATTCCGGTCAGTAGTTGGGGCAGCTGGGTATTGGCGGAGGAGGCGCCGTCGCGCAGTTGGTTCACCCCTGCGATGAGACGGGCTAGGTCCGGGTTGGATTGTTGGATCTGCTGCTGCGCTTCGCCGAGCCGGTCGCCGACGATGCCAACTTGATGCCCGATCGTGGTCTGTACCAGTGCTTTACCGTTGGGTCGGGTGATGGAGCGGACCACGGCGACTTCGGGGAGTTTGGAGAGGTTTGTGGCGATCATGTCCAATGCGGCAAGGTCGTTGGTGTTGCGCATGTCGTGATCGGATTTGATGATCAGGTATTCGGGGGCGGCTTCATTGACTCCCCAGTGGGCGTAGACCTTGTCATATCCACGGGTGCTCTCGGTGTTGCCCAGTTGCATCGAGTTTTCATCGAAGTTCAATCTCAGGGTCACCAAGACAGCAGACAGCGCAATCAGCAGAGCCAGGGATGCAGCAGCTAGCAGCCCGGAGCTGCGGATGATCCGGGCCCCCGTGCGACGCCAGCGGCGTTCGTTCAGAGGACGTGGCTCGGCGTATCCGCGTTGTCCGGCAATCGATAACAGCGCATAGGGCAAGGTAGTGGAAACCGCGAGGGTAATGGCGACACCGATGGTGATAGGCAGCCCCGACGATTTGAACATGCCGATCCGCGCGAACACCATGGACGAGGCGGCAGCAGCAATGGTCACCGCCGAGGCAATCAGAATTCCCGAGATCTTCTGCCCTGCGCGTTGCAGGGCCTCAGGGACAGGCAGTTTGATTCGGCGGCCTTCGTGATAGCTGGCCAGTATGAAGATCGCGTAGTCGGTGCCGATACCCAGAACCATCGCGGTCATGAGGGCAATGGTGAAATTCGAGACCGTCAGTGTCCCGGTGATGCCCAGTAGCGACACGATGGGACGTGCCACCCCGAGGGAGACGCCGATGGTAAGCAGCGGGATGCAGGCCAACACCAACGAGCGGTAGACGACCAGCAGCAGCATCGTGATCAGCAGTACCGAAACGCCGGTGATGATCACAAGGGAGCGGTCCATGGCTGTGAACAGGTCCGCAAGTGTCGGCGCGAACCCGGTGTAGTAGATCTGCACGCCTTCTGGTTTGGGTAGGACGGCGATCGTTTTGCGGATTTCGTTGACGTTGCGGTGCGCGTCGGTGGAGCCGACCTCGCCGGTGGCTGCGACAAGCAAGTTGATGGCCTTGCCGTCGGGGCTCAGGGAGATCTCGCGCAGCTGGTCATTGCTGTAGGTGTCCAGGACATAGGCGACGTTCTTGTGGTCGGCGCGCAGGGCCTCGATGAGCCGTTGGGACAGCTCATGGTCGGCAGCGGTCAGTCCGTGTTCGTCGACCAGCACGACGCTGCCTACTGAGGCTGATTGCGGGACACCGAAATCAGTGGACATGTCGCGAAGAGTTTGTGCAGCAGTGAGGTTCGCGGGCATGAAGGGCGCCGAGTACTTGGACACCGTGATTTCGAGCTGCGGTATCACGGCATTGAGCACACCGAGCAGAATGATCCAGCCGCCGACCACTAACCATGCGCGGCGTGCGCTGAAACTGCTGATCCGGCCGAACGTTTTGTTGTCGGCGTGGGCCACTAGGCGAAGGTCCTGTCGTGATGGGGAGTGAGCCACAGGCGTGCACCATGTTTAGGGACGGTGGTGATGTTGCGGACCCACGGGGTTTCGGAGGCGAGGTGTTTTGCCGGGCTGATGGTGAACCGCTGAAAGATCTCTTGCAGGATCACAGTTCCCTCGGTGAGCGCGAATCCTGCACCCAGACATCGGCGTACACCGCCGCCGAATGGCAGCCAGGTGTTCGAGGCCACGGTGCCATCCAGGAAGCGGGTGGGGCGGAACTCGGCGGGCTTGCGATGTGATTCCTCACTGTTATGCGCCAGCAGGATCGAGGTATTGACCACCATCCCCGTGGGCAGGTGCCAGCCGCCGATCTCGGTGGGGGTGGTGACTTTCCTTGCTGTAGAGACGATCACCGTGTGCCGGCGCATCCCTTCCTTCAGGATGGCCTCCAGGAAGCGATCATCGCCACGCGATGCTGCATCCACGGCCTCGGCCTGGATCTTCGGGTTCTGGGCCAGTTCCCACAGCGTCCATGACAGCGCGGCCGCCGTGGTTTCATGTCCGGCCAGTAGCAGGGTGATGAGTTGATCGCGCAGTTCGGCATCGGTTAACGGTGTCGCGGCGTTCGCGCCGCTTTGCAGCAGCCTCGAAAGCACATCGGTGCGGCTAGCAAGATCGGAAACGGCGCGGCGGCTGGCGATTTCGCTATAGAGGATGTCGTCGATCTTGCGCTGGTTGTCGTGCGAGCCCTTCCAGGGTTGGACGCGTTTGAGGGCCGGATTGAGCCTTCCAGCGAAGATCACCGGGTGGATGTTGACAATCCGGTCCAGGCGGTGAGTCAACTCGGACTTTGTTTTTGGATCGGTAACCCCGAACACGACCCGCACAATGATGTCGAGGGTCAGTGCGTTCATACAGTCCAGACCCCTGATGGGAGCTCCGGTGTCCCACTGGCTGATGTGCTCTCGGGTGACGGTGGCCATCATGTCCCGATACCCCCGCAGGGCCGCCGAGGTGAAGGCGGGCATCAGCAGAGACCGCATCCGTGCATGCTCGTCCTCGTCGGTGATCAGCACTGAATGCTCACCCATCACGAGCTTGAGGATCTGGTTGCCCTCACCGGCGTGCAGAACTTTTGGGTCCGCAGCGAAGATCTCCTTGATGTGCTCGGGGCACGTGTACACCACCAAGTTGTCCGCATAAGGCGGCACCTGCAACGAGAACACATCCCCGTACCTGCGACGCATCGCCGGCAAAAACCGTTCCCGGAACTTCAGGTACAGCACACTCTGCACAAACCGCGGCAGCCGCGGCCCCGGCGGCAAGGCTGCTGTCACCGCTGAGACTGCCCAAATTCAGGCACGTCGACCCCCGGCCACACCAAATCCTTGTCGGCGCACGCCTGACGCAGCGCATCAATGAACGCCACGGCATCACCGGAGGCGCCCGTGAAGTCTTCAGGCCCCATCACGACCTGGTAGCCCTCGGCCGTCTGGGCCACCACCGCAGGAGTCCGATCACCAGTGAGCTGCGCGATCTGTGCGGACCGCTCATTGCGATGCACCAGCTCGATCGGCACTCCCAACGTGCAGGCGAGGTCTTTCCATTGCGGGTTGGCCCGCACCCCGCGGTGCGTGATATCGCACAGCGCGCAGGACGCGGTCCCCTGCAGCTTGCCCAAGGCCCAGGCCAGATTGCCGCGCACACCACCGTCACCGTTGTAGACGCCGACGAAACCCACAATCTCGTTTGCCATACCGGCTCCTAAATTGATGTTCAAACGTTTGTACTAAACGACTGTTTATCACGATAGTATGTGGGTATGCAAGACTCGGCCACCGTCCGCGACAAACTGCTGCAGGGCGCCGTCGATTGCCTGCAGGAACGCGGCTACGGCAACACCAGCTCGCGCGACATCGCCAAAGCGGCCGGCGCTAACCTCGCTTCGATCAACTACCACTTCGGCAGCAAGGAAGCCCTGCTCAACGACGCGCTAGGTCTGTGCTTCGCAACATGGAACCAGCGTGTCCAGCAGGCGTTTGACCAGAGCACTGCCACTAGCCCTTACGAACAGATCCGCGCGGTATTGGCCGCCACCGTCGATTCCTTCGAGCAGATCCGGCCCGCCGTTCAAGCGTGTATCGAGTCCTATGCCCCCGCACTGCGCTCACAAGACTTAAGGGAGCGCCTCGCCTCTGGTTACGCCGAGGTTCGCCAGCATTCAGTTGACCTGGCCAGGGCTGCGCTGGCAGGAACAGACATCGAACCACCCGAGTCCTTGCCCACGATCGTCACGGTATTGATGGCCATCATCGATGGCCTAATGATCCAGTGGATCTCCGATCCGGACGCGGTCCCCCGCTCCGGGGAGATTCTGGAGGCCATCGCCGCGATCGGAACTGTCGTGCCAGCGAGCGACAAAGCGTCGTAACGGCTATCGGACTTCTTACGGGCTAGAGGCATCTTCGCTGCGCTCGACGCGATCCTTACGAGGCGCCGCTCCCGGGATGAGCATCGGAACCCGGCTGCTGTATTCACGGTAGGGCTCGCCCAGCTCTTGGCGTAGATCATGCTCTTCGAACTGCAGCGCAATCAGGATGTATACCGTTGTGGCTATTGCAAATAGCAAGTGCCCGGCTGTCATTGTGGGAGCAGCCCAGAACGCAACGATGAAACCGAGCATCAGGGGATGGCGTACCAGCCGGTAGAGCATCGTTTCCCGGAAAACGAGATGACTGTAGGGCGTGTGCTTCCAGGCGAGGTAAATCTGGCGCAGCCCAAACAGGTCGAAATGGTTGATCATGAACGTCGAGGCCAGCACGATGGCCCACCCGAGCCAAAACAACGCATGCAGGCCGATCCGGCCAGGTGTCCAGCTCACATCCCAGATCACGGCAGGCATCGTGCGCCACTGCCAAAACAGAAGGACCAGAAGGAGACTCGATACCAGCACATAGGTGCTGCGCTCAACGGTTGACGGCACGAATCGTGTCCACCAACGCTTGAACAATGGCCTGGCCATCACGCTGTGGGGGATCGCGAACAAGCCCAGCAGAACCACATTCACCACGAAAGCTTCTGTGGCCGAGGAGATGAGACCGTTGTCGACGGTGCGCGGCACAAGGAAGTTCCCCACGAAGGCAATCGAGTAGAGGAACGATCCGAGGAAGATCAAGTAGCTGATCGCCCCGTACCCAATGGTCAATACCCGTCCCATCGCGTCCTCCTCAGGTTGTTCAAGAATCGCTTCAGACAGGCTGCGCAAGACCAGAACAGCCCTGGCATACGCCACCAGCCGGTACCATATACAACTATATTCCAAAGATCTATGGAAAGAGCGAGGGTGGGATACGTCATGAGCCCGGAAAAGGTCGCGCTGTACGAAGCGTTCGCAGCCAGCGGCAAGGCGCTGGCCAGCGGCAAGCGCCTGGAACTGCTGGATCTACTGGCCCAGGGCGAGCGGACGGTGGAGGCGCTGTCCAAAACTGCCGGGCTGAACGTGACCACCACCTCGGCGCATCTGCAGACCCTCAAACAAGCTGGCTTTGTGGTGGCCCGCCGAGATGGGCCGCGCATGTATTACCGATTGGCCGGTGACGATGTGGCGCAACTACTAGCGCTGCTACGCAAGGTCGCCGAAGCCCACCAGCCCGCGGTCCCGTATGCCCGCGACGCCTATCTAGGCACCCAAGAGTCCGCAGAGATCACGCGCGAAGAGCTGGTGAGGCTGGTCCAGTCCGGCGAGGCGGTGGTCCTGGATGTGCGACCAAGAGAGGAATACCTCGCCGGCCACATCCCCGGCGCAATCTGCATCCCGGTCAACGAACTCACCCAACGGATCACCGAACTACCTACAGGCGCTCAGATCGTTGTCTACTGCCGCGGCGAGTACTGCGCCATGGCCTACGACGCCGTCCAAATGCTGACCGACCGGGGCCGACGGGCTATCCGCCTCAGTGACGGCATGCTCGAATGGCGACTAGACGAACTGCCCGTCGACGCAGGAACACCACAGTGACCACCCACTCCTCCACCAATCACTTGAGAAGATGATCCCAAATGCCAAATCACCCATCAGATCTGGCTGCAGCGCAACGTGAGCACTGGCAAGACACCTACCAGCAGCACCCAGGCATGTACGGAGCCGAGCCATCCGAAGCGGCGCGGCACGCAGCTCAGCTCTTCAAGAACGCACGAGCAGAGCGTGTTTTAGAACTTGCTGCCGGACACGGACGCGACGCGCTCTACTTCGCACGCGAGGGATTCACCGTAATCGCTACGGACTTCAGCGAAGTCGCCATAGAGCAGATCCAACTAGCCGCCAAGGCACAGCACTTGGAGGCCAACATTTCGGAGATCGTGCACGACCTCCGCGAACCCCTCCCGCTCGACTCCGGATCAGTTGACGCCGTATACGCACACATGGCGCTGTGTATGGCACTGTCTACCAAAGAGATTCACGATGCAATCGATGAAATCTGGCGCACCCTGAAACCGGGCGGAAAGCTCATCTACACGGTCAGGCACACCGGCGACGCCCACTACGGCGCCGGGCAGGACTGTGGCGACGACATCTTCGAACACGGCGGCTTCGCAGTGCACTTCTTCTCACGCCAGCTGGTTGACGATCTCGCTCAAGACTGGGTCCTCGACGACGTCGATCCCTTCGACGAGGGCGACCTGCCCCGTCGTATGTGGCGAGTGACCGCTACCAAACCGAATGTTCAACCGTCGTCACCGCCCGACAGCCCCGCCGGATAGAGCTCAAATCTCATTTTTGTGGCCAATTGGCCAAGCAGTGGCCATCAGAACTGAGAATTGGCCATTCGAATTGAGAACCTACAGAATGTAGTTACCGCGCCATGTTGGTAAAGCGCGACAAGTGCAGCTGGTGCGCCACGGTGATGGTGGCCGTCGGACCGTTACGGTGCTTGCCAAGAATCAGGTCGGCCTCACCACCGCGCGGATCGTCACGCTCGAACGCATCCGGGCGGTGCAACAGGATCACCATGTCGGCATCCTGTTCCAGCGAGCCAGATTCACGAAGATCGGAGACCTGCGGACGCTTGTCGGTGCGCTGCTCGGGACCACGGTTCAGCTGACTGATCGCGATGACCGGAACCTCAAGCTCCTTGGCCAGTAGCTTCAGGTTTCGGGAGAACTCCGAGACTTCCTGCTGACGGGATTCGTGCTTCTTACCGGAGGTCATCAGCTGCAGGTAGTCGACGACCACGAGCTTGAGCCCGGCCTTCTGGTTGAGCCGTCGCGCTTTGGCGCGGATTTCCATCATGGTCAGGTTCGGGGAGTCGTCGATGTAGAGCGGCGCCTCACTGATCTCGCTCATCCGCCGTGCCAGCCGGGTCCAGTCGTCATCGCTCATCCGGCCCGAGCGCATATCGCCCAGTTTGATCTTCGCTTCGGCCGAGAGCAGTCGCATGACGATCTCGGTCTTGCTCATTTCCAGTGAAAAAATCACGCTGGGCAGCTGGTGCTTGATCGAGCATGACCGCATGAAATCCAGACCAAGGGTCGATTTACCCACACCCGGCCGGGCCGCCACGATGATCATCTGACCCGGATGCAGCCCATTGGTGATCTCGTCCAGATCGGTGAAACCCGTCGGCACACCCTTGGACATGCCGCCGGCCGACGCGATCGCATCGATCTCATCCATCGTGGGCTGCAGCAGCTCTTCGAGGGGCACGTAGTCTTCCGACATCCGCCGGTCGGTCACGTCGTAGACCTCGGCCTGTGCGCGGTCCACCACCTCGGCGACATCGGCGCCCTCGGCCCCGGCGTACCCGTACTGCACCACGCGGGTCCCGGCCTCCACGAGACGGCGCAACAGTGCCTTCTCGGCCACGATCCCGGCATAGAACCCGGCGTTGGCGGCGGTCGGCACGGTGGAGATCAGCGTGTGCAGATACGGCGCACCGCCCACCCGGCGCAGCTGCCCGCGCCGGTCCAGCTCGGCGGCCACCGTCACGGCGTCAGCGGGCTCTCCCCTGCCGTACAGGTCGAGGATGGCCTCATACACGCTCTGGTGGTTGGGCCGATAGAAGTCGTGCGGCCGCAGCTTCTCCAGCACGTCGGCGATGGCGTCCTTGGACAGCAGCATCCCGCCCAGCACGGACTGCTCGGCAGCCACATCCTGGGGTGGTTGACGGCCGAACTCCTCCTCGGGAGGGGCAACTGGGCCGGACTGGCCCAGATCGTCGACTATCGCCACGGCGCGCTGGTCCTCCTAATCACATCAAGTCGAACACATGATCGCGGCGAGGTCTGACAAGTACAGTTCAGCCCGCGCGCCGCGGTAGACGTTAGATGTTGCTGGCGGCCCTGCCAAGCGCCCCTGTGGATGAGCCTGGGCATGGGGTGTGGACTACTGTCCAACCCGGTGTTAGGGGGTTGGGGACAACCTGGGGATAGCTACCTACATTCCTGCACTTTTCCCAGTTGGCAGCCGGTGAACTAATTGACAGGACTGTGGATGGGAATCCGCCCGGCGTGTCGCATCAGGTTGCGGGCTCGGGCGTGTTCTGTTACCCCTCTCAACCCTCTAGGTTAACTAGAGGTAGCTTCGCTGGAGTGGCACACGCGTACAATACGTTCGCCAACAGATACGGCAACGGCGCCGCGGAAACCCGCGACGCCGTTGACCCGGCAGTACTTCCGATCGGTCAGCCTGCGGCGACTACATCCACGGTGATCTTGGTCGCCACACCGGCGTGCAGGTGCACATCCAGTGCGTACGAACCGATCTGCTTGATGTGTGCCTTCGGCAGGGTGACGGTGCGCTTGTCCAGGTTGGGTCCACCGGCGGCCTTGATGGCGCCCACCACGTCAGCGGCGGTTACCGAGCCGAACAGCTTGCCTTCGCCGGCGGTCTTCACCGTCAGCTGAACGGCACCCAGGCCCTCGATAGCCTGCTTGATCTCGTGGGCGTGCTCGACACCACGGATCTCCTTGGCCTCACGGGCGCGACGGATGTCGGTCGCCTGGCGCTCCGCACCACGGGTGGCAACAATCGCCAGTCCGCGCGGCAGCAGGTAGTTACGTCCGTAACCATCCCGAACCTCGACGGTGTCACCGGCAGTGCCGAGGTGCTCGACCTCGGTCGTCAGAATCAGCTTCATCAGATGTCCCTCCGGTCCTACCGCGTCGCCGAGCTGAACGGCAGCAGGGCTACCTCGCGAGCGTTCTTCACCGCGATCGCGATGTCGCGCTGATGCTGAACGCAGTTTCCGGTGACCCGGCGGGCACGAATCTTGCCGCGCTCACTGATGTACGTGCGCAGCAGGTTGGTGTCCTTATAATCGATGTTCAGCGCCTTCTTAGTGCAGAACGCGCACTTACGTGTCTTGACCGGCTTTTCCGGGGCAGGACGGCGCTTAGTCGTCTTGGCCATGGTGAATCTCTTTCTTTCTAGCTAGATAAGTTGTATCGCCCAGATCAGAAGGGCGGTTCGTCGTCGGCCGCGGTGGAACCGGAGGCCGGGGCACTGCCCCACGGATCGTCGGCAGGCTCGTTGGAGCGGGAACCCCCGCCGCCACCGCCGCCGCCGAAACCTCCACCGCCGCCACCACCGCGCGAGGCCTTGTTGACCTTGGCGGTCGCGTACCGCAGAGACGGGCCGATCTCGTCGACCTCAACCTCCATGACGGTGCGCTTCTCGCCCTCGCGGGTTTCGAAGGAGCGCTGCTTGAGCCGGCCAGTGACAATGACACGGGACCCACGGGTCAGGCTCTCGGCCACGTTCTCGGCGGCCTCGCGCCAGATATTGCACCGCAGGAACAGCGCCTCTCCGTCCTTCCACTCCGAACTCTGTCGGTCGAAGATGCGGGGAGTCGACGCCACAGTGAAGTTGGCGACGGCAGCCCCGGACGGTGTGAAGCGCAGTTCTGGATCGGCGGTCAAGTTTCCGACGACCGTGATGGTGGTGTCACCTGCCACGGTTCCTCCTCGTGTCTGTCAGCTGGCGTGGTTAACGGCAGCCTACGGAAGTCAACTGACTTCCGTAGGACCTCAGCGGGCTCCGGTACGCAGGACCTTGGTCCGCAGCACGGACTCGTTGAGGCCCAGCTGGCGATCCAGCTCCGAGACGGTGGCGGGCTCCGCGACCACGTCGATCACCGCGTAGATGCCCTCGGCATGCTTGGCGATCTCGTAGGCAAGACGGCGCTTACCCCAAACCTCCACCTTCGAGACGGTTCCACCGTCACCGCGGATGACGTTCAGAAACGTATCCAGCGATGGAGCTACGGTGCGCTCGTCAAGAGTGGGGTCGAGAATGACCATGATTTCGTACTGACGCATGAGAAACTCATCACCTCCTGTGGTCTAGTGCGGCCACGGCGTATCCGTGGCAGGAGAGTCGCCTGCGTCGGCAACCGGCCAAGGCTACCGCACAGCCCCCTGACCGGCGAAATCAGACAGACGCGCGGGCGATATGCGGTGTGGGCTTACGCGCGCGCAGCCACGACGGCAGCCAGGCCGGAGGATTGTCGGCAACCCCATCGCACGGCCCGCCTGCCGGATCGTCCGTGTCGTCACTATCTGCGCGCACCAGGTCCTCGCTGGGGTGATAGATCTGGCGCAGCACCAAGGCGCACAACCCGATCACCGCGATATCGCGCACCAGCACCGTGCCGGTGAACCACTGCTCGGGCAACCCCTTGTTCTCCAAACCCAGCAGGTAGTACATCCGCGGAACCCAGACCAACGCGTCGACGGTCATCCACGCCAACAGGATTCGGCGATGCGGCAACGCCACCACGGCAAGTGGCACCAGCCACAGCGAGAACTGCGGGCTCCACACCTTGTTGGTGAGCAGGAATACCGCCACCACCAGAAAGGCCAACTGCGCCACACGCGGGCGCCGCGGAGCCGTCAGCGCTACGTATCCGATGCCCAGACAGCAGATCCCGAACAGAACGGCCGATATCGCATTCAGCACGACCGGGGGCTCCCAGAAGCCCAGCGGGCCGTCGAAACCCTGCCATCCCGTGAAGGATTTGACGACGTTGTACAGCGAGTCCATGTCGTCGCCGCGGCGGGTGTTAAGCCGGAAGAACTCCCCCCACCCGCGCGGGAAGAGCATCGCCACCGGCGCGTTCACCACAACCCAACTGGCCAGTGCGGCCGCGGCCGTCTTGGAGAACTCGTGCATCTTGCCGCCGCGCAGGCTCACCAACAGCAGCGGAAACAGCAACAGCACCGGATAGAGCTTGGCGGCCACACCCAGCCCTATCAGCACACCCGCCAGCCACGGTTTCCTGCGAGCCCACGCCCACAATGCCGTCATGCTGAAAGCCGTTGCAAGAGCATCGAAATTCGTGAAGATCTGGAAGATCACGATCGGGGACGCCGCGATCATCACCACATCCCATGGGCGGGTGCGCGGGCTCAATCCCGCGCTGGCCCAGATGGTTACCAGCCACGCGAGCGCCAATCCGAAAGCCACGATGTTGAAGAACATCACCACTTCGGCGACGATGGGCAGCCCCAGTAGATCGCTGGCCTGGGTGTACGTCTTGGCCAGGGCCATCGCGGTGTACTGATACACCCCGGTCACCACCGGATACTCCATGTACCGGACCGCCGGAGTGCCGTCGTACTGAATCTTCTGATGGCCGCCCGAGTCCGTCTCCAGCCAGCTGGACTTGTAGGGGAAGCGCCCCTGATTCAACAGCTCCGCGCCATAGAGCGGCACGGTGTCTGAGTAGCACAACTGGTAGTAGGCCCGGTTGTTGTCCCAATTGGCCACGCGCTGAGCACCATTGCCGGAACCACTCTGCTGCAGGCAGGGTGCCTTACTGGTCCACCCCAGGATGAGGAATCCCAGCGCGATGATGAACACCACCCGCAATGGTGTCCAGAACGGCTGGCGCCCGACCAGGGCGTGCCCGCCCAACGGCCCACCGATCACCTCGGATAGCTCGGCACCCATCGCATCGGTGCGACTGGGGAAGTCGCGATCGTCGGCACTGCGCAGGTCATCGGCGAGCTTCTCGGGAGACACCGTCGCACGGGATTCGGCCGGCACCTGCCTACTGCCCCGGAGGCGGCGGCGCGTCACCCGCCGGTGGCGCCGCCGGGCCCACCGGAATCGTCGTCGGGGGTCCCACCGGAATGGTGATACCCGGTGCGATCTCGATGGTCGGCTGGATGACCGTCACCTCGCCGCCACCGCCCGGCGCGGGCGCCGGCGGACCGTTCGGAGCCGGCGGCGGAGGCACGTAAACCGGCACACCGGCGTATCCGCCGATGGCGCCCGGCTTGGGGAAGGTCTCCTTGGTGGAGCCGTCCAACGCGCCATTCATGGTCTTCTGCCAGATATCCGACGGCAGACCGGAACCGTAAATCGGTCCACCCCAACTGTTTCTGATCGGCTTGCCGTCGTCGGTCCCTATCCACACCGCGGTCGAGAGTGACGGGGTGAAGCCGACCATCCAGGCGTCCTTGTTGTCCTTGGTGTCGCCCAGCTGCGCGGTACCGGTCTTGGCGGCCGACTCTCGTCCGCCCGCCAGGCCATGCCCGCGGGAGTAGGCCGCGATCGGTTTCATCGCCGAGATCGCGTTGTTCGCAACATCATCAGAGAAACGCTTCTCACCCGTGTTGTCGGAAGAACCCGCGTCAAAAAGCACCTGGCCGTCCGCGTTCACAACCTTCTGGATGAAATGTGGCTTGCGGTAGGTCCCGGACGCCGCCAAGGTCGCGTACGCCGAGGCCATGTCGATCACCCGGGTCTGGTACTGGCCCAGTACCACACCGTTATTCGGCGGACCGCCCTGACCATCCTCGGACAACGTGTGCGAGACACCGGGGAAGTTCTCGGCGATACCGGCGGCATGCGCGGCGGTGGCCACATCCTCGGGCCCGTTCTTCAGCTTCAGCATGAGCCGGTAGAAGCTGGTGTTCAGCGAGCGCTTGAGCGCCTCGGCCACCGAACACGTTCCGCACGAAGCGTCCTCGCTGTTCTTGATGGTGATGCCCTGATAGGTCAGCTCCGAGCTGTCCAGCTGGTAACCCAGTCCGATTCCCTGCTGCAGCGCTGCCACCAAGGCGAACACCTTGAACGACGAACCGGTCTGCAGACCTTGCTGCGCGTAGTCCAGACCCTGGGCGTTGGAGCCGCCGTAGTACGCCTTGACCGCACCCGTGCGCGGGTCCACGGACACCACCGCCGTTCGCAGGTCTGCGTTCTCGCCCTGCAAGGTGCTGTTGACCGCGTTCTCGGCGGCCTGCTGCGCCTTGGTGTCGATGGTCGTCGTGATCTGCAGGCCCTCGGTATTCAACGTCTGCTCGTCGATGTTGAACAGATCGGTGAGCTCCGCCATCACCTGACGCTTGATAAGTCCGTTGGGACCGGTGGTCGCGTTCTGGGCAGCAGCCTGCTCAGGCGGCACCGTTGCCGGGTACACCTGCCCGGCGCGATCCTGCGCGGACAGTGCACCGATGGTGACCATGCCGTCGAGCACCCAGTTCCACCGGTTCGTCGACTCCGGCAGATCCACGGCGGGATCCAGGCGCGACGGCCGTTGGATCAGTGCGGCCAGCAACGCGCCCTCGGACACCGTGAGCTGTTCCACGGGCTTGTCGAAGTAGGCCTTCGACGCGGCCGAGATGCCGTAGGCGCCACGTCCGAAATAGATGATGTTGAGGTAGGCCTCCAGCACCTGATCCTTGGACCAGGACTGCGACATCTTGGTGGAGATGACGATCTCCTTGGCCTTACGGGTCAGACCGCCGAGGCCGGCGCGCTGCGCACCCACCATCGCGTTTTTCACGTACTGCTGGGTGATCGTGGAACCGCCCTGGGTATCGCCGCCGAACATGTTGTTCTTGACCGCGCGCAGCAGACCCGAGAAGGAGAAGCCCGGGTTGCCGTAGAAATCGCGGTCCTCGGCGGCCATCACCGCCGCGCGCACGTGCTGGGGCACCTGGTCGATCTTGATGTCGACCCGGTTTCCGTCCGGTGGAACAACTTTGGCCAGTTCGGTGGTGCCGTCGCTGGCCAAGATGGTGGACACCTGACTGGTACGGATATCGCCCGGCTTCGGGATGTCGACCACCGAATACGCCAGTGCGAACGTCGCCAGCGGGATGACGATGGCCAATAACACCAGGGCAATCATCACGCGACGGAAGATTTTCCAGCCGTTGCTCTTTCGCCTACGGCGACGCTGCGGCGGACGCGACGAACCACCCGGCCTGCTGGAGGGGGGCGGCGGCTCATGCCCATTGCCCTCGTCATCACGTTCCAGCGCGGCGCGAGCCGCGGCCACGGCATCCTCATCGCGCCGGTACAGCGGCAGATCCTCGACAGGGTCGAGGATCGACGTCGGCCGATCGTCCATGCTGGGGGTGCGCGGTGAATCCGAGCCGCCGGAAGCTACCGGATTCTGTCCGCCAACCACGCCGCCCTCACCCTGTGGCCTATTCACTGGCCGTCCGGGCACGAGTTGTTCGCTGACGTGGGGTGGTCCCCTTCG
This sequence comes from Mycobacteroides sp. H003, assembly GCF_001440135.1. Classification (NCBI taxonomy): domain Bacteria; kingdom Bacillati; phylum Actinomycetota; class Actinomycetes; order Mycobacteriales; family Mycobacteriaceae; genus Mycobacteroides; species Mycobacteroides sp. H003. The sequence goes on from NZ_LJYL01000034.1 coordinate 1,418,067, forward strand.
GCGCCGGGAGGGCGCCCATGACATACGACTTCACCAAATGATTCCAACTGCAGGTCCGGCATACCTCGACAACGTGCACGGCGAACTCCGAGTACCGAGTCGCCAGCAACACCAGTTCCTCGGCCGTACGGGCCGAACCGGATACCGCGCCCAGATGCTCGCCGAAAACCCACGACACCAGCGTCAGCTGCTCCTTGCGGCAGATCGGGCATACCACCGCACTCGATTTGCCATGGAACTTGGCCGCGCGGAGCAGATACGGGTTCGCGTCGCAGACTTCGGCCACGCCGGTACGCCCGGAATAGACCTCAGCCAGCAGGGATCGCCGCTTGAGCGCGTAATCCACCACCTGTCTCTGCAATCGCACGGTAACCAGAGTACGTCCGATTACGCGCTGGCCGAGCCCGGGCCACACAGACAGCACGTACTTTGCGAAGCCGATCTCTGTCCGCGTTCCGCTCGTTACGATGAGGCGGCTGTCAGGAAGAGGGGGACATATGACATTCCGTCGACTATCACCGGTGCTCGGCGGCTTTGCGGCCTTGACCGTCATCGCCTCCGCGGCCATCAATCCCGCGGCGACCGCGTCCCCACCGGTTGGCACCGGAAAGGTCGTAGGAACGGCGGTCCTGAAGGTGATCGGCGGCGGGACGGCGACCGTCACCTGGAAAGAGAACGACGGCGCGGCCCACGTCGAGAAGGATGTCGCGCTGCCCTGGGAGCACACCATCGACGTCGTCGAAGAGGCGAACTCCGAAGTCCGGGCCAGCGGGGCCGGCGCCACCGGCTGCACGATCACCATGGGCGACATGCTGGTGTCGTTCAAGAGTGAGCCGAATCCGGTCTGCGAGTTCGCGTACTGGGGCTGACGCACCCGGGCCCTGAGGGACCGCGTCGCTCTACGATTCCTCGCATGGCGACCCGTGCCAAGGATTCCGACCGAGACGTCACGTGCAAGGCGCTCGACGCCGCCTTCGGCGACGGCCAGCTCTCCTCGGAGGAGCACCGTCAGCGGATCGCCATCGCCACCAGTGCGCAGACTCTCGGCGAGCTCAACGGCGTGGTCTCCGATCTGCAGATCGCCGCCCTCCCGGCCCAGGTACCCATCCCCCGGCCGCCGCGGCGCCGCTGGCCGGCGATCGTCGTCACCGCCGTCGTCGCTGCCGCCCTCGGAGCCGGGGTGAGTGCCTATGTCACACGGCCGGTGCCACCGGACCCGGGCGCGGCCGCCGACGGCGTCGCTCCCGTCGTGATCGCCCCGACGAAGTTGTTCTCCGTTCCGGGCCTTTCCGGCCTGCTGGACCAGATGCGCGCAAAGTTCGGCGACACCGTCGGCATCGAACTGACCGTCCGCTCCAACAACGCGGCGCTGGTCCGCATCGAATCCACCGATCCGAACCTGCCCATCACGTACCCGTATCAGGGCGGGTTCCGTGACGGCGGTGCGATGCCCGGCACCTGGCGCAACGTGCGGATCGGCGACCTGAGCCGATTCGATCCGGCCAAGATCATTGGGGTTCTTCGCGGAGCACCCGACGCCCTGAACGTGCCCGGCGCCGGCGAGGGCGGAACCGTCATGGTGATCAGACCCAACGACGAGGGCGTCGATATCACCATCACCGTCTCGGAGCGCGACCGCACCGGGCGAATGGTCGTCGCGGGTAACGGCGAGCCCAAAGAGGTCGTGCCCGCATCCTGACCATCAAGATCGCTCTACGATTCCTCGCATGGCGACAGGCATCCGGGCCAAGGACAGCGACCGCAACGACACCTGCAAGCTGCTCGACGACGCACTGAGTGACGGGCAGCTGTCCATGGAGGAGCACCGCGAACGCGTTGCCTCGGCCACCACCGCCTCGACGCTGGGACAGCTCACCTCGCTGGTCTCGGATCTGCAGAACGCCAAAGCGGCCGCCAACATGCCCGTGTTGAAGGGGCCGCAGCGCCCCTGGTGGCGACGGTGGTACGCGCCCGCCGGTGTGGCCGCCGCCCTGGTCCTTGTCGGTGTGCTCATCGGTTGGGGCGCCTACGGAAACACCAGCTCTCCGATGGACTTCACCACCGACCCCGGTGCCAAGCCCGACGGTGTGGCGCCCATTGTGATGACGCCGCCACGTCAACTGATGTCGCTCGGCGGCCTGACAGGGCTCTTTGAGCAGATGCGCCAAAAATTCGGTGACACCACCGGGTACGAGCTGAACATCTACGGGGACTACGCGATTTTGACCCGCCCCGATCCCCACGAACCTCGCCGCACGCTGCGCTACACCTATCAGGGCGGATGGGACCATCCCGACGACTCGTCGGGCAGCCACGCCGACCGCACGGTTGACCTCGCCAAGTTCGACGTCAAGACCATCATCGGCATCATGCGCGGCGCGCCCGAGACTCTGGGCATCAAACAGAGCGAGGTCAAGAACACGTACCTGTTCATCAAGCCGAGCGAGGACAAGACCGCACCGCCGGACACCGTTCAGATCGACATTTCGATCAGCGGTGAGTTTCAGAATGGCTCGATCTACGTCAATCCGGACGGCACCCCCATCCGAACCACGTACCCCTCCGGGAGCTAGATCTTCCCCCGTGTGGCGCCCGCATATATCGCGGCGATACTATGTCCCGATCGGTGCACGAGAGATGCTCCGGCGTCATACACGGTGTGAGGAGGTGACTTCATGTTGGAACTGGCCATCCTCGGCTTGCTGCTTGAGTCACCCATGCACGGCTACGAGCTGCGCAAGCGCCTGACCGGATTGCTCGGAGCATTCCGGGCGTTCTCTTACGGCTCGCTGTACCCGGCCTTGCGCCGCATGCAGGCCGATGGGCTGATTGCAGAAGACTCCGCGCCCGCGGGCACCACGGTGCTACTTCGCGGCAAGCGGGTCTATCAAATGACCGCCGCCGGCCGCGCACGCTTCAGCGAGCTGGTCGCGGACACCGGTCCGCAGAATTACACCGACGACGGCTTCGGTGTGCACCTGGCGTTCTTCAACCGCACCCCGGCCGAGGCCCGGATGCGAATCCTCGAAGGCCGCCGCCGTCAGGTAGAAGAGCGCCGGGAGGGCCTGCGCGAGGCCATCACCCGGGCAAGCAGTTCGTTCGACCGGTACACCAAGCAGCTGCACCAGCTTGGCCTGGAATCCAGTGAACGAGAAGTGAAGTGGCTCAACGACTTGATCGCCGCCGAGCGCACCGCGCAGGCACGAGTCGAGGAGCGTTAGACGTGACACAGCGCACGACCATCGGTAAAGGAGAACCGTCCATGTCCAACACATCATCTGAGGTGCGAGTCGCCATCGTCGGCGTCGGCAACTGCGCATCCTCGCTGGTTCAGGGCGTGCAGTACTACCAGGATGCGGACGAGAACTCCAATGTTCCGGGCCTGATGCACGTCAAGTTCGGCCCGTACCACGTGCGCGACGTGAAGTTCGTCGCCGCGTTCGACGTGGACGCCAAGAAGGTCGGCTTCGACCTCTCCGAGGCGATCTCGGCGTCGGAGAACAACACCATCAAGATCGCCGACGTGCCGCCCACCGATGTCATCGTGCAGCGCGGACCCACCCTGGACGGCATCGGCAAGTACTACGCCGACACCATCGAGGTGTCCGACACCGCTCCAGTCGACGTCGTGAAGGTGCTGAAAGACAACAACGTTGACGTCCTCGTCTCCTACCTTCCGGTGGGTTCGGAAGAGGCCGACAAGTTCTACGCCCAGTGCGCCATCGACGCCAAGGTGGCGTTCGTCAACGCGCTGCCGGTGTTCATCGCCTCGGATCCGGTGTGGGCCAAGAAGTTCGAAGATGCCGGTGTGCCGATCGTGGGCGACGACATCAAGAGCCAGGTGGGCGCCACCATCACCCACCGGGTGATGGCCAAGCTGTTCGAGGACCGCGGTGTCACCCTGGACCGCACCTACCAGCTCAACGTCGGCGGCAACATGGACTTCAAGAACATGCTCGAGCGTGAGCGTCTGGAGTCCAAGAAGGTCTCCAAGACTCAGGCCGTCACCTCGAACCTCAATGGCTCACTGGCCGACAAGGTGTACGACAAGAACGTGCACATCGGTCCGTCCGACTACGTCGCCTGGCTCGATGACCGCAAATGGGCTTACGTGCGCCTGGAAGGCCGCGCCTTCGGCGATGTGCCGCTGAACCTCGAATACAAGCTCGAGGTCTGGGACTCCCCCAACTCGGCCGGCATCATCATCGACGCGGTGCGTGCTGCGAAGATCGCACTCGACCGCGGACTCGGTGGCCCGATTCTTCCGGCCTCGGCCTACCTGATGAAGAGCCCGCCGAAGCAACTCGCCGACGACATCGCGCGCACCCAGCTGGAGCAGTTCATCGAAGGCTGAGCCTGTTTTTTCGTTCTACCCACCGAGGGCACACCGTCAGGTGCGCCCTCGGTGTTATTTGTTGGCCCGCAACCGATTCGCGACTGCGGCTAGCTGGTCGAGCGCAGCAAGGGTCTCGTCCTCGCCCAACGGATCCAGATGAAGGAGCACCCGCTCCACGCCGGCATCCAGATACGCAGCGGCAGCCCGCTCCCCGGACACGCCGCTCACACCGACCGGCAGATCCGCGCGTCCCTGCTCGGTGAACCGGCGGCGCGCCACCCGCACATCCTCGGGGGTAGACGTCGCCGCGTATGGCAACCACCCGTCGCCTAACCGCACCGCGCGTGACTGAGCGGCCCGGCTCGGACCACCCACGTACACCGGAATGGGCGTCCGTGGACGCGGGCTCGCGGCGACGGGCCCGAAATCGAGGTGCTCGCCATGGAATTCCGCTACGTCCTCGGTCCACAGCTGTTTGAGGGCGACCAGCTGTTCGTCGAGTTTCGCACCACGCAGCGTCGGGTCGGTGCCGTGGTTGCGCAGCTCGCCCAGATTCCACCCGACGCCGACTCCCAGCACGGCGCGGCCGCCCGACAGTGTCGCCAGCGTCGCCCAGGCCTTCGCGGTGTGCAACACATCGCGCTGAGGCAACAGCGCGACCCCGGACCCGATCACCAAATGCTCGGTGGCCGCGGCAGCGTAGGCGAGCACCACCGGAAGGTCTCGTATCAACGGAAGCCGCGCCCGGAACTCCGGATCGATGTTATCGGGCGTGTCGACCGGGAAGTAGGAATGGTCGTCGAAGAGCAGCCAGTCGAAGCCGCGCTCCTCGACAGCGCGGGCGAGCACGTCGGGGGCCACGTATCCGTCGGCCGATGAGGTAGAGATACCGAAGCCGGTCATGACCTCCAGGAACCACTCGCACGCCACTGAAATTCCTGGCAACGCGCTGCACGATCTGATTGCGGGGTGCAACATCGACCTACCCGGCTGTAAGGAGAATCCATGGCGACCACGGAATCGTCCAGCGAGGGCGGTCTGCAGCATTCGTTGCAGAAGCGCCACCTGACGATGATCGCGATCGGTGGCGTCATCGGCGCCGGCCTGTTCGTGGGGTCCGGTGCGACGATCAAGGCGGCTGGCCCGGCGGCCTTCCTCACCTATGCCATCACCGGTGTGCTCATCGTGCTGGTGATGCGCATGCTCGGCGAGATGGCCGTCGCGAATCCGTCGACCGGCTCCTTCGCCGACTACAGCCGCCGCGCCCTCGGCGACTGGGCAGGATTCTCTGTCGGCTGGCTCTACTGGTACTTCTGGGTAATCGTCGTGGGGTTCGAGGCAGTCGCCGGCGGCAAGATCGTCCAAGATTGGTGGCCGCACTTTCCGTTGTGGCTGATCGCTCTTGTCCTCATGGTGGCCATGACCGCCACCAACCTCTTCTCAGTGCGGTCCTACGGCGAGTTCGAATACTGGTTCGCCAGTGTGAAAGTACTTGCCATCATTGCATTTCTCGTCCTCGGCACGATGTTCGTACTGGGCTGGTGGCCGGGTAAGCACATGGACTTCTCCAACCTCACCAAGAGCGGGTTCGCTCCCAATGGCACCGGTGCGATCTTCTCCGCCATCGTGGTCGTGGTGTTTTCGATGGTCGGCCCGGAAATCGCGACCATCGCCGCCGCCGAATCCAAGGACCCCGCACGGGCCATCAGCAGGGCCACCAACTCGGTCATCTACCGAATCGGGCTCTTCTTCGTGGGCTCCATCTTCCTCATCGCGGTGATCGTGCCGTGGGATAGCCCGACTTTGGGCACCTCACCCTTCGTCACCGCATTCAAGACCATGGGAATTCCGCACGCCGACAACATCATGCGGATAGTCGTGCTTACCGCCGTGTTGTCCTGTCTCAACTCGGCGATGTACACCGCCTCCCGCATGCTGTTCGTCTTGGCAGGCCGGGGCGAGGCACCGCGCAGCTGGCTGCGCGTCAACTCGCGCGGTGTTCCGGTGCACGCCATCTTGGCGTCCTCATTCATCGGATTCGTCTGCGTGGTGCTGGCATACGTCGCCGAAGACACCGTCTTTCTATTCCTGCTCAACTCCTCGGGCGCGGTAATCCTGTTTGTGTACTTCATGATTGCGATATCGCAGCTGGTACTCAGGCCCCGCACACCCCCAGAGAAGCTGATCGTCAAGATGTGGGGTTATCCGGTGTTGACGATCCTCACCGCCGGTGCGATCGTCGCGATTCTGGTCGCGATGGGCTTTCAGGACGGCACCCGCTCGCAGCTGTGGACCAGCCTGCTGTCCTGGGCGGTGATCCTGCTCGCCTTCGTGGCACTCCGGCTGACCCGGCGCCGCGCACCGCTGCCCGACGAACCGGTTACCCGGTAATCGCCCCGGCCCGCCGGAACAGCTGCAGCGTGAGACCGTGCAGGTAATCACCCACCGCCACAGGCGCTTTCCCGGCGAAGGCGCGGGCGTGCGTGCCCTCCAAGATGATGCCCAACTTGAAACAGGCGAGCACGGTGTACCAGTGGATCGCGCTGAGATCACGGTCCGTGCGTTCCGCGTAGTGCGCGACGAGTTCCTCGGGCGTGGGCAGACCTCCGGCCTGCACGAGTGCTCCACCCAATGAAGCACTGTCGCCATCCGAGGGCCACGTCGCCAACAGCCAGCCCAAGTCCAGCAGCGGGTCACCGATCGTCGACATCTCCCAGTCCACGATGGCGGCGAGCTCAGGACCGTCATTGCGGAACATCATGTTCGCCAGGTGGAAATCACCATGCATGATCCCCGGCTTCCACCGCGACGGCCGGTGCTGCTCAAGCCAATCGGCGACGGATTGCAGACCCGGGATGTCCGGGCCCGGGTACCCCTCGTGCTTGCTGAACGAGTCGAGCTCTTTGAGCCAACGCGGTACCTGACGCTCGAGGAAGCCGTCGGGATTGCCGTACCCGTCCAGTCCCAGCGCCAGATAGTCCAGTGCCCCCAGGGCGGCGATACCGCTGACCGCCTCCAGCCCCATCTGGTGCCGAATCTGCGGACTGCTCGCATGCGGCTCCGGCAAGGTGACCGAGGCATTGAATCCGTCGACCGGCTCCATCAGATAGAAGACCGCGCCGCCCAGCACCGTCTCGTCGGTGCACGCCGCGATGAGCTCGGGCGCGGGAACTCCCTGTCCGCGTAGCGCTCCCAGCAACCGCGACTCTCGGCGGATGACACTGTTACTGGCCTCACGTAGATGCTTCGGGGGCCGACGCAACACATACTCGCGGCCACCCCGGGTGAAGCGCACCATGATGTTCTGCGTGCCGCCCGTGATCGCCGAGACGTCCGCCACCTCACCCGCCGGAAGTCCCTGCTCATCCATCCAGCGCGAAACAATGTCGAAATCAACGCTTTTCGGGTCGACATGCTGAGGAGCCGCCATTACAGATTGCCCACCCGGTGCTCGAGCCGGGCCGCCACATGTGCCCTGGCCTTCTCCGTCAATGCCGGGATGTGACTCGGCGGGAACAGGCCCTCATACGGGGTGTAATCCTTGAGGACTTCCTTGGCGATGGTGACTTTGTGCACCTCGGTGGGGCCGTCGACCAGACCCATCACCTCCGAGTACAGGAACATCTTGGCCAACGGCATCTCTTCGGACACGCCGAGCGAGCCGTGCAGGTGCAGCGCACGCTGGGCGACGTCATGCATCACCTTCGGCATGGCGGCCTTGATGGCCGCGATGTCCTTGCGCACCTTGAGGTAGTCCTGGTGCTTGTCGATCAGCCAGGCGGTCCGAAGCACCAGCAGACGGAATGACTCCATCTCGATCCAGCTGTCGGCGATGCGCTCCTGCGTCATCTGCAACTTGGCGATGGTGCCGCCGCGTGCTTCCCGGCTGATGACACGCTCGCACATCATGTCGAATGCCTTACGCACCTGAGCCACCGTCCGCATCGCGTGATGCACGCGACCACCGCCGAGGCGGGTTTGCGCGATCACGAACGCGGAACCCTCGGCACCCAGCATGTTCTCGGCGGGAATCCGGGCATTGGTGAAGCGGGTGTAGGCCTCGTCCTCGCTGAACCCATGCACGGTGATGTTTCTGACGATCTCCACCCCCGGCGCGTTCGGGTCGACGATGAACATCGACATTCCCTGATACGGGCTGACATCCGGGTTGGTGACGGCCATGACGATCCAGAAGGCGGCGTGCCGCGCCTCGGAGTTGAACCACTTCTCCCCGTTGAGGATCCACTCATCACCGTCACGCACGGCAGTTGTCTTGAACAGCGTCGGATCGGACCCGCCCTGCGGCTCCGTCATGACGTAACAGGACCCGATGTCGCCGTCCATCAGCGGCTGCAGATACTTCGCCTTCTGCGCCTCGGTGCCGTAGTGCGCGAGGATCTCGGCATTGCCGGTGTCGGGAGCCTGACATCCGAAGATCGAGGGAGCCCACACCGAACGGCCCAGAATCTCGTTGAGCAGCGCGAGCTTGAGCTGCCCGAAGCCCGGACCGCCCAGCTCGGGGCCGAGGTGACAGGCCCACAGCCCACGGCGCTTGACCTCCTCCTTGAGCGGTCGCACGTAGTCCATGGCCTCGGTATCGGACTTGTCGTACGGGTTGGGGAACACGTAATCGAGCGGTTCCACCTCGGTGCGGACGAATTCCTCGGCCCAGTCCAGCAGCTCCTGGTATTCGGGGTCGGTCTCGAAATCCCATGCCATGTCAGTTACTTCCTGTCGGTTCGGGTTCAATGGGAAGTTCATGCGGACGATCCGTATGCACGCCGTCCACCACCATGTCGGCGATGCGCTTGGCGATCTGCGCCGGGCTCTTGCCATCGGCGCGGTACCAGACCGCCACCATGTTCAGCATCCCGAGAATCGCGTTGGTGATCAGGTGATCGCTGGTGCGAAACACCCCGGCTTCGTAGCCCTCGTCGAGAACGCGTTGCCAGCAGCGCTGTAACTCGTCACGCATTCCCTGCAACTCCGCGGCCCGCTCGCCGGTCAGCGCGGAACCATCGCGGACCTGGATGGCAACCTGCTTGCGGTACTTGACGATAAGGATGACGTAGGAGCCGATGAGAGTGCGCAGACGCTTGGCGGGCGGGGTGTTCATGCCTGCGATGTGCGCGGCCTCGGTGAGCATTTCGTCGATGTAGCTGCGCAGGATCTCCCAGAGGAGTTCCTCTTTGGACCCGATGTGGTAATACAGCGCGCCACCCCGTACACCGGCCGCAGCGCCGATCTCAGCAACACCGGTCGCGTGAAATCCCTTCTCGGCGAAGAGTTCCGTTGCCACATCCATGATCCGCCGACGGGTCGCCGCGGCATCGCCATCGGCCGCGGGCGGACGGCCCCGACGCGGCTTGGCGCCGGCCTCGGTCACAGGATGCCGCCATCCAGTCGAATCGTCGTTCCCGTGCAGTAGGCCGATGCATCACTTGCCAGATACAGTGCCGCGCCGACGATGTCTTCCGGTTCGCCCACGCGGCGCAACGGAATGCTGGGAATGAGCGCCTCGGCGAATCCTTCCGGCCAGGCCGCCGCGATATCTGTGTTGAAAAGTCCGCATTGAATCGTGTTGGTGCGCACGGTCGGCCCAAAGCTGTGCGAGAGGCCAAGGGTCAGGGCATTCAAACCGGCCTTTGCCGCTGCGTACGGCAACGCGGTGGCGTCGGGCCGCACCGCTTCGATCGAGCTGATGTTGATGATCGAACCGCCGGATCCTGCCGCCATCTTGGTGGCGATCAGGGCCGACAACCGGAACGGTCCCTTCAGATTGACCCCAATGACCTTGTCGAACAATGCTTCCGAGACCTGGTCCAGGCTGGGGTACAACGGGGACAGTCCGGCGTTGTTGACCAGGACGTCCACCCGCCCGAACTCCCGGTACACGGTGTCGACCAGCTCATCGCATTGCTCCCAGGAGCTGACATTGCAGGCCACCGGGAGCGCACGACGACCGTGTTCGGCCTCCACCTGGGCGGCCAGCTCGTTACAGGAGTCGATCTTGCGGCTCGCGATCACCACATCGGCGCCATGCGCGGCGAACGCCTGCACCATCGCCCGGCCCAACCCGCGGCTACCACCGGTGACGACGACGACCTTGTCCTGCCGCATCCAGTCCTCCTTGACTAATGTGGCGATCGATACATTAAAGAAGCGATGCCGATAGCGCAAGAGGCGCAGCCGTGGATCAGCGGGCGAGCTTGTCCAGCAGCAGCGTGAACATCGCCTCGGTCTTGTCATCGTTGGGGTCGAGTCGGCAGAACATCACCGAAGCGACGTAGTTCGCGCGCTGGCGCGCCACCAGACGGCAGGACCACGGTGAACGGTCAGTGGTTCGCGTCCAGTTCACCTCGTCTTGACCGCTGTGCCCGATGCTGAGCGTCCAATTCTCCGCGATGCCGTTCACCGAGGTAACCCCATGTACTCCATCGCATCTGGACATGCGCTGGGCGAATTGCTCGAACTGCTGGCTTGCCGAGGTAGCGGTCTCGAAGACAATCAGCGCTGACCCTATGGTGTGCTGGCGAACCCTTCCGACCGTCTCGGAATACGCCTGGATGCGCGCCGCACCGAAGCTCAGGTACTGCTGCCGCGTGGCCAACGAGTATCCGTATGCACAGTCAGACACCGTGTTGGCCGTCGAGAGCACAGTTTCGACGGCGGGAATAGTCTTGATATCCGGAAGGCCCACTGCCGCACGGATATCCGACGCCGACAGAAGCCGATCTTCAAGGTCGGCCTGCCTGGGCGGCAGCACCGGATACAACTTCTCCGGCCTGGCGGGGGCCGCCGCGTCGCCCTCAACCGCGTGCGTACAGGAGGCCAACAGCGCGGCGGCCGTCAGTAAAACGACTGGTGCCCAGCGCATTACCGTGCCCCCGAGAGTTTTAGCGTCAATCGGTCCAGCACATCGCCCGCCTTGTTATCCGAACCGTGGGTGCAGAACATCGACGATGCCACAAAGTTGGCCCGCTGTCGTGCAGCCATGTAACAGGTCCAGCTCGAGTCGACCACGCTGCGCGTCCACGCCACCTCATCGGCGGTGTCGGCACTGGTGATGCTCAGTTTCCATGAGGAGGGATCGCGCTGTGTGTGCGTGGCGCTCGTGATCGCGTCGCACCTGGCCATCAGACCGTTGAACCGCTGGAACTGTTGTCGAGCCGTGGCGTCGTCGGAGAAGGTCACCACCGCGTTTCCCACCGTATGCAGCCGCGCGACATCGCTCTCCTCCACATACAACTCGATGCGCGCCGCCTCGTGCTTCTCATAGGAAGCGATCTCGGCCAGTGAGTAGCCAGCCGCGCATACGGTGGCGTCGGTAGTCGAGCGGAACATCGCGTCCACTGCCTGCCCCGGCTCTAGCCGTGGCAACTCCGATAGCTCGCGAATCTGCGGCCCCGTAAGCAGCGAGCCGCCGGGAAGCTTGCCGCCGATGGCGTGCAGTTCTGGATAAAGGCCAGCACGCTCGGGCGGCGGGGTCGCGAGTCCGTCGGCTACGCGGGAGCAGCCGCCACAGGCAACCATCACGCAGAACAACACCGCCGCCACCCGCATCACCGCACCCCCTATCCCAGCATCCCCACCCGAGGTTTGCTAGAAGCGAAGCTACACCACCAGTGCCATGCGAGGGTCGGTAAGCAGCGCACCCAGATCCGCGAGGAACTTGGACCCCTGCTCACCGTCCACCAGTCGGTGGTCGAAGGACAGCGCGAGCGTGGTGACGTCGCGGACGGCGAGTTCTCCGTGCACCACCCAGGGGCGTTTGGCAATCGAGCCCAGTGCCAGGATGGCCGCTTCGCCCGGATTGATGATCGGGGTACCCGCATCGACGCCGAACACTCCGATATTGGTCAACGTGAACGTACCGCCGGACATATCGGCGGGCGCGGTCTTTCCCTCGCGTGCGGTAGTCACCAACTGCGCGAATGCGATCGCCAGTTCACGCAGCGACATCCCGCTGGCGTTCTTCACGTTCGGGACCACCAGTCCGCGCTCGGTCGCTGCCGCCACACCGAGATTCACGTAATGCTTGATGACGATCTCGCCGGCTTGCTCATCCCAGGTGGAATTCAGCGAGGGGTGCGACCGCAGAGTCAACAGCACCATCCGCGCGACCAGCGTCATGGGCGTGAGTTTGAGGTCGGGGAACTTCGCCTTCAACTCGGCCAGTAGCTCCATCGTCGCGGTCATATCGACCGTGAGGAACTCGGTGACGTGGGGCGCCGTGAAGGCGCTGCGCACCATGGCGGCGGCCGTGTGCTTGCGGACGCCCGCGATGGGAATCCGCGTCTCCCCGCCCACCGGAGCCACAGACTCAGCCTGCGGAGCGCGCGCGGTGAGACTGCGCGTGTAGGCCTCCACATCCTGCCGGGTGATGCTGCCCCCGATCCCCGTGCCGCTGATCAGGTCGAGGGCCACGCCCAGTTCGGCGGCCAGTTTGCGCACCGACGGTTTCGCGGCGGCTCGCACCGGTTCCGGTGGGGCAACCGGCACTTCGGGTTCGACGAGGGCGAGGGCGGCCGAGCCCGCGCGACGCCGACGGCGGGTCTGGCCCGTCGACTCCGACGGGCCGTAGCCGACCAGGTTGGCGGGCTCGTCGGGTTCGGCACCGGCGACCTCGATCGAGATCAGCGGCGACCCGACCGCGAGGGTCGAGTTCTCCGCCGCCTCCAGGGCCACCACCGTTCCCTCGTACGGCGACGGCAGCTCGACCATCGCCTTCGCGGTCTCCACATCGGCGAGCACCTGGTTGAGCTTCACCGCATCGCCGACCTTCACCTTCCAGGCGATCAGGTCGGCTTCGGTGAGTCCCTCACCGAGGTCCGGAAGCAGAAACTGTTTGACTGCCATGGATTTCGCGCCTCTCCTACGCGGCGATAGCGCGGTCGACGGCGTCCATCACCCGCTCCGCATCGGGCAGGAAGTGGTGCTCCACCTTGTTGGCGGGGTACGGGAGGGCGAAACCACCGACCCGTAGCACCGGCGCCTCCAAGTGGTAGAAGCACCGCTCGGTAATGCGTGCCGCGATCTCGGCGCCCAATCCCATGAACACCGATGCTTCGTGGACCACCACCAGCCGGCCCGTCTTGCGTACCGAGGCCTCCAGCGTCTCGAAGTCGACCGGCGAAAGGGAGCGCAGATCGACGACCTCGATCGACATCCCCTCGGCCGCGGCCATTTCCGCCGCCGCAGTGGCGACGGCGACCATCGGGCCATATGCGGCCACCGTGGCCGCGGTACCAGGCCGGACGATGCGGGCGGACGACAGCGGCAGCAGGTCTCGTGCTTCGGTGTTGACCTCACCCTTCTCCCAGTAGCGCCGCTTGGGCTCGAAGAAGATGACCGGGTCGTCGCACGCCACGGACTGGCGGATCATGTCGTAAGCATCTTGCGGCGATCCACACGCCACCACCCGTAGGCCCGCGGTGTGGGCGAAGTAGGCCTCCGGCGATTCCGAATGGTGCTCCACCGCACCGATTCCACCACCGAACGGGATGCGGATGGTCAGCGGCATGCCCACCGCCCCCTTGGTGCGGTAGTGCAGCTTGGCCACCTGACTCACGATCTGATCGAAAGCCGGATACACGAAGCCGTCGAATTGGATCTCGCACACCGGGCGATATCCACGCATGGCCAAGCCCACCGCCGTGCCGATGATTCCGGATTCGGCCAGCGGCGTGTCGATGACTCGATGGTCACCGAAGTCTTTCTGCAGCCCGTCGGTGACCCGGAAGACGCCGCCGAGCTTGCCCACGTCCTCCCCCATGACGATCACCTTGTCGTCGTCTTCCAGGGATGCACGCAGACCCGCGTTCAGGGCACCGGACATCGTCATTCTGGTCATGATGCGATCCCTTCATCCTCAAAGCCGGCAAGATATTCCAAATAGTCGCGCCGTTCCGCGGCAACAAGCGAATGCGGTTCCGCGTACACGTGGTTGAACATGTCGGCGGCGGTCGGCTCGATGGTGCCGAGACATCCCGCGCGCATTTCGGCAGCCACCGCATCGGCCTTGGCCACAATGCGCTGCTTCTCCGAATCTGTCAGCACCCCACGTCTTTCCAAATACTTTTCCACCCGCGACAGCGGGTCTTTGGCGCGCCACTCCTCAAGCTCGGCGGAATTGCGGTACTTGGTCGGATCATCGGACGTGGTGTGCGGTCCCATCCGGTAGGTGACCGCTTCGACGAGAGTGGGCCCGCTACCCTCCCGCGCGCGCCGCAGCGCCGCACGGGTCACCGCCATCACCGCGAGCACGTCGTTGCCGTCCACCTGGATTCCCGGCACGCCGAATCCGGTGCCGCGCGCGGCCAGCGGCAGATGGCTCTGCACCCGCACCGGCTCACTGATGGCCCATTGGTTGTTCTGGCAGAAGAAGACCACGGGCGCACCGAAACTCGATGCGAAGGCGAAAGCCTCCGACACGTCGCCCTGACTGGTCGCGCCATCGCCGAAGTACGCGATGACCGCGGAGTCCGCACCGTCGAATTTGACACCCATCGCGTATCCGGTGGCGTGCAGCGACTGCGCACCGACGATGATCGCGGGTGCGGTGACATTGTGGTCGCGCGGATTCCAGCCCGACTGCGTTGAGCCGCGCCAGAATTGGAGCATGGCGGTGGGTTCGATACCGCGGCAGTAGGCGACGCCGTGCTCACGAAAACTGGTGAAGGCGAAATCATCGTGTGCCAGCGCACGCGCGGAACCGACCTGAGCGGCCTCCTGACCCAGCAGCGGCGCCCAGAGCGCGAGCTCACCCTGACGCTGCAATGCCGTGGCCTCGGTGTCGATGCGGCGGACCACCACCATGTCCTCATACAGCGCGACAAGCTGCTGGTCGTCGATATCCGCGACCAGCGGCCCATACGCCGGATCCTCGACCCGGTTGCCTTCCGGATCCAGGAGCTGGATGGTTTCCATACCCGCCTCGCTAACCATCTGATGCACTGTCCATGCCTGACCGTCACCGCAGAGGTGTGTCTTGCTTCACAGTGCATCAGATAGTCATACTGCGCAACCGATACGTGTCGCATTGTGCATAGTGCCCAGATTTATGGGTCAATTCTGTGCGATACTGCGCTCTATGACCACTCTGGATGCCACTGATGCGAAGTTGTTACTCGCGCTCACGCAAACACCTCGCGCGTCCGGCGTGGAGCTGGCGCAGCGACTGAATCTGTCCCGCAACACCGTGCAGGCGCGGCTGACCCGCTGGGACCAGCACGAGGCGCTGGCCGGTATCGACCACCAGATCGTGCCGCGCGCGATGGGTTATCCCATGACGGCTTACGTCACCGCACGCATCGACCAACATCAGCTCAAGGGGATTGGCGTGGCGCTAGCCGACGTGCCGGAGGTGGTGCAGGTGCACGGTCTGGCGGGCGCGGACGATCTGATGATCAAGGTGGTGGCCGTCGACAGCGACGATCTATACCGAATCGCCGGGAACATCCTCGACATCCCCGGCATCACTCGTACGTCGATCGCGATTGCCATGCACGAGCTGGTGGCATTCCGGATGACGCCACTGCTGCGGCGCCTCGCCGGACAAGACTGAGCGCTCAGCCCAGCCAGTCCAGAACCGCTGCAGCCGTCCAGGATTGCTGCATGCTGCCCAGCGGCGCACCGGTGAACGGTTCGTAGTACTCGGCGAAGGAGCCGTCGCCCGCCTGCCGTAAACCCTCCTGCCGGAGCAGGAACGCCCGTTCACTCCATCCACGCCGCTCGAACGCCCAACAGAACAGCCAGGTGAGCACCGGCCACACCGGGCCCCGCCAATACTCGCGCGGACGAAAGTCCCGGGATACCGGCGACGTCGACGGCACCAGTGCGTACCGCAGATCCGGGTGGCCGCAGAAACGTGGTCCTTCCAGCAGCCGCAGCAGCGCCAATTCCTGCGCACGCGGCAGCCCTCCGGATAGCAGCGGTGCGAACATGGCCACCGTGTCGGTCGCCACCCACTTGCCGGTCTTGACGTCGAAATCCCTTGCGGAACCGCTACGTTCTTCTGTGGTGTCGATTACCCCGGCACGGAACCGCTCGGCCCAGCCGTGCAGTTCACGCACATCGGCTCGCGGGCGCGCGTGCTCCTCACCAATGGTGGCCAGTACCTCGCAGGCCACCGCGAAGATTGCCGAGACGAACACGTCTTCCATGACGAAGCTCATGACGTCCGGCAGCCGGGCATCGTCGTACCCCACCGACTTCATCTCTTCCAGCAGCCACAGATAGACGTCATACTCGGCATCCTTGGGGCGCTGCGAGGCGTCGGTGATGATTGCGGTGTCCTCCCGCACATACGGCGGTAGCTCTCCGGGAACAACATTGGCGTACGCGCCATCCCAGCGCGGCGAGTTGTCCATTCCCGATTCCCACCCGTGATAGAGGGTGATGCGCCCGTGCTGGTTCTGATCGCGGGACTCGGCGAGCCATCGATGCCACCGCATCAGGTCTGCCCAGCGCCGGTCCAGGAAGGCTTCCGCGATGCCGCGCGCACTCCGGCCACGGCGGCGCGCATGATCCAAGATGCGCTGCACCGCTATGGCATGCACCGGTGGCTGGGTGATGCCCGATGTCTGGTAATTCGACGGCGCGTTCACCGCCAGTTCCGAGGTGCGCCAGCGCGCGGGCCCGGGAAAGTAGCCGTCGACCCCGTTCGCGAAGACGATGTGCGGGATCATCCCGTTGGCCCATTGCGCGGAAAGCAGGGTGTCCAATTCGGTGACGGCGCGTTCGACGCTCAGCGGCGCCAGGCCGACCGCCACGAAAGCCGCGTCCCAGCTCCACATATGTGGGTACAACTTGGGGGCGGCACTGGTCATCGTCCCCCTGTCATTTCCCCTCAGCAGGTATGCCGCACGTGCGGCCAACTGCGTGGGGGTGAACATCGGGTGGGACGGCATTCGTCCATTGTGCGGCGTACCCGGCCATTCCCTCTCGCCGAAAGTCGACTTTTGGTGTGAAAGTGCGACTGGACGCCGCCAAAAGTCGACATTCGCCGGGAGGCGGCTAGCCTGGCGCGCATGCCCCTCGCTCTCATCACCGGCGCAAGCGGCGGTCTCGGTGCTGCCATCGCGCGTGCCCTGGCCCCCACCCATGCACTCCTGCTGGGAGGCCGCCCGTCCACGCGGCTGGACGCACTGGCCGGTGAACTGCAGGCCACAGCATGGCCGGTGGACCTGGGCGATGAGAGCGCGTTGCTGGCGGCCACCGCCGGCATCGACGAACTCGATGTACTGGTGCACAACGCCGGGGTGTCCTATCCGGCGACGATCGCCGATTCGCAGTTGGCGGACTGGCGTAAGACCTTTGATGTCAACGTCTTAGCGCCGGTGGCACTGACCAAGGCCCTGCTTCCCGCTCTACGCGCGGCACAGGGCGACGTGGTGTTCGTGAACTCCGGAGCGGGAATCAACGCGCACCCCGGCATCGGCTCGTACTCGGCGAGCAAGTTCGCATTGCGCGGCGTGGCCGATGTGCTGCGGGCGGAGGAGCCGCTGCTGCGGGTGACCTCGGTGCATCCCGGCCGGATCAGCACCCCGATGCAGCAGGAACTCACCGAACATGAAGGGCGCGTCTACAACCCGGATGAGTACATGCGTCCCGAGTCTGTCGCACAGTTGATCGTCGATGCCGTGCGGCTGCCGCGCGACGCGCGTGTGCACCAAATTGTGGTGCGGCAGAACTAGACGACCAGATTCACCATGCGCCCGGGCACCACGATGACCTTCTTCGGGGCAACGCCCGCCAGGAACTCCAGCACCTTCTCCTCGGCAAGGGCCGCCGCCTCGATATCGGCCGCCGGTGCGTCGGCAGCCACCGTGATCCGGCCGCGCACCTTGCCGTTGACCTGAATCGGGTATTCGACGGTGTCGGCCACCAGCCATCGCTCATCGAATCCCGGGAAGGGGCCGTGCGCCAAGGTCTCATCGCGTCCGAGCTGGCTCCACAGCTCCTCGGCCAGGTGCGGCGCCAGCGGAGCCAGCAACAGCACCAGCGGTTCCACCGCCGCACGCGGGGCACCCTCCGGGTACTCCTTGGTGAGGTGGTTGGTGTACTCGATCAACTTGGCTGCTGCGGTGTTATTGCGCAGAGCCGCGTAGTCTTCGGTGACTCCGGCGATCGTCTTATGCAACGCCCGTAGGGTGTCCTCGCTCGTCAGGTCGCCTTCGGTGACCCGGATCTTGCCGGTCTCCTCGTCGACCACCACGCGCCACACCCGCTGCAGGAACCGGTGCGCACCAACGACATCCTTTGTTGCCCACGGCCGCGACAACTCCAGTGGACCCATCGACATCTCGTACACCCGCAGGGTGTCCGCACCGTAGTTGTCACAGATGTCGTCCGGCGAGATCGAGTTCTTGAGGCTCTTACCGATCTTGCCGAACTCCTGCTTCACCTCGACTTTCCCGTCGGGACCGGGCCAGAAGAACGTTCCGTTCTCCTCGACCACCTCGGCGGCGGGCACGTACATTCCGCGCGCATCCGTGTAGGCGTACGCCTGGATGTAGCCCTGGTTGAGCAGCCGCCGGTACGGCTCGCGGGAGCTGACATGTCCGAGGTCGTAAAGGACCTTGTGCCAGAACCTCGAGTAGAGCAGGTGCAGTACGGCGTGCTCCATGCCGCCGACATACAAGTCAACGCCCCCGGGATCGTCCGGGCCGTGCTCGGCCGGGCGCGGCCCCAGCCAGTAGGCCTCGTTCTCCTTGTCGCAGAACGCCTCCGCATTATCCGGGTCCGCGTAGCGCAGCTCGTACCACGAGCTGCCCGCCCACTGCGGCATCACGTTGGTGTCGCGCGTGTACTGCTTGAGTCCGTCGCCCAGATCCAGCTCAACGTTGACCCAGTCGGTGGCCTTCGACAGCGGCGGCGACGGCACGCTCGATGCGTCGTCGGGATCGAAGGACACCGGTGCGTAGTCCTCGACCTCCGGCAGCTCGACGGGCAGCGCACCCTCACCCAGCGCGCGTGGTCGCCCGTCCTCGCCGTAGACGATTGGGAACGGCTCGCCCCAATAGCGCTGGCGTGCGAAAAGCCAATCGCGAAGCTTGTATTCGATGCGCGGTTCGCCGCGGCCGTCCTGCACCAGCCGGCGCGTCACCTCCGCCTTGGCAGCGGCGACATCCAGCCCATTCAGGTAATCGGAGTTCACCAGCGGACCGTCGCCCGTGTACGCGGACTCGGTGATATCGCCGCCGGAAATGACTTGCTGCACAGGCAAACCGAACGCATGCGCGAAGTCCCAGTCACGCTGGTCGTGGCCGGGCACCGCCATGATGGCCCCGGTGCCGTAACCGAACAGCACGTAGTCGGCAATGAAGACCGGCACCGGCTTACCGCTCACCGGGTTGGTGGCGTAAGCGCCGGTGAATACGCCGGTCTTTTCTTTGTTCTCTTGACGTTCCAGGTCGCTCTTGGCGGCGATGGAGCGGCGATACTGCTCGATCGCCGCGCGCGGCGAATCCTGCCCGCCGGTCCAGCGCGCGTCCGTTCCCTCCGGCCAGGTGTCACCCGTCAGGCTGTCCACCAATGGATGCTCGGGTGCCAACACCATGTAGGTGGCGCCGAAGAGCGTGTCGGGCCGGGTGGTGAACACCTCGATATCGCCCACACCGGCGACGGCGAACAACACCGATGCACCCTGCGATCGACCGATCCAGTTGCGCTGCATGGTCTTGACCTTGTCGGGCCAGTCCAGGAATTCAAGATCGTCGATCAGCCTGTCGGAGTACGCGGTGATCCGCATCATCCACTGCCGCAACCGCTTACGGAAGACCGGGAAGTTACCGCGCTCGCTGCGACCGTCCGAGGTAACCTCCTCGTTGGCCAGTACGGTACCCAGTCCCGGGCACCAGTTGACCACCGAATCCGATTGGTATACCAGGCGATACGAGTCGACCAGATCGGCGCGCGCGCCGTCGCTCAGCTCGCCCCATACCGTGCCGTCGGCCGGCGTACGCGCACCGGAATCGAACTCGGCCACCAGCTCGTCGATCCGGCGAGCACGCTGGGCCTCGACGTCGTACCAGGCGTTGTAGATCTGCAGAAAAATCCACTGTGTCCACTTGTAGAAGTCGACGTCGGTGGTCGAGAAACTGCGGCGCGAGTCGTGGCCCAATCCGAGTCGGCCAAGCTGACGCTTGTAGTTGACGATGTTGGCCTCGGTACGGACCCGCGGGTGGGTACCGGTCTGCACCGCGTACTGCTCGGCCGGCAGACCGAACGCGTCGAACCCGAGCGCGTGCAGCACGTTGGCGCCACGCATCCGGTGGAAGCGGGCATATACGTCCGTCGCAATATAGCCCAGCGGATGTCCGACGTGCAGCCCATCACCCGAGGGATACGGGAACATGTCCTGCACAAACATCTTGTCAGCGGGAATCGGCGTGCCATCGGCCGGTGCGAGTGAGCCCACCGGATTGGGTACGTGGAACGTGCCGCGGTCGGCCCAGCTCTGTTGCCAACGACGCTCGATCTGCCCGGCGAGCTGCGCGGTGTAGCGATGCTCGGGGGTATCGGTGGCGTCTTGCTGGGCTTCAGTCACGCATCAAGGGTAAATGCGGCAGCTCAGCGAACAGAAATCGCCGGTTTGGCGACGAGAGTTAATCACTCTGGTCACAATCCGGCCACTTCCGGGGGTGTCCGGGGTGCTTTCTCAGCTGCGCTTATTAACTTCGGGACCGCTACAACCGAGAGCCCACTGTCGACATAGCGGTCGGCGTGCCCGCGCTCACGGTTGTCGTCCACAACTCACACACCACGCATTGGACAGAGCCGGAAGGACAGAGAAGGTGACGACCACACGGTATTCAGTCAGGTTCGCGG
The DNA here is from genome assembly GCF_001440135.1 of Mycobacteroides sp. H003. Classification (NCBI taxonomy): domain Bacteria; kingdom Bacillati; phylum Actinomycetota; class Actinomycetes; order Mycobacteriales; family Mycobacteriaceae; genus Mycobacteroides; species Mycobacteroides sp. H003. Next base: position 1,439,236 of record NZ_LJYL01000034.1, read on the forward strand.
CGGCCACGGCCTCCGTCGCGGCACTGCTCGCCGGGACCACCGCCATCGCACTGGCGGACCCACAGCCGGCGCCTCCAGCACCGGTGGCCACTCCGAACGCAGCCACCTCGGCACCCATCGCACCGGCGGCGGCCCCCAACGCCCCCGCCACCCCGAACGCCGCCGTTCCGGCGACCGCACCGACCGCGTCGACGAACCCCCTCCAGCCCGCCCCGCCGATCAACGGGGTCGCGCCCGCCGCCGACGGCACGCTCACGGAGTTCTTCGCTTCCAAGAACGTCAAGCTGGAGCCGCTGACCAAGAACAGCCATGGGGCACCGCGCGTCAGCATCCCGATTCCGGCGAACTGGGCGAACGTGCCAGATCCCAATGTTCCCAACGCGTACCAGGTGATCGTGAGCAAGGCCAACGGCACCGGGCTGTACCAGTCCAACGCGCAGGTCACGATGAGCAAGCTCGTCGGCGAGTTCGATACCAATGAGGCCGTTTCGCACGGCCCCGTCGAGGTCAAAGCACTGCAGGGCTGGCAGCCGACCGACGCCTCGCTGGTCACCTATCAGGGCTTCCCCTCTTCGATCGTGGAAGGCACCTTCCGGCAAGACGGTGAAACCCTCAACACCTCGCGGCGCTCCGTGATCATCACGCAGGGCAAGGACCGGTACCTGGTTCAGCTGGCCGTCACCACGACAGTCGGAAACGCCATCTCCGAGGCTCCTGCCACCGACCTCATCGTCAACGGCCTGCGCTTCGGCGAAGGCGCCCCGGTCACCGCCCCGGTAGCCGACCCCAACGCGCTCGCCGATCCGGATGCGCTGCCCGCGGCACCCGTAACCCCTGCTCCGGGCACCGACCCCAACGCTCCGGCTGCGCCGGCGCCGGGAGTCCCGGGGCTGCCACCGCTGCCCACCCTGCCTCCGCTGGTGCCGCCGGCACCGCCCGCGGCATAAGCGCACTCCCATCCCGCTTAAACTGAGCGGGTGCTGATCGCCGCCATCGTGACCATTGCCCTCGCCGGGCTGCTGGGCGCGCTGTCGGCGGCGGCGTTTCTGCGGGCACCGCACGGCAGCCCTCAGCGCATGCTCGCGCCCGCGCAGGCCGCGGCCGCGCTGATTCTCGCGGCGGGCGCGCTCGCAGCCTTATTTGGTTCCACCGCAATCGGTTTGGTGGGACTGATGGTGTGCGGCGCTGCCGCCATCGTGACGGTGGGTGCGGCCGCCTGGCAGGTGGCGCGCTACACCACCGCCGCACAACAGATGTCGTCCTCGGGCGGCGGATGCGGCAGTTCCTGCGGCGGATGCCCCAGCGCGGGGCGGGCCGACTCCTCGGTGTGCGCTCGGCCCTGACGTGTCCAATCTTTAGACACCGCGGCGCTACCTCGTCTGAATGTGATCCGTATTCGCCCATGTCGACCCATTTTTTGGTGTTATGTTCCCGGGCACTCGTAGACAGGCGTGGTCAGAAAGGGAGCCGTGAAAGACACCAAGCAGATGGTGAAGTTCATCCTCGTTGGTGTTCTCACGCTCGCCTCCGCTATCGCCGCGTACATCTATCGCGACGATCAGCTGATCGTGGACCTGCTCACGGTGCCGTTGTTCACCGGCATCATCGGCTACATCACCAACTGGACCGGCGTGCTGATGCTGTTCGCACCCTTGCGTTTCTACGGCTGGCGCATCCCCGGGCTGCGCACTCTGTACGCGTTCCTGCCCCGGCGAGTACAGGTGATCCCCGCCATCACCTCCGACGGGCGATTCGGGTGGCAGGGCATCGTGCCATCACGCGCGGAGAAGATGGCCAGCATCGCCGTCGACAAGAGCCTTGCCAAGCTCGGTAGCATCTCGGACTTCTACGAGCAGCTCGAACCGGACCTCATAGCCAATCACCTTGCACTGATTGCCAAATCAGAGATTCGCAGCGTCATCACCAAGATCATGGAGCGGGAGGACCCGCAGCTGTGGCACAACCTGCCGCCGGCCCTGCGGGAGATGATGTTCAAGCGCATCGAGAATCAGCTGCCGCAGATCGTCAAGAACATGACCGATCAAATCGGCGAGAACATCGGGCAACTCGTCGACGCCAAGCTGATGATCATCCGGTATCTCACGGCTCATCCCAAGCTGCTCAACGACATATTCCGGACCATGGGGCACAAGGAACTGCAGTTCATGCAGAACTTCGGCTTCTACTTCGGCTATCCCATGGGCTTCGTACTCGTGGCGATCCTGCACTCGGTTCCGCACCACTGGTGGACTCCATGGATCGTGCTGCCACTCGGCGGCATCATCATCGGGTACATCGTCAATTACCTCGGCATCACCATGATTTTCGAACCCGTCCATCCCAACAAGTGGGTGCCGTGGCGCCAGGGCCTGTTCATCAAGCGCAAGTCGGAGATCTCCGAGGAGTACGCGCGCACCATCTCCGAGAACGTCATCACCCTGGAAAACATCGGCAACGAGATGCTCAACGGGCCGCGGTCGGACCGCACCAGACAAATGCTGGCCGACGGCATCCGGCCGGCACTGGAGCAAGCACTCGGGCCCGCACGGCGCGCCATCCGGGTAGCCGTCGGCCGGCGCCAATACGACCAGATCACCGAATCGGTCACCATCGAGGCAACCGGCTTTGCGCCCCTTGCGTTTTCCGACCCCGAGTTCAACAAGCAACGCCAAGGCAAGATCGGCGCCTTCGTCTCGACCCAGATGCACAAGCTCTCACTCGACGATTTCAACGAGTTGCTGCGCTCGGCGGTCAAACAGGACGAGTGGTTGCTGTTCGTGCACGGTGCGGTCCTTGGCGCGGCCGGCGGCCTGGCACACCTGCTGATCTTCCCGCCAGCGGGGTGACACGTGACCCGAATCGACCTGACAAGATGATGCCCGATGACCGATAACACGCCCGTTCCCGCGCACAACAATCGTGAGCTCCGGCCCGATCGCGTGGTCCAAGGGGTCGCGATGCTGGCCGCGAAAACCTGGTGGCGCGGGGTGAAGTGGTCGGCCGATATCGCCACCACCACCGGCACCAAGATCATCGACGATGTGCGGGCGGGCCGCTCGGCCACCGACATAGCCCTGTCGGCCACCGAGCATGTGCTGGGCGCCGTGCGCGACGCGCTGCAGCTGCCGGCCAACGATTCCGCAGGGATCACTCTCGCCAAACCGCAACGGCCCGCCCCGTCGCGGGTCACCATCGACATCACCGAGTCCGGCTCCGCCGACTGCGATGAACTGCGCCGGCGCGGTGCCGAATTGCTGCGGCGTTCAGCCGATGTCACCGACGTAGAGGACACCCATCCGGCCTACGCGCGGATTATCAATCAGCTGGCACCCGATGAGGCGCGCATCCTGCGGTTCCTGGCCGCGCACGGCGCGCAACCGGTGGTGGACGTCCGTACCAGCCGCCCGTTCGATGTCGGCTCGGAGATGATCGCCGAGGGCCTCTCGATGGTGGCCGAACGCTCCGGCTGCCGCTACACCGACCGCAACAACGCCTACACCAACAATCTGGTACGGCTCGGCCTGGTCCGGGCATCTCCGGAATCAGTTGCTGCCGAGCGTTATCAGGTGTTGGAGGTACAACCGGACGTCGTGGCGGCCTGCCGCCGGGCGGGCCGCGCGCATAAGACCGTTCGCCGCAGCATCCACCTGACGCCGTTCGGTGAGGACTTCTGCCGGGCGGTCATCCCCTCCGATCCGTCCGTGGGCGACGACCTGTAGGCCTAGTTTCGGCTCACGTCGATGGGGTGCGTCGCCAACAGCGACAACGGCAACGGCTGACGACGCAGCACCCTTGCCCACAAGTCACCACTGACATCGGTGAGCACATCGGACGGCAGCGCGGACAACACGATCCAGTCGTCGCGCTCGACCTCACCCTCGAGCTGGCCGATCGTCCACCCCGAATAGCCCGCGAAGACCCGGATGCCCTCCACCAGCGGGGCGATGTCCTCGGGCTCGGCATCCAGATCAACCATGGCCATGCGGCCCGCCACGTGACGCAGACCCTTCACACCGTCGATGCTGACACCGGCCCGCAGGGTCGCCAGGCACAGGGCCGCATCGCGTTTGACCGGCCCGCCGATGAACATCGTCTTCGGCTTGCCGGCGAGCTTGGCCCACTGCGGCAGCACGTTGTACACGGCGGTTTCGCTCGGACGATTGAGGACCACACCCAAGGTGCCGCCGTCGTTGTGCTCCACGATGAAGATCACGCTGCGCCGAAACGTCGGCTCAAACAGATTGGTGTTGGCGACCAGCAAGGTGCCCGCCCGCAGACGGTGTGCGGGCGGCGCCATATAACCCTCGCCATATGCCTCGCCCTCATCGGGCTCGTCCCCATGCGCCACCTGAACATCATGACACCGTTTGCCGTTTCATGACTTGTGCTCGGCCAACCGCTACACATTTGTAGTGTGGGCGTAAGCGCTCCGCCTATTTTCCCGTAGCCCGATCCAGACATACGAAAGCGACTCACATGACTGCGCGCCACTCGCCGCTGAGCCTGTGGCACGCAATCCACGATCTCCCCGACTTCGGGCGGTTGGTCTGGGTGCGGCTGCTCACCCAGTTCAGCGATGGTCTCTTCCAGGCCGGGCTGGCCGGGGCATTGCTGTTCAACCCCGAACGCGAGGCCGAGCCGTGGGCCATCGCCGGTGCGTTCGCGGTGCTGTTCCTGCCCTACTCGGCAATCGGTCCCTTCGCCGGTGCGCTACTGGACCGCTGGGACCGGCGCACGGTGCTGATCTGTGCCAACCTGATCCGCGTACTGCTGGTGGCCCTCGTCGGTATCGAGCTGGCCTTCAGCGCCGACGACGTGGTGCTGTTGCTGGGCGCGCTGATCGTCAACGGGGTCACCAGGTTCGTGACATCGGGTCTCTCGGCGGCACTCCCCCACGTGGTGCCCCGCGACCAGGTCGCGACCATGAACTCGGTGGCCACCGCGGTGGGCGCCACCGCCACCTTCGTCGGCGCCAACTTCATGCTGATGCTGCGGGCAGTCTTCGGGGCGGGGGACTTGGGTTCTGCCACAGTCATTTTCCTGGTCATCGTGCCGACCCTCGCCGCGGCGTGGGTGGCCACCGGCTTTCCGGGCGATCGACTGGGTCCCGACGACAGTGTGCGCGCCGTGCACGGCTCGGCCTTCTATGCGGTGGCCACCGGGTGGCTGCATGGTGCGCGCACCATCGTCGGCACGCCCTCGGTGTTCGACGCGCTCATCGGTCTGGCCGCCCACCGCATGGTTTTCGGCATCAACACGTTGTTGGTTCTGGTGCTGGTGCGCAACAACGCCTCGCTGTTCGCGGGGATCGGGGCCGCGGCCTTGTTCCTGGCGTGCACCGGCATCGGCTCGTTCCTGGGAACGGTCTCCACCCCTGCCTTGCTCCGGCGCTTCGGCCGTGGCCGCACCCTCGGGATGGCACTCGGCAGCGCCGTCGTGCTGCAGCTGATCGCCTCGAGTCTTTACGTACCGATCGTGCTCGTTGCCGCGTTCGGACTCGGAATGGCCGGGCAGGTGATCAAGCTGTGCGCCGACGTCGGCATGCAGACCGATGTCGATGACGCGCTGCGAGGACACGTCTTCGCCGTGCAGGACTCGCTGTTCTGGGTCACCTTCACCGGAGCGATGAGCGTGGCCGCCGCCTTCATCACGCAGTCGCACTGGCTGGCCTTCTCCGGGGCAGTGGTCTACTTGATCGGCCTGATCGTGCACATGACCCGAACTCTTTGGCCCAGCCCGGCCGAATCCAGCCAATCCGACCCGGAAGGACACGCCCGTGACCTCGACCGCTGACGCTGTCATCGATGACCTGCGCGACGAGAGCGATGGACTCGACACACTGGTAGCTCCGCTGTCCGCAGAGGGCTGGGCCCGCGACACCCCGGCCGCCGGCTGGACCATCGCCCATCAGATCGCCCATCTGCATTGGACCGACGCGCAGTCCCTGCTGGCGGTCACCGATCCCGAAGGCTTCGCCAACGAGCTGCCCAAGGCAATGGCCGATCCCTTCGGATTCGTGGACAAGGCCGCCGAGGAGACCGCCCAGACTCCTCCAGCCGAGTTGCTCGCCCACTGGCGCGATACCCGTAACCAACTGCATGCGGCGCTGCGCGCGGTGCCCGATGGTGTGAAGATCCCCTGGTACGGGCCTCCGATGAGCTCCGCCTCGATGGGCACCGCCCGCCTGATGGAGACGTGGGCCCACGCCCTTGATGTCGCGGACGCGCTCGGCGTGGTCCCGGCGCCCACCGCGCGCCTGAAATCGATTGCGCACCTGGGTGTTCGGACCCGTGACTACGCGTATTCCGTGCACTCGCTGGCTGCCCCGGCTGAGCCGTTCCGCGTCGAGCTGACCGGACCCGACGGCGATACGTGGACGTGGGGCCCCGACGATGCCGCACAGCGCGTCACCGGATCGGCACTGCACTTCTGCTACCTGGTGACCCAACGGCGTCCGCGCGCCGAGCTGGATCTGCAGGCCACCGGCGCGGACGCGGAGAAGTGGCTCTCCATCGCCCAGGCCTTCGCCGGCCCGCCCGGCACCGGCCGGGGGTGAACGCCGGGGCCACCATCCGCCCGCTGTATCCCTCGGAAGCGATGTTCGCCGGGAATCGCAGCACCGTGGCGTACTCGGCGTTCGGCAGCGGCGCTCTCAAAATCGATGCTCTGACAACGGCTTTCCGCGCACTATTGGCAAGCTACCCGGTGCTTTCCGCGCAGATTGTTTCTGCTGGGCACGGGTACGCGCTGCAATACGCCGACCATCCGCCCGCCCTGCAGATCGGTACATCCACCGCCCTTCCCCGGGCAGGGTTCACCATCGCCGACCCCGACGCGGTCTGTGCGATCGACGTGGCACAGACCGGCACTGACTTTCGGTTGACGCTGCTGACCCATCACAGCATCGCCGACGCGGGGGCCGCGCTGCGCTATCTGGAAGTGCTGTGCACGTATTACACCCGCGTGGTCGAGACGGGGTCGGCCGGGACCATCCGCGCGCATCCACTCGCCCTCTCCCTAGAGCAGTTCCTTGCCGCGCGCGGCTACGTCATACCCGGGGCCGGCGAGCCCCCGGCGCCGCGAGCAGAAACGGCGGTCGACGCCACGGTCGTGGTTCGGCACGGGCGCACCCGGCTCGGGCGCGAGCAGACCACCCAGTTGTTCGATGCGGCGCACGCGGCAGGCATCACCGTGCACGGAGTCGTGTGTGCCGCGATTCTGGCGGCCGCTCATGCGCTTTCGCGGTCGCAAGGCGCGGTCACATTTGGCCTGACGTCATCGGTGGACCTGCGCACACGAACAGCGGCACCCATCACCGCGGCGCAAGGGACAGTAATCCCGGGTGCCGACACCGCGATTCTGGCTGTCGTACCCGATGACGACCCACTGCGCCTGGCTCGTGCCGTACTGGATTCTCTCGCTAGCGGCCTCGCGGATCACACTGTGCACCAGGTATTTCTGTGCCAACCGCAGCGACAGCACCCGTGCATCGAGAATCCACTCATGGTCACGAACTGGGGGCCGATACCGGCGCTGCGACTGCCGGAGGGACTGCGCGTACACGACTTCCGCGCCACCGTCCGCGGTCGGCATATCGGGTTACGCGCCACGACACTTCCACCGAGCTTCTTCATCACCACCTGTGACGGAAGGCTCAGTATCGATCATCCCGCCTGGGTTGCCGACGAGTCCGACCCCACCATCGGGTGGACGGAGGCGCTAGGGCGCGCCTTCGACCGCATTCTGCGCTGACGGGTGCGGCGGTCCGAGCGGCCGGGCGGCATCGGCAATCCCGTCGCCGTCCGCGTCGGTGAGTTCGACATCCCAGCGGCCGTCACCCGTGGTGTCCGCATACACGGAGGTACCTGAATCGGTTGTCCGGAAAGCTCTTTCAGCATCTCCGTCGTTATCCGCGTCGACCAGCTGCTCAGGCTTCCCGTCCCCATCGATATCTGCTGTGCCACCGGCGTGTTCAATCCCGTCAAGACCGAACCAGCTGATGGATCCGCTTCGTTCCACGTGAAACGCCCACGTGCCCAAGCCATCATCGGTGAAGTACGTCTCCGGCCTGCCATCGTTATCCACGTCAAGGACGCTGTGGTCCGCCGAACCATCACCGTCCGCGTCCCACATCACGTCGTCGAACAATCCGTCACCGTCGAAATCCAGGCGCACCGCGTCCATGACTCCATCGCCGTCCAGATCGGCGTTGGGTGGTACGTCCCAGGCGGTGACGCTCCCGTCCCCGGTACCAAAGCAGTAATCCATACCCGATATGAGGCCGCGGCGACTCCGGGCGTTCCGCCTTCTTGGGGCATGTGGATAACCACGGAGACAGAAACTGCGCTGATACCGGTTCACATAACGTAGGAGTGGATTCGGGGGCAATCGGTTCCGTCCGTAATCTCTGACCCCGTGGATGCCCCAACACTCACGCTGCTTCTCAGTGCAGCAGCCGCCGCAGGCTGGGTCGATGCGGTGGTGGGTGGTGGCGGGCTCGTCCTCATCCCCGTGCTGATGCTCGTCTTTCCCGGGATGACTCCCGCGACCGCCCTGGGAACCAACAAACTCGCCGCGCTGGCCGGCACGTCCTCGGCCGCCGTCCGGCTCTTTCCGCGCACCCCGTTGAACTGGCGTGCGCTCCTGGGCGCATTTGTGCTCGCCGCGGCCTGTTCCAGCGCCGGCGCCTACACCGCCTCGCGGCTACCGGTATCGGTCTTCAAACCCGTGGTGCTCGTGCTGCTGGTGGCCGTCGGAGTGTTCGTCGCGACCCGTCCTCAGTTCGGCACCGCGAAGGAAGGCGCCGCGCGCACCAAGGCCACCACTGTCACCGCGCTCGCGGTCGCGGCCATCCTGATCGCGTTCTACGACGGCATCATGGGTCCGGGCACCGGAACGTTCATGATCATCACCCTGACCGCCATCGCGGGAATGACCTTCCTGGAAAGCTCGGCCACCGCCAAGGTGCTCAATTCCGGAACCAATGTCGGCGCTCTCATCGTCTTCGCGTCGCAGGGTCACGTGCTCTGGCTACTGGGCCTGTCGCTCGGTGTCGCGAACATCGCGGGAGCTCAGCTCGGCGCGCACATGGCGCTGGGTCGCGGCGCAGGATTTGTCCGCGTGGTGCTGCTGGTGGTCGTCGTGGTGATGGTGGGCAAGCTCGGCTACGACATGATCGGCTGAGCGCGCTCAGGTACGGCTCGCCCACCATTCGCGCAGCGCCTCAACCGCCTCGTCGTGATCGAGCGGTCCACGCTCCAGCCGCAGCTCCTTCAGAAACCGCCACGCCTGGCCGATGATCGGCCCGGCCGGAACGCCCAACAGCTCCATGATCTCGTTGCCGTCGAGGTCGGGCCGCACCCGCGCCAGATCCTCCTTGGCTGTCAGTTCGGCGATGCGCTCCTCAAGACCGTCATAGTTGGCCTGCAGCCGCGCCGCTCGCCGCTTGTTCCGCGTGGTGCAGTCCGCGCGCACCAGCTTGTGCAGCCGCGGCAACATCGGGCCGGCATCGGTCACATACCGGCGCACCGCCGAATCGGTCCATTTGCCATCCCCATAGCCGTGGAACCGCAAATGCAGATAGACCAGCTGCGACACATCGTCGACCATCTGCTTGGAGTACTTGAGGGCACGCATGCGCTTGCGCACCATCTTGGCCCCGACGACCTCGTGGTGGTGAAAGCTGACCCCGCCGCCGTCCTCGTGCCGGCGGGTGGCCGGCTTGCCGATGTCGTGCAGCAGCGCCGCCCACCGCAGCACCAGATCGGGGCCATCGTCTTCGAGATCGATCGCCTGCTCCAAGACCGTCAGCGAGTGCCGGTAGACGTCCTTGTGCTGGTGATGCTCGTCGATGGTCAGCTGCATCTCACCGACCTCGGGCAGCACCACCGCGCCGAGGCCGCTTTCCACCAACAGATCGATTCCGGCGACCGGATTGGCGCCCACGATCAGCTTGTCCAGCTCTGCCTGCACCCGTTCAGCAGTGATCCGTCCCAGCTGGCCGGCCATCTCATCCAGCGCCTTCAGCACCCGGGGCGCCACTGTGAAACCCAGCTGGGAAACAAAGCGAGCCGCGCGCAGCATGCGCAACGGATCGTCACCGAAGGAGATCTCCGGAGCCGACGGGGTGTCCAGCACCCCGGCGCGTAAGGCCTCCAGTCCGTTCAGCGGATCGCAGAACTCTCCCGGCCCGTCCGGCCCGATTTTCACCGCCATCGCGTTGACCGTGAAGTCCCTGCGCACCAGATCACCCTCGAGGCTGTCGCCGAACACCACCTCGGGGTTGCGCGACTGCTGGTCATAGCTGTCGCTGCGGTACGTGGTGATTTCCACCCGCTGCCCCTTGCGCACCACGCCGAGGGTGCCGAAGGCGATACCCGCATCCCAGATGGCCTCGGCCCAGCCGGCCACCAATTCCTGCACCTGCTCGGGGCGGGCATCGGTGGTGAAGTCCAGATCGGTGCCCAACTTGCCCAACAAGGCGTCACGGACGGTACCGCCCACCAGATACAGGTCAAAGCCTGCCGAATCGAAGACTGCACCCAGCTCCGACAGCATCTTCTTGTGCCGGTTCAGGGTCACTGCGGCGGTGGCCAGCAGCTCGGCGGACGGTATCGATTCGGGCACGTCGGGCAGCCTACCGGCGCGTATCACGGGGGCTCTCAGTAGCGGGAACTACTATCACATGGGTGTCTGACTCCTCCGGCGGTTCCCGCACGGGTGGGTCGTCGGATGAACCCGGCTCGAACCCCGCCTCAGCGCGCGGCAGGGGGTCGCGACGCGGTCGGCGCAACCGATCGCAGGGCCGGGCGCAAGGCGCTGGCACTCCGGCGGCCTCCCCTGCCGCGGGCGCTCCTCACGCAACCAACGGAACCGGTGCTGCGGGTGCAAAGGGCCGCGGGCGCGGGCGCCCGAAGGGTGGCGCCGCAGGAACCTCGTTACGTACCGTCCGTGAGACCTCCGCCGGTGGCCTGGTCATCGCAGGCATCGACGGCCCCAAGGACGGCCAGGTGGCCGCCCTCATCGGGCGGACGGACCGGCGTGGCCGAATGCTGTGGTCACTGCCCAAGGGCCATATCGAACAGGGCGAGACGGCGGAACAGACCGCCATCCGGGAGGTCGCCGAGGAGACCGGTATCCGCGGAAGCGTGCTGGCCGCACTCGGCAGCATCGACTACTGGTTCGTCACCGAGGGGCGACGCGTACACAAGACCGTCCACCACTATCTGATGCGCTCGCTGGGCGGAGAGCTCTCCGATGACGACGTCGAAGTCACCGAGGTCGCCTGGGTCCCCCTCGAGGAGCTGCCCACCCGGCTGGCGTACGCCGATGAGCGGCGGCTGGCCCAAGTGGCCGGCGACCTCATCGACAAACTGCACACCGACGGGCCCGAATCGCTGCCCCCCTTGCCTCCGTCCACCCCGAGACGCCGCCCGCAGACGCACTCCAGCACCCATAGGACACCGGGCCGACGAACCGGGCGTGGACCACAGCAATGACTCGAATCACGCTTCGCAACGCGACGCGTGTGGCGGCGGTACTTGCCGTCCTCGCACTTGTCCTGCTGGGTGCTCCCTGGGCCGCGCCCAGCGCCCACGCCTATCGGGACGGGCAGTTCCTCAAGGTTGTCCTTGACGAGGTCGCCCCGCAGACCGTCACCACCGTCGATTCAACCGTGACGGTGCGGGGAACGGTGGTCAACGTCGGCGATCGCCCGGTGACCGACGTGGTCGTTCGGCTGGAGCGCGCCGAGGCCGTCGCGACCAGCGCCGAGTTACGCGCCAATCTTCACGGCCGCCACGATCAGTACCAGCCGATCGGTGATTTCGTCACTCTCGCAGGCACTCTCGAGCAGGGCCAGCAGCGTCCCTTCACGCTCGCCTTCCCGCTGCGCGGCGGCACCGGACCAACCTGGAACATCTCCACGCCCGGGGTGTATCCCGCCCTGGTGAACGTCAACGGCACCCCCGACTACGGGGCGGCTGCCCGGCTCGATGACGCGCGCTTCCTGCTGCCGGTTCTCGGAGTTCCGCCCCCCGCCGGTGCCGCCGCCGAACCCGAGGTCGCACCCGACACCTCTCGCCCCGTGGGTCTGACGCTGTTGTGGCCGTTGGCCGACCGCCCGCGGCTGGCACCCGGTCAGCCCGGTGGGCCGGCGCCGGTGCGGCTGCTCGACGATCAGCTCGAACGCTCCCTGTCACCCGGAGGCCGGTTGGACGCGCTGCTGGGAGCCCTGGAGTTCGCAACCGAGGCGGTCGTCGATCCCAAGGCAGACTTGGCCCGCACGGTCTGCCTGGCCGTCGACCCCGATCTGCTGGTAACCGTCAACGAGATGACACTCGGTTACCAGGTCCTCGACAATTCGGCTGATCCCGCCGGTCCGGTGCACCCCGGCACCGGGCAGGGACTCGCGGCCGCCTGGCTCGACAGGCTGCGGGCGTTGGCCAAGCGCACCTGCGTCACACCGCTGCCCTACGCACAGGCCGGACTGGATGCTGTTGCTCAGATGGCCGATGAGGGTCTGGCCCATCAGGCCACCACCGGCACCGCAGATGTGCTCGACCAGATTCTAGGAATCAACAGCCTGCGCGGTGCCACCCTCCTCGGCGACGGTCATCTCTCGAAGGCGGGCATAGGTCTGCTCACCGGGCAGGGCCCCACCGTCGCGGTGTCGGCCCTACCCGCGGATCAGGAGACTCCGCCCGACTTCAACCCGCGCCGGGTGTCCGACACCGTCGTGGCGGCACCCTTCGACCCATCGGTGGGCGCCGCGCTGAGCGCCGCCGGACGCACCCCCACCACGCCCGATTACGTGCCCCGGTCACTTCGCTTTACCCTGCAACATGATTCGCGCGTAGCGCGGATGCAGGACGCGCTCGGAGCGATGGCCTGGCAGGCGCTGACACCCCAGCAGACTCCCCGCCAGACGATTCTGCTGCCGGACGCCACCTGGGACCTGTCCGACGGCGAGGCCCGCGCCATCCTTTCCACCACGTCCACGCTTCTGCACGCCGGACTCGCGATACCGCGCCCGCTGCCGACCGTCATCGGCGAGGCGCGCGCCAGTGCCCAGCCCAACCCGGTGGACACCGCGTTCGGCGTGGATTCGCCGGGCGCCGTGGACGATGGGGTGTCGCTCGGGCTGGGCGACGAGGTCCGGCGGCTGTGGGGCCTCACCGCAGCGCTGACCGTGGACGCCCGCACCGGCCTCACCGGTGTTCAGTACACCGATCCGTTACGCCAGGACGCCCTGCGCGCGGTGAGCCAAAGCGTTCCACCCGATGCTCGCGATGACACGGCGCAGGAACGGCTCTCGGCCATCCGCCGCACGGTCGGTGACCTGTTCAACGCCGTCAGCGTCGTCAATCCGGGCGGCTCCTACACATTGGCCACCGAACACAGCCCGCTACCGCTGGTGCTGCGCAATGAGCTTCCGGTGCCCATCCGGGTCGCTCTGCGCGTCGAAACGCCGGCCGGTATGAGTGCCACAGATGTTGGCGTGCAAGAGATTCCGCCCGGCTTCCTGCCGGTGAAGGTGCCCGTGGAGGTCAACGTCTCCCAGCGCATGGCTGTCGATGTAACGCTGCACACCCCTGATGGTCTGCCCCTGGGTGACCCGGTACGCCTATCGGTGCACTCCAACGCGTATGGGAAACCGCTGTTCTTCATCACCATCGGCGCGGCCACGGTGCTCTTCGCGCTGACGGGCCGGCGCCTGTGGCATCGCTTCCGCGGCCAACCCGACCGCGCCGATCTCGACCGCGAGGATGAGGTTTCCGCCGGCGGGAGGGGCAGCCAGTGGCAGCCGTGAGAAAGCCGCTGGACCCGCTACCCGATCCGGAATCCGACGACACGATCGAAGAGCTCTCGGATGCGGCCGTCGTAGCGCATTCCGGCTCGATGGCGGTGGCCACCCTGGTCAGCCGGATCACCGGATTCATCAAGCTGTTGTTGATCACCGCTGCGCTCGGCGCCGCGTCCGCCAGTGCATTCTCGACCGCCAACCAGCTGCCCAACATCATTGCCGCGCTGGTGCTCGAGGCCACCTTCACCGCCATATTCATCCCCGTGCTCACGCGCGCCGAGCGGGAAGATGCCGACGGCGGTCAGGCATTCATGCGCAAGCTGCTGACCATCGCCACATCGGTGTTGGTGGTGGCGACGGTGCTGTCCGTGCTGGCTGCGCCATTGCTGGCCGCGCTGATGCTCGGCGATGACCCCAAGGTGAGCACGCCGCTGACCACCGCGCTGGCGTACCTACTGCTCCCGCAGATCCTGTTCTACGGACTGTCCTCGGTATTCATGGCAATCCTGAACACCCGCAATGTGTTCGGACCACCCGCGTGGGCTCCGGTGTGGAACAACGTCGTCGCGATCGCCGCGCTGATTCTTTTCTGGCTGATGCCCGGGGAACTCACCCTCGATCCGACCCGGATGAGCGATCCCAAACTCCTGGTGCTGGGCATAGGCACCACGCTCGGCGTGGTCACCCAGGCCACGGTGCTGATTCCCGCCATTCGTCGTCAGGGGATTCCCCTGCGCCCCCTGTGGGGAGTCGATGACCGGCTCAAGCAGTTCGCCGGTATGGCCGCGGCCATGTTCGCGTACGTCGCCATCAGCCAGCTGGGGTTCGTCATCACCAACCGGATCGCCGCCGGCGCAGCCGATTCCGGTCCCATCATCTACAACCAGACCTGGATGATCCTGCAGCTGCCCTACGGGGTGGTCGGCGTGACCATCCTGACCGCGATCATGCCGCGGCTCAGCCGCAACGCCGCTGCCGAGGACACCTCCGCGGTGGTGGGCGACATATCTCTGGCCACGCGGCTGACGATGGTCGTCCTGATCCCGGTCGTTGCGGTGATGACCGTCGCCGGTCCGGCGATGGGTCCGGCGCTGTCCGCATACGGGCACTTCACCCTCGGTGACGCCCACTACCTCGGGCTCTCAATCTCGCTTTCTTCCTTCACTCTCATCGCGTATGCCCTTGTACTGCTTCAGCTTCGGGTGTTCTATGCGCGCCATGAGGCGTGGACACCCACGCTGATAGTCATCGTGATCACCACGGTGAAGATTGTCTGCTCGGTGATCGCCCCGCACCTCACCGACGATCCCAGCCTGGTCGCCGGTTATCTCGGTGCCGCCAACGGACTCGGGTTCGTGGCGGGCGCCGTGTGTGGGTATCTGCTGTTGCGCCGAAGCATCGGGCGCGCGGCCGGGCCGCTGATCGGCCCGGGCGTGGTCCGTACGGTGCTGATCGCCCTCGCCGCCTCGGGTACCGCGGCGGCCGTCGGCCTGGGGATCGACCGAGGGTTCGACCTTGATCTGCTCACCCGGGCAGGCGGCGGCCTCGGTTCGATTCTGCGGCTGGTCATCCTCGGCACCGTGATGCTCACCGTCACCTTCGCGGCCATGGTGGCGGTCAAGCTTCCCGAGGCACTGAGCATCGTCGCGCTGCTGCAGCGCCGCCTGGGCAGCCGGCTCGGCATCGGCATCCAAGATCACGCTTCGGTCATGGGCAACTCCCCACCGCCATCCCTGCCGTACCCTGATTCGGGTGATCGAGTCGGCGGCGGCGACGCTGTCGGCCTGACAACCGCAAACAAATCAGTGCACGGGGGCGGCGCTGATACGAGAAAGGGCAGGGCAGTGACAGACACCCCGGGGTCATCGACCCGGTCTGTTTCCACCGAGTCCCCCTCCGGGGGCGCAGTCCCCACCTCCGTGATGCCGGGTGCCAGCATCGCGGACGGCCGTTACCGTCTGCTCACCTCGCACGGGGGCCCGGACGGGCTCCAGTTCTGGCAGGCCACCGATACCGAGCTGAATCGCCCGGTAGCGCTCACCATCATCGACGGCGCCACCTTCACCTCCGATCAGGTGCAGGACATCCTGTCGAATACCTTGCGGCTCAGTAAGATTGGGTCCTCAGGCCTCGCGCGTGTGCTGGACGCCGTACGCGAAGGAACCGGCGGCATCATCGTCGCGCAGTGGGTCCGCGGCGGTTCGCTGCGCGAAGTTGCCGACACCGAACCCTCCGCCGTGGGCGCCAGCCGGGCGGTCCGATCCCTGGCCGAGGCCGCCGATGCTGCTTTCGAGGCCGGGTCGGCGCTGAGCATCGACCACCCCGATCGCGTGCGCATCAGCATCGACGGAGACGCCGTGCTCGCGTTCCCCGCCACACTCTCCTCGGCCAGCGCCGACGAGGACGTCCATGGCCTCGGCGCCACCCTGTACGCACTCACCACCCGCCGCTGGCCGCTGGCCGAAACCGGTCAGCCAAGTGGGCTGCCCGGCGCCAACCGCGCGCCCGACGGTCGCCCCGTTGAGCCACGAGTCATCGTCCCGACCATCCCCGCCGAGATCTCGGATGTGGCCTCCCGCGCGCTCAGCGATGATCCCGGTTCTGCCGCGGACCTGCTCGACGGCCTGGAATCGGCCATCGCGAGCGTCGATCACACCACCATGTTGGAGCCGGCCGCCGCAGCACCCACGCAGTCGTTCAGCATCGGTCGCCCCCAGGGTTTCCAGGATTCCGGGGACCCTGCGGACGATGACGACTACGACGAGGACGAGGACCCCGAAGAAGCGGCCCGGCACCGGAAGATCTTCCTGATCGGGCTCGGCGTGGTCGGTGTCCTGGTCATCTCGCTGTGCATCGCGCTGGGCGTCTGGGTCACGCGGATCTTCGGCGATGTCGGCCCGTTGGACAAGATCAACATCGGTATCGGATTACCCACCCAGTCCGCCAACGGTGACGCCGCCAAGCCCGGTAGCCCGGCCAAGATCGTGCAGGCGACCGTGTTCCCTCCAGGCCCGGACGCCGACCAACCCGGCAAGGCGAATCTGGCGGTGGACGGCAACGCTTCCACGTCATGGTCGACCGACACCTACACCGACGCCGATCCCTTTCCGGTGCTCTTCAAGCCAGGGGTTGGCCTACTACTCGATCTGCAGTCCCCCAGCGCTCTGAGCAGCGTCACGATTGAATCTCACAGTGTCGGAACACAAGTACAGATCCGTTCTGCCGACTCGGCAACACCCGGCTCCTTCAACGACACCAAGGAGATCTCCGCTACCACGACGTTGCAGCCCGGCAAAACAACGATTCCCATCACCAGCAGTTCGCAGGTCTCTCATGTGCTGGTGTGGATCAACAAGCTGGGTTCCACCAACGGTGATCACCATGCGGAGATCGGCGAAATCACCGTCACGACTGCTTCCTAGCTGCGGGATCGCCTGGCAGTCGAGCGGTTACCGAACGGCTTTCAGTATCGCTCCACAATTTTCACCCCTATATTTTTCGCGGTAGTTGAAACCCGATGGCAACCTCAGAATTACTCATTGAGCTGCGGTTCATGTCGTTCAGTTACGCATATCGCCGTTACACGTTGTTGAAAGTTGTATAACAGTTTGCTGTGGGGTGATCCTGTGGTCGACGCCACCCCCCGTTTTTGATTACTGTGCGCGTGTGGGCATGGTTCAGGGGGTTCTCACGACTCCTCAACACTCGGACGCCGAGCTGTTGGCTGCCCACGTCGCCGGCGACCCTTCCGCTTTCGAGCAGCTATTCCGCCGTCATCACCGTCGCCTCTACCGGCTCGCTCGGGCCACCAGCCGCACGCCCGAAGACGCCGCCGATGCATTGCAGGAAGCGATGCTGTCGGCGCATCGTGGTGCCGCCAATTTCCGCAATGACGCCGCGGTCACCAGCTGGCTGTACCGCATTGTCGTGAACGCCTGTCTCGATCGTCTGCGCCGTACCAAGACACACAACCCGATCGAACTCGAAGAGGACGTCTACACCCTCGAGGACCCCTCGACCAACGTCGACACCTCGATCGTCATCCAGAAGGCCCTGCTCAGGCTGCCTGCCGAGCAGCGCGCCGCGGTCATCGCCGTCGACATGCACGGATACTCGGTGGCCGACGCCGCTGAGCTGCTCGGTGTGCCCGAGGGCACGGTGAAGAGCCGCTGCGCCCGAGCCCGCGCACGCCTGGCCGTCGCCCTGCACTATCTCGACAAGGCCGGCTCCGTCGAACCGGAAACCATCGACTACTAACCGTGTGCCGCCGTGTCACGATCCGCCTACGAATTGGGCAACAGGCGTGGCCAGCGGTAGCTGGGTACGGGAACAATGAATTCACATGGTCAACAATCCGCCGGACACCGCCGATGGCGAAGGTAACCTCGACAAGGTGAACCTCGCCGAGGTACCGCTGTCACTTGAGGTCCTGGCCGACCTGCACGCCGGCGTCTACGACGCAGGCGACGCCGACGTACTTCGGCAACGGGCAGACCAGGATCCGGACGCGCGCACGACACTGGCCGCCCTCGACCATGTACGTGCCGACCTGGTGGCGTGGATGGAAAGCCCCGCCCCCGATGTGCCCGCGTCCGTCGTCGACGGCATCGTTGCCGCATTGCACGCCGAGTCAGCGAAATCGACGTTGCCCGTGGTAGCTGCGGATGCCGTCCGGCCCGCAGACCCGCGCCTTAACCTGGTGACCGGCCCCGTCCCCCTGGACCATCGCCGGCGCCCCGCGGCAAAGCGCCGCTGGCTCGCATTCTCGGGCGCGGGGTTGGCCGCGGCCGCCTGTATCGCGGTGGCCATCACCGTGGTCGCGCAGAACAACCAGCGCACCTCTGAGACCACCGCCACCGTCGCGGGCCCGTCGTTGTCGCAGTACATCGCGCCCAAAACCGCTGCGCCCATGGCGCCGGAATTGCCGCCGCAGAGTGCCCTGGGCCAGACCGCCTTCCCGATTTCTGGCAACGAGATCACCGCACTCGTCGGCCGCACCCCCACATTCGGCACCCTCGAGGACCCCGCACTGCGCGCGTCCTGCCTCGCCGGCCTCGGCTTCCCGGCCTCAACGCCCGTGCTCGGAGCGCAGACCCTGGACGTCGACGGCCCCGCGGTGTTGATGGTGCTGCCCGCCGAACGCCCGGGTGAACTGTTGGCGGTGGCCGTCCGGCCCGGTTGCAGCCAGTCCGATCCTCAGCGGGTGGCACAGACCCGAATCGGCGCGTCACCCGGCCGCTAGAAGGCCGGACCGCGCCCGTATCTCCCACCGCCCGCCCGCGGTATCTCCCACCGCCCGCCCGGTGCGGAACATCCCGCTCTAGGCTGTTGTTTCAGCACTCGCATGGCCTTTGTCTCCAACAGGCACTCAGATCGGATCAGAAGGGAACCGCATGTCGGAGGTTGTATCGACCGAGTCCGAATCGGACATCCATGAGCTCATCATCATCGGCTCAGGACCCGCTGGATACACCGCGGCGGTCTACGCAGCCCGCGCCCAGCTGAAGCCGATCGTTTTCGAGGGTACCCAGTTCGGCGGGGCACTCATGACCACCACCGAGGTCGAGAACTACCCGGGTTTCCGCGAGGGCATCATGGGTCCCGACCTGATGGACCAGATGCGTGAGCAGGCCATTCGCTTCGGTGCCGACCTGCGCACCGAGGATGTCGATGAGGTCTCCCTGCGGGGCCCTGTGAAGACTGTCACGGTCGGTGGCGAGGTCTTCCGTTCCCGCGCGGTGATCTTGGCCATGGGCGCCGCTCCGCGGTATCTGGGGGTACCGGGCGAGGACACCTTGCTGGGCCGGGGCGTGAGCTCCTGTGCCACCTGCGACGGTTTCTTCTTCAAGGATCAGGACATCGCCGTCATCGGCGGCGGCGATTCCGCGATGGAAGAAGCGACTTTCCTCACACGGTTTGCCCGCAGCGTGACACTCATCCATCGCCGCGACGAGTTCCGCGCATCCAAGATCATGCTCGAGCGCGCGTACGCGGACCCCAAGATCAACGTCCTGACCAACACCAAGATCCTCGGGGTCGAGGGCACCGACTCGGTGATCGGGCTCAAGCTCGAGAACACCGTGACCGGGGAAGCCTCGCAGCTGCCCGTCACCGGGATGTTCGTCGCCGTCGGGCACGATCCCCGTAGCGAACTCGTCAAGGATGTCGTCGACGTCGATTCAGACGGGTACGTACTGGTGCGCGACAGAAGCACCTACACCTCACTGGAAGGCGTGTTCGCCGCGGGCGACCTCGTTGACCGAACCTATCGGCAAGCCGTCACCGCCGCCGGAAGTGGTTGTGCCGCAGCCATCGACGCCGAGCGCTGGCTCGCCGAGACGGCGCATTCCCAGACCCTCGTCGAGGCCTAGCCTCACCGCCACCCATCACAAGGAGAACCCATGAGCGACCACGCGACCGTTACCGTCACCGACGACTCCTTCCAGCAGGATGTCGTCTCCAGCAATAAGCCCGTGCTGGTGGATTTCTGGGCGACCTGGTGCGGACCCTGCAAGATGGTGGCCCCCGTGCTGGAGGAGATCGCCAAGGACCATGGCGAAACGCTCACCATCGCCAAGCTCGATGTGGATGCCAACCCGGAGACCGCACGCGCCTTCCAGGTGACGTCGATCCCCACCCTGATTCTCTTCCAGAACGGTGAGGCAACCAAGCGGATCGTCGGCGCCAAGAGCAAGTCGGCGTTGCTGCGTGAGCTGGACGGGGTCGTCTGACCGGTTCGACACCGGTCGGTTGACTCGGCCGGGAGTTTCTCTCATCGCCTAGGCATCTGAGACAATAGTGCCGTCCCGACGACGGGCAGCCCGTGTCCGGTCGGTGACAGTGCGGTTTCTTGCGAAAGGCGGAGTATGACGACAGGCGCGTCGAACATTCGCCGCGGCGATCGAGGCCCCGCCGTCAGCGAGGTACGCGAGGTGCTCACCGCACTCGGGTTCCTGGAGGATCCCGATGAGGTGCTTGCGACCGGTCGGCATGTCATGCCCGACCACTTCGACCCGACCTTGGACGACGCCGTGCGCGCGTTCCAGCAGCGCCGCGGCCTGTTGGTCGATGGTGTCGTCGGACCCGCGACCTATCGCACCCTGAAGGAAGCTTCCTATCGGCTCGGGGCTCGCACCCTTTTTCACCAGTTCTCCGCACCCATGTACGGCGACGATGTAGCGACTCTGCAGAAGCGCCTGCAAGATCTTGGGTTCTACACGGGCCTGGTCGACGGGAACTTCGGGCTGCAGACCTACAACTCGCTCATGTCATACCAGCGGGAGTACGGGCTGACCGCGGACGGTATTTGTGGTCCCGAGACCCTGCGCTCGTTCCAGTTGTTGGGTCGACACGTCACCGGTGGATCCGCGCACGCGATTCGTGAGACCGAACACGTCCGCAACGCCGGCCCACAGCTGTCAGGCAAGCGCATCGTGATCGATCCCGGTCTCGGCGGCGCCGACCGCGGAGTCATCGTTCCGGGTCGCGAGGGCCCGACCAGCGAGGCAGACATCCTGTGGGACTTGGCCAGTCGCCTCGAGGGCCGGATGACAGCGATCGGTATGGACACGTACATCTCGCGCGCCATCCAGAACAACCCCACCGATATCGACCGCGCCACCTACGCCAACAATGTGGGTGCCGATCTGATGATCAGCCTGCGTTTCGACTCGCAACCGACGGTGGCCGCCAGCGGCGTCGCGTCCTATCACTTCGGCAACCTGCATGGCTCGGTGTCCACCATCGGACACATGCTGGCCGACTTTATTCAGCGAGAAGTGGCTGCTCGCACGGGATTACGCGACTGCAGAGCACACGGCCGGACGTGGGACCTGCTGCGCCTCACCCGGATGCCCACCGTGCAGGTGGACATCGGGTACATCACCTCACCGAACGATGTCTCCATTCTGAGCGCCGCCCACTATCGCGATGTGGTGGCCGAGTCGATTCTGGCCGCGGTCAAGCGTGTGTACCTGCTCGGTAAGAACGACCGACCTACTGGCACATTCACTTTCGATGAGCTGCTGGCCCACGAGCTGTCCGCCGGAAGTTAGTCCGAGCGCACCAGCTCGATCGCGCTTGCCGGACAGAGGTGCGCTGCCTCATCGGCCTTCGCCACCTGGTCCTCGTTCAACACCCCAGCAGCCCTCGGTACGGCAGTGCCATCCGCATCCGCACTGAACAACTCCGGGTGCTGCGCAACGCAGTATCCGGACCCCATGCACAGATCCTGATCGACGATCACACTGAACCCTGCGTGGGCCCCGACCACGATCACGCCCTCGTTAGGGTAACGGGCAGCCCACCATCGAGCGTCACCGAAAAGTTGAAGTGGTGCTTGGGCTTCCAGGTCTGCGGGAGCGTCAGCCGATACCTCTGGAAAATGATCGTCAACAAGAACTGCGCGTTCATGTAGGCCATGCCGGTGCCGAGGCAGTGGTGTCTGCCCGACCCGAACGGCATGAATGCCAGTCTCGGACGCTCCCTGACAAGTGCCTGATCCATGAATCGATTCGGGTCGTAATTGTCTGGGTTCACCCACCAGCGTGGATCACGGTGCATCGAGTACAACGACGGGCCGACGATGGTGTAACGCGGGATGAGGTACCCACCTATCACGTCGTCTTCCATCGCGAATCTAGGATTGAGCGGGTGGCCCTGCAACCTCTGCCCCTCGTCGAAACACGCTTTCGCCCAAGACAACTTGGGTAGATCATCCGGCGTCGGCACTGCACCTTGCAGTGCGTCAACCTCTGCGTACAGCCGGTTGAGGTGATCCGGATGTGCCAATAGTAGCGCGAGTGTCCACGACAGCGACGCCACCACCGTCTCGTATCCACCCGCCATCAGGATCATCAGTTCCATGCTGAGATCCCGCTCCGACAACGGACTTCCGTCATCGTAGGTCGCCTCCAACAACAGGCTCAACAGATCCGGGGTCTCGACGGGGTGCCTGCGGCGGTCCTTGATCAGCCTTCTCGTCAATCGCCACAGTCTCCACATGGACCTGGGCGCGCTCTCGCGCCCAGGTAGCGGCAGCAGGTTCGGTAAGGGGCTCATCAACGTCACCGACGCCATCAGCGACATGAAAGTCCTTAAGTCCACGTCGGTTTCGTGGATCTCCTGCGCGGTGATCGACGAGGAGAACATCGCGCGCAGGAACGCGGGCAAAGTCACCTGTGCGATCGCGTGTTGCAAGTCCACCTCCTGCCCGGTGTCTGCCCACCGTGCCCAGCTGTCGACTCGGCCCACGAATTCGTCGGCGATCACCTCTGCCACCCGCGCCAGATGGCGGCGTCCAAACATCGGCATGAGCATCCGGCGCCGCTGCCGGAACTTGTCTCCCTCCAGCATCGGAATCGCAGCACCGATCATGCCCATTGCCGCCTGGCCCGGTCCGATCATGCTGTACCGACCGACAGGGTCGTCCATCACCTGGCTGGCGTAATCCGGATGGTTCACCACAATAATGCTGCCGCCCAACGGAAATGGAACGCTATAGATGTCGCCGAACTCCTTAGCGCAACGCCGGAAGAACTCGAAGGGTTCACGCCGCATCTCCGGGACACTCCCGACGAACGGTCGGCCAACTGGACCCGGTGGAGTGAGCGCCGCTCTCCCCACTCCCCGCACGGCGCTAGCCGCCAGAGGAATGCCTGCGCGGGTGATCCGCCATGGATCATGCCTACCGAAGGCAGATCCTCCGTGTCGTCTACCAATCTCGTTGACTTCGTGCACCGTCGGATTGAGCGGCAATGGCCCCCAATCTCCCGTCAGCTCACGTGGCAGCGACACATCTATTGCGCGGGATTGGGTCCCTGCGGAAGCCTCGAATGGACAGGCATCGGTCGTGTTCTCGGCAGTGGGTAGCTGCGGCATGCTCCTTGGTCTCCTTTTCCGAGGGGTGACTACGCCACGGGCACGGGCTGTTTGGAGGGCGCGCCACGCACCGGTCCCAACACCGTGGCTCCGACCGCATCGCGGTAACGCTGACACGTAGGTGAGTACGCCGCGATCACAACAGCCAGGAGGTTGAGGGCCGTGCACAGGCTGGCGATCGCCCACGACGGTCCGGGCCCGAGTCCCAGATGAATCGCGAAGTAGTTCGGCAGCGTGCAGATGATGGTGTAGGCGAGATATGCCCCAGGTGCGACGAATGGGATTATTGCCCAACGGTATCCGCGCATATGCGGCCGGATCACTACCAGTACCCAGGCGATCATCACCAGGAATCCGCCGTTCTGCACGAGGCTGGGCAACGGCACTCCGTACACCAGTGCGTTGTTGCTGTAGTACCTCATCAGGCCAAAATGACTGTTGACCATCTCACCGATGCATTCGCCAATCCCGAAGATCACCGCGAACGAGATGAGTGTCCAAGCGGCCCAACCCTTTTTGATCATCTCGTAGACGAGAAGCGCCGTCGGCGCCGTACCCACCCAGACCAGCGGAACGAAGATCGGAAGGGGCCGGTCGGCGATCGTGACGTAGGGCAGGGCGTTGGTCATATAGGTGGTGGCACCAATGACGTCGAGCCATGGCTCGACGAAGTAGGGCAGGACTGTCACCCCGCTGAGCATGATCAGCCAGTACATCAGCGCGTCTTCGTGCCTCCGTAGGGTCATCCATCCCACCCAGATCAGCGAAATCGCCAGGCAAGCAACAAGTATCGCGACGACGGTCCATGCCCACCACGGCTCACCGTGAATGACTGGTGGTGGACCCCACTGCGCACCCGTACTCCATCGTCTCGTCACAAGTGTCCTTTCGCCATCGGCAAGCGGTTCATTCGGACACTAATGTCTGATTTGAGAATAAGTCAATCATTTTGAGACAAATCATTCCGTAAGACGACACACCTTATCGATAGCCTGCGGCGTCGACTATTCTCAGCCGCATGGAGGACCCCGCGGAACCGCCGATCCGCATGGCAGACCGGCAGCGCGCTCGACGCAGCGAGCTCGTTAAAGAAGAGGTGGTGGAGGCTGCCCTGGCGGAATTCTCCGAGCGCGGGTACCACCAGACATCGATCGCGCATATCGCGGAACGGCTCGGCACCGGCCACTCGATGTTCTATCGATACTTCACCAACAAACGCGACATCCTCGAGCACGTGGTACAGCACGCCACCCAGCGCACCGTCGAAACACTCAGTCACACACTGCCCGGCCGCATTACGTCGCTCGACGAATTCCACGATTTTGCAGTGAATCTCGGACTTGCCTACATCGGGATGGTGGTGGCAGATCCCCGACTGTCGCGCTTGATGCTGCAACAGGGTGCCGCTGTGGATGCGGAGATGACCGCGCAGTTCTGCCAGGTGTTCGACGCCGGGGCTTCGGTTCTGGCTGGCCTATTACGTGACGGGATCGAATCTGGTTATGTCCGGCCGGGTATCGACGTCGAGGCCGTCGCTGATTCGGTGGCCGGCATCCCCCTGGGAATACTTGCCCGCTACGGGCACGACCCCGATCAGGACATTCTCGCATCACGCGTACGCGCAACCGCCGACCTCGTCTGCCGGGGGATCGCCCCCTAGCGGGAATACGCCGCTCCCGGTGAGCGTTTCCCGCCGCTGTGAACACATTCACCGTCGGTGATGCGACAGTCACACAGCTCACCGAACTTGCGGTGTGGCCGATCCCGCCACACGATTGGTATCCAGCCATCAGCGAGCAACAGCTCGCGTTCGCCCGAGCCACCTATGCACCGTCGGCCATCTCGGCAGATGGTGCCGATCTGATCTTCTCCATCCACAACTACCTCATCGAGCTGGGCGACACCGTCGTGGTGGTCGACACCTGCTCGGGCAATCACAAGAACCGGCCCTTGTTCCCAGACCTCCACATGCTCGATACCGACTACCTGACTCACCTCAAGCACGCGGGATTTGATCCCGAGGACGTCGACATCGTCATCAATACCCATCTCCATCTGGACCATTGCGGGTGGAACACCCGGCTGATCAACGACACCTGGCAGCCCACCTTTTCAAACGCCACGTACCTGTTCCACGCCACTGAGCTCAAATACATTCAGGCACAATGGGAGTCGTCTCCGGCAGGTGAGTGGGCCGAGGGGGGCGGCTGGGTCTATCAGGACAGTGTCCTTCCGGTCCTCGAACATTCTCCGCACCGCTTCGTCGCCCCGGGTCATCAAATCCACGCGCACGGTTCCACGCGCATCACCACCCTGGACACAGCCGGGCACACACCGGGGCACCTTGCCATCGAAATCAGTGCTCCGGGCACCGGTGTGATCATCTCCGGCGACGCGCTGCATCACCCCATGCAGGCCCAGTTTCCAGATCTGCCCTTTTTCGCGGACGCCGATCCTGTCGTGGGTACCGCTGCTCGTCGCGCACTGCTCGGACGCTGTGCCGACGAAAACTTGCGCTTGGTGACCGCCCACTTCCCCGCACATCTACCGATGGGTGTCCGCCGCAGCGGCACCACGTTCGAATGGACGAACCCTCCGGCCGGGCAATGAGCCCTGCCGCTAGAATGCGGCGCCCACCACCGGGCCGGCTCCCGCTGGTTGCGGAATCCGCACCGACTCCAGGAGTCGCTCCAACGCGGCCTCCACGTCGGCCTTCCAGCCGAGCCCGCTGTCAAGCTCCAACCGCAGTCGCGGGAAATGCTGGTGTGGTGCGACCACCGTGAAACCCACATCCTTCAGGAAGTCGACATCGATCATGCACTGCTCGATGGTGCACTCCCCCAGTACATCTGCCGCTTCCGAATGCCTAGCCAACGATCCTTCGCAAAGATCCAGCGCCTCGCTGGTCCGGCCGAAGGCCTCCAGCGCGCGCACACCGCGGCGCACTAACTCGGCGACCACATTGGCGATGATGCTGTGCGGCAATCCGTCTGACTCGTGACCCGGCTCCACACCCAAGGACGTCAGCAGGACTGCATCCGCGCTGACCGGGGCGGTTGGGAACAATTGCGCGCGAGGCACCACCCCGGGCGGGGCATACAACGCGTATCCCACCGTGGCGGGCCGGGACTGCGGGCCGGCTATTGCGACCTGACCGCATGACCCCCACTCGAGCATGACCATCGACAGCCATGCTTCCTTCTCGAACTCTGGGTCCGACAGGTGTTGGCTGTCTCCGACGGTAGCGGGGTCCACTTCCCAGAAGACACACCGCCGGGCGTGCTTGGGCAGCTGCTCGAAACCATCGAGCCGCAAAGGAACGATCCGAGCCGACACTGGTCTTGTACGCCTCCACGTCAGGTCCACATGGTGCACGGAACGCCTCGAGCGTCCGGCAACCCTTCAAGGATATGCGAAATTTCTGGTTTGGCACCCGGCGACCTTGCCGCGATACCTGGAATGCGCGGCCGGAGCCGTCGTTGTGCCGATGATTCCCCTGTGGAGCCGAAACTTCTTACTTGCCAAGCGTTTTCGCGCGGAGGCCGCGCTTCGCGGGTTTTCGCGTCACAGTGACGTTTCTCCCCCGTGGGCTAGGGCGTGGCTTCGCCGGACATCATGTCGACAATTCGCTGCAAATCTTCCACCGAGCCGAACTCGACGACGATCTTGCCCTTGCGCTTGCCCAGGCTCACCGTCACGCGGGTGTCGAAGGTACCCGACAAGCGCTCGGCGACATCCTGCAAGCCCGGCATCTGGATCGGCTTGCGCCGCGGCGCCGGCTTGGGAGCATCGCTGCGGTTCGCCAGCGTCACCGCTTCCTCTGCGGCCCGCACCGACATTCCCTCGGCCACGATCCGGGCGGCAAGCTCCTCCTGGGCCTCGGCTCCACCCTCAAGAGCGAGCAGCGCCCGCGCGTGGCCAGCCGATAGGACTCCCGCCGCGACCCTGCGCTGTACCGCGATCGGTAGGCGCAGCAGTCGGATCATGTTGGAGATCACCGGGCGCGATCGACCGATCCGGGACGCCAACTCTTCATGCGTCACTTCAAACTCATCGAGAAGCTGTTGGTACGCGGCCGCCTCTTCCAAAGGGTTCAGCTGTGCCCGGTGGATATTCTCCAGCAGCGCGTCTCGAAGCAGATTGTCGTCGGCCGTCTCCCGGACAATCGCCGGGATGGTGTCTAAACCGGCCTCCTGGGTAGCACGCCACCGCCGCTCCCCCATGACGAGTTGGTAGTCACCGCCCTCGACCGCACGCACCACGATCGGCTGCATCACACCGAACTCGCGGATGGAGTGGACCAACTCCGCGAGCGCCTCCTCGTCGAAGACCTGGCGCGGCTGCTTGGGGTTGGGCTTGATGGCCGTCACCGCGATCTCGCGGTACACCGCGCCGATATCGGTGGCCGGTGCAGACGGAGCCGCTGGGCCGCCGCCGATGATCACATCGGCGGCCGCGTCACCCAGGCGCGGGCCTGCGGGGGTGGGTGCACCATCCACCGGTGCCGTCGGGATCAGGGATGCCAGGCCTCGGCCGAGTCCGCCCTTACGCCGTGATGGTGGCGACTGACTCATCGGTTCCTTCTCCCTTTTTGCATCCGCTGTACGCACATGATCATCTTCTCGTAGTGCACGGCGCTCATTGTGGATCACTCGCCGACGGGCTCGGCCGCTGCGCGAGTTCGCGCGCGGCATCCAAGTAACTCAGGGCTCCCCGTGAACCCGGGTCGTATTCGAGGACGCTGGTTCCGTATCCCGGAGCCTCTGAGACCTTGACGCTACGCGGGATGACCGACCCCAACACCTTCGGACCGAAGTGGCTACGCACTTCGTCCGCCACCTGGTCGGCGAGCTTGGTCCTACCGTCGTACATGGTCAGCAGAATCGTCGACACATGCAGCGCGGGATTCAGGTGGGCCTGGACGAGTTCGATGTTGCGCAGCAGCTGACCGACGCCCTCCAGCGCGTAGTACTCACACTGGATCGGGATCAGCACCTCGTTCGCCGCCACGAGTGCGTTGACCGTCAGCAGGCCGAGCGAGGGCGGGCAGTCGATGAATACGAAGTCAAACGCGTCGGCGGGTAGCCCGGCGATCGCGCCACGCAGCCGGCCCTCACGAGCCACCATCGACACCAATTCGATCTCGGCACCGGCCAGGTCGATCGTCGCCGGAACGCAGAAGAGGTGCCCGCTCTGTGGACTGGATTGGATCGCGTCCTTGATGGGAATCTCACCGAGTAGGACTTCGTACGACGACGGGGTGCCCGCACGATGATCGGCACCCAGCGCGGTGCTCGCATTGCCCTGTGGATCGAGGTCAATCACCAGAACATTGAGACCCTGCATCGCCATCGCGGCGGCGAGGTTCACCGCTGTTGTGGTCTTGCCGACGCCACCCTTCTGGTTGGCGATCGTCAGCATCCGGCGATGCGCCGGCTTCGGAAGACGAACCGATCCTTGCTTGATCTGGGTGGCACGCTGAGCGGCTGCACCGATCGGAGTCTCCGACTCCTCAAAGTTCGCGGGCGAGCGGTGGCCGTCACCCGTTGCGCCGGTTTCACGTGAAACATCGTCGCTAGTCACTGTCGTCTCCTTGATCGGATGCTCATCGGCTCCGCTTCCGCGTACCGTCGCGGGAGCTTCCCCGTCGACGGCCTCCGTCGCATTCTTTCCGCCGCGCGACCACCACCGTGGTGGGCGGATCGAGGTACCGCGTGCCACACTGCACCACCCTCACATCGTCAGCGCCGAGCAGGCTCAGCGCACTACCGTACTGCTGCACTTCTTCATCGGCGCGATCGCCTTTGATCGCCAACATGCGTCCGCCGATCCGCGTCAACGGAAGGGACCACCGACCGATCTTGTCCAGTGCCGCGACCGCCCGAGACGTGACCGCGTCCGCCCCGCCAACCTCCGCGATAACACTTGGTTCCTCCGCCCGGCCGCGCACCACCGATACATTGGTGAGGCCCAGCCGCTCGATCATTTCACGGAGGAAGTCGGTGCGGCGCAGCATCGGCTCGACCAGAACGATATCGACGTCGGGGCGTGCGATACCCAACGGGACACCCGGCAGACCCGCGCCGCTTCCGACATCGATCACTCGCTCACCAGAGTCGAGTAACTCCCCCAGCGCGGCGCTATTGAGGATGTGGCGCTCCCACAATCGATCGGCCTCGCGTGGGCCAATCAGACCGCGCTCCACACCAATCGTCGCGAGTGCGTCAACGTAGTCGACCGCTAGAGGCAGCCGCTCGCCGAAGACCTCGGCTGCGGCCTCCGGCACCGGGAGGGTCTCGCCGTGTTTCACGTGAAACATTCCTCCCGGAGCGCGGCCACTGAATTACATGGATGGGATTTGGTGGCGACTAGTCGTGCAGGACGACGACACGACGCGAGGGCTCCACGCCCTCGCTCTCGCTGTGCACACCGTCGATTGCCGCAACGGCGTCGTGCACGATCTTGCGCTCGAAAGGAGTCATGGGCGCGAGCTCCTCGCGCTCACCGGACTCCAGCACCTGCTTGGCGATCTTGGTGCCCAGCGCCGCCAGCTCGTCGCGACGACGGCCGCGCCAGTTCGCGATATCCAGCATCAGGCGGCTGCGCTCACCGGACTTCTGCTGCACCGCCAGCCGGGTCAATTCCTGCAACGCGTCGAGCACCTCGCCCTTGCGGCCAACGAGCTTGGACAGGTCGCCCCCGCCGTCGATGCTCACGATCGCGCGGTCTCCCTCGACATCGAGGTCGATATCGCCATCGAAGTCCAGGACGTCGAGGAGCTCCTCGAGATAGTCGCCGGCGATCTCGCCTTCGGCAACCAGACGTTCCTCGAGATCCACCGTGCGCGTCTCACCCTCGGGTGCGGCGTCGACCTCGGCTGTGGTCTCTTCGGCTTGAGTGTCCAGATCGGTCATCGTTCTTCTCCCTCTGTCACGCCCGTGCAGAATCGCGGGCGGTTAGCGCTTGCGGCGACGATCGGGCCGAGCACCCGGCTTCGGGGTGCGGCTCGTCGTACCTGATCCATTGGTGGAGTCCGGGGAAGCCTGTCCCCCGGTGTCCTCGTCCGTGCCACCCGATTCCACAATCTCGGTGCTATCGGATTCGTCTGCTTGTTTCGCCGGCTGGTTCTTCCCGCCGCGCGTCGGCTTGGCACCTGGCTTCGGGGCATTCGCGGCCCGTCGCTCCAGATCCGCCTGCTTCTTCTCTTCTTCTTCCTTGGCGATGTGGTTGAAGACGTAGTGCTGCTGACCGAACGTCCAAATGTTGTTGGACACCCAATACAGGATGATGGCGATCGGCAGGAACGGACCACCCACGACCACACCGAGGGGGAACACGTACAGCGCCAACCGGTTCATGATCTGGGTCTGCGGGTTGGCCTGGGCCTCAGGACTCTGCCGCGCGATAGAGGCCCGGCTGTTGAAGTAGGTCGCGATACCCGCGATGACCATCAACGGTATCGAGACTCCCGCGACAGCCCACCTGTTGAACTCGGTGAACGCGTCCAGACCCGTCGTCTGAATCATCGTGGCGCCCAGCGGGGCGCCGAACAGGTTCGCGTCCAGGAAATTGGCCACGTCGCCGGCACTGAAAATGTAGTTACCCGTGGCACGGTTCGCCTCTACCGACATATGCACCTGACCGAAGCCACCGGTAGTTCTATTGAACGAACGCAGTACGTGGAACAGACCCAGGAACACCGGAATCTGGGCCAGCATCGGCAGGCAGCCAAGGATCGGATTGAAACCGTGCTCGCGCTGTAGCTTCTGCATCTCCAGTGCCATGCGCTGACGATCGTTCTTGTACTTCTTCTGCAGAGCCTTGATCTGTGGTTGCAGCTCCTGCATCTGCCGGGTGGTCCGAATCTGACGGACGAACGGCTTGTACAGAATCGCGCGGAGAGTGAACACGAGGAACATCACCGACAGCGCCCATGCGAAGAAGTTCTTGGGGCCCAGCAGGTACGCGAACAGCTTGTACCAAACCCACATGATCGCCGAGACGGGGTAATAGATGAACCCGAGACTGAACCAATCAAACATCCGCTGTACTCCTCCGCACGCTCACGTGCTCTACGTCTTCGTGCTTGGTATGGCGTTCAGGAATCGGATCCCATCCACCGTGGTGCCAGGGCCCGCACTTCAGTAAGCGGATCGTGGCCAACCAACCACCGCGGACCAGTCCGTGCACGGTCAACGCCTCGACCGCGTACTGGCTGCAGGTCGGCATAAACCGACAACTGGGCAGACGCATCGGCGAGACCCAGGTTTGATACAGGCGAATCAAGAAGATCACCGCGCGTGCGGGACGGCTTTTCATGGCTGCCGCTCTGGTGCGGGTTCCAACCGGTGTATCGACCGGTGGACTCCGTCTCGCAATTGCTGACGCAGACTCGCCGAGAGTGCCGTGCTGCTACTGGGCAGCGCTCTGATCACCATGCGATCCACGGGTTCAAGTGTGGGGAGCACCTCGGCGGCAACATGCCGGAGCCGACGAGACACCCGATGGCGCACTACCGCGCCGCCTACCGATTTCCCGACGATCAAACCGACCTTGGGACCCTCGACGTCGCCCGATGTGGAACCCACACAGCCACGTTGCAGATGAATCACCAAGTCCGCGTGGGCAGTTCGCACTCCACGCTTGACGGTCTGCCGGAATTCGGATGATTTGGTCATCCGGTGTCGAGTCGGTAACACCGACTACCTACCTGCGCCCGAAACTCAGGCGGTCAGTTCCTTGCGGCCCTTACGACGCCGAACCGCAATGATTGCGCGACCGGCACGGGTGCGCATGCGCAACCGGAAACCGTGGGTACGCGCGCGACGCCGATTGTTTGGCTGGAAGGTCCGCTTGCCCTTTGCCACCGCTACTACTCCTTTATGTCCGTCACGTGCTCAACTGACATCACTCACGCCGCCCGTTCACGACGCATGCAATGTGCTGAGACGCATCAGTCCGTTGGTACTGCTCACTCGCCACCGGCGCGGTGCCTACGGAATCTTGGGTTTCACCCCTGATGACGTGCGGGTCGCGGCCGTGCCGCCAACGTTCGGGCGACTGTTTGAGGGTACTGACCTGCTCGTCGCCGGTCAAACTGATCCCAACCGTCACACGCGTATCCCCTCTGCACAGCAGTCTGTCACCTTTACGAAAGTTGTCACCACAGTCACGGGATAGGTTGGCGGGGCGGCACAAAAACTGTTAGCTTCTGCGAATGCCGTTTCCACCGGGCGAATGCATCGGAACCACCCACGCGGGCCGATGCCGATCGCGGTCGGACACCGACTAGCCGGTCCCCCGGAACAGGTGATCCGACGTGATCTCCTGGTATGCGCACACTGACCACCGCAGGGGTGGTCTGCTTTGTTGTCCACAGGTGTGGATAACCGTGTGGAAACCCACGACCGATCATTGAAAAGGGGCTACTGTCGACGTGTCCCCTACTGCCAGAGAGATGCTCGCCGTTGACTGATGAACTGAATTCCCAGTTCACGGCGGTATGGAATACCGTCGTCGCAGAGCTCAATGGTGACGACAACCAATATTTGTCGAGTTTTCCGCCACTCACCCCCCAGCAGCGCGCCTGGCTCACATTGGTCAAGCCACTCACCATGGCCGAAGGTTTCGCACTGCTTTCGGTGCCGTCCAGCTTCGTACAAAACGAGATCGAGCGGCATCTGCGAGGACCCATCGTGGAGGCCCTTTCGCGTCGCCTCGGCGAGAACGTCGAACTGGGTGTGCGCATCGCGGCACCGGCTCCTGGCGAAGATTTGGAAGTCGCCGGCCCCACTCCCGAGCTCGAGGTCGATGAGGTCGACGAGACCACCGAGGCGCTTGCTAGCGCACACGAATCGTGGCCGTCGTACTTCATCAACCGTCCGGGCGGGGCCGACAAGGCCGAGACTCCTGACACGAGCCTCAATGCTCGCTATACCTTCGAATCTTTCGTCATCGGCGCATCCAACCGGTTCTCGCACGCGGCCGCCGTCGCAGTTTCCGAAGCTCCGGCCCGCGCGTACAACCCGTTGTTCATCTGGGGTGAATCCGGGTTGGGTAAGACGCATCTACTGCACGCCGCCGGGAACTACGCCCAGCGCCTGTTTCCCGGTATGCGCGTCAAGTACGTCTCCACCGAAGAGTTCACCAACGACTTCATCAATTCTTTGCGCGATGACCGTCGGGTCGCGTTCAAACGCAGCTACCGCGACATCGATGTGCTCCTGGTCGACGACATCCAGTTCATCGAGGGCAAGGAAGGTATCCAGGAGGAGTTCTTCCACACCTTCAACACCCTGCACAACGCCAACAAGCAGATCGTGATCTCCTCCGACCGGCCGCCGAAAGGCCTGGCCACTCTTGAGGACCGGCTGCGCACCCGCTTTGAGTGGGGCCTCATCACCGATGTTCAGCCTCCCGAACTGGAAACGCGGATCGCAATCCTGCGCAAGAAGGCACAGATGGACCGGCTGGATGTCCCCGATGACGTCTTGGAGCTGATCGCAAGCCGGATCGAACGCAATATCCGGGAACTTGAAGGTGCGCTCATCCGGGTGACAGCGTTCGCCTCGCTGAACAAGTCCCCCATCGAGCTGTCGCTGGCCGAGATTGTGCTGCGCGACCTCATCCCCGACTCAAACTCCATTCAGATCAGCGCCGCCACGATCATGGCGGTCACCGCGGAGTACTTCGACACCACCGTGGAAGAGCTTCGTGGCCCCGGCAAGACACGGGCGCTGGCGCAGGCACGGCAGATCGCCATGTACCTGTGCCGC
The DNA here is from genome assembly GCF_001440135.1 of Mycobacteroides sp. H003. Classification (NCBI taxonomy): domain Bacteria; kingdom Bacillati; phylum Actinomycetota; class Actinomycetes; order Mycobacteriales; family Mycobacteriaceae; genus Mycobacteroides; species Mycobacteroides sp. H003. The sequence continues at coordinate 1,473,694 of NZ_LJYL01000034.1, forward strand.
GAACTCACGGACCTCTCGCTGCCCAAGATCGGCCAAACGTTTGGACGCGACCACACCACCGTCATGTATGCCGACAAGAAGGTTCGTGGCGAAATGGCGCAGCGGCGTGAGGTTTTCGATCACGTCAAGGAACTCACCGCCCGAATCCGCCAGCGTTCCCGGCACTGACCTAAGTCCTCCCCCACCCGGCCCCCGCGGCCGGGTTTTTTTGTCTCACCGCACCGCGCCGGGCTCTCAACACGTGCCCATTTCAAGACTTTTCAAGATTTTTCTCGATGATTTTTTGTCACCTCGTGTGGCTCACACGTCACATCCATACCAATCGAAGTTGTGCACAGGACTGTGGACTGCTGTGGGGGAAACCTACGATCGGTTGGGGGTTGCTGAACTAATGACATGTCCTCCACATCCGCGGGCCGCAACCCTCCCCGGAATCCACAAACTCCTGACAACCCCTACGGGCCTCTGTCGTGCGACAACACTTGTCTGTCCACAGATTCCACAGCACCTACTAATACTGCTTAGATCTCTATCTAATCTTTCTCTTGAAAAGCAGCTGTGTGGATGGACGCGTCAACAAGGACCGTCCAGCCGGTAACCCAGCGATGGACTTCAGGGATCGTCGGAGAGACCGATCCGCTTTCCCGATGCGTCGAAAGCATCTACGGTTGTGCTTCGGAAGTCGCATGGCCTGACGACTTCCCACGCCGAGTGACAGGACTTGTGCGCGGTACCCCGGTGACGTGCCGGGGGTCGTCCGATGCGCTGTCAACGCTGTCACCCGGGCGTGCCACGATGGCTATCACGGATTTTTGTGTGCAGACAGTCCGACCTGGACAACGAGGAAGCGAAGGGTATTCATGGATCTTGCGAGCCCCACTGCCGCAGACACCAGCCTGAAGTTCAGGGTCGCGCGCGACGACTTCGCCGATTCGGTGGCGTGGGTTGCGCGGAGTCTGCCCTCGCGGCCGACGGTTCCGGTCTTGGCAGGTGTGCTGCTGACCGCGCATGACACGGGTTTGACCCTCTCCGGCTTCGACTACGAGGTTTCCGCGCAGGTGCAGGTGCCGGCAGAGGTTGCCGCCTCCGGTAGTGCGCTGGTGTCGGGCCGACTTCTTTCGGATATCACCCGCTCGCTGCCCAATAAGCCCGTCGATGTGGCGTTGGAAGGCACTCGCCTGTTGATCAGCTGTGGAAGCGCGAAGTTCTCGCTGCCGAGCATGCCGGTCGAGGATTACCCGGCATTGCCCTCGCTGCCGGAGGAGACCGGTGCCCTGGGTTCGGAGGTGTTTTCCGAGGCGATCGGCCAGGTCGCGGTCGCTGCGGGTAAGGACGATACGCTCCCGATGCTGACCGGTATCCGGGTTGAAATCAACGGTGACACAGTGGTTTTGGCGGCAACAGACCGCTTCCGTCTGGCTGTTCGCGAGCTGAAGTGGACATCCGGATCAGGCGAGATCAGCGCCGCGGTGTTGGTTCCGGCCAAGACGCTGTCCGAGGCGGCAAAGTCTGCGTCCAGTGGATCAGACGTGCAGCTCGCGCTGGGTGCGGGTTCGGCGATCGGATCCGAAGGTCTGTTGGGCATCGTCAGCAACGGCAAGCGCAGTACGACTCGCCTGCTGGACGCCGAGTTCCCGAAGTTCCGGCAGTTGCTGCCGACCGAGCACACCGCACTGGCCACCGTCGGTATCGCCGAGTTGGTGGAAGCCATCAAACGTGTTGCGCTGGTTGCCGACCGTGGAGCGCAGATCCGGCTGGAATTCGAGCCGGGACTGCTGCGGTTGTCGGCAGGTGCCGATGATGTGGGCCGTGCCGAGGAAGAACTCGAAGTAGATTTCGTCGGTGAACCGCTGACCATCGCCTTCAATCCGACGTACCTGACCGATGGTCTGGGGTCGCTGCACTCGAATCGGGTGACTTTCGGCTTCACGACTCCCAGCCGTCCGGCCGTACTGCGTCCGGCGGAAGACGATCAAAGCTCGCCAGAAGGCCCCGGGCCGTTTACGGCAGCGCAAACTGACTATGTCTATCTATTGATGCCGGTGCGCCTGCCCGGCTAGGGCTCGCACCCCAATCGGTATAGGTACTGGTCATCGGAGGTTATAGGTCATGCAGCTGGGTTTGGTTGGACTGGGCAAGATGGGTTTCAACATGCGCGACCGGCTGCGCGCCGGTGGGCATGAGGTCATCGGATACGACCCACGCCCGGAGGTCACCGATGTGCCCTCGCTTAAAGGGCTGGCCGATGCCTTAGAGGCGCCTCGTGTGGTGTGGGTGATGGTGCCGTCGGGTCCGATTACCCAACAGACAATTGCTGAGCTCGCCGAGGAATTGTCCGAGGGCGACCTCGTGATCGACGGTGGTAACTCGAGGTTCACCGAAGACCAGCCGAATGCGGATCTGTTGGCGGCCAAGGGGATTGGATACATCGATGCGGGTGTATCCGGCGGGGTGTGGGGCAAGGAGAACGGCTACGGGCTGATGGTCGGGGGCAGCGACGCCGATGTGGCGCGGGTGTTGCCGATCTTCGACACGCTGCGTCCCGAGGGTGATCGTGCGGATGGCTTTGTACATGCCGGCCCGGTCGGCGCGGGTCACTACGCCAAGATGATTCACAACGGTATCGAGTACGGTCTCATGCATGCCTATGCCGAGGGGTACGAGCTACTGGCGGCCGAGCCGCTGATTACCGATGTGCAGGCCGTACTGCAGGCCTGGACCAAGGGCACCGTGGTGCGGTCATGGCTGTTGGATCTGCTCGCCAAGGCTTTGAAGGAAGATCCCGGCTTCGACGCGATTTCCGGATACACCGAAGACTCCGGAGAGGGACGTTGGACGGTCGAGGAGGCCATCAATCATCGGGTGCCCGCGCCGGTCATCGCCGCGTCGTTGTTCGCGAGATTTGCTTCGCGGCAGGAAGATTCACCTGCAATGAAGGCGGTCTCGGCGTTGCGTAACCAGTTCGGCGGCCACGCGGTCAAGCGCGTCGGTCTCTCCGGATAAGGGACGCGCGCGGACCGACGTGTACGTACGACAGCTGGGACTGCGAGACTTCCGGTCGTGGGAAAGAGTTGACCTGGAGCTCGAACCCGGGCGCACCGTGTTCGTCGGCCCCAACGGCTACGGCAAGACCAATCTTGTTGAGGCCCTTTGGTATTCGTCAACCCTGGGTTCGCACCGAGTCGCCACCGACGCTCCCCTGGTACGCAACGGTGCCGAAAGGGCGGTGGTGTCGACCATCGTCGTCAATGACGGCCGGGAACTGGCGATCGATCTGGAGATCGCGGCCGGGCGGGCGAACAAGGCACGGATAAACCGCTCCCCAGTGCGCAGCCCACGGGAGATCGTTGGAATTCTGCATGCCGTGCTGTTTGCACCCGAGGACCTGTCCTTGGTGCGCGGCGACCCGTCTGATCGACGCCGGTTTCTCGACGATCTGCTGATTCAGCGCCGTCCCCGGATGGCTGGTGTGCGTGCGGACTACGACAAGGTGCTCCGGCAGCGCACCGCGCTGCTCAAGACCGCAGGTGCGGCGTTGAGACAGCGGAATGATCAGAGTGTGCTGGATACCCTCGATGTGTGGAACGGGCACCTGGTTGCATACGGCGCCGAATTACTTTCTGCGCGTATCGAATTGGTGGGTGAGTTGCGGCCACTGGTGGAAAAGTCGTACCAGCTGCTGGCGCCCGCATCGCGGCTGGCCGATATCGCGTACCGCAGTAGCGTCGAGGGTGTCGACGGAGAACTTTCGGTGGAACGCCTTGCGGAGGCACTGCACGCCGGGCTGGCCGCCAAGAGGTCGGCAGAGATTGAACGCGGAGTCTGCCTGGTGGGTCCACACCGAGACGACCTGGAGCTGCGGCTCGGTGATGGGCCTGCGAAAGGCTTCGCCAGTCACGGGGAATCGTGGTCTTTCGCCTTGGCCCTGCGGCTTGCCGCCTTTGACCTGCTCCGTTCCGACGGCACCGACCCCCTGCTGATGCTCGACGATGTGTTCGCAGAACTCGATGGCGCCAGGCGGAGGTCGCTGGCCACTGTCGCGGCCGACGCGGAGCAGGTACTCGTGACGGCGGCGGTCCCCGACGACGTTCCCGAGGAATTGTCGGCGCGCACGGTTACCGTCGACGTACAGGAAGATCCTTCGGGACGAAAGTCGGTGGCGCATGAGTGAGGAAGAGGCCTGGCCGCCGGAGCATCTGGCCGGGGTTGCAGGGATGGATTTGGTGCGGCGGGTGCTCGAAGAGGCACGTGGCGCAGCCAAACAGCAAGGTAAAGACATCGGCAGAGGCGGCAGATCACCGCAGCAGCGTCGACGGGTCGCAGGAGGGCGCCGGACCTGGTCAGGTCCGGGCCCGGATGCGCGCGATCCGCAGCTGCTGGGAAGGGCGGCAGGAGATCTGGCCAATCGCCGGGGCTGGTCCCCGCGAGTCTCCGAAGGCGCGGTGTTCGGTCGGTGGGAGGCCGTCGTCGGCGAGCAGATTGCCGCACATGCGACCCCGACCGCCCTGAACGAGGGAGTACTGACAGTCTCGGCGGAGTCCACAGCCTGGGCGACGCAGCTGCGGCTGGTGCAGGCGCAGCTGCTAGCGAAGATCGCCGCGGCGGTGGGAGACGGGGTGGTGACGAGTCTGAAGATCTCCGGGCCGACCGCGCCCTCCTGGCGTAAGGGTCCCCGACATATCGCCGGACGCGGCCCGCGCGATACCTATGGTTGAGGGCTCATCGCCGCGTCGTGCCGTAGAACCGGCGTCTAGAGCGTCCTGACACGGCCTGATCCGAGATATGCGACGGACGGCGTAAATAGAGGGGATGAAACATGCCCTGAAGCTAGGTGCCGCCGGTACAGACCAGTAGGATGTTGGTAACACGGTTCGCTGGGTCTGTGGCCCGCGAGAGTCGTTACTTCCAGACAGGAGACAAAGTCGATCGTGGCTGCGCCGAAGAAGAGTGCCAAGAGCGAATACAGTGCCGACTCGATCACCATCCTAGAGGGGCTCGAAGCGGTCCGGAAACGCCCCGGCATGTACATCGGGTCCACCGGTGAACGCGGTCTGCACCATCTGATCTGGGAAGTTGTCGACAACTCCGTTGATGAGGCGATGGCCGGCTACGCCACCACCGTCGAGGTGACGATGCTTGAGGACGGCGGCATCCAGGTCAAGGACGATGGTCGCGGTATCCCGGTGGCCATGCATGCCTCCGGCATACCCACCGTTGACGTCGTCATGACCCAGCTGCACGCCGGCGGCAAGTTCGACTCGGATTCCTACGCGGTGTCGGGCGGTCTGCACGGTGTGGGTATCTCGGTGGTGAACGCGCTCTCGACCAAGGTCGAGCTGGAGATTCTGCGCGATGGCCACGAGTGGCAGCAGGTCTACACGGCCTCAGTGCCGGGCACATTGCAGCAGGGCGCGGCCACCAAGAAGACGGGCACCACGGTCCGATTCTGGGCGGATCCGGAGATCTTCGAGACCACTACCTACGACTTTGAGACGGTCGCCAGGCGCCTCCAGGAGCAGGCCTTCCTCAACAAGGGTCTGACCATCAAGCTCACCGACGAGCGTGTGAGTAACGCCGACGTGACCGACGAGGTGGTCAGCGACACCGCCGAGGCGCCTAAGAGCGCCGAGGAGCAGGCCGCGGAATCGGCTGCGCCGCATAAGGTTAAGAACCGCGTCTTCCACTACCCCGATGGCCTGGTCGACTTCGTCAAGCACATCAACCGCACCAAATCGGCCATCCACACCACCATCGTCGACTTCTCCGGAAAAGGTGAAGGCCACGAGGTCGAGATCGCGATGCAGTGGAATGCGGGCTACTCCGAGTCGGTGCACACCTTCGCCAACACCATCAACACCCACGAGGGTGGCACGCACGAAGAGGGATTCCGCGCTGCGCTCACGACGGTGGTCAACAAGTACGCCAAGGAGAAGAAACTTCTCAAGGAGAAGGACACCAACCTCACCGGTGATGACATCCGTGAGGGATTGGCAGCGGTCATCTCGGTAAAGGTCGGTGAGCCTCAGTTCGAGGGTCAGACCAAGACCAAGCTGGGTAACACCGAGGTCAAGTCCTTTGTGCAGAAGGTGTGCAACGAGCAGCTGCAGCACTGGTTCGACTCGAATCCTGCCGACGCAAAAACCGTTGTGAATAAGGCGGTTTCGTCGGCACAGGCGCGGATCGCGGCGCGCAAGGCGCGTGAGCTGGTCCGCCGCAAGAGCGCCACCGACATCGGTGGGCTGCCCGGCAAGCTGGCCGACTGCCGCTCCACCGATCCGTCGAAGTCGGAACTGTATGTGGTGGAGGGTGACTCGGCCGGTGGTTCGGCCAAGAGCGGCCGCGACTCGATGTTCCAGGCCATCCTGCCGCTGCGCGGCAAGATCATCAACGTTGAAAAGGCCCGTATCGACCGAGTTTTGAAGAACACCGAAGTCCAGGCGATCATCACCGCGTTGGGCACGGGTATCCACGACGAGTTCGATATTGCCAAGCTGCGGTATCACAAGATCGTGTTGATGGCCGACGCCGACGTTGACGGCCAACACATTTCGACGTTGCTGCTGACGTTGTTGTTCCGTTTCATGCGCCCGCTGGTGGAGCACGGCCACATCTTCCTGGCGCAGCCGCCGCTGTACAAGCTCAAGTGGCAGCGCAGCCAGCCGGAGTTCGCGTACTCCGACCGTGAGCGTGACGGGTTGATGGAGGCCGGGCTCAAGGCCGGCAAGAAGATCAACAAGGACGACGGCATCCAGCGCTACAAGGGTCTTGGTGAGATGGATGCCAAGGAACTGTGGGAGACCACCATGGACCCGTCCGTGCGTGTGCTGCGTCAGGTGACACTCGACGATGCGGCCGCGGCCGACGAGCTGTTCTCGATTCTGATGGGCGAGGACGTCGAGGCGCGCCGCAGCTTCATCACCCGAAACGCCAGGGACGTGCGCTTCCTCGACGTGTAGTGGTGCTCGCCCAACCGGCGAGGTAGTTGCGGATTCAATTTGATCTTGAATCTTTTGGCTCCGATGGAACCGATCCCGATGTTCTGCCGTCGTACGTACGAGTACGAAAAGCAGCCGGGAGGGATTGTCTAGATGGGTGAGAAGTTCAGTGTCGACATCGCAAAGCTCGCGGGTTTTGGTGGCGGCGTCGAGGATCTAGCCGGGTACCTGGGCAAGGTTCAGGGTTTAGTCGACGCAGAGGCTGGCCCAAAGGACGGCTGGGAAGGCCTCATGTCCCAGCTGAAGGGGCCGTTCGAGGCAACGAAAACCAAGACATCGCAGCGGTACGACAAGCGACAGGTCGCGATGTACATGACCGGCAATGAATTGATCTCGCTGGCTAACACCTACAAAGAACAAGAAAACAAATCCGGGGCCAGGATCCGGGCCGCCGCATCGCCGCTGCCTGGACATGATTCGAGGCGTGATGGCGATGCGACGACGACGGCTCCACACCTCGCGACAGGCGACACTCCCGACCTGACGGCGCCCGAGCACGAGGTGGCCGATGTGGTGTCGATTGTGCGGGAGAAGGCGGCATGGGTTGCTGATGCCGACGAGGCAATCCAGAAGGTCTCAGGATGGAGCCCGATCAACGACACGTTCGAAAAGCTCGTTGGCAACTGGGCCGAGTTGACCCGCATAGGCAACGTGTATGAGAAGGCCGGCAAGGGCATGGAGGGTGCGGGCAAATCACTTGAATCGATGACCAACCAGTCCAAGTCGCATTGGGATGGTAAAGCGGCCCAGGCCTTTGATGAATACGCGAAGAAGCTAAGCAAGGCACTCGAGGCCGAGGCCCCTCTGACGAAGGTCATCAAGGACTGCCTGGACGTGCTGGTGGAGCAGATCAAGAAGTTGATCAAAACCATCGTTGACATGGTGGTCGAAAAGCTGAAGCAGGAAGTCCAGATCGACAACTGGAAGGACGCCCTGAAGGTTCTAGCGAAGAAGATTCCGATCGCCGGAACCGCTTGGCAGGTGGAGCGTTTGGCCGCCATCCTCTACGAGGTTTTTCAGGAAGCCCAAAAGCTAGTCGACCAGGTCCAGAAGGCGGTTGACCTGGTGAAGTCTGTTATCGAGTTCTTCGAGGACCCGGCCGAGTATCTGAAAGCCAAGGGACAGGACGCGTTGAACAAGGCGGTGGATAACGCGCTGGGCAAGGCTGGTGTCGAGAGTGATGCTGCGAAGCAACTGGTCAAGGATCTGCCCGCGGCGGTGTTGGCAGCGCCGAGTTACCAGGCCGCACCCGGCGACGGCTATTCCGGCGGCACGGGGGGGTCGCCATGGGAGGATGGCAAGTGATGGAGATTCCACTCGACCCGGCGCTACAGGAACTGGTGCGTAAAGTCACCGATGGTGTTGCGGAGATGGAGGCTGTTCGACTGGCCGGTGAACGGTACATCGATACGCCGATTGAGCCGAGTTTTACCGAGCGCAGACAGGCTGCTCCCGAACCGCAAAAGCCTCCTACTCCAACAGATTTGGAGGAGGACGACTTCTATGCCTTCAAAGATCCGTTCGGTACGAACAAGCGGAAGTGATATGAGCAAAAGAGCATTGTTGGTTTCGGTCGCCGTAGTCGGGCTTCTCAGCGCCGGGTGCGGATCACAGAAGACCGAGGTCACTCGCACGCCTTCTTCGACGCCGTCTAGTTCAGCGGCTGCCACGACCACACAGTCATCCGAGACCAAAGACTCGGGATACCAGCCGTTTACCCCTACCACGGAGCCTTGCAGCCTCGTCGCGCCGGAACGTTTGGCCCCACAGGGTGTTACACCGATTAAGGCGCGTGCGATGGATGAAGACGGTACCGGTATCCAGCAATGCGACTACGAGGATGCGGGTGGGCAGGACGTGCTTAATGTGAAGCTCTTCAAGAATTCGACGGGCGCCGCTAATTTCCGGGCAATTCACCTCAGAATTCTGAAGTCCGAGGGCGCTGATATCTACGTCATGAAGGATGAACCGAGCGAGTGCGGTGTCGGGCTCTTAGGGCCAGAGGACAACATAGCCCAGTTTGAATTCGAGCCGGGCGAGGCAGCCGTCACTGCTGCCGCCTTGCCCGCCGGCCAGACATGGTGTGACTTCTCAGCGCCCGTGATCGCCGAGGCCAACAAGAAGTTGGGTTGGGCCAAGTAGCGCTAACGACTTTGGGTGACAAAGCAAGTCACTCAAATTCGTTCCAGCTCACTCGTATTTGACGTCCCAGCCGAGCTTTTTGTAGCGCTGCTTCTCACGTTCCTGCGCTTGCTTGTCGGCCTTCTCCTGCTCGCTCCAGTCGCCGATGACAGCTGGTGATGCCTTGGGTAGATCGCCCATGAACTCGTAGGTGTTGTCAAGGTTGATCAGGATAGCCGGGGTTTCGTGGTCGTCGTCCTCGTCGTGACCGCCCTTACCGTGGGCGCCCGCGCCTCCCATCATGCCCATGGGACCCATCGCGCCGCCGCGCACTCCGGCAGCGCCAACGGCGGCCGGGTTGGTGCCGGCCCCGCTGGTGGCTCCGCCGGGAAGTCCGCCGCCGGCGCGCAATGCGCTGGCGCCGCCAGCAGTTCCCGAGGCGAGGCCTGTCCCGCCGGCAGAACCTGAGGAGCCGTAACCGGCGGCGGTTGTCGCTCCTAGCGGGAGGCCGGAACCACCTGTGCCCGTACCGGTTCCAGATCCAAACGGTGAGCTTCCGCCAGCACCAGAACCCGAGCCAGCGCCTTGCCCACCGCCTGAGCCGCTGCCGGAACCTGAACCGGCGCCCTGCCCTTGTCCGCCCTGCCCCTCGCCGTTGGCGAGCTGGGGCTTGGTGTCCTTATTGGCCAGGCCGTCGGTGCCGCCGCCCGGGGACTGCAGATTGCTACCAGACCCACCACCCGAGTTGCCGCCGCCGCCACCGCCGCCCCCGCCGGATCCCTGAGGCATCGAGCCCATCGGAGAACCTTGCTTGGCCTCATCAACCTCGGGCCTATCGACACTGAGCGGTTCGGTATAGAGGCGCTGCGCCTCGGCCCGAACGGCTTCTAGAAGCTTTTGCTTGGCGTCCTTATCGGTGTTGTCGGGCGGTACGGGGTACATCTGTGGCACACGGCCCGCGTTAGATAGGCAGGCGCTGTCTTGCGACAGGGCATTTTGCAGCTTCCCGGCCTTGGTGGGAATTCCATCAGGAGCCTGTAGCTCCTTGTACTTGTCGTCGAACGATTGTTTAGCTGCTTCTGGCCCGTCGCCGGTCCAGACTCGTTGCATGGTTTCAGATGCCTTCGAATAGTGCTCTGCCGCGTCAGACACCTTGCTGTAGATATCGCTCCACGATTGAGCTAAACCCCAGGCGTTATCGGGTACCAGCTGACTGAGCTTTGCCACGATTTCGGCATGCGACATGCCGTCCCATCCGTCACCGGACATACGTACGCCCCTTTCGCGTCATTTCGGAAGCTTTCCCGCAGTGTCCGTTGCGATCTCGATGGCCTTCACGCAAGGATCGGGGATTGCCCTCTTAGCTTTAGGACTATCGACCGCAACCAGGGAGGCAACGACTGATCGTTCGGATGGAAGCTGTGCTGAGCAGAAACTGTTATCGGTTTGACCTAGGCGATGCGTCGAACCCTGTAGCCCAGCGATAGTGACCGGCTGGGCGTCGGGGTAGTTGTTGGTATCTAGATATTCGGAGATCGAACGGTTGATCACCAACTGTTGTAGGCGCCACCCGTCGCCCTTCCAGCTGCAGCCGCGTTGAAGTTGATCACTGACGTCCTGGACGGTGGAAGGATCGAGCCCCCATTTGGTCAACTCCGCCGCACTATAGGCAAGGCAGGGGTCGAAGGTAGTCCCATCGCTGTTGTGGTTGGGAGGCGGGTGGGGACCAGGAAGGGTGTTGGTCACTGTCGTCGATGAAGCCGCGGCGCTCGAAGATGTTCCGCTGGCCGTGACCGCATCTCCGGACACGGGGCCGCCACAGCCCGCGACCGTCAGGGAGACAGCCGACAGCAATGCGAGTCGGTGAGCGCGTGTCATTTGTACTCGATCGTCATCTTGTGATCGAAGATGCGGCCGGCGTTATAGGCCTCCATGTTGTTGTACAGAAGTTCCATCGCCAGCACGTGGTCAATCTTGTCTTGGCAGTCTTTCTGGAGATCAGCCAGGCGGGTCCTCATCTCGGGGGACTGTTTTCGATAGTGGTTCATGGCGTCTTCGCCGGTCGGGAGCGCTCCGAAGCCCTCGACGTTGCCAAGCTTCTCAGTGATCGCTAGTGCCTCGGTGATCAAATCCAAAGCAGGGAGTAGTTCCTTGGCCACGGTTTGGCCAGCCTTCTCCTCCATGTGCAGCACCTTGCCCGCATCGTTGGCCGCACTCCGCTGCGCGTTTGGGTCCATCCCGCCCAGATCGAAGTCGTATTTCTTATCCGTCATGCTCCGCCTCCAGAAACCTGCTCTCAAATGGATACGACGCCCCTACCCCAGGTTCGGTTCCATCTTTCCTGAACTTTCTTCGGCGGAGTCCGGGAGGGGTGTACCTCGCCGGGTACCTGGGAAGAAAACGCCAGACCAGGAGCCTATTGCTAGGCGAAGCTTTAGCCCTGACGTGAGGGGTCGCCACCGAGCCCGGAGGCGGTCCGGTCGTCGGTCGCGATGAATGCAGTGCTGGTCAGCCGAAGCTTGTCGCGATAGTCATCGCAACGGGCCCCGTCACCGGTTATCAGTCCGGCCAGCCGCTCGACGGCGGGTCCGATGTCGGCCATCTGGTCGGCATAGTGAGAGCCAAAGGTCTCGGCGCGCAGCTCGCAGGACCTCACCTTGTCCCCCTGGGCTCGCAGACCCTCGGCGGCACGTCCCCATACGCCCGCCAAACTCTCGACACCGTCAGAGTCGATGTACGTCATAAGAACGACCCTTCTTAGTTTCAACTACCTATTCGGACGCAGGTCCGCGTGAATCGGTTCCATGAGTTTTGGATGGATTACAGCCCCGGGCAGGTGGCGGTGAGCTCGACGGGGTGGGGCTCGTCGTACGACTTGTTCTGGTAGATCCGATACAGGTTGGCCTTGACGTGAAGGATGTTGCCTTCTTTGGCCACCGAGGCATCGGCGGGAACGCGGGTGGTGTAGTTGAACAGGGCGCCGCCCACGTAGCCGTGAAGTACGGCATCATCTTTCACCTCGAAGGTGAGGGTGTTACCGAGTTTGCCTAAGCCCGGCTTGACCGCAATCTTCAACGAGCCGTTCGGTTCTCGGATGCAAGAGGCGGCATCGGTGCCGTCGACCAGGACTCGGCCGTCCACTGTGGCGTTCACGCGCGGTCCCTTGGGGTCGGGCGTGGGAGGCAGGGGTGGTGCCGACGGCTGCTGTGGATGGGGGTAGGCGGGGCATGTTGCCGTGACGGTAAACGGAATCGGCTTAGGCTCACCCGGGTCGAGATTTAGGAACACCACACCGGAAACGTTGTAGGTCGAGCCCTGCACCACCACGGTGGGAGGTGATGGCAGATGGGACCACGTTTTCCACAGGTACATGCCACCGTCCGGCGCACCGATGCTGATCTCGTTCACGGTGGATGTCCCGGTGTCCAGCCGCAAGCTCAGTGAACTCGCTTGTGGTGCAGTGCTAAAGCCGATTGTGGTCTCTTCGGTAAAGCCGAGACAGACCGGGTCGCTGAACGTCAGCGGATGTCCGTCGAGGGTGGCTTCGATGGTGGCCGGGCCGCGAGGGAAATTGGGAGGCAGGGGTGCCGTAGTGGTCGAGACCGGCACCACCGCCGATGTCGCGGTGGGCGTATCGGCCGGCGGCTTCGGATCGCACGCGGTAGCGGGCAGCCCGACGAGCAATGCCAGGAGGATTCCCAAGGTCCTTTTCGTGGCCGGGCTAGCGCTCAGTCCCGAGATCCGTAACATCAGGGCCCCCTCAATTGATCTGGCTATCAGAGTTTTTCGCTTGCGTGGCCGCCGACGGATCATGCGGCGCAGGCACCCCCGCGCCGGATGGACTGCAGTGCGGATAGCGGAATACGGGGCTGCCACGCTGCGGAGTGAACCGGCCCCATACGTTCGGCGGGCATGACGAGCACGAGGTCGTCGCCGTCGAGGTACCAGGCCTTGTAGTCGCCGCTGTAGCCGCCGTGATCGGGCCGGGGTTCGAACTCGCCGATACTGAATTGGGGGGTCTTGTCCAGGGCGGCCGCCTGCTCCACGTAAGGGCGCACGAGCGGCGGGAGCGCGGTCAGCGGATCGACACCCGGGCAGAACAGGTCCGCGAGCTCGAGTTGCCTTTTGTTCGTCTGGTCGAAAGTGAAGGTGACCACCGCATCGTTGGGGTGCGGCGTTCCGGTGACGAACCAATCTTCTGTGAAGACGACGGACACGGTGTGCGGAGACTTGTAGGTCTTGTAGCCCAGGCTCGCTTCGCTGTTTTGCGTGAGGTTGTCATTCGGGTGGCCGAATTTGTTGAAGAAGCCGGTGAGGAATTGGCGAAGCACCGGCCCGGCGACTGGGTCTTCCAGCAGGTTAATGGGATAGGTGGCTTGAACTTTCGCCGTGGTGTTCTTTGCGTTCGTGCCCGTAAGCGCGCAGCTTTCCTTGGAGCCGTCCCACGTGCCACCCACGTCCGTGCACAGGTCTGTCGGCGGCGCAGCGGTTGCGGGGCTTTGCACTGGGCTGGCGGTGGAGCAGGCTGCCAGCGCCAGAAGAAGTGCTGCGAGCGGGCGTAGTTTCCGGACGGTCATCGTCGCCATGGTGTTCCTTCCGTCATCCGCCGAGCGCCGACAGTGCTCTCTGATAGACATCACGCTTCTTATCCCGGTTGCCGTCGTAGTAGTTGACGATATCGGTCACCGCATCGATTCCACCGCTATCGGCAGCGGCATTGATCCCGTGTGCGGTCCAGTACCACTCCGCGGCCGCGAATCCGTACTCGGGCTGTTGGAGCAGTTCGGGCGTTTGGGTGAAATCCATTGGCGGATTTGGGCTGTAGCTCTGGTTGTACCACTCGGTGAATCGCTGGTAGTTGCTTCTGCCGGTGACCTGGATCGGGCCCCGCCCCATAAACCGGGCACCGTCGCCCGGTTCTGTGTTTCCGAGTTCTTGTCCCTTCGAAGTTTGCGGGCCGTAGTGCGCGTTGAACCAGTCGGCGTCGGGCCCGCCCGGATAGGCGCCCTCGTACCACATGGTCAGCTCACCGGATTCGATTGCACAGGTGGCAAGGAACGCGGCCTGCCGCTGCGGGGTATCTATCCCGGCGTGCTCCATCATGGCGTTGAGTTGGTCGAGAATTCGTTGTTGCTGTTCCGGGGGCAGGCTTGCGAAGGCGCCCTGATTGAAGATGGCCTGCAGCTGGTCCATCGTCACCTTGTGGAAAGAGCTGTCCTGCGGACCGTTTTCGCCGATGTTGAGTGCTTGGCGCAGGATGGTGTAGTTGTCGGTGACGAATTGGTCCATGCTGGTGTTGGCGTCGTTGAAGGCGGCGATGGCGGTGGCGAATGCTCCGATGACGCTGGTGCGTAGGTCGTCTTTGACTTGTCGGGCAGGCCAATTGACGCCGGGGCTGCCGTGCCAGGCGTACAGGTGTTTGTCTGAGCCTTCGACTCCGGTGTTGTTGGCGCTGATGGCGGCGGCGCCGGTGGTGAGCCGGTTGGCGAAATCTGTGGGGTTGTTCTGGATTGTGCCTTCGATCATCAGGGTGATCGCGGCGGTGTATTCGTCTTGTTTTTTGTTCAGGCCGAAGTACAGGTTGTCGTCGACGCCTTTGACGGCTTCTTGGGCGTCCTTGAGTTTTTGAAGGTTGGCTTGTAGTTGTTCGGTGTTGGTTTTGTATTTCTCCCACGCCGCATCGGCGGCATGGCCTTTGACGTACTGCGAGAGGCGTTCGGTCTCCCCGATCAGCCCGACTTGTTCGGTGCCGCCGGTGACCGCGTCTTGCAGGTGGTCTCCGGATTCGCGGATCACCTTCAAGTTGATGTCGGCTTCTTTGTAGTAGGCGGCCTCAAAATCGGCGGCACTGCGGTCCATCGGCAGCCCCGACAAGTCGACGTCGGCCTGACTCAACTCGCCCTGGTGAGTCTTCAAAATCTCCCAGTACCCGCAAAAATCGCGGATCTTGGCACCGTCATCGAGCACCTGCCGACCCGTGTCATAAACCACCACCACAAACCCCCGAACCTAGAACGGAACCGTGCTGTACCCGGGCGGGGCCGCGGTTCTGTTGCGGAGGAATCTCTCGAGGGTCGCGCGGTCACACGGGTACGGCAGCGTTCCGCCGTTCCGGGTCCCGGCAGAGGTGCGGTTGGAGTCGTTGACCCAGTACTGCGGTTGGCCGTTGTCATCGAACGTCACACGCGAGATCGATAGGAAGTGTCCACCGCCCGGCGACACCGAGCCGTTGACGATCACTTGGCGGCCGGCCTGCAGATCAGCCGTCATCTGGTTGGTCAGTTCCGTGACCGCTTCCGGCGAGCTGCTTGTGGCGTTATTGACGGCGGAGTCGATTCCCAGGCTTTGCAGCTGCTGGGTCATGAGACCGGGCCCTCCGGGGAAGCCGTCTCGTTCGGCACCGGGATCGTAGATCTGGACACCTTGCCATCGGGTGATCTGGTCGATCTCCGCCCGATTCGGTGGGAAGTGCAGGGGCATACCGTCCATCAGCTTGTTCTGCACGTCGGCGGGAAGGTTGATCTCCTTGCCGTTGGGGCCTTCTCGCGTTCCGTACTTGTTGGCCAGAGCGCTCGCCAATGCCCACCGGGAGCAGTCGCCGCCACCGGCCTCGAGTGAATACTGCGACCATTGGCCCACCTGATCCTGTTCCTCGGGGGTGAGCGGATTCCCTACGGCCGGACCGTTTTCGCCGATGTTGAGTGCTTGGCGCAGGATGGTGTAGTTGTCGGTGACGAATTGGTCCATGCTGGTGTTGGCGTCGTTGAAGGCGGCGATGGCGGTGGCGAATGCTCCGATGACGCTGGTGCGTAGGTCGTCTTTGACTTGTCGGGCAGGCCAATTGACGCCGGGGCTGCCGTGCCAGGCGTACAGGTGTTTGTCTGAGCCTTCGACTCCGGTGTTGTTGGCGCTGATGGCGGCGGCGCCGGTGGTGAGCCGGTTGGCGAAATCTGTGGGGTTGTTCTGGATTGTGCCTTCGATCATCAGGGTGATCGCGGCGGTGTATTCGTCTTGTTTTTTGTTCAGGCCGAAGTACAGGTTGTCGTCGACGCCTTTGACGGCTTCTTGGGCGTCCTTGAGTTTTTGAAGGTTGGCTTGTAGTTGTTCGGTGTTGGTTTTGTATTTCTCCCACGCCGCATCGGCGGCATGGCCTTTGACGTACTGCGAGAGGCGTTCGGTCTCCCCGATCAGCCCGACTTGTTCGGTGCCGCCGGTGACCGCGTCTTGCAGGTGGTCTCCGGATTCGCGGATCACCTTCAAGTTGATGTCGGCTTCTTTGTAGTAGGCGGCCTCAAAATCGGCGGCACTGCGGTCCATCGGCAGCCCCGACAAGTCGACGTCGGCCTGACTCAACTCGCCCTGGTGAGTCTTCAAAATCTCCCAGTACCCGCAAAAATCGCGGATCTTGGCACCGTCATCGAGCACCTGCCGACCCGTGTCATAAACCACCACCACAAACCCCCTCAGCCCTAGTACTTCAGCCGGTTTCCACGAAATTCCCAGAAACTGTCCTCGTCGTCCCAGCCGGCTGTGGCAGGCCGCTTCGCGGACGCATCTTTGGTCGCAATGGGGGGCTCCTGCGCGGGCGAGGGCGCGTTTCCTGCTTCCCAGGCGGCGCGTTCCCGTGCCTGGCGGGTCTGCTCGGCGCGGATTTCCTGGAAGCGCTGGGCGGTTTTCAGTTTTCGAGCCTCAGAGGAGCGCCCAAACTCCAGTTGCAAGGCGTACAGCCGGTCCGCGTAGCCCATCTGCCCAAGTCCCTTCACGCCCTAGAAGTGTCCAGATTCCGCCTCTAAGTACTTGAGACGGCGGTATGCCAGATTCGGTTCCATCGAATTTGGGCGTGTGGAGAACGGCACCACTCAGGGTGAGTGGGCTCAATAGTTCAGGGGTGGAGCGCTTGCCGCGCATCAAGATCCACGCGTACTGGCGAGTGCCGCGCGGAGCTGGGAATCACCACACGCCCGGAATCAGCCGGTAGCGCACCCGGGCCGCGTACTCGGGATAGCCGTCGAGTTCCTGGGTGAGCAGACGCTCTTCCCCCACTGCTCGAAACCCCAGCGCGAGGACGGTCGCCACCGACCCGATCAACCCGTACCAGGAGCCCAGCAGCAGGGGCATGCCCATAAGGAACGGGATCGCCCCCGAGTACATGGGATGGCGGACGTAGGCATAGGGGCCGGTATCAACGATCGAATGTCCACGCTCTGCCTGCACCTTCACGACGGGCGCGGCAAAGCTGTTGGCGTGGAAGACGAGCACCATGGACAGCAGCGAGACGGCGATGAGTACCGCGCCCACGACCTGAATCCAGACCGGCACCATTGACCAACCCCAGCGATGGTCGAGCCCGGGTACCGCGAACCAGATCGGCATGCCGATGATGGCGAACACCACGAAGACTTTGTCCCATGAGGTTTGGTTGGGCTGGCGGGGTGAGCCGAGCCGCTCGGCGAGCAGGGCCGGGTTGTAGTTGAGCAGCCAGAGGTGCACACCGAGGTTCAGGACGGTGACCTCGATACCGAGGATCCAGAGTTGTGGCCAACGCCAGGTGCCCGCAGCCAGGACCATGAGCCCGCCCACGGCGAGAGTGGACACGATGTTGGCGGCGAGCAGCTTGACCAGCAGCCGCGTCTTCGACGGAATGGCCTCGGGCATGTATCGACGTTAGTGCTGTGCCAGCCGTTCTAACAGCAGTGACGAGTCATCGTCCTTCAGTTCGATACCGAAGATGTCGCGCAGTGTCACCACGACTTCCGCGGGTACCAGCTGCCGGGTCTCGCGGCCTATGCCGGGCCGGATGTCGTGCAGCTCGCGGTGGTCCAGGATGTACGCGTGATCGGGCGTGATCTTCTGTACGAAAACCCTCGTACTGAAGGGTGAATGGGGACTCGATGCGACGAAGTAACTTGCGGCGCGATAGTCGATCGGGTACTGCGGTTCCAGCACGAAGGTGTACCGGCTCATCCACCCCGGCAGCGTTCCGTCCCCGGCGGCCTCCGACAGGGTCCAGCCGTCGGCGCCGGGTGTGACCTCGCCGCGCAGCAGTTGGTACGTCCACGATCCGTCGTCGATGGTGGCCTCGTCGACAATGCGTATCGGGGCAAGAGGGCTGGTGCCGAATCCGACATCGCAGAGCCACTGTTGTCCGTCGAACCGGACCACGAGCATGCCGTGCGTCGCCGGCCGAATGGTGGTGGCGCCCATTTGCACGCGCCCCTGAATTCCGAAGAAGTCGAAGCCGAGGCGCTCCAGAACCGCTGCGAACAGGGCGACGTGCTCGTAGCAGTAGCCGCCGCGGGGCCCGCGCAGCAGCTTCGCCTGAACCGCCGGGATATCCAGTGCGACGTGCTTGTGCAGCACCGCATCGAGGTTCTCCCACTTGACGTTCAGGACGTGCCCGCGCTGTAGGCGCCGCAGGGTGTCCAGGGACGGCGACCGGGCGCCGTCGAAGCCTATGAAGGCCAGGTATTCGTCGAGCGCGAGCTCGTCTCCGTTCCACATGGTGTGGACAACGTACTAGCAGCCCTGGGTATCGCTGTAGCGCCGCGGACCATATCTGGCAGAACGGTGGAACGGTACTGGTCGCGAGACCAATCGGACGCGTTTCGTCGCCGGTGAGGACGCCGATGGGCACGGGTCTGTCATGTCACCGCCCACCCGTACCCTAACCGCATGGCCGCCGACCGCCCCACCATCTACTTTGCGTCGCAACGAGACTGGGAAGAGTGGCTGGAAGAGAACCACGCGGACTCCCCCGGCGTGTGGATCAAGATGGCCAAGAAGGCCAGCGGCATCCCCAGCGTCAACCACAAGGAAGCCCTGGAGGAAGCACTCTGCTTCGGGTGGATCGACGGGCAAGCCAAATCGCTCGACGAGCTGTACACCCTGCGCATGTTCACCCCACGCCGCGCCCGCAGCACCTGGTCGAAGATCAACGTCGGCCATATCGAACGGCTCACTGGCGAGGGCCGGCTCAGGCCGGCAGGCCTACGAGAAGTAGACGCCGCCAAGGCTGACGGCCGTTGGGACGCCGCCTACAGCTCGCAGGCCACCATCGAAGTTCCCGAGGACTTCGCGCGGGCACTGCGCGCCGAGCCGCAGGCGCAGCAGTTCTTCGACTCTCTGACCAAGACGGCGCGCTGGCCGTTCCTGTTCCGCCTCACCACCATCAAGAGACCAGACACTCGTGCCCGGCGGATCGTGCAGTACGTCGAGCTGTTGGCGCAGGGAAAGAAGTTGAGCTAGCGCTCAGGCCTTGTGCGCCACGGACACGATGTAGTCCGAATGCAGCGAGAAGAGCCGCATACCCACCGAATTGAACTGCGCGCGCAGCAGCGGGTTGACATGTTTCATGTCGGGTTGGCGCAGCCGCTTGGCCAGGAATTTGGACAGCGGTGGATAGACATCATCGGCGATGGACCATGTCTCGGCCCGGGCAAAGCCCATGTCCAGCAGCAGATCTCGGTATCCCTGTACATCGACGGCCCAGGGCACGGCGCTCGGTGACGCACCCTGCCAGCCTCGACGCGCCACCTGATTGCGTGCCAGCGCGGTCAGCGCGGTACGCCGCGGGACGATGTCCGCCGTCACCAGGCGTCCACCGGGCTTGAGCACGCGCAGCGCCTCCCGGAAGAAGTCGATGCGCGACGGGAAGTGAAAGGCCGACTCCAGCGCCACCACCTTGGTGCAGGACTCGTTGCCGAACGGTAGATCGGTGGCCGAGGCCTTGACGTAGGAGATCGTGTCGGACAGACCGGCCTCGGCGACCCGTCGAGTCGAGATCGCGATCTGTTCCTCGGCGATGTTGACCCCGGTGATCTTCTTCACCTTGAACTCGTTGGCCCACAGAATGTCTTGATCGCCGTATCCGCAGCCGCAGTCCACCACCACGTCCTTCGCGGTGAACCCCGCGCTGGAGGCAACCAGGCGCGCAAGGTCGCGGCTGGCCTCGTCGAGGGTTGTCGGGTGGTCGCGCCAGTACCCGAAGTTGATGAAGAGCGACTCTTCGCCGAATAAGTTCTGCGGACCGACGATGTCGTAGACCATTCCGGTCTTGGGGCCGTCGGCGTTCGACACCGCGACCGCCGCCATGCGCCGCCACTCGTCGGCCCATCGGCGTAGCCGTTCGCTGGTGGATTCCTCGGTGAAATCGGACGTCAGAGTGGTCATGGCTGGCAGCTCCCTTTCGGCCCTGGCCGCCTCGTTGCGGCTCACGCCTGCGTAACAAACAGTACCGGATACTTGGGATATCGGCATCTAAAGCCGCTGAGAACGACGCACGGGCCTGGATCCGAGAAACCCATCGCAGAAGTGACTAGGCTGGTGGGGTTGCCCGGCCTTCTCCGGGCGCAGCATGAACGAGGAGCACATGACCGACACAACGCTGCCCCCCGGCGGTGACGACGCCGTCGACCGGATCGAACCGGTAGACATCCAGCAGGAGATGCAGCGCAGCTACATCGATTACGCCATGAGCGTGATCGTGGGCCGCGCCCTGCCCGAAGTGCGCGACGGCCTCAAGCCCGTGCACCGCCGCGTCCTTTACGCGATGTACGACTCCGGGTTCCGGCCCGACCGCAGCCACGCCAAGTCGGCGCGCTCGGTGGCCGAGACCATGGGTAACTACCACCCACACGGCGACGCCTCCATCTACGACACCTTGGTGCGTATGGCGCAGCCCTGGTCGCTGCGTTACCCGCTGGTGGACGGCCAAGGAAACTTCGGCTCGCCGGGTAATGATCCCGCCGCCGCCATGCGTTACACCGAGGCCAGGCTGACACCGCTGGCCATGGAAATGTTGCGTGAAATCGACGAGGAGACAGTCGATTTCATTCCCAACTACGACGGCCGGGTCATGGAGCCGACCGTGCTGCCGAGCCGGTTCCCGAACCTGCTGGCCAACGGCAGCGGCGGTATCGCCGTCGGTATGGCCACCAACATGCCGCCGCACAACCTGCGTGAGTTGGCCGAGGCCGTGTACTGGGCGCTGGACAACCACGAGGCCGACGAGGAGACCACCCTCAAGGCGGTCTGCGAAAAGATCACCGGCCCCGATTTCCCGACATCCGGCTTGATCGTTGGGACACAAGGGATTCACGACGCGTACACCACCGGGCGCGGCTCCATCCGCATGCGCGGTGTCGCCGAGATCGAGGAAGACTCCAAGGGCAGAACGTCTTTGGTGATCACCGAGTTGCCGTACCAGGTCAACCACGACAACTTCATCACTTCGATCGCCGAGCAGGTGCGCGACGGCAAGATCGCCGGCATCTCCAACATCGAAGACCAGAGCTCCGACCGTGTCGGCCTGCGAATCGTGGTGGTGCTCAAGCGCGATGCCGTTGCCAAGGTGGTGCTGAACAACCTCTACAAGCACACCCAGCTGCAGACCAGCTTCGGCGCCAACATGCTGTCGATCGTCGACGGCGTGCCGCGCACGCTACGCCTGGATCAGCTGATTCGGCTGTACGTCAATCACCAGTTGGACGTCATCGTTCGGCGTACCCGGTACCGGTTGCGCAAGGCCAACGAGCGCGCGCACATCTTGCGCGGTCTGGTTAAAGCCCTTGACGCCCTTGATGAAGTGATCGCATTGATCCGCGCCTCGGCGACGGTCGACATCGCGCGCCAGGGCCTGATCGAGCTGCTCGACGTCGATGAGATCCAGGCCCAGGCCATCCTCGACATGCAGCTGCGTCGCCTGGCGGCCCTGGAGCGGCAGAAGATCGTCGACGACCTGGCCAAGATCGAGGCCGAGATCGCCGACCTCGAGGACATCCTGGCCAAGCCGGAGCGTCAGCGCGCCATCGTCAAGGACGAACTCGCCGAGATCACCGAGAAGTACGGCGACGACCGCCGCACGCGCATCATCTCCGCCGACGGCGATGTCGCCGACGAAGACCTCATCGCACGTGAGGACGTCGTCGTCACCATCACCGAAACCGGATACGCCAAGCGCACCAAGACCGACCTGTATCGCAGCCAGAAGCGCGGCGGTAAGGGCGTGCAGGGTGCGGGCCTCAAGCAGGACGACATCGTCAAGCACTTCTTCGTGTGCTCCACGCATGACTGGATCCTGTTCTTCACCACCAAGGGTCGCGTCTACCGCGCCAAGGCGTACGACCTGCCCGAGGCCGCCCGCACCGCGCGTGGCCAGCATGTTGCGAACCTGCTGGCCTTCCAGCCCGAGGAGCGCATCGCGCAGGTCATCCAGATCAAGGGTTACGAGGACGCGCCGTACCTGGTGCTGGCCACCAAGAACGGTCTGGTCAAGAAGTCCAAGCTCACCGACTTCGATTCCAACCGCAGCGGCGGCCTGGTGGCCGTCAACCTGCGCGACGGCGACGAACTGGTGGGCGCGGTGCTGTGCGCGGCCGAGGACGACTTGCTGCTCGTATCGGCGCATGGCCAGTCCATCCGGTTCAGTGCGACCGACGAGGCATTGCGGCCGATGGGCCGCGCCACCTCCGGTGTGCAGGGCATGCGGTTCAACGGCGAGGACGAGCTGTTATCGCTCAACGTCGTCAGCGAGGGCACCTACCTGCTGGTGGCCACGTCGGGCGGCTACTCCAAGCGCACCGCGATCGAGGAGTACCCGGTGCAGGGGCGTGGTGGTAAGGGTGTGCTGACTGTTCAGTACGACCCGCGCCGCGGCTCTCTGGTGGGTGCGCTGATCGTGGACGAAGAGGCCGAGCTTTACGCCATCACCTCGGGCGGCGGGGTCATCCGCACCATCGCGAAACAGGTTCGTAAGGCCGGCCGCCAGACCAAGGGCGTGCGGTTGATGAACCTCGGCGAGGGCGACACCTTATTGGCAATCGCGCATAATGCCGATGAGGGTGATGCTGACCCTGACGACGACGCAGCCGGCGCAAGCGAGTAAGGAGCTGTAGGTGAGTTCACCGAACGATCCGGGGGAGTCTGGCGCCAACGAACGCCCCGTGGACCAGGCGGACTTGCCTCCCTGGCAGCGGGCGGAGCGGCGGCGTGGTTCACACGCCGCCGCCACCGGTCCGCAGCGGATTCCCAGCAGGGAACCGCGCCCCGGCGGCGCACCGACGGAGATCATCCCCATCGTGGACGACGCCACCGCGCCTCCGACCGCGCCGACGTCGGCGCCGCGGCCCGGACCCCGCCCGTCGGCCGGCCTGGATGCCCGGCTCAGCCGGTTCATCTCGGGCACCGCGGCCCCGGCCGGATTCAACACCCCGCCGGAGCGTCCCGAACCCGAAGCAGCAGTGCCGGAGCTGGAGCCCTACGACGAGGCGCCGGAGCATCCCGAGGTGCCGGAGCGTTCGGAAAGAACCGAGCGGCCCCAACGACTCGAGCCGGTGCGTTCGGGCACCCCGTGGGGCGAGGCGAGCACGCAGGAGCCCGTGCGCGCCCCCAAGAACAATGACCTGCCCGACCTGTCGGGCCCGGTCCCCCGCCCTCCACGCAGAAGTGATGCGGCACAAGGTGGTTCGGCAGTGACGGTGGGCCCCTCGCGCCGCGGCCCGCTGCGGGCGGCCATGCAGATCAGGCGCGTGGATCCATGGGCGACCCTGAAGGTGTCGCTGGTGTTGTCGGTGGTGTTCTTCTTCGTCTGGATGATCGCCGTCGCGATGCTGTATCTAGTGCTCGGCGCGATGGGTGTGTGGTCGAAGCTCAACGAGAACGTTGGTGAGCTCATCACCAACAGCGGCGGCGGTGAGCTGGTGTCCAGTGGCACCATCTTCGGCACCGCGCTACTGATCGGTTTGGTGAACATCGTGCTGATGACCGCGGCCGCCACCATCGGTGCGTTCATCTACAACCTGACCACCGATCTAGTCGGCGGTATCGAGGTCACACTGGCCGATCGCGACTAACGGTTTGGGATGCAACCCATCCGTGCGGTAATCTCTGCCTTCGGTTCAGGGGCTATAGCTCAGGCGGTTAGAGCGCTTCGCTGATAACGAAGAGGTCGGAGGTTCGAGTCCTCCTAGCCCCACCACACTCGTTGGGAGGTCGACCACATGAGAGTGCTGCTGCTGGTGCTCGCATTGCTGGGCGTGGCCTACGCGACAGCAATCACCGTGGCGCGCAACAACATGGAAGTGTGGCACACAGCAGCAGGTGAGGGGCCTTAGCTCAGTTGGTAGAGCGCTACCTTTGCAAGGTAGATGTCAGGAGTTCGATTCTCCTAGGCTCCACTCAAGTTTCTCGTTCGCGCGACCCGATCCGGCCCTACGGCTGAGGTTGCGAATCCACACTCGGTGCCAGCGGCGACGGTTCGGGCTGTCCTGAGCGCCGCAGCACGCTGAATGCGACGGCGCCCGCACCCAGCAGACCGACCACCGCAAGGCCGGTCAGCGCGCGCGGCAGCTTGCGCTTGCGGGCTCCGCTGACCACCTCGGGCAGGGTGTCCACGACATCGGCGACGGCGTCCTGCACCTCCGACGACACCGCCTTGCCGCGACGCACCAGCTTGCCGGCCACGCCCGCCGCCGATTTCGCCAGCCCGAACCCGAGTCCGGCGGTACCGCGTGAGACGTCGATAGGGGCCAGTGCGGCCTCCTTCAGACCCCGCACGAGCCGCTCCCCGGAGGTCAGCTTGACGGCGGGTTCGGAGGTCTTGGTCAGCAGGCTCATTGTCAGCGGGTCCCTTCGTCGGGCGGTGATCTCCAGAATGACTGGTACTCCAGATTGCCATCTTTGCGCCGCCTATTGGGAAACATCCGCATGAATGTCTTTTCGGCGCGGATAAGGTGGTCGTCGTGACTTCACCAATCCAGACACAGACCGCCACCTTGCACACCAACCACGGCGACGTCGTCATCGCGCTCTTCGGCAACCACGCCCCGAAGACCGTCGCCAACTTCGTCGGTCTCGCCGACGGCAGCAAGGACTACTCCACGAAGAACGCCAAGGGCGAGGCCGCCGGCCCGTTCTACGACGGTGCCGTCTTCCACCGCGTCATCGAGGGATTCATGATCCAGGGCGGTGACCCCACCGGCACCGGCCGCGGTGGCCCCGGATACCAGTTCGCCGACGAGTTCCACCCCGAGCTGCAGTTCGACAAGCCGTACCTGCTGGCCATGGCCAACGCCGGACCGGGCACCAACGGCTCACAGTTCTTCATCACCGTCGGCAAGACCCCGCACCTGAACCGTCGCCACACCATCTTCGGTGAGGTCGTCGACCCCGCTTCGCAGAAGGTCGTCGACGCCATCGCCTCCACCTCCGTCGATCGCGGCGATCGTCCCACCGAGGACGTCGTGATCAACTCCATCACCATCAGCTAGCTCTCGATGGCTCATCCCGGACAGGTACCGGTCTACGGGTGCGCTTGGCACCCGGACCGGGCCACCGCGGTGCGCTGCGTGCGCTGCGGGCGCCCCGTGTGTCCGGACTGCATGCGATCAGCGCCCGTCGGACAGCAGTGTGTCGAATGCGTCCAGCAGGGCGCCAAGTCGGTACGTCAGGTCAAGCCGCTGCGGCAGGCACGGGCCTGGGTCACTTGGGCGCTGATCGCTGTCAACGTGTTCGTGTACTCCGCCGTGGTCGGGGGCACCGACGAGACGATGGCCGTCACCACCAGCGCGCTGTTCCGGGACCTGGTCCTGTACCTGCCGTGGGTGGCGCAGGGCGAGCTGTGGCGCACGGTCACCGCGGGCTTCCTGCATTTCGGCCTGATGCACATCGGGGTCAACATGCTCTCGCTGGCCTTGATCGGGCCCGGACTCGAGCACGCGTTCGGTCGTGAGCGCTACGCCACGATCTACGGCACCGCGCTACTGGGCAGCAGCGCCATCGCCATGTGGTTCAGTCCGAATGCGTTGGTGGCCGGTGCATCCGGCGCTATTTACGGTCTGCTGGGCGCGGCACTGGTGCTGTATCTGCGGGAGCGGCTGAACCCGCAGACCATCATCATCGTGCTGGTGCTGAACATCGGGCTGAGCATCTCGCTGCCGGGCATCTCGTTGGCCGGGCATATGGGCGGCCTGTTGTTCGGTGTTCTGAGCGCAGGTGCGCTGCTGTACTACCGCGAGGTGTGCCGTGGGGCCGGTGTACCGGACCTGGTGCAGAAGCCCTCGACGCCGTGGGTGCTGGCTGCGGTCGTGATCGCGTTATCGGTGACGCTCATCGTGGCGAGGGTTCTCACCTATTCCGGATAGTGCACGTGCGGCAGCTTGGCTCTGAGGAACTGCCATTGGGTGTGCTGCTTGACGATGTCCGGGACATCATCGGTGAACGGCCGGCCGTAGTGTGCGGCGATCTCGGCGGCCGTCTGCACGTCGGTGGCCCAGCCGTGGCCCGTCAGCCAGTCCGCGGGGGGCATGCGGGAATCCGGATATGTCAGCATCCAGAAATTGGCCGCCCGGATATCTTCGGGGACAACGGGTTCGGCCAGTGAATCCCAGATCTCGGT
Organism: Mycobacteroides sp. H003; assembly: GCF_001440135.1. Classification (NCBI taxonomy): domain Bacteria; kingdom Bacillati; phylum Actinomycetota; class Actinomycetes; order Mycobacteriales; family Mycobacteriaceae; genus Mycobacteroides; species Mycobacteroides sp. H003. The sequence continues at coordinate 1,500,202 of NZ_LJYL01000034.1, forward strand.
TGACGGCAGGAAAATGTTGGCATCGCTGCAGATGGCGCTACCCGGCGCGGACAGCTCGATGATGCGCTCGAAGAGCAGGTCCTGCGCCTGGCCGGGCAGACCCGCCATGATCAGCGGCGCGATCAGCCACGCGGTGGGCTGCTCGGGGTCAAAGCCCGCAACGCACAGATCCTCCGCCCAGGGATCGGCGGTTGTTGCCGCGGGTATGAGCCGCTGGGTCACCGAGGCGGCAGCGCCGTGCTCCCTAAGCACACGGGACCGGAACTCCAGCGTGTGCGGATGGTCCACTTCGTACAGAACAGCGTCGGCCGGCCACGGGAGTCGGTAGGCCCGAGTGTCCAGACCCGCGACGAATTGCACGACTTGCCGGGTTCCCGACTCAAGCTCCGTGGCAATGAAGTCGTCGCCGTACCGCGTGAAGATTCCCGACGCGTTGATGAGAAGAAAGGTGCCGTCGGCAGCCGAGTGGTTCTCGGGAAATCCGGTGGCGAGGAAGGCACTACTGAGCGGCTCGTTCGCCGCGGTGACCAGGACCTCCGCAAGTGGATCGTCGATCAATGGATGGCCGCGCCGACTTTCCAGCGCTCGCAGAGCTGCGGCAATCAGATCGAACTGATATTTGTGCGCCGGTGAGGTCACAGCCTTTTCCGGTTGACCATCCAAGGAATCACCTGCCTTCGTGCACGTTGCCCCCAAGATAGCCATCGCGCGGCGCAAAGGTAATGGCGCTGCGCAAGCTGTCCGGCGAGATCGGGCTACGGAACGAACCTCACTGGTCCGCCGGCCCGTCACTCGGTGGCGATTCTGCGGAATGCGCAAGGTAATCGGTCGGCAGCATCGCGGTCAGGAAGCGACGGTCCGCGAGATCGTCGAAACCCGGCACCAGCTCGTTCCCGAACGATCGGCCATAGCGCTCGGCGAGCTCACGTGTCGTGTACGTCTGGGTCAGCCACCCGTGCCCGGAGAGCCAGTCTCCGGGATGGGTGCGTTCGTCACGATGTGCCAGCGCCGAGTAGTCGGCGCCGCGAAGCGCGTCCGGCAGGACGGCGTCCACGGCCTCGCCCCATGTCCGCCCGGACGGGGCCAGCGGATCGTTGTCCGTCGCGATGATGCTGCCCGGAGCCGACATCTCGATGATCCGCTCGAACATCGAGTCGTGGCTGCCACCGGGAAGGTTGCAGACGACGCACTCGGCGAGCCACGCGGTGGGGATGTCTGGGTCGAATCCGGCCAGCGTCAGCTCCGCTTGCCACTGCTCGCCCAGACCACACAGGACCATCCGCTGTGTCGTATGAGGCTCAGCTCCCGCGTTGTCGAGCGCCTTCATCTTGACGGTGAGGACCTCGGCATAGTCGACCTCATAGACGACTGTGCCCGCGGGCCAGGAGAGCCGGTAGGCGCGGGTATCGAGGCCCCCGGCCAGCAGCACCACCTGGCGGATGCCGTTGGTGACGGATGCGAGCAGGGATTCGTCGTAGTAGCGGCACATCGCCGCCACATAGTTGGCGAGCAGATGGGTGCTCAGCTCATTCGCCGTCGACGGGTTCTCGTGAAGGCCGACGTCCAGGAGCGCTCGGGTGTGGGGATCAGCGACGGCATCGAGGATGGTCCGGGCGTGCGCGTCGAACAGCAACGGCTGTGCGCGGCGTGCCTCGAGCGCCTTCATCGCGGCGATCGTCAGCCCGATCTGCATACTCTGGCGGACGAATCCGCTGCCATGCCCATCTCCTGGCATAAAGTCCAGCTTTCAATCCCCCAACCGTCAAACGACAAGCCTTTGCCAAATGACCTGTTCGTACAGACGGCACCCTTGTGATCGATTGCATGGGAAACTTTAGTCGAAACGGGACCGAAGGTCCCACCCCAGCGTCGGTCCGCGCGCCTTGCGCGCAGGGGCTAGCGGGTGGCGGTGATGAAGTAAGCGTCCGACCACAGCGAGGTGATTTCGCTGTGCTCCTCGGGGGCGGGCCGTCCATAGGCGGCAGCCTGTTCCAGGCGGTTGGTGACGTCGACGTGCCAACCATGTTCGCCGAGCCACTCGATCGGGTCTTTGCGCTCATCGTCATAGATCAGATCGCCGATGCTGACGTTCTGGAGAAAGTCCGGCTTGAGTTTGTTCACGGCGTCCTGCCATTGGCCGGCGGTGGCCACGCGGCGGCGCCATTCGGTGGCCAGGAAGCTGCCGGGGGCGGAATGGGCGGTGATCTTCTCGAACAACGCGTCTTGGGCGGCACCCGGCAGGTACGCCAGCAGGCCCTCGGCGAGCCAGGCCGTGGGCTTGCCCGCGTCGAAGCCCTCGGCCCCCAGCGCGGCGATCCAGTCATCGCGTAGGTCGGCGGCGACTTCGCGCCGTTCGGCCTGCGCGACCGCGTTCTCTTCGGCAAGGACGTGGTCCTTGAATTCGAGGACCTTCGGCTGGTCCAGTTCGTAGACGACGGTGCCGTGCGGCCAGGGCAACCGGTAGACCCGCGCATCCAGTCCGGCGGCCAGGATGACTACCTGTCGAACACCGGAAGCTGTTGCAGTGGTGAAGAATTCATCGAAGTATTTGGTGCGGACGGCCAGGTGATTGACCAGGTAGGTGGTGGCGACGTCCCATTCGGACTCGGGACGCGGCGAGGCCAGGGCCTCGGTGAGATGAGGCTCCCCCGAAGCCTCCACGAAGGCGCGGGCGTGCTCGTCGCGAATGAGTGGCTCAGATCGGGTGGTCTCCAGGGCGCGGAACGACGACACCATGAGGGCCGTGAAACCGACGCTGCTGACAATGTCCCACTGATCGCCCTCAGTCCGTGTCATGTGCCCGCCTCTTACCTCGGAGTAATTACCTAAGGCAACGATACGCGCGTTGCGGCGTTCACGCCCGATATCGGGCGGCGCGCAGTGCCTCGTGCACTTCACGGGGGTCGGTACCCAGGTCCCAACGGTTCAGGACGATCAGGTCATCTCCGGATTCGATCTCCAGCAGCCGGGTGCGTCGGCCCAGTCGGCGGAACTCGCTGATCTTCACCGAGTCCACCGCGGCGCGGGGTAGCAGCGTGAGGCGGGTCAGGCCTTGCAGCTCAAGACCCTCGTCGGCGATGCGCAGTTTCGGACGGCACCGCCAGGACACGGCGGCGAACCCCAGCAGACCGAGCGCGGCCACCGAGGCCAACAGACGCCCCGGCGCATCGGCGACCAGGAAAACGGCGATACCGAACGCGACACCCACAAGGGCGGCGGCAGCGATACCGGCTGGTTTCGGGCCCCATTCGGCTGGGGATGCGGTCGGTTTATCCACAGGCGTTATCCACAGTGGGGATAAATCACATCGTTGTGATTGGGTGTCTCTTGGGTGGACTCGATGGAAACGGGTGCTAACCGGACCGGCAACGGCAGCCCGGGCTTCCTCCCGTCTCGTGTCACCGCCACCGCATGGTCAGCAGTAGTCCGGTGATCATGAAGGCAAACGCGATGGCGTAGTTCCACGGCCCCAGATCCAGCATCCAGGTGATGTGTTGTGCGGCGAGCTGGAACACCATCAGCCAGGCCAGGCCGATGAGCATAAGGGTGAGGAAGAACGCGACGAACCAGACGCTCGACGGACCGGCTTTCACCTTGACCGGAGTACGGCTAACGGTGGTCGCGTTGAACGCTGACTTCTTACGGACCTTGGACTTGGGCATCGACTACCTCGGAAGCATCTGGGATATGGCGGCACGGCGACGGGTCGCCATGGCCGGAGTCGTCATGGGTTCCTACGCAGGTTACAGCGCGATGCTGCGACAATCTTCTGGTGACCGCCGATGAGGCCCCGAGGAGCGGGGGCAGCCCCCAGCGTGAACCGGCGGCCCCTTCCGCCCGAGGGGGCCTCCTCTGGCGGGTCGGGGTGCCCCTGGTGTGCGCGCTGGCGGGCTTTCTGCTGGCCGCGACGCACACGGTGTCGGGTGGCAACGAGATCCGGCGGGGCGATTCTCCGGCGCCCCGGTTGGTGGATCTGGTGCGCGAGACGCAGAAGTCCGTCGACAAACTCAGCGCCACCCGCGACGGCTTGGCGAATCAGATGGCTGCCGCGCGGGCACAGTCGGCCGGGGGTGACAGCCAGGTGGCGGCGGCGCTCGCCGAAACCGGTGAGATGGCCGATGCCGCGGGCGTCCAGCCCGTCACCGGCCCCGGTCTGGTGGTGACGCTGACCGATGCCAAGCGTGATGCGTACGGGCGTTTCCCCCGCGACGCGTCACCGGATGACTTGGTGGTGCACCAGCAGGATGTCGAAGGTGTGCTCAATGCCTTGTGGAGTGCGGGCGCCGAGGCCATTCAGATGCAGGATGATCAGCGCCTGGTCGCGAGCTCGGTACCGCGATGTGTCGGCAACACCCTGCTGCTGCACGGTCGTACCTACAGCCCGCCCTACGTGATCACGGCCATCGGCGATGCCGATGCCATGCAGGCAGCACTCGACGCGGCTCCGCTGGTAACGCTGTACCGGCAGTACGTCGCGCGATTTGGCTTGGGATACACGGTGACTCGCGGCCATCACCTCGAAGTGGCCGGATATCGGGATGCGGTGGGGCCCGGCCGTGCGGCTCCCCTGGAGGGCCGGTAGACATCCGTCGGCACCTGTCCGGGTAAACCGGCTGGGAATCCGCTGGTGCGGGTCCGTACCCTTGACCTGTGCGCATCCTGGTCGTCGACAACTACGACAGCTTCGTGTTCAACCTGGTCCAGTACCTGGGTCAGCTCGGCGTGGACGCGACGGTGTGGCGCAACGACGACCCGCGACTGGCCGATACCGATGCGGTGGCCGCCGACTTCGACGGCGTACTGATTAGCCCCGGCCCCGGTACACCAGAGAGCGCGGGCGCGTCCATCGCGATGGTGCATTCCTGCGCGAAAACGGGCACCCCACTGCTCGGGGTGTGCCTGGGACACCAGGCGATCGGCGTGGCGTTCGGCGGCACCGTCGACCGCGCACCGGAGTTGTTGCACGGCAAGACGAGCACTGTCGAGCATGAAGACGCCGGCGTGCTGCGCGGGCTGCCAAACCCGTTCACGGCCACCAGGTACCACTCGCTGACGATCCTCCCTGACACCGTGCCCGAGGGGCTTCGGGTGATCGCCCGCACCGCCAGCGGGGTGATCATGGGTGTCATGCACACCGAACATCCGATTCACGGGGTGCAGTTCCACCCGGAGTCGATCCTGACCGAGGGCGGGCACCGGATGCTGGCCAACTGGCTCACCTATTGTGGTGCGCCCCTTGATGAATCGCTGGTGTGCGCGCTCGAGGCAGAGGTCGCCTCGGCGCTGGACGGAGTCAGCGGACGCGTGAGCGCCCTCGGCGGCTGAGGTCTAGCCCGCGCCGAAGCGCAGCTTGATTGGTCCGTTGTAGTTGACCCCGGCACCGGCCGGCGGATCCTGCGAGACCACGCGAGCTCGGTTGTTGCCGTCGGAGGGCACGTCTTCGGTGCTGAGGCCTCCGCCTTGCCACCCAGCCTGATAGAGCAGCGGCTCGGCATCGGTCCAGAACTTGCCCATGAGGTTTGGCATCCGGAACTGACCGCCACCGGAGACCCGGATCTCGATGATCCCGTCCTCAGGGAACATCGTGTTGGCCGGCGGGTTCATACTCAGGATCTGCCCCTTCGACTCGGGGCTGGGAACGGTGATGATAGTGGGCGGTGCGGTAAACCCGTAGTTGGGCAGGTTCTTGATGGCGACGTCGATGTTCTGGCCCACGAGATCCGGTGCCGGCTTCTCCCCTGGTCCCTTACCGACAACGATGGTGATGTTGTTGGTGACCGCCGAATACTGTCCGGCCGGCGGGTTGGTGGCCATGACCCGGCCCTTGTCCTCGGGCAGCGACTTGGTCTCGCTCTGGGTGAAGGTGCCCTTGAACCCGGCGGCCTGCAGCTTCTTGACCGCGTCGCCGAAGCTGAGGCCATGGCAATCGGGCACCTGCTGGCTCTCCGGCCCGATGGACACGTTCAGAGTCACCTCGGAACCGGCCGTCACGGTAGAACCCTTCGCGGGATCGGTGTCGATGACTCTCTCGGGAGCAAGCTTTGAGCTCGTGTTCTTCTGGATCTTGGTCTTGAACCCGAGGTTCTGCAGGGCGGCGACAGCGTCGGCCTGGGACTTGCCCGTCACGTCGGGGACTTGGACATCACGCGAGGGGCCGTTGCCCAAGATGATGGCGAAGGTGACCACCACGGTCAGCACCACCAGTGCGGCAAGTCCGACCAGCCAGCGGCTCAGTGGATTGCGCCGCGATTCTGCGTAATGGCTGGGCAGCGGGTTGGTCTGCGGCCCGGAGGCCGGGTAAGCCTTGGTGTTGGAGGGAGTGCTGAGCATGGAGCTGCGCTCGGCGTCGGTGAGAACCTTCGGGGCCTCCGGCTGCTCGCCCTGATACACCCGCATGAGGTCGGTGCGCATCTCGGCAGCGTTCTGGTACCGGTTGTCGGGATTCTTCGAAAGTGCTTTGAGCACAACCGAATCAAGGCCGGGTGGAATCTCGGGGTTGTGCTTGGAGGGCGCAACCGGATCTTCACGCACATGCTGGTAGGCCACCGCGACAGGTGAATCGCCGACGAAAGGCGGCTCGCCGGTCAGCAATTCGTAGAGGACGCAGCCCAGGGAGTACACGTCGGAACGTGCGTCCACGGTTTCGCCGCGCGCTTGTTCCGGCGAGAGATACTGCGCGGTCCCGATGACCGCCGCGGTCTGGGTGACGCTGACGCCGGCGTCCGACACGGCCCGCGCGATCCCGAAGTCCATCACCTTTACCGCGCCGGTCTTGCTGATCATGATGTTGGCGGGCTTGACATCACGATGGATGATGCCGTGCTGGTGACTGAAGTTGAGCGCCTGGCAGGAGTCGGCGATGACCTCGATCGCCCGGCGGATCGGCATGGGGCCGTCGTCCTTGACGATGTCGCGCAGGGTGATGCCGTCGACGTACTCCATGACGATGTACGGCAGCGGCCCGGTGGGTGTCTCGGCCTCGCCCGTGTCGTAGACGGCCACGATCGCCGGGTGGTTCAGTGCGGCGGCGTTCTGCGCCTCCCGGCGGAAACGCAGATAGAAGCTGGGGTCCCGGGCCAGATCTGCGCGCAGCACCTTGATCGCGACGTCACGGTTCAACCGTTGGTCGCGCGCCAGGTGAACCTCGGACATGCCCCCATAGCCGAGGATCTCCCCCAGCTCATAGCGGTCCGAGAGGTGCTGCGGAGTGGTCATTACGGTGATTTCGTCCCAGTGATCGGGTCCGGTTCGGCGACCGGAAGCAGAGCCACGATATTAGCTGGCGCAAGCGCTCCTGGCGAAGCTGAAGCCGGACTTGAGGGTGCCTCGCTGCTGGGCGTCGTCGCCGATGGGAGCGGCACGTCATTCTTCTGCTCACTTGCTCGCAGCAGGATGAGCGCCGCGATGATGATCGCGAAGATGCCCAGCACCGCGGCCGCCCACATCAGGGCCTTCTGGCCGGGCGAGAACGTGCCACGCCGGGGCGGTGGCGGCCGGTGTGAGCCCGTCGGCGGTCGGGTGCGGGAGGTGGGCGGGGCAACCCGGCTGGGTGTCCCCACAGCAGGCCGCACCTGCGTGGCGGGCGGGATGGCCGCCGGCGTGGCCCTGCTGATGGTCGGCGCCTGGTTGGGCCGGGGTGGTCGGCGACCGGCACGCACTGCCGCCACCGCATCGGCGAACGGGCCGCCGCTGGTGTACCGATTCTGCGGGTTCTTCACCAGCGTGATCTCGATGAGCTCGCGCACGTTGGGGGGTAGATCGGCGGGCAGCGGTGACGGTGTTTCCTTGATGTGCTTCATCGCGACCGTCAGAGCGCCGTCGCCCGAGAACGGGCGCTTACCCGAAACTGCCTCGTAGCCAACAACTCCCAGTGCGTAGACATCGCTGGCGGGGGTGGCGTCGTGCCCCAGGGCCTGTTCGGGGGCGATGTATTGGGCGGTGCCCATCACCATGCCGGTCTGGGTGACCGGGGCGGCGTCCACGGCCTTGGCGATGCCGAAGTCGGTGAGTTTCACCTGCCCGGTGGGCGTGATCAGGATGTTGCCCGGCTTCACGTCGCGGTGCACCAGGCCCGCGGCGTGCGCGACCTGCAGGGCACGCCCGGTCTGCTCGAGCATGTCCAGCGAGTGACGCAGCGACAGCCGGCCGGTGCGCTTGAGTACGGAGTTCAGCGGCTCGCCGTGGATCAGTTCCATGACCAGGTAGGCGGTGCGGCCTTCACTGTCGATGTCGGTTTCGCCGTAGTCGTACACGCTCGCGATGCCGGGATGGTTGAGCATCGCCACGGTGCGTGCCTCGGCACGGAACCGCTCGATGAACTCGGGGTCCGACGAGAACTCGGCCTTGAGCACCTTCACGGCTACCTTGCGGCCCAGGCGGCTGTCGGTGCCCTCCCAGACCTGGCCCATACCGCCGGTAGCGATGAGCCGCTGCAACCGGTAACGGCCCGAAAGCGTTTCTCCCACACGAACTGTCATGAGGCCCCCTGTAGTGCTGCGGCAATGACCTGCCGCCCGATGGGTGCGGCGACGGAGCCGCCGGTGGCCGCCAGGGCGCGGTCTCCGCCATCTTCGACGAGTACCGCGATGGCCACCTTAGGGGTGACCACCGTGGCTTGAGGATCCGATGTGGTGCTCGATGCCGGTGCGAAGGCGATGTACCACGCGTGCGGTGGGGTGTTACGCGGATCGGTGCCGTGCTCGGCGGTGCCGGTCTTGGATGCGATCTGCACGCTGGGGATGGCTCCGGTCTGTGCGGTGCGCTGTTCTGAGGCAATCATCAGTTCGGTCAATGTGTTCGCGATAGCGGGTGTCACGGCTTGGCCAATGTCATCCGGGGTGGTGGTGGACAGATTCGAAAGGTCTGGGCCCTTAAGGCTATCGACCAGGTGCGGCTGCATCAGCACACCCTTGTTGGCAACGGCCGCGGCGACCATCGCGTTCTGCAGGGGGGTCACCGCGACGTCCTTTTGCCCGATGCTCGACATCGCGACGGCCGCGTCATCGGACATCGACCCGACGGTGGAAGTAGCCACCTGGAGTGGGATGCCGTCGATTTCGTGGTCGAGTCCGAATGCTTGCGCGGCCTTGACCAGCTTGTCGCGCTTGAGTTGTTCGGATCCGAGTTTGGCGAAGGCGGTGTTGCAGGAGCGCGCGAACGCCTCCTTGAGGGTGGTGTTGTCGCCACCGCCGCAGGAGGTCCTGTTGTAGTTCTCCAGGGTTGCGTTGCTACCCGGCAGGAAGATGGTGGGGGACGCGGTCACCTCGGTGTTGACGGTCTTGCCGTCGGCCAGTGCCGCGGCGGTGGTGATGACCTTGAAGGTCGATCCCGGTGGGTAGGTCTGCGAGATCGCGCGGTTCAGCATCGGCTGGGCGGGGTCTTCCTGCAGCTGCTTCCAGGCCGCGTTCTCCTTCTCGGAGTCCTGGCTGGCCAGCAGATTGGGGTCGTAGGAGGGCGTCGACACCATCGCGAGGATCTTTCCGGTGGAGGGCTCGAGCGCGACCACCGAGCCGCGGCAGCCGTTTTTGCAGCCGTGCTGCATGGCGTCGTAGGCGGCCTGCTGCACATCGGGACGGATGGTGGTGACCACGCTGCCGCCACGCGGATCGCGACCCGTGAAGAAGTCTGCGAGCCTGCGGCCGAACAGCCGGGGATCGGATCCGTTGAGCACGCTGTCCTCGGCGCGCTCCAGCCCGGCGCTGGAGTAGTTGAGCGAGTAGAAACCGGTGACGGGCGCGTACACCAGTGGATCGGCGTACTGCCGCAGGAACCGGAAGCGACTGTCGGTGGCCACCGAGGAGGCGAGCAACTGCCCGCTTGCCGATATCTGCCCCCGCTGGCGCGAATACTCGTCGAGCAACACCCGCTGATTGCGGGGGTCGGCGCGCAGTCCGGGTGCCGTGAACACCTGGGTGAGAGTGGCATTGGCCAGCAGCAGCACGACCAGTCCCATGACGACGAGAGACACCCGGCGGATCGATGTGTTCATACGCGATCGATCAGTTCCGTCCGGGCCTCCGCGATGGGGGCGGCGTTGGGTGCGGAGGTGGTGGTGAGCGGTCGCCGGGCGATATGCGAGATGCGCAGCAGGATGGCCAGCAGCACGTAATTGGACACCAGTGACGAGCCGCCGTAGGAGATCCAGGGCGTGGTGAGCCCGGTCAGCGGAATGAGTTTGGTGACGCCGCCGACGACGATGAACAGCTGCAGCGCCAGCGCCGCCGAGAGGCCGGAGGCCAGCAGCTTGCCGAAGCTGTCGCGCACCGCCAGTGCGGTGCGGAAGCCCCGGACGATGAGGATGGTGAACACGAGCAGCACTCCGGCCAGGCCGACCAGTCCGAGTTCCTCACCGATCGCGGCGATGATGAAATCCGTTGAGGCAGCGGGAACTGTGCCCGGCTGACCGTTTCCGAGACCGGTGCCGAAGATGCCACCGGTGGCGAAGCTGAACAGCGACTGCATCATCTGATAGCCGTTGCCATCCGCATCCGCGAAGGGGTCGAGCCAGGTTTCGACCCGCACGCGCACATGTGCGAATAAGAAGTACGCCAAGAACGCGCCGACGACGAAGAGGCCCAGGCCGATCAGCACCCAGCTGATCCGTGCCGTGGCGATGTACAGCACCGTCAGAAATGAGGTGTACAGCAGCAGCGAGGTACCCAGGTCCTTCTCAAAGACCATGACGCCCACGGAGATTGCCCACACCGCGAGCAGCGGGCCCAGGTCTCTGGCCCGGGGCGACTCCACGCCCCAGTAGCTGCGGCCGGCGGTGCGAAACAGGTCGCGTTTGGTCATCAGGAAGGCCGCGAAGAACACCAGCAACAGGATCTTGGCGGCCTCGGCCGGCTGAATCGACAAGAACGGCAATTCGATCCAGATCTTGGCGCCATTTCTTTCCGAGGCCGAGGACGGCAGCAGCGCGGGGATGGCCAGCAAGACGATGCCGACGATGCCGAAGGTGTAGCCGTACCGTGCCAGCACCCGGTGATCCTTGACGACTGCCAGGATCCCGACGAGCGCGGCGACACCCACCAGCGTCCAGAGCACCTGCGCGTTGGCCTCCACAGTCTCGGAGCCATCGCCGGCGGCCGCTTTCGCCAGGTCCAGGCGATGAATCATCACCAGCCCGAGGCCGTTCAGCAGGGCGACACAGGGCAGCAACAGCGGATCGGCGTAGGGGGCGTAACGGCGGATTCCCAGATGCGCCAACGTAAACAGGACGAGGTACGCAAGACCGTACTTCAGTAGATCCCAGGAAAGACCACGCTCAAGGTTGGCCTCGACCAGGATCAGGGCCACGGTGGTGATCGCGGCGGCGAACCCGAGGAGCCCCAATTCCGCGCTACGTCGTGTGGATTGGGGCGGTGGCGAGGTGCCTGCCCCACGGGCCACTACAGCGGTTTGGGGCGCCGTCGTCATGACACGGTCCGGCAGGTGACGCCCGGCTCTTGTGGTGGCGCCGGCAGTGGCGCCGGCGCGGGGGTGGATGTTGTGGTCTGCGTGGTGCTTGCGCCGGGCGTCGCCGGAGACGTGGGCGCGGGCGACGGCCGCGTGGTTGTGGTCGTCGTCGTGGGGGATCCGGACGTGGCGGACGGGGAGCGACCCGCGGTGGTCGGTGCGGGCGGCGCCGTCTTGGGTGCGGGGGGTGCGCACGGGGGCAACGCGCTCTTGGTGAGCTGACGTAGCTGGCCGATGGCCTGGTCGAGAGTGCCGCCGGGTAGGCCGGTTTCGACCTGCTGACGCTCCGACGGACGCAGATCGGACACCTTGAAGTACTTGCAGGACAGGCTGGATGCGGACTCGCCGTAACTCACCAGCGACAGGTCGCCCCGGCTGTCGAGGCAACCCACGAGGTCCGGCCGCTGCAGCCGATAACCCAGGAGCGAGCCCTGGACGCCCTGCATGATGGAGACGTTGCCTTCGTAGGCGCTCACGTAATAGTTGTTGAGCACCACGCGGCGGCCGATCGCCAGACCGGCCAGCGCGATCAACACCACGAGCACCGCCGCGATCAGCCAGCGGAGCCGACGTTTCTTGGGCCGTGTGGCTTCGGAATCGGTTGTGTCACTATCGGATTCGTCCGGAGTGGGCTCGGGTTCTTTGAGGGCGCGCTGGATGGCGGCGGCCCGTCCGGCGGCAGTGTTCGGCGGAGGGGTGTCGGTGTCTGAATCGGCGGATATCGCCCCCGCCACGATCGGGCGGGTTTGTCCGTAGTCCAGCTCCACGACATCGGCGACTACGACGGTGACGTTGTCGGGTCCACCGCTGCGCAGCGCCAGCTCGATGAGCCGATCGGCGGCGGCGGAGACATCGGGGATCTCCAACGCCTCGGCGATGGTTTCGTGGCTCACCGGATCGGACAGTCCGTCCGAACAGAGCAGGTACCTGTCACCCGCCTGCGCCTCACGGATCACGAGAGTGGGCTCGACCGGTGCGCCGGTGAGCGCGCGCATGATGAGCGAGCGCTGCGGATGGTTGTGTGCCTGTTCCGGAGTGATGCGACCCTCATCGACAAGGGTCTGGACGAAGGTGTCGTCCTTGGAGATCTGCGCCAGCTCGCCATCACGCATCAGGTATGCGCGTGAGTCGCCGATATGCACCATGCCCAGCCGCTTGCCGGTGAACAGGAAAGCCGTCAGCGTGGTGCCCATGCCGTCGAGCTCGGGCTCGGCGCGCACATGGTCGGCGATCGCCGCGTTACCGGAGTGCACCGCGTCGGCCAGCGTATCGAGCAGATCGCCGCCGGGCTCATCGTCGTCGAGTGGGGCCAACGCCGCGATGACCAGCTGTGAGGCGACTTCACCGGCGGCATGACCGCCCATGCCGTCGGCCAATGCCAAGAGGCGGGCACCGGCATAGACGGAGTCCTCGTTGTTCGACCGCACAAGTCCGCGGTCGCTACGCGCTGCGTAGCGAAGCACCAGTGTCACGAGCGCAGCTCGATCACTGTCTTACCGATCCGTACCGGCGTCCCCTGGGGAACCCGCAGCGCCGTCGTCACCTTCTCCCTATCCAGATATGTGCCGTTGGTCGATCCTAGATCCTCGACGTACCAATCGGCCCCGCGTGGCGATAGCCGCGCGTGCCGCGTCGACGAGTAATCGTCGGTGAGCACCAGTGTTGAGTCGTCCGCCCGGCCGATCAAAATGGGCTGGGTGCCTAGGGTGATCCGGGTGCCGGCCAGGGCGCCCTCGGTCACCAACAGGTACTGCATCTGCCGCCGACCCGCCTTCGCGGGACTGATCGCACGCAGGTTCAAACCACGATTGGCCATCAGTTGACCGGTGGGGGCGTAGATATCGGTCCGCAGTATGCGCAGCACCGACCAGATGAACACCCACAACAGCAACAGGAACCCACCGCGGGTGAGCTGGAGCACCAGTCCCTGCATCCGGTTGTCGTTCCTCTCGCTGGTCCATCGCGCCTCGGCGAGGGTGTCCGGAAGACCGGACATATTCGGCAGGGCAACGATACTTGGCCGGGTTACCCGCCGGGGCTCGATACGTGCAGCCTGTGTCGAACGCGGCGTTGCGGGCGCGGTTCTCCTGTTCCCTACTGGACCCGAACGATGATCTCGGAGTGGCCCAGCCGGATGATGTCGCCGTCGGCCAGCTGCCATTCGGTGACCGGCGCGTTGTTGACGGTGGTGCCGTTGGTCGAATTCAGGTCCGACAGCAGCGCGGCATGCCCGTCGAAGCGCACCTCGAGGTGGCGGCGTGAGACACCGGTATCGGGCAGACGGAACTGGGCGTCCTGACCACGGCCGATCACATTGGTGCCCTCACGCAACTGATACGTGCGTCCACTGCCGTCGTCCAGCTGCAGCGTGACGGTGGTGCGACCGGCACCGGCACCGCCTCCAGTGGGGGCGCCGTAGTCGGGGCTGCTCTGATAGCCGCCGTGCTCGTAGTCGCCGTACTCGGGCTCGCCGTAACCACCCTGAGGTGATCCGTATCCGCCCTGCTGCGGCGGAGCACCGTAGCCACCCTGCTGCGGGTAGGCCGGGGGACGGCCGTAGTCCTGGCCGGGAGGCGGACCCTGCGGTGCGCCGTAGCCGCCACCCTGCTCGTACTCGCCGTAGTTGGGACGGGGAGGCTCGCCGTATCCACCCTGCTGAGGCGGGGCGCCGTAGCCGCTCTGCTGCGGAGGTGCCGGGGGACGGCCGTATTCCTGACCGCCGCCATAGCCGCCCTGCTCGTAGCCGCCACGGCCGCCTTGGTCGTATCCGCCCTGCTGCGGCGGGCGCTGCTGGTAGCCGCCCTGCTCGTAGCCGGCCGGCGGACGACCGTAGTCCTGGCCGTACTGCTGGCCCTGTCCATAGCCGCCCTGGCGCGGGGGGTATCCCTGGTCACCCTGCGGAGGCTGCTGACCACGTGGATCCTGTTCGGGACGTCCGTAGCGGTCGTCCTCTCGGCCGTACTCTTCGCCGGGGCGTCCCTGCTGGGGACCTGGGTTGTCAGTCATGGATGCTCCTGGTTGTGGATCCGGGGTCGAAGGGGCAGTCGTCACGGCGCCGTGCGTACGGTCCCGCTTGGTGTCGGGATTGACCACACCGCGCGTGCGAAACTGGCCGGTGTGCAAGTTCGGTGATTGTTCGAATCGGACAACAACTTCACCATACGTTTGCCACCCCTGATCGCGAATATATTCGCGCAGGTGTTCGGCGAACGTGTCTGCGTTGAGATCGCGGTCGTCGGCCGCCTTCTCGTGATCTCCGGTGCTGAGGAGAACAAAGAACTCGTTGGGAGCCAGCAGCCGTCCCTGGCCCGCTGACCGGACGCCGTCGGCGGCCTCGCGACGCAGTGAGGCCTGCACTTCCTGAGGGACGATGCTGCCGCCGAACACGCGGGCGAAGGCATCGCCGACCACGTCTTCTAGCTTGCGCTCGAAGCGTTGGACAATTCCCATGCCTCCTCCTTTCGGCGGTCGCGTGGCAGTTCTGAGCGCATGACACAGCGCTCCGCCACGAGCGGATCTCGAGTAGATCGTATCGGTTTGATGATCGTCGGCACCCACTCCTCTATTACGAGACGACATCGTCTTGGCACCAAGAGGCCTTCTATGCTCGCCATTTGAGAGGATTGACGTGTGTGCGCGGGCTCTGGCGGGCTGTTCGCGGTTCCAAGATGAGGCCGGGAGCGTGATAGGCTCTCGCGGTCGTTGGGGCGAGTGGCGGAATGGCAGACGCGCTGGCTTCAGGTGCCAGTGTCCTTCGGGACGTGGGGGTTCAAGTCCCCCTTCGCCCACAAGTGAGTGGGCCAAGAAGCCCAGCGACAGAAGGCCGGAAACCCGAGGGTTTCCGGCCTTCTTGTTTGTTGGTAGAGACGTCAGGTTCGGGCAGCCGCCGCGTACGGCGGTCGGCGTGGGTGCCGCACGCTGGCGCCAGAGTATTTGCTGCAACGTTTCCCGCACAGGCCGTCATTCGAGGCTGCTGCTGTAAGTTGATTCGTAGTGTGTTTCCTATGATTCGGGTCCTAGGGGGAAGAGATGCCCGATTCGTCCTTAGGCGACGAAGAATCTGAACACCGCGAGCCGCCACCGGTGCGCGGCGCCGTTCGCTGGCAGGAGCCAGGTATCACCCTGCCGCGGCCGCCCACCGTCGCCGAGTCACGGGCCCGCGACAAGGCGCGCCGGACGCGCGAAGCCGAGCGCAGGCTCGCAGAGGTTCAGGCTCAGAAGGCCGAGGAACGGCGCCGGACCCGCAACCACGTCCTGATGGGTTCGATGGTGGTCGCCGGTATCGCGGCGGTGGTGGCCGTGGGTTACGCGGTGATCGACCGTGATGACGACATCGAGGCGACCTGCGTGCAGGACGGCTCCAATGTCGTGGCCCCCGAGGAGTACTGCGAGCGGGGCACCGCTTCGTCCTCGGGCGGCGTGTTCATCTACGCCGGTTCGCCCTATCGCTACTACTACGGCGGACACAACCGAGGTATCGGCACCATCGCGACCGGCGGCAGTGTGGAGCTGCCCAGGGGCACGAGAGCCAAAACCAGTTCGGGCACCACCCTCACCAAATCCGATAACTCGGGCAGTGTTTCCCGGTCTCCGTCGGTCTCGCGAGGTGGCTTCGGATCCAGCAGCTCGGGAAGTTCGGGAAGCTGATGCGCCGTGAGCATGCGCGGCCCCGCGCGGGCTGGGAAGAAATCGTGGCCTCCCAAGGAATGTGCTACGGCACACCGGCGCGGATGGCAGACGGCAGCGACCGTCCCTATTGGGACGAGTCGGTGCACTACGTCTTCGATATGGACGAGGTGCTCTCCCTCGAGGCGACCGTGGAAGTACTGCATTCCATGTGCCTGGATGCCGTCGAGCACGTTGTCCTCACCGGGCGCTACCAAGACTTCGGGCTGCCGGAATGGACATGGGAACACATCGAAAAATCTTGGCGCAGAAGAGATCCACACCTTTACGGGCGCTTTGATCTTCGTTATGACGGCCGACGGCCGCCGGTTCTCTTGGAGTACAACGCCGATACCCCCACCTCGCTGCTGGAGGCTTCGATCCTGCAGTGGCACTGGAAGACAGAGGTGTTCCCCGAAGACGACCAATGGAACTCTCTGCATGAACAACTAGTCGCGCGCTGGAAACAGATCGGCAAGCAACTAGCCGGTGCTGAAACACATTTCACGTGGTCATCGGCGGACCAGAGCGGTGAAGACAACGTCACCCTGGCCTATCTCCAGGAATGCGCAGCGGAGGCCGGCATCAACACGGTGGGCCTGCCGATCGAGGACATCGGCTGGGATCACGATCTGAACCGTCTCGTGGATCTGGAAGAGGCGCCGATCGAATCGATCTTCAAGCTGTATCCATGGGAGTGGATCGTCGACGACGACTTCGGCCGCCATGCCCTGGACCTGCTGCCCGAGACGCTGTGGATCGAACCCCTGTGGAAAGCGCTGTTGAGCAACAAGGCGATCTTGGCGGTGCTGTGGGAGATGTACCCCGGCCACCCCAATCTGCTTCCGGCCTACGTCGACAGCCCACACGAACTGACCGAGTACGTCCGCAAGCCAAAACTGGGCCGGGAAGGTGCCAACATCACGGTGGTGGGAGCGGGCTATGAGACGGCCACCGGCGGCGTCTACGGTGAGGAAGGCTATGTCTACCAGCTGCTGGACCCGTTGCCGGAGTTCGACGGTATGAGGCCGGCCCTGGGTGCCTGGATTGTCGGCGACGAATCGGCAGGGCTGGGTATCCGGGAGACCGCAGGCCTGATCACCGACGACGGCGCCGCGTTCATTCCACACCGGATATCACCTCAGTAGCGACACCCGAACACGAGAGATGGGGACGGCAACCATGAGCGCAGCAGGGTACTGGTCGATAGTCGCTCATGGAGCGGCCGCGATCTGGCTTTACGCGGCTGTCGGTTTCGCGATGATGGTCATCGGATTCTTTGTGCTGGACTGGACGACTCCGGGCCCGCTGCGCCAGATGGTCCGCGCGGGATTGCCCAACGCTGCCGTGATTACCGCAGCGGGACTTCTCTCACAGGCATTCGTGATCGTGCTGGCGATCTACACGGCCTCGGGAAACATCACCGAGGGCCTGGTGCGCGCGTTGGTATTCGGGCTTATCGGTATCGCGGCCCAGACGATCTGCATCAGGTTGATCGAGTGGGTGGTGGGTCTGGACGTGGGAGACCTGCTGGCGCACAGGAGGTTCGCACCCGCGACCCTCGTCGTCGCCGCGGCTTACGTGGCCGTGGGTCTGATCATCGCCGCCGCGATTCTGTAGTCCGTACCCGCGGGCCACCTATCGCGCGGTATCCACCCACTCCATGTAGGCCGAACCGCCTACCGGATTACCTTGGTATTCACCGGTATAGCTGTAGGCACCCACGTAGCCCCGGCCATGGCCGTAGCGCAGAGGTGAGTCGACGAGCCCGTCGACAGCGAGAACAAGGTGTCCGTGGTCGTCGCGGACGGTCCAGTTCAGGCGGCGAGGGAGCCGCATGGAACGCCCCTGCTCGTCGATCGTCGGCTTCTCTCGGTATTCGGTGACGTCCATTCGGACATTGGTGTACACCTCGGTGGACTTGCCCAGGACACGTACATGCGCCAGCCGGCAGGCGATGGCACCGCGGGCGCGGACATCGGTGAGCAGCACCTGGGTTCGATTACCCAGATCGATGATCTGATAGGTGAAGAAGTCGATGGGAAGTTTGAGTTGGCTGGGCAGCGCCCGCCGCGTGAGCGACTGATGGCTGAGGAACCGTGCGTACTCGAAGGTGCCGAGTCCGTTGATCGCCGTCGCTCCCGTCGTGTCGGCGATGACGCCCGTGTATTCGGCGAGCAGGCTCAGGTGGTCATAAATTGGGGTCTTGACGAAGTAGGAGACCTGATCGGTGACGGTCAGCTCGATATCAGCTGAAAAGTGTTGGTAACGGCCGCGAACGGTTACCCGTGGGAAATCGACCTCGATCTGTAAGTCCTCTCCCCAGCGCAAGACGCTGCCATCTGGGGCGAAGAGGCAGTCGCGCTGGGAGTCGTAGGCACGGTAGTGATGCTGGTCGCCAGATGCGGTCGAGGACAGGACCGTGGCGGTATGCCGCGCATCGGCGACGGTCAGGTAGTCGTTGTCGAACAGTTCCGCGCCAATCGCGCCGATCAGGGTCATGGTGTTCAGGTACCGATACGGCGAGTCCAGGTCCGGGATGAAGACGCCGTAGTGCGTTGCCGTCCAGGGGCCGCTACTGGCGTGCGGTCGCAAGATGGACTGGTCGGTGAAGGGTTTTCGGGACGCCTCGAGGCGGCGATCGATACGGGGAAGGAGCCCGTCCACGATGAGGCGGGACAGTGCACGGGAGATGGGCTGGCCGTTCATCGATTCCCTCCGTCGGTCATTGCGGCACGCCGAGTCGGTTTTCCGGATTCGGGCCGTAGGACACGGTAGTCGGATATCGCGAATTCCTTGGTGCGGCTCCGGTATTCACTGACCAGACCGGGCCAGTTCGTGGTAACCCGGCCGTTGGGACCCACATACCAGCTTTCGCAGCGTGACCACACACCGCCGCCGAGACGCGCCTGCAGCGCAGCGTCGTGCACGTCTTCGGTGCCGGGGTCGACATCAAGGGCAAGACCCGGGCCGACGGCATTGACGGCCTGGCGGATGTATGCCGCCTGGCATTCGAGCATCGCCACAATGGAACCGGATCCGAGGTTTGTGTTCGGTCCGTACATGAGGAACATGTTGGGAAATCCCGGGACCGCCATACCGAGATAGGCACGTGCGCCCTGGCTCCATTGCTCACGCAACTCGGTGCCGGTGAGTCCGGTGATGGTCACATGATCGAGGAAACCGCCTGCGGCGAAGCCCGTTCCGTAGATGATGATGTCGGCGGCGTGGTGCTCGCCGGTCGCGGATAAGACTCCGTCGGGAGTGATCTCGGCGATCGAATCCGTGATGAGCGTGGCATTGTCGCGGCGCAGGGCGGGCAGATAGGTGTTGGAGAACAGCACCCGCTTGCATCCCAACGGGTAGTCCGGCCAGACCTTGCCGAAAAGTTCCGCGTCGCCACGGGTCTGATATCGCATGAAGGCACGGGACATGCTGGTCATGGCGCGCGATAACAGTGGCGAGTAGTGCAGCACGCCGGTGAATCCTTCGGTGAGTGCCTGCCAGCCTAGGCGTTGCGCGCGCAGGGTGGCGGGAATCCGAGACGCCAGGACATGGTGCAGGCGCGTGAGCGGCGAATCGGGGCGCGGCACGATGTACGGCGCGGAGCGCTGAAAGACCTTGAGAGAATGCACGATCGGAGCGATCTCCGGCACCAGTTGTATGGAGCTCGCGCCGGTGCCGATGACGGCGACGCGTTTTCCGGCAAGGGACACGGTGTCATCCCACTGGGCGGAGTGGAACGAGGGGCCGGCGAAGGATTCACGCCCCGGGACTTCCGGGAGCGTGGGTCGTGACAGCTGCCCGACGGCAGGCACGAGGACGTCGGCCCAGAAGCGGTCACCGTGGGAAGACTCGAGACACCATCGGCCGGCGTCCGCATCAAAGGACGCGGACACGATGGCGGTGCCAAAGCGAATTCGCTCGCGCACCCCGTACTTGTCCGCTGCCGTGCGCAGATACTTCAGAATCTCGGGTTGCGGGGCATACCGCCGTGACCAGCGGGGGTTGGGGTCGAAGGAAAAGCAGTAGTAGGCAGACGGTACGTCGCAGGCTGCGCCCGGGTAGGTGTTCTCGCGCCAGACGCCGCCGACGTCTTCGGCTCGCTCGTAGAGGGTGACGTCGTGGCCCGCGGCAAGGAGCTCGATGGCTGCTGCCAGGCCCGAGAAACCCGCACCGATGATCGCTACTGACGTCATTTCAACCGCCTCTCTGCGTTGCGACGGCTTTCGGCGTCACGAATTGACCGCTCGGTAATATATGACTAAGTGACCGTGCGGTCAATCCTTTCGTTGGTGTGAATCGCGAGCACAGGTGGCATGCGTCAGGAACGTGCGAGGGCACTCCGCTACCGTCATACGCGTGCAACCCGTCCGGTCCGGCAGCAAGGGAATGCCCCGGCAGGAGCGGGAGCAGTGGATCTTGACTGCCGCCGCGGACGAGTTCGGGGAATCGACCTTCGTGGCGTCGAGCATGAACGGGATCGCTGCCCGTGCCGGGGTATCGAAAGCCCTCGTATTGGCCTATTTCGGGTCCAAAGAAGATCTCTACGTCGCGTGTGTCGAAAGGGCCGGGGAGCGGCTGGCCGCGGCAATCGGCGGTGCGCTGTCCGGATCGTCCGCGGGTAAGGAGGTCGCTGAATCGGTGTTGACGGCGATCTTCGCCACCTTGGAGGACCGGCGCAGCGACTGGCCGGTTCTCTACGACAGAACAGTGCCCCGCGGACGAGCCCGGGATGCGGCTAGGCGCCAGCGAACCGTACTGCGTGAACAGGCCGCAGCGGCGGTGACGGAGGCGCTCGGTGCCTTGGGCCTGAGTGATGAGGATGACCTGTCGGCCGCGACGCTGGTCTGGGAGAACATGGTTTCGGCCTTGGTGCAGTGGTGGTGGCACCACCCCGAGCGGTCGGCCGATGAGATGGCGGCGCGTGCACGGAGAGTTCTCTCGGCACTGTCCGACCGTCCGGTTGGGTGATCCCAACGCCGGAGGCGCGACGGGGGCGTCGTTGCTAGTGACTTGCGCCACAGTGGTCCGGTGATTCGCGGAGCCCTAGCCGTTAGCGCACTAGAGAGATTTTTCTAGACCGAGGGCGTAATAAGCGCAGTTCACACCCAAGCGCGGGGCGTCAATGGGGCCGAATATCGATTCCAGCAACCTATAAGTTTCTAATTGAAACAGCTCAGTACTAGTGAATCAGCATTGAGCGAACTATCGACAACAGTGTTAGGCGATGCTAATTTCCCTTTATGCGGTCATCGATTCGCAGGGTTGGTCGATCACCAATGATCTTTACAGCTACTTCAAATCGCCTGCAGGTGAGGACGTTTCCTCGTGCCGGTGCGCGCAGATGCGCCCAGGCCGCGTCTTCGCTCATCAGTGAGCATGCTGCTCAGGGAAGGGAGTACCCACGATGAATCTGAATGTCATTCCGGAAGGTCTGCTTGCCACTAGTGCTGCGGTGGAGGCGCTGACCGCGCGTTTGGCGGCCGCACATGCTGCTGCCGCGCCGGTGATCGGTGCGGTGGTACCGCCGGCGGCCGATCCGGTGTCGTTGGAGACCGCGGCCGGTTTCAGTGCCC
>NZ_LJYL01000035.1:0-25975 GCF_001440135.1 Mycobacteroides sp. H003
CCCACGCATCGAATTCCGCAACGTCACCTTCCGCTACGACAGCACCAGCGAACACGTCCTCAACGACATCAACTTCATCCTGGAACCAGGGAGCACCACGGCCATCGTTGGGCCATCTGGATCCGGGAAGAGCACCATCCTCGCCCTCATCGCCGGACTGCAACAACCAGAAAGCGGCCAAATCCTCATCGACGGAACCGATGTCGCAACATTAGACACCGCCAGCCGCCGCGCCCTGGTCAGCATGGTCTTCCAACACCCCTACCTCTTCGACGGGCCTATCCGCGACAACGTTCTCGTCGGACACCCCACCGCCGCTGACCAGGAAGCGCGCGGGGCGATGGCGCTAGCTCGCGTCGACGAAATCATCGAACGGCTGCCCGATGCCGAACAATCCCGTGTCGGCGAAGCCGGCACCGCACTATCCGGCGGCGAACGCCAACGCGTCAGCATCGCCCGCGCACTCATCAAACCCGCCCCCGTCCTACTCATCGACGAAGCCACCAGCGCCCTGGACACCGAAAACGAAACCGCAATCACCGACGCCATCAACAACGACCCACGCCCCCGCACCAAAATCATGATCGCCCACCGGCTCAACGCGATCCGCAACGCCGATCACGTCCTCTTCATCGACAACGGCCACATCATCGAACAAGGCTCCATCACCCAACTCAGCTCTCTCGCAGGCCGCTTCTCAGAATTCTGGCGCCAACAAGAATCCACCACCGGATGGCGCATCACCACAAACGCCAACTAGCTAGCTAGCTGCCCGCCATCGCGTCGCGGAGGCTCTTCGGCCGCATGTCGGTCCAGTGGGCCTCGATGTACTCGACGCAATCGGCACGCGAGGCCTCGCCAAAGGCCACGCGCCACTGCGCCGGCACCTCAATGGCCGTCGGCCACAGACTGTGCTGCTCCTCGTCGTTGACCAGTACGTAAAAGACGCCGCTCTCGTCATCAAATGGGTTGGTACTCACTTGTTTTCCTTTCGCGACGAGCCGATTCGGTACTGCTGTGCCCGCCGAGCACTCGATCGGACAACAATCCGAGACAGCTGAGATTGGGGAACCCCGGGCCCTGGGTCAGACCCGAGAGTGTCGGAAGGATGAGCTTAGGAGTCAGACCATTGACGGACAGGTCGTGGCCAAGGGATTCCTGCAAGAC
This sequence comes from Mycobacteroides sp. H003, assembly GCF_001440135.1. Taxonomy (NCBI): domain Bacteria; kingdom Bacillati; phylum Actinomycetota; class Actinomycetes; order Mycobacteriales; family Mycobacteriaceae; genus Mycobacteroides; species Mycobacteroides sp. H003. The sequence continues at coordinate 1,168 of NZ_LJYL01000035.1, forward strand.
GTTACCGTCCACGGGGGCCCCCAGTTTGAGCTCCATGAGGTCAAGAGCGCTCTGGTCGAACAGCGGTAGGAACCACAATGCGTCGGCACCCGCCCCGTCGATCACCAGATCGAAGCCATGGACGGTTTCGGAGGGTTCGCCGGCACGGTCGCTGCGCAGCGTCAATCTGATCCGGTCTTCCAGGGCGACGGCATGGGCCACGCGGCCACGCAGATGGCGGATACGGTCGTCGGCCAACAGTGATTCCTGGACACGGGCCGAGAACACGCCGCGATCGGTGCGGTTCAACGCGTCGCGCCGTTCCTCCATGGTGTGGTGCAACCACCCGGTCGGATCGCTGAACAGCGCGTTCTCGAAGTACCCTTCACCACGGGTAAACAGTGTGACGCCGGGAGAGATCACGGTGATCGTCGAAACCCGGTGTCCGAAAAGCTCATTGAGCACTGAGGCGGCTGTCTCACCTCCGCCGATCACGGCGACACGTTCTGCGGTGAGGCGTGTTGATCCGGCACAGCGGCGCCAGAATTCGGCGATCGACAAGACATTCGGGTGCTCGGGTAGCACAGAACGCTCCGGCTGCCCGGGCCCCGTCACCATGACCGCGTCGGCGGCAATGGAACAGTCGTTGGTACCCACAACCCATCTGTCGTCATCGATAGACAGACTGGTTACCTCGCCCTGAACCACCTTCATATCGACCGTGTTGGCCACCCACGTCAGGTAGTCAGCCCAGCGCTTGTGCGTTGGCGCGGGCTTGTCGCGGTCAACCCACTCGGCGAACTGGCCGGTGGCGATGAGGTAGGACTGCCAGCTCAGACGCATCATCCGGGCGTCGATCTCGGCGTTACGCCCCGGCACCACGGCGGATCGATACGGGAAACCCACATCTTTCTCGGGGCTGGTACCCAGCCGGTGCTGTCCATCCGTCCAGCCACCGCACGCCTGCCAGTTGGCACCGACCTGCTGACGTTCGATCGCCACCACATCGGGTACGTCGACCCCGCATTCACGCAGCACGGCCGCCTTCGCGGCAACCGCCACCGCCTTGGCTCCCGCGCCTATCACTGCCAATGTGGACGTCACCATAGCTCCTTCGCCAGAATCCCCAGCTGTTCGTGCCAAATCGATTGCAGCTCGGTAATCTCCGAGCGCTCGAGCACCTCCGGGACCGCCTGCCACAGCGTTCCGATGGACGGCCCCTCGGTGGTCCCCATGATCAGCACCGCAATGCTGAGCTCGTGACGCACCGCCGATTCCGGCTCGGGCACAGGCGAACCCGATACCGAAAGCAAGCCATCGCGGCGTAGGAGGTCGCCCTCGAATCCACGATCGTGTCCGAGGTAGTTCAACAGGATCTGCGGATCGCGATACTGCCGCAGCACCGCGCTGGTGTCGGCACGCAGGTATCGCAGTAGCCCGTAGTCGATGGTCCGCCCTGGCATCGCGCTGTGCTGCCGGGCGACTCGCTCCACCAAACCGCGCGGTCCGATCCCCAGCGGATCGGTGCCACCCACGCGTAGCGGATACGCCGTACCGAGCAGACCCACGGTCTCAGCAGTCGCGTCCCCGCGTCCGGAGACCTGCACCGCCAGCAGCGTCTCGACCGCGGCCTGTCCGCGGCGGCGACGCCACTGGGCCACGGTGCGTGCCACTGCCGCCACCAGCAGTTGCTCCATCGGAATCCCCGAGTTCAGCAGGACCGCACTGACATCGGCCGGCGCGGACTCGACGGTGACCGCCACATCGGCTTCCCTGTCGAGTTCGGGCTCTATTCGACGCGAACCAATTGGGGGATCCTCACCGTCCAGCTGGGCGATCCAGAACGGCAGGCTGCCCACATCCCGAGCCTCGGCGACCAACGCATTGGCCCAACGGCGGTAGCCACCACCGGTCTGAGAGTTGGGCGGCACAGCACCCGCCACCAGCGACTGCCATCGAGATTCCAGCTCCTGCATGATGACTCGCCAGGAGGTGGGGTCAGCGGCGAGCTGATGCACCACGAGGATGAGGACTCCGGGCTCGCCTTCAGGGTGCAGCCATACCGCCGAGAGCATCCAGCCCTGTTCAGGATCGAGTCGGTCCACCGCACGGCCGATCTCGGCGCCGGCCGCATCGGACGGATCCTCCGTAAGAATCTCGACCAACCGGAGAGACTGCCGCGTGCGCGGAACCAGCTCCAGGCGCTCGCGGTCAAGCCGGCTGCGCAGCACCTCGTGCTCCCCGACCACCGCATTGAGAAGTTCCTCGAGCGTGGATCGGGTAATGCCCTCGGGCAGCCAGAAGACGTGGGTTTCGGCCAGCCGACGCGGGTTTCCATGCTCATAGAGGCGACGACCGCTGGGAAGCAACGGGATTGGCTCGCCCTCGCGATCCTCGTCATCCGCGACGAGCCCGCTACGACGCTGGTCGACCAACTTGGCCAAGCCTGCGACAGTGCCCCGCTCCAAGATCTCGCGGATGTCCACCCCGACTCCACACTCGGTCAGGATCGCCGCCGATAGCTTGCTAGCCAGCAGCGAATGGCCCCCTAGATCGACGAACGAGTCGTCCGCACCCACAGTCGCAACCCCGAGCAAGCGCGCATAAAGAGCCGCCACCTGTCGCTGAGTCGCGGTTTCCGGCTCCCGGCGTCTGGTCACGGACCCGACCTCCGGTGCCGGCAGTGCGTCCCGATTGATCTTGCCGTGCCGGGTGATGGGCATCTCGTCGAGCACGACATACGCCGCGGGAATCATGAAGTCGGGCAGGGCAGCCGAAATCCTGGCACGGATTCGATCGAGATCGACTACGTGTCCACCGACCGGAGTCAGGTACGCAACAAGACGCTTGCCGACGTGCGGCAGCTCATCGACCACCACGAGCGCCTGGCCGACGCTCGGGTCTACCTCGATGGCCGAGGCGATTTCACCGAGCTCGATACGGAAGCCTCGGATCTTCACCTGCTCGTCGGCGCGACCGACAAACTCGATGTCTCCGTTCGCGCTACGCCGCGCAAGATCACCGGACCGGTACATCCGCTGCCCGGGAACGAAGGGATCGGCGATGAAGCGCTGCGCGGTAAGACCGGCGGCCCGATGATAGCCGCGCGCCACATGCGTTCCGCCGATGTAGATCTCGCCGATGACCCCCACCGGCACCGGTCGCAGCGTCTGGTCCAGGATGTGAATCTGCGTGTTGATCTTGGGGGTACCGATCGGAACGGTCCGCGTCCCCTGAATTCCGCGCACCTTGTACCGTGAGGCGTTGATGACGGTCTCGGTGGGACCATAGAAATTATGAAGCGACGCATCGAAAGTGGCGTGAAACTTGTCCGCGACCGAACCGGGCAACGCCTCACCACCCACCGGCACCCGGCGTAGCGATTTCCATTGCGTGACTCCGGGTAGAGACAGCACCAGCCCCAGCAACGAGGGCACCATGTGCATCGAGGTAACGCCCTCGCTGTTCAACAGTTCCGTCAAATACGCGACGTCACCGAGTGCGCCCGGACGCGGGATGACCAGCCGGCCACCGCAGCTGAGGATGCCGAAAATCTCGCCCACTGATACGTCGAAGCTCGGCGAAGCCACCTGCAGTACCCGATCGGATCCGCTGACCCGATACTCAGCACGGAACCAGTTGAAGTACTCGGTCAGCGGACGATGCGTGACCGTCACACCCTTGGGCAGGCCCGTCGAACCCGATGTGTAGATGAGATAGGCGGCGTTGTCGGCGGTCAGCGGCCGCACCCGGTCCGCATCGACCGGCTCACGGGGGTCGAACTGCCCAACACCGGTTACCGGCTCCCGGATGACCAACTTCGGCTGCGCATCGCTGAGGATGTGCGCAATGCGATCGGCGGGGTAATTCGGATCAACGGGGACATAGACGGCACCGGCCTTGGCGATGGCGAGCGCGGTAATGATCAAATCCGGCGACTTGTCCAGCAGCACCGCGACATGATCTTCGGTACCGATCCCCTGCCCAATGATCCAGTGCGCCAGCTGGTTCGCCAGTTCGTTGGTTTCCCGATACGAGTAGTGCCGCCCCTCGTAGACGAGCGCGGTGGCATCCGGTTGTGCGGCCGCGCGGGCGGCCACCAGCTCGCCGAGCGTCGTCGGCTCCGCCTCAAATAGTTCTCCGGACGACACCTCCCGCAGCCACTGGGCTTCGCGACCGTCCATGAGATCCAGACTGGCCAGCGGGCGGTTCGGATCGGCGAGCGCGGAGTCGAGCAGATTGGCGAAGTGACGGAGCATCTGCGTGGTCAAACGCTCATCCAACACGTCCACCAGGTACTCGGCCACCACGTCGGCGCCATCGAGCCCGGTTTCGATCCGCAGGCCAAGCGGCACGTATGCCACCTGTCCTTCCAATGATGTTCTTTCACAGTGGATTCCAGGTGGGCAGAACCGGGCGGCGGAATCGGCACCCATCGCGAAGCCCACGCGCGCAACCACGCGGTCCAGACTCACCCGTTGGTGGGCAAACCCGTTCAGAGTGGTCCGATGTGCATTCGCCAGCAGATCCCGGAAGCTCTCACCGCTGTGCGGACGCATGCGGAGCGCGACGGTGTGCCCGAAGTGCCCGATGCTGCCCTGTGCGTGAGCTTCCCGTGTGGGAACCGGCGCGGCCACCAGGAAGTCTTCGGCATGTGTATACCGATGCAGCAGCGCTGAATACGCGGCCAACAACACCACATACCGTGTGGTGCCCGACTCTTGCGCAAGTTGCTCGACGCGGCCCATGACCGAGGCCGAAAGACGCGCCGTGCAACGTGCGGCCTTCCAGTCGCTCGCAGCCACCGAACCATTGACGCCCGGAAGCTCCAGCGGCTCAGGAGGATTGGCCATCTCGTCACGCCAGTACTCGAGATCCGCCTGATCCGCCCCATCGTGCGGAGGCCGTACCGGTAGTGGTTCCGCAATCACGCCGTGTACGTACGCGGTAGTCAGATCGGCAAGGAATACCGACCAGGAGTCGTCGTCCCATGCGATGAGGTGGGCGACAACGAGCATGACATGTTCTGCGGCGCCGGTGCGGATGACCGTGACGCGCAACGGCGACTCCGTCGTCAGATCGATCGGAGTCGCGAATTCACGCTGTGCCAGCACGCCCAGCCGGAGCTCTTGCGAGGTGCCCGCAAGGTCGCTGACATCGTGCTCGACCCATCGAACCGGTAAGTCGTCGTGCAGCACGGCCACCGGGTCGCCATCGGCACCGGTACGAAACGTCGTGCGCAAGGTCTCGTGGCGGGCCACCACCGCGGTGACAGCGTCCCGCAATCTCTCGATATCCACCTCACCGCTGAGCCGGTACGAACGGCACAGGTTCATCAGCGCGGGCGTCACCCCGTGGGCGAACCATATGCGGTGCTGCCCCGCGGATAGCCGTGGCGCGGCATCGGGATCGAGGCCTGCCGACGCCCTTCGGCTGGTGACGTCCACCTCGACGCCACCATCGCTCACGGTGCGCAACTCGATCTCACCTCGCGTTTTCGCTCTTAGTACAGGCTGCCCTAACTACGAGGAGGCTACCCTATCTAGACTGCGAGGGGTCACCCACGAGGAGCTGCGATGACTCAGGCCACATCGACCCCCATCCCTTCGGCTGAAGCGGCCGCGGCGGAAGGCTTTGTACCCTTTCCCGCGGCGCGTGCCGACGCGTATCGCGCGGCCGGGTACTGGACGGGAAGGACCGTCGAGTCGCTGCTGCGCACGACCGCCGCCAGACGTGCCGATCATCCCGCGGTTATCGACGAACACCACGCGATGACCTACCGCGAGCTCGATGTGGCCGCTGACTGCGCGGCGCATGCCTTCATCCGACTGGGCATCGCTCCCGGCGACCGTGTACTGCTGCAGCTTCCCAACCGGGCATCATTTGCCGTCGCATTCTTCGGTTTGATGCGTGCTGGCGCGATACCGATCATGTGCCTGCCGGGACACCGGGCCGCCGAGCTGTCTCATTTCATCGAGGTGGCCGATGCTGTCGCCCTGGTGATCACCGATTCTGCTGGTGGGTTCGACTACAGCGCACTGGCCGTCGAGCTATCCACAAAGCATGCCTGCCTGCGCCACATCGTGATCGATGGTGACGTACCTGCCGGTGCCCCCGACCGCTTCACCGCCTGGTCACGGTTGCTGGAAAGCGTTGAGGTTCAAGGCAACCTACCGACAGCGCAGACGGACCACCCGGCGTTGCTGCTGGTCTCGGGTGGCACCACCGCAGCACCCAAACTCATCCCCCGCACCCATGAGGACTACGTCTACAACGCGTCGCGGGCCGCACAGGTGTGCGGCCTCACCGAGGACGACGTCTACCTCGTGGCGCTGCCCGCCGGTCACAATTTCCCACTGGCCTGTCCTGGTCTCATCGGCGCGATAAGCACAGGTGCCACTACGGTTTTCCTTTCGGACCCGAGCCCGGAGTCGGCATTTGAGACCATCGCGCGCCACCGGGTGTCTGTGACGGCGCTGGTGCCATCGCTCGCCCAGCTCTGGGCACAGGCCACCGCCTGGGAGCCCGTGCTGCCGGAAACACTGCGGCTGCTTCAGGTGGGCGGTGCGAAGCTCGGCGCCGAGGACGCACGCACGGTTCGAGAATCACTCACCCCGGGATTGCAGCAGGTTTTCGGTATGGCGGAGGGCCTACTGTGCCTGACCCGTCCCGGAGACCCCTCGGACGTCCTCGACAACACCCAGGGCCGACCCATGTGTGAGGCCGATGAGGTTCGCATCGTCGACGAGGACGGCGCCGAGGTGGCCCCGGGTGAGGCAGGTGAGCTGTTGGTCCGCGGTCCGTACACACTCAACGGGTACTACCGCGCCGAGGCCGACAACATGCGCTCCTTCACCGCCGACGGCTTCTACCGCAGCGGCGATCGGGTACGGGCGCGACCGGGTGGCTATCTGGAAGTCACTGGTCGCATCAAGGACGTCATCCTGCGCGGCGGGGAGTCCATCGCCGCATTGGACCTCGAATCGCACCTACAGACTCACCCGGCGGTCTACGCCGCCGCCGCAGTCGGATTACCGGATCAGTATCTCGGTGAGATCGTTTGTGCCGCAATTGTGTTCAAGGGAAAGCCGGTTGCGGCCGCCGAGCTGAATCAGCACCTACAGGACCGCGGTGCCGCCGCACACTCGCGAGTCGACAAACTGGTGGCGGTCCCCTCGCTGCCCCTCACCGCAGTGGGCAAGATCGACAAACGCGCCCTGCTCGCCTCGTTGACGGGCTAAGCCTCAGCCGATCGGGTGCGATCTCAGCCACTCAAGCACGCGTTGTGCGTGCGCGACCGGCGGCAGACGATTACCCCTCGCGCTGAACCACGTAAGGCGCAATGCTTCCGAGCTTTTCGCAGGTCTCTTCGAACTCGCGGTCCGGCGTCGATGCCTCGATGATGCCCGCGCCCGCACGCAGCCAGGCCTGCCCGTCCTGCTCGTAGGCCGCGCGTAGCGTCAGCGCCGCATCCAGTCCGCCATCTGGAGACATCATCAGCACCGCGCCGGAGTAGAGGCCACGTGGATGGTCGTCGAGCCGAAGGATGGCATCGACGCCCTCCGCCTTGGGGATACCCGAGGCGGTGACGGCCGGGAAGAGCGCCTCGAGCGCATCCATCCGGGTCATCCCGGCACTGAGCTCCCCACTGACGGTCGATCCCAGATGCTGCACGCTCCCGCGCTCACGCACGGTCATGAAGTCTGTCACCTTCGTGCTGCCTGTTTCGGCCACCTCACCGAGTTCGGCGAGTGAGCTGCGCACGGAAATCGCGTGCTCCACAATCTCTTTGGCATTCGATTCCAGGTCGTCGCGCGCTACCCGATCTGCGTCCTCTCCCCGGCCGAATGCACGGGTTCCGGCAAGCGGCTGAGTGATCACGGTGCCGTCGGCCTCCACGGCGGCCACGAGTTCAGGGCTGTAGCCGAGGGCGCGAATGCCGCCGAGCCGCAGCAGGAACGAACGCACCGGCGTGTTGTTGTGACGGCCCAGACGGTAAGTCGACGGGAAGTCCATAGCGAACGGCACTTCCACACGCCGCGACAGAATCACCTTGTGGTACAGGCCCGATCGGATCTCGGCAGTAGCGATGCCCACGCGGCCACGGTAGTCGGATGGGTCCGGAATCAGGTCGATCGACGCCGGCGCGGGCGCGGGCGGGGCGCCCTGGTCGAGCACCCGCCGAATCTCGTCGACATAGCTCTCTTCACAGACCGACACTCCGTCACCGGTAATCACGACCTCCGCGCGCGGGGCGAAGACCCGAGCCATCGGCGTGCCGGGGGTCAGCCGGTGCTGCAGGCCAAAGCGGTAGGTGCCGAACTCGAACGCAACCCACCCAAAGACGCGGTGCACGCCGTCGGAGATCTCATTCACGGCTTGTTCCAGAGCGGCGCCGGGATGCCCCGACCAACCGCGCTGCTCCACGGCCCCGTCACGGATGATGCGCAGTCCGTCGCTGTCGAGTTCGACGGAGGCGCGGGCGCCGATGGCGAGCACCCACTCGCCATCACGTTCGTAGATCAGATATTCGTCGCCGTTGCGCTCGGGGATTTCCTGCGCGAGAACGCCGGCGAGGTCGGCCGGCGCGAAACCGTCCGGCAACCCCTCCTGCACAGAAACCCAGGTCTGGGCGCCGATACCGGAATCTACGACCGTACTCATCTTCGACACCTGAGTAAGCCTAGCCTATGCTAAGTGGCCCTGGTACCCGCCCGTACATGACCTCCGCCACGTTGCCAAGCCCAATCTAGTGTGCTTTGGCGCTCCTGTCAGCCGGCCGCAAGTGCTTGTCGCGCATAGGCTCTCACGTCAGCGTCGCCATCTTGCAACGCACCGGTCAGCGCGTCACGGACGGTGGGCTCCGTGGAGGCCCACTGACTCAGGCTCAACACCGCCGACTTCCGTACATCCAGATGTGGATCGTCCAGGGCGCGCGCCAGCGGCGGTACGGCCTGCCCCGGATCCGCTCCGGCCAACGCACGCACCGCACCCTGACGGATCTGCCAGGCCGGAGCCTTCAGCGCCTCCCGTACGGCATCGAAGATCTGGTCGTCGACGCCCAGCGCACCAACAGCCGTCAACGCCGCGGCCCGCACCAAGGGGTCGCGGTCACGCACCAGCATCCACACCGTCGCGCTACCGGCAGCCAACTTCGCAAGCCCGTTGGCTACGGCAATCCGCACCTCACGGTTCTCATCTTCGGCAGCGGTGGCGATGGACACCGCGTCGTCCACTGACACCAGGGCACGTACGGCCTCGATCCGGACCCGGTGATCTGAGTCGCGCACCGACGCGACGTAGGCGGCGGGGTCACCGACCTTCCGGGCACTCGCCACGTACAGCGCGGTGCTACGCACCAACGGATCGGATGCGCTGACATGATCGCCAATCGCGGCGGGATCCTCGAGTACCTCGACAAGCTCGCGCACTCCGTCGGCGGCGGTGCGGCGCACGGACGCATCGCTGTCCCCCAACGCATTCAACAGGGCCCCCTCGTAACCCGTGGGGATGTGCTCGGTGAGCGAGGCGATGGCAGTGCGGCGCACGCCCGGATCGTCGTCGTCGAGGTACTGCAGCAGCTCCTCGACGGTGGGCGCCTCCAAGGACAGCACCGCGGCGATCCGCGGCGACGGCGGCTGCTCGGCCTCGGCGGCGATCACGTTCGAGAGACGAGCGGCGGGCGCCTTTCCGCCCAGCAGTTCGGGCTGATGCACTGGGATCGGATCGGTCTCCCCCGACGGTAGGTCGTCGAGACCCGGAACCGGGACGAAATAGGGTGCGACGGGCCGTTTCACGAAGTCCATGGCGCCGTCAGAGGTCTTCCGCAGGTTGAGGTGATAGCGCCAGTTCTCGTCATCACGGTCCGGCAGGTCTGCCCTGTCGTGGTAGAGGCCCCACCGTGATTCGGTGCGAGTCAGCGACGAGCGCGCCGCCATCTCGGCGCAGTCCCTGATGAACGACACTTCGGCCGCCCGCATCAGCTCATGCGGGGTGCGCGCGCCGATCTGACCTACCTCGTCGGCCATTCGCTCAAATGTCTGCACCGCCAATGACAACTTGGCCGCCGTCTTTGGCGGGGCCACATAGTCGTTGACGAAGCGGCGAAGCTTGTACTCGACCTGAGGCTGCGGAGGCCCGTCCGGGTGGCGCAACGGACGGTAGATCAGCTCATGCGCCTCCTTGACCTGGTCGACGGGGAAATCCAGCGGTGCAGGCGTTTTCGACAGCGTCGAGGCAGCATGCTCACCGGCCAGGTCTCCATACACAAAGGCGCCGATCATGTAGTTGTGCGGCACGCAGGCCAGGTCCCCGGCCGCATACAGGCCGGGCACCGTGGTGCGCGCATGCTCATCCACCCACACGCCCGACGCCGAATGACCACTACACAAACCGATCTCGGAGATATGCATCTCGATGTCATGGGTGCGGTAGTCATGTCCGCGGTTGGCGTGGAAGGTGCCGCGGGTCGGCCGCTCGGTGGTGTGCAGGATGCTCTCCAGCGCCGACAACGTTTCATCCGGCAGGTGAGTCACCTTGAGGTAGATGGGACCGCGTGCAGACTCGATTTCGTTCTTGACCTCGGACATCATCTGGCCGGACCAATAGTCGGAGTCGACGAAGCGCTCTCCCTGGGCATTCACCTGATAGCCGCCGAATGGGTTGGCCACATACGCACAGGCCGGACCGTTGTAATCCTTGATGAGCGGATTGATCTGGAAGCACTCGATGCCCGACAGCTCGGCCCCGGCGTGGTACGCCATCGCGTACCCGTCCCCCGCGTTGGTCGGATTCTCATACGTGCCGTACAGGTAACCGGAGGCGGGCAGACCCAGGCGGCCACAGGGCCCCGTGGCCAGGATCACCGCTTTCGCGCCGACCGTGACGAACTCACCGGTGCGGGTGTTGAAACCCGCGGCGCCCACAGCTCTGCCTTCATCGGTGAGTACCCGCACCGGCATGACGCGGTTTTCGATACGAATCTTCTCTCGCATCGACTTCTGCCGCAGCACGCGGTACAACGCCTTCTTGACGTCCTTACCCTCGGGCATCGGCAACACGTAGGAGCCCGATCGATGCACGCGCCGTACGGCGTACTCACCGTGCTCGTCCTTCTCGAACTTGACCCCGTAGCGCTCGAGGCGCTGCACCATCGCGAAACCGCGTGTCGCCGTTTGGTACACGGTGCGCTGGTTCACGATGCCGTCGTTGGCGCGGGTGATCTCCGCGACGTAGTCCTCGGGTTCGGCCTTGCCGGGGATGACGGCGTTGTTCACACCATCCATACCCATCGCCAGCGCACCGGAGTGCCGCACATGTGCCTTCTCGAGAAGAATCACCTGGGCGCCGTTCTCGGCCGCGGTCAGCGCCGCCATGGTTCCGGCGGTTCCACCGCCGATGACCAGGACGTCACAGTCCAGCCGGATGGCACTGTCAAGTTCAGGGATCTGCATCAGGCGACAAGCTCCGTATGGTTCAGCGCGGCCAGGATTTCGGCGCGCAGCGCGCTCCGATCGCTGTCGGCCTCACGGGGATCGGGAACATCCAGCAGCGCACGCAGCGGCTGACCAGCGCGGCCCAGGACGGCGATTCGGTCGCCGAGTAGCAGCGCCTCGTCCACATCATGTGTCACGAACACCACCGTGGTGGGATGGCTGCGCCAGGTATCGATCAGCAGGCGCTGCATGCTGGCGCGAGTCTGAGCGTCGAGTGCTCCGAACGGCTCGTCCATCATGACCGCACGCGGAGCACCAGCCAGGCCGCGGGCCAGCTGAACACGTTGGCGCATGCCACCCGAGAGGCTCTTGGGCAGGTAGTCTTCAAAGCCCGTCAGACCGACGTCATCGATCCAGGTCTGCGCCGCCTGGCGCCGCCCCGCACGCGGCACACCGCCCAGCTTGAGGGCCAGCTCCACGTTCGATTGCACCGTGCGCCAGGGCAACAACGCGTTGTCCTGGAACACCATGGCACGGTGCCGGGAGGTGGTGACAACCTTCTCGCCGTCGGCGTGAATGGTGCCCGAGTCGGGTGCGAGCAGCCCGGCCAGCGCGCGCAGCACGGTGGACTTGCCACAACCCGACGGTCCGGTCAGGACAAGAATTTCCGCGGGGCGCACCGTCAGGCTCAGACGGTTCACGACGGTGCGGCCGCCGTATCCGAGGGTGACCCCGTCAAGGACGAGGGTGGAGGCACTCATGAGCGCGCCTCCTCGGCGCGGGGTAACCACCGCGTCACCCGGCGACCGACCAGCTCGACGGCCGCCGAGGTCAGGAATCCGACAACGCCGATGGTGATGATCCCGACGAACACATCGGGATAGGCCAGCACCGTGTACGACTGCCACGTCCGATACCCGACACCCAAACGACCCGAGATCATTTCGGCGGAGATCACGCATATCCATGCGACGCCGATGCCTACCGAGAGACCGCCGAAGACTCCCGGAAGGCTGCCGGGCAGCACCACCCGGAGCAGCACATCCCAGCGGCTGCCGCCCAGGGTGCGGACCGAGTCCTCCCACAGCGTGGGCAAAGCACGCACCGCGTGCCGCGTGCTCACCATGATGGGGAAGTAGGCCGCGAGAAATGTGATGAACACGATCCCTGCCTCATCGCTGGGAAACAGCAGGATGGCCACCGGCACGATCGCGATCGCCGGAATCGGGCGAGCCAACTCGGTGAGCGGGCCGACGATGTTCGCGAACAGCGGAGAACGCCCCAGCCAGATTCCGGTGATGACGCCGAACACCGCCGCCAGGCCGAAACCGGTGAGAATCCGAATGGTGGACTGGCCAAGATCCAGCCAATACTGCTCGGTCCCAATATGTTTAGCGAGGGCCGAGACGATCTCGGTGACCGTGGGAAGAGTGTCGAATCGCAGACCGAAACGCACCTTGTTGACCGTCAAGAGTTGCCAGAGCAGTACCGCCGCAGCCACGGACGAGGCCCGGATACCCCAGGCCAGGTATCGAGAACCCTGCCGACGGGTACTCGCGGCCTCGCCGATCCGGTCACCGGCGGGGGGCACGGCGATCGCTCGCGGTCGCGCCTCCAGGATGGGCAGGCTGCTCATGATGCCGCCGCCAGAGCCTGTGCGTAGTCCAAGGGTGTCGCGCCGGGATGGGTAGAGATGTACCGGGTGGCACCCGCGTTCGTGGTGAACGGACGTAGCCCGGCCGAGTCGCGAACCCACCAGGCATGATCGGCGAACCACCGCGTACCCAACTCGGCATCGGAGACATAGGCGGCGCGAATCTTCTGGCCGGACGCGTTCGCCGCGTTGACGGCCTTCAACAGCTCCTGCGCCGTCGCATATACCTGCGTGGATTCCTTACCATCGAACCAGATTTCGGCGGCTTGGCCCGGATCTGCCCCGGCGTCCGGTTGCAGCACCAGCGGATTGGCCTTGGCCGCCAGTTCGGTTTCGTAGTTCTTGGCGCGCGTCGTGTAGGCCTGGCGCAGCGGTCCATCCTGCACGAACTGATCGATGTCCAGATCGGCGAAGTCACCGATCGATTTCAGGTAGGGCACATCGCTTTTGAAGGCCTCGATGAGAGAGGGCTTGAGGGTGGTATCGAACGATGTACCACCGGGCCCGTTGTAGAGGTACACCACCTCCTGCGGCAGGCCGCTGCCCTCGGCCACGAGGCGCGCCGCCTCCAGAGACTTCTCGTGGATGAAATCGGTTGCATCAAGCTGAGCCTGCAGGAAGGCGTCCAGCACCTCCGGATGCTGCTTGGCGTAGTCACGGCGCACCACCACCCCATGGAAGGTGGGAACGTTCAGCTCGGCACCGTCATAGAGCAGCTTGGCCTTCTTCTGGAAGACCAGCAGCCCCGGCCACGCCACGAACTGTGACAACGCTTGCACCTGACCGGATTCCAGCGCAGAGGCACCGACCTGCGGCTGCTGGTTCAACACCTCGACATCCTTGGCCGGGTCCAGACCCTCGTTGCGCAGCGCGCGCACCAACGTGCCGTGCCCCGCCGAGCCCACACTGGCGGACACCTTCTTCCCTTTCAGCTCGGGCAGCGTGGTGATCGGTGAATTCGGTGGCACTACAACCATGTTGAGTGCGCCCTTGGCGTTGTAGCCGGTGATCGACACGAGTTCGGTGCGTGCCTTCTCGTTGGTCTGGGTCTTGGATCCGTTGATCAGCAGCGGGTAATCGCCCATCGAGCCGATGTCGATCTTCTCGGCGAGCATCTGCGCGGTGATCGGCGCTCCGGTGTCATAGTCCTGCCACTGCACCGTGTACTTGGTCCCGGTGCGCGATCCGGCCTCGGCGAGCCGCTTCTCGAGGTAGCCCTGGGCCCGCAGCAGCGTGCCCGCGGTCACGGTGTTGATGGTCTTTGATTGGTATCCGACGACGACTGTCACTTCATTGGCCGAGCCGGACCCGGAATCCAGCGAGCAGCCGGTGACGACGGTGAGAAGAAGTGCGCAGAGAAGGGCTGTTCTCTTCATGAGCTGTCCTGACTTAACGGATGAGATAGGGCATGTTGACGGTGACTGCACCGGTGGGACAGCGAGCCGCGCACGGTCCGCAGTACCAGCACTCATCGACATGCATGAATGCCTTGCCGTTTTCGGGATTGATGGCCAGCGAATCCAGGGGGCAGATGTCGACACACAACGTGCAGCCCTCGATGCACAGCGACTCGTCGATGGTGACCGGAACGTCGATACGGTTGTTGACCAATGTCATGCGAAGCCTCAGATATCCCTTAGTAGATTGCTGCGCAAAGTGATTCGATCACCGCGCATTCGGATGTACTCGAGGTCGACGGGGGTCCCGTCGTCGAGGTGGGTCAGTCGTTCCAGGAGCAGTAGCGGTGCGTTATCGGGTACCTGCAACGTCGCGGCCGAATGCGAATCCGCCGAGACCGCCTCCAGGGCCAAGTTGGCCGATCCCAATCTGTGTCCGGTGACGCGCTCGATCAGGGCGAAGACGTCATTGCTCTCGAGCTGGTGCTCGATGACCGCCTCCCCCACATCCAAAGTCAGGTAGGTCTTGTCCAGGCTCAGCGGTAGATCTCCGAGGTATCGCAACCTCTCGATGAAGATGACCCGCGCGCCGGGATCAAGGCGCAACCTGTGTGCGACCGCGGGAGGCGCGTTCACCTCCTGAATGACGCGAACCTCGTTCCAGACCTCGCCGTATCCCTTGAATGTCTCTTTCAGCCCCAGCAACGCGTCCAGGCCGTGCTCGTACTTCCGCAGCGCCACGTGGGTACCGGTACGCGGACCCCGCTCGATGAGGCCTTCCTCTTTCAGCGTCGTCAGCGCCTCGCGGACCGTGTTGCGCGAGACGAAGAACTCCGCGGCCAGATCGTGCTCGCTCGGTAGGCCGCCATCGGCGTATGCACCGGCGTGGATCTGGTGGCGCAGCACATCGGCCACCAGTCGCGCCTGATCGGCGCGCGGGCGGCGCAATGGCGTGGGCTCGGCAGCGGCCACCAGTCCTCCTGACGTGAGACAACCTCGCCCACACGCTAAAGGCCAGCTCAATGGCCATCTGGCGGATGAATTCGATATCTGTCAGGTCGGCTTCAATGCGCCGGTTCCCACCCGCCCCTACCTGCAACGCACGCTCGCATGTGCACCATTGCGCCACCGTCGTGCGCGGCGCCGGATTGGATTCAGAGTGATCGCAATGAGCGCGTGAGGGCGTGGCCCGCGGACTCGGCGTGAATGGAATCAACGGCGGAGGTCATCCAACCAATCCACATGGCGCTCACACCCGATATCCAGGAATCGCTGGCTCAATGAGGACATGCAGATCGACACGACCCCCGGCCCCGATGTTGTCGTCGTCCTCAACGCCGACGACCCGAGCGGGCGCGAAATTGTGCGGATACTGGTGCGCAACGGGCACCGGGTGGTCATCTGCGGCAGACACGCCACCGATCTGACGAGGATGCTGCACGGCTATGACGCTGATGAGGTCATGGCCATCGCCGCCGACGCCGCCGATCCGCGCCAGCTACGCGAGCTGTGCCGGCGCGCGACCGATCGCTTCGGCACCGTCACCACGATTCTGGATGCTGCCGCAGGACGGCAAATGCCGCGACTGCGGCTTGCTTCCTAGAGCCGATCAACGGCGGCACCCTTCCCTCAGGCCATCCAGTAGGCCTGGGCTTTCATCGCCCTGCGAGGTATGCCGTAGTGATCCTTGAGGACCTGCGCCACCTCGCGAGTGGTCCGGGTGTCGCATGCCACCCATCCGAAGAAATCGGGGGCATCAAAGGCAGCCTCACGCACCACCTGGACCAGCGATCGGTCGCCGTGGCGATCTATCCAGACCGCACTCCCATTCACCGGCAGCGTCTTGTCGCTCTCATGCGCGGCCTCCAGGAAAACCGTGGCCGGGCTGTCGCCGATTGCTTCCAGCAGGGAGTTGATCGCGGGCAGGGACGCGGTGTCGCCGACGATGATGTATCCGCGCGGAGCCGGAACGGGCAGCTCGAAGTGGCTGCCCAACACCGTGGCCTCGATGGTGTCTCCCACCAGGGCCGCCTGCGCCCAGCGCGCCGCCATCCCGTCGTGCAGCGCGAATTCGATATCGACGGTGTCGGCCTGCGGATCCGGGTTGACCAGCGTGTATCCGCGCTGGTGCAGCTTCTCCCCGTCCGAGAACCACAACCGGATCCACATGGTCGGGTGAATGTCCCGGTCCTGCAGCAGGCCGCCCGCGGAGAAGCTGAGCCTCACATAGTTGTCGGTCAGCTCGCGCCGGCCGGTCACTGTTAGCTGGAAATCGCCGGCCCGGAACAATTTGAGAACCGCGCCTTGCCACCCACGTGTCGGTTGCGTCACTGTGCTCGGCATTACACCCTCCTCGATTCGCTGAGTGCGCTTTTAGTTTAGGCTAGCCTAACCATTCTGACCTGCGCAGGGCTAGGGTTAGCCATCGACACTTAGGTAAGGGAATGCTAATCTCTTGCCGAGCAGGCAACGGTGCCATGAACAAAGGCGGTAGATGAGCACTCGCGAACGAGTTAATCAACTCGAACGCCCGGGTGTGGCGACAGTCACACCAGTGTTCATTGCTGATGGGTTAGAACACCGAAGTGATCACCGCTACCAAATATGGAGTGGCGGTGCCGAGGGTGGGCGATGTGCTTCAAGTTTGCCAGCTGCTCCGGACATAGAGGCGAGGAACTATTCACGTTCGCGACCCGACTACTCCAGTCAGCGAGCGTGTCGATCGGGTGAAGGGCTGTAAGTGGATATTCGTGAACGAGTTGGCCAGCTGGACCGTGCGGCGCCGGCGGTGAATCCGTCAGCCCGCATCGACCCGGAACTAGAGAGCCGATTCGCAACCTGTTGCCGCGCGCTCGGTCTGTCCGTTAATGACAGGCGGCGTCCTGCAGATTTGCCAGCAGCGCGTTACGGCTTCACGTCGCTGTGCCGAACGGCTCAGGATCACTGTGATGTCTGGGTCGGCCTGGCCGCCTCCGGGGGCGCCACCGTCGACGTGCTGGAGGCGATCTCCGAGACCGCGGCGACCGCTGGGCATCTTCAGCATGCGGTGAACCTGCACCCGGGCGAGCTCACCTTCCTCTACGACACCGGGCTCTACCTCGAGTTCCGTGCCAGCGGACCCGACGACTATCACCTCGCCTACGCGGCGGCCCTCGTGGACAAGGGTGACTACGTCAAGGCCGCCGAGCTGATCGCCGCCGTAACCGAGCGACGCCCCGGATGGTTCAACGCCCGCTGGGCCGCTGTCGCCATGCAGAATCGGGCCGAACGTTGGTCCGATGTCGTCACGCTGCTGACCCCAGTTGTCACCGATGCGTCGTTGGACCCCACCACGTCCCACGCCGTACGGATCACCCTAGGTATTGCCCTCGCCAAGCTCGGCATGGTCAATCCCGCCCTCTCCTACCTCGAAGACCCCAGTGGTCCCATCGAGGTGGCAGCCACCGACGGCGCACTGGCCAAGGCGCTCAACCTGCGCCACCACGGTGACGAAGAGACCGCGACCGAGGTGCTCCAAGATCTGTACGCGGCCAATCCGGAGAACACCGAGATCGAGCATGCGCTCACCGATCCGAGTGTGGGTCTGCACACCACGACCGCCGCGCGCATCGCTGCCCGTACCGATCCCTGGGACCCCGAAACCGAGCCCACCGAAGAGGATTTCATCGATCCTGAGGCTCACGAGCGCAAGGCGATCCTGCTGGCCGAGGCCGAGCAACAGCTCAGCGAATTCATCGGCCTGGAGCAGGTGAAAGACCAGGTCTCACGACTCAAGAGTTCCGTGGCCATGGCGCTGCGGCGGCAGGATCGCGGACTTGCCGTTGGCCACCGCACCCACCACCTGGTGTTCGCGGGCCCTCCCGGCACCGGTAAGACCACCATCGCCCGTGTGGTCGCCAAGATCTATTGCGGCTTGGGGCTTCTCAAGCGCGAGAACGTCCGCGAGGTGCACCGCGCCGACCTCATCGGTCAGCACATCGGTGAGACCGAAGCCAAAACCAACGCTGTCATCGACAGCGCGCTCGACGGTGTGCTGTTCCTCGATGAGGCATACGCGTTGGTGTCCACCGGCGCCAAGAATGACTTCGGTCTCGTCGCCATCGACACCCTGCTGGCCCGCATGGAAAACGACCGCGACCGCCTGGTCGTGATCGTCGCCGGATACCGCGCCGAGCTGGACCAGTTCCTCGACACCAACGAAGGTCTGCGCTCCCGTTTCACGCGGTCCATCGAATTTCCCTCGTACGCACCGCCGGAGCTCGTCGAAATCGCATCGGCCATGGCGTCCGTGCGCGACAGCAAGTTCGACGAGGGCGCCGCTGACGCGCTGCTCACCGCCTTCTCGGCGATGTGTGCCGCAGAGGCTCCCGATACCCGCGGCATCGCACGCCGCAGCATCGACGTCGCCGGTAACGGTCGATTCGTCCGTAACGTCGTGGAACGCTCCGAGGAGGAACGTGAACACCGCCTTGACAACTCAGGCGCCGAAGAATTCAGCGATGACGATCTCATGACGGTCACCTTCGAGGACGTGCAGGCATCGGTGGAGGCCATCGTCGCCGGCCTCGGGCTGTCGGCTCCCGGGACGCCGGTCCAGAAATGAGCGATAACCGAGACAACAGCGCGAACTCCGAGCGCCGGGCCTTCGCATCACGCACTCCGGCCAGTGAGAACCCCGAACCACTGAAGTACCGTCGCGGGTTCGTCACCGGGCATCAGGTCACCGGATGGCGATTTGTCATGCGTCGCATAGCATCTGGCGTCGCACTACACGACGCCCGGATGCTCGTTGATCCGCTGCGTACCCAGTCCCGCGCATTCAGCATGGGCGCCGTCATCGTCGTCACCGGACTTGTCGGGTGCTTCGTCTTCAGCCTGCTGCGTCCCTCCGGTATTGCCGGTACCGATCCGGTGCTAGCCGACCGGTCGACCGCGGCGCTCTATGTCCGGGTGGGTGACAACCTGCACCCGGTGCTCAACCTCACCTCGGCCCGTCTCATCGCAGGCAAGTCCGTGGATCCGACGATGGTCAAAAGCACTCAGCTCGACCAGTTTCCGCGCGGAAACCTGATCGGTATTCCGGGCGCACCGGAGCGCATGGTGCAGGCCAAGAGCACCGATGCCGCCTGGGCGGTGTGCGAATCCACCGAAAACCGCGCCGTGACCGTGATCGCCGGAGCATTGGATACCAGTGGGGACAAGGCCTTCGACCTCCCCCGCGACCGTGCCGCGGTGGTGTCCTCTGACGCGGGTACCTGGCTGCTGTGGGATGGGAAGCGCAGCGCGCTCAACCTCGGCGATGTCGCCGTCACGAGCGCTCTGGGCCTCACCGCGCCACCGGCCGTGCGCCCCGTGACCACCCGCCTGCTCAATGCCGTTCCCGAGGCTCCGGCACTCGTGGTTCCCCCCATCCAGGGAGCCGGGACGCCGACCGCTTATCCGTTGCCGGTCACGGCGCCCATCGGCTCGGTGCTGGTGAGCTCCTCCACCGACAACACTCCGGTGTACTACGCGGTGCTAGCCGATGGCGTGCAACAGGTTTCACCGGTGATCGCATCGGTACTGCGCAACGCGAATTCATATGGTCTGGAACAGCCACCGCGGCTGACCGCCGACCAGACGGCGCACTTGCCGACGTCCTCGGCGATCGATACCAGGGTGTTCCCCAGCGCCGCCATCAAGCCGCTGGCCGCCAACGAGGATCCGGTGCTGTGCTCCCGGTTCACCAGGACGGCCGATGCCTCCTCGGATTCGTGGTCGCTACTTGCGGGTTCGGTTCTGCCCCTTTCTGATTCGGCGCACACCGTGCAGCTGATCTCCTCCGCGTCCACCCCGACGCGGGTCGCCATCACTCCCGGCATCGGATACCTGGTACAGCCCGGCGGTGGCGGCGGGTACCAGTGGATATCCGATACCGGTGTGCGTTACGGCATCGATACCGAGGCCGAGGGCGACAAGACCCTCGAGGCACTCGGCCTGCACAAGCCCGCACTCACCATCCCCTCGTCGATTCTGGATCTGTTCGCCTCCGGGCCATCGCTCTCACGTGCCGATGCCCTGCTCGCGCACGACAGCCTGGCTCCGACCGATCGGCCGGCCACGCGCATCCAGACCGACAACCCATCTGCTCAGGCACAGGAGTCCCGTTGAGCCGTCTCATTTTCGAACCCCATCGGCGTGTAGCGCCTCCCGCGATACCCGATGCCACGGTGACCGTAGAGGCACCACCACAACTGCCTCGGGTGATTCCGCCATCGTTCCTGCGCCGCGCCATGCCGGTTGTGATCGTGATCCTGATCGTCGGCATGGTGGTCGCACTGGTCGCCTCCGGGATCCGGCTCATCTCCCCGCAGACGCTGTTCTTCCCGTTTGTGCTCCTGCTGGCCGCGACCGCGTTGTACCGCGGAGGCGGTGACAAGGTCCGCACCGAGGAGGTCGACGCCGAGCGCGCCGACTACCTGCGGTACCTGTCGGTGATTCGTGAAAATCTGCGCACCCACGCCACACAGCAGCGCAAGGCGCTGGAATGGTCGCACCCGGATCCCGAAGAGCTCACCACTGTTCCCGGCACCCGGCGTCAGTGGGAACGCGACCCCGGCGATGACGACTACCTGGTAGTGCGCGCCGGACGTCATGATCTCCCCCTGGCCAGTCCGGTACGCGTCAAGGACATCGCCGACGAGATCGATCTGGAGCCGGTGAGCCACAGCGCGTTACGCGGACTGCTGGACACCCAGCGCACGGTGCGCAGCGCACCGCTGGGCATCGACCTGAACAAGGTTTCGCGCATCACGGTGCTCGGCGATGACGACATCGTCCGCGCCTCGATCCGATCCTGGGTGACCCAGGCAGCCACTTTCCATGATCCGACGCTGCTGACCGTGGCGATGGCCGGCCCGGGTGTGGAGGACAGCGACTGGTCGTGGCTCAAATGGCTTCCCCACGTGGACATCAGCGGTGAGGTCGACGGCGTTGGCCCGGCACGCTACCTGCGCCGCACAGGTGCCGAGCTGTTCGAGGCACTGAAGCCGGTGCTGTCCGAGCGCGCGCTGTTCGGGGCCGAATCCGGCGCCCACAAACATCTGCTGATCATCCTCGACGACCCGACCTACGATCTGAACGGCGTTAACTCGCCGATCCCGGCAACCGGACTGGACGGCGTCACCGTCATTCAGCGGGCGGACGGAAGTGACGGCGCCACCAAGCTTCCGGAGTACCTCAACCCGGAACGTCCTGTGCTGCAGGTCAATCGGAACGGCGTGAGCGCACGAATCACCCGGTGGAACGGCAACGACTGGCAGCCGTACATCGACGAGGCCGATCAGCTCACGCTCGGAACCGCATCGCACGTGTCCCGGCGGCTCTCCCGTTGGGATTCCAATCCGACGCATCCGGGCCTGCGATCGGCCGCCACCGGTGGTGCGACCTTTACATCGCTGCTCGGTATCGAAGACGCGTCCCAGCTGGATGTGCCTGCCCTGTGGTCGCCGCGTACGCGTGACGAAGAGCTTCGCGTGCCGATCGGCGTGACCGCCTCCGGCGAGCCGCTGATGTTCGACCTCAAGGACGAGGCCGAGGGCGGCATGGGACCGCACGGACTGATGATCGGCATGACCGGCTCCGGTAAGTCCCAGAGCCTGATGTCGATTCTGTTGTCACTGCTGACAACGCATTCGGCCGACCGCCTCATCGTGATCTACGCGGACTTCAAGGGTGAAGCGGGAGCCGATATCTTCCGCGACTTCCCACAAGTCGTCGCCGTGATCTCGAACATGGCCGAGAAGCGCTCTCTGGCGGATCGTTTCGCCGACACGTTGCGTGGCGAGGTTGCCCGGCGCGAGAACCTGCTCAAGCAGGCCGGCCGCGATGTACAGGGCAGTGCCTTCAACTCGGTCCGCGAATACGAGGATGCGATCGCGGCCGGCCACGACCTGCCCCCCATCCCCACGCTGTTCGTGGTCGCCGACGAATTCACCCTGATGCTCCAGGATCATCCGGAGTACGCCGAACTGTTCGACTACGTCGCACGCAAGGGGCGCTCGTTCCGGATTCACATCCTGTTCGCGTCACAGACCCTCGACGTCGGCAAGATCAAGGACATCGACAAGAACACCTCGTACCGCATTGGTCTGAAGGTGGCCAGCCCCAGCGCATCTCGGCAGATCATCGGAACCGAGGACGCGTATCACATCGAATCGGGCAAGGACCACAAGGGCGTTGGTTTCCTGGTGCCCGCCCCCGGGGCGGTGCCCATCAAGTTCCGCAGCACCTATGTCGACGGCGTTTACGAGCCACCGTCTAGGACCACCACCATCGAGATCCACGCCACTCCGCAGCCCAAGCCGTTCACGGCGCTGCCGGTGGCCACCGATCCGACCACAGTGATCGTCAAGGGTGGACCCGACCAGCCACAACAACCGGCACGCAAGCTGATCTCCACCGTCGGCGCCCAGCTGGCCAAGGTGGGTCCGCGTGCACCCGAGCTGTGGCTGCCGCCGCTGGACACCGCGATCCCGTTGGCAAGTGTGTTGAGCCAGAACGGCATCCCGGCACGCCAGCTGCGCTGGCCGCTCGGCGAGATCGACAAGCCGTTCCAGATGCGTCGCGATCCGCTGATCTTCGACGCGACCTCGGCGGCCGGAAACGTGATCATTCACGGTGGCCCGAAGTCCGGGAAATCGACTGCCCTGCAGACGTTCATGCTGTCGGCGGCCGCGTCGCACTCCCCCCGCGATGTCACGTTCTACTGCATCGACTACGGCGGCGGGCAATTGCACGCGCTCGAAGGACTGGCACATGTCGGCAGCGTCGCCAGCGCCCTGGAGCCCGAACGCATCCGGCGCACCTTCGGTGAGCTGGAGCAGCTTCTGGCCTATCGCCAGCGTCTGTTCCGCGACCGCGGCATCGCCTCGGTGAGTCAGCTGCGCACACTGCGTGACAGCGATCGCACACTGGACGACGGGTACGGCGAGACGTTCCTGATCGTGGACAACCTGTACGCGTTCAGCCGCGACAACACCGATCAGTTCAACACCCGGAATCCGCTGCTGGCCCGCCTTACCGAACTGGCCAACGCCGGGCTGTCATACGGCATCCACGTCGTGATCACGACACCGAACTGGATCGAAGTGCCGCTCGCGATGCGCGATGCTCTCGGGCTACGTCTGGAACTCAAGCTGCACGACTCGGCAGACAGCAACGTGCGGGTACCCGGTGCGCTGCGCCGCCCCGCCGAGAGCGTGCCGCACGATCAGCCCGGACGCGGCCTGACCATGCAGGCCGAGCATTTCCTGTTCGCGGCGTCCGACGCCAAGGACGTGGAATCGGTCAACGCCAACTACCCCGGGGCCAAGGCTCCTGCCGTCCGCCTGCTGCCGGCAGACCTGGCACCGGACGCCATCGGTCCGCTGTACCCCGGACGCGAGCAGGTGGTCATCGGTCAGCGCGAGCAGGATCTGGCGCCAGTGGCTCTCGACTTCGCCCACAACCCGCTCCTGATGGTGCTGGGCGATACCGGATCGGGCAAGACGACGCTGTTGCGGCACATCATCCGTACGGTCCGCGAGCACTCGGCACCCGACGAGGTGGCATTCACCGTCCTGGACCGGCGTCTACATCTCGTCGATGAGCCGCTGTTCCCCGACAACGAGTACACCCCCAACATCGACCGGATCACCCCGGCGATGATGGGCCTGGGTGCCCTCCTGGAGAAGCGCCGGCCACCGGCCGGACTGTCCCCCGAGGAACTGCACAACTGGGTGTCACGCGGAGTGACCGCACAGCGGCACTACCTCATCATCGATGACGTCGACCAGATTCCCGATGCGCCCGCCGTCAGCGGTCCATACATCGGGCAGCGTCCCTGGAACCCGATCACGGGCCTGCTCGCCGAGGCTCGCGAGCTCGGCCTGCGCGTGATCATCACCGCGCGTGCCACCGGTTCCGGGCACATACTGATGACCAACCCCATGTTGCGCCGTTTCCACGAACTGCAGGCCAACACCCTGATGTTCAGCGGTAGCCCGCAAGACGGTGGCCGTATCCGTGGACATCGCTTCGAGCGTCTGCCTGCGGGCCGCGGCGTTCTGTTGTCAGATAACGATGTCCCGACATATGTACAGACCGTTAATCCATTCGTCAGTGAGCACGCTGCTCAAGGAAGGGAGTACCCACGATGAATCTGAATGTCATTCCGGAAGGTCTGCTTGCCACTAGTGCTGCGGTGGAGGCGCTGACCGCGCGTCTGGCGGCCGCACATGCTGCTGCCGCGCCGGTGATCGGTGCGGTGGTACCGCCGGCGGCCGATCCGGTGTCGTTGGAGACCGCGGCCGGTTTCAGTGCCC